>JBBRNL010000016.1:0-15218 GCA_038230335.1 Chthoniobacterales bacterium | reverse complement strand
GAAAAATGGAAGATCTCTTTAGTGGCCCAGGTGACCCAGATAGAAATTGATCTTGAAGGTCAACTGATCGCTATCCGTGTCGACCGAACTGTTCCCCGGTGAAATGGGACCCTGGTTCGAGGCAAAGTGGAATTTGTGACTGGCGAACCCATTATGACGGTACTCCACGCCCATCGAACAAATCTGCGTGACCGCGTACTCCATCCCGCCACCTCCCGTCCATCCCGTGATAATGGCTTCGTCGCTCGTCCGGTTGCGGCTTGTCACGTTACCGAGGAACTGACGTGAACCATCCACTTGAGGAGCGCCCGGGATCGGCGGACCAAAAAAATCCGTGCTCGCGCGGTCGTCGGCAAATGCGGTCACGTCAGTGAACGCCACACCGCCGATCCCGTAAAATAGGCACGGGCCGGTCGCGAAACCCAGTTTGCCCATGACTGCGCCGTTCCAGCGCGTTTCCGCTTTGCGCATGGTGGTTTCGGTAGTCTCGGCCGAGATGCGGTCGAAAAAGAAATCATCCGTTTTGAAATTGCGGTCCCGCGTCCAGTTGCTCGGATTGGAAACCCCGTCGAAAGCGCCCTCTACGCCGAGGACAATGCGGCCAAACTGCTTGTTAAAACCAAGTTGGCCGCCACCCGTTACGGTGACGTCGTTGCCGTCGCCGTTGTGATTTAGGTCATCCGGGGTATTGAACCTCAGGAAGCTGGACTGGGGAAGCGGCTCTTGGATTGCAGAGTCTCCCTGGGGCGCGGTGATGGAGGAAAAAAGCTGCTGAGTCACATCGACTCGTGTGTGATATCCGCCGAAGTCGTAATTGGTCCAGTTCGCCCCGACGTTGCCGCCGATATAAAATCCGTTCCAGTCGAACGGTCCCGCCGGTGCCGCCACCACCGGGTTTTTCTCCATCGTGCCGGCCGTCGCTGCCGTCACCAAGGCGCACCCGCCGATTAGCGCCACCATGAACGTCGTCTTAGTAATTCGTATTTGTGTCATAAGTTGTTTCCTCGCCGCCGAATGGAGCAGAAGAAAAAGGAACTGCCAATAAAAAAAGCCAGACCCAGCCCTACAGGGTCTGGCCTACCGTGCCCTGACTCAGCGATTCACGATATGAAGTGCGCGCTTATCCACGGCCAGAGCCGCTTCCTTGACGGCCTCGCTCAAGGTCGGGTGCGCGTGGCAGGTCCGGCCTAAATCCTCGGCGCTGCCCCCGAACTCCATGACCGCGGCGATTTCAGCAATCAATTCCGAGCCGGCGTGCTGCAGAATGTGCGCACCCAGGATCCGGTCGGTCTTAGTGTCGGCCACGATCTTGACCAACCCTTCCGCATCTTCGTTAGCCAGAGCGCGCCCGTTAGCCCGGAAGGGAAACTTTCCGATGCGAACGTCAATCCCCTGCTCCTTGGCCTGGTCCTCCGTTAGGCCGACGCCGGCCAGTTCTGGATTCGTATAAATGATTCCTGGAATCACGTCGTAGTTCACGTGACCCGATTTGCCGGCTATGTTTTCAATGCAGGCGATTCCTTCGTCTTCCGCCTTGTGCGCCAGCATCGGACCAGGGATGACATCGCCAATCGCGTAGATGCCCTCCACGTTGGTGCGGAAGTGCGCGTCCACCTTAATGCGCCTCTTCTCGTCGAACTCCACCCCAATCTTGTCTGCGCCAACCCCTTCGGAAAACGGGCGGCGCCCCACTGAAACCAAAACTTTGTCGGCTTCGAAAGTGAGTTCTTCCCCGTTCTTACTCGCGGTTGCCGTAGCCCGTCCATTTTCCACCTTCAGTCCGCTCACCTTGGTCTCGAGATGGAAAGTCATACCCTGCGCGGTAAGGGCGCGTTGCAGCAGATTGGAAACCTCCAGATCGAACCCGAGCGCGATGCGCGGGAGAAATTCCAGGACGGTCACCTCCGAGCCGAGCCGGCTCCAGACCGATCCCAGTTCCAGGCCGATCGCGCCCGCTCCGATCACGAGCAACTTGGCCGGTGGCGCGGTGAAGGAAAGCGCCTCCGTGCTGCTCACGATCACCTCGCCGTCGAACTTGGCGAAGGGCAACTCGACCGGCACACTGCCCGTTGCGATCACGATGTTTTTCGCCTCGACCTCTTGAGTTTCGCCTTTCGAAGACTTCACCGAAACCCTTCCTGGTGCCGTGATCGTGCCGATCCCTTCGAGCGTCGTCACTTTGTTTGTCTTCATGAGCGCGCGCACTCCGCCCGTCAGAGTTTTCACTACCTTATCCTTGCGCTGCAACATCTTGACCAGGTCGATCGTCACGTTATCGATGACAATTCCGTGTTTTCCCGCTTCCTTCTGGGCGAAAGAGAAATGGTCGCTCGAACTGAGCAGGGCTTTGCTCGGAATACATCCAATATTGAGACAGGTGCCGCCCAGTTCCTTGTCTTTTTCAACAATGGCCGTCTTCAATCCGAGTTGCCCAGCGCGAATCGCCGCGACATACCCACCCGGCCCCGATCCAATGATCACAACGTCGAATTTTTCCATAAATCTAATTCAGGCAGCGACGCACTTTCGAGCCGTCCCTCCCTCATCAAAAATCCAGCGGCAGCTTTTTTGGATCCTCGATTCCTTCCTTCACTTTAATCAGAAAGGTCACCGCCTCTTTTCCATCGACCGCGCGATGATCGTAGCTCAAGGCCAGATACATCATCGGCCTCACCTCCACCTTCCCATCGATCGCGATGGGTCGTGGCATGATCTTGTGCATTCCCAAAATGCAGCTCTGCGGAGGATTCAGGATCGGAGTACTTAAGAGAGAGCCATAAACGCCGCCGTTGGAAATGGTAAACGTGCCGCCCTGTAAATCTTCGATCTTCAGCTTACCCTCGCGCGCTTTCGTCGCGTACTCCGCGATGTCCCGCTCAAGCTCGGCAAAGCTTTTCTTGTCCGCGTCCCGCACGATCGGCACGACCAGGCCACGCTCCGTCCCGACCGCCACACCAATGTCATGAAAGTGGTTGTCGATAAAATCATCCTCTTCAATGCGGCCGTTGATGGAAGGGACGGCCTTCAGAGCTTCCACCGTCGCTTTGATAAAAAACGACATGAACCCGAGCTTGAGCCCGTTCTTTTTGGTGAACGCATCCTGCGACGCCTTGCGCAGTTCCTGCACCGCCGTCATATCGCATTCATTGAACGTGGTGAGCAGAGCGGCGGTGTGCTGCGCCATGACCAATTGCGCCGCGATCTTGCGGCGCAAAGGCGACATTTTGCGACGCGTAAAGCGGCCGCTTTCCGGTTGCGCGGCTGCGGGGGAAGCCGTTGGCTTCCCTGGGAAGCTGACAGCGTCCCCTACAGATTTACTTTCGCCCGCCGCGAGCACGTCCCCTTTCGTTAGGCGTCCGTCCTTGCCGGTTCCCTCCACTTTCGCCGGATCCACTTTTTCTTCTTCGACGATGCGACGTACCGCCGGTGAAAGTGTTTTGGCCGATTGCGAAGCCGGGACGGGCTGATCGGATGATTTCGCGTCCGCCGTGGTTTTCTTCTCGCTTCCCTCCGATGTGGCGGGCGCAGTTTTCGCATCGTCGATCGTGGCCACGATCTCCCCGATCTTTACCTCCTGACCCTCCGCAGCCAGCGTCTCAAGCACTCCTGCTTTCTCCGCCACGATCTCGGTCGAAACCTTGTCTGTCTCGAGCGTAAAGAGGGCATCCCCGGCGTTGACGAACTCGCCCGATTTCTTGTGCCAGACAGAAACGACCCCGCTCGAGATCGATTCTCCCACCGCGGGAATTTTAACTTCAACACTCATCCCGTGGCTAACTAAGCGCAAAAGATGGCGACGTCATCACGAAATCTTTCCGAGCACCCGTCCATGCATCGAACGGGATTCAGCCGCAGTGTCAGGGCTTTGGACCACTTCTTTCCTCTCCCCGGAAAAGCGCCCGGCGACCACTAAACCGTGAACGCTTCCTTGATCAGCTGCGCCTGCTCCCGCTTGTGTATGGCGAGCGCGCCCACCGCCGGGCTCGCGCTGGCATTGCGCCCGGCATATGCAATCTCCGCCTTGAACAGACCGCGCAGGCGCGGCTCCATGAAAGTCCAGGCCCCCATGTTCTGCGATTCCTCCTGGCACCACACAAACTTCACCGTCTTCGGGAATGGTTTGACCAACGACCGCAGCTGCGCCGTTGCGAGCGGATAAAGCTGTTCGACGCGAATAATGGCCACGTCCTCGATTTTTTGCGCAGTGCGGTAGTTGAGCAGGTCGTAATAAACCTTGCCCGAGCAAAAAATAACGCGCTCCGTTTTAGAACCCGTCCCCGTCTTCGGCGCCGGCAGGATTTCCTCAAAACGGCCTTTCGTGAATTCTTCCGCCCGGGAGGAAGCGAATTCGGCGCGCAACAGACTCTTCGGAGTCATGATGATGAGCGGCTTCACGAAGTCTCGTTTCATCTGGCGGCGTAACACATGAAAGTACTGGGCCGAAGTCGTTAGGTTGCAAACCTGGATGTTATCTTCCGCGCAAGCCTGCAGAAAGCGCTCGAGCCGGCCGCTCGAGTGCTCCGGACCCTGCCCCTCGTAGCCGTGCGGAAGTAACAACACGATCCCGCTCGGTCGTTGCCACTTGGACTCCGCGGAAACGATAAACTGATCGATGATGGTCTGGGCGCCGTTGGCAAAATCACCGAACTGCGCTTCCCAAAGGCACAGCATGTTTGGGTAGTCGAGCGAGTAGCCGTAGTCGAATCCCAGCACGGCCGCCTCCGAGAGAAGACTGTTGTAGATGCAAATCCGCTCCTGCGCGCCGCCCAGGTGCATGAGCGGAAGGTAAGGCGCTCCCGTCTTGCCATCATAAAGCACGGCGTGGCGCGTACTAAACGTACCGCGAGAACTATCCTGCCCGGAAAGACGGATCGGAATCTGATCGAGCAGAAGAGAACCGAAGGCGAGTGCTTCCGCGTAATGCCATTCATAGGGCCCGCCATTTTCGAAAACCTTGCGCCGATGCTCGAGGATGATGCGCTTGATCTTGGGCTGGACGTAAAAATCCTCCGGCACGCGCGTCATCCCATCGACAATCTTCGCCAGCATTTCTTCGCTGATGGCCGTGGCCGCACACGACCCCGTGTATTCCGGCTGGAAAACGGCCGTCGACTCCTCGAAGCGCGCATGCCTGTCGGCCTTGTCTTTCTCCGAGTCCCTGACCTGCTGGAGAGGCATCTCAAGACGCAACTCGAACTCCGTTTCGAGCGAAGCCGCATCGTCGTCGCTCAGGACACCCGATTCGATCAGATCACGTTTGTAGAGTTGCGCCACGGACGGGCGCTTATCGATCTTGGCGTAAAGGTCCGGCTGAGTGAAGGCCGGTTCATCCCCTTCGTTATGGCCGTAACGCCGGTAACAATACATGTCGATCACCACGTCCCGGCCGAATTCCTGCCGAAATTCAAGCGCCAGCAGACTAACGAATCGCACCGCGATGGGATCATCCCCGTTCACGTGGAAAATCGGCACCTCGATCATCTTGGCGATGTCCGTCGCATACATGGAGGAACGCGCATCTTCCGGCAGCGTGGTGAAACCGATCTGATTATTCACCACCGCATGAATGGTCCCGCCCGTGCCGTAGCCCGGCAGTTGCGACATGTTGAGGGTCTCGGCCACAATTCCCTGGCCGGCAAAGGCCGCATCGCCATGGATGAGGAGTGGCAAAACCTTGCGCCGATGTTCCATGTCGCCGCGAATGCGCTGTCGCGCGCGTGCCGTTCCTTCCACCACGGGGTCGACCGCCTCCAGATGGCTCGGATTGGCCGCCAGCCGAATCTCCACCTCCGCTCCCCCGGCCAGCTTTCGCACGCTGCGGTAGCCCAGATGGTACTTCACGTCGCCGTCGCCCGCCACGAGATCGGGAATGTAGTTCTCCGTAAACTCGGCGAAAACAACCTTGAGCGATTTGCGCAATAAATTCGCCAGCACATTGAGACGGCCGCGATGGGCCATGCCCATGCAAATCTCGGCCACGCCGGCGTCCGGACATTTTTGCAGAATCGTATCGAGGATGATCATCAACGATTCGGCCCCTTGCAGAGAAAATCGCTTCTGCCCCACATAACGCGTGTGCAGGAACGTTTCGAACGATTCCGCTTCGAGCAGGGCGCGCAGCAATCCGACCTGGACTTCGCGCGGCGTGTCCCGCTTGGCCGGGCGCGATTCCATCCGGTGCCGCACCCAGTTCCGCATCCGCGTATTTTGAATATGCATGAACTCGCCACCGATCGATTCCGCATACATCTGTTCGAGCAGCGCGATCATTTCGCGCAGCTTCATCTGGCGGTTATCAAGGAAGAATTTCGATGCCACCCGCAAATCGAGATCCTTCTCGCTGAACCCGAGCTCACGCAGAGTCAGTAAAGGATTTTCCGGCCGCTTCTCCTCCAGCGGATTCACCCGCGCGATCGTATGACCGAGCGTTCGATAGGCGTAAACCAGCCCATCGATGCGTGTCTGCAGCGGGCTCTCCCGCGCCTCCTCCCGTTTTGCGCCCGCGCCGTTGCGCTGCGGCAGATCGCCCAGTTCGAATCCTTCGAAAAAAGCCGACCATCCCGAGTCGACCGATTCCGGGTCTTGTTGCCAGCGGCGATAGTTCTCCTCGAGCAAATCGAGATTCGCGCGGGCGGCAAAGGATGTGCGCATGACCCCTTCAATCTGCAACCAATACGGCCTGCGGCAAGTTGACACTCCATGCCGCCCTTCCATACTTCTCGCCAAATGACGGGCCGCTCAGCTTTTATCCTCTCTCTCGTGGGGATTCCCATCTTGTCCCTGCTCGGGCCGCCCTCCTCTTTCGCCCAGGGCGATCCCGCCGCCGAGCCCAGCGTCCTCGCTGTGGCCAAAGCCTTGCCCGCCGTCGTCAACATCAACACCGAACGCGTCGTGCGCCGCAATGTGCGCGATCCGGTGGAGGACTTTTACGCGCAGTTCTTCGGCAATTACCGCAGCCGTCCACGCGAAATCCGGCAGACTCTGCAGAGCCTCGGGTCCGGATTCCTCGTCGACCCCGCGGGTTACATTGTCACCAACCAGCACGTGGTTGAGCGCGCGGCCGATCTCAAGATTCAGGTCACCACGAACGACGGTAAAACCTACAACGCCCACTACATCACGGGCGACGAAAAGAAGGACCTCGCCTTCATCAAGATCGACGCCAAGGCCGCCTTTCCCTTCATCAGCCTGGATAACATCTCGCCTAACTTGTTAGGCGAAACGGTCATCGTGGTGGGCAATGCGGTCGGCTACGGCAGCTCGATTAGCCGGGGCGTGCTCAGTGCCGTCAAACGCGATATCACGATCGACAACATCGATTACAAAGGGCTCCTCCAAACCGATGCCGCCATCAATCCAGGCAACAGCGGTGGACCTGTCATCGATCTGTCGGCCCGGCTCGTCGGGGTCAGCTCAGCCAAGATGGCTTTTACCCCGCAAGGCGTCCCCACCCAGGGCCTCGGGTTTGCCATTCCGGCCGACGTGGTGCGCGAGACGGTCATGCAGTTTCGCACAGTCGCGGAAAAGCAGCCGGTGCCCACCAATCCCGCGCCGGAGAGTGAGACAGCCGCTTCCACCAGCGCGGAACGCCTGTTTGGAATTCAACTCCAGGACCTGACGGCAGAACTGACCTCCGCCCTCGGCTACGCCCCGAACCGCGGAGTTCTGATCAGCGCGGTCGAGCCGGATAGTCCGGCCGATGAAGCCGGGATGCAGCGTGGATTGGTCATTTATCGAATCGGTAAGTATGATGTGGCGTCCGTCAAACAAGCCGAAGGTTTGCTCGCTCGCGCTAAGAGTGGCGCAAGCGTGGACTTCGTCGTAGGGGTAGTGCGCGCCGACGGCGGCGGCCAAAGAGTTGAAACAGTCACACTGGCGGCCCGCTGACTTCGGTGATTTTCTGCAACGCCCGCGCGTTTCGGTTGTCTCATGAAATGATTCGCAAATGATTAAGGTTGAAAATTTGACCAAACGGTATGCCGGACATACCGCGATCAAGGATCTGAGCTTCGAGGTGGAGAAAGGCGAGATCGTGGGCTTTCTCGGACCGAACGGGGCCGGCAAGACGACCACCATGCGGATCCTGGCCAGCTTCATGCCGCCCACTTCGGGCCGCGCCTCCATCGCCGGGTTCGATGTTTTCGAGCAATCCCTCCAGGCCCGCGCGCACGTCGGTTACATGCCGGAGAATGTGCCTCTATATAATGATATGCGCGTTACCGAGTATCTGGATTATCGGGCCGCGCTCAAGGGTGTCCCGCACCGGCGCGTCGCGGAACGGGTCGGCGACGTCAAAGAACTCTGCGGAGTGAAGGATGTGGAGAAGAAGCTCATCTCGAGTCTTTCCAAGGGTTATCGCCAGCGCGTTGGCCTGGCCGACGCGCTTCTGCATGAACCGGATCTCTTGATCCTGGACGAGCCAACCATCGGCCTCGACCCAAACCAGATTCGGCAGGTGCGCGAGCTGATCAAGAACCTGGGCAAACAGCACACCATCCTCATCTCCACCCACATTCTGCCCGAAGTGGAAATGACCTGTAGCCGCGTCATCATCGTGCACCGCGGCCGCATCGAAGCGTCCGATACACCCGAAAACTTGTTAGGCCAGATCCGGCAGGCCGGCGGCGTGGCCCTTGAAGCCAGGGTCGGAAATGATGACGGCGCGGAAGAGCTGAAAAAAATTACGGGCGTGCGCGATGTCACGACCGAAAATGACGGCGATTGGAAGATCTTTTCCCTGCGCGTTGAATCGGGCGTGGACGTGCGCGCGGAAATCTTTCAGCTGGCCACTGCGCGACGCTGGACCGTGCGCGAATTAACGCAACGCCGCGCCACCCTCGAAGATGTATTCGTCGAGATCACCCACCCGGACGAAGTCTAAGACTTGGAGTGATGGAGTAGTGGAGTCATGAATTACCAAACCGAACTGCGGAACAAGAACCGCGGTTACATGAACCTGATCGTCTGGCAGAAAGCGATGGACTTTTTCGAGCTTGTCTGGAGGTTGGCCTGCGACGAGGCGAAAATTGACTTCAAACTCCGCGCCCAGTTGGCCGACGCCGCTCAGTCGGTCGCATCAAACATTTCCGAAGGGTATGGCCGTCGATCCGTGAAGGAATACATCCAATATTTGTACGTTTCACTCGGATCAGCCGCCGAGACAATGACCCGTGCGCTGGGCCTAAATCGAACCGGGCAGATTGCTGCCTCGCGCATCCGCGAATTTGATTTGATTCATTACGAAGTTGAAAATCGCCTCCTGAAACTGATCGGGAAACTGGAGGAGAAACGAGACGACGGCGACTGGATTGCGCGAATCAACGAGGACCCCGAGGAGTATTCCAATACTCCATCCCTCCCGCACTCCATCCCTCCAACACTCCATCCCTCCAGCACTCCTTCACTCCCCTCCTAACCCCCATGCGAAAATTCTTCGTCTTACTAATGCGCGAAGTCCGGAGTTATTTCTACTCCCCCATCGCCTACATCGTTCTGGTTTTTTTCCTGCTCGTCAGCGGCGTCGATTTCTATTTCCAGATCTCCTTCATGAATCAACGGCAGGTCGGCTACTCCGTGCAGGAAGCCTTTTTTAACTCCGTTTTCTTCTGGTTCGCCTTCGTTCTCATCTTTCCGCTCATCACCATGCGCTTGTTCTCCGAGGAATTTAAGCTCGGCACGATCGAGCCTCTCATGACCGCGCCGGTGCGCGATTGGCAGGTCGTTCTCTCGAAGTTCTTCGGGGCGTTCGTTTTTTACATCACCCTTTGGATTCCGACCGGAGCCTATTTCTGGATCTTTCGCGTCATCACGCATCAGGATGCGGCCAGTTCTCCCGGCGCCTATGGCGGCTCCTACCTCATGCTAATTCTGCTCGGCATGTTCTACCTCTCCGTCGGTTGCTTCGCCTCCGTCCTGACGAAGAATCAAATCATCGCCGCCGTCATTTCGTTTTGTGCCATCACCCTTTTGTTCTTCCTCGGGCTCGTCCAATTCATCCTCCTCGATATCAGCGCGGGCACGCGCGATCTGCTCGGCTATTTCTCGGCTCTTGAGCAAATGGGCACGCTCTCGCGCGGCATCCTCGATACCCGGCCCATCGTTCTCTACCTCAGCCTGACGGCTCTCATGCTGACTCTCACCCACCAGGCCTTTCAATCGCGGAAGTGGAGAATGTAAAGATGGCGGAAACAGAGACCCCAACCGCGCCGCGCCCGAAAATCCACCGGCTTCGCATCGGCCTGAACGTCGTTGTCCAGGTCGCGCTTGTCCTTTTTCTCGCCGTCATGATCAACGCGCTCGGCATGAAGCATTACAAGCGCTGGGATCTCTCGCGCGACCAGAAGTATGCCCTCTCCGACAAGACCCGGCGCTTCCTTGATTCCATTAAGGGCAAGATCCGCGTCACCGTATTCTTTTCGCCTAACACTCCCATCAGCGGAGATGTGCAGAGTCTCCTGACCGAGTACCAATACGCGGCCAAAGGCAAGATGGACGTGGAGAACATCGACCCGGAACGCAACCTCTCCCGGGCCAAGGAGCTCTTCGAAAAATACAAGGTCGTGAGCGATGAAAGTCTGCTCGTCGTCGATTACGAAGGCCGCAACAAAACCGTCAAGGCCTCCGAAATGGCCGACATGGATCAAAGTGGCGTAGCCATGGGGGAAGGTCCGCGCGTGGCCGCCTTCAAGGGCGAACAAGCGGTCACCACCGCCATGATCGACCTCGTCGAAGGCAAAAAAAACGCGGTCGGTTACGTGCTCGGTCATAAAGAGCCGTCGTTAGCCGATCCCAGCCCCATCTCCGTGCTCAAGACATTCATCGAGAACGAAAACATCAAGCTGCAGGAACTGAACCTGTTCGAGCTCGGTGAAATCCCGGCCGATTTAAAGGCGGTCATGATCATCGGTCCGCAATACGATTTCTCCGATCGCGAGATGAAGTTGCTGCGCGATTTCTGGAACAAACAGGGACGCATTTTGTTCCTGCACGATCCCGCGGCCAAAACCCCGAAGCTCGACGCGTTTCTGGCCGAAGTGGGCGTGCGCGTGAACGACGATCGCCTCATGGTTTTTATTAAGACCGGCATCCAGGAAGTCGGCATGACCCGCGACGTGCAAGCGCGCTTCATCGGCGAGAATCCCATCACCAAACGGCTGGCCGGAGCGCGCGCTCTCTTCTTTGGCGGAACCTCGTCGCTCACCCTCGAGGTGGACCGAATGAAAGCAGCCAACATCAGGATCGAACCGCTCCTCGAAGCGGAGAAGGGATACTTTGCCGAAACCGATTACAACTCGGCCGACCAGGCGAAGTTTCAGGCCGATGCGACAAAGAGTAATGGCACACCTGTATATATGGCGGCGGCCATCGAAAAAGGCGGGAGCGCCGACGCGCGCGTGCAGGTCAACTCCGCGCGCATGGTCGTGGTGAGCAACTCCACCTTCATCGAAGACAAGGCGCTCACCCAGGATCAGCAGGGCCTCGACTTCATCTCTGGCGGAGTGAACTGGCTGCTCAGCCGCGAACAACTCATCGGCATTGCGCCCAAGGTGACGAAAACGCTGACCTTTAATTTAAGCGACGACGCTCTGCGAAATATCCGCTGGCTCATCCTTGTCATCATGCCTCTCTTCCCCGCCGTCATCGGCGCCGCCGTGTGGTGGAAACGCCGGGCCTGACCCCACTCCTCATCGTATGAAAGGGAAGACGACACTCCTGCTCCTGGCTATCGCCGGATTGCTCTTTGCCTATCTGTACTTTTACGACAAGAAGCAACCCACCACGCAAGAGGCCAAACGTCAGAGCCAAAACCTTGTCAACATCAAGACCGACCAGATCGATGGCATCGTTATCCAAAACGGGGATGAAAAAATCGACCTGCGCCGCCATGACAAAAAATGGCGCCTGGAAAATCCGATCAAAGACCAGGCCGACGCCGCTTTGATTGACACCGTCTTGTCCGAAGTGGAGAGCTGGCAAAAAGACACGACGATCTCGGCCAAAGAGATCGATGCGGACAAGAACAAACTGAATGAATTCGGCCTGAACAAACCCAAGCTTCGTTTGAAGTTAAGCGGAGCAGAGGCCCCACCTGAAATTTTGCTCGGCAAAGATGCAGTCCTGGAAGGCAGGATGTACGTGAGATTTGAGAACTCCCGGGAGACCTACGTCGTCTCGCAAGCCGTTAAAAAAGCGATCGACAAAAAGCCGGACGATTTCCGCGATAAAAAACTGACCGACCTCACCACCACCCAGGTCTCCCGACTCATTGTGAAATCGGCCGCCGGCGAGATGGAATTGGAAAAGAAAAACGACCACTGGGACCTGGTGCGCCCACTGCGGGCGCGGGGCGACGACCAAAAGATCGGCGATTTGATTGCCCAGGTCACGACGGCCCGGATTCAACAGTTCCTCGCCGACGATCGCGGCGACCTCCATGTCTACGGCCTGACCGAACCCCGTGGCGCCATCACTTTGTTCGGGGAAAACGATAAGCAGGGCCAAATGCTTCAGATCGGCGCTGTGCCTGAAAAACAAAAGGACCAGGTCTATGCTCGCTTCGCTTCGCGCGGTTTCGTTTACACTTTGCCCAAAAAAGTGGAAGAAGTGCTGAACGCCCGGCCCAACGACCTGCGCGACAAGCATCTCGCGCGCATCGACCGAAACAATCTCGATCGCCTCACCATCGACGCATCCGGCAAGGGAAAAATCGTGCTGGCCCGAAAAGATGACAACTGGACGATCGCCAGCCGCAATAATGCAGCCGCTAACTCGACCGAAGTTCGCCGGCTCATCGATACGTTAGGCAACGAGCAGGTGACCAGGTTCGTCGAAGATGTCGCTTCCAATCTGCCCAAGTACGGGTTGGACAAGCCGGCCCTGCAACTCACCTTCAGTTCGTTCGCTTCCGAGAACACGGCCGAGAGCAAGGCCGGCGAACAACCTTTCGCCACCATCGCCTTCGGAAAAATTGAAGGCGACAATGTTTACGCTCGCCTTGGCGATGAGCCCTTTGTTCTGGCCGTCCGCAAATCATTGCTCGAAAGCATCTATACCGATCCACTCCAGTGGCAGGATGTCACTATCTTCAACTTCAAACCGGAGGAGATTCACCGACTCACCCTAAAAACGGACAAGGAACAGACCCTCATGCGCGGTCCGGGGAATCAGTGGAAGTGGGCCAGTGGCGAAGGCGGCCCGATCAATCAAACAAACGTACAATCGCTCCTCAACACCCTGGCCAAACTGCACGCCGTGCGCTGGACCGGAGCGACCCAGCCTCAGCATGGCTTCGATAAACCGCAGTTCACCGTCACGTTTACCACATCAACCGACGACAAAACCTTGCACAGATTGACCGTCGGAACACCCACGGCCGACGGCATGTGGTGCGCGCGAGTGGATGAACGCGAAGGCACCTTCGCCATGAATAATCCTGACCTGAACGCTCTAAAACTTCCGCTCACCCAATCACCCATCCCCTCACCCGGCGCCACCAGTTCTCCCCTTCCGTCCGCCTCTCCCATCCCACCGGTCGCGACCTCTCCCGTCCCCGCGCCCACCCCGTAGCCGCCGTTCCCCGAATTTCGCTGTAAACCTCACTCCGTTGAGGCGTTCTTAAGAATTTCTTCTGTAGCGGCGGTCTATGACCGTCGTCCGCTTTCCGCTTTCCGCTTTCAGCTTTCCGTTTTCCGCTTTCCGTTCTCAGTCCAAAGGGCTCCGCACCCCAATCCCCGGCCGATTCAACACGTGGGTGTAAATCATCGTCGTGCTCACATCCTTGTGACCAAGAAGCTCCTGCACCGTCCGGATATCGTACCCGTTCTCCAGCAGATGCGTGGCAAACGAATGACGCAGGCTGTGACAGCTCGCCGCCTTGTTCACCCCCGCTTGCGCCACCGCCATTTTCACCGCGTTCTGCAGATTCTTCTCCTGCACATGATGCCGCCGCACCACCGCCTGCCCCTCGTCCGACCGCGGATCAACCGATGGCTTCGTTGCCGGGAAAACATATTGCCAGACCCACGATTTCTCCGCGTTCCGATATTTCCGGTCCAGCGCAAACGGCAGATAAACCCGACCACCCCCCCGCGCCAGGTCCTGCTGGTGCAACTCCTGAATCCGTTCCAGGTGCGACCGCAACGCTGCGCTCGACTCCACCGGCAACATCGTCACCCGATCCCGCATCCCCTTGCCATCGCGCACCACGATATATCCGTGGCCGAAATCGACATCCTTCACGCGGAGCCGCAAACATTCCATCAGGCGCAGGCCCGCCCCGTAGAGCAGCTCCGCCATCAACAGATAATCACCCTTCAAATGCGCCAGCACCGCGCGCACCTCCTCTTTAGTGAGCACAACCGGCACCCGCGGCGGCCGGCTCGACCGTTCCACGTTGAGAAACTTTAGCTTCCGTTCCAACACTTGCTCATAAAGAAAAAGCAACGCGCTCAGCGCCTGATTCTGAGTTGCCGCCGCCACCTTCCGCTCCGTCGCCAGATAAGTAAGAAACTCCGTCACTTCCGCCTCTCCCATCTCCGCCGGGTGCCGCCATGTTTTCCCCTCTGATTCCCCCCGCCCGGGTAGCGCATACGTCTCGCGTGCTGGCGATGATGTCCCGTCATCGCAAACTTCTCGCTTCTTCTTCTGTAGCGGCCGTCTTTGACCGCCGTCTTCGCCCCAGGACCGAACGCTTCCAGCGTGCTCCAATCGGCTTCCAGTCCGCCCATGGACGGACTCGCCGTGGTGAGCCGATTGCGTTCCCTCCGATTTCAGTTGTCCGTATTCAGTGTTTCTTCGCCGTAAGGACGAAGTAGCCGTGGCGACAGTTTTCCGTTCTTCGGTTTTCTCCACGCCATCTTCGTTCCTCGCGTGGAACTGTATAAACCGTCGGATCCAATCGAGATACGCTTCCTCCGTCCGGATACTGTACCGTCGTACCCGCATCACCTCCCGCACCCGATCCAGTAACTTTTTCGGTTTGTCTGCGGGCGGTTCTTCCGCCACAATGGCAGTGACCAATCCCACCGACTCCCTCGCCATGCTGCTCTCTTCCCAGCCAGCCCAATCCCCAGGTAATAATGGAGTTTTCATGTTAGAAATGGGTAAATGTTCACATGAACATAACCCGTTCTACACTGGTCAACCGTCCACTGGCAACTCCGAATTAGGCGAAACTTTGTTCGCCAATAAATACGAACCTTCGTCTACTTCTCGTTAGG
>JBBRNL010000015.1:0-57636 GCA_038230335.1 Chthoniobacterales bacterium | reverse complement strand
GGGCGAGTCGTCGCGCTTGGCCAGCCAGACGATGAACGGCCCGAGCAGGTGGCCGGGGAAATGAAGAAAAACGCCGAGCAAGGCGCCGGCGTGACAAAGGATGTTCCAGGTTCGCACATTGGTGACAGCTGGGGAGGTGACCGACGGCGGGGTTGGGTATGAAGTTTCCATGGTATCTAAAGAATGGATGCGGTTGGGCTGGTGGTTGGATTCAAAGATTTTTAACCGCGGAGGGCACGGAGATCGCCGAGGAGGAAGATTACGCAGATTTTCAGCGCCCTAATTCCCTTAGCCTTTCTCCTTTCTACTTTTAGCTTGTTCGATGAACAAGACGCTCGCCGACCGTTTCGCCATTCTGATTGGACTCTTCCTTCTTATCGAAGGCATCTGGGAACTGTTCAGTCCCGTCGTGTTCGTTGTTCTGACCGGCAACTTGCTCCATGGCGTCATCCACATCACACTTGGTCTGCTTGGGATCTGGCTCGGCTGGACCGCGCGCGCCCGCGGCTACTGCATCTTTCTCGGTCTGCTTCTTCTTCTCGTCGGCGGCCTCTGGTTCGTGCCCGGCCCGAAAGAGCTGATCGTTCAGCTCCTCAACGTCAATCAAGCCGTCGCCATCCTGAATCTCATTGTCGGCGCCATTTCGCTTCTCCTCGGCCTCCCGAAAAAGTAATTCGCGATCGCGGCAAATGAACGCCGCTCACTTTGAAATTCCGAGAAACGGTGAGACGAGAAAGGGACCTATGAACGAACACTCCATCATAGCTCAGCGCGTCACGCCGCTTCCCGCCGACGACTGCGCGCGCAGCCTTAAGATTGCGCGGCCCGACACCGATGAGAGCCTGCCGCACATCGGACTCGTCGGAGATACTTACACCATCCTCCTCTCGGGCGCCGACACGGCCGGCCGTTATTGCCTCATCGATATGCACATCCCGCCCGGGGGCGGTCCGCCGCCGCATCGGCACGACTTCGAGGAATCCTTTACCGTCCTGGAAGGTGAGATCGAAACCACCTTCCGCGGAGAAAAGTCGACTATACACACAGGCCAAACCGTGAGTATCCCGTCCAACGCACCGCATTCCTTCACCAACGCCTCCGGCGCGGCGGCGCGATTGCTCTGCATCTGTGCGCCAGCCGGACAGGAAGCATTCTTCGCGCAGGTCGGCGTCACCGTGCCGACCCGCAGATCCACTCCGCCGGAGCTCGACCAGGCAGAGCCCGCGGAGTTAGGGAAGAAATCGCAGGAGCTGGCCGCAAAGTATCGGACGGAGTTTGTGCGGCCGTAGCCCGATCCGTTCACTCACAACGACACGGTCACACGCAGGAACGTAGCGGGTATGGAAGTGCTATCGTCGGCGCCCTTGTTTTGGGCATTTGCCAATTCCAGGAGTTGGCGGTGGAGTTCTTCCACTTTTCCGCTCTTTTGCGCCGCTTCAAATGCGTTCATGGTCGGGCCATAGAATTGTCGAAATAAGTCGACCACATGATCCGGAGTTTGGTCAGGCGCGATAAAGTAGAACGTGTCCTTGACCAACGATATTTTTTCGCGGGGCACGCCCGCTCGCCCAAAACGTTCGATGATGTGAGTATCCACGCCCCAGGTCATCGGACTAACGAATCCATCGGGAGGCGGAGGCAGGAACGAGGAGCTGATCTTGAGCAGCTGCGAGACGAACGACGTCGGGTCGTTTGGGATCCAGTTGCCCATGACAATGCGACCTCCGGGGCGTGTCACCCGGACCATCTCCGCGGCTGCCTCGAACGGCCTGGGTGCAAACATGGCGCCGAAAACGGAAAGGGTCAGATCGAACGCGTGGTCGCTGATTCCCTGCAAATCGCAGGCATCGCCCTCTTGAAATTTCAAGCGATTGAGCCCTTGCTCGGCCGCGCGCCTGTTGCCGGCTTCAACCAGGTTCCTGGCAATGTCGATGCCTAAGACGTCCGCCCCCAACAGGGCCAGAGGAATCGCCGTCGTGCCATCTCCGCAGCCGAGATCCAGGACTCGTAGAGGCGCCTTTATTCCCAGAGATTGGACAACGGCTTCTCCAGATTGACGCATCAAAGCGGCAATTTCGGTGAAGTCGCCTTTCTCCCACAATGCCTTGTTCGGATTCACGATGATTTTTTCTACTGGGTCACGATGTCAGGGCACTCACGAAAATTCGGGGAGCCGGAGCGGATGCGAGTTTTTCCTGAGGGCGAAAGCTTACAGCCGTCCGGGCTCGGCTTCGAGATGATGGCCCGCGATAAATTTGAAGAGAAGAAAGCAGAGGCCTGAGCCGGCGGCGAAGCCGGCGTGAAGCAGCCAGAAGGTGGTGGTCGGCATCGTTTGGTAGAAGCCGCCGACCCAGCCGACGAGGCTGTTGGCGAAGAAGAAGGCCAAGTAATAGAGGCCGATGATGGTGGCGTTGATCGACTTGGGCGCGACCTTGGCGAAGAGGGCGAGGCTGATCGGCAGGAGATGGGCGAAGGCGACGCTATTGAGAAAGTGGAAGGCAACCGGCCAGAAGAGACCGATTTTTTGCCCGGCCCCCTGTGTGGCGGCGGCGGTAAAGAGGCACATGGCGCCGGCGATGGAGAACCCGGAGCCAATGATGATCTTGGTGATTTCGTCGGGCTCGCGCCAGCGCTTGCCATACCAACGGTAGAAAAGCGCGACGAGCGCGAGGAAACTGACGCTGACGATGGCGTCGAGGGTGACGAGCCAGGTGGTGGGCAGCTTTTTGCCCATGAAGACGAGGTCGAACTGCTGGTCGCCCCAGACGAGGTAAGCGTTGAAGATTTGGTTGTTAGGCACGATCGCGACGGCGAGCACCGGGATGAGAAGGATCAGCGCGAAGACCGCGCGCCAGTCGCGGCTGGTGAGTTTCACACGCGGCGCAGCAGCGACGGTGCGGGCATCATTTTCTCCCGCGCGGAGATATTTCTGGCCAAAAAGATAGATGCCGGTGGCGAGGAGCATGCCGACTCCAGCGGCGAAGAAGCCGTAGTGCCAGCCGTAAACTTCGCCGAGCGTTCCGACGATCAGCGGCGAGGCGATGACGCCGGCGTTAATGCCGAGATAGAAAATCTGGAAGGCGTCGGCGCGGCGGAGGTCTTCGGGTTTATAAAGTGAGCCGACCTGGCTGGCGATGTTGCCCTTGAACATGCCGCAACCGAGCACGAGGCAAAGGAGCGCGAAAAGAAAGGCGGCCTCGAACGCCATCAGGAAGTGCCCGGCGGCCATGGTGAGTGCGCCAAGGAGAACCGTGCGGCGCCGGCCGAGCACGCGGTCGGCGAGGAAACCGCCGAAGATCGGCGTCAGATACACGCTGGCGGCGTAGGTGCCAAAGATGGCGGAGGCGAGCGCCTGACCGCTGAGACCACCATAAAGCCGGTGAAAGCTGTCGAACGCGGCGACGTGTTCGATGCGTCCTGGGAGCAGGAGATACTTGACCATGTAAAGGACAAGCAGTGACTGCATCCCATAGTAGGAAAAACGTTCCCACGCCTCGGTAAAGGCGAGATACCAGAGCCCGCGCGGATGACCGAGAAAATCGGGGACGTGATCTTCGCCGCCGAGCGGCGCGGCATCTTCGGGTTCAGCGGTGGCGGTCATGGAGGTTGCAGACTAACGGGAAGAAGCGCGGAATGGAAGCGGCGCGAGCACGGGGATTTTTTGCCACAGACTAACACGGATGAAACACAGATTCGGAATGCAAGTGATCCCGAATCATCTGTGAAATCCGTGTTCATCCGTGGCTGAAATTAGGGCGTTTCCCACTATCGCATTGCGCCGGCCATTACATCGGTTGGGTTCAGCGCGATCGGGAAAGGCTCGAGCGGCATGGGCTCGTCGTGATCGAGGAACTCGCGGCAGAGCGCGAAGAGATCCGCGCGGGTAGTGGCGCGGCGGATTCCGTGGAGGAACTGGCCGGTCGGTTCGACGCCGAGGCCGATGAAGTTCATATACTTCTTCATGTTGTGGACCTGGGCTGACTCCCGGATGTCGGGCTTGCTGACGGCTTGATAGAGCGCTTCCACATACTCGAGAACGGCGCGGCCGGTGGGACGAAAGACAGGTTGGCCGCGGCGTTGCTCGCGAATCTGGCGGAAGAGCCAGGGATTGCGGATGACGCCGCGGCCGATCATGAGCCCGTGCGCGTCGGTGAGCGCGAGGACTTCATCGGCTTTGTCGGCGGAATAGATGTTGCCGTTGGCGAGCACCGGGCATGGCATCGCGGCGACGGCGCGCGCGATGAAGTCGTAACGAGGCGCGCTGCGATACATCTCTTTCACCGTGCGCGCGTGGACGGTAAGCAGGTCTAACGAGTGTCGCGCGAAGATGGGAAGGAGTTCGTTGTCGAAGATATCGGTGTCGTCGAAGCCGATGCGCGTTTTTACGGTAAACGGGATGGCGATGGCTGCGCGCAAGGCGCCCAGAATTTGGTCGATGCGGTCTGGGTCGCGGAGTAAACCACCGCCGGCGCATTTGCGGTACACGATCGGGACGGGGCAGCCAAGATTCAGATCAATCGCGGCGACGGGATGCTGCTGCAGTTCGCGCGCGGTGCGGACGAGGGCCGGGATGTCGTTGCCGATCATCTGCGCGATGACCGGGCGGCCGGTCGGGTTTTGCGTAATGGAGGCGAGGATGTGCCGATCGAGTCGCGAGTCGGGCAGGACCCGGAAGTATTCGGTGAAGTAAACGTCTGCGTTTCCGTAGCCGCTGATCAGGCGCATGAACGGCAGGTCCGTCACATCCTGCATCGGCGCGAGCGCGAGGATGGGCGCATTGCTCCGCAGCAGATTTTGGAATTCAATTCTAGCGTCCACGCCGGTTTGAGGATGGCTCAAGTCGAGGGCTGCGTCACCTCGGACTGAGGGCAGATCGCCGCGGCATCATGCGGCCTTTGACTCGAGCGATTCTTTTGGCGCGGATGGGTTTCCCACATTTTCCGCAGTAATGGTGCAATCTTCGGTTGCCAGAAGGGAAGGTTGGGACGACCTTCGCCGAGGGAAAAGGGAAATAATATGAAGAGAACATGGATCGTTTTTTGCGCGCTAGTATTTGTTTGTTCCGGAGCACAGTCCGGGACTTTTTCGCAGTTTGATACACTCATTGCGGTGCCAGCCAGCGCTACGGCGACGGCTTCGGGAGACACTGCGCCGTCGACCGTGAGCACGATTCATCTCGACGCGCGTGTTTATATTCCCGATGGCGTCGCGGCGCCGGCGCCGGTCGTCGTTATCATCCATGGTTACGGGGAGTCGAAAACCAGTAGCACGACAGTGGCAGCGGCCCAGGATCTGGCCAGCGCGGGATTTGTGGTTGTGACGCCGACCACTCGCGGGTTTGGCGATTCCGATGGACTCGTTACGCTGGCCGGTCCGAATGAAATCAACGATCTGAAGACGATTATTCTGGCGGCGCAGACCGGCGCGGTCGGCGATTCACCGGCCATCGCAATTCCCGTGAATGCGAGCAGCAAGTTCGGCGTGACCGGGGCGTCGTACGGCGGCGGTCACTCTTTTGAAATCATGCGCACCCATGTGGCGGGATTAGCCGCGGTCGCGCCCGTGGTGGGATGGACCGATTTGTATCAGGCGCTCAGTCCGAACGACGTGCCCAAGCTAAGTTACGGAGTCGCGCTTTTCGCGAGCGGGTTCGACCTTCAGAATCCGAACTACGACAGCCAGATTTTTAGCTGGCTCGACGATTTGCTCGGCGGCACTCCGGAAAACATTCGGACAGGCGGCCCGCAGAGCAACATCGATTGGCGGTCAGTGATTTTTAATCCGGCCGAGCTGAGCGTGCCGGTGTTTCTTGTGCAAGGCTGGCACGACTGGCTTTTTCCCGTGGAACAGGCGACCAGGCTGTTTCAAAGCGCAACGTCCATTCCGTTTTTCAAAATGTATTTGGGGGGAGTCGGACATCCTCCAGCGTCCGACGATATCACGACCCCGGAAGCGTCGTACGTGCGCGCGCAAGTGGTGCGCTGGTTCGACCATTGGCTCAAGGGATTGAATAACGGCATCAACACCGAGCCGCGCGTGACGATCGCGCCGGAGCGCACCGCGCTTTGGTCCCAGGCCGGCCTCGTGACGTCGAACACTTTTCCCTTACCGGGTACAACGAATAGCACGTACTACTTCAACGGCGCCAAACTCCTGACCACGGGTGGAAAAGGAAAATCCCAGATCGTCCCACCCAATTCCATTCTGCCGCCTATCCTGCAGCCTATTCAAAATGCGCTGGGCCAGGATGCGGCCACGCTGATCGGCGCGGTGATCGCAGTCAATGCGGTCATCAATTCCGGCGGCGATATTTTTAATGGCAATGTGGACACGGCCCTGGATACCAGCGCGAGTTTCATCAGTTTCACGACTGCTCCTCTCACGCAAAACGTGCACGTGGTCGGTCTGCCTGAGTTTCACCTTTTCGTTTCGGCGACCGATCATAACGCCTATTACTATGTGCAGGTGACGGAAGTCACGCCTACCGGATCTGAGCACGTGGTCAGCCGCGGCGCTTTCAAGGATCATGCAGCGAATTTCCGCGTGGCCCATGCGATCGATTTCAGTGGATTTAGCGCCAACCGCATTTTCGAAACCGGCAATGAGATTCGCGTGCGCGTGGCCAGCCGTGATTTTCCGTTTTTCTATCCGAGCACGTCGCAGCCCACCATCAAGATCTACCGCAGCGGCCCGAACTCTTCGCGCATCGTCCTACCGGTGGTACCGTAAGCGATTCTGTTCTTATTCGCGGGACTCACGGTTGAGCTGACTTGGACTTAGTCCACAGATCGCCGGAGCCATTTTCGCAGATTCAGCAGGGATGGAATCCGTGGATCCGATATTGTCGGAATTATGTCTTGGTGCTGCGCGCATATTGACCGCAGTGGACTGGTCATTCATGAAAATACTACCGGTTGTCGCGCCTTTCTTCGCCAGCGTGATCTTGTCTCTGGCTTTTCCATCTCCAGGAATGGCAGTGGGCGACGAAGCGACCCTCCAGCAGGAACTCATCGCATTGGAAAAGCAATCATGGGAGGCATGGAAGAATCATGACGGGAAGTTCTTCGAATCGTTTTTGTCCGATGATCACGTGGAGATGGGTTTCGGTGGCGTCTCGAACAAGGCGTCAGTGGTGGCGGCAGTGGGCAGTAAAATATGCGAGGTGAAGAGTTATCAATTGGACAACTTCGAGTTGCGGATGCTGGGCGACGGTTTAGCGCTCCTGACTTATCACGAGGCGCAGGAAACCAGCTGCCAGGGCACACCGGTTCCTTCGCCTTGCTGGGTGAGTTCTCTTTACCAAAAGCGAGGCGGACACTGGTTAAACGTCCTGTATCAGCAGACGCAGACGGCGAAATAGTCTCGCGGTCCGTGGCATCAGCGGCGCCAGTGGCGCAAGACGAGGTGATGCGGGATGGCGGTGGCGTGTTTGCTCGTCGTCGCAATTAGTTCGCGCCGGTGTAACCGCTCCATGGCGCTGTGCACAGCGCTCTTGGAGAGGCCGGTGGCTTCGGCGAGCATGCGCAAACTCGCTCGGACCGGTCTCCATTTTTGGCGGATGGCCTGGGCGTATAGATAAAGGTAGACGAGATAGGCGCTGGCGTGTTGATCGTGGCCGACGAGGTCGCGCATGAGGACGTCGAGGATGTAGTCGTCGACTGGGATTGTTTCGCGAAAACGAGGCATGGGGAAAAGTCGACGACAGGTCAGTTTAGCACTATACCGATAAACGGACAACGGTTTCTCGTTTAACACGCGCTCGTTTCTGGACGCGGACGCATCAGCATTTACGATTGGTTCATCATGATCAAGCAAATCAAGTTTGTGAGTATTCCCGTGCACGATCAGAACCGGGCCCTGGATTTTTATACCCAGAAGCTCGGATTCACGATCATCACGGATCAGCCTTTCGATGAGAAACAGCGCTGGATCGAACTGCGGGTGCCGAAGGCGGAGACGCGGGTTGTCTTGTTCACACCCGAAGGGGATGAGAAGCGGATTGGCTCGTTCATGAACATGTCGTATGCGTGCGACAACATCGACAAGACTTATGACGAACTGAAGAAGCGCGGCGTGGAATTTGAAGGTCCGCCGGAGAAGCAACCCTGGGGGACCTACGCCATGTTTAAGGATAGCGAAGGCAATCGGTTCGTGCTCTCGGCCGATTGAATTCGGTTTTCATCAGTCCACAGATTACCCGGGCCATTTTCGCAGATTGGTTTTCGAGCGCTTTCAACGTGCGGCTCGTTTCGCTAAGTTCTGGCGGTGGATTCTGTTCTTATCATCGGCGGGGGGCCGGCCGGGATGCGCGCGACGGAAGTGGCCAGCGCCACGGGGGCATCGACGATTCTGTGCGATGCGCAGTCTTCTTTCGGTCGCAAATTTTTGATCGCTGGGCGCGGTGGATTGAATCTGACGCACAGCGAACCGGTGGAAAACTTTCCCGAGCGCTATGGGGCAGAGCCGGAGCGCTGGCGCGACTTGCTCGGGCAGTGCGGACCGGCGGATTTACAGGAGTGGGCGAATTCGTTGGGAATTGAAACCTACGTGGGATCGAGCGGCCGCGTTTTTCCACGCGGGCAAAAAGCGGCCGGACTTTTGCGCGCGTGGACCGAGCGGTTGCGCGCGAACGGCGTGCAATTTCAAACCGGGGCGCGCTTCACCGGGTTGGAACGCATGAGCGATGGATGGGGTGTGCGTTTTGAGAACGGAGAGCAAAGGGCGAAAGCGGTTGTGCTCGCGCTCGGTGGGGCTTCCTGGCCGGATACCGGGTCGGATGGGAAGTGGCCCGCCATCCTCGCGCAACTCGGGATCGAGATCGCGCCATGGCAGTCGGCGAATTGCGGGTGGGAAGTGAGCTGGTCGCCGGCTTTTTTGGAACGCGCCGAAGGGTTGCCACTCAAAAATCTGACCGTGCGCGCGGGAGAGGAAGCAGTCTCGGGCGAGTTGCTCATCACTAAATACGGCTTGGAAGGGGGCGCGATTTACCGACTTGGCCGGAGGTTGCGCGAGATGAAGGAGCCGACGCTGGCCATTGATTTCAAGCCGCAACTTTCCGTCGAGAATTTGCGGGAACGCGCCGCCGAACTGAGCGGGGCGTCGGAATGGTGGCGCGCTTGGAAACTGAACCCGGCGGCGGTCGCGCTCTTGGAGAGCGGCGAGAAGCCGGCACATCTCGAGAGTGCGATCGAGCAGGTGAAAAACTTTACGCTGCGGCTGCAAAATCCGAGACCGATCGCAGAAGCGATTTCGTCGGCCGGCGGAGTTCGTTGGGGTGAACTGGACGAGACGCTGATGTTGCGCAAGGCGCCCGGCGTCTTTGTTGCGGGCGAAATGATTGACTGGGAAGCGCCGACGGGCGGCTATCTGCTGCAGGGATGTTTCGCGACGGGGACGCGCGCGGGGGCGAGCGCCGCGAGGTTTGCGCGGCGGATGAATTAGGAAGGCAGGAAAACAGGAAGTGGCGGAAGCCGGAAAGTTCCAGACAGGATTCACGGGATTGGAAAGCAGATCAACCCCGCTCTCGTCGAAGGCCGGCTACTTGTCGGCTTTCCTCTGCCCTGCTTTCCTGATTCGAATGTCTTGGGAGCTTAGGTCGCGGAGCGTGCTAGGTTGGGGCTATGGGCGATAGAAATCCGAAATCAGTACAGAAGCAGGCATCACAAAAGCAGAACAAGAATGACGCAGCGAAAAAGCAGAAGGGGCAGGCCATGGCAGCCAAGCAGGGCGGGAACAACGCAAAGCGGAGTAAGTAGTGTCGGTCTCGTTGGAACGCACCCTAATTTCCTGGTGGCATAGCGATTGCTAAATAGAGGTCAAAGCTCGGGAGTCACTTAAAACACTTAAACTTAACGTTCCCTTCCGTCAGCTTTTACAGCGGGATCAGAAATGATCCCGTTTTTTTTCGTTAGGCTAGATGCGCTCGGGAAACGATGACCCGTTTGTGCGCACGGCGCGTGTTACGGTCGCGCTTCCAGAATCAGGTTAAACGGAGTCTCCGTGGCCCGGCGGAATCTTGTAAATCCGCCTTGCGTCACGACGTCGCGCAAACGCGCTTCGCCGGCCTGCGCGCCCAGACCGAGTCCGACTTCCTGAGAGAGCGACGCCGGTGTGCAGATTAGGGCGGAGACCGAGTAAAAGATGCGACCGACCGCGTTCATATTGTCCTCCAGCTTATCGTTGGCAAACGGCTCAACAATCATCCAGGTGCCATCAGGTTTGAGCGTCTTCAGCACGTGGGCGGAAGCGCCGACCGGGTCACCCATGTCATGCAGGCAATCGAAGAACGCGACCAGGTCGTAATCTTTTCCGGGAAATTCCTTGGAGGAGGCGACCTCGAAGGTGACGCGATCGCTCACGCCCGCCTTGGCCGCTGAAGCGGTGGCCCAATCGATGGACGGCGCGTGATAGTCGAATCCGAAGAATTTCGATTTCGGATAAGCCTGCGCCATCAGGACAGTGGAGACGCCACGCCCGCAACCCACATCGGCCACCGTTCCTCCGGCCTTTAGTTTTGCGTCGACTCCTTCGAGGGCCGGGATCCATTCATTAATCAGGTGCGCGGAATAGCCGGGCCGGAAGAAGCGCTCGGTGCCTTCAAACAAAATGCAATTGTGTTCGTGCCACCCGACGCCGCCACCGGTTTTGAATGCTTCGCGCACTTTCGGTTCGTCGAGGACGGTGGACGCGATGATTTGGTAGGCCCCGGGAATGAAGGCCGGACTGTTGTCGATGGCCAGGGCCATGGCCTGTTCGTCCGGCAAGGTGAACTTGTCCGAGGCCGGATCGAAGGAAACATACCCACCCGTGGCCTGGGCGGAGAGCCATTCCCTCACGTATCGTTCCGAGGTTTCGGTCCTGTCGGCCAGCTCCTGTGAAGTCAGCGGTCCCGCTCCCGCCATCGCTTTGTAGAGACCAAGACGATCGCCGATAAGGATCAAACTCGTATTTACGGCCGCGCCCATGTCGGCCAGGGCCTTGCCCATGAATGCGTTCAGCTTCGCTTCGTCGATCTTGAGCTTGGTCTGGTCCATGCCGTGATATTGAAACGCTTACGCTATCAATGCGCCGTTTCAGCGCATCGTATTACCGGTCATGGAAGTGGTCGAGAACAAACAGAACCACTGGCATCGATCTGGCAAAGCCGCGAAATGCGGTCGCTGTGTCATCCCCTCTCTGCGCTGTCAGCCTTGGGTCGGCTGACAGCGCGAGGAGAAAAATTAGTTCGCCGCAGCGGCCTTGGCGAGGGCGCGCTGATTCCACTCGGCGCGCAATACTTTCATCTCAGCGCTAAGCGCGACCAATCTTGGGGCGACGCCCTTATACTTTTTGACGATCCCGGTAACTTTTCGGGTAACGGCACCCTGGCTAACCAAACTCTGAAGTTTCTCGTAGGCGCGCAGGCGCAACATTTCTTCGCCTCCACTGGCTGCGTTCATCTCCCGGAGATTAACCAGGAGAATTTCGAACAAAGGCTTGAATTCGAACGAGGCCTTCGACGAAAGGACGGCCACTAGCTCTTCGGTGATGTTGTCGGGGGCACGACGGGAAAAAAAGGCGCCGGATGGTTTAGACATTGAATAATATAGCACCGATTCTGGAAATTGCGAAGGCTGGCGGTCATAGATTGATTCGCGGTCTCCCCGATCGCTCAGCCGAATTTCCGTCGGCCGGCGCCAATATGTCTCTACTTACTTCTTGCGCGTGTAGCTGATCTCCATCGTCTTCGCTTCTTTGCCGCCGCGGTCTTCGTACCATTCGAAGACGTGATGGTTGGCATCGACGACTTTTATGGCTTCGCGGACCTTGGTTTTCATTCCGGGCATCATCTCGACTTCGGAGGCGTAGTTGAACGTTTTCGTGGCGGGATCGTAAGTTCCTTCCGCCATCATGACGCCCGTGCCCATGTTATCAATCCAAGTGCCGACGAACTTCTTTTTTACGTTGTCGTAACCGTCGACACCCATGCCCTTGAAAGTCATTTCTTTCTTTTTGCCGTCCGGCCCTGGCATTTCCATTTTCCCTGTTACGTCGAGGGTGAAGAAACGGCCATCCATGATCGCCTTTCTGACCGCGACGCCCGTTGATTCCTCTGGCTTGGCATTGGGATCACCCATCCACATTTTGACCGTGTAAGTCCAGGTACCAGCCAGATCGGCGAGGAGCTTGTGATTGTCGTTCAACTTGGACAGTTCCATCATCTGCTTCATCATCTCGGCTTCGCTGGGCTGTCCGGTGGGCGCCGCGACCGGTCCGGTCACAACGGCGGGGGACGCGGCTTGGTCTTGCGCGAAGGATGGAATAGCGATCAATGCAACCGCCGTCATGACGGCGAGGCTTCGGAGGAGTGAATGGAGAGTATTCATGTGGCAAGTGTGTCGACTGTCAGCTGGCCAGGTCAAGCTCCTAACCAGAGCCGACGATCAATCCTCAACATCGGCCTCGGAGGGGCCGATCCACCTGGTCATGTGACCTGACGGAAGGCGGCCAGGAATGCTTCCATCTCGGATTTTTTGCCGATGGTGATGCGCATGTGATTTGGGAAAGTGGGAAACAAACGGCCCACTTCGACGTTACGCTGTTTTAACGCTTCGATCAGCGGTTTCACTGGCCGCTTTACATCGGTCATGATGAAGTTGGCCTGCGCAGGAATGGTTTTGTATCCCATTTTGTCGAGCTCGGTGAGGACGAATGCCCTTGCCTCACTGTTGAGACGTCGGCCATTGCTGACCTGGTCTGGATCGCTCAGGCTCGCGACGGCCGCGCTCAAAGCCATGATATTGACGCTGTCCCATGGCTGGTGCGTCCGCATTCGGTCGATCGTATCTTTTTGCGCCACGCAATAACCGCAGCGCAAACCGGCCATTCCATAAATCTTGGAGAATGTGCGCGCCACGATCAGGTTCGGGTAATCTTTGACCAGCGGGATGACGCTCTCGTATTCCGTGCTGTCGGCATAGTGGAAGTAGGCTTCGTCCACCAGGACCATGGTCTGACGCGGAGTCCTGGCGATGAGGTCCCGGATCTCGCTTTTAGGCGTGATGCTGGCGGTGGGATTGTTCGGGTTGCAAATGTAAATGAGGCCGTCCCTGGCCGCGGCTGCCATTTTTGGGAGATCGTGACTGAAGCTGGGCGTGAGCGGAATTTTGACCACGTCTGCGCCGGCCACGCGGGCGTGATTCAGGATCGCCTCGAAAGTCGGATCGGCCGCGACGAGTGTTCCGTGAGGTAAGCTACGCGCCGCATCTTTCACGGCCGGTCCCGTGAACGCCTCAGCGCAAAGTTTCAGGATTTCGCCTGAACCGTCGGTCGGGAGAACTTGATCGGGACTTACATTATTCAATTTGGCGAGGGCCTCGATCAGGCCATGGGCGTGTTCGTCCGGATAGCGGCAGGCCAGGTTGAAGGAGTCTGTCATCGCTTGCAGTGCCTTCGGCGAAGGGCCGTATGGATTTTCATTCGAGCTTAAGCGCGTGATCGTGGCCGCGGATGCAGTCGCTTCCGGCGCGGAATACACGCGCGAAAACGCGGTGGCAGCGGCGCCTGCGCCTAACAACTGAGCAAACTGACGCCGTGAAATGGAGACTTTGTTCATAGAGTGAAGTGGTGAAGGTTCGCGTCACGCCCAAGGCCATGATGCGGTGAGCACGATCTATTCTGTCCCCGTCGCGCTGCTTTTGTCAGGCTTATTTCCAGGGCGGGCTGCTTCAATATCGGTTGGAATGCGGACCGACCCGGATAGGTTCCGGCGGATGAAACCGCTCTTCCTCGCTCTTCTGTCGGTCTGCTTCGCCGTCGCAGTGGAAGCGGAGCCTTCCCGTATCGACAGTATCTCGTTGTTTAAACATTTGGTCGGAACGTGGACAGGCACGGGCACGAGTCTGGTCGGTGAGAGCAAATCGAAACTCGCCGTAACGGATAATTGGAAGGGCGAGTTCGGGATGGAGGGGAAAGCCTTTGTGCAAACCGGGACGGTCAAACTGAGCAGCGACGTCAGTTATGAATACCGCTGGGTTTATCAAATCGAGCCAAAGAGCGAGAGAGTGGTCGGTCTTTACAGTGACTCGAAGGATACGAAAGCCGTCTGTCTGGCGGTGCTGGCCGACGACCAGGAAAAAATGACTGTTACGCCGATCGATACGACGGGCGCCGCGGCGAAAGCCGGACTTTTCTCGACGCTCTCTTTCAAAGACGGCCGGCTGTCCTACGAGACGGAGGTGCGCGATGAGGACGGCAAGACCCTGGTCCAATCATCGGTCGTTTGCGTGCCGCAGGAGAATAACGCTGCGACGCGCGACTGAGTTCCGAACAGGTTACGGCAGCGATACCATGATTCTGGAAACGAGGCTTGCTGGACTCAGACCGAGAAAAAGAACGGTAGCCGCCAAAAGCGCGATGGAGATCCTTGCCCCCGGATCTTTGAGAATGGTTTGAGGGTTCGCAACGTTCTCAGTGGAACTTTCATCAACGAAAACCACCTTCAGCACGATCAGGTAATAAAAGAGTGAGATAAGGCTTCCGAAGAGGGCGAGTGCGACCAACCAGAGAAGGCCGTTAGTGTCCCCGGCGCGCAGAGCAGCGCTAAAAAGGTAGAACTTCCCGAAGAATCCGGCGAGCGGCGGGAGCCCGGCCAGCGAGAGCATAAAGATCGCCATGCACCCGGCGAGGAGCGGAGAACGAGAGTGAAGTCCGGAAAAGTTGGTAAGATCGTCACCGCCAGTTTCGCGCCGGACGAGTGCGACGACACCAAACGCCCCAACCAGGGTGAATGCGTAGATAGTGGTGTAGAAAAGGGTGGCAGCAAAACCTTCACTTCTCCCGGCCACAAGTCCGAGCAGAGTGTACCCGGCATGTGCAACGGCTGAGTAGGCGAGAAGCCTGCGCACATTGGTCTGCACCAACGCAACGAGGTTGCCGATGACGATCGACAACGCGGCGAGGGTGGCGAGGACCGGCGTCCAGCCCGCGACCATGGAGTGCCAGGTGGCACTGCCGGCCAAAGGGCCGAACCCAATGAGCACGATCTTCCCGAGCACAAAAAACGAAGCGACCTTTGAGCCGGAAGCGATGAAGGCGGAGGACGCGATGGGTGCGCCCTGGTAGGCATCGGGCGCCCAAAGATGGAAAGGGGCAGCAGCGACTTTGAAAGCGAGTCCAACCAACGTCATGACAGTGCCGGCGGCGAGCAGCGGTTGGGCGGGTGCGGCGCTGAGTTTTTGCGCAATCGCTGCGAGACCGGTCGTGCCGGACATCCCATAAACGAGACTGAGTCCGAAGAGGGTGAAAGCGCTGGCTGTGCTGCCGAACAGGAAATACTTAAGACCGGCCTCGGCCGAGCGGGTGTCGGTTTTATCGAAAGCGGCCAGGACGTAAAGTGACAGGCCCGTGAGTTCGAGCCCGATAAAGACCATGAGCAACTCCTCGCTGCCGATGAGGAGCATCAGGCCAACGGTGGCGAGAAGGAGCACGGCCAGGTACTCGCCGGGGTTACGCAAAGATTTGTGCCCGTGCGCGAGCAGGACGGCGAAGAAGGCGAGGGCAAGGCAGATGATTTTAAACAGAGAGGTGAGCGGCGTGATGACGATCATGCCGTCGAACAGGCGGGCGTTCTGAGGCAGGAAACAGACCGTCGCGATCGAGGCAACGAGCCCCAGCGCAGCGACGAGATGGCAAAGTCCGATCGGTTTCCGTGTTGTCGTTAGGCCAAGAGCGAGAACGATCAACGCAGTCACGACCACGGCGATCTCCGGTGACACCAGTTTAACCAGATCGAAATAACTCACGGCGTTCATTTTAGAAATCTCATCGATTCAACCGCCGGCATGATGCGATCGAAGAGAAGTTTGGGATAAACGCCGGCGGCGAGCGTTGCGCAGATCAGAAGGGTGGCGCCGCATTTCTCGGCCAGCGTGATCGGCGGGAGGACGCCTCCGCTCGATTCTGCATTTGTCACGCCGGCCCCTGTCTTCGGCGGATCGTTGAAGAAAGATTTTTTTAACGCGCGCAGAGTGAAAGCCGCGACCAGGACCATGCCGGCACCGGTGATCCAGACGGCCAGCGGATAGGTTTTCCATGCTCCGATCAAAATGGTGATTTCAGCGGCGAACCCACTGAATCCCGGGATTCCCATGGAGGCAGCTGACGCGATGACAAAGGCGAATGCGGCAAAGGGCAGAGCGCGGCCCAGATTCATGGCCGAGAGTGCATCGAGATCGCGCGTATGTGTGCGCGGATAGATCATTCGTCCGGCAATGGCGAAGAGGAGGGCGCCGATGACGCCGTGCGAAAACATCTGCAGGACAGCGCCGGAGACCCCAAGCGCATTGGCGGTGGCTAATCCGAGCAGGACAAATCCCATATGGCTAACACTGGAATAACCGATCACGAATTTGAGGTCGCGTTGACGGAGCGCCACGGCCGCGGCGTAAACGATTCCGATCACGGCGGCTACGGCGATCCAATAGCGCCATATCTGAAAACCTTGCGGAAAAAGATTGAGCGCCACGCGCAAAGCGCCGTAGGCGCCGAGTTTCATAACGATGCCGGCGAGCAGCATCGAGCCGGCCGTGGGCGCGGCGACGTGACCCGTGGGAGCCCAGGTGTGTAAGGGCCATATGCCGGCCAGCACGGCGAATCCGAGAAACAGAATCGGGAAGGCCCAGCTCTGCAGTTGCGGGGGAAACGGAAATTGCACGAGCTGCTGAAGGTCGAGCGATGATGCGATACCTCCGCGTCCCGCCGCGACATAGGCTGCGAGAATGCCAATGAAGACGAGCGCGCCTCCCATAAAGGAGTAAAGCGTCAACTTCATGGCGCCGTATTCCTTGTGGGTCGATCCCCAGATGGCGATAAGAAAGTACTTGGGCACAATGACGAGCTCGTAAAAGACGAAGAAAAGAAAGAGATCGGCGCTCAGAAAAACTCCATACGAGCCGCCCACGACAAGCAGAAGCCAGAAAAAGAATTCGTTAGGCCGGTGATCGACGTCCCAGGAGAAGAGGACCGCACTGACTGCGGTCAGGCCGGTGACGAGGCACATCGTGAGGCTGATACCATCGGCGGCGAGATGGTAATTCATGCCGAGTAGCGGGACCCATGGGACTTTGATGATGGTTTTGAAAGGAGCGAAATCGGTCGCGTGAAAGAACGCAATGAGGCTTAAGGCGAGTGCGGCCGCAGTCGTGAAGAGTGCAACCCAGCGCGACAGGGCGCGCGGCGTAAGCAGGAGCAACACCGCGCCTGCGAAGGTGAGGTAGATGGTCCAGGCGATCATTATTAGTTCGTCGGCAGTGCGCCGATTACGAGCACGAGCATGAGCACGATGATGATTAGGAGCAGGAGGTTAAGCGAAGAGGCGCGCCATTTGTACGACGGTGGTGTTGAAGATGTTGAAGAGGAATTGGGGGGCGATGCCGATAGCGAACATGAGCAAGCTGACCGGCACGATGACGAGTTTCTCGCTGCGCAGGAGATCGGGGAAAGTGGCGCACGTTTCGGCGAGAGGGCCGCTGAAGAGCGATTGCATGGCGCGGAGGAACACAATGGCCGTGATGAGAAGGCCGAGCACAGCGATGGCGGTGTAGGAAGCCGTGACGGCGAAGGCACCCTTGAAGATGAGAAATTCGCCGATGAACCCGTTGAGTCCCGGCAACCCCAGAGAGGAGAACATGGCGATGCTCATCCAGGCGCAGAGCAATGGAGTGCGTTGCATGAGGCCGCCGAAGTCTTCGATGCCGCGCGCGCCACGTCGCTGTTCGAGCAAGCCGACGTAGTAGAACAAAGCCGCCGCGGTAATGCCGTGGTTGAAGATTTGCATGAACACTCCGCTCAAGGCCGCCTGCATCTCCACGGCGGGCGGCGACGCGATACCTGAGACGGCGAAGAGGCCGAGCATGCAATAGCCCAGATGATTGATGGAGAGGTACGCGACCATCCGTTTCAAATCTTTCTGGGCCCAAGCCGAGAGCGAGGCGAACACGATGGAGCAAACGGCCAGGGCGAGCAGCCAAGGCGCCAGAATTTTAATTTCGTTTGGAAAGAGCGGAAGGAGCAACCTGATAAAACCGTACACGCCCATCTTTGAAAGCACGCCGGTCAGGACCATGGAGACGCCAATCGGCGCGGTCTCGTAGGCGTCGGGCAACCAGGTGTGGAACGGAAAGAGCGGCACCTTGACGGCCAATCCGAGAAAAATTCCGGCGAAAGCGATCCAGGCGAGATGTCCGGTCAGTAATCCGGTTTTCCCAAGCGCCGCGAGCTGCACGAAATCGAACGTTCCTTGGGCGAAATAAATTCCGAGAAAAGCGAGCAGCATGGCCACACTTCCGAGAAACGTGTAGACGAAAAACTTTGTCGCGGCTCGATCACGATTGGCCCCGCCCCAGATCTTGATGAGCAGGAACGCTGGGATCAGGCTCATCTCATAGAATAAGAACCAGAGCACGAAATTTTGTGCGGTGAACGTGCCGTAGAGCGCGGATTGCATGACGAGCATGAGCGCGCAGAAGCCGCGGCTGCCTCGCTGCGCGAATGCGGCGAGGGGAAAAACGATGGATGTGAGCAGGACAAGAAGGAGGCTCAAGCCGTCGACCCCGACGAGATATTGCGCGCCGACGGCCGGGATCCACACGTGACGTTCGAGCAATTGCAGGCCGGCCGCGGCGGGGTCGAACTTTTGCCACAACATCAATCCGTAAAACGCGGAGAGCGCGTGGAACAAGAGGGCAATTGTGCGGGCATTGCGCGGCCGCCCGACATAGAGGGCGAGTGCGCCAAGCAGCGGAATGAAAATGAGCGCCGTGATCATGCCAGCCATGCGTAGAGAAGGAGAAGTGCAAGCATGCCGACGGCGACTGCGCCCAGGTAAGTTTGGATTCGTCCGGAATGGGCGGCAGACATGAGGCGGCCCATGCCACGCGCGCCAAGGGTGGCTTCATCAACCCCGGCGTTGATACCGCGTTCATCGACGCCTTTGGTGATGATGCCGACAAGCTGACCCATTCCTCCAAGCGCGCGGACCAAGCCATCCCAGACGTATCGGTCCATCCAGTCGGAAAACCGCGCCGCGAACCTGGCGAGGGCGATGACGCTGCAGTCATAAAGTTCATCGATCCACATTTTCTCCTCGAGAAAACGGAACAAGGCGGGCTGCGCCTGCTCGAGCGGATCGGTGGTTCCTCCGACATGGCGGTAGAGGATCCAGCCCAGCCCGATGCCGGTGCCGACCAGTCCGAGAGCAAGAAAAAGAGTCGGTTGCACGAGCTGCGCCAGATCGAAGTGAGGGACTCCCCCGGAGAGATACGAGTAAAGCCATGGCCACGCCGGTGTGAGCACGACGCTGAAAAGAATGGAACAGATCGCCAGGACAACGAGCGGACCGGTCATGACCAGTGACGATTCGTGCGCCTGCTCGGAAGCGTCGCGCCGGTGGCCGAGAAATACGTAAATCACCTGCCGAGTCATGTAGAGCGCGGTCAGGACGACCCCCCCTAGCATCAGGTAATAAGGAAAATGCGAAGCGGGCCAATGCGCGGTTTCGTGCAGGATTTCCTCCTTGGTCCATGCGCCCGAGAAGAAGAGAGGAACACCGCTCAAGGTCATCATGCCGACGGCATAAGTCAGAAAAGTGACCGGCATGATTCGGCGTAACCCGCCCATTTTTCGAATGTCCTGTTCGTGGTGACAGCCGTGAATGACGGAGCCGGAGCCAAGGAACAGCAACGCTTTGAAAAAGCCGTGCGCGAGCAGGTGCATGATGCCGGCAGCAACACCGCCCACGCCTAACGAAACCATCATCAGGCCAAGTTGCGAGACGGTCGAGTAAGCGAGAATGCGTTTGATATCAGCCTGGGCGATGGCAATGAGCGACCCCAACAGCACGGTGATCACTCCGATCCAAACGACAACCGTGAGCGAAGGGGTTACGCCGTGGACGGCTCCGACCGCAAAGAGCGGGTAAACGCGCGCGACGAGAAAGACGCCGGCCGCCACCATGGTAGCGGCGTGGATGAGAGCGCTGACCGGGGTCGGCCCTTCCATTGCGTCGGGCAGCCAGACGTGGAGCGGGAATTGGCCAGACTTGCCGACCGCGCCGCAGAAGATCAAAAGAGCAACCGAAGTGGCGGCCGCGCCGAGCAATCCCGCTGTTTCGAGGCAACCATGAGCGTCGTCGTAGAAGAGCAGTGTGCCGGTGCCGTGATAAAGCCAAAGGAGTCCGAGAAAAAATCCGACGTCACCGATGCGCGTCGTGACGAACGCTTTTTTAGCGGCGGCGGCCGCGCTCGGTTTATGAATCCAGAATCCAATGAGCAAATAGGAAGCGAGGCCCACCAGTTCCCAGCAAACGAAGAGGAGGAGCAGACTGTTGGCGATGACGACCCCGAGCATGGCCGCCGTAAAAAATGAGAGATAGGCGAAGAAGCGGGTGAAATTCCTGTCGTCCGCCATGTAGCCGATGCTGAAGACGAAGATGCAAAGACCGACCAGCGTGATCATGAGGAGCATGGCCGCCGTGAGGGGATCGAGAAGCCAGCCGATGCGGACGGCATTTTCGCCAAAGGTGAACCAGGTGAAATTGTGGAAAGCGCGGTAGCCGGGGGAAGTGAGAGTGGGGAGAAACGCGGCAATCGATAGAACCAGGACGGCGGTCTGGCCGAGAAGAGCGAACGCAGCGGAGACGGATCGGCGGGAGTTGTTGAGACTGAGGATTAACAGAGAGGCCGCGAGTGGAATCGCGGGAATGAGCCAGAGGTGGGAGACGATCCAGGGAGGAGTCATCTCAGGGATAGGGGAAAACGTCCAACGCTCAACGTCCAACGCTCAACGCCGAAGTCGGACGCCATCGCTCGGCGGGTGCTGAAGGAGGTTGAGAGAGCGAATATAGATGGAGGGTGACTTGCGGCTCGGCTGCTGCATTGAACGTTGAGCGTTTGCTTTTTGCTCTTCATGTTAGCCCCTCATTGAGTTCAATTCGTCCACGTTGGTCGTGCGGTAGTGGCGGTAGACGGCGATGACGAGAGCGAGGCCGACGGCGGCTTCGGCCGCGGCGATGGCGATGGCGAAGATGGCGACCATCACGCCGGTGGGTTGGGCAGAGGCGGGGCCGAAACGCCAGAACGCAACGAAATTAAGATTGGCGGCGGCGAGCATCAGTTCCACTCCGATAAGAATAAAAATGGCGTGACGTCGGCTCAGAGCGGCGAGGAGGCCGATACTGAACAGCGCGGCGGAAACGATGAGAAAATGAGTAAGGGCCAGAGTCATGCGTTTGGCCGAGGCGCTGAGCCGCGGTGGGACTGAATCATTTGTGGCTTGCGCATCATGGCTTTTCCTCAATCACCAAAACGAGCGAGCCGATGAGCGCGGCCGTGAGAATCAGTCCGACGCATTGCAGGGGCCAGACGTAAGCGGTCATGAGCGAGTCGCCGATGTGTTTGACGGTGAGGGGTGTCACGGCGGGCGCGACGGCAGGGAGTGTTGACGTTTTGAGAATGGTCCAGAGAAGGCTGACGAACACTGCAACGGCCACGATAGCGCCGCCCCATTTGAAAGGTGCGGGCCGCTCGGATTCGCGTCGCGTGAGCAAGATGGTGAAGACGATCAGGACGGCCACGGCGCCGACGTAAACAAACACCTGCACGAGGCCAACGAACTCGGCGCCGAGAAGAAAATAGAACGCGGCTACGCCGATGAAAACGAGAGCGAGGCAGAGCGCGGCATGGATCAGCTTCGACAAGGACGCAGCGGCGAGCGCGGCCGCGAGCGTGAGAACGGCGATGGCGATGAACGCGGCGTGGCTCATTCGGCGAAACGGTAAACACGCGGAGCAAATTTCTTCCGGGTATCAAGGACGTAGGAGAGAGACAAGTAGACAACCGCCACGACGGCAAACGACCCAAGCCACCCGGCTAAACCGTGAGCCTGGTAGTGCCAAACCGCGGCAGAAATGATGCAGGTGAAGGCCATGGGGAGCACAAATTTCCAGGCGAAATTCATGACCTGATCCACGCGCGTGCGCGGAAGAGTTCCGCGAATCCAGATGAAGACAAAAAGAAGCGCGGACAACTTCGCGAAGAACCAGACGTAAGAGGGCACGACCTCCAGGAAACGAATGGGCGCGTGCCATCCTCCCAGAAACAGAGTCACAGCCAGGCCACTGATGGCAAACATCCCGAAATATTCGGCCATAAAAAACGTGGCGTACTTGAATCCCGAGTATTCCGTCATGTGACCGGCCACAATCTCCGACTCACCTTCGGGCACGTCGAAGGGAGTGCGGTTTGATTCGACCAGGCCGGAAATGAAAAACAGAATAAAGGCGGCTCCGCCCCATGGCGTGAAAACGAACCAGCGCGGCACGAGGCCGTGCGCATAACCGCCCTGCGCGGCCACGATCGCATCGGGCGAAAGCGAGCCCACGATCATGACGACGGGAAGGACGGTGATGATCAGCGGCAGTTCGTAACTAACCATCTGCGCGATCGCGCGCATGGCGCCGAGCATGGAGAACTTGTTGTTGCTGCCCCAGCCAGCCATGAAGACCGCGAGCTCGGTCATAGAGCCAACCGCGAAGAAGAACAGAATGCCGCCGTCGATGGCGAAGGCGGTCATATTTCTGCCGTAGGGAATGACGCCGAGGGCGAGGATGGCCGGAAGGACCATCATGATGGGCGCGAGAAAATGCACGACCTGGTCGGCGCGGAACGGGACGATGTCTTCTTTGATGAGCATCTTGATGCCGTCGGCCACCGGCTGGAAGAGACCAAAGGGACCAACCCGGTTCGGTCCGTAGCGGTTCTGAATACGTCCAAGGATCTTTCGTTCCAGCACGGAGATGAGTGCGAAGAGCGTGAGAAACGTGCCGAGGACGGCTGCTATATTAATGAGGCTCGATACGATCTGAACGACCCACTCCGGCGCATCGGTAAAAACGGACAGCACCTGCTGCTTTGTCCAGACGAAGATTTGGTCAAGGAAACCGCCGCTCACCTTCGATGAAGGAAAGCGATGGACCATTCTTTAAGCAAGGTATTTAGCGCCCGGCCGGCGACCCTCTCGGAATTCTCGCTCTCTATCTATATTAGAGAGCGCAGGCCGCGTAAGGATTTGCGGCCGCCGCGATCATGATCCCCATCAAGCGGAGGGACGTCTCGGAGAGGGGGTTCCATCCCTGGCGGGCAACGGCCCTTTTATTGCCGACCGGATGCATGCAGAGAGAGTCTCCGGCACGAATCCTTTTTATGGGAGAGGTGGCGGCGGACGAATTGGGGAAACTACGGGAGGAAGTGGGGCGTTTACGGCATGATCTCGACCATGTGTTGAAGGTTATCGGTCAGGAGCAGGATTTACCGGATCAGCCGCGCACCAAGTTCCTGTCCCTGGATGCCGAAATTATCGGTGTGCGACGCGATCAGGAGACCCTGCCGATCGTACTCAAAGCGCATGAGGGTTACGCCTGTATCTATTTGAACGATAGCGACGGGCATACACGCGGCCTGTTTGAAGTCGACGAGGACGGAAGCGCCCGCTTTGAAATTCGCAACAAGGGTGGCCAGGTCGTCGTCTCGATTGGCGAAACGGAGGATGGCGCTGGAGAAATCTTCGTCGCCGGAGTGGACGGCAAGCCGCGCGCTTCCATGAAAGGGAATGGAGCGGGCGGAATGGTCAGCGCGCAGGACGCGCTGGGGCACGTGCAAGCGTTGATGGTCGCGAAAGAAACAGGCGGCACGTTTGTGGTCACGAACGCGCAGGGGACGCCCATGGCCGAAATGTTTGGCGACGAGTCCGGTGGGACGGTGCACATCAAGGAGCCGACCGGCCGTTCCATGGCTTACATGAGCGCGGCGGCGGATCGCGGAGTGGTCTCCGTGTTCAACGAATTCGGCGATCAAGCGGCGGCTCTCGCAAGTGATGACGAAGGCGGGGCGGTTGTTTTGTTTGACCAGGACGGCAAGCTCAAATCGCACAGAGCGTAGCGATTGGCGACGCCGCAAGCGAACATCTTCAGAAAATCGACCGGGCATCGCCAGAATGCACTGGCGGCGGGCGCCCGGCGCGGGTAAGAAATCACAGGCGATGCATGTGCGCTCGATGACCCCGGATCCTTACCTGTTCATCGTGCTGTTTGCGGGCGTCGCGCTGGTTTTTCCGCTAATGCCGCTGGGTCTGGCCTGGCTCTGGCGCCGATTCTTTCAACCGCCCAAGCCCGGAGTGGAAAAGAATGCCACCTACGAATGTGGCGTCGAATCGCTCGGCGAAGCGCGGGTGCAATTCAGGTCGCAGTATTATGTCTACTGCATCATTTTCCTCATTTTCGACGTGGAAGCGATTTTTCTCGTACCCTTCGCAGTGGCCTTTACCGGTTTGTCGGTCGGTGCATTCGTCGCCATTCTTGTTTTTCTGCTTTTGCTGATCGAGGGATTGATCTGGGCGTGGAGCAAAGGATGCCTGACATGGGCGCGGTGAGGCGGGCAGGAATGCAGAATTGGATTCATGGAGTGATGAAGGAGCGATGAGCGAAGCGATTGATGAAGGGCTGAAGAGCGAGTTAAAAAAACAGGGGATCTTCGTGACCTCGACGCAGGAACTTTACAATTGGGGCAGACGAAATTCGATTTGGCCGCTCCAGTTCGGGCTCGCTTGTTGTGCCATCGAAATGATCGCGACGGCCGCGTCTCGCTACGACCTCGCGCGGTTTGGGGGAGAAGTTTTCCGGCCATCGCCCCGGCAGGCGGATCTCATGATCGTGGCCGGCACCGTGACTAAGAAAATGGCGCCGCAGATTGTGCGGCTCTACAATCAAATGCCCGATCCAAAATATGTCATCGCCATGGGCGCCTGTGCGATTTCGGGCGGTCCTTTCAAGCAGGGCTACAACGTGCTCAAAGGAATCGACCGCTATGTCCCGGTGGATGTTTACATCCCCGGATGTCCGCCCCGGCCGGAAGCATTACTGCATGCTTTTATGGAACTGCAGAAAAAGATCGATGGGCAAAAATTAACCGGCCAAGACAAGGCCGGCTTCCTCAACCCGGCGCAGCCGAGCGAATTTCCTATCCCGGGGTTCGGGGAACACGATTTGCAGCCGCCCTTGAATCCTGCTGTGTTTCATCCGCCGACCTTGGAGCGGAAATAGATTACCGGATAGGCTTAGCATTTCGTCATCTTTGCCGTGGAATCTCTGGAAGAAATCAAAGCCCGCGCCGAAAAAGCAGTTCCGGGCGCGACGATCACGGTTGTTCCGAATCCCGGGCCGGCTAATCAGCCTTCACTTTTGCTTAATCATGAGCAGGCCAGCGAGGTCGTCCGCTTTCTCCGCGATGATCCGTCGCTGCGGCTGGATTTTTGTTCCAATGTGACGGGCGTCGACTGGCTCGATCGCACGGTGACGAAGAAAGTGAAGGTGAAGAAGATCGTCGAAGGCGTCGAAAAGGAAGTGGAAGAGATCCAAACGGAGTCGTTCTCCGGTTACCTGGAAACGGTCTATCATCTCTACTCCATGGCGAAGAAGCATGGGCCCGTGATCGTTCGCATGCGCACGAAGGATCGTAGCGAAGGCTCGCATTTGCCGTCGCTCACTCCGATTTATCGCAGCGCCGAATTCCAGGAGCGGGAGATCTTCGATCTCTACGGAATCCGTTTCGAAGGTCACCCGGACCTGCGGCGTCTTCTCATGTGGGATGAGTTTGTCGATCATCCCATGCGCAAGGATTATAAGGAACCGGACGATTACGAATACGAACCGACTCCGCATGACGAAGTGCTGGAGAGGGCGAAGGAGCATTACGCGCCGCGGCCGCAGCTGGACGGAGCGGAACAGATTACGGAGACAGCAGAGAAGAATTTAGCCACGGATTGATACGGAAGAATACCGATCAAATAAATGATCCAGAACATCTGTTTAAATCCGTGTTCATCTTTGGCTGTATCGGAAAGTCGCTAGGCAATGACTGTCACTGATCACGGTCTGACCGAGGCCCCACCCAGGGCCATGACCTCGCGGCTGGATGGCGAGTTGCTTGAGGTGTCGATGGGGCCACAGCATCCATCTACGCATGGCGTATTTCGCATGAACGTGGCGCTGGACGGCGAGACCGTCCGGAAACTCAAGCCGGTCTTCGGTTATCTGCATCGGAACCACGAAAAAATCGGCGAGAACACAAGCTATCTCGGCTCCATGCCGTACACAGACCGGCTCGATTATTTTTGTTCGATGACGAACAACTGGGCGTATGCGCTCAGCGTGGAAAAACTGGCTGGCATCGAAGTGCCGGAGCGCGCTGAGTACCTTCGGGTTATCCTGGCCGAGCTGACGCGATTGCAAAATCACGCTTCGCTCCTCGGCTTCCTCCTGAGCGACATGGGGGCGTGGGGCACCCCGCTCATGTACGCGTTCCGCGAACGCGAGAAAATTCTGGACCTGTTCGAGTCGCTTTCCGGCTCGCGCATGATGTGTGATTATATGCGCTTCGGCGGATGCCGGGTCGATGCCGGCCCGGATTGGCTGGCACGCGCCCGGCAAGTGGTCGAGGCATTTCCAAGATTTCTGGATGAGTTCGAACAACTTATTTTGGCAAACGAAATTGTAATCGCGCGCACCCAAGAGGTGGGCAAAGTCTCGGCCGAGCTCGCCATCAATGCGGGTCTGACGGGACCCATTCTGCGCGCATGCGGCGTCAATTATGATCTCCGCAAAGTGGACGGCTACGGTTTCTATCCGCGCTTTAAATTCAGGGTGCCGTTAGGCGATCACGGCGATTGCTACGATCGACTGATGATGCGGGCCCTGGAGATGCGGGAAAGCATCGGGATTCTGCAACAAGCCTTCGCCGCAATTGCGCCCGGGCCGGTCATGAATCCAAAAGTAAAGTTGCGCGCGTTTCGTCCACCCGCCGGGGAGGCCTATGGGAGAATCGAAGGACCCAAGGGCGAGCTCGGATTCTTTCTGATCAGCGACGGCACGGGCAACCCGTACCGCTATCGGGTGCGGCCCCCCAGTTTAATTAATCTGACGATCCTGGAGGACATGTGTCTCGGGCACACCGTCGCGGATGTGATGGTTATCCTCGGGAGCGTCGATATCGTGATGGGAGAAGTGGATCGATGATTGGCACGGGAATATTGCGAGGGATGGCGGTGACGGCGCGCAACTTCGTCGGAAGTTATTTCGAGAAAGAGCGGTTGATCACGGTGCAGTATCCGGAGGAGCGGATTCCGCTGGCCGAGAACTATCGTAACTTTCCCTTTCTGGTTTATGACAACGACCCCGAGGCCGGTTTGCGCTGTGTGGCGTGCAAGATTTGCGAGAAGGAGTGCCCGCCGCAGTGCATCTATATAATAAAGAGCGAAGACAAAAAGCCCGACTACATGGGCAAACCGCAGTTTTATCCGGCGACCTTTGACATTGATATCTCCGTCTGCATGAGCTGCCAGATTTGTGTGGAAGTGTGTCCGTTCGAAGCCATCAAAATGGACAAGGTTTTCGAGCTGAGCCGTCGCGAACGCTTTGATGCGTTACTGATGCGGAAGAGCGAACTGGCCAAGTCCAATACGTACTACCACGGCATTCACCCAACGGAAGCGGTGCTGGTCGATGCAAACCTGGCCGAAGCGGTAGCGGCCGCCGCGAGGAAGAAAGCTGCCGTTGCAGCTGCGACGGTGTCGTCAGGACCGGCGGGAGATGCAAGCTCCCAACGCCCAACGCCCAACGTCGAACGTCCAGGTCAGAAGGACTAACGGGTGGTGGTTGTTAGCGAAGTGCGAGATATTCGCTCCGGCGGAATGCCCCTCTCATTTAGAATGAAAGTAATCCTTATCCTGGTTTCGCTGGCGTGGTGCAATCACACTTGGGCGACGGATATTCCCGCAGATGTGACGGCCAGATTCCTGGCCGGCCTGCCGGTGCCGGGCACGCCTCTCGAAAGTAAAACTTCCGCTTCGACTTGGATCCACCATGCCAGCGAATTCGATCACGAGTGGGAGCACTTTGAAAAGGCTCAGCGTGCCAACATTCGAGACTGGGCGGCGCGAGCGCTTGGGGAGAATTTCGTTAACGAGGAACCGCTCTTCTACATGTTCAGCGGTCCCGATTTCCTTTACGCAAACGCGTTTTTCCCCAACGCCGGCACCTATATCCTGTGCGGCACCGAACCCATTGGCCCGGTGCCGGAAGTCGACACCATGAGCGCAGGCGAGCTGGGCCCGGCTCTGGCCAATTTGCGAAGGGCTCTGGACTCGTCGCTGAACTGGAGCTTTTTCATCACCAAACACATGAAGGCCGATCTCAAGCAGACGCGACTCAGCGGCACGCTTCCGATCCTTTATGTTTTTCTGGCGCGCGCCGGTTGCACGATCGACTCCGTGACGGAGGTAAAACTGGATGAAGCGGGCAATTTTGCGGAGCAATCGAAACGGATTACCCATGGGGTGAAAATCGCTTTTACAGGTCTCGATCGACGCAAACAGACCCTTTATTATTTCACGACTGACCTGGCCGATTGGAGTGTCGACACGAATCCAGGGTTTCTGAAGTTTTGCCAGCAGCAGGGTCGTGGGGCCAGTTTGCTGAAGGCGGCTTCGTACCTGATGCATGGAAACCATTTCGCGCGGGTCCGCGAATTTCTGTTGGCCAACAGCGACTTGATCCTGGAAGACGATTCCGGAATTCCCTATCGCTTTTTCGCGCCTGATCAGTGGTCGGTTCAATGCTATGGGCGATATCTGGGACCCATCGGGACTTTTAAACAGTACCCGCAGCCCGACTTGGCGAAGGCTTTTGGCGCGACCGAATCCCCGCCCTTAAGTTTTTCGTTCGGATATCAATGGCATCCAAGCCGTTCGTCCCTCGTGGTCGCGACGCCCAAAGCCACGGCCGAATTGCGCTAGGCTTTGTTGGGAATTACGTTCCACGCGGCAATCCGGCAGCCGCCGGACCGTGGCTACAGGAAGAGAAGCTTTGGCGCGGCCACTACGTGTGGGCCTAACAACTTGTTGCGCAGGCCGGTAGTGCTCAAGTCGCGAATTGTCTGATCTGCGTCTTTGTCACTTCATTTCATTTGAGCGCATGATGAAAGGCAGTGAGTGCTCCGGCAACTTTGACTTGTGGGCCCAGCCCAGTCGCTTCGGATTCGGGCTCGTCCGAATTTGTTACGGTGATGACGCTTCCAGAGGAGAGCCCGGGACCCGCCGCACGGATTGATATTCCTCTCCATTTACGCGAACTGTCGGTGGAACGTTTGCCAGTTTCTGTGCGATTGGCCGGCGTGCTTGGCCGGGCCAGGGTCCGTGTGCTGGGTGATCTGCATGGGCGTTCGCTCGACGAATTCGCGCGTCAACGGAACTGTGGCATAAAGACCTTGCGAGAACTGGGAGCAGCTTTGCGTCTGGCCCAACACAGCGGTGACGCCATCCTTTCACAGGTCGCGGCGAGCGCGACCGCTTCCTGCATCTTTGTTATTCCGGAATCCGCGCGCGATTTAGAATTCGCGGATCTGCCCGCTTCGAAGCGTCTCGAAAGGCTTGTGCGAGTAGCGAAACTGCATCAATTGGGCGACCTCGATGGACGCGGCGCGGTGGAATTATTGCGCTGCAGTAACATCGGCATTGGCACCATGGTCGAACTGCAGCGGTTGGTCACGCGGGCATGCCGCGGTGAATTTAACGGCGTGGCGGTGGCCCAATCTTCCGCTCCGGCCGCCTTGCTCTCGTTAATCGAAGCCGGGTTATCGGCATTGCCGCTACGCGATCGCGACCTGCTGCTTGACCGGATGGGCGCGCGCGGCATCGACCCGGTCACGCTGGAACAACTCGGCCGTGAGCATCGCCTGACGCCGGAGCGGGTTCGGCAAGTTGCGGAGGAGACATTAACGAAGCTGCGCAAAGCATGGGGTCGGCGGATTCCGCATTTACTCGAAAGCGTAAAGGAACGTTGCGTCTCGGCCCGTCTTCCGCTTACGGCCGAATTGCTTGAGCATTGGATGGGCGGCGTGGAGGTCGAACTGCAACTGAGTGCGCGCACGCACCTCCGTCTCATCAGTGCGCTCGACCCGAAATTTCCGTGCTGGCCGAGCGACTCGACCGCCGCGGAGGGAGGCGAGGTGTCCCCGTGCTTCGCGCTTTCTCTCCGGACGATGGTCTTCGCGGTCGAGGGTGGACTCTATCTGTCCGCCGTGTATGAAAATTTACTGGATCAACCGGCTTTCCGTAAACTGTCGTTTGCCGCTTTTCTGAGAATGCTCTCGGGCATGCCGGACGTAATTGTCGCATTCGACCAACCCGACGCTCCCGTCGTACGCATGCGTTCCCCTAACGAATGGGCTAAGGCACAGCGCGGCGGCCTGCCCACCACTCCTTTCTCATGGCCTCCATCGGAGAAGGAGATGCATCGCACGCGACTCAAGATGGACGAAGCGATTCAATCGGCCGCGTAAGTTGCGACATTGTAATCCGAGCGAGACGGTTAAAAGGGCCACGTTCCGGCCGAATCTCTTTCTGGTCTTTGGATGGACGGCTTAACCAGGAGAGTTTTTGTGCAGAGACTCGATCACATCTGAGCCGGTTTTGTCGGATGAAGGTCCTTTTTGGTTTCGGACCCGGCCGTACTTTTTCTTCGTGGTCAGTTTAATGGCTCCGAAGGTGGTTGGGATTGTCGGTTACGAAGGGGTGGGCACCCTGGATTTGACCGGCCCCCTGCATGCCCTGCAAACGGCCGAGTTCATGAAGGAGGATCCTAACGGTCCGCCTCTCTACAAGACGGTGCTCCTGAGTTTGAATGGCCGGGCGTTCACCTCCGATTCCGGCCTGAAACTCAACGCGCACAAGCCGCTCGATCTGGCCCCGCCACTGGACGCGCTCATTATTCCAGGCGGGCGCGGTATTTGGGCGGAGCCGGGCCTTCGTATCGCGCAATGGCTCACACATCAGTCGCAAAAGATCGGACGCATCATGTGTGTCTCGACCGGGATCTACGGAGTGGCCCCAAGCGGCCTCCTCGATGGTGGCCAGGTCACGACGCACTGGCGGTTCGCGGCGGATTTGGCGCGACGTTTTCCGCTCCTGCACGTGACCTCGACGGCCTCGGTTTTGCGGCATGAATCATTTTACACTTCGGCCAGCGCCGTGGCTGGCATCGATATGACGCTTTTGATGATTGAGGATGATTACGGTCCGCAAATCGCCCTGGCTGCCGCGCGCGAACTGGTCGTCACTCTTCGGCCACCGGGAGACGACGAAGTGCAGGTCGATTTGTCCGATCAGCAGTCGAGCACGATCGACCGCATGGGAGATCTTCCCTCCTGGATCGGCATGCATTTGCGGCACAACCTTTCCGTGGACGTACTGGCGGCGCGGGCCGGTATTTGTCCGCGACACTTCGGCCGTCTGTTCAAACAGGTGTTCAATAGTACGCCGGCGGATTTTGTGGAGCGCTTGCGGCTGGGCGAAGCCCGTCGCCAATTGGTTGTTCCGCGCAGCAGTGTCGAAAGTGTGGCCGCCTCCGTCGGATTTAAGAGCCCTGATGCTTTTCGTCGCGCCTTCGAGAGACGCCATGGCATCTCCCCAAGTGCCTATCGAAAACGCTTTCAATACCGGTCCCGCGAAACCATTGGAGTAGTGGAACGCGCCGGCCCGGGTCTGGTTCCGGCCCGAGGTGTCCGCGTGAGCTAAAGGCTCGATTCGACGGCGCGCCTGTCGCTTCGATGATGTTATGCGTGTCAGCCGAGGCTCGGTAAAGAAAAGGGCGGGGCGAAACGCGCCATCGGCTAACGACCAGGAGGAGCAAATTCTCGACGCGGTAGACCGGTTATTGGCTCGCTTTGGTTACCGCGACCTGACTATGGAGGATCTCTCGAAAGAACTCGGCATGGACAAAAGTCCGATCTATCTCTCCTTCCGCACAAAGGAGGATCTTTTGCTATCGCACGTCGATCGCATCGTGCGGCAAGTGGTGGACGCGATGGAAGAGATCGCGCAAAGCGATGCTCCTCCATGGAAGAAGTTGCGCGACATGCTGGTCGCACGGGTCATGCTGCGTTTCGACAGCGTGCAGCATTATACGGAGAGTCTCGGCGATATCGTGCGCGACCTTCGCTTCCCTCTGCTGAACGACGTCCGCAATATTTCCAAAGTGAGGCGAGACCGTTAACCAAAGTCATAAAGGCCGGCCAGAAAGCGCGCATGTTCCGAGTCTCCGATCCGCTCGTAGCGGTGGCGGCGATGCTCGAAGCGACCAATTCGCTATTGCCATTCAATCTGACGGCGCGCGAATTAGGGATGCGTTTGGAGGTGCGGCAACGCGTGCTCGATATCGCCGATCTGTCGATCCACGGAATCATGACAGAGGCGACGAAAGCAAAACGTGAATGAGGGAATATGTTTTTAGTCGAAGAGGTATGCCGTCGCGGCGAGCCGTCCGCCGATCGCGCGGTTCCCTTTCGCCCTTGCCGCTTGCCACTAGACAGTTTCCTCGCGCGACTCCTATACTCTGGCTTCGGCTCGAACAATCAAACGGGTGGATGACTCGCAAGGTGCAAAACGACGAGATGACCCCGGGGAGCATGAGTGATTTACCTACCCCACCGCCAGGTGCCGTCCCCGCCATTACGGGAGAGTCTCTGCACGAGCTGACGCCTGAGCTGTATGATGAATTGCGCCGGTTGGCCGCAAATTACCTGCGCGGAGAACGTTCCGAGCATACTCTTCAGCGCACGGCTCTGGTGCACGAAGCCTATCTGAAACTGATTGATGGCGGTGCTCCCCAGTGGCAGAACCAGGCGCATTTCCTGGGTGTGTTCGCGCGCATCATGCGCCAGACCCTGATCAATCACGCCGTGGCCCGCACGAGGGAAAAGCGGGGCGGCCTCGATCGGGTCAATAAAGCGCTCGAGTTTTATGAAGAACAAAAAATTGACGTTAGTGCGATGGACGCGGCCCTGCGCGACCTGGAAACGGCCGATCCGCGGCAGGGGCAAATCGTGGAGCTGCGTTTCTTTGGTGGACTAACGATTCCTGAGATTGGTGTGGCCATGGGGATTTCACCGGCCACGGTAAAACGCGAGTGGGCGCTCGCGAAAATCTGGCTTCGCCGCGAATTATCTCATACAATTTAGGGCATTCATTAGCATGGCCACTTCGTCAACCCGAGACTCGCGCCCCTCTTCGGACCCCGCCCGCTGGCAGCGATTGAAATCGATTCTGGCCGACGCCCTGGAGCGTGAAACACCCGCTGCTCGGACAGCCGTGCTGGAAGAGCTATGCGCGACCGACACGGAAATGTTACACGAGGCGGAGTCTCTTTTGGCGGAGGCGGAAAATCTTTTGCGCGACCCGACCGATTCGATCGAGCAATGTGCGGACACGGCCGGCGCGGGCATTCCGCGCGACGACATCTCAGAAATTGGACGCCGGGTGGGGGCTTATGTCCTGGTCCGGGAAATCGGGCAGGGCGGCATGGGCACCGTTTATCTGGCGGCTCGGGCCGACGGGTATTTTGAAAAACAGGTCGCCATCAAAGTGCTTCGAGGCGGCCTCAATAACGAAGAATTGATGCAGCGCTTTCGCTCGGAGCGAGAGGTGCTGGCCCGACTTGACCATCCCAACATCGCGCGCCTGATCGACGCAGGAAGTCGCGAAGATGGTTCGCCCTACTTCGTGATGGATTACGTCGAGGGAGTGCCGGTGACACTCTTTGTGGAGCAGAAAGCGCTCACCCTGGACGAGCGACTTGCCTTGTTCCTGAAAATTTGCGCGGCGGTGGAAGCAGCGCATCACCACTCCATCGTGCATCGCGATCTGAAGCCGAGCAATATCGTGGTGAATGGCGAGGGCGAACCGAAACTGCTCGATTTCGGAATTGCCAAGATGTTCGGAAGCAACACGAGTGCGCTGGAGGCGACGGCTTTCGGCAAGGAACGGCTGACGCCAATTTCGGCCTCGCCCGAGCAGGCGCGGGGCGAAGCCATTACGGTGGCGAGTGATGTTTACGCTTTGGGCGTCGTACTCTACGAAATGTTAACGGGAGTGCGGCCGCATCGGTTCGCCACGGGCGATCCATCGCGCGATGAATTGCTCCAGGTCGTGTGCGAACAACGCCCCATTCAGCCAAGTCTGGCGACGAGCAACCCGAGAAATCAGCGAAGTCTGCGCGGGAGTGTCGACGCCATCCTGCTTCGCGCGCTCGAGAAAAATCCGCAGCGCCGATACCAATCCGTGGCCGAATTTGCGGATGATATTCGCCGTTATCGCGACGGTAAGCCGGTGCGCGCCCGCCACGGAGACACCGCCCATCACATGCACCGGTGGTTCTTGGGAAATCGTCGTGTGTATATTCCTGTGCTACTCGGCGCCCTGGCCCTCGTCTGCCTGGTTGCCTTTCTTAGGCATTCGTACCTGGGGCCGGCGCGGGAGGCGCAGCCGTTGGTGAGCACGGCGCCGCAAAGTCCACCGCCACAACTGATCGAGAAACCGGACAAAAGCATCGCGGTGTTGCCGTTTACGAATTTCGGCACGACCAGCGAGTCGGATTATTTTGTGGATGGTTTCCAGGAGGATATCCTGACGAACCTGGCCAAAGTGTCGGACTTAAAAGTGATTAGCCGGACCAGCGTGATGGCCTACGGGGGCAACGTCACGAACGCGCGGGATATAGGAAAGACGCTGGGCGTTTCATTTTTGTTGGAAGGGAGCGTGCAAAAGGATGGAGAACGGGTCCGCTTGAACGTGCGCCTGGTCGATGCCAGGACCGAACGCGAAGTCTGGGCTGAACAGTATGATCGCGAGGCCGGCGATCTTTTTGCCATCCAAAGCGAACTCTCCAAGGCAATCATTTCCCAGTTGCAGGCCAGATTATCGCAAAACGAAAAGGCCGCGATCGAATCGAGGCCAACGGACGACATTCTCGCGTACGATTTCTACCTCCAGGCGAAAGAGTCTTTTTTCCAGGATAATTATGTCCGGGCGACCCAATTGCTCGAGGCCTCGCTCCTGCGCGATCCGCAGTTTACCCTCGCCTATTGTCTGCTCGCCGAAGTTCATCTCTACTCCTACCGGTTCATGGGAGACATGACTCCGGCGCGGCTGGCCAAGGCAAAGGCGGCGGCCGACACGGCGCTGCGCTTGCGGCCTGATCTGGCGGAATCACATCTGGCCAATGCGCAATTCTATTATTACGGTCTGCGCGATTTCGCAAAGGCCAGGCAGGAACTCACGGTCACGGCCGGTTACCCGCTTGATCAGGCCAAATTTCTGGACATGGCCGCCCTCACGGGGCGTCGCCTGGGACGGTGGCAGGACGCCATTCGAGATGGGCGTCGAGCCATGGAACTCGATCCGAACAATCCGTTTATCGCGAACGAGCTCGTGGAAAGTTACATCGCGGTGCGGAAATTCGATGAGGCAAATAGAATTGCGGATGAGGCGATGAAAGTGACGGCTTCCCAGGGTCGCTACCTGTGGCGTTTGAAAAGCGATATCTGCATGAAGACCGGGCGGTTCGAGGAAGCCCGTATGGCGATCGAGAGTTCCGGACTGGATGAAGCGCAGCGCTCTTACTTTCTTTCACGATTGGCGCGTTTTCAGCACGATTATGCAAAAGCGGAAGACGATTTGGCCAAGGCGCCGCGCGCGGCGCAGCAGACTTCTCCCTACGCTTTCTGTCAGGGGCTGGTGGCGCGGGCCAAGGGCGACAAAGAGAGCGCGCGCACCTGGTTTCAAACGGCGCGGGACAGAATCCTGCCAGAAATGAAAGAACGCCCGACCGATCCGCAGCTCATGATGAACATCGCTGTGATCGATGCGGGTCTCGGCCGCGTCGATGATGCGCGGCGCGAAAGCGAAGAGTTGCGAAAATTGGCGCCGTTGGAGCGCGATGCGGTGGAGGGCCCACTCTACGCGGCCGTGCACGCGCAGATTCATGCCTGGATTGGTGACACCGATGGAGCGCTCGCGGAACTCGAGCGGATCGTGACCTTGCCGAGCGGACCGACCGAAGCCGAACTGAAGTTTGATCCCGGTTGGGATGAGATTCGGGGCAACCCGCGCTTTGCTGCGATCGTGGCCCGGGCGGCTGTTCCCCTCGTCATCCCGTAGCGCTGCGCGCTTCTCGCGTGCGGCCAACTCCCACCCCGCGGCAATCCTGCAGCCGCCGGACCTTGGCTACAGGAAGAGAGCGCTGGAGCCGCTTCACTCTGTTGAGGCGTCTTCTGATCCAGCGTGCCGGACGGAGTGGACGGGCAGCGCGTCGTCCCCGCCAGTATTAAATGTGCGGGATGCTCTATTTTGACCCATGCTGGCGCCATGAAACTGACGGCGATCAATGCAGGCTACTTCAAGCTCGATGGCGGCGCGATGTTTGGCGTCGTCCCGAAAAGTTTGTGGGAGAATTCAAATCGGCCGGACGAGCGAAACCTTTGCACCTGGGCGATGCGCTGTCTCCTCGTTGAAAAAGACAACCGCCGGATTTTGATCGATACGGGGATGGGCCAAAAGCAGGACGCGAAATTTTTTGGTCATTACCATCCACATGGCGTGGATTCCCTCGCGCAGGGCCTGCAAAGAAACGGCGGTGGCTTTGATGATGTGACCGACGTGCTGCTGACTCATTTGCATTTCGATCATTGCGGCGGCGCGCTTTACCGGTCGGCCGACGGGTCGATTCTGCCTCGATTTCCCAATGCGACCTACTGGAGCAGCCGGGCGCACTGGGCCGCGGCGACTCAGCCTAACGAACGTGAACGCGCGTCGTTTTTGTCGGAGAATATCCGGCCCTTACAGGAGCAGGGCCGTCTGCGTTTTGTCGAGGAGGCGGAGTCGGGCGCGGTCTTGCCGGAGATCCAGTTGCATTACGTGCATGGGCACACCGACGCGATGATGCTGGCACAAATTCAGTGGGAAGAAAAAACACTCCTTTATTGCGCGGATCTCATCCCGAGCGCCGCGCATATCCCCTTGCCGTGGTTGATGGCTTACGACGTGAGACCGCTCGTCACCCTGGAGGAAAAGAAGTATTTCCTGCAAGAAGCCGCCGCAAAACGATGGATTTTGTTCTTTGAACACGATCCCGCCGTCGAATGCTGCACCGTCAAAGAGACGGAGCGAGGGGTCCGCCTGGACCAGAAATTTGCCCTGAGCGAAGCCGGCTCATTCCCCGCCTGACCAGGGACAGGCGCGGGGCTCGAAGATTTTTGAGCCCTTTTGTCGGCCTAAATTGCATTCCCTTGTGTGCGAAAGGTTTTACTCACGGATTTTTCCCCGGCGGTGGTTCGATCGATCGCGCGCCTCCGGCCGAGCCGGCCTTGCCGAATACACCAATGAAAATTCTAAGACATCCAACCGAATCCAACCCGCGGAGGGTCGGCATTATAGGCTACGACGGCGTGAACAGCCTCGATTTGACCGGTCCTCTCGAAACGCTGGCGGCAGCCCGGAATGGCGTTGGTCCACAGGCCCAACCGTGCTACCGCGTCACGCTGATCGGGCTGAACAGTAAGACTTTCGTTTCCCAGTCGCGGGTGGCATTCCAGGCAGAGACGACCCTCCCGAAAACACCGGACCTTGATACGGTGATCATTCCGGGCGGCCTCGGGATGGGTTCGAATGACACGCGCCGTTGCATCGCAGAGTGGATTGCGGCAAACATGCACCGCGTTCGTCGGGTCGTTTGTGTATGTAATGGCGTCTATCCACTGGCTCAAAGTGGTTTGCTCGATGGACGTAAAATCGCCACCCATTGGCGCGTGGCGCAGGATCTGGCCATCCGTTTTCCGAAGCTGCGGGTGGATGCAACTTCCTCGTTTTCGCAGGACGGACCATTCTACACTTGCGGCGCGGGAACCGCTGCCATGGAAATGACACTGGCCCTGATCGAGGAGGATTACGGGTCGCGTGTTGCTTTGGCCGTTGCGCGTGAACTGGTCGTGCGCCTGCGGCCGGCCGGTCAGAATGAATCAGTGCTCGATCCGTCACAGTTCGAATGCGTTCCGACCGACCGGCTGGCCGAACTTCCGGCGTGGATCGCGGCGCACCTGAACGACAATCTTTCGGTCGAAGTGCTGGCGGCGCGCGCCTGCTTATGTCCGCGCCACTTCAGCCGGCTGTTTAAACGCTTCTTCAACGCGACACCGGCAACTTTCGTCGAACGTATCCGACTGGACGAGGCGACCCGATGTCTTTCGACTTCGCGCCACAGCATTTCCGGAGTGGCCAGCGCCGTAGGATTTGCCAGTGCCGATACTTTCCGGCGGGCCTTTGAACGCCGGCACGGCCTGAGTCCGATCGCGTATCGGCGAAACTCGCACGCGCGGAACGCGCACACGTTTCGATCCCATCCGCTCGCAGCCTAGGAGCGACTTCAGTTCGGCCCGGCCAGGGTGGCCGCCGATTTTGCCCTCGGGGTTTCCTCGAGACTGATCGGTTGAACGCCAAAGCGCCGCTTGAATGCTCGCTGGAAGGCGACGGGATCGGAGAAGCCGACCGACGCGGCTACGGCCCGGATAGCTTTGCTTCGGTGCGCCAGCCGGCGCCGCGCTTCGTTCAGGCGAAGGTTTGCTACAAACTCCCCCGGGGCTTCGCCGAAAATGCTTTTGAAGACTTTACTGAAGCGATTTGGAGACAGGCAGGCGCGCTGCGCCAGGACCTCCAGCGATAAGTCCGCGTGCAGATTGCGCAGGATCCACCCGACCAAATCGGCGAAACGATCGATCGGATAGTTCTCGCAGAGCGCTTGGCCGTCGGTCCGCTGTTCGCTCTCCGTGGCGGTCAAGCGCAGGCTCAACTCGCGTTCCACGGATGATGCCACATTGGGACCGTAATCTTCGCGAATCATCGCGAGAGATAAATTGAGACCGGCGCTCAAGCCATTGGCGGTATAATACGCTCCATCTTGAATAAGAGGCCGGGCCGGATCCAGTTTGACGTGCGGAAATCTCCGCGCCACATCAGCTGCGAATCGCGGGTGGGTCGTGGCAGTCCGCCCATTTAATAGTCCCGTACTCGCCAAGCCGTAAACGCCATCGCAAATCGCACCAATCCGGCGCCAGTCGACTCTCTTCAGGAGCCATGCCGCAATCTTGTCCGCCACCCCGGCGTGGCGAATACCTGCTCCGCCGGCGATCATGACGGTATCGAAAACCGGCGTGTGGCTGAGCGTGCTTCCGGCGTTGAAGGAAAGTCCGCATTCGGATTGAAACCGATCGGAATGAACGCCGACAACATGCACATCGTAGCAGCGGATGCGACCGCCGTAACCATCGTCGAGACTGGCGGCGGCGAAGGCGTCGGCTGGACCGACCAGGTGTAAGGCGGCTACCTGATCAAACCCAAGAAGGCCGATGCGCTTTGGTCTCATGCGATGAGCACGATCTTCTCTGGTCGAGTCGATTCGACCTAGGACATCGAACCGACCATATCAGCCACGCCATCCGAAGTCGGCCTAACGAGCTGTGCTGGTCGAGGCAAGTGGCCTTTCCCGGTACGCAATGCACAAGTAGCCTAACGAATTGATTTCTTAAAAGGACAGAACGGATCGGGCCGAAGGCGGTAGTCCGTAACTGTCGGGTTTATGTCCTCACGCATCTTTGAACGCGTGATTAATCTCGGCCCGAAACAAAGAACAGCAGTGCTACCACGCCCTGCGACCTAACCAACCAAATGGAGAAACTAATGATCAGAAACGTGCTAAAACCGTTGGGATCCCTTCGCGTCGCCTTTGCGCTCGCGGTGGGACTTCCGGTTTTCATCCTCTCAAACGCGTTCGCGCAAGCGCCGGCTGATTCGTCGGCCCCCGCCACTGGCAGTAACCCACCCGCGGGTGGAGCCGGCAGCCAAGCCGAAGTCGAGCGAGTCATCGTAACCGGTTCCAATATTCCGACAGCGGAAGAAGTTGGACCGAATCCGGTGGACACCTATCGCCGCGACGATATCACCCGGCTCGGTGTGCGCAGCTCGACGGATCTCATCCAGAAGATCCCGGCTGCAACCGGCTCGAGCTTGAACGAAAACAACACCAACGGTGGTGACGGCACCAGCCGTATTAACCTGCGAGGCATTTCTCAGAAAGAGACCCTGATCCTGCAGGACGGACGCCGTTTGGCTAACGTCGCTGCATCGGCCGATTCGGTTGACTTTAACATCTTCCCGTTGGGATTGATCGATCACATCGACATCCTGAAAGACGGCGCTTCCCCGAACTACGGTTCGGACGCGGTCTCGGGTGTGGTAAACGTCTACCTGATTCACCGGTTCCGTGGTTTGGAGTTGTATGCCAGTTATGGCAACAGCAATCTTGGCTTCGCCAATGACGCGGGTGAAGAGAGTGCCTATCTCCTGGCCGGCGCCGGCGATGACAAGACAAACCTCGTCGTTTACGCAGGCTTCTTTAATCGCTCGTCCGTTTACTCACGAGACGTCAATATCTCGCACGACGCGAATCACCAAGAGTTTGGCGGCAACGACGTGCGCAGCGGTAACTTCGCTGGCCGTATCGGTGGCTTCCAATTCTCTCCGCACTTCAACGGCGGCATACGCACTCCGACGGCCCACGCCTTCGCCAATAAGCAAACTGATCCGGAATACGTCAGCCGCGCCAGCGGAGCGTTTTCGAGCGAGAAGTTGTTCTTCAACTTTGCCGATCTGACTCCGTTGATTTCCGCGGTCGACCGCGAGTATTTCTACGGCTCGTTCAACCGGGATATCTGCGACAAGTATCTGACCGCATTTGCCGACTTCCGATATACCCGCACGTTCTTCGATGGAGCGTCGGCTCCGACTCCGTTCACGCCTGACGTTTTCACTGATGCGACGCACGCATTCGGCATCAGCGGCGCTGGCATCAGCGTGCCGATCCAGAATGCATTCAATCCATTCACGGTGGCCGATTACACGTCGCCCGGTGGATTTAATACAACCTTCCCGAATACCCAGGTGAGCGCGGCCCCGGCCGGGACCGGCTTCACTACCGGTGTTCGCTATCGCTCGCTGGACGCCGGTTTGCGCACGGACAAGATCAAGACGGACGACTGGGTTTTCACAGGCGGCCTCAATGGCAACCTGGGCGAGTTCGGTGACTACTTCAAAAGCTGGAACTGGGAACTCGGTTTCCGCTATAGCGATAACTACAACACGGAACGGAGTGGCGGCCTCATTAATAACAACGCCTTGCGCGTGGCCTTGCTCGATACCAATCCGGCTACCGCATTCAACCCGTTCGGCATCTACACAAACAGACCGGCCGTGGCGCGGAAAGTCTTCATCACCACGAATCACCTGAGCGATTTCACCGAAATGCTGGAGGACTGGAAGATCAATGGCGACCTCTTTAATCTTCCAGCCGGACCCGTCTCGTTTGCCATCGGGACGGAGCACCGGACAGAGAAAAATCAGGACAATCCTGACTCCCTGACCGCTTCCGGCCAGACCACTGGTTCAACTAACTTTGGTCCGACTCGGGGTAGTCGCGATGTGTGGTCGGCCTGGTGGGAAGTGCGTGTTCCTATCACCAGTCCGACATGGAATTTCCCGGCTTTCTACAGCCTGGAACTGACCTACGCCGAGCGGTATGAGAACTTTAGCGACTTCGGTGATACGGAGAAACCGAAGTTCCAGATTCGCTGGCAGCCGATCGACTCCGCATGGACGCTGCGTGCGACCTACGTGGAGTCGTTCCACGCGCCGGGGCTGGGCGAGTTGTTTGCGGGATTCGCGCAAACCTTCCCCAATGTGACGGACCGGCAGTCGAGCGGAACTAACACCGCCTCAACTGCCTTCACTGGCACGGAACCGCAGGTGGAGCAGGACCTCGCGGGGAATCCAAATTTGCAGCCGGAAAATGCATATGAGTATACCGTTGGAACGGTCATCACACCGGGCAAATGGTGGAGTCCATTGCAGGGCATTACGGTGAGCGTCGACTGGGTTCATTTGGATATCCGTGGTTTCACCACCACCTTGGATCCTCAGTTCATTCTGGACAATGAGGCGGCCTTCTCGCAGTTCGTGATCCGGGGTCCGCCCGGGGCGAACAACGGGAATAACCCAACCTTCGGTCCCGTTCTAAATATCCTGACGCCGAACTTGAATCTGGGCCGATTCATCGAACGAGCTTACGACTATGAGTTCGTCTACACCCTCGAGACATCGCGTTTCGGCCATGGTGATTGGGGAACGCTCACCACGACGTTCAACGGTACTTATATTGACAGTATCAAGATTCAAGCCCTGCCCGGGGCGGGCCAGACGCAGGTCGTAGGCAAGTTCGGCGGCGGCTTCCAGGGTGCGAACGGGGGCGGCAACTTTACGCACAATCGCTGGTACTCGAGTTTGTACTACGATGGGGCAGAAGGCTCATGGCTGGGCGGTCTGGATACCGGTGCGACCGTGCACTACGTCGGTCAATATTGGGATACCAAAGGCTTTGAAGCCGCCGGACCTCCTTTGCCGAACGGGCACAATCCCGGAAACGACAATCGCAAGATTCGTGAGTGGGTTACCCTCGACCTGCTGGCGCAGTACACCTTCAACATGCCAGCGCCGACGTCGGCCGGAGATGTGGCCGGCTCCTCGAAGGATGGAGGCAAGAATGTGCGAATGCATGAGGGCAAAGACAAGAACGTGATGCCTGTTTCGACGGCTGAGTACAATCCGTGCGGGTGGAGAGCGTGGCTGGATAAGACCACTCTCATCGTCGGTGTGGAGAACGTATTCGACGAGCAGCCTCCGTTTGTAGCGGCCGCGTTTGAGAACGGCTTCGACGAGCAGACCGCCAATGCCAAAGGCCGGTTCTGGTACGTCGGCGTTAAGAAAAAATTCTGACATCAAAGGGTTTGGTGTTTGAGCGCGGCCGGGCTTGCTTTGCAGGTCCGGCCGCGTGCTTTTTCAGCCCTGCGGGATCGGATGCGCCCTTAAAGTAAAAAGGCGGGCGCCTTGTGTTCGCGAGGGCCTTGCCATGGCGCCTCCTTCTGTCGCAGTATCGATCTCTTCAAGCTCTGATCAGATCTATGAATAAATATATCGCAGAATTCATTGGGACATTTTTCCTCGTGCTAACCATTGGATGCACCGGCATCGGCGCGGGTGCCGGCGTCATCGCGCCTCTCGCCATCGGCGCCGTTCTTATGGTCATGGTTTATGCGGGCGGCCATATTTCGGGCGCACACTACAATCCGGCCGTCACTCTCGCTGTGTTCATCCGCGGCAAATTGAACCCGGGCGACGTGATCCCGTATCTCCTGGCGCAACTCGCGGCCGCCGCGGTCGCCGCCGTGGCGGTAAAGTTTCTTCGCGCCGGCATTGATGTGACGGCGATTGTCCCGAAAACAGGTCCGGCGTTTCTGGCTGAGTTCTTGTTTACCTTCGCCCTGGCCTACGTGGTTCTGAACGCCGCCACGGCCGAAGGCACATCGGGGAATTCTTTCTACGGCCTGGCGATCGGAATGACTGTGATGGCCGGGGCCTTCGCCGTGGGCGACATTTCGGGCGGTGCATTCAATCCCGCCGTGGCGCTGGGGATTTCAATTCTCGGGATTTCCAACTGGAGTAATCTCTGGATTTATCTGGTGGCGAACTTTGCCGCGGCCGTGGCGGCGGCGATTGTTTTCAATGTGATTAATCCTCCCGCCCAAACAACGCCCATAGCGACGAATGAACCTCCCTACGAAACGCCGCAGTAAATCCTGGGGTTAAAAGCGGTGCGGGCCCAGGGAGAAAACGCGGGAGATGCCAGCATGAAGCCCACTTCGGGCGCTCAACCGCCCGAGGAAAAGGAAGGGGCGAGACAGCGTGAGCCACATCGCGTGGCGGCGGGAATGCGGGCGCTGACGGACAGCCTGAAATTCACGGTCCGGGAGACTGGCCTGACGCGCGGGATCGGCGACTGGCTCAAGGTCAATCAGAAGGATGGATTTGATTGCCAGAGCTGCGCCTGGCCAAGCCCCGACGAAGATCGGCACGTTTTCGAGTTCTGCGAAAACGGAGTGAAGGCCCTAACGAGTGAAGCGACAAGGAAGCACATTGCGCCCGATTTCTTTCGTGAACACTCAATCGCAGACCTGCAAAGCCGCACCGACTACTGGCTGGAACTGCAGGGGCGTCTGGTCCACCCGATGTGCAAGCCGGCTGGTGGCACGCACTACGAACCCATCGAGTGGGATGAAGCGTTCGATTTGATGGCGCGTGAGTTGAACGCGTTGCCCACGCCGAACGCGGCCGCATTTTACACGAGCGGGCGCACCAGCAATGAAGCCGCTTTTCTTTATCAGCTTTTCGCCCGCCAATTTGGCACGAACAACCTGCCGGACTGTTCCAACATGTGTCACGAGTCGAGTGGCGCGGCCTTAAGCGAGAGCATCGGTATCGGCAAAGGGTGTGTCACCCTGGATGACTTTGAACAGGCGGACGGGATATTCATTCTCGGGCAGAATCCGGGGACGAATCATCCGCGCATGATGACGACGCTGGAGCGAGCCAAGAAGAAAGGCGCTCGCATCGTCTCGCTCAATCCCATGCCGGAGCCGGGTTTAATGAAAGTCGTTAACCCAAACCCGCAGGAGTACCGTAACCCTCTCGAGTTCGCGGCCCGCATGCTCTTCAACAAAGGCAGAACGTTGAGCGATTTGTGGTTGCCGGTGCGACTCAACGGCGACATGGCCGCCTTGCGAGGCATTATGAAGGAAATGCTGGTCGAGGAGGAACGGAATCCCGGTTCGGTCTTCGACCAGAAGTTTATCGAGGAGCACACCACCGGCGCCGAAGCCTTCGTGCAACACCTCCGCGCCACACCCTGGAGCGACATATTCGCGGCCAGCGGTCTGACGCGCGATCAAATCAGTGGGGCCGCCCAAATTGCCATGGGCTGCAAGCGTATCATCTGTTGCTGGGCCATGGGGCTGACCCAGCACAAGAATTCCGTCGCGACCATTCAGGAGGTGATGAATTTCCTTTTGCTCGGCGGACACATCGGGCGACCCGGCGCGGGTCCCTGTCCGGTCCGCGGCCATTCCAACGTACAGGGCGATCGCACCATGGGGATTTGGGAGCGTATGGGCGACACCTTCATGTCAAAGCTGGGCCAGGAGTTTCAATTCACGCCGCCGAAGGACTACGGGACCGATACTGTAGAAACGATCAAGCACATGCATGGCGGGAAAATTCGCTTCTTCCTCGGCCTGGGCGGCAACTTTCTCGCTGCCTCACCTGACACCGAATACACGGCGAAGGCCCTGCAGAATTGCCGGGTCACGGCACACGTCTCCACAAAATTAAACCGGTCTCATCTTATCACCGGGGAGATCGCGCTGATTCTCCCATGCCTGGGGCGCTCGGAACTCGATCGTCAGTCGTCGGGCGATCAATTCGTCACCGTGGAAGATTCCATGGGCATCATTAACCCTTCGCGCGGTCGAGCCGAACCGGCCAGTCCGCATTTACGCAGTGAACCGGCCATTGTGTCTGGGCTCGCGCAAGCGACTTTGCAGGACCGCACCACCGTTGATTGGAAAAGTCTGGTCGCTGATTACGATCGCATTCGCGATCACATCGAGCATGTCATCCCGGGCTTCGATCGCTTCAATGAGCGCGTGCGCGGCGCGATCTTCTATCTGCCTAACGACGTGCGCGATAAACGCAAGTTCACAAACCGAGAAGGCAAGGCGAAGTTCATTGTTTCCGCGTTGGAGCCGCTCAAGTTGGAATTGGGCCAGTATCTCATGACGACCGTGCGCAGCCACGACCAGTTCAATACGACGGTCTATGGACTGAATGATCGCTATCGTGGTATCTACAACGGACGGCGTGTCATCTTTATGAACCGGGAAGACGTGGCCGCAGCCGGGCTACAGCAGGGTCAACTGGTCGACCTAACGAGTCATTACCAGAGTGAGGAACGGATGGCCCGGCATTTCATGGTGGCGCCATTCGATATCGCGCGTGGTTGCACGGCAACCTATTTTCCCGAAGCCAATGTTCTCGTTCCGATTAATAGCACGGCCGATCGCAGCAACACGCCGACGAGCAAGAGTCTGGTTATTAGCGTCAAACCTTCTTCAAATATTCCCGCCGCCGTGACCGAGTTGCGCCGGAACGCGGAAGAAGCGCGGCCATCCTAACCGCGCCTTTCAAGGCGTCGGCTCCAGCATAACGCGCTCAGCATGCGCATAAATATTCAACAACGGCGGACGAAGAAATCCAATCAATGTTTGGCCGCTCTCGCGCGCGAAGTTCATGGCCAGAGTCGACGGCGCTGAAACGGAGGCCACCACTGGAATTCCGGCCGAGAGAGCCTTCTGCATAATTTCGAAAGAGGCGCGACCGCTCACCACGAGGACGTGCCGATCGAGGGGAAGAAGTCCGTCTAGAAATGCCCGACCGATCACCTTATCAACGGCGTTGTGGCGACCGATGTCTTCCCGGACGGTTTGCACTGCGCCGTCAAAGCCAAAGAGGCCGGCCGCGTGAATTCCCCCTGTCCGGGCAAAGTCTCCCTGCTCTTTTCGCAGCAACAAAGGCAGAGTGAGCAGTGTTTCCATTTTAATGCGGCGCTTTTTATTGTAGCTAATGGCAGCAAAGTTTTGACGGATCAAGGCGATGCTGTTTTTCCCGCAAAGACCGCAACTGGAGGAGATGGTGCCGAATCGTTTCGCTGAACTCAGCTGGATTTTTAGGCCGGGCGCGAGTGTCACAATAATGATGTTATCCTGTTCGGGTGGCTTCTCTGGACGCGAAAATCCGAGAATGGCGCCGGTCATTCTCACCAAGGCTTCCGAAACAAGGAAACCGGCGGCGAGTTCTTCATCGTGACCGGGCGTGCGCATGGTCGTGGCGACGGTCTTCCGACCGATGCGAATTTCGAGCGGTTCTTCGATGGTTAGGTCGTCGCGATGGTACTCGAGTGAGCCATCCTGCTTTCGCCGGATCACCTGTCCGGCTCCAATTCCCGGCTGTACTTCTTTCATAAATTGTCAGACCGTCCGTGACGCGTGCGGGCGCGATGATATCTTATGCGAGTGGAAATCTGTCATCTTTACATTTCTCCCGGGCATAATTTTTTTGGACACCATAAGCGCGAACCGGGTGATTATCCGGCCTTGGAAGTGGGGGCGATCGACTGCGTGAGCGGGCACGGGATTCGGGGCGATCGATTTTTCGATTTCAAAGAGAATTACAAAGGGCAGATCACGTTTTTCTCCCTTGAGATTTTCGATGATCTTTGCCGTGCGCTCCACCTGCGCGGCTGCTCGCCGTCGTCGGTGCGCCGCAATGTCCTGACACGCCAGGCTGATTTGAATGAGTTGATTGGAAAGGATTTCGAAGTGCAGGGTGTTCGGTTTCACGGCACCGGAGAATGCCAGCCTTGTTATTGGATGGACCGTGCCATTCAGCCCGGCGCGGAAGAATACCTGAAGGGGCGCGGCGGTTTGCGCGCACGCATTTTGTCGGACGGTACACTTCATTCCACTACGAGCATTCCGTAGGATGAGCATCAGCGCGGTCCTGCTGGCCGGGGGCGAGTCGAGGCGAATGGGTCAGGATAAGGCGACCCTGTTATTTCGCGGCAGGCCGCTCTGGCAGAACCAGCTCGATGTTCTTCGCAAATTGAAATCAGCCGAGCTTCTGATCTCGGCACGCAGCGACCCGGATTGGCGACCAGCCGACGCGACTTTTGTGGCAGATGTCTCACCGTCCCGCGGGCCGCTGAGCGGGTTGAGTGCTGCGCTCGCCCAAATGAAGAGCACGCATCTTCTGGCCCTGGCTATTGACATGCCGTTTATGCACGAAGCGTATCTGAAGTCTTTGTGTAATCAGATTGAACCTGGGCGAGGCCTTCTGCCGATGATAGGTGGCCGCGCTGAACCGCTCGCCGCGATTTTTCCGGCGGAGGCACAGCCTCAGTTCGAGGCCGCGCTTCGCGGCGTCGAGTTTTCACTGCAAGCCCTGACCGCGGAACTTGTGGAATCCGAAATACTGGCTGTGTTGAGTGTGGCGCGAGCGGACGAAAATCTTTTCCGTAATATGAATAAGCCGATCGACCTTGTGAGTTGATTGTTGTTAGGTAAAAAAAGCAGTTCGACTCGACCGGCGGCGCTGATCGTGCTATTAAGAGGGATAATGCTGAGCCGGATTACAGTTTCTCTGGTCTGCGGATTGGCGCTTCTTCTAGCGGCCGTCCGATTGCCTTCGGCAATCTGTATGGTGACCAGCGTGACCAGCGAGAAGGCATGTCCATTGGCCTGCTGTGCCAACAAGACGTGCTGTGCGACCTCGCATGAGCGCACACAACCGCCCGTCCAGCCGTTTCTGAAATCGAGTTCTGATCAGCAGAACGTCGTCACACTGGCGGCCGCTGTAGTAACCCAGATGCAGGTTCGACGCGCCAGCGAATGGCAGGTCGCTTCGAGCCGTCAATTCGGCGGGCACGCGCCCGCACCCTTCGGGCGGATCTGTATCCGTCTGATCTGATTCAAAGAGGCGGGGCCGGAGGTGTGCCGACTCGTTTGGCATGCCTGCACTTCAATTCAGCTCTTTGGATCAATGAAAACACTATACAGATTACTCTTTTATTTAGCTCTCACTTCGCTCATCCGTGCGGACGAAACCGACCACGACGGGACAGATTCGCCGCGCTCACGCATTTCACTGCGCGAAGTGACAAGCATCGTCCTGGCGAAGAATCCCGCCATTCAGGAAGCGCTTCGGAAATGGAACGGCGCTAAAGCGCGCGTCGTACAGGAAGCGGCCTGGGACGATCCGCAAGTCAGCGGCCTCGCGCGCACCGCACGTTTTGTCAACGTGGCGCCCAACGCGTTCACCGACCAAATGGTATCGGTCGAACAAGTTGTTCCGCTTACGGGAAAAAATCTGACGCGCGCGCGCCAGGCCGCGGCGGAAGCGGTGGCCTTCTTTGAGCAGGCCCGGCGCGAACAGTTGGACGTGCTGGCTAAAACACGGGCCTCCTTTTTTCGATTGTTGAACGCACACGAACAGCTGGAATTAAATCGCAAAAATCTCACCTCGTTGCGCCAGATTGCGGAAGTCAGCCGCTCCCGCTACGAAGTGGGCAAGGCGAATGTGGCGGAACCGCTGGCCGGCGAAGTGGAAGCGAGCAAGCTGCTCGAGTCTGAGCAGGATATTCGGCGGAGTATTGCCGCGGAGCAATCGCAGCTAAACGTGCTGATGAATCGAGACGCCTTCGCCCCATTCGGTCAGCCCGAACAAACAAGCATCAGGTCGGTCGACGTCGCGACGGAAAACGCGCGTGCACTCATGTTAGCGAACCGGCCGGAGATAAAAATCGCCCACGCCAGGATCGAAGTGGAGAAGTCTCGCCTCGATCTGGCCCATCGAAACTGGATTCCCGATCCGGCAGTTAAATTAGAAGCGCAGCGCTATAACGATTCCGCGCAAGGAGCCAGCGAACTGGATGCCGGAATTACTTTTACCGTGCCGTGGGTGAATCCGGGCAAATATTCAGCGGTCGTTCGAGAAGCCAAAGAGAACCTGGCGGCGGCGCAACACGGATTCGAGAGGGCCAACGCCGAGTCGCTGGGCTTGCTGCGTGACGCTCTGCAAAAAGTCCATACAGCAGGGCATCACGTCGAACTGTTTCGGGATAAACTGGTGCCGCAGGCGCGCCAGGCGTTTGAAGCCAACCAGTTCGCCTACGAAAGCGGAAAAGCCAGCTTTCTCGAATGGATCACGGCGCAACGAAGTCTGCGCGATCTCGAAGCGATGGGGCAGCAGCAGATCGCTGACTACCACGCGGCGCTGGCCGAACTCGAAGCGGTCGTCGGCGCTGATCTGCATCTTTTTCCCTCAACCCACGTGAAGGAGACGAAGTGAAATTATTGCCCCTCAAATTGTTCGTGCTCGCGCTGATGTTCATTGCGCCGGCCTGTTCCAAGACCAACCACTCCCGTAAGCCGGCCGATGTGGATCATTACACCTGTACGATGCATCCTTCCGTGCACACGGAAGAGCCGGGCAAATGCCCGATTTGCGGAATGGAGCTCGTGCCCGTCATGAAGAAACCCGGCCCGTCATCTTCCGGGGCGGCCTCGCCTTCGGGCGGAAGTATGTCCGGCATGCCTGGAATGCAAAACGGCAGCGACCCAGGGAAATCGGAGTCGCGCGAATTTGTTGTTCCGGTCGAGCGCCAGCAGCAAATCGGTGTCACCTACGCCAAGGTGGAGCGGAGCCCGCTCCTTCACAGCATCCGTGCCATTGGCATGGTGGAAGCCGATATGCAGAGGCATTGGGCCTTCGTGGCGAGGGTCGATGGCTACGTCGAGCGGACGTTTGTCACTTCGCCCGGAGAGCTTGTGGAAAAGGAGGCCCCGCTCATTTCCATCTACAGCCCTGATCTTGTGACGACCGCGCGTGAGTTGGTCATGCTTCTGCGGATGCGAGACGAGGCCAGAACATCTGAGACGCGACGCAGCCCGGAGCGACTGATCGCCGCGGCCAAGGCACGACTGCAACAGTGGAATGTCAGTGACGAACAGATCGCCAAACTGGAACGGGACCGAACTCCAGAGGAAGTCCTAACGCTGCGCTCACCCTTTCGCGGGGTCGTGCAGGAGGTCCCGGCGCACCAGGGAGTCGGTGTGAAGGTGGGAGACCATCTGGTTGATGTGGCCGATCTGTCGGTTGTCTGGGTGTGGGCAGAGTTCTATGAAAACGAACTCTCCATGGTCCAGCAGGGCCAGACCCTGATGGTCACGAGTAAATCCTATCCCGGAGAAAAGTTTGAGGGAAAAATTGCGGTCGTTAGTCCATTTTTGGATCCGACGAAACGGACTTCTCGCGTGCGCATCGACATTCCGAACGCGGATTTCAAGCTGCGGCCCGGCATGTACGCCGACGCCACGCTGGATATGAACATGGGCGAAGGACTGACGGTTCCGTCCGGCGCTGTCATGCCAACCGGCGCGCGCAGCGTAGTCTTTGTCGATAAAGGCGAGGGGAAGCTCGATCCGCGGGTCGTTCAACTCGGGCAGCAGTATAACGATCGTTTTGAGGTGAAAAGCGGTGTGGCCGAAGGCGAGCGCGTGGTGGCGAGCGCCAATTTCTTGATTGACGCCGAATCGAAGGTGCAAGGGGCGCTGAAGGATTTTGAGCCGCCCGCACAAGCAACCGCTGCTGAGACACCGAAATGATTGAGCGGCTTATCGAAGCGAGCGCGAGGAATAAATTCCTTGTCCTAATCGTGACGATCTTTGCCATCGTGGCGGGGATCTACGGCATTTATCGAGTCCCGCTCGACGCCATTCCCGATATCAGCGACGCCCAGGTCATCGTTTACACAGATTGGGAGGGTCGCTCGCCCGATTTGGTTGAGGATCAGATCACCTACCCGATCTCTTCCCTCTTCATCGCCGCGCCCAAAGTGAAATTTGTCCGGGGCGAGTCGATGTTCGGGAAGTCTTTCGTTTACGTCATATTCGAAGACGGCACCGATATCTATTGGGCGAGGTCGCGCGTCATTGAGTATCTGAATTCGCTTCGCGGAACATTGCCCGAAGGAGCCAATCCCGTCATCGGTCCTGATGCCACGGGGGTGGGATGGGTCTACGAATACGCGCTCGTAGACGAAACCGGGAAACACGATCTGGCCCAGCTTCGATCTCTGCAAGACTGGAACCTGCGTTACGCACTCGCTTCCGTGAAAGGCGTGGCCGAGATCGCGTCGGTCGGTGGGTTCGTCAAACAGTATCAGGTCGACTTGGATCCGAACGCGCTCGTCGCTTACAAGATCCCGCTCAGCGAGGTCGTATCGCGTATCAAGGCGAGTAACAGCGATGTCGGAGGCAAGACCTTCGAAGTCGCGACCACGGAATATTACGTGCGCGGCCGTGGTTATATCAAAAGCGTCGCCGACATCGAAAATATTGTTTTGAAGGTCGAAAACGGCACTCCGGTTTACGTGAAAAATGTCGGGACCGTCCATCTCGGTTCCGATCTCCGACGTGGCGTGGCGGAGTTGGACGGCAAAGGCGAGACGGTCGGCGGCATCGTCGTCATGCGTTACGGCGAGAATGCACTCAATGTGATTAACGGGGTGAAGAAGAAGATCCAGGAGATCGGCCCGTCTCTACCCCCCGGCGTGCGCATCGTCCCGACGTACGACCGCAGCGATCTGATCGAGCGGTCCATTGCCACGCTGCGCGAGAAGCTCATCGAGGAAATGATCGTGGTCGCGCTGGTCTGCCTCGTTTTCCTCTGGCATGTCCGGTCCGCCCTGGTTGCGATCATCACGCTGCCCATCGCGATCATTCTGTCGTTCATTCCGATGCAATTCACGCACGTCACGAGCAACATCATGTCGCTCGGCGGCATCGCCATTGCCATCGGCGCGATGGTCGACGCGGCCATCATCATGATCGAAAACGCGCATAAGGCGCTCGAGCAATTCCGCGAGGAACATGGTCGCGAACCGGACAGGGCCGAGCGGACCACCGTGATCATTGCGGCGGCCAAGACGGTCGGGCGGCCCCTGTTTTTCTCACTGCTAGTGATCACGGTGAGCTTTGTTCCGATCTTTTCGTTAACGGCTCAGGAAGGCCGGCTTTTCCGGCCGCTCGCCTTCACGAAAACCTTTTCCATGTTTTTCGCGGCCTTGCTTGGCATCACCTTGGTCCCGGTTTTGATGACCTTGCTCATTCGCGGAAAAATCAGACCCGAGGCGGAGAATCCGATCAACCGGCTGCTCGTGGCAGTTTATCGGCCGCTCGTAGAGTTCGTCCTGCGTTTCCGGCGGCTGACGGTCGTCGGCGCGCTTCTCGTGCTGACCGCCACGCTGTTTCCGTTCCTCCGATTGGGCAAGGAATTCATGCCTCCCCTCAATGAAGGCACGCTGCTCTACATGCCGACGGCAGTTCCCGGGATGTCCATCACGGAGGCGACGAGGATCCTGCAAATTCAGGACCGGCAACTAAAGCAAATCCCTGAGGTGCAAACCGTCTTTGGCAAAGCCGGGCAGTCTGAAACTCCGACCGATCCCGCTCCGTTGTCGATGTTCGAAACGATCGTCTCCTTTAAACCGTTCCACCAATGGCGCACCGGGATGACGTGGGAAAAACTGATCGCCGAGATCAACGCGAACGTGCGAACACCCGGCATGGCCAACATTTTTTGGATGCCGATCCAGACACGGACGGAGATGTTAACCACGGGATTCCGCAGCGCGGTGGGGATCAAGGTTTTCGGACCGGACCTCGCCAGTATTCAACAGACCAGCGTTCAGATCGAAAAGGCCTTGTCAGACTTTCCTGACACGCGCGGCGCCTTTGCGGAACGGCCGACGGGGGGGTATTTCCTCGATTTCACCGTCAATCGCGAAGCGGCCGCGCGTTATGGCCTGACCGTTGGCGACGTGAACGACGTGGTGGAGACTGCGATCGGCGGCAAGACAATCACAACCACGGTGGAAGGGCGCGAGCGATATTCCGTCAATGCGCGTTACGGGCGCGATTTTCGACAAGACATGGCGGCACTGAAAAGAGTGCTCGTACCGACTTCGAGCGGCGCCCAGGTGCCCATCGAGTTGCTCGCCGATATCGCCTACAACACGGGACCGCCTTCTATTCGCAGCGAGGACGGGCGACTGGTCGGCTTCGTCTTTGTCGACGTAACGACGAGAGATATTGAAGGCTATGTGCGCGGAGCATCACAGCGTCTGGCCGAGCGTGTGCGCTTCGCGCCCGGCACTTCGGTGCAGTGGGCCGGCCAGTTTCAATATCTCAAAGAGGCAGAGGGGCGACTGAAGGTCATCGTGCCGCTGACCATTCTGGTGATCTTCCTGTTGATCTATTTGAACACGCGATCGGCCGCGAAAACATTCATTGTTCTGCTGGCCGTCCCGTTCTCCTTAATCGGCGCCTTCTGGTTCATGTATCTGCTTGGCTATAATATCAGTGTGGCCGTTTGGGTCGGACTGATCGCTCTAGCCGGACTCGACGCAGAAACCGGCGTCGTGATGCTGCTCTATCTCGATCACGCCTGGGAAAAATTCCGGATCGAAGGCAGAATGAATACGGAAGCGGACTTGCGCGCGGCCATCGAAGAAGGCGCGGTGCATCGCATTCGCCCTAAAATCATGACCGTGTGCGTCATTCTTCTGGGTCTGCTGCCCATCATGTGGTCACCCGTGACGCAAGCAGGAGCGGACGTCATGAAACGAATTGCCGCGCCGATGATTGGCGGAGTGATCACGAGTGCGATTCTGGAACTCCTGCTTTATCCCGTCATCTTTTCCATGTGGCGCGGCCGACGATTAAGGTGAGCTGTCATTCATTAGATGGCTCGATGGAATAAGGTGACTTGCCTGGTCGTTCGGGAATGACGCGAGGGGTACAGAAAAGGGGCGCAGCAAGATGCTGCGCCCCGTGAATTCTGAGGATTCGCGCGGTTTAGAAGCTCGCGCTGAGCACGGTGTTTCCAGCTTTGCTATTCACGCTAATCGATTTAACCGTGAACAGGGTTACTCCTGAGGCGACCGTCCCGGCCTTGCCTTTCGGCGTCAGACGCACGCTAATGTTCCCCGTTTTATCGGTCTTGGCGTTGCGCACGGATGCCCCGTTAATAGCAACCGTCAGTGGCATGTTGGGCGACAGTCCATGTCCATTTAACTGCACGGCGCCCTTTACTGTACCTTGGGAGAGGAAAGCGCTCAAGATGCCATCTCCCGATGCGCCCGGGTTGCCTGGTCCCGCCGTTGCCCGCACGGTCGCATTACGGGTCATAGCGACGACCGTCGTCGCATTTGTTAGGTCAGCCGTAAAGATCACCACGTTGTTCGCGTCGAGCACTGAAACGGTGGCAATATCAAATGGGTTTACGTTGGCCGGAAAATTCCCCTCCTCGCTTTCGAACTCCACTTCAGCGTCCGATCCGTCGGCCGTGAAACTGCCGAGCGCGACCGTGCTGCCGTCCGATTTCAAAGTGACATTAACGGAATAGGTTCCGGCGGTCAGGCCATGTGTCTCGAGCTTGAGCTTCGCGTCCGCTGTGCCCTCATTGTCTTCGGCTTCGAGCGAGGCCTGAATGGAACTTCCAGCCGGCGCCGCCGCGGTCGGCGTCATGGCAAACTCAATGTCGAGACTTTCAGTGCCCAGGATGTCGTCTCCGCCCTCAATGCCGTCGTCGGCTCGAGTGACGCTCAATCCGAGCGACAGGGAGAACGCGGCGGCGATGAGGGGGACCAGCAGGAATTTCTTGTTCGTTTTCATGCCTTAATGTGAAGCACCTCGTGCGCGTCATCGAACGCGCAATGGTAACAACCCCGTTACCTTCCCAGAGTCGTTTGCTTCGCGCGGATTTTGTAGATTTTGCAAAGTCAGCTTTTGGTTCGAGGTGTGAAATTAATGCCAGCCGGAGGGATGGAAACAAACGATCGAGTGCTTTAAGTTTCGCGACTCTTGACGGCTGCTAGTGCATGATTCCTCGCCCCACACGCAATGCGTATTCTTGTTGTTGATGATGAAATTCAGTTGGCGCGACATATCGCCTCGGCTCTCACCAGCGCAGGTCACGATGCCGTAGTGGTGCATGATGGTGACACCGCACTTGGAGAAGCGGCGGGGTCGGCGTTCGACATGATTGTGCTCGATGTCGGGCTGCCGCGCATAAATGGATTCGATGTTTTGCGGGAACTCCGAGCCCGCAAAATACCAAGCCGTGTCCTCGTGTTGACGGCGCGCGGCGAACTGAGCGACCGCGTGACCGGGCTCGAGTTGGGGGCTGACGATTATCTGGCAAAACCGTTCGCGATGCAGGAGCTGCTGGCGCGGGTGCGGGCTCTGAGCCGGCGCTACGCCGAGGAGCCGGCGCTCGAATTGCGTGTAGCTGATCTGGTTCTCAATCTGGTGGACCATGCCGTTCATCGCGGAAGAGCTCTGGTCGAGCTTTCATCGCGCGAAATGACCTTGTTGAGGGTTTTCATGCGGGAACCGGGTCGCGTCTTTACCCGGACCGAACTGTGTGAACGCGTTTGGGAGCGCGAACACGAGTATGACATGAAGCTTGTTGAAGTCTTCGTGGGACGGCTGCGCAAAAAGATTGGTGATCCGCCACTCATCCATACGATCAGGCACGTTGGTTACGTTCTGCGGGAGTCTCTATGAGTCGCTGGCCCCTTCGATGGAAAATCGCGTTCTACGCGGCTGCGCTCGGCGTGGTCGCCACGCTGGCCGGGGCGGGCACGACCTGGACCATTATGCATTATTGGGAACTTGGCACCTTTGATCGCCGGTTAGCGACCGATGCGCGCGAATTATTTCGCGATATCGAGAACTTCGAAGGCCGCTGGGCGAATAACCGCAGCGCGTTGCAAGAAAAGTTTGTTCCGCTAGCCCTGCGCAATCGTCTGATTGAGGTGCGCGGCCCGGCCAATGAAGTGCTCTACCGGTCGGAGAATCTGAGTGAGCCCATCACGGATGATGGCATCGATCGGATCCACACGCGCACGATAGGGGACCGTCGAAAAGTACGAATGGGAACGTTTCACGAGAGTGGTTTGAGTGCCTTTGTGGGTGCGGATGGCCGTGAAGTAAGTCAGATCGGGCAGGACATCGTTATAGGAATGCTGGGAGCAATTCCCACCGTTCTATTGGTGGTTGTGCTGGGGGGCCGCTGGGTGGCGCGCTTTGCTCTCTCGCCCGTTGAAGCAATCCGAGAGGCCGCGGCCGGCATTACCGTGCAGCATCTGGATCAGCGCCTGCCCATCCCGACCGCGCGGGACGAAATCGCGGCGCTCGTAGGAGTTTTAAACACGATGCTTGATCGACTCCAGCGAAGTTTCGAGCAATCAATGCGCTTTTCGGCGGACGCCTCTCACCAGCTGAAAACTCCGTTGTCCGTCATGCGCGCCGATATCGAAGCGATGTTGACGGACCCGAGAACGCCACGCGAACAACAAGCGCGTGCTGAGCAGCTGCTTCATCAAATCCATCAACTCACTTCCATTGCAGAAAACTTGCTCCTGCTCGCGCGAGCGGACTCCGGGCGGCTCGATCTTCAGCGTGCGAAGTTCGACCTGTGCGAAGTCCTCGACGGTGTGTCCGACGACGCGCGTGCGCTCTCCGAGCCGAACGAACTAACCGTCGAAACGAAGATGCCTCCACAGCTCTCCATGATCGGGGATCGTCGCTCCGTTTCTCTGATTGTTCAGAATCTTGTCGAAAACGCCGTCAAGTACAATCGGAAGGGCGGTTATATTTGCATTGATGCCAAGCACCTCAATGGTCATGTCGAAGTCACGGTGAAGAACAACGGAGAACCAATTCCAAGCGACGTTGTGCCGCATATCTTTGAACGTTTCTTCCGCGCTCGTCCCGATGGGCGCGTTCACGGATCGGGGCTCGGACTCAGCCTGGCCGCCGAACTCACCAAAGCTCAAGGCGGATCTCTCGAATTGATCCGGTCCGACGCAGAATGGACGGAATTTCGTCTCCGTCTGAAGATGGCCTGACCTTGCGTTGATGAATTCCACACGGTCGCTTGGGTCCGGGGGATGGTGCTCGTACACAAAAAAGCCGCGCAATAGGGGGACTATCACGCGGCTTTCTGGCTACTTACTGAGAATTAGTTATGGGTGTGACCGTGGGAGGCGTGCTTGCTGTTGGCCCCGGCGCTGTTGGCCGCGGTGTGGTTGACGCCGGCATG
>JBBRNL010000014.1:0-58584 GCA_038230335.1 Chthoniobacterales bacterium | reverse complement strand
CCGACACCGACACCGACACCGACACCGACACCGACACCGACACCGACACCGACACCGACACCGACACCGACACCGACACCGACACCGACACCGACACCGACACCGACACCGACACCGACACCGACACCGATACCGACACCGACACCGACACCACCCACCCCCACGCCGCCGGGACCGATTAGTCCCTATTACCTAACCGCCGGAGAGCAGGGAAACAATTGGGTGGTTCAGGTGAACTCGGTCATCACTTCCTGGCCACAACGGCATATGAATTCGGTCGGTGAATATCCCATCGTTGTATCCGATACGGTGAGAACGCTCGGTTCCTTTTACACGGGCCTGACCACAAGCGGCTCCCAATACACTCTGGCCGGCACCTATACGGGTGTGAATTACATCCATCCCGTTCCGAACGCGGCTTTTTGGGATGGCGCCTTCGACGGTGTGAACAATTACTCAGTCGAATTCAACCATGGCGGGGTCTACCGCTTCAATGCGGACTGGAGTAACCCGGTCATGCTCTTCAACACCTCTTCCGACTATCTCGGCATTACTTTTGACGTGACCAACAGCACCCTGTGGATCGCAAAATTCCATACCGGCATCGTGGAACACCGAACCCTGAGCGGCGGATTACTCTCATCCTTCACCGTTCCGTTTACGGGTGTTTCGTGCCTGGCGCTTGACCCCGCTGATGGCACTCTCTGGATGGGTTCGCAGAACAATCAGGGAACGTTTTATCAATACACCCAGGGCGGCGTCCAAATCAGAACGCGAACTTATCCGAGTCTAACGAGCCAGAATACGCTGGGCGGAGAGTTCCCTTTTGTGAACGGTGGACCGACACCGACACCAACGCCTACTCCGACACCGACGGTTACGCCTACGCCATCGCCATCGCCTAACGGTGTTGTCACGATCACGATTTCGGTGTCACCGGGCCAGGTTACGGAAGGGGGCGATGCGACTTTCCGGGTGAGCAGTAGTAAAACCTTGTCGCAGCCGATCACGGTGAGTTACAGCATGAGCGGCAAGGCGACCCAGGGGAGCGATTACACGCTGAGTGGTCCGCCCGGGCAGGTGATCATTCCAGCGGGATCTTCCTCGGCCACCGTGACGCTTCATTCCATTGCCGATCACGTTCCGGAGAAAACCGAGGCCGCCATCATGACGTTGAACTCCTCGGCGTCGTATAAGCTGACAAAGGTCAAGAAAACCACATTAAGTATCCTCAACGCTCCGTAGGATTTATTGGGACGAGAAAGGGTGCCGGAGTCGCCCTGATTGCCGGGAACAGGCAGTGGTGCTCCTGATCGCATCCGGACGATGCGGAGTATTTGACTGCGGTTGGCTGGGATGGGGTCTAACGGCGTTGCAGTTCCAAATGAACGAGCTGAATGTGAAAACTGGCTGCCCCACCCAAGGAAGCCGAATTTGCTTGTGGCCCGGGCGGCTCGGTTCGAACATTCGCATCGCTGGCTACACACGTTCAAAATAGGAGAATTGTAACGAGACCTTACCAGCCACGAGTTGTCCTGGCCTTCCTCCTTTGTCTACTGGGCGTCGGACTCGCGACCATTGGTGCGACTGCAGAACGTCGGTCGTCGATGGTTCGGCACAATCTGCCAACCAATCGTGAAAATGTCGGCGGACAGCGACCGTCGCTTACAACGCGCGAACCGAGCACGCCGATTACGTTGCCTTCAACTGGCGATTTAGGTCCCGGCTGGTCGGTCACAGAATCGCCAAATGCAAGCGCATCCGAGCAAGACACTCTGTCTGGCGCGGCGTGTGCATCGCCTACTGAATGTTGGGCGGTAGGCTCGTACGAGAGTTCAGGCTACAGTCAGACATTAATCGAGAAGTGGGATGGTAACTCATGGACCATCTTCAGTTCGCCGAATACGGGCAGCAACGAATTCAGCGCGCTTAAAGCCGTGACTTGCATTTCAGCGTCACAATGTTGGGCGGTTGGCAGCGGCAGTATTGACGGATTCCGGACGCCCCTGTTGGAGCAGTGGAATGGTACCGTATGGTCGATTGTCAGTTCGGCCGTCATCCGCGCGGATCTTTACGGCGTGGCGTGCACCTCAACAACAAATTGTTGGGCGACTGGTAGTGCTGGTTATTATGGTTCGGCAAGGACTTTGATCGAGCACTGGGATGGCAACTCATGGACGGTTGTGTCTTCCCCCAGTCCGACTTCCGTGTTCGTCGTTCTTAGGAGCATAACCTGCGCTTCGACCGGTGAGTGTTGGGCGGTTGGCAGTTACACAAATGGGAGTGATCCCTATCTGACCCTGATCGAGCATTGGGATGGGAATTCCTGGACGATTGTCCCATCGCCAAATGCCCCCTCGGGGTCAAACGACCTCATCGGCGTGACGTGTGCCGCTACCTCGAATTGTTGGACCGTCGGTGAGTATCAAAGCGATACTCCGAATTTGTTCCAGCAAACGCTGGTGGAGCATTGGGATGGCGTTTCATGGACTATTGCCGCTTCACCTAACACGAGTGGAATGCAGCGGAATTATTTGTACAGCGTAACCTGCAATTTCACTGATGACTGTTGGGCTGTAGGCAATTATCTTAACGAGAGTATCGGAAACCAAACGCTGATCGAACATTGGGACGGAGCATCTTGGCAAATTGTCATGTCTCCGAATCGCGGTCAGGACAACTATCTCTACGCCGTCGCGTGTGTTTCGGCAGCCCAGTGCTGGACGGTCGGCTACTATTATGCTAATACCGCCACGCTTATTGAGAGGTATAACGCGTTGAAGGTCGCAAGCATCGCCCGCTTAGGGAATCAGCATGTTGTTTTACAGTGTTACGGCGTGCCTAACAGGGTAAACGCCGTCAAAGTTTCGCCGGATTTGGATTCACCTTTTACGCTCCTCAGTAGCGTTGTGGCGGCCGCAGACGGCACTTTTCAATTCGAAGATGTAGATGCGGGCTCTTTCGCGAGCAGGTTTTATGAACTGTCATTTCCATAATGGCAGACCTCTCCGCGATTTTCGCGCTCCCGGATTGTCCGCGGCAAGCGTATTCGTCCTTGTACTACATTCCACTTGCCACGAGGACGGATATGGAAAATCTGCTGGCATTGCCTCTAAGCCAGCGCCTTCTGCCGGGTGAGTTCCCCGCAGCGAGCGGCTTGAAAAATGGCTCCAGAGGTAGGACTCGGCGGTGTCTTCCCCGTTAGTTAGGCTAATTTAAACAGTCTTTGCCTTAGTAATCAAGCGAACTCTGTCACTACTCGGGCGGGTTCTTTCACTGCTCTTTCCTGGCAATTCTCCGAGAAATCGGATACTGGCCGCGATGGGTAGCCAAGATCAGTTTGCAAACCGCGCTGGATCAGACTGCCCTCGTTCATCGCGCTGTTTTGGAATGCCAGTCTAACAGGAGCGTAAGCATCGCTGCTTGCTCGTGCCATCATTCACGCGTAGTCGGAATCACCGCATTCCGGTGTTACAGCGCCACTCGACCCTGGTCATTTGGCCCGCCACAACATCGACGTCAAACGGACCGTACCGCCCGACCTTTGGGTTCTTGTCCTTCAGGGAAACGCTGTAATGACCGGGCGGAAGGGAAACTCGGAAACAGCCTTGATCATTGGAAGTAAACGACGTGACCGTTCCAGTTTGGTCTCGTACGACAAAAGCCGCACGCATCAGTGGTCTAAAATCGGGAGTTCCAGGCTGGGACGGTCCGCCATGAGTTGGACCGACCGTGGTTACGCCTTCGATTCATGCCCCAGGCTCTGCTGGAATACCATCTGCGTATGTACTAGGGAATGGCTCATGCTCGTCAGCATCATCCAGCTCGTGCTGGAGCGAACGGATTATTTCGAGCACGAAGATCAAGGTTCGAGGACATGCCTTCGCGCATCCGGATGGTTTAAGCTGTTTCCATAGCCTGATCAAAACGGGTGGCGCCCTCTCCGCTCGACACTTCCGAAAGACGTCTCAATACAACTTTTTCCTTCCCAAACCCTTCAGCTCCAGATAGCATTCAACCTGCCCAAGGCCGGCGACCCAGAAATCCATATGTCCAAATCCAAAATGCGAAACCACATCGCGATTCCAATGATGAAACTGATCTGTCTAATCTGCTTGCTCATGGGCCTCGCGGTCGTGGCCGGGGCGCAGCCACCGGCGGCCGGCAACGAATTCTGGCAGGACGTGAAGGCGGGCTCGATCACGGCCCATGGGCCACGGATCATTCCGCAAACGTTTCGCACCGCCTGAACAAGGACGCCCTGATGCAATCGCTTGCTCAGGCCCCGATGGAGTTCACGGTCGCGGCCAGAAAAAACCCGGTCGTGATTACAATCCCCATGCCGGATGGAACCTTCGCACGTTTTGCCATACAACAGTCGCCCATCTCGCTGCCAGATCCCTCTGGCAAAGCGTCAGATTTTTTGAGCTTCAGCGGCCAGGGGATCGATGACCGCACAGCCACGCTTCGTGGCGACATTAGTCCGGCCGGTTTTCATGCGCAGATTATCTCGAGCAGCGCCACCGTCTACGTCGATCCGTCTGCTTTGGGCGACACGGTCAATTGCATCAGCTATCGTAAAAGTGATTTGCCCGGTCAGGAACGGTTCCTGTGCATGCCTCCGACCACGGTAACACCGCACGCACCATTTGTTTCCTCAGGAGAACGGCCCCTCGCGCCGAATGGCGCGACGCTGCTCAGTGCGCGAACCGCCATCGCGGTCACCGGCGAGTACACGACTTTCTTTCGTCAAATGGGCGATACGGACGACCAGGCAAAAGACAAGGCTTTGGCTGCGATTAAAGTCACCATGAATCGTGTCAACGGCATCTGGGAACGGGATGCGGCCGTTCGCTACGTCCTTCTAGCCGATGTGGACGAACTCAAGATCATCTACACGGACGGAATGACGGATCCTTATACAAACAACGACGCCGGCAAGCTTGCAGAAGAAAATCAGACCAACCTCGACGCTGTGATCATGGATGCGAATTACGATGTGGGGCACGTCTTTTCCACGTCGCAGGGCGGTGTCGGCGCCGGCGGCGTGTGCGTGACCGGCGGCAAGGCCAGGGGTGCCACGGGGCAGACCATGCCCCTCGGCGATCCCTTCGATGTGGATTACGTGGCCCACGAGATCGTTCACCAATGGGGTGCCGGCCACACTTTTAACGACAACATGAATGGTTCATGTCCCGGCAATCGCGAAGCGGACGTTGCCGTCGAGCCAGGCTCAGGTTCGACCACCGCCTCCTATGCCGGAATTTGTAGCCCGGCCAATCTCCAGGCCAGCAGCGACGACAACTTTCACAGCGTGAGCATCGCCCAAATCTTCACCTGGGTGACCAATAGCGGCGCTTGCCTAACGAAAACGCCGACCGGCAATACACCGCCCGCCGTGTCCGCGCCCGCCAGTTTCACCATCCCGCAGAACACTCCGTTCACTCTCACGGCCGCGGCCAGCGATGTGGACGGGGATACGCTGACCTATGACTGGGAGGAGATCGATACGGGGGCTGCTTCGCCGCCGGAGACCGATGACGGCACACGCCCCATCTTTCGTCCCTACCGACCAACAACCAGTCCCTCGCGCACGTTTCCGTCCCTTCCCTACATTCTGAATAACGCGAATAATCCGCCGGCGACCTTCATGGGAACATCTGTGATGGGCGCCGTTTGTGCGGACGGCGGGACCTGTATCTCGGGCGAAGTCATGCCCACGACCACGCGCACCATGAAGTTCCGCGTGACAGTGCGGGATAATCGCGCCGGGGGCGGCGGGATTAACGACGCACTCACCAACGTAAATGTGCGCGCAGACAGCGGTCCGTTCGTGGTCACGGCGCCGAACACAAACGTCACCCTCACCGGCGGCGCGCAGACTACCGTCACTTGGGACGTGGCTAACACCAGCGCCGCTCCGGTCAGCGCCGACAACGTCAAGATCACTCTTTCGACCGATAGCGGTCAAACGTTTCCGACGGTCGTCGCCGCTTCCGTGCCGAATAACGGCAGCGCAAACGTGACCGTACCGAACGTGGCCACGACCACGGCCCGGATCAAAGTTGAAGCCGTGGGGAATATTTTCTTCGACATCTCCGACGCCGATTTCACGATCGAGCGTGTCGCGCCGGACGTGAGTGTCGCCGAAAATGCTGAAGCGCCCGCGGCACCGGCCGGCTCCGGATCTGGATTCGAAGCGAAGATCGCGAGCAACATTACGGTTACAGCCGGCGATCAAGCCGGCTTTCACATTACCTTCGCAAACCATGGCAACTCGATCGCCACGGGCGCCACCCTGAACGATCCGCTGCCTGCGGGCGAGACCTGGAGCATCAGCGGCCCCGCCAACGGCTTCACTTTGAATGGCGCGCCCGGCAGCCAAACCGTCAGCTTCGGTCCCGCCGATCTCGCAGCCGGCGCCTCCGTCACTGTGCACGTCGTCACGACCACTGTCCCCAGCACAACTCACACTCTCGTGTTAACGGACACCGCCACCGGATCGGCGACTAACGAGCCCCCCGACGAATCGGGCGACGACACCGCGACCTCGACAGTTACGGTGCTCAGTCCGGATGTGCGCGTCGCCAAAAGTGCCGATGTTTCTACGGTCAAGGTTGGCGCACAAGCCGGCTATCTTGTCACCCTCTCCAACAGCGGCGACGGCACCGCCAAAAGCGCGTCGCTGAGCGATTCGTTACCCGCCGGTGCCACTTGGAGCATTAGCGGCACTGCCAACGGGTTTGCTTTGAATGGCGCGCCCGGCAGCCAGATTCTCAGCTTCGGTCCAGGTGACGTCAGTGCTGGCGCTTCCTTTAGCGTTCACGTGATCGGCACTACTCAAAGCAGCGGATCACTGATCAACGTCGCCACAGGATCCGCCCTCAACGAGGCCAGCGGCGACACGGGTGATGACCTCGCCGCGGCCACGATCACTGTCGGCAAAGCAAGTCCCACCGTTTCTACGACAGCTTCCGCGGATACTACCCTGGGCAGCGGCATCTCTGACGCGGTCACAGTCGCTGGTGGTTTTCATCCCACCGGCACGGTGACCGTCAGGCTCTTTGGCCCGAACGACATCACCTGCGTGCGCCCTCCGATCTTCACCGTGACGAAGACCATCGACGCCAGCGGTAACGCCAATTCCGGCGACTTCACGCCCAAGCTCCCGGGTACCTACGTCTTCGCCGCCACCTACAACGGCGATTCTAATAACAACGCCACCTCAATCGACAGCGGCGACGAAACGGTGGTGGTTTCCGGGGTGGGAGCCGAGGGTAACGGATCGGTCGGCCCGGCGACCTTCAGTTTCTCCGACGAAATGGCCGGCAGGAAGGGACGTAAGTTTTTTAGTTATAGCGACCCTTCATGCCCGATTTCTTTTAACACCTCGAAAATTAGTCCTCTCACCATCTCTGGGAACCACGCCTCCTTCACGGGCACAGCCAGGGTGGGCCGGAAGACCACTGTCAATTTTACCGTCCAAGTGGATGAGAACGGGCCGGGTTCCTCCGATCATTTCTCTATTACTTTGAGCAACGGCTGCTCCAGGAGCGGTAACCTGACTCGCGGCGATATCGTCTTCCATTAACCCGGGCGGACGGCTGCGGGAAGAGAGAGGCCGTCGACGGCTCTTCCAGACCAGACAGCTATTCTCCCATAATAGTGACGGCCACCGTGCGTCGATGCGGATCGCGCCGATGTTCAAACAAGAAAACGCCCTGCCAGGTGCCGAGCCCGCGTCAATAGCATGCGAATATGTGAGGGCATGTCGTCCGGACCCTCGTCGTCATGTGGTTAGGTGCTTAAAAAGTGGCTCCAGAGGTAGGACTCGAACCTACGACCAATCGGTTAACAGCCGACCGCTCTACCACTGAGCTACTCTGGATTGTTTTGCCGCGCTGATATGTTGCCCAGTCGCTGCCATGCGGCAAGGGACAAAAAAATGGCCCCGCTCCGGCGGGGCTTCTTTAATTGGTTGCGGGGGTGGGATTTGAACCCACGGCCTTCAGGTTATGAGCCTGACGAGCTACCAGGCTGCTCCACCCCGCGTTGTTCATGTAGTATGGAGAAAGCCTGAAAGCAAATTCGAAAACTTCTGAGCCGTCGGCAGACCAAGACACGAGTTCCCGCATCCTGATCGGTACGGCCAGCTGGTCGGACCCCGGTTTTGTGGAGCGCTGGTATCCCAAAGGCATGGCGGCGCACGAGCGCCTCGCCTGGTACGCGCAGCAGTTCGACATGGTCGAAGTCAATTCAACGTTCTATTCGGTGCCGGATCTTCGTACCGTGCAACGCTGGTGCGCGGTGACACCGGACACTTTCGTTTTCGACGTGAAGCTGCATCAACTTTTTTCTTTTCACTCCACGTCGGTCAAACTTTTGCCGCCCGACTTGCAGCGACAGACCGCGGTCGACGACAAGGGAAGGGTTGAGGTGACGGACGCCCTCCGGGAGAGTTTGCTCGATCGGTTCCTTGAGCCGGTCGCCTTGCTGCAGTCCGCCGGCAAAATGGGCGCGCTGCTCCTGCAGCTTTCCCCCGCTTTTTCTCCGCGCCAGCACGAGTTGATTGAATTGGAGCCACTGCTCGTCAGGTTGACCAACTATTGTGTCGCGATCGAGTTTCGAAATCGCAGCTGGGCCACGGGGGAGCAGCTGGAAGTGACCGCAGAATTTCTACGACAGCACCACGTCAGCTTCGTTAACGTGGATACACCGCGAGATGAGCATTTCACGATAATGCCGGCCGATCTCAACGAGGTGACGAATCCGGAGGTGGCTTATTTGCGCCTGCACGGGCGGGACGCGAAAGCCTACACCACGGGAAAAACGGTAGCGGCGCGATTCAACTATAACTATTCCGACACTGAAGTGGAGGAAGTGGCCGAGCGCAGCAAGAGCCTGGCCGAGAAAGCGCGCAAGGTGCATGTGGTCTTCAACAACAACGCGCTCGACTACGCGCCTCGCGCCGCGGCGCGTCTGCGCAAGGCGCTCGGACAGATCGTCGCCACACCACCAGAGACACTGGAGTTGTTTTAGATTACGGTGCGATTCATGCAGCAAACCGGGCTTCCCGCGCCGAAATCGGTCGGCTACGTGGCGCGTCTGCCCCGCTCGGTGGCCGGCTTCAAGCAATGGCTCAACGACCACCACATGACGCTCATGTCGATTGCGGATACGCCGCACTCCGTCGCGCTCGGTTCGGCCATCGGGATGTTCTTTGGGTTCACGCCGCTTTACCCGTTGAAGACTTTGCTTTCCATCGCGGTCGCGTGGATTTGCCGGTGCAACAAAGTCGCCGCCGCCATTGCTGTTACTCTGCACGACGTTTTGATCTTCGCGATGCCGGCCATTTATTTCGCGGAATATAAGCTGGGGTGCTGGGTCCTGCACCGGCCAACGCCCGTGCGATTACGCTTTAGTCACATCGGCTTTCACGATTACCTGAACTGGCATCTCTTTTCGCGATGGATCTGGCCGGCTCTGATCGGCTCGCTCTTTCTCGCCATCCCCGCCGCCGTCGTCGCTTACGTCATGATGCGCACGCTGGTGGGCCGCGCCCGGAGCTGTCCCAGGGCGAATTAACCCGGGCGGGTCGCTCCCTTTTTCTGCGAGGAACGGCACAAGAGTTGCAGCATAGGAGCGCCGATGATTTGTCGCATCCCAGTATGGGCGGACGAATCGCCCTTTATATATATGAAATCCTTCTTTGCCATTCTCTCCGGGCTGCTTCTTTGCTCCTGCGCCGACATGTATGTGACTAAAACCGACGTATCCACCCCGGGTGGCGCGTCCGGCACGCCCATTGATTCGAAAGACTTCGGCTCCACGGGAGTTCACATGACCACGAATTGCGGGGTCGGTGCATCGAGTCCGCGGGCCATTTATGTCCGGCCATTCTGCATCGATACGGCCGTGTTCGAAGGTGACCAGGCCAATTCAGAAGGTGAAATGCCGATTCGAAAGGCTTTGGCCCCGGTCGAATTTGCGGAGGATCTCAAACAAGAACTTGAAAAGATCGCCCCGGCCCGTGTCCTCAAAGATGATGAATCGCCCAGGCTCGGTTGGCTGGTGGAAGGAAGATTTGAACGCATTGATGGAGGCAGCCCGATGGCTCGTTTCTTTGCCGGAAATTTCGGCGCCGGCCGCTCTTTCCTTGCCCTGCATGTACGGGTCACGGATGTGACTCGGGGCGTCGTCGTTTACGAATTTGATATGGCGGGGGGTAGTGGTTACCAAGGCAAATTCGGAACGCTCAGAGCAAGCGGCCTCGGCAAAGCGATTCACTTCGACCTGCGTAATGCGGCGGAGCGGGTCTACGTGACGTTGAGCGCGAATCCCTACCGGTTCGCCCAGCGCTCCGACGCCACGCTGCAGTAGCATCAGGTTCAGTCAGACAGCGGTCGGCTGATTCGGGTTGCCAATCGGGAGGCCGCGATTAAGGTGCTGCCGTTCCAAGCAGCCCGTGATCTTTTTACCTCGATTTGCCGTTATCCTGGTTGCGTTCAGCGCCGTCGTGACAGCTCAGCTGGCGTCGGCCGCGCAGGCCTACATCATCGCTGATTCGAAGACGGGCTACATCTTGCAACAGCAGGAGCCGAAGCAAAAGCGGCAGGTCGGAAGCCTGACCAAGATGGCAACCGCTGCCGTTGTTTTGGACTGGGCCGAGCATAAGTCCGGAAATCTGGGCCAGATTGCGACCATCCCCCCGGAGGCATTCGTCGGCGTGACGGAAAATCACATTGGCTTTCAACCGGGCGATCACATCGAGTTGCGCGATCTTCTTTACGCTGCGCTCGTGCAATCGGATAACATCGCAGCTTACGCGCTGGCCGCTCACGTCGGAGGCCAACTGCAATCGATCGTGCCGGCCGGAGCGAAGAAGGTGACTTCGGCCGACATCTTTGTCAGCCAGATGAATGCGCTGGCTAAGCAATTGAAGATGGAAAAGACGCGTTTTGTGAATCCGCACGGGGTTGATGAGAAAGTGCGCCCTACGCCCTTCTCGACGGCCGAGGATATGGCGCGTCTCGCTCGTTATGCCATGAACAAAGCGGGTTTCCGTTTTTATGTGTCGCAAAAAGAGCGGCAAATTTCATTCGAGCATCTCGGCCACAAGCAGAACTACATGCTTCGCAACACGAACGAACTGCTCGGGCGCGACGGAATTGACGGTGTCAAAACCGGACAAACCGCAAGGGCTGGCCAATGCCTTGTCCTTTCAGCCAATCGCGAAGCGGAAGTCGTGCAGGAAGGAAAAATGACGACCGTTTTTCCGCGTCATCTCATTATTGTTTTGCTTGGGAGCACCAACCGCTTTGCCGAAGGCGATCAACTGGTGCGGACGGGCTGGCAACTTTACGATCAGTGGGTTGCGGCCGGCCGGCTGGTTGACCCGCTCAAGGTTCTCTAGCGCGAAGCTCCGGAATCCGAACATGAAGCCGCGCATTGGCGTTCTAACTAGCGGTGGCGATTGTCCGGGGCTGAATGCCGTCTTGCGCGGTGTCGTGCTCGCATCGGAGAAACTGGGCTGGGAAGTCATCGGCTTTCGCGATGGCTTTGAAGGTCTGCTTCCGCCCGGCGATCACGTCATTCTCGATCGACACAAAACCGATGGAATTATGGCGTTGGGCGGCACCATGATCGGCACCACGAATCGCGGTCACTTCATCGCCAAGGTCGGAGCGGGCGATCGCATGGTCGTGGCGGCGGATGTGATCGAGAAGGCACGCGGCGTACTCAAGGAACTTGGTGTCAACGCTCTCATCATCGTGGGGGGCGACGGTTCCATGACGACCGCTCTGCAATTGCAGGAAGCGGGCATCGACTGCATCGGAGTTCCGAAAACAATCGATAACGATTTGGAAGCCACTGCCATGACCTTCGGATTCGATTCTGCCGTCGCGGTCGTGATGGACGCGCTCGATCGATTGCACACCACGGCGACCAGCCACAAACGCGTGATGGTAGTCGAAGTGATGGGCCGTCACGCAGGTTGGATTGCTTTGCACGGTGGAATAGCGGGCGGCGCCGACGTCATTTTGATTCCGGAAATACCATTCGACTTCGAACACATTTCCAACGCGATCAGAGCGCGGGATGCAGCCGGCGACCTCAGCTCGCTCGTCGTTGTGGCGGAGGGGGCCAAGGCGAAAGATGGGCAACAAATTAAGCGCGACATGGAGAGTGGCGAATTTCGCCTGGGCGGAATTGGCGACATGGTTGCGCGCGAGATTGCCAAGCGCACAGGGAAAGAGACGCGTTGCTGTGTGCTCGGCCATCTGCAGAGAGGCGGGGCACCCACCACATTGGATCGAATCCTGGGTACGCGTTTCGGGGTCAAAGCCGTGCAACTGGCTAACGAAGGTCATTTTGGGTCAATGGTCAGCTACCAAAACTATCAGATGCGTCACGTCCCGATCGCTGACGCCGTCAATCGGTTGCGTCTGGTCCCGCCCAACGGCGAGATGGTGCAGACCGCGCGCGATGTGGAGATCTGCTTCGGAGATTAACTGTAGCGGCGGTCTATGACCGCCGATCCGCCCCGATGAAAATTATTCTCGCGTATTCCGGCGGCCTCGACACCTCCATCATTCTTCGCTGGCTGAAGGATCATTACGCCGCTGAGATTATCGCTTTCTGTGCCGACATCGGCCAGGAAGAAGAAGTTGATGGCTTGGAAGACAAGGCGCTTCGCACGGGCGCCTCCAAATGTTACATCGACGATTTGCAGGAAGAATTCGCCCGCGATTTTATCTTCCCGATGTTCCAGGCGGGAGCCATTTACGAGAATCAGTATTTCCTTGGGACCAGTATCGCACGGCCCCTCATTGCCAAGCGCATGGTGGAGATCGCGCTAGTAGAGAAGGCGGACGCCATCGCGCACGGCGCCACGGGGAAGGGGAACGATCAGGTTCGATTCGAATTAACGGCCGCGGCGCTGGCACCCGAATTGCAGGTCATTGCTCCCTGGCGGGAGGAGCGTTTTCGCAAAGAGTTTCCCGGTCGCGCCGAAATGATCGCGTATGCTCAAGCGCATGGCATTGCCGTGACCGCGACGGCGGAGAAATCCTACTCGATGGACCGCAATCTCCTCCACGTCAGCTTTGAGAGTGGGGTCCTGGAAGATCCGTGGTTCGACGCCAGCGGACCGGAAATGCGCGATATGTATAAATTGAGCGTGGCCCCGGAAGACGCACCGGACGCTCCGGAGTTCGTTGAAGTGGAATTTGAGCGTGGCAATTGTGTGACGGTGAATGGAAAGAAGCTGTCACCTCTCGCGGTCATGCAAACGCTGAACACGATCGGCGGAAAGCATGGCATTGGGCGTGTAGATATCGTAGAGAACCGCTCGGTCGGCATGAAGGGCCGCGGCGTCTACGAGACGCCGGGCGGCGCGATACTGCATTTCGCGCATCGTCAGATGGAAACGCTCACGATGGATCGCGAGGTCATGCATTTGCGTGATGAACTGATTCCGAAATACAGCACGCTCGTTTACAACGGTTACTGGTTCTCGCCCGAGCGGGAAGCATTGCAGGCGCTGGTCACCGAAACCCAGAAGAACGTGACCGGGTTGGTTCGCCTCAAACTTTACAAGGGCAACATCATCGTGGCCGGACGAAAAAGTCCCGTGAGCTTGTACGATCCTGAAATCGCCACCATGGAAGGTGGCGAAACTGCCTACAATCAGGGCGACGCCACTGGATTCATCCGGCTGAACGCGCTGCGCTTAAGAGTCGGCGCGGCCCTGAAGTCGCGTTCCGAAAAGGGCGAGGGCAAAAGGTAGGGACATGGCGCTGCGATGTCCGCGGATGCGGCCGCGCGGTATCCCCGCCAGTGGGTGTTTTATCCCGGCGGATCGGGTTAATCGGAATGCATCCAAGAGTGTTGCCGTTGCCCGTCGGCTGTCTGCCTCAACGCAAGATTGCGAGCGAGCAAGTCGGTTGAGTTCCAACGCTTGAAGTCGAGGGGTTTGAGCGCGCCCGTGGCGGTGTAGAAGGTGAAAGCCCAAAATAGACTCGTTGGGGCTTGAATTCTCAGCTAAACATTTTGCTAACCAAAGAATCAAAAATGAGGTTAAAAAAATTTATCTGCTTCGTGTTTGGCGTCATGTTGGTTGCTCCGGCGTGGGCTGAGGAAATTTCCATCGTGAAAAACGTCCTTGGACCGGAGGGTCCGTTGTACCTTGACGGCAACCTTTACTACGTTGGTTGGGTCTCAAACACGCTGTCGAAGTGGGATGGCAAAACGACTACCGTGCTGAATCACACGGAGGGCTGCGGCCATAACGGATTGGCGCTCACAAAACAGAAGACATTCCTGCTCGCGTGCACCGAGGAGCACGGCGCCATCATGGAACTGGACCTGACCGGGAAGCAGTTGCGCCGGTGGGATGCGGACAAGAACGGCCAGCCTTTTGCCGGCGGCATCAATGACATTGTAGTCGCGCCTAACGGCGCTGCTTATGCGACCGTTTTCGGTCCCTACGTTGACCCTCGACCCACCTCCGTGGTCGGAAAAATCGTTTATCTCGCGCCGGACAGTCAGGAATGGGTCGAGGTCGCGAACGATCTTAATTACGCCAATGGCATCGGCGTTTCGCCCGACCAAAAAACCCTCTACGTCAGCGAAACTGTGGGCAACTGCATCCTGAAGTTCACAATCAATGACGATGGCTCGCTAAGTCACCGCGCAAATTTCGCTCTGCTCAATCTGCTGGTGAATGACAAGAACAAGTCCTGGTGGCTTGGGCCTGACAGCATGAAGATCGACAGCAAAGGGAACATCTATGTTGCCCAATGGTTCGGCGGCAAGATTTTGAAACTATCTCCCGAGGGCAAGCTCCTGCATGTCTTTGAGATCGCGGCCGGTGATGGCACGACCAACGTCGCCTTCGGCGAAGGCGAGAAAGAATTGTTCGTCACGGTGGTGAAGGATCCAAAGGACGCGCAGGCAAAAGGCAGCGTCGTGAAGATTCCCAATTCCGAGTAGCCTGTGAGATGCCGTCAGAGATTAAGAAGAGAATCGAGCTGGAGATTGTCCACGTTCTCTTTCTCGACATCGTCGGTTACACCAAGCTGCTGACGAACGAACAGCACGCGTTGGTTGAGCAGCTCAGTCAAGTTGTTCGCAGCTCGGACGAATGCCAGAGGGCGGAAACGGCGGATCGATTAATGAAAATCCCGACCGGCGATGGGATGGCGCTGATCTTCTATAAGAGTCCGGAGCAACCGGTGGAATGCGCGTTGGAAATTCATCGCGCTCTGAAGACACATCCCGAATTGCAAGTGCGCATGGGCGTACACAGCGGGCCGGTGAGCGCGGTGATCGACGTGAACGGGCGGGCCAACGCCGCCGGCATCGGGATCAACATCGCGCAGCGAGTAATGGATTGTGGCGACGCCGGTCACATCCTGCTTTCACAGCGCGTGGCCGAGGATCTTGCGCAATATGGCCAATGGCAACCGCAGCTGTACGATCTTGGCGAAGTGGAAGTGAAACACGGAGTCCGCGTCCACGTGTTCAATCTATATAATGAGGAGCTAGGCAATCCGGAGGTGCCGGAGAAATTGCGGCAGGCCAAAGGGCAAACGGCGCCGGCAATTGCCGGGCGCGACGAAGAGTTGTGGGTCGCGGTGCTTCCTTTCAAGAGTTCTGGTGACGCGGAGATGGAGTCCTTCGCCAATGGTCTCGGCGAGGAGATCACGACTGGGCTTTCGCGGTTTCGGTATCTGTCGGTCGTCGCGAGCGCGGCGGCCGCGCGACTGAAGGAAGAGACTGGAGACGAGCGGGCTCTGGGTGCCAAACTCGGCGCGCGTTACGTGCTGGAAGGGAGCATCCGCAAGGGAGGTTCCGGCATTCGCGTGAGCGCTCAGCTTGTCGATACCCAGACACGCACGCAACTTTGGGCTGAGACCTACAATCGGGATCTCGAGGCATCGACTATCTTTGCGGCGCAGGACGACATCGCCGCGCACATCGTGGCAACTGTCGCCGACAGTTACGGGGTACTCGTTCGTTCGATGAGGGCCGCGATGCGGCAGAAGGCCGACGCCGAACTCACACCAGTGGAATGGCAGTTCCAATATTTCGCCTACCGCGAGCAGATTACGCCCTCAGCCCATGCCGCAATCAAGAGCCGGCTGAAACTCGCGGTGGAGCGGGACGACACGCAGTCGGACCTGTGGGGCTGCCTTGCGGAAATCTATGTCGACGAATACGCGTTTGGTTTTCAAGACGACGCAACCTCTCTCGACCGGGCCCTGACTGCGGCCCGGCGCGCCGTCGAGATCGATCGGTCGAATCAGTTCGCGCTCGTTGCGCTGGCTCAGGTGCATTTCTTCCGTCAGGACCTCGCGGCGTTTTTTCCTGCGACCGAGCGCGCGATGACTCTAAATCCGCTCAATAGTGATGCGCTTGGAATCCTGGGATTACAGATCGTGCACACAGGCGAGTTCGAGCGAGGCACCGCGATCGTGCGCCGCGCTATGGAACTGAATGCCAACCATGCAGGCTGGATGCATTTCGCTCCTCTCTGGGATCACTTCCACAAGGGCGAGTACGAGCAGGCCCTGGAGTGTGCGAACCGAGTGGACGTCCCTGGCTTTTTTTGGCCATTCCTTGTCATGGCATCGGCCTGTGGGCACCTCGGCCGACCCGTGGAAGCGGCAGCCGCGGTTCGCGATCTCTTGGTGCTTGATTCCGAGTTTGCGGCGCACGCGCGCTCGAAGGTCGCAACTTGGCATTTCGCGAGCGGCCTTATGGACCCCATACTCGACGGACTGCGCAAAGCAGGGCTCGCGATTCCCGAGAAAGAGCATTCGTCCGATTCGCCGACACGGATACGCACTGTCACGGAGAAAATCGATCGGGCAAAGTCCGTCACGGCCGCGGGAGCGGTTCGAACTGACGAGGGCTTCTGGGTCGCGGTCTTGCCATTTAAGTACAGTGGTAGCAACGCCGATCTTACGGCCCTGGCCGAGGGATTAACCGAGGAGATTGTCACCGGCTTGTCGCGCTTCTCTTACCTCAAGGTCATCGCATGGAGTTCGACTTCGCGCTACGCCAATGAGTCGGTTGACGTTCGTTCTGCCGGCAAACAACTGGGTGCTCGCTATGTCATGGATGGCAGCTTGCGGCAGGCGGGGTCGAAACTGCGTCTGGCGGTACAGCTCGTTGATACGATTTCAAGTGCTCATCTTTGGGCCGAAAACTATGAACGCACTTTCACCCCGGAAGCGGTTTTTGAGCTTCAGGACGAGTTAGTTCCGCGGATTGTTTCGACGGTTGCTGATATGAACGGGGTTCTGCCCCGGAGCATGAGCGAAACTGTTCGCAGTCGCACTCCCGAGCAGTTGAGCCCCTACGAGGCAGTGCTGCGCAGCTTCGGCTACTTCGAACGAGTCAATGCTGAAGAGCTTGCCGCTGCGCGGTCTGGCTTGGAATCGGCGGTGCGGAACGCGCCGGCTTATGCTGACGCGTGGGCAATGCTGGCGTTACTGTGCGTCCAGGAGCATGCGCAAGGCTTCAACCTTCAGGCTGATTCCCTAACGAGCGGGGCAAGCGCTGCGCGGCGTGCGGTCGAGGCAACGCCATCCAATCACTTGGCCTATTTTGCTCTGGCCCAGGCGCTCTTCTTTCAAAAGGAATTCCAGAGCTTCCGTAATGCGGCGGAGCGGGCCGTCGTACTCAACCCCATGGACGGCAACTCGATCGCTTTTCTCGGTGAGTTGTTGACCTATGCTGGCGACTGGGAGCGCGGCATGGCGCTGGCGGGGCGCGCCAAGCAGCTCAATCCTCATCATCCCGGATGGTATTGGTATGCCGACTTCTACAACGCCTACCGCCAGAGCGACTACCGCGGTGCACTCAATTTCGTGCTCAAAGCGAATCTGCCGGGCCATTGGGGTACGCAGGCGGCGATGGCCGCAGCCTACGGGCAACTCGGAGAACGTGATGCGGCCGGTAAGGCACTGCGAGATCTGCTCGAACTCCGGCCGAACTTCGCCGACACCATACGCAAGGATGTAGAGAAATGGTGGGAGCCCGATTACGGGAAGCATCTGATTGACGGCTTGCGCAAAGCGGGGCTGGAGGTGTCCGCGGCGAACGCCTAAGCTGAGTAGGCATGGCCGCCGAAGTTAAAAAAGGAAATCCAGCTCGAGATCGCCCATGTTTTGTTCATCGACATCGTTGGCTACTCGAAGTTTTCGATTAACGATCAGCGCGTGTCCGAGCAGTTCCAAAAAGCCGAAGCGGCGGCGCCTTAAAATGTCACTCTTCGCCGAATTCAAGTGCCGCAAGGTCATCCGCATGGCCGGCCTCTACCTGGTCGGCGCCTGGCTGCTCGTGCAGGTGGCGGGAATGTTGCGGCTGATGTTCGGCGCACTCCGAATGGATCCGCCCTTTCAGAAACTCGTCGAGTCGCGGCCGTGAATTTTCGCTCCTTATTGGCTGAGCTGAAACGGTACAATGTTTACAAAATTGCGATTCGCCTACGCAGTGGCGACGTGTCGCCTGCTCCAGGTTGCACTCCTATTTTCCCGCCAGTCTGTCGGACTGAGTCTATTACCAGGAAACGGTCTTGACGGCGTGAGGCATCGGCAGTGGGATGAGATCATGATGAAAACAAAAACGATTGGATTGACGCTGGTGCTCTCGCTCGTCGCGAGTGCCGTCTGCTTGGCCAGCCCACACATGGGTAACTGGAAGTTGAACGAGGCGAAATCGAAGTTCGCGCCCGGCGCGGCGAAGAATCACACGGTGGTCTACGCGGCGGCAGGCGACCAGGTGAAAGTGACGGTCGATGGGAAAGACGCGGAGGGTAAGAGCGCGCACAACGAGTGGACAGGGAAATTCGACGGTAAAGATTATCCCGTCACAGGAGACCCGGCCTCCGACACGCGTGCTTACAAAGAAGCGGGCGCGAACACGCTGGAGATGACCGTCAAGAAAGATGGGAAAGTTACCGCGACCGGTAGCATCGTTGTGTCGGCCGATGGCAAAAGCCGAACCGTTACGACGAGCGGGACAGATGCGAAGGGCACGAAGGTTGAGAGCGCGGCTGTTTACGACAAGGGATAAGCGGCTGATCGAGCGCATAAATTAGTAAAGCAGCGACATCCTCCCGCTCCCGTTCGGAGCGGGAGGCACGGTGGGTCCGAGACGCGAACTTTTCTTGCGTGCGAGGTTCCAACTGAATTATGAACCCGTCGGAAGCTTGTTTCGGCGAGACGCCGAAACCAACACGCGAGACGCGTGCGCTACCCTTGCGAGGTGGGATTGTCGCCCCTATATTTTGATGGCGTCAAATCAACGCGAAGGAACTTTATGCCGACCACAATTGTTGCTCCGAAAATCGCTCCGGCGACCGAAACTGATTTTCTTCCTCTGCAAGGCACGGACTACGTCGAGTTTTACGTCGGGAACGCCAAGCAGGCGGCTCATTTTTACAAGACCGCCTTCGGGTTCCAGAGCCTTGCCTATGCGGGGCCTGAGACCGGGGTGAAGGACCGCGTCAGCTACGTGATCCGGCAGAACAAGCTGACGTTTATGCTGACAACACCGCTGCGGAAAGGAAACCCCATCGCGGATCACATCGGGAAACACGGCGACGGCGTGAAGGTCCTTGCCTTGAAGGTGGAGAACGCGACCTCGGCGTGGGAGGAAACCACGAAGCGCGGCGGAAAGAGCTACCTGGAACCTACGGTGCTCTCGGATGACGATGGCCGCGTCGTCATGAGCGGGATCCACACCTACGGCGAGACCGTGCACCTCTTCATCGAGCGCGCCGATTATAACGGACCCTTCATGCCGGGTTTCCGCAAGTGGGAATCGAACTACAATCCGCCGGACACCGGGCTTCTCTACGTCGACCACTGCGTCGGTAACGTGGGATGGAACCAGATGAATCCATGGGTGAAATTTTATGAGGATGTCATGGGCTTCCGCAACATCCTGAGTTTCGACGACAAGGACATCTCGACCGAATACTCGGCGCTCATGAGCAAGGTGATGAGTAACGGGAACGGCTTCGTGAAATTTCCGATTAACGAGCCGGCCGAAGGGAAAAAGAAATCGCAGGTCGAAGAGTATCTCGATTTCTACGACGGCGAAGGCGTGCAGCATTGCGCGCTGGCCACGGCCGATATCGTGAAAACGGTTTCCGATTTACAAAGCCGCGGGGTCGAATTTCTCAACATTCCGGCGAGCTACTACGCGACCGTGCTCGATCGCGTGGGTAAGATTGATGAAGACCTCGAACCGCTCCAGCGTCTCGGGATTTTGATCGACCGCGACGAGGAAGGCTATCTGCTTCAGATCTTCACCAAGCCAGTGGAGGATCGGCCGACGCTCTTCTTCGAGATTATTCAGCGCAAGGGCGCGAAGAGTTTTGGCAAAGGGAATTTCAAGGCTCTCTTCGAGGCTTTGGAAAAAGAGCAGGACGCCCGCGGAAATCTGTAAAGGAATATAGCGATGCCGTTTTATCACAAACTTGGTGAGATTCCGCGAAAGCACCATATCTGGCTGCATCGCAATGGTGCGGCCACTTTCAAAAATGAAGGGATCGCTTACGAGCACGTCATCACGACCGAAGGATTCAACGAAGCGTACTCGATCATGTATCATCTGCGTCCGCCCACGCGGGTGCGCGGTGTCAAACTGTTGAAGTGCCAGGAACTGAAGAAAGCGGCGGAGAGCCCGTTGCGACATCATCACCTGAAAACGGCTAACATGCCCCGCCGCGGCGACGTCTATACCGGCCGGATTCCGATTTTGTTCAACGAGGACATGACCGCCTACCGGGCGCGTCCGGTCAAAACGTACGGGGACTTCGAGTATTATCGGAACGGCGGCGCCGATGAAATTATTTTCGTTTTTAAAGGGGGCGGAACGCTCGAGTCGGCTTTCGGGAAACTACGCTATCGCGCGGAGGATTACATCGTCATCCCGCGTGGCATTACCTACCGGTTGGTGCCTGATAAAGTCGAAGAGGAAGATTACCTGATTCTGGAATCGTCCGGGCCCGTGAGAATTCCAGCGCGTTACCTCAATCACGAGGGACAGATTCGGATGGGCTCGCCTTACTCAGAGCGGGATATTCATGGGCCGACCGAGCTTCTGACCGTAGATAAAGACGAAGACGTTGAGATCCTTGTAAAGGATGGACCGCGCTGGACCTGCGTAACGAATGCTCATCATCCATTCGATGTGGTGGGCTGGGATGGCTATCTTTATCCTTTCACGTTCAACGCACAGGATTTCGAGCCGATCACGGGAACCGTGCATCAGCCGCCGCCTATTCATCAGACGTTCGAGATCCGCGGCTATGTCGTGTGCACATTCGCACCGCGCCTGCTCGATACGCATCCCGAAGCGGTGAAGATTCCCTGGGTGCATGACAACGTTGAAGCGGACGAAGTTCTTTTTTACGTACGGGGGAATTTTGGATCACGCCGCGGCATCGAGAGCGGCTCGATCACCCTGCATCCGCGCGGCATTCCGCACGGGCCGCATCCCGGCACGATCATGGCAAGCAAGGACGCGGTGCGAACGGAAGAACTGGCCGTCATGTTCGATACCCACCACACGCTCGAACTGACGGAAGAAGCTCTTAAATTGGACGACGACAAATACCCGCTCAGCTGGCTGGACTGAGATCGCCCGCAAGATTGTGCAGAATCACGAGACTGAGCTGGAAGCGGCGGAGCGGCGCATCGGGAATATCCCGCAGTGCGGCGCGGCCAAGTTGGCCAGCTTGGAAGAGTCGTTTCGCCATATTCTGGAAGCGGTTGGTGAAGACCCCACGCGCGAAGGTCTTTTTAAAACGCCTAATCGCGCGGCCCGCGCTTACGAATTCCTCACCAATGGATACCGGCAGAGCCTGGAGGAGGTCGTCAATGATGCCATCTTCACTTCTGATGCGAGCGAGATCGTACTCGTTAAAGACATCGAGCTCTATTCGATGTGCGAGCACCATCTTCTCCCCTTCATCGGGCGGGCCCATGTCGCTTACATTCCCAGCGGCAAAGTCATCGGACTTTCCAAGGTGGCGCGCATTGTTGATGTCTTCGCCCGGCGCCTGCAAATCCAGGAACAGTTGACCCTGCAAATTGCGGATGCCCTGATGAAGACGTTGCATCCCGCAGGGGTGGCGGTGGTGGTTGAAGCCAAACATCTCTGCATGATGATGCGCGGAGTGGAGAAGCAAAATTCGGTCATGAAAACGTCGTGTCTGCTTGGGTCGTTTAAGGAAGACGCCCGCACGCGCGCCGAGTTTTTCGCCCTGCTCAAGGAATAGCCGGCGTCATGCTTTTGACGGTCAGCAAACGCCTCGAATTTTCGGCGTCGCGGCGTCTGGTCGTTCCACGCTGGACGGAGAGCGCGAATGTGGTCGCTTTCGGACCGGAAACTTTGGCGACTTATGGGACGGGCCGCAATTACGTCGCTTACTTCGTCTTCGCCGGACCGGTTCACGCAACGAACGGAATGTTGATCAACATCAGCGAAATGAAAGAACGCGCCGGTCAGGTTTTGCATGACGGCTTCGACCACAAGTTCCTGAACAATGACAACCCGGCATTTCGGGAGATTCCGCCTACGGCCGAGAACGTGGCCAGGCAACTGTTCCTGGCCGCGGCGCCCCGTTTTGCCGACGTCGATGCCGAGCTGGTCGCCTGTCACTTGAGCGAGTCGCCCGGGCGAAGTGCGACGTATTATGCGGATGGGTCGGCCGATGCGAACTATTGGTTCGAGTTTTCGGCGGCGCGCCGCACACTTTCACCGCATCTGAGCCGTGTCGAAAATGAGGCGTTGTTTGGGGATGCGACTTCCATGCATGGCCACAATTACGGCGCGCGTCTGACCTTTCGATCAGAGAATCTTAAATCGGAAGGCCCCATGGTTCGGCACGATCAAATCGACCTGTGTCTGCAATCGTTGCGGGCCGAGCTCGACCATCGTGATCTGAACAAGGACGTGCCCGGGATGAAGGATCGGGCCATGACGACGGAGAGTCTGACTGAGTATATCTACGAGCGGGTCAATGCGCTCCTGCCTTTGCATCGCATTCGTTTGCATGAACGCGATGACTTCTTCGCCGAAGTCTGGGATGACGAAAGTGTGTTCCTTGGAATGCGTATGCCGTTTTACGCCGCGCATCGACTGCACGCGGCGGGGTTGTCCACCGAGGAGAACCTGGCTCTGTACGGCAAATGCAATAACCCGCTGGGACATGGCCATCGTTATCTCACGGAGACGACGGTGGGGGGCGAACTCGACCAACGCAGCGGGACACTCTGCGATTTTTTGTTGCTTAAGAATTCAATTGAACACGCGTTGGAGCCGTGGCAAAACCGCCACCTCGATCTCGAGACGGATGATTTCGCGGAGCTTCCCTCCACCGGCGAAAATATTGTGCGCGCCTTGTGGCCGAGGATCGACTCGCGCCTTGAGCATCGGCTCGCGCGATTGCGCCTATGGGAAACAACCAACAACCGGTTTACCTTACGTCGCATATCGTAGGTGGTTCGCGATGGCGCGTTGACGGTCATAGACCGCCGCTAAAGATGCACTCACACTTATGAAGCGTTATCTCATCACCGGCGCGAGCCGCGGGATTGGCCGGGCCATCGCCGAGAACCTGGCGGCGCCGGACGTTGAACTATTCCTGCACGGCCGCGATACCGCTGCTCTGGCCCAGGTCTGCAAATTGGTGAAAGCGCGCTGCGCCAGCCTTGTCTCGCTCATACATGACATCGCCACGCCGGCGGGAGTTTCGGAGTTGATCGAGGAAATGGGTTCCAAACCGCTCGATCTTTTGGTGAACAACGCGGGCGTTGCCGTGGTCAAGCCCTTCGCGGAAATCACGCTGACGGAATGGGAGCAGACCCTCGGAGTGAACGTGACCGCGCCTTTTCTATTAACTCAGCATTTCGCCCCGCGCATGCCTCCCGGTTCAAGCATCGTCAACGTGCTCTCGATCGCAGCCCAGACGGGCTCCGCCAATTGGAGCGCCTACTGCATGAGCAAATTCGCGCTGGAAGGTTTCTCGCAATCCGTCCGCGAAGAGCTGCGCGATCACAAGATCCGAGTGATCAATGTCTACCCGGCCGCCACGGCGACGGACATTTGGAATAACGTCGCGGGCACATGGCCACGCGAAAAAATGATGCCGCCCGAGGAAGTGGCGAAAATGATCGGCTACGCGCTCTCCCGGCCGGCTGATGTAGCCATTGAAAATATCACGCTGACCGGCGTGAGTGGAAAACTTTAGTCGCGCGCGGGTGCGGCCACCTGCTGAGATTCCGGTTTGTGGTGGTAATCCACGAGACGAAAACCCCATCCGATGAGAGTCGATAGATCCTTGGTGGACGCCTGTTTTTCCTTCAGGAATGTTGCAACGCGCTCTTTCAACTTTGCTTGCTGGTCTGTCGCATCGAGGATCTCGAAGATTTCCATGGACAACAACCAATCTGCTGGATGCTCGACTTGTTGCGTTTCCCAAATCTCGCCGAGTCGCTCGTAACCGATCTGGCCGTCGCGAATCTTACGGACTTGCGCGTAGAGATTCTCCAACTTCTTTCGCTTCGCGTCCGACGGCACCTTGATCGTGCGTTCACGTGGAGTGAGAGCGACCTCGTTGTAGGAGTCCTTGTCCGCGGCCCCGTTAAATACCGAGCTGATGGACCCGCCGACAGCCATGTCGTATGTGCCCCAGCTCGGATCAAAGAGAATGCGATTTCCGTCCCGCGCAGTGCAGTTCGAGAATGTCATCAAAAGCAATTGGCCATCGTGCCGGACGACTTTGTCGAGTGTTCCGACAACGGTGATTCCGCTGACAAACTCGAGCGTCGCCGTTTTGCCTTGGACGATGTCCAATTGAGCAAGCTCGTCGTCGGTCAACAGTTCCGGAGCCTTCGCGCTGGCCTTTAATCTTCCGATGGGCGAGCCGAACCCATCTTTATGGTAATCCCGTCCGTGACCCGGCAGTTGCTTGTCCCGGTAAGCCAGAGCCGTAGGGCCGGTTGATCTAAGATAGATGGCGGCGCCTGCTCCATCGGTCTGCACTTCCGCGAACACTCCCGTCACTTGAAGGCCGGAGGAATATGCACAGGTCGCGACGTTGTTGCACTCGATGGCCTTGTTGATGCCGTCCACCCCGCCAACCCGGAACGCCATCGTGCTCGCAAATTCCTCGAGGACATCTCGTAAATGTTTAAAGTCGCGACTGACAAAAAGTTGAGGCTGCTTGGTCGTGATGTCGAAAGGCACGTCCGCGGCTTCAACCGAATAGGCCACTTTCTTGACGTGTGGCTCAAGACACGAAACCGATTCCCCGATGGAGGAGAGCAGGCCGGCGCCGTAGATCTTGGGACTGTCGATCGTTCCGATCAGTCCATATTCCACCGTCCACCAATGCAAGCGCGAGAGAAGCGCCATCTCGGAAGGCGTGCCCAAATCTTTCTGACGCTGCTCGACCAGCCTGGTGGCATCCTCCAGCTCTTTCGCATCCGTATCCGGATGTTCCTTTAAGATGGAGAGGTGACGGATCGCTTCGTAGACCTCGAAATCCTTCCTGGACGACATGGCTTTGGCGCCTACTTCCCCAAAGCGCTGAAGATAATCCGAGTATTCGCGATCCACGATGATGGGAGCGTGCCCGGCTGCTTCGTGCACAATATCCGGAGCCGGAGTGTATTCGATGTGATTAATCTGACGCATGTCGCACGCGATGACCAAAACCTTGTAGGCCTGAAACTCCATGAACGCGGCTGGCGGAATGAATCCGTCCACGGCCACAGCGCCCCAGCCGATTTTGGCGAGGATGTCATTCATTTCCTGGATGTGCGGGATGCGCTCGAGCGAGATGCCGGTATCGAGGAGGCCTTGAAAGTAAACTTTGTGCGCAAACTCCTTCAGGAAGAACATATTTTGCCGCATGATGAAGCGCCAGACGGCGTGATCGACCGACGTATAATCGTCAAAGCGCTGGTCGACCGAAAACTGAAGCAGATGCCTCGGGAGCGACTGAACAGCGGCGTTAGTTAGACTGAAAGGTTGAATGCTCATGAGCGTTTGCGGAATGGATGCGCTTGCGAGTAAGGATAAAATATGTCCGTTTTGAGAGGGAGCAAGAGTCATTCACTGGTGGACAAGGCGATCCCCCTGCGGAAGCGCCCGTTGCTTTGGCTGAATCTGGTTTGTCTCGACGCGCCTCTGGTTGCGCTCAGCTGGTATCTGATCTTCTCCTATTCCTTTCAAACCGGCGTGCGATGGGCGGAGGGCGCGGCCTTGTTTCTCACCGGATGGGGGATTTATCTGGTCGATCGCCTAGTCGATTCAGCGTCACTGCCGACCGGTGTGGAGCGATCGGTTCGCGCCGCCTTTTGTCTGCGCCGCCGGAGGTTGTGGTTTGGGTTGATCCCGCTGGTCGGCGTTCTAGATGGAGCGATCGTTTTCGGTGGGCTCCCGCGCCATCTCATTTTGCAGGGAATATGTCTGGCGGCTGTCGCGTCGCTCTATTTAACCCTTAATTTCACTTTCAGTTGGGTTTGGCGAGTGGTTCCTCTCAAGGAATTGGCCATTGGATTCTTGCTTGCTGCCGGCACGGTCCTCGCGCTCGTGTCGCGAACCCCTTGGCAAACATGGCCGTTTCTCCTGGCCGCATTCCTGTTCGGATGCGTGTGTTCTCTCAATTGCATGAACATCGCCGTTTGGGAGCGCGCACTGGATGAGAGACAGGGCAAGCATTCCTTTGCCACCGGGCGGGCGTGGGCGGGCCTTTATGTTCGAGTCATGTCGGTCGCGGTTTGTCTTGCCTGCCTCGCTCTTGGACCTGTTTATCGGGAGGCGTGGCCCATCACGGCATGTCTCGCCCTGAGCGCTCTGCTTTTGATCTCACTGAGTCTTGTTCCCACGCGGCGGGACGAGCGAACTGCTCTGGCTGACCTCGTCCTGCTTACGCCGCTCATATTTCTGATCGCGCAAAAGCTTCTATGAGTTTCGATCGAGTCGCTCTCTTTATCGATCCTTGAAACGATCGCGTTTGGGCTTGCCTACAACTGACCATCGGCCCACGCGTGATTTGCTGTTGTAGGGCGGGCGCTCCGCCTGCCTGCTTTGTGCCACGCGAAAACGACCGCGCTTATTTATTCCGCCGCGCTTTGCTGATTCGCCGTGTCACCCAGATGACCACCGCCAGGGCGATGGCCCACGGTGCGACGAAAGCCAGAGCCACGCCGATCATGCGCACGCTCCACATCAGGGCGGATGCGCCTTGCGCGATGGTTCGCCGCAGGGTAGCGAGCAATCCGGACTGCTGCGAAACCACATTGCCCTGGCTGTAGATCTGCACGGTAATATCAGCCGGCGCGTTCGCTTCGTCGATCCGCGTGCCGCCTTGATCTTGTCTCTGGATCGCAACGTTTTCAACTTTACCGAGCGAATCGAGCGATTGCATCAGGGCCGGATAATTCTTCATCGGCACCCGCAACGTCACGTTGGCGTACTCACGGCCATCCGGATCGCGACTGAAGGACGAACTGCGCACCCGGCCGCTCTGTTTCTCCGCCAAAGAGCGAAGTTCTTTCGTTTTTTCATCCACGGCACCGGTGCGAATGCGCAGACTGGTTTGTTGAAAGGTTTGCTCCTGCTCGTCCCGTGAGAGCGTGACGTTAAGTTGAACCTTGTCCCGTTCGGTCCTGGCCTGTTCGGACATGCCTTCTCCGCCCTGCGCCACACGTTCGGTTTGAACCTGAAAGTTTTCCACGCGGCCCATGGCCTTGACGCGGCCGATCACGGCTTCGCTTTCCTCCGGTGCGATCAGCATGCTGATGCGCGCCGACACGCGGCCGGCGTTATCGCGATCCAGCTGGGCATGGGTGATCTGCACCTTTGGTGAAGCCACGGCCTTGATATCGTTGTAAACCCTTTCGACATCAGGAGCGTAAAGAGCGAGCTGCGCCTGCTCTTTTAAGAGGAAGGCGGCCGACACATTCATATTCTTCTCGGCCAGAGAAATCGTGACCGTGGCGAACTGCACCTGCGCGTCCATGAATTTGAGCGAGCCCTGCATCTGCTCGATTTCTTCGCGCACACGCCCGAGTTCCTTCTCCACTTGGAGCAGATCGTTCACGTCTTCGCTTTTTTTCTTCAAGATCTCAATCAACCGTTGCTCCATGACGTGCGCGTTCTTCAATCGAGAATCGGTGTCGAAGTAGGCCTTGGTCACGTCCTCCGTCGAAATGGACTGGTTTTTTAACTCGCCCAGTGAGCGAAGTTTGCTCAGAAACCGATCCAGATTTTCGGGCAGGACTTTGACCACGACTTGCCCACGCAATTTGCCATTCGCTTGTTTTTCGGAGTTCGTCGTGGCGATGTATCCACGATCCTCGGCGGCGAAGGTCGTGATCTTTTGGGCGGCTTCGTCGAACTTGGTCACCTCGAGATCCACTTGAGCATTGCGAACGAGCTTGCGATCAGCCATCACCGAAGGGGCGGAAGGCTGAGTAGGTTCCGAACCCGTGGCGGCGGGGATGGTTTGCTCTTGATCGGTCGAGGGCACGGTTGAATCGGTGGCTAACTTCTTCGCCTGAATTTGGGCGATGGCAGAGGACTTGACCTCCTCTTCGCGGGTCTCGACCTCGGCTGGCTGCGGGGCAATGCCGCCGCTAAACGGCCCCGACACGGGCGCTTGCCCGGCCAGGTTATTTTGGTTAAAGATAGCTGCAGCAAGGCTCTGTGAATCTGCAAGATCCTTCCGCTTTCGAGGGATCGCACCGATTTGATCCAAGTCCCGGCTTCGCTCTGCCTTAGCGTCAGCCAAACGCATAGGCACAGCATCTTCGTGCGTAACCATTCGCCCGACTTGCACGAGCGCCAGGAGCAGCGCAGCGACGGCCGTAATCTGGGTGGCGCGCAGGCGCATTAGATCGGCCATGAATTTCGCGAGACCGCCACTCCCTTTGGGAGAGCGTTTTCTAAAACCAGCGAGCATCCGTTGCTCGAAAGTGCTGTCCGCTTTCTGCTCCTCGAAGCTTTTACCCAGCAGTTTGTTCATGATTATTTGTTCCTTGTGCAGTTGACGGCATTGAACGCACTCCACCAAATGCGCGTGCAAGGTCTGCCGTTCGGTGTCGCTCAACTGGTCGTGCACTTCGGCCGCGAGCATTTCGTCAATTTGTGAGTGAATCGTCTCCATACCGTTATCCCATGGCGGCTAGCGCCGGTTTGAGTCGCTGGCGCATGGCGGCCAGCGCTCGTCCTAAAATTCCGCGCAAAGCGCCATTGGAGAGCCCGAGCGTTTGCTCAATCGTGGCGTAATCCATGTCCTCCAGATATCGTAAGGCGAGGGCACTGCGGTGCAGCTCCGGTAAGGTGGCGAGTGCTGCGCGCAGCTCCTGCTCCCGATCATCCGAAGGCGCTGCGTGCGCTCTTTCAGCAATGGCCAATTCCGCAAGCTGCTCATCCAATGGGATAGCGCGGCGCTTACGACAAAGATCACGCGCCCGGTAGCGCGCGATCGTGGCCAGCCAGGCCGGGAATTTTTCCGGGTCGCGCACACGCCAGCGGGATTTCCATGCCTTGACCAGTGCATCCTGGACTGCGTCCTCCGCCTCTTCGCGATTTTGCAGGATACCGTAGGCGATGGCGAACAGGGTGCGGCTATGGGTCCGAATGATCATCTCAAAAGCGTCTCGATCGCCGTGAATGGCTGCCCGGTACTGCTCGCGCTCATTGGGATCCATCATGTTGATCTACCAGTCTAGACGGTCGAGGTCGGCAATCCGCGCGAAAAATCTTTGGGTTTTTTTCGCAGGACGCCGCGCGGCGTCGTCCGCCTTGGAATCGCACTCGATGACGTCTAAGTCTTTCGACTCTGATCAGATCGTCGGACACGGCAACAGAGTGCCGTGGCTACAGGAAGAGAGCCTTCGCCTTAAAAAATGACGGCAGTGTTGCCTTCGCTCACGAGGTCTTTAATGCGAGCGGCGTCCCAATTCGCCAGTCGGATGCACCCATGACTGGCGGCGCGGCCGATAGTCTCCGGATTATTCGTGCCATGAATGCCGATGCCGGTCTTATTCAGGCCAATCCAAAGGATACCAACCAGATTGTTAGGGCCGGGCGGAAGGTTGTAGAAGTCTTCGGTCCGGACGCCATGCTCCAGCATTCCCTCATCGTAGCGAAACCAGGGCATCATTACGATGCCGACGATCTTCCATGTGCCGATCGGAGCCGGCAACGTCGTCGAGCCGGGCGTGATCGGGAATTCACAGACCAGTTGATCGTTGTCGAAAACCTCGAGGAGACGCTCTTTCGTGTCGACGTATAGCTTGCGTGTCTTGAACGCCGGATTTGCCGGGACCTTTTTCTCACTGAGTTTTTCCACTTCGAACGGCAGGACATTTGGTACTTTCAGCACCTCGCCAACCTGCAATTTCTCCCAGTTTTTTCCCGGGTTCAGTTTTTGAATATAGGTCTCGGCGGAATGAAACCTCTCGGCCACGAACTCAAGGAGAGACGTGTAGGGCATATATTTCAGCTTCGCCTGCTCGGCGTGCTCGGTCGCAATGGGCCCGATGAACTTCAGGTCATCCTCCTTGATCGCGTAAGTCGTGTAAGTGACAGGCACTTGGTCGAGTAACCAGGAATCGACTGCGCCCGTCTTGGGCATGGCGTGAGCATGTTTATAAGAGATGAGCGCTTTGCGAAAAAATTCCCCCATACGGCCATCGATCTTGCCGGGCCCGAAATCGGCATTATCCAGGAAAATCTGGAGACGCGTGGCCTCTTCTTCGTTGTAGTTGGGAAGCGCGACCGGATAAACGTTTTGGGCGGGCGGGGCGGAGGAGGGTGCCTGTTGCTTGGCCGAGGTCAAGGTCGTCGCCGAGAAGAGAACGATGGCAACGCTTCGTAAGATCATGACTTGAGTTATGCGCTGGAGAGCGCAGTTGCGCAAATGTGTATCAGATCTCAACGCGCGTCGCCTTTCGGGAACATCACTTTATCCGGGGCCGCGTTGAGGGCGGCGAGAAGCTTTGGAATAAGACGCGATTTGATGGGTCCGGCTTCGCGTGGAGGGACGAGATAGCGCACGATCGCGTTTACCCAGGTCACGTCGTCCACCCGGAAAATAACGCGCGGGTGTTCGCGCACTTCCAGTTCGTCGACCGGAGTCCGAGCCAGCAGATCACGATAAACTCCTACCCTTTTTATCATTTCTTCGCCAATTTCTTCGGTCACGACCCGTTGCATCGTTTCGGCCACGAATTGCAGATCGCTCTGATAGGCGATTTGAAGTTTGATCTCGTTCCAGATGTAAGGGAAAAGCGGCCATGAGTAATTCCAAACAATTGAGTTCAGTACTTTGGAATTAGGGAACTTGATAATACGCCCACTTGGATGATCGCCGGACAAATACTGGCCGCCGAACTCCCAAAGCGTGGTGTCGAGATAGCTGACATCGATCACATCGCCCGTGGCATCGTCGATTTTGATGCGATCGCCCACGCGATAAGGACGCCGGACGAGAAGATAGATCCAGCCGATAAAACTCGTCATCGGGGTTTGCACGGCCAGGCCAATAATGATTGAGCTGACTCCGAGAGCCGTCAGAGCTGCGTACCAGTTTACAAAGATCATCGATATGGCGATGAGCGCGATGAGCAGTGTGGTGACCAGATGCACGATCCGCTTCAAAGTGAAGCGGGTCGCGGCCTCGGCGATCCGGCCAACCCCGTAAACGACGACAGCCTTGGCCAGCGCGAGAACGAGCACGATAAGGGCAATGCCACGCAGCCCACGTCGCACCAGATCTGTTTGCCCGGCGGAAAGCGGAACTAACTTTGAGCCGCATACGTAGTAGAAGATCGCGCAGCTGAGGAGAATCAACGTGTGCGTGACAAACCAGAATTTGTCTTTCACATCGGCTTTGACTTCTTCACCGGTTTTTTGTCCGGTGGTGCGGGCGAGTTCTTCGCGCACCTCGGGCTTGGCAATCAATTCCTCTGCGGTCTCGGGCATCACTTATGAATCGGAATGCCGAGCGGGTCCGGCGGTCTGAAATGCATTGGCGTCCCGCCCCAAGGGGCTTAGCATTCGATTCTTATGAACGAACTTGTGGCGCAGGTATCACAACGGTCCGGGCTGAGCCTGGAAGACTCTCAAAAGGCGGTGGAAGCGGTACTCGAAGTTTTGAAGTCGAGATTACCCGCCCCCATGGCGAGCCATCTCCAGTCTTTCATCGATGGCGGGATGCAGGGTGAGATGAGTGCGCTGGGTGGGGAAGCAGCTGAACTGCTCAAGGGCAAACTCGGCGGTATGCTGGGCGGGCTTCTGGGCGGGGGAAAGCCGTAGCGAATCACTCTGTCTTAACCCAACAGCGGAGAACCTCCGCCACACTCCAGGCTTGGGCGATGCAACCGCCCGCGGCGTGTGGGGCGCGCGCATCATAAACTTCGCTGATGGTTCCGACGCCGGCTTCGCTCAAATGTTCGGGGAAGAATTCGAGGAATTTGCGAGCGCCGGCTTTGTCGGAAGGATGCAGCTTCATCCACGCGTCGAGGAAGGGACCGATGAGCCACGCCCAGATTGTTCCCTGATGATAAGCGCCATCACGTGACCGGAGATCCCCTGAGTAAATGGGTTTGTATTCCGGATCATCGGGCGAAAGCGAGCGCAGTCCGACCGGGGTGACGAGCTTGCTTTGCACGACGTTAACGACAGATGCCCAGCGCTCCTTGTTTAAGACTGGATGATCGAGTGAAATAGCAAAGATCTGGTTAGGCCGGCAGGAGACATCGTGGGTGTGCGGTTGGCCGTTGCAGTCCACCACGTCGTAAAGATGACCGCCTTGGTCGTACCAGAAGCGCTGATTGAAGGAGGCGCGGACGCGTTCCGCCTGTTCTTCGTAGCGCGCGGCGGCCGATGCCTCGTCGCAGCTGCGCAGCCACAGTGAAAGTAACTTCAACGCATTGAACCAGAGGGCGTTGATCTCAACTGCTTTTCCGCGCCGGGGCGTGACGACCCAATCACCCATCTTCGCATCCATCCAGGTAAGTTGATAGCCGTCCGCGCCCTGGCGAAGCAACCCGTCTTCCGGGTCGGCCGCGATGTTGAACTTGGTCCCGCGCAGATGGTGCTCAATGATGTCGACGAGCGACGGCAGCAAAAGTCGGAGCGTCGTGCGATCATTCGTCGCCTCGAGGTATCGGTGCAGCGCGTGAAAGAACCACAGAGTCGCATCGGCCGTGTGATATTTGCCCTCCTTCGAGCCATCCGGAAACATGTTCGGGATAAGGCCGTCGCGGATGTAATAGGCAAATGTGCGGAGGATATAGCCGGCCTCCTGGCAACGCCCCGTCGTCAGTGTCAGTCCTTCCAGGCTGATCATGGTATCGCGACCCCAATCGGTGAACCAATGATAACCGGCGATCACGGTCCGCACTTCATCGCCGGCCGCGTGGGCTCGAGCCGCCTCCTCGAAACGGCCGGCCGGAGTAATCACAAACTGGTCGGCCGCAAAACTGAGCTCGGCTGCGACGCCTTCACGTGCTCCGGGTGCGGCATCTTCGAGTAAGCGGGTGCGGCGTTCTCGCTCGGAGGCGAGACTCTGTTCCGGGCTGAGCACGTCGACGATTTCCCAGGGCTCGGTCGAGGCAATCAGCGTGGCCGGCTTTTGGCTCGAGAGTGTGACGCGGAAAAAGCCCGGGCACCATAGGTTCCCTTCGTAAGCGTAACCTCGACTTTGCTCGTTGCGATAGACGACTTGAGGAATCACGTGCGTTCGAATGGTGAAATCGGTCTCGGAGCCGCAAAGCTTCATGCGCAAAGGCGGAAAGGTCGACGGTGTCCGGGCGATTTCGTAATGCGTATCGACGGCCGTAAAACTGTACGTCCCCGTTTCTTCGCTCACCTGGGTTTCGTGATGCCGGAAGTGAAAGGCGGGCCGCAATTCCAGATGTAAGGGCTCGGCTCCCTCCAGCACTCGATACGAGACGTGCACGGTATTCTGGAGGTGCGGCAGAAGAACCCGCTTTTCAATGACGTGGCCATGCACCTCGTAGGTCCAGACAGGCAAGCCATCTTCCAGGCGGAATTCACACAGATAATCGGCGCTTTTCAGATCGAGCTGACCGCCGGCCCGTTCTTCCGCCCCTAACGAGACGATTTCATCTTCGCCGAAATGCACAAGTTCGGAAACGTGACTCCACATGACGACACGACCGAGCGGAGCGGGCAGTGCCGCAATGAGCAACCCATGATAGCGGCGCGTGATTGCGCCAGAAACCGTGCCGGAGGCGTAGCCGCCAAGACCATTCGTCACGAGCCATTCTCGATCGAGGAGCAGCTCGCGCGACATTTTCGCGGCGTCCCACGGCATGGTCCGGACGGTCATGGGCTTGTACGAATTCATGCCGGGAATCTGCTCAAAACTTGCGGCGTTGCGGTTTGCGCCGCGGTTTTTTCTCGGCCGCCAGGCGTAACACCACGGCCATTTCGGCGGGCAAGAGCCAGCGGTCCTCGGTCACGATATCGACTGCGCCAGACCCGCCGTACTTGGAGGAGTCACTCGTCCAAAGAGTTTCCCATTGGAATCCAAGAGGCGGGGCCAGAAGCGGCTCGGGGGCGGGGCTCAGGATCTGGCGTCGTCCGAGATTCAAAACCAGCAGCCTGTCATCGTGGTCGCTCGAAAAATATCGCAGGACGAAACTGGCCGGGCCCAGGACAGCGCCATCCAGTCCGCCAGATTCTTGCAGGCAAAAGCGCGAGTCGTTATGACGCAGCTCCATGAGATCAATATGCAGGTCGTAAAGCGGCCGGTTCGTCTGCCTTTCCGCGAAGTCGAGTTTGCACCGGATATAGGCGTCGGGATCGTCCGGGGCGGGGACAATCCGCTGGGCCTCCTCATTCGCGATAGACGCAAATTGCTTCAAGAAACTGAAGCGTCCCTGACGGATTCCCTCCTTCATCGACTGATCACCCACGTCGGTGAAAAACAGGAAAGGGGTGGAAGCACCAAACTCTTGGCCCTGGAACAGAAGAGGAGTCCACGGCCCGAGCAAAATGAGAGCGGTCATGGCCCGGTAACGGCCCGGGGAAGTTTGGAAACGGATGCGCTCACCGCGAACGCTGTTGGAAATCTGATCGTGGTTTTCGATGAATCCGACGAAGGTAGCGGGGGGAAGGCCCAGGGTAGGCGTGCCTCGATGTGCTTCCTGCCACGAGTAGGGCTGGCCTTGATAGAGGTAGCCATATTTCGCAGCGGAGACGAACTCCTGCGGAGTCCCAAAATAGTCCGTGTAATAGGCTTCATTCCGTCCCGTCAAAGCAACGATGGCGGTATGATGCAGATCATCGTTCCAGAGTCCGTCCAGTTCGTCGCCGCCGTCGCCGCGCGGCCGCACCAATTTAGTTTCCTGTGGCTCGTTTTCCGCCACCAGAATCAGCGAACGCTTTCCGGCGGCCAGACGCGCGGCGCGTCCGATTGCACCAATGATGTATTCGTCAGATTCGTCGTGCACGTCCTGGGTGGCGTCGAAGCGGAAACCATCAAAATGAAATTCTTCCGTCCAATAGCGCCCGTTGGTGATGAAAAACTCACGCACCGGACCGGAATTTGGCCCATCGAAATTTATCGATTCACCCCAATCGTTTTCGTGTTTCGCCGTGAAATAGTCTTCCGAAAAGACGCGGATGTAATTTCCGTCGGGCCCGAAGTGATTGTAAACCACGTCGAGAATGACGGAGAGGCCGAGGCTGTGCGCGCGATCGACGAAGGCCCGCAGATCATCCGGCGTTCCATAAAGCCGCGTTGGGGCAAAGAAATTCACGCCATCATAGCCCCAGCCGAAGTTCCCGGGGAAATCAGCAATTGGCATCATCTCGATGACGGTGATGCCGATGCGCGCGAGTTCTTCCAATTGTTCGGCCGCCGCCGACCACGTGCCTTCCCGCGTGAATGTGCCGACATGCATTTCGTAGATGATCTGGCCCTTCAGTTTCCGGCCCTCCCACGTTGCGTCCGACCATTTAAAGGCCAGGGGATCGACCACGCAGGACGAGCCATGTGGACCCTGGGGCTGAAAACGCGAGACGGGATCGGGGTAGAAATGTTCGGCGCCATCGACGCGAAATCTGTAACAGGCCCCGGCCGCCGTCGTGACCGAGCCGGAAAAATATCCATCCGCCTCCCGGACGAGAGGATGGAAAGTGCGGTTGCCCTGTTTGGCTGCGCTCGTTTCCAGAACGACGTCGATGCGCTTTGCTTTGGGCGCCCAAACGCGAAAGCTTACTTCACTCGGTGCAATCAACTCCGCGCCGACCGGATAGCGGCGTTCGCCTGCGGTGGCTCCCGAATCGACTTGCGATTGGGCCGTGTCGTTCAAATCAGTGATTTCTCTTTTCATCCTTTAAACAGCAACTAACAATGACCGCACTGGTCTGTGCGTTTTTCCTCAGTCAGGCCCATCAACCTTGCACGATAAACGGTGAGAGCCAGAACACACGATTCAAAGGTGGCAGTCGTCAACCATCCACTGGTGGCCGCGAGCCTGGCCATTCTGCGTTCGAAAACGACCGCCTCGGCGGATTTTCGTCGCGCCTTGCAGGAAGTCTCGGTGTTGCTCCTTGGGCACGCTTCATCCGCGTGGGAGACCGTGCCGCATGAGGTGGAGACTCCGCTGAAAACGTGCATGGGGGAAATCCTGGCGCGACCTCTTGTGCTCGTGCCCATCTTGCGCGCGGGATTGGGGATGCTCGACGGAATGCTCGCTCTCCTGCCGCACGCGACGATTGGGCACATCGGTGTTTATCGGGACGAAAAGACTTTGCGCCCGGTGACCTATTTTTGCCGTCTGCCCGCGACGATTAGCGAAGCGCAAGTCGTGCTGGTCGATCCCATGCTGGCTACGGGCAACAGTGCCTGCGAAGCCGTCGGGCTCCTAAAGAGCAGTGGGGCAACCCGGATCCAATTCATTTGCCTGGTGGCCTGCCCGCCCGGGCTCGAGCGGTTGCGATCGCAACATCCGGATATCGATATCATCACCGCGGCGATCGATCCCGAGCTGAATGAAATGGGTTACATCGTGCCCGGCTTGGGCGATGCGGGTGACCGCTATTTCGGAACGACTTAAACACGCTTCTACAACGACGACTCTGAGATGAACGGAACGCACGCCGATATCCAAATCTTTAAGCCATTTGGCGAAGCGTTTGAGTTGATGAAGACGATCCTGTTTCAACCATTCGATCTCTCAAAATGGTGCGTGATTGGATTCGCCGCGCTGCTCGCCGGCCACTTTGCTGGGGGTGGCGGGTTTTCGCCGCCTCTTCCATTCGGGAAGAACAGGCATTTTCCGCACTTGCCTGGACACGGAACAGGCGACCTCCCTCAAAATTGGCCATGGCTGGCTGGTGCGATTGCCTTACTCGTCCTTGTTGCCCTGGTTTTGATCCTCGTACTGGGGTGGCTGCGCGCGCGCGGCATATTCATTTTTACAGATTGTATTGTCCACAATCATGCTGCGATCAAAAAGCCCTGGCGCGAATATCGGCGCGAGGGGAATAGCTACTTTCTATTCTCCCTCGCAGCCATGTTCGTTTGCCTCGCAATTGTGGGCGTGGGGGTCGGCATCGGTGTGCTGCTTTTTTCGATGATTCATATTCCGCAGGAGGCGCGGACGGTTGTCTTCATTACGCTAGGAGTGCTGTTCTTGTTCGCGTGGATCTGCCTGATGTTCATCTTTGCCCTGATTAACTATTTCATGCCCGTGGTCATGTACATCCGACGTTGCCGCGCCCTTGATGCATTTCGTGAAGTGCTGCGCCTGATCCGGACGCACGCCGCGTCGTTTTTATTGTTCGCGTTGTTTGGGATGGTTCTCTTTCTCGCGCTGATCGTGGCCAGTACGATGGTGAATTGCGCAACCTGTTGCTGCGCTTCGCTGCCCTACGTCGGGACGGTCATCATGTTGCCAGCTTTTGTCTGGCTGCGCGGCTTTGGCTTCTTTTACTTCCGCCAGTTTGGACCCGAATACGATGTGTGGAGCGGTCAGCTACCGCCTGGCCCAAAGTCGCCACCACCGCTGCCGGCCTAACGATGTTGCGAATGTGTGCGGAGAGACGAGGTATATTCGTTCCCGGGAGGCTGTGAGAGGTGTGGATACGCGCGTCACAGAATGCGTTGTAGAGGTGCTTGGGCAAAGCACCTGATTTAATAGACAGGCGGTTGGTCCAACCGCCTCTACAACGATGGGTCCGATGAGGCCGTCTCTTCCCAGAAACGTGAACGAGTGATACGGACCGACATCGAAGGATCTAGTCCCCGGTGATCGCCCAGAACTTCCGGAACGCGCTTGGCCAGGTTCGATTGACAACGCTCTCGCGCGCCTTGTCGCCCATTTGCTGGCGTCGCTTGGGATCGCTCACCAGCGTTCGAATGGCGCGCGCAAAATCTTCTACGTCGTGCGATTTGGTGACCAGACCATTTACGTGGTCGTCGACCAATTCCTTGGGGCCGCCGGAATCGGAAACGATCACAGGAACGCCGGAAGCCTGGGCTTCGATGATGACATTGCCGAAAGTGTCCGTGGTGCTCGGGAAAACGAAGATGTCGGAGGAAGCGTAGGCTGCGGCCAGTTCTCCTCCCTGCAGGTAACCGGTGAAAAAAGCATCGGGCAACGCTTCCGACAGAGCCTGTGCGTAGGGCCCATGGCCAACCACAAAAAGCTGTACCGGAACCTTTTCCTCACGCAATCGCCGATAGGCACTGGCCAGCACGTCGAGATCCTTCTCGCGCGAGACTCGCCCCACATAGAGCAGGCTCACATCCCCGTTAGTCTGGCCGAACTTTTCCCAGAAATGAGGATCGCGACGCACCGGGTTGAACAACTCGGTATCAAGGCCGCGGGGAAGAATCTTGAGCTTGGCCGGCTCGAATCCGCGCTTGATCCAGCTTAGCCGGTACTCTTCCGAGTTCACAAACACCGTGTCGAGCTGTCCGTAAAACCAATGCATATACTTCCAGGTAACGCTCTCGAGGAAGCTGTCCTCGGTCAGGATGCGGATGTATTGCGGGAAATCGGTGTGGTAAATTCCGCTCGTTTTCAGGTTGAGCATCTTGGCCGCGAGCAGGGCGGTGAGACCAATCGGGCCGGGCGTACTAATGATGACCTCGGTGAATTTTTCCCGCTGAATGTAATCCAGCATCTGCAGAATCGGAGGAAAGCTCAATTTCTGCAACTCGTACTCGGGCAACTCAAACTCTCCGATCGGCTTAAAGTTTTGGATCGGAATATCGTCGATCTGTATCTCGCCCCTCGAGGTGACTACAATCAATTGCTCGCCCGCGGCTGCACCCGCTGCTGTCATTTTCCGGATCGTAGTGGCCACGCCGTTCACATCATAAAGCGTGTCTGTAAACCAGGCGCGCTTCGTGTTATGCAGGGCCTCCGGGATATCCCCGGTCATCTCTTTGAAAATCCCGCGCAGCCAGGTGCGCGACGGTGCCTGACTACTGAAACCGTAAATGTACGGCGCCAGAATAATGAGAATCGGGGCGATCGCGCTGAGGGCCTGGATGCTTTCCACCAGATTTCCATCGCTCAGTTGTTGGACGAACTTCTTGAAGAAACGGAAAGCCAATTGCTCCGCCACCAGATTCGCCATGAGAAATGTTCTCCGCTCCGGCTCCGGAACGGCGCTGATTTCATCGTTCAGCTTCGCTTTGACATCCGGGCGCGCAAAATAACCGGAGAGCTCCTTCCAGAGCGACATGTTCGCCGGTTTGAGCAGCTCGAAGATTTTTCCGGACAACACGCCTTGGGCAAAGACGCTCGCTTTTTCTTTCAGGGTCAACTCGGTCGGGTCCCGGCCTTCCATGAAGCGCGAAAACATCTGTTCGAGGAGGGGGCCGCTCGGTCCCAGCTTTTCGTGGAGCCGATCCTGAATGAAACAGGAGGCGGTATTGTAGAAACCGTGCGACAGGGCGAGCGGCGTGCCTCCCTGACCCTTGGCCGTGCAGTGTCCATCGCGCACTTGCGCGAGGAACGCGGCGGCGGATCGAACTTTAGGCGTCTCCGTGTAAGCCGACGCCACGAACTTACCGCCGTGATCGTCCGATCCGCCCACTAGGATTTTCTGCCAGGGCTCGGGGTGAGTAGGCGCAAGATTTTGCCGGTTGGCGAATTCTTCGATCTTTCCGGGCGTGAGTCCTGCGAGCAGGGTTTGGGCAAGGTCACTAAGGAGAGCGTCGCGGAGACCGTTGATTCCCTCAAAATGCTTGAAGAGGAGAATCAACTTCTCCAGGTGTCTGCCTTCCAGCTTGCCATTGATGCTGTAGAGCGGGTGAGCCACGGCGTGGGCGATCCCTTGGGTTTGGAGATATTGCTGGAGATCGAAAATGTTATCTCGAACCTTGGCAATGTCGGCGTGCTGCGCCTCGCTAATACCCCAAACAAGCACATGTATCTTGCAAGGATCTTGCGGAAAATATGTCGTAACTTGTTCACTGATAAACGTATCCTTTAGATCGGATATTTGGAGACAACCTTCGATCGTGTCGTGGTCCGTCAGCGTGACGTAATTCATCCCCGCGGCGCGCAACTGCGCATATAACTCCCGCGGGTCGGAGTAGCTGTCCGGAAAATCGAATCGCCGGAAGAGCCATTCCTCCGACCGCGCACTGTAGCGGGAATGGATGTGTAGGTCAGCCCTGCTCATTTAATCAGATGAGGCGCCGCGGCGCTGTTCGGCAATCCAGTCCTGGTAGGTCGTGGCGGTTCGTGCATCGGTCATCTTTCTAATGAATCGTTCGATCTGGGTCCAAATAGCCGGAAATCGCCAATCGGGAGGGTGAATACTCAGCCTTAAAAGCGTTTTGTCGCGTGTCGTCTGGAAAAGGACGCGGTTCCAAGCCAGACTCGCCATCCGACGCCAATGGCTCTGCACACTGTAAACGAGCGATCGGGCGGCAAAACTCCGGCCCGTGCGAAGATCGAGAACGGTGCGCAGGCGGGTCGTGTATTCCATCCCGGCGTCGCGTGCCGCCCGTTCGCCTTCGCTGCTCAACAGCCAGGCCGGGGCGATGAATCCGTTCGGCTTCAATCCCGCCGCCACGAAGATTTCGTGAGCCCTGGTGATGCGCTGAAATGCTTCGTCGTAGGGAAGGTCAAAAAACTCACCCTCATCCTGAGTGTAGAAGCTGGTCGTAAGGCGGTCACTCAGCGTTTCACCTAACCGCCGAGGTCGCACGTGGAAATACCCGTGGATCACGATTTCATGTCCGGCCGCTTCCAAGTCGCGAAGCCAGGACAAAAATTCGCGATCCTCCGCGATGAGTTTCTTATGATGGTAGTGCGGAACCACCAGGAGCGAGCAGACGTGCACGCCGAGCCGGTTCAATTCAGCGAGGACTGGCTCGACGATATCACGATTGGAAGGCGCGATATCGTGGATCGATACGACGAGCGAGTCCCTTTCCGTGCTGGCCGTGGCGATGGCCGGTAGAAACTGCGTGGCTGCGGCCGTGGTCATTCTGACAAATTTTCGACGTCACCGTCAGCGCAAACAAGCGCAAAAGTCTCTCTGGTGGCTTTGACTATCGCCGGTATGCGTGCCGGACGCCTCAACGCAGTGAGGCGGCGGCTACGGCGCTCTCTTTCCTGTAGTCGCGGTCCGGCGACTGCCGGATTGCCGTGCCGCTGGAGAAGCTTCGTTGCCTGAGCGATTCGAATATCACTCTGCCATTTGCAGGATGATGCGAAATTCCGCCGCCATAACCGGCATGACCGAGAGGCGTGATTGCCGCACAAGCTTCATCTCCTTGAGGCGTGGGTTGCTCTTGATCGCCTGCAGAGTGACCGGCTGGGGCAAGCGCTTCACGGGCGCCAGATCCACGGCGCTCCAGTCACCCTCGGTGGCGGTGGTGTCCGGATAGGCGGTCCGCGTCACTTTGGCGATGCCGACGACGGCCTTTTCCTCTCCGGTATGATAAAAAAACACTTCGTCGCCTTTGCCCATGCTGCGAAGATTATTGCGCGCCGTGTAATTTCGAACCCCGGTCCAGCTGGTGCCTTTATCCTTGGTAAAGTCAGCCCAGGAGTAAGAATCGGGTTCCTGTTTGACGAGCCAGAAATTTTTCATGCTTCGTTACTTAAGCGGTTCGTGCTGAATTCGACAACTCCATCGGTTTAACTCAAAGTCGTACAGATGCAGCGCTTACCATTTATCACATTCGAAGGAACGGAGGGATGCGGAAAATCGACCCAGGTGAAGCGTCTGGCTGCCCGATTGGATCGGCTGAGGGTACCTTTTCTGGTCACGCGGGAGCCGGGGGGCACTTCGATCGGAGAGACGATTCGTGAACTTCTTCAATTTTCCCCGCACGCGTCTGGCATGACGCCCACGACGGAATTGCTCCTCTTCGAGGCCAGCCGAAGTCAACTCGTGCGCGAGGTGATCGAGCCAGCGCGGGCGCGCGGAGTGTGTGTTATCTCCGATCGCTTCTTCGATTCGACCACAGTTTACCAGGGAGCGGCCCGCAAACTTGAGGCCCCGACCGTGGAGCAATTGAATACCATCGCGGTAGGCGATTGCATTCCAGACCTGACGTTTGTGCTCGATGTTGACGAAGGAACGGCGCAGGAGCGGATGCAAAAGCCGCGCAAGCCCGACCGGATGGAGCAGGAACCAGCGGAGTTTTACGAGAGAGTGCGGAAGGCCTACCGGGATTTGGCAGCGAGCCAAGGGGAAAGGGTCGTGTTGATCGACGGATCGCAGCATCCGGAACAAATCGAGGCAGTCATCTGGCAGACGCTGGCGGAACGCTTCCCCGAAATCGGAAACCTGGAATCGAAAAGCTAATCAATGGCATTTTCTCCTGAAGCCGCGCTCGAATACCTGAAGCGGGCGCACGAACATAATCGACTCGGGCACGCCTACCTCATTTCGGGGGCGGCGGGCAGCGGAAAACGGACACTGACCGCGAGTCTGGCCAGCCTCGTAAACGGGACAAAGCCAGAGGACGTTTTCTCGGAGCGCGCGCGCGAGATTTTTCGGGCCGAGCCTGAATCAAAGTCACGACGTATCGTGATAGAGCAGGTCCGAAGTCTGGAGCATTCCTTGCAAATGCGGGCGACCGGGAGCGGACGCAAGGTCGTGATTATTTCCGAAGCGGACCGGTTGCAGCCGCAGGCGGCCAACGCGTTTTTGAAAACTCTGGAAGAGCCGCCGGAGCAATCGTTACTTCTGCTCTTGAGTACATTGCCGGAAGTCTTGCCGGATACGATTATCTCTCGTTGCATTCCCATTCCGCTGGCCGCGCGCGAAACGACCGCTCCGGCGGAGGAAGCTGAGCTCATCGAATTGCTGCGTCGGACCGCGCGCGCGACGCCTTGGAACGTCCAGCACGGGTATCAACTCGCCCAAGGATTGCAGCGTTTGCTTGGAGGCATTCGCGAGGAAATCAAAGCGGAGAATGCGGAGGCGATGAAAGCAGAAGAGGCGCGCTACCGGAATTCAACCGATGGGAGCTGGTTGGCCGATCGGGAAGATTATTACAAAGCGTTAAGCGAGAGCCGATATCTGCGGAGAAGGGCTGGTTTGCTCGAGGTTTTGTTTGTCTGGTGGTCGGACTTGTTGCGGGCGCGAAACGATATCGATCGGCGCGACTTGCCCTCGTTGGCGGAGGAGACGCAGGCCGTGGCAGAACGTTTAACGGCCGCTGAAATTCTACGACGAATACGCCGTTTGGAAGAGTTACGAGATCATCTCGGCCGGAATATCCAGGAAACGCTCGCTATCGAGGTGGCGTTTCTTCGGGTTTTCGGATCTTGAGCGATTCTGCATTGGCCGCCCGGTCGACGAACACAATCGTCGCCATGCTTCCGCCGGACTTCGTTCCGCCAAGTCGTAAGGCCACTTGCGCGACGGGTGCAAAACGGTACTGGCGATCGAAAAGATTCGAGGAGCGCCACCTCCGAGCGGAAAAGTAGAGTCCAGTTCCAAGGGCCGACACGACGACAGCGATCATCGCAATTTTCCACCCCAGAGCGATGGGTTCAGGCGGAAACGAGTCGGCCGGCGCGACCATACCGCCCGCTGTTCGAGCGAAACCGTGCGTGATTGTAATGAGGAAACAGACGATGCCAATTCCGATCAAGCACATCCACCGCGAGTGACAGGATCTTTTCATAACGGATCGACTTTCGCCGCGGCGGTCTGCGCGGTTTCTTCCAAATCTTTAACCACGTTTTTCATTCTCTCGGTCAACAACTCAACGCAGATCCGGATGCCGCGCGCAAAATCCGCCACGGAAAACGCACCGGACGCGCCGGCTAGGGCGCGCTCAAGATCGCGTTCGTCGAGGTAGCGTTCCAGTCCGTAGCCGATGACCAGGGCGGCCGAGCGTGCCTCAACTTCGATTCCCAGAAGCAAATCGAAATTGTCGCCTGCTTCGGTATGCACATTGCCGAACCTTCCTCGATTGGCCATCCAAAAAGTATATTCCCAAATTGAGCCGGGGAGCTGGTTCGTTAAGAATACCGAGAAGAGGGATTGCGGGAATTTGCCGTTGAAGGAACGCAGCAGATCACGCAGGGTCTTGACCTCGCGCGCGGGCAAACGCCCGGTCCGATCGGTTAGTAAGGAGGAATGACGCGGAACGGCACCGAACTTCACGTCCAGCCGTCGTAAAGTCAGTTTGCAGTGTGGGCATTGTGGCGTCGGGGTCGACAGGGTGCCGAGGCAGGAGGGACACTTCATGGGGGACGGGCGCTGAAGGAGTGCGGCTTTCACTTGAGTGTAGCACTTCTCCGAACGTATATAACGAGCCGTGTCATTGTCGCGCCTATGAGCACCAGACCTACCCTTACGGTCGCCTTGATCGGTCACAGGTTCATGGGCAAAGCCCATTCCAACGCGTGGCGGCAGGCCCCGCACTTCTTTGCCTTGCCCGTCGATCTGCGGCTGAAAACACTATGCGGTCGCGACCGGACCGCGACCAGAAAGGCTGCTGCGGAATTCGGCTGGGAGAAAATCGAAACCGATTGGCGCCGAGTCATGGACGATCCCGAAGTCGACATCGTCGACATTTGCACGCCCAACGATACGCATTGCGAGATCGCGGTGGCGGCGGCGCGCGCCGGCAAAGCCATCTTAAGCGAGAAACCGCTGGCTCGCGACCTACCGGAAGCCGAGGCCATGCTTCGCGCGGTCAAGAAAGCGCGCGTGGTGAACATGATTTGTCACAACTACCGGCGCATCCCCGCCGTGGCTCTGGCCAAACGGATGATTGAGCGGGGTGAATTGGGCGATCGTTTGTTTCACTTCCACGCCCGCTACGCTCAGGATTGGATTGTCGATCCCAAGTTTCCATTGGTTTGGCGTCTTCAGTCCGGTGTTTCCGGGTCGGGCGCATTGGGAGATATTTCTTCTCATGTGGTGGATCTCGCGCGCTATCTGGTCGGCGAATTTCGCGAGGTCTGCGGCGGCATGGAAACATTCGTTAAACAGCGATCGACGGAAAAGTCGCGCCAACCCACGCGCATACAACGCGTCGACGTGGATGACGCGGTGAGCATGGTGGGCCGTTTCCGTAGCGGTGCTCTCGCCTCGGTCGAAGCGACGCGCTTTGCGCCGGGTCGAAAAAATAGCCTGACGTTTGAGATCAACGGCAGTGAGGGTTCGCTCGCCTTCGACCTGGAAGAGCTGAACAAGCTGCTCTTTTTCAGCCGGCGCGATCCGCCTGATGCACAGGGCTTCCGGGAAATCATCGTGACGGAGCCATCGCAGCCCTACGTAGCGAACTGGTGGCCGCCAGGGCACACGATCGGTTACGAGCATACGTTTGTGCACACGATCGCCGACTTCGTGAAAGCGGTCGTGGCGCGCAGGAAAGTCGAACCAAATTTCGAAGACGGTGTGCGAAATCAGCGCGTCCTCGAGGCCGTGGCAAAAAGCGCGCGAACCAAGCGCTGGGTCAGTTTGTAGCCCGATCCGCACTTGCACAAACGACTTTCATCGCGTGCAATAACCAACACATGAGATTCGAAAAACAGGTTGCGATTGTCACGGGAGCGGGACGGGGGATCGGACATGCCATTGCCGTGCGCCTGGCCAGCGAAGGGGCCCGTGTTGCCTGCGTAAGTCGGAGCGAGGAAAATGCCCGGCGCACCTCGGACGAGATCAATGGGATGCGGTCCGAGGCAGCCAGGTTCTACGCTGTCGATGTGGCAGATCACGCGACCGTGCAACAGACAGGTGCCCGCATTCTGGAAGACTTTGGCAAGGTCGACATTTTGGTCAATAACGCGGGAGTCACGCGCGACGGTTTATCGATGCGAATGCCGGTGGCGGATTGGGACACAGTGATTAACACGAACCTGCGTGGAGCTTTCAATTTCGTGCAGTCGGTCGAGCGGGCCATGATCAAGCAGCGCAGCGGTCGCATCATTAATATTAGCTCGGTCATTGGATTGATTGGCAACGCCGGCCAGACGAATTATGCGGCCAGCAAAGCCGGGCTGATCGGTTTCACGAAATCACTCGCACGTGAACTGGCCAGTCGCGGCATCACCGTCAATGCCGTCGCGCCCGGATTCATTGCTACCGATATGACAGGGGCGTTGCCGGAAGAAATCCAGAAGAGGATCGTCGCACAAATCCCGCTCTCGCGCGTGGGTGAACCGACCGACATCGCGAGTTCCGTCGCGTTTCTCGCCTCCACCGAAGCGGCCTACATCACGGGCCAGGTCCTTTGCGTGGATGGCGGGATGGTGATGTCCTGATTTTTTTCGGCGATCGATCAGCCGATCATGGCCCGGCGCGGAACGCTTTCGTCGGCCTCATCCGCCTCAGTGTTTCCGTTGTCCGATAACGAAAATGTAACGTCCGGCGTGATCACTTCTGCTCTTTGCAGTTGGCCGCGATCGATCGTTGAACTTTCTTGCACCGGCAAATGGAATCGATCGCAGTAACTCGCGAAAAGGTTCGCCATTTCTGCTGCTTCCAGACCGAATTGCGATGGCTCGTAGCGATGAAAAGTGACTTGGTCGGGAGGCTGAGCGGCCAGAACGGCGCGCATCCGAGCTTCCGCGTCATCGGATAGAGACCAACCGAAATGGGCATAGACGCGGCGGACCGCTGTGATCGGGTCGCGCTTTATATCACGGTAGGGCAAATCGCAAACGCGGTCGGCCGGGAGCCGATCGCGTTCAGTCATGAAATTTTCGAGAGTGTCCGCCCAATACCTCATGGCTTCGCGTCCGATTTCCACCGGGTGAACAGAATCGCTGAAAATGCGACGTAGAATTGTGATAAGACTCGACACGGATGTGATGGCATCAAGCGGCGCTCGATGGGTTTGGATGAATTGCGCATCCGGGTAAACCGAAAGTAAATCGGGAAGAGCAAACATGTGCGCGGGTGCCTTCAAGACCCATCGCCGGGCGGTTTGGCCGAATTGCAAGTGCTGAAGGAAGCGGCGGTGCCACTCGTAAGCCGGTCCGAGGCCCTGCTGTAAAAACCAGGCGCGGTACGAAGGGATGTTATACATCGTGTCGAACTGATCGCTCATGAAACTGAGGCTCATCATGCTGACGCATTCCTGCGGCATTTCCGCGCCGACGGAATGAAGCCGGGGAAAGGCGGGAGCGAGCCAGCGCAGGCAGGAAAGACTTCGCGCGGCCCGCCGCACCCGGCCGCATTTATCGGAATCGCCCAGCGGTGAAGGTTCCATCACTTCCCACGTCAAAGGGGCGCGATGGTGCGGGTCGGCGGTGAGGAGTGCGTGAAGAATCGTTGTCCCGGTGCGGGGCAACCCCACGATAAAAAGGGGTGAGCGAATTTCCTCGCGCGCAATTTCTGGATGCTCGCGCCGGTCCCGTTCGATCAGGAGCCGGTTGCGCAAGCAATGGAGCGTGTCCGCGCGCAGCGCGATCCGGCCCATCAGGTTCAGTTTGGCGTCGCGATAGCACGATTCGAGCAAACGGGACAAAGGTTCGGCGAAGTCGTCCTGCCCAAAATCATCAAGACCCGTGCGTTGCTTCGCCACGGCGATCAACTTGTCCGCGGTCACGGTGCCCTGGCCGATGCCCAGGTTCTGCAGCGCGGCCCCGCTGCCATTGAGGAGGCGAATGAGCCACGGCGGCTGGCTTTGCTGCAAGGTGGTTCGCTCCCTCATTCGCCTTGGATTTTGTGAAAGGCGGGCGCGGAAGCAAGACCCAACCGAAAGGGACGCGCAAATTTATCACTTTTTTTTGCTTGATCGGGATTTGCGCGGTGCCCTCCCTCACTGGATCGTCTGCCATGGCGACAGAGAAAGCGACCTTCGGGGCTGGGTGTTTTTGGGGTGTGGAAGAGACGTTTCGTCAGTTACCGGGCGTGACGTCCACGGCGGTCGGTTACGCCGGCGGCGGCAAGGATCATCCGACTTATGAAGATGTCTGCTCGGATGCAACTGGTCATGCCGAAGTGGTGGAGTTGGAGTTCGATCCCTCTGTCCTCTCGTTTGAGAAGTTGCTTGGAGTCTTCTGGTCGAATCACAATCCGACGACCCCGAACCGGCAAGGTCCGGACGTAGGCTCGCAATATCGTTCCGTTGTTTTTTTCCATTCGCCCGAGCAGAAGGCGCAGGCCGAAGCGGGCAAAACTCTTCTGGAGAAAAGTGGCCGGCACGCACGGCCGGTGGTGACGCAGATCGAACCCGCTCCCAAGTTCTGGCGCGCCGAAGAATATCATCAGCAATACCTGAAGAAGCGCGGGCAGACCCACTGTGCCATCTGATCAGACTCGCGCATGACTGGTGAAATCGTCCGGACAAAGAAATTCGTCCGGGACGCGACTGATCTGATTTTGGACGTGGCGCATCAGGCGCTGGCGCAACGCGGTGAGTTTCGGATCGCCCTCTCCGGTGGGAACACGCCGCGGCCCGTTTATGCGGAGGTTGCGGAGTCCGGCCACATGCCGTGGAAGGATGTTCTGATCACTTTCGGCGATGAGCGCTGTGTTCCGCCCGACGACGAACAAAGTAATTTTCGCATGGCCCAAGAAGCGTTGTTCCGGCCGGCGAACATTCCGGAAAGTTCGATTCGGCGTATGCGTGGGGAAATTGACCCGGCGACGGCGGCGCAGGAATACGAGGAGACCCTCGATGCGCTGGCGGTGGAGCGGGGCGAGCAAATTTATCGTCACGACCTGATCCTGCTAGGGATGGGCGATGATGGTCATACGGCCTCCTTGTTTCCCGAGACGGCCGCGCTGTCCGAAACGCGCCGCCGAGTTGTCTCGAATTTTGTGCCTAAGTTCAATTCATGGCGCCTCACCTGCACCTTGCCGCTGATCAACCAGGCGCGGCATGTCTGTTTCCTCCTGAACGCGGGCAAGCATTCCGATTTGATCGAACAGGTGCTGCAAGGGGACCCACAATATCCGGCGGCCCGGATTCAGCCGGCCTCCGGAAAGCTGACATGGATTCTGGGGCAGGCGGCATGATCTCCGCTTTGTCTTTTCGACCGTAGCTCGTCCATGCGCACGATTATCGTTACCGGCTCCGCCGGCTTGATTGGATCCGAAACCGTGCGCCACTTTGCGCGGGACGGAGCGCGCGTCGTGGGGATTGATAACGACATGCGCGCGCAGTTTTTTGGACCGGAAGCGTCGACCCGGAAAACGCGGGACAGTTTGATTGAGAAGATTGGAAGTTACGAACACCATGACCTGGATATTCGCGACGCCCAGGGCGTCACGGAGCTTTTCAAGCAGCAGGGCCGAAACATCGCCGCGATTGTTCACGCGGCTGCGCAGCCTTCCCATGACTGGGCCGCGCGCGATCCGCAGGCGGACTTCACGGTCAACGCCAATGGAACATTGAACCTCCTGGAAGCGGCGAGGAATTGCTGTCCGGAAGCGCCGTTCGTTTTTACTTCGACGAACAAGGTTTACGGTGACACGCCTAACCGACTTCCGTTAGCCGAGCTGGAGAAGCGGTGGGAAATTGCGCCCGGTCACGAATACGATCCTGGAATTTCCGAGACGATGAGCATCGACTACACGAAACACTCGCTTTTCGGGGCATCAAAGGCCGCCGCCGATCTCCTCGTGCAGGAGTATGGACGATACTTCGGTATGCCAACGGTCTGTTTTCGAGGCGGATGCCTAACGGGCCCGGCCCACGCCGGGACGGAACTGCACGGCTTTCTCTCTTACCTCATGATTTGCACGGTGAGCGGGCGGCCTTACCGCGTGTTTGGATACAAGGGAAAGCAGGTTCGGGATAACATTCATAGTTTTGACCTGGTTGAGGCCTTTGCCGAATTCATACGTGCGCCGCGCTCCGGTGAGGTTTACAACATTGGCGGCAGCCGGCACAGCAACTGTTCCATGCTCGAGGCCATCGACCTTTGCGAAGGCATCACTGGAAAACAACTGGCCTGGAATTACGAGGAGAACAACCGCATCGGCGACCATATCTGGTGGGTCAGCGACGTGCGAAAATTTCAGCAGCACTACCCGAACTGGAAGTTTCGCTACGGCCTGCGTGAGATCCTAGACGAGATTTACGCAGCCGTTCCCGCCGCAGCGTCCCCGCCAGTTTAATACTGTTCGCCTTCGTCGTGCTCGGGCGTTACCACCCGATCGTCAATGCCCCAGACATGGAACATGACGGCAAACCAATACAGGGGGAGGAGCAACAAGGCGAAGCCGGCGGTGCCGGCAGCCGCGAGCAGGGATAGGCCGACCGCCGCAGGCGTGCCGATGAACATAATGAGCGCGCCCATCAATTTGTGCCCTTTGTAGATGTGTCCCAACCCTGGAATGACGCTCAACATTACGGCCACTGCGTCGCTGGCTTTCCCCTCGACCGTCTGGGTATCCGCGCGCGTCCAGTCGCATTGATCACAGGCGCGTGCATCTTTCGGCAGTAAGTGTCCGCAATACGGACAGGGCATTTTGTCCGCCTGATCCTCAGGAACCTCGGTCGTTGGTGCGTCGGTGTACTCCACGTGATGCAAGACTGAAAACAACGTCACAAGGCCGGCGGATTTCGTCAAGCACTTCCGGCTGGACTTCCGACTCCATTCGGATGGGCGCTGCCGGGAGAAGAAGGGAGAGACCGGATTCGGAAACGGTTCCTGAACACCCGTTAGGCGAGGAAGATAGTAGAATTGCGCCCGGGCCCAACTGGAGCACCCATCGGAACATCCGTGCAAAATGTTCGCGATGGCCTCAGACTGTTCCGATGACGCTTGCTGGAGAGATCGTGTCCCATATCGATAAGTACCTGAGAATTGCCGAGATCGGAGATTCAGATCACGCGCTCAACGGTCTGCAGGTGGAAAACTCCGGCCGCGTCAGCCGTATCGGCGCGGCCGTCGATGCCTCAACCCGCGTCCTGCGCGAGGCTGCGTCGAACAAGGTCGACTTTCTCGTTGTGCACCACGGATTGTTTTGGGCCGGGTTGCAACCGGTCACCGGTGTCTTGCACCGCCAGGTTAGGATCGCGTTCCAACATGATATGGCGATCTACAGCGCCCATCTTCCACTCGATGCTCATCCCAAGATCGGCAACAACGCGCAACTCGCTGCATCCATTGGCCTGACCTCCGGCAAACCGTTTCTCGAGCACAAGGGACAATGCATCGGTTTGAAGGCACGCGGCCTCGGGACGCGCGAGTCTCTTGTCAGGGCATTGAGAAATGCCCTGGGCGGATCCGTTCAGGCTTTCCGCTTCGGACCGAAGACCCCGCGCCGCATTGCGATCGTTACGGGGGCGGCCGGCTCCGAGATTCACCGCGTGGCGGAAGGTAAGATCGACACATTCATCACGGGCGAGGCGCCCCACTGGGCCGCTGTGGCCGCGGAAGAATTGGAGATGAATCTTCTTCTCGGGGGCCACTATGCGACCGAAACTTTTGGCGTGAAAGCACTGGCCGCGCATCTCTCGAAGAAGTTTTCTGTTCCATGGACATTTATTGATTGTCCGACGGGGCTTTAACGGGCCGGAATCACTGAATCGACGATTTTTCTTTCGAAAACGGCCAGACCTTGTTCCTTTGACGCCGATGTCAGAGGCTCAACGTGTCAGCACCCGGGCGACGGGTATCGTCGGCGTGGCGATCCTCTGCAGCCGATTGATCGGCCTGATCCGCGAAATCGTGATCGCCGGTCTCTTTGGCGCGTCGCGGAACATGGACGCATTTCTGACCGCCTTCCGCGCGCCAAATATGTTGCGCGACCTTTTCGCAGAAGGCGCTCTCTCCACGGCTTTCGTGACGACCTTCTCCCGGCGCATTGCCACGGATGGCGACGAGTCGGCCTGGAAGCTGGCCAGCAAAGTAGCCACCCTCACGCTCATCTTCATGAGTCTGGTGACGCTGCTCGGAATTTTTTTCGCGCCGGCCTTCATCAGAGTACTGGCTCCCGGCTTCGATCCGGACAAGGCGGCGCTCACGATTCAACTCACCCGCGTCATGTTTCCGTTCATTCTGCTCGTTTCGCTGGCCGCGCTGGCCATGGGAATGTTGAACGCAAAGCACGTTTTCGGGATGCCGGCGATGGCCTCGAGCTTCTTCAATCTTGGGTCGATTATCGGCGGTGTCGCGTTTTGTTACTGGCTCGATCCGCAAGCAGACTGGCGGCATCCCCATTTCGGGTCGCGCGGGCTGGTCGGTCTTTCCATCGGAACTTTGATCGGTGGCCTCTTGCAGCTGCTTGTGCAATTTCCGTCCTTGCGCAGGATCGGATTTCAATTCCGGCCAGACTTCAACTGGCGCGATTCAGGTGTGCGCACCATTCTGATCCTGATGGGGCCGGCCACGATCGCGGCCAGCGCAGTGCAGGTGAACGTGGCGGTGAACAGCGGTTTTGCCTCGAAGTTAGGGGACGGTTCGATGGCATGGTTGAACATCGCCTTCCGTCTCATGCAATTGCCGCTGGGAATTTTCGGCGTAGCCGTCGGCACGGTCACATTGCCGCAGATCTCCCGGAGTGCCGCGACCGGAGATATTCCGGGCTTTCGGTCGGCGCTCTCGCACGCACTTCGGCTCGTTATGCTGTTAACGATTCCGGCGGCCATCGGCTTGCTTATGCTGGCCCGGCCCATCATCGGGCTCATCTACGAACACGGCCTGTTTGACGCATATGCCACCGAGCAAACCGCGCTGGCTCTGCAATTTTATGCGATCGGTCTGGTGGCCTATTCCGCAATTAAAGTTTTGGCACCGGCCTTCTATGCGCTGGACCGGCGTTATCTGCCCATGCTGGTCAGCATGCTCTCAATCCTGATCAATTTCGCGTTGAACTGGTTTTTCATGTTCAAAATGCATCTCGGCCATCGTGGGCTGGCCCTGTCCACCAGTCTGGTTGCGATCACCAATTTCGTTTTCTTATATATAATGATGCGGCGATACGCCGGGCGGCTCGAAACAGGCGCACTCCTCACGACCCTGGGCAAACTGATCGTGGCCGGAGCCTGCCTCGCAGGGGTCTGCTGGCTGGCCTCTCAATTTCTTTTCACCCCGGGCAGCAAGGTTTCCGAGTGGAAAAAGATTCTGGAAGTGCTGGCAGCGGTCGGGGCTGGTGGTCTCGTTTTCTTTGCCGTCGCTTTCGCGCTGCGTGTCTCGGAGTTGGATGATGTTGTGCAACTGGTGCGTCGCAAACTGAAACGTTAGGCGAGTTGCTCTCGAATGACCGACGCCAGTTTTGAAGATGTCATCCTGAGCCCGCGCAGACGGCGAAGGATCCCATTCAGACGGCGTTACCCGATTTGTTTTGTGTGATTCACACAGCGCATGGGCGGTCCCTCGCTCGCGCTCGGGCTGAGCACTGTTCGGTGATGACCTAGGTCTTCAATGCCTGATCGAGATCTTCGATCAAATCATCCGCGTGTTCCAAGCCGATGGAGACTCGCAAGAGTCCTTCCGGAGAGGTGGTTCCGGGTCCCTCGATCGAAGCGCGATGCTCGATCAAACTATCTACTCCGCCCAGGCTGGTTGCCCGGATAAAGAGTTTGGCCTTGGCCGCCGCGGCCATGGCTGCGACGCGTCCACCCTTCACTTCAATCGAAAGCATTCCGCCGAAGCTCGACATCTGTCTCGCGGCCACAGCATGAGATGGATGCGAAGGAAGCCCCGGATAATGCACCCGCTCAACGCTTGGGTGTTTTGCCAGGAACGTCGCCACCTTCATGGCATTTTCCGAATGCGCGCGCATGCGCCATGGCAATGTGCGCATGCCCCGCAAGACCAGCCAGCAATCGAAGGGTGAGGGGACGGCGCCCCCTGAGTATTGCAGGCGCTGCACGCGCCCGAAGAATTCGTCGCCTTTCTTCGCCACAATGATTCCGCCCAAAACATCACAATGCCCGCCAAAGTATTTGGTCGTGGAATGAAGAATCAAATCGACCCCAAGGTCGAAGGGTCGCTGAATGATGGGAGCCCAGGTGTTATCACAAACGCAGAGGGCACCTCCCGCATGAACAACCTCGGCGACGGCCGCAAGATCGGCCACCTTTAGGAGCGGATTGGAGGGCGACTCGGCCCAGGCCAGCTTTGTGTTAGGCCGCATCGCCTTTTTCACGAGATCGATGTCACTCATATCGACAAAGTCGGCTTGCAAACCCCAGCCGAGAAAGAACTCGCGCAGTAAACGCGCCATTCCATAATAAGCATCGATGTGAGCGAGCACGTGATCACCGGGTGCGAGAGCTTGGAACAGGGCCATGGCAGCGCTCATTCCACTCGCGAAAGCGACCGCCTCTTCGCCTCCCTCCAGCGCGCTGACGCCTTGTTCCAAGGCGGCGCGGTTGGGGTTACTATTGCGCGAATACATGTGGCCGCGCGAATAGCTTCCATCGATATCCCGCTCAAAAGTTGTCGAAAGTTGAATGGGCGCAGATACTGCTCCAGTGGAAGGATCAATTGCGTGGCCAGCGTGCACCGCCAAAGTTTCAATTTTCATCGGAAATAGCCTTTGCAGCCGACGTTACGATTCAAAAACGGATTGTCGATGCCGGAGGGCGGTTTTCGATTTGACGCACAGCCGTTTCGCGACCAGATAGCACCTGAATTTCTGGCTGGAGCGTTCTAAGTTCCGTCCTTCTCATGCACATTTACAACGACGACGTTTTTACCATGGCCTGCGATCAATTCCAGGTCATCGCGGATTATCTGAATATCGATAAAAACGATCGCGATCGCCTCATGTATCCGAAGCGGGCCATGGCGGTCACTCTGCCGATTCACATGGATGACGGGAGCACGCGCACGTTTCAGGGCTACCGCGTTCAGCACCATTTGACTCTCGGTCCGACCAAAGGCGGCACGCGTTTCGCGCCCAATCTTTCCATGGGCGAGACGGCTGCCCTGGCCATGTGGATGAGCTGGAAGTGCGCCCTGGCCAATCTGCCTTATGGCGGAGCGAAGGGTGGTATCGCTGTCGACCCGGCAAAATTGTCGCGCACGGAGCTGGAAGCGCTTTCTCGCCGTTACATGCAGGAAATGATTCCGTTCGTTGGGCCGCACACCGACATCATGGGACCGGATATGGGCACGAATGAACAGATTATGGCTTGGTTCATGGACACATACTCCGTCCACCAGGGATATGCCGTGAGCGAGATTGTGACAGGCAAACCGGTCTCCATTGGTGGAACAGAGGGCCGGCGCGAATCAACCGGTCGCGGCGTGGTTTATCTGGTGGAGCGAGCCATGGACATGCTGAAGATGGATCCGGAAAAGAGCACCGCCATCGTGCAGGGATTCGGAAATGTCGGATCGGTCGCGGCTCTTTCGCTCGCCCTCAAGACCGGTGTGAAGATCGTCGGGATTAGTGACGCCTTCACCGCGCTTTATAATCCAAAAGGAATTGATGTCAAAGCAGCCGAGCAACACATGCTGAAGAAGGGCAATCTCCTGGCTTTTGACCAGGGGGATCGCGTGGACCCAATCGAAATGCTCACGATGCCGTGCGACATTCTGATCCCAGCAGCGGTCGATCGTGTCATCACCGAGAAAAACGCCGGCCAGTTGAAGTGTCGAATTCTGGCCGAGGGCGCTAATGGACCCACTACGCCCGACGCGGACAAGATTCTGGAGCAGCGCTGGGATGAAGTTTTTGTGATCCCCGACATTCTGTGCAATGCCGGTGGCGTCATTGTTTCTTATTTCGAGTGGGTGCAGGGGTTACAGAGTTTCCTTTGGACGGAAATGGAAGTGACGGACAAGCTCTTTCGAATTCTCGAACATTCGTTTGGCCAGGTGATTCGCCGCGCCAAGGAACACAAGATTTCGCATCGCACTGCGGCCATGGCTATCGGCGTGGAGCGGGTGATGAAAGCGAAGAAGGCCCGCGGCTTGTTCCCGTAAGATGTAATGAGCTTTTCGCAACGCGCAGAACAGCGGGGCGATCGGTTAGTCGACGTCGTGACGGACGAAGCGTCCGGAATACGAGTGGTTATTTCCCGCCTGGGCGCGGAGCTCGTGAGCGTGGCGCGAAAGAATACGGCGGGCGCATGGATCGGTTTTCTTAATCGCGATAACGAGTTGATGCCGCCAGCCAAAGGCTGGGCTAATCATGCGACCGTCATGGGCTACTTTCTGCATCGTTTGAAAGACGGCCAGAGTCTTTATCGCGGTCGGGAGATCAAAGGTGGCACCCATAGTTTTCTCCGGACAAAAATATGGCACCTGGTCGAGCGCGACGGCGCCGCGGAAGGGTCCGTGACGTACCGCATGACGCCGGACGATTTCAGCAGCACGGAATATCCACTCAAGGTCAGTCTCGATCTCACCTACAAATTGGAGGATGGCGCAGTCGTGACCGAGTTTGCATTCCGCAACGATGAACCGGAGTTGACGGCCCATCTCGGATTCGGATTGCATCCCGGGTTTGCCGCCACCTCCTTTGAGAGCTTCCACTTCCATATGCCGTGCGGCCGGTATCGGAGGCATTTGGCCCCGGCTAATTATCTTTCCGGTGAAACGCAGGATCTGGAGTTCGACGGTGGTGAAATGCCCTTCAGACGTGAAGAGTTGCCCAGTTCGTTCATCCTGGAATTCGTGGATGTTCCAAACCGTGAGTTCATCTACCTTGATCCGACAAGTGGCCATGAAGTCGGCTTGGATCTGAGCGAGGTGCCATATCTCACTTTATGGTCGGATGGCGGACCTTTCCTTTGCGTGGAACCATGCTGGGGTCTAACCGACCGCCATGAGCAACAGCCTTTTGAGGATAAGGAAGGAGCCCGGACGATTGCGCCTCTGGGCCGTTTGGTCGCACGCTTCCGCATGAGTCCGCGCTTGCTTAACGGATAAGATGAGACTGGCCACCATCCTCCCGGAAAACGGGCCGATCCCCGTCGCGGCGGTTTCGGTCGACGCGCAAAACTGGGTCGCCTTGCACGACTTTCTTGGCTTCTTCGGAGTCAAAGAGATTCCGAATAGTTTGACCGCACCATTGTCGCATTTTCTACCGGTGCTCATGCCGCGCTTCTCCGAATTTACGCGCAAGGTGCGGGATTGGCCCGAGCACGGTCGTATCTTTCAAAAGCGCGGCGGAAAAACGATACGCCCTCGCATGTTTCTCCCGCCGGTGCTGCGCCCGCCGTCGTTTCGCGACTTTGACGGATTCGAACAACATGTTCGGACGGTGCGCGTCCGGCGCAATCTTGAGATGGTGCAGGCTTGGTACGATCTTCCGGTGTTCTACTTTTCGAATCCGAATTCGCTCGTTGGCCAGGACGCAGATGTCTCTGCCCCGGCTGCCTCGGCTGAGCTCGATTACGAGCTTGAGCTGGGCGTCGTTATCGGAGATCGTGCGCGTAACGTGGCGCCGGGAGACGCCTGGGCTCACGTCGCCGGCTTCACCATTCTGAACGATTTTACGGCGCGCGATCTACAGCGAGACGAGATGGCGGTGGGGTTGGGGCCGGCAAAAGGAAAAGACTTTGCCACCTCGGTTGGCCCGGTATTGGTGACCCGTGACGAACTGGCCGACAAGATCGAAGGGGAACGTATTGGCTTGGAGATGCGCGCGCGGATCAACGGGCATGAGCTCTCGCGCGGTAACAGTAAGGGACTCTTTCACACTTTCCCGCGCATGATCGCGCACGCGTCGCGCGATGCGGATCTTTTTCCGGGGGATTTGATTGGGAGCGGCACGGTCGGGACAGGATGCATTCTGGAACTGACGCCCGAGGCTACGAATGGCTGGTTGAAGCCGGGCGACGCGATCGAATTGGAAATCGAGCGGCTCGGGAAGCTTCGCAACAAGGTTATTGCGCGACCGGGATAACGAGACGCGCCCAAGGGAAGAAGCAATGGTGGAACGGCCTCTCCGAAGGCGTTGGTAAAATGATTTCAGCCGAAGGCCGCAAATTGGCTGGAGGAGAAATGCCGTGCCGAGAAGAGAGGGAGCGCCGCGTTGCGACGGTTCATCATCAGGACACAAAAAAGCCGCGCAATAGGGGGACTATCACGCGGCTTTCTGGCTACTTACTGAGAATTAGTTATGGGTGTGACCGTGGGAGGCGTGCTTGCTGTTGGCCCCGGCGCTGTTGGCCGCGGTGTGGTTGACGCCGGCATG
>JBBRNL010000013.1:0-67568 GCA_038230335.1 Chthoniobacterales bacterium | reverse complement strand
GTCGGATCATTGAAGTTAATGCTGGCGGGCGTCGCGACCGAACGAATCCCACCGATCAACGTATTCGAGCTATTCAACAGAACGGCATAGGCGAAGTCCTGGTGCTGAATCGCTCCGCCCCCTGACGGCAGTTCGTTCGTTAGGAAATCATATTGAAACGTAATCGTGTCCGACCCGGCAGGCACAACGACGCTCAATTTGAACCCTGAACCTTCAGTTCCGGCCAAACCGCTGACGGGAAAGAACGACCCCAAGGTCGAGTTGCTGACCGCGCTGGTGCCCGATTGAGCAGAAAACCCATCGCCCCCATCATTGGTCGTGCTGATCGTGGTGATCAGGAATTGATTCACGCCCTCTGGCGGAACAATACCCTCAAACACCCCTTTCACGCCCGCATCCCCAGACGTGGTGACAGCGGGGTCGCCTGGTTCGAAACCCTCGACTTTTGCGGCCACGCTCTGGTGAGCGAAAGGCAGCGTGATCGCACAGGCGATACTGAGTAAGCAGAATTTTTTCATAATTTCTATGGTTTTCAGGTTAGCTGATTTTTACGTAGCCGGTCAAGGCAGAACTGTGAATCCTGCACGGGATGACGATCCCGCCGCATTTGAGACGCGGATCGGTCCGCTTACCGCACCCGCCGGCACAGTGGCCACCAGGGTGTTCGCGGTGAGCACGTTGACCACGGCTGGCTTGTTGTTGAAGAACGATACGTTCGTGCCAGGGCCAAAGTTCGATCCGGTGATGGTAATGAGCGCTCCGACTTTCCCGCTGCTCGGACTGAAGCCGCTGATGGTCGGTTTACGGAAAGCCACCACATCGGTGTGATTTCCCGAGCCGTTGTGCATATGCACAACCATCAACCCTTGCGATCCATTGGTCTGGAAGTTGACGCCATTGTAATTGACCGTCAGTGCGGTGGTTGGGAGATCGTTCAGGAAGAACGGTTCCAACTGTCCAACGGGTGTCGCATCGAGGCCGGGGTTGGCCGCGTCGAAGAACATCAACGGAGTTTCATCAACCTGGGCGCCGTTACGGTCGAACGTCACAACCTGATATTGGAAGGATGTCCGTCCTGTGCCGACCAAGCCGTCGATGGGCACGGTGACGACGCTGTTATTGAAGGCGTTTGTGTCGCGGCTCGTGGCGGCCGCGGAGCGCGCGTCGACCGGCTCCCAAGCCGAGCTGCCCGGAGCGCCCAGAATGGCGCCAGTGAAGTCGACCAGAGTCGAAAAGTAGACGTTCGTCGGGGCCGTCCCGTTCGCGAGACTGCTGAGGAAGATCGCCACGTCAGGAACATTATCGAGGTTTAGATCGATGAAGATTTCCTTATCCGAACTTGCGAACGACGGGATAGCGGCATTGCCGAATCCTTCGATCACGAAATTCACCCATGGAACGAAGCCGTTTCTCTCGGCGACGGTTCGATTGGCCCAGTCCGTCGTGATGCCTACGTATTTAAGAACGTTAGGATCGGTCGGCGCATTGGGTGATGCAGCGAGAGGGCTGATGTACTGCAACTCAGCCGCTTTGACATAACTGACGATGTCATTCGGGAAGACGGCGCCAGTGTTGATGCCAACACCAGAGAGATTCACGGTGAAACTTCCGGAGGCGGCCGTTGGCACCACGGAGGTCATCGTCGCGTGCATGGCAGAAGACGGTTTCGACGCAGCGTACAGCGCGACACGGATCGTTGGCTCCGTGCCAGCAGTCGGTGTCAGGACGGCGTAACCGGCCTTCTCCGTCAGGTACTGACGCGAGAAAGTTCCGAAGTTAGTGGCCTGAGTCGTCGTCGTGCTCAAATCTCTCTCATGCCGTAACAGATTGCCTGTGGCGGTGAAAGTGACGGGGAATGTGGTGGAAGATCCGGCTAACACCGTGACGCTCGGGGGCAGCGTGTAGGATGTTCCCGTCGCTACCACGCTGTCCAGATAAGTGATGTTATAGGTAACATCCGAAGCGCCTTTGTTGGTCACCTTGACGGATTTGGTCAGGGTTCTGGAACCATCCACGGGAACTTCGACAGCACCGAACGAAACGCCGATCAGGTTTGGATCAGTTCCGTTATAGGCCACGACATTTGCATTGCTCGCATTCGCTAGATCGATGCGGCCGGCACCAACGCGGCCCACGCCGATTTTAGTGGCGCCCCCGACAGTGGTGGAGAGGTCGTGCGTGGCTGTTTCTGAAGCCAGCGCATTCAACTCCTGCGAAGTCCAGGTCGGATGGAACTGTCTGAGCAGCGCCATCGTGCCAGCCACGTGCGGAGTGGCCGACGACGTGCCATTAAAGTTTTCCACGCCTTTGCCGGTATTGTTCTGCGCAACGCCGACGACTTCAGCGGGTGCAGTGAGGTCAGGCTTGAGCGCACTGTCGTTCAGTCGCGGTCCGCGCGAGGTGTAGGTCGGAACGGTATCGGGTGAGCCCGCACCCGCGGCTGCGCCGGCTGCGTTTGCCGCTCTCGTCACGGTTCCATTATCATTCTTGATCGTCACGTTGACGGGACTGTTCGTCGGGAGGCCGGTGGTGGCATCAAAGCCACCCGCCGCGGCGACAATCATGTCGCGATCCGTCCGCGAGATCATGACGCAGGGAATCGTGATAGCAGGCCCGAGTCCCATCACGATTGGGTCAGCCGTCGGGTTGTTGAAGTTATCAACGATCACAGCGATCGCGCCGGCCGCCTGCGCCTTCGTGCATTTGTCGAGGAAGGTGGTCGTGCCGCGGTCGATCAGACAGATATTACCGGAGACTTGAGCTGCATTGGTAAAGGCCGCAGCGTTGCCGTTGTTAGGCACGGCGTAAACCACATTACCAGGCAGACCGCCTGCACCCACGTGCGGGGATGGATTACCGTAAATCGAATTATACTTTCCACTCGGAGGCGAACCGGCATTGGTGTTTGGTGTAACACTGGAGTCAAAAATGAAACCGTTCTGGTCGTTGTAGCTCGCCGCCACACTCAGTGTGCCAGAGGCAGCCGCCGGACTGCTATGCACATAGTAAGTATCACCGGCATTTCCCGCCGCGGAGCAAACGAGCATTCCGATGGAGGCCGCATTGGATGCGGCCACGTCGTCGGCATCATCGGCGGAACCTTCGTTCGATCCGAGCGACATATTAATTACATCAAGATGGTCGGAAAGGTTGCCATCGCCATTTGGATCCATGGCCCATTCGATGGCCTGGGTGACAAGGTTGGTCGAACCGCCGCAACCGAAAACACGCAACGGGAACAGCTTGGCGTTAGGAGCGAAACCGGGGCTGATGGCGAGGGCGCTCATGACCGGGTTGGACGCGTCGTACGTTCCGGAATAGGTGAATCCGGCATTCGTTACGCCGTAGCCGGCAATCAAACTCGCAGTGCCGGTGCCGTGACCGCCGCAATCAAACGGATCCGGATCGGGATGAGGAGTGTTGGAAGCATCCATCGGATTATTCGTTGCCGCATAGGCGTCACCGGCAAAATCGTAACCGCCGGGAACCTTCGGCGTCGGGAAATAGGCGTTCGGCGCGACCGTATGATCGGGCACCGCCGCATAGCCACCGAGGCCGGGACCACCGAAATCGGTGTGAATGTAGTCAAGTCCGCTATCGATGTCGGCGATTTTGATGTTCTCACCGTGAATACCGAACGGCGTCTTCGTCCACAAGGAGCGGCCTCCGACAAAATCAACATCGGAGAAGGCAGTCATGTGGAACTTGGGAATCATCGGATGAACTCCCTTGACTCCGGGGAGCTGAGCGATCGCGGCGATTTTGTCGGGACTCACCGTCATCGCGATGCCGTTGTAGGCGCGCTGTGTGCGATAAAGAATTTTGCCGCCGATATCTGCGCCGGTCAGGGATGAAACAATCGCTTGTTGCGCCTGATCAAGCTGGCGGACCGTGCTGACGATCTGAGTGGCGGCGGCGCTACTGATCTGGGTCGGCTGCGCTTTTTGAGATAGCAGCGCTTTGGAAGTCTTCAAACTCGGATGGGCCAATGCGTAATTCCGGTTCGCGTCGACCTGAGCTTGCGCCACCTTTAATGCTTCTGCATAAGGGACAGCTGCGGCAGGGGCGTCCATTTCCACCATGACGGCGACGGCGGACTGCTGACTTTGAGGTGCAACGAGTCCAGCAATGGGACCTTTGGCCCAGGAGCGAGATCCGCTATCCGAGTCAGACGCGCTTTGTGCCGAGAGTGGCGACACAAACAAAAACGCCAGCAGAGCTGGCGCGGCGACTAACAGGATAAATGTAAATACAAACGTGAGATAGCGCAGCGTAGATTTCATAGGTGCTGTAATAGACAGTATTGAGTTGAGAGACTTTACGTGAAGGGCGAGACTGCTGGAAAGATGGGGGAAGGGTCAAGCTTTTTTTAGAATTTATTTAAAAAAGTTATTAACACTTGCAGAACGATGGGGACTCCAATTTTCTCCGTTTCAAACCACGCGCGACAGCCGCGTCACCAACTAGTGAAGGCGCCCGTTGGGAGAGAGCCAACGAGGAAGAGTTTTTGATATTTTGCTGGGAAAACGGATGTTCAATGGCATCGGCACGGGGGCGAATGATCCGCCGAGGATACAGCGCACTCGCTCACGCCGCCGGCGAAAAGGAAACGGGGCTGCCAATGGCAGCCCCGTCCTCACAAACTTGACCCGATCTTTACGGAATTATCTTACCCGATAATGGCCGTGGACAAACACTTTATGGTGATTTCGAATTGTATAGTGTCCGGGCACCCAGACGTAATACACACCGCTGTCCCAATAACCGGGTCCATGCGAGTAATACGGCTGATCACCCAGGTTAATGTTGAGTGAAATCGCATTCGCGAAGGGCGCGAAAATTCCACTCATAACCGCTAAAGCTACAATTAGTAACGCTGTTTTCTTCATAATGGTTCCCCTGAATACAATGGATTGAGACGAAGGTGAATCGTTTTTATTGAGCGTCGATTCCACTTTGCCGATTCCATCTATGGATGCGGGGTAGCCGATGGCTTCGCGTGGCTTTGCTTCCCGCCTTGTTGTTGTTGTTGCTGATGCTGGCCCTGCCCCCCACCTTTGTTTCCACCTCCACTTTTACTCCCGCCGCCTCCGCCCTGGCCATTCTGCATGGAGCCCTGCGTCTTATTCTGGTGGATTGCTTGACCGTTGCCTCCTCCGGTCTGCCCAGGATTGCCCTGATTATGACGCTTGCCGCTGCCAGTCTGGCCCTGACCCCCGCCGTTCTGACCACCACCTTGATTACTGTTTTGCGAACCGCTTCCCTGGGTCGGCTGGCCTTGATTCTGATTCTTGTGGTGCTTGCCGCCTCCGCTTTGGCCACTGTTGCCCTGGCCGCCACTGCCCTTCGTTGATGAACCAGGTGAGGTATTCCCCTGGCCGGTGCCGGTCGCGGAAGACTGATTTCCATTCGAACCCTTATTTTTTCCGTGCTGCTTGCCACCGGCGGTCTTTCCACCCGTCGCGTTCGCCTGGCCCGTCCCGGCAGAATTTCCTCCGCCGTTTTTAGATCCCTTCATGGATTGCCCGGGATGCTTCCCACCGGCTCCGCCCCCGTTGCCAACCCCGCCAGCGTTTCCTGTGGCAGCGCTGCCGTTCGCGTTTCCGCCAGTTTTGTTGCCGTTATTTTTTCCGCCGGGGTGCTGGTCATGTTTCCCGCCCTTGGCCTGTCCGTTGCCGTTCGTTAGGGCATTATTGTTTTGATTTGCCCCATTGCCCGGTCCGGCTCCGGTCAGTTTCTTTCCGCCATTCCCGCCATTCCCGCCATTCCCGCCATTTCCGCCATTTTTCTTCGCCATCCTGTTGGCCAGGTCAGCAGGCGCTGTCGCTTTGGTGTTTTTCGGATCTTTGCCTTTGCTCTCCTGCGCGATGTGATTCCTCGCCGCGTTCTCCTGCTTTTTGTCATTGCCCCAGCCCTTGTCACGCTTGTCCGCTCCGAGGTTTTCGGTGGTTTTGGGATTATGTTTGGAATTCTTGTCCCCTTTAATGTTGGGCGAGACGAGCCCCAGCTGATTGCCGTCGAGGTGTGAATGTTTGCCGCCTTTGAGCTGGCTCGGATCGCCCACGCGATTAATCGAAACATGAGTCAGCTCTTTCCCGCCGAGGCGTCGGATCTGTTCGTTGCAACGGTCGAAATCCGGGCCGCCGCAATAAGTCACATTCCGGGTGTAACAAATGTTCGTGATATTGATGGTCTCGAGGATGATCGTGATATTGCGCGATCGCTCGTAAAGGCATCCGCAGCCCGAGTACGACTCAGAGCCGAAGTCGCGGACATTACAGAAGGTGTAGCATTCCGGGCCGAGGTCGCACGTCCGGTCGACCCATGTACTCACGCCAATATTGATATCGCACCCTTGCTCGGGCGGAAGGGGGGCCCAACCGATGCAGGAACATTTTTCGTCTCGAACCCTGCCGCCACGAAACCCAAGAGGGCGCCCAGACGCGTCCTGGAACCCAGCACCATCCGCAGCCGGACTTCACTTTGGCCCATCGGCCGGATAACAAGCCCAGGCCCAGGGCTCTTCGGAGACAAAGGTCCAGCCGCAATCGTCACACTCCCGCCAGTTGCCGTTGGTGTAAGGACACCATCCCGTCGAGACCTTGGTCGGCTGCCAGCAGCTGCCCCATTTGTCCAACTTCACCCAGTGGCCGTTCGTATTGAGCGATTCGCTCGCGTAAAAATCGTCGCTCTCCACTCCCACTTTATCCGATTCCACGTTGACCTGACCATTCGTTAGGCCTTCCTGAGCCTGGGTCGGGGCCGCTTCCGCACTGCCGCCGCCCGCCACCACCTGATTGGTCAGCGCATACAGAACAAAAGGCGCACTCCCTGCTTTTTGCGTGATCGTGACGCCCGGCGTCGAGTCGCCATCCCACGTAAACCGATAATTGATGTAATAAGCCTGGTTGGAGTCGGTAAATCCCCCGGCCGAGGTCTTGGCGTCATCTTCGTTAAAAAATCCCGTCTCGACCGCGGCCTTGCCGTCTCCGACAAAGGCGATGTTCACCTGTCGATTTTGGCCCGCGGCATTGGCGATATAAACGCGCAGATCATAAGTCGTCCCCGACTGCAGGCTGGACGGGTCCAGCACAATTTCCTGTTGCGAATTATCGGTCGCACCATTGTTAAAGGTCATGTCGGACAAGACATCCTTGAGCACTCCGTCCGCCTGAATGCTGGCGCTGGCGCCTCCGGCATTGGAAAGATTTCCGGCCAGCGCATTCAGGGTCCCGTTATCGGCCGTGGCGGACTGCCCGGTGGCCGACAGGGCAGAAAGGGTGATTCCATTAATGACGCGATCGGTGCCGCGACTGTTACCACCGTCGATCGCAGTAGTATATTGATTGTCTGAGCTGATTCCGGAATTCGCGTCGCTTTGGGCCGCCGGAATGGCCGAATAGAAAATGGTGCCGGCGCGTGTGGTTACCGCAACGAGGGTGAAAACGGCGAATGCGATCAAAAAGAGAGGCCAATGTTTCTTCATAGGTAAGCTAAGTGTTTGAGTTTCACTGCTCGAGCCCTGTCCCCTTCTCGTTGACGCTCAGTTTAAGGAGGTCGCGGAAAAACAATCAAATCATTTCGCTCAAGTGAAATGATCCAGATTCCATCGCCCTAGGGGCGGAGATGAAAGGCCCCCTTTTTCAGGTGCGCTGCATCCGATTGGTTTCCCTGCCAACTGCGTGTCACGTCCATCCGACTTGGACGCACCAGTCATCGCTGCTGGGTTCCTAGGATTGCAACTCAGCCGGAGTCGGCTGCGTTACCGGATCGATCCATTTGCCGTGCTCCCGGATCAAATCCTGCAGCCGCTCGACCGCGTCCGCTTCCGGAATATTGAATTTCACGGGAGTCTTGCCGACGTACAGATTCACTTTGCCGGGCGCACCGCCGACGTAGCCGAAATCTGCGTCGGCCATCTCACCGGGGCCATTCACGATGCAACCCATGATGGCAATCTTGACGCCCTTCAGGTGCAGGGTGGCAGCCTTGATGCGGGCCGTGGTGGTTTGCAGATTGAACAAGGTGCGCCCGCACGAGGGACAGGCGACGTAATCGGTCTTAAAGATCCGCGCGCCGGCTGCCTGCAAAATATTGTAGGAAAGGCGCAAGGCCTGACCGGGCGCTTCCTCGCCTTGCACCAGAATGGCATCTCCAATCCCGTCGCACAGGAGGGAACCGATATGAATAGAAGCCTTGAGGAGCGTGGGCAGAAAATCTGCGCCTGCCTCCCGGGGTGAATTACTGAACGTATCCTTCAGTAAAATCGGATGCCGTGCTTGCAGTTTGGCCGCGAGCAGGCGAAACGCCGCAATGGTAGGCAAATCAACCCCCTCTTTTACCGTGACGAGCCGGGACTCTCGCATTTCGTTTAAGCGCGCGATGGCCGCGTCGTCGAACGGATCGACTTCTTCGACCTCAGCCTCCTCATAGACGATCTCCGGCTTGTAGTCGCCCATATGGGCGATCTTATGGGCAATCCTCTCGAAACTCGCTCGCCTAACGACTACACGAATCAGCTCCTCCCCGCCTACGCCTATCCGCGGCGTCGCTGGATCCGCCACGGCCGGCAACAATATTCGGTCAGTGGCGCGGCGCCCGTAGGAAAAAGGGTCGAAGGAGAGATGTTGCTGCCCACTTAATGCTGCGTCGCACGATGCCGTCGCGGGTCGAGTGGTGCGTTCGACCAGCGCTTGCGCCACTGGAATCTCGTGCACGCTATCTTCCGTCAGCGACACGCGGATGGTGTCACCAATCCCGTCGGCCAGAAGTGAACCAATCCCGATGGCGCTCTTGATGCGCGCATCTTCTCCGTCGCCCGCCTCCGTCACTCCAAGGTGGATCGGATAGTTCCAGGCAGGGGCGATTGACCCCAATGGCCCGGGCGCTTCGGATGAACCGTCCCTACCTTTCGCCATTTCCTCAGCATCCAAGTCGTTCAGTCGCGCGACGAGCAGTCGATAGGCCGCGATCATGACCTTCGGATTGCTCGACTTCATGGAAAAGATGAAGGCGTGGTAATCAAGTTCACGTGCGATCCGGGCAAATTCGAGCGCGCTTTCCACCATGCCGAGAGGCGTGTCGCCATAGCGGTTCATAATACGGTCGCTGAGAGACCCGTGATTAGTCCCGATGCGAATGGCGATTCCGCGCTCCTTGCACAGTTGGACGAGCGGCGAAAATCGCTCGCGGATCCGCTCGATCTCGGCCGCATACTGCTCGTCCGTGTATTCGCGCGTCGCGAACTTTTTAGAGTCCGCGTAATTGCCCGGATTAATTCGCACCTTATCCACCCATTTGGCCGCTTCCAAGGCGGCGTCCGGTTTGAAATGAATATCGGCTACGATAGGAACGTGGCAGTCTCGCGCGCGCAAGCCTTTGACGACCAGCTCGAGATTGCGCGAGTCCCTTACGGTGGGCGCGGTGATGCGGACGATCTCACAACCGACCGCGGCCAGCTCGAGCGTCTGCGCGATGGACGCTTCCGTGTCCATCGTGTCGCAAGTGATCATCGATTGAACCCGGACGGGGTTGGACCCCCCCACGCCGATGGGCCCGACCATGACCTCGCGGGAAACGCGCCGGGCATAGGAAAAGGGCGAGTGGCAGTAACTCACAGGTCCGAATCTAAAAGCGCGGGCCACTCCACGCAACGAGACGTGCGAAGACGAGTCTAGGGCGCGCCCGGTTCTTTTTGTTTCTGGTGCTCGAATCGGTCCAGGTTCTTTCGGACGAAAGGCAAATCCTGGATATCGAAGAAGGTGATGTAAAGAATGACGGCGACGATCACGACTGTGCAAAATCCCTGCACGTATTCGAGCAGCTTCGTCGGCAGCGGCTTGCGTCGAACCGATTCGACGATGCCGAGCACGATGTGACCGCCGTCCAGGACCGGAATAGGCATCATGTTCAGGATGGCCAGATTCACATTCAAAATGACGCTGAACCAAAGGGCGAGACGCCAGCCGTAGTCGCTCTGAAAGAGAAGGTAATAAATGCGCACAATCCCGATCGGCCCGCTAAGATGCTGCAGCTTGATGTCCGATTTCGGCGACGCCACCGCGGCGATCGTGTTCAGCGTACTCGTTACGCTGTTATGGATCTGCTCGAACGGTGTGGGATGGGCCAGGGTCATTTGGTCGGCCCACTGAATGCCGATGCGGGACTTCTGTTTCCCCTCCGTCGGGAGCAGCGCGGGCTTGACCGAAATGTCCAGCCTGGATCCAGCCCGTTCCACGTGCAGCACCATCGGCGCATCGGGATTTTTGCTGATATGATCCATCAGCGCGATCGGGTTAAATATGGGTGTCTGGTCGAATCCGCGAATGATGTCGGATGGCCGCAACCCGGCCGCCGCCGCCGGAGAATTGGCTTCGACTTTCTCAACCACAGACGTTTGCGCCGGCAGGATGAGAAGTTGCCGCACGCTTTTGCGGCTCCAGCCGCGGGTCTCCGCGCGATACGGTTCGACGGCAACGGTCTGCACGGCCCCCGCCCGCTCCAGCTTGATCGGAATCTTGTTGCCTTCGCTGCGCACGACATTCCAACTCACGCTGTCATTCATTCCGAGAAAACGTTTCACCGGTTTGCCGTCGACTTCGAGAATCTTGTCCCCTGGCTGCACCACGTTGAGGGCGGGCGATTCGGGCAGGATGTAGCCAACGGTCGTAGTCGTGTCGGATTCGCTGACCGGATAACCCACGAACCAAATCAAGGTCGCGATGAGCACAGCGAGAAGGATGCTGAAGAAAGGACCGGCCACGGCCACGATGATCTTATCGATGGCGGAGATGGGCGGAAGCTGGGCCCGGTCCACATCGGCCTTGCCTTCGATGATATCCATGGGCGCGAGCTGCGGGAGAGCCACAAATCCGCCAAAGGGCAGTGAGCCAAGCGAGTACTGAACGCCGTTCACCGTTTTCTTCCAGATCGGTTTGCCAAACCAGATGCCGAATTTCTCGATGTATAAACCGCGCCAGCGGGCGGCCAGGAAATGGCCCAGCTCATGCACGACGATGAGCAGGTTAAAAAGGATGAGAACTTCGAGAAGAACGAATATGAACCGAGCGACGTAAAGGAGCATGAGCAATGAAACTTGTTACCCGACGAGTCGGCGCGCCTCCGCACGCGCCCATTGATCGGCCTGCAATATTGCATCGAGATCTGGATGCGCAACGGTCGTGTGGCGACCCATCACTTCCTCGACCGTCCGCCAAATGGAGGGAAAGCCCGTCCTTCGGTTCAAAAATGCGTCCACCGCCGCCTCATTCGCCGCATTCAAGACGGCGGGCATCGTGCCGCCGCTTTCGCCCGCGCGCCGGGCCAGATTCAAAGCCGGAAAATCGGCGTAACGCGGGACCGAGAACTCCAGTTTCGACAGAGTCGCAAAATCGAGCGGAGGAAGCGAGTTCGGGACGCGGTCCGGCCACGTGACCGCATACTGGATGGGGAAACACATGTCGGAGTAACTCAACTGCGCGAGCGTGGAGCCGTCCGCAAATTCAACCATGGAGTGAACGATGCTCTGCGGATGGACCACCACTTCGACGCGTGCCATTTCCACGCCAAACAACCAGTGCGCTTCGATCATCTCCAGGCCTTTGTTAAATAGAGTGGCCGAATCGATCGTAATCTTCGGACCCATGTTCCAGGTCGGGTGCTTCAGGGCTTGTTCCAGCGTGATCGCATCGAACTCACGGCCGGGCGTCTCGCGGAAGGGTCCGCCCGACGCGGTCAGGATAATCCGGCGCACATCAGAAACACGGCCATCGAGACATTGGAAGATGGCGTTGTGCTCACTATCAACTGGCAGGATATGGATGCCCTTGTCACGCGCGGCCCGCATCACGATCTCACCGGCCATGACCAGAATCTCTTTGCTCGCGATGGCCAGATCCTTTCCGGCCGCAATCGCGGCCAGGGCCGGTCGCAGTCCGCCCGTCCCGACAATTGCGATCAATATCATGTCCGCGTCGGCCAGCGCCGCGATCTCACACAAACCGGCCTCGCCCGAAAAAATCCGGGGCTCGTAATTGAGCGCACGGCGCAGCGAATCGATCATTGAATCGTCCGTTAGGCAGACCGCCTGGGGTCGAACTTTGTTCGCGGCCGCCGCCAGTTTTTCGGCATTACTGTTGGCGGCCAGTCCGACAATTTCCATCCGCTCCGGAATGTCGTGCGCAACCTTGAGCGCGCTTTCGCCAATGGAGCCAGTTGCGCCGAGCACGACGACACGCTTCGCTTTCATGACCTGATCATATCCGACCTGAAACTCACGGCAGCCGGACCACTAATCGCAGATAAAAATAGAGGAGCGGCGCGGTGAATAACAAACTGTCTATCAGATCAAGCGATCCTCCTATTCCCGGAAAGAAACCTCCGGAGTCTTTCACTCCCGTGCTTCGCTTGATGATCGATTCGGCCAAATCGCCCACCACGGCGGCAAATCCCAGGAGTAGTCCCAGGATTAACCCGTCGGTCCAGGTCAGGGCCGACAACTGCGCCGGCATCAATTTGAGAAGTCCGAGGCTGGCCAGGGATGAAAAGGCGAGAGCGCCACAAAATCCTTCCCATGTTTTCTTCGGACTGATGTGCGGGATCATTTGATGCCGCCCGATCAGGCTCCCCACGAGATAGGCTCCCATGTCGCTGAATTTCGTGACGGCAATCAAATAGAGACAGTAGAACTGACCCGTCACCTGGCCGGTGCTGGTACGCGGTGTGACGTAAACAATTTTCGTCACGAAGTTGAAGAGCCAGATCACATAGAGAAGGCCAAACAAGGTGTAAGCCATCGTTTGCAACGGCTCGTCGTCGCGTAATCGCGCAAAGATCTGACGCGTAAAAACGGTCAGAAGAAAAAGCAACAAGACCGAGAGTTCAAAATCGTAGGAGCGCGCCGGTCCGACGTGGCTGAAGTAATAGAAGCTGCCACTCAGCATGATGGCGCCGCAGATCATTCCGGTGATCTTGAAGTTGGGCAGCCCTTTGTGATCGAGCATGGTATAAAATTCCCATAACCCGATAAATGCGAAGAGACTGATCAATCCCCAGAAAGCGCCTTCATGACCGGACAGCGCAATGAACAAGGCAACCGACCAAAGCGTAATCGTACTGAAAAAACGGAAAACGAAAGTCTTACGCGCCGTGACGGGCTTTGGTGGCGCTTGCTCGAGGGTCACGGGCATGTGTTGTCATCATCCCGACGAGAAAGCGGTTTGTCCATAGCGGTTCGCACGTTTGGAAGATGCCGCGCCAAAGCGCCGCTACTCGGCCGCGGCCCTTTCTGCGCGCGTCAGAATTGCGGAGCGGCCATCGCCGTCTAATTTGCCCTTGTGCAAAAGACCATGAAAGCGGTCGTGAAAAATCGGGCCGAGCCGGGACTCTGGCTGGAGGAAGTACCCGTTCCGGAACCGCAGGGTGACGATGTTCTCATCCGCGTGCTCAAGACATCCATCTGCGGCACGGACGTTCATATATATAACTGGGACGCGTGGGCGCAGAAGACCATTCCTGTGCCGATGACGATCGGTCATGAATTCGTCGGGGTGATCGAGAAGGTGGGGGACCACGTCAAAGGCTTCGCGCCGGGTGACCTTGTTGCGGTGGAAGGGCACATCACGTGCGGGCACTGCCGGAATTGCCTGGCCGGTCGCCGTCATCTTTGTCCGAATACGCAAGGCGTGGGCGTGAACCGCCCCGGCGCCTGGGCCGAGTTCGTATCCATCCCGCAATCCAATTTGTGGCATGCCGATCCATCGATCCTGCTAGATGTGCTCTCCTGCTTCGACCCGTTAGGCAATGCCGTCCATACCGCCCTCTCCTTTGACCTCATCGGTGAAGATGTGCTTATCACCGGGGCCGGCCCGATCGGTTGCATGGCTGTGCCCATCTGCAAGCAGGCCGGCGCGCGTCACGTTGTGATTACTGACGTCAATCCGTACCGGCTCGACCTAGCCCGGAAAATGGGCGCTACGCTCGCGCTCGACGTGCGCAGCGAAAAACTTTCCGACGCCATGAAAACGCTCGGACTGAAAGAAGGATTCGACGTGGCCCTGGAGATGTCGGGCAATCCGAAAGCGTTCGCCGACATTCTGCCGAATATGTTTCACGGAGGCAAAATTGCGCTCCTCGGCATTATGCCCGGTAGCGCCGCGGTCGATTGGAACGCCGTCGTATTCAGTGCGCTCACGATCAAGGGAATCTACGGCCGGGAGATGTACGAAACCTGGTACAAGATGACGGCCATGATCCAATCCGGCCTAGATATCTCGCCGGTCATCACCCATCGCCTGCCCTACACTCAATTTAAAGAAGGGGTCGAGCTCATGAAGTCCGGCAGCTCCGGCAAGATCGTGCTCGATTGGAGCGAGCGCTGAGGATGTCCGCGCGGTCCCGCACGAGGTCACGCGAAAACACAGGAAGTTGCAGAGGGGCTTGCGCCAGCACCTGTTCAAAACAGACAGGCGGTTGGCCCAACCGCCTCCAACGATCGGCGCGATAAGAGCGCGCTTTCTCCAGCCGGCACCGAAGTTCCCTAATGCATCGCGGCCGCTTCCGGCTCGCGGCCTTGCAGCTCCAGAATCATGCGCTGGATATGTCGCGAGCCTTGGTGCGGCTCGAGCAAGTGCAGACTTTCCTGCGGGTCGCCCCAATGCAATACCTGAATCGGCTCCTGTCTGGCACCCCAGGCATTCATATCGTGCGACGTCGCCATGTACAGATCAATCGTGTTCCGACCACTCAGCGCCCACCCGTAATCGTCAATTCGATACATTTGTCCGGTGGACAATAATCGGAACGTGGTGCCCGCCGGCCAGCGCGACCAGTCGGCCGCGGCGCTGCCAATCTTAGGAACTTTCGTTTTGACTACGGCCACTTTCTTCCCTTTGCCTGTCGTCTTTGTTACCTTGGTTGTCTTGGTTACGGTTCGAGTTTCGAGGGAAAATGACGACAGCTGGGTGTCTGTCCCCGCAACCTGCCGCTCATCGGATAGGTCGGCCATGGCCACAGGAATTGCGCGCGGAGTGTATTCAGCACGACGCAGGGGCGCGCTCGCCGCTTGTAATTGCCCGCCGAGCGCATTGTGATTGGTGTAGGCCGTGTGGTCCGACTCGGTGTGCGTATACGCGGTGGTCTTCACCGATTGGAAATTCGAATGGGCCACGGGGGGTTCGTAGGCTGGCAGGGATCGCGACACATGAGTGCCGCCGCTGCTGCCGCCTCCTTCGCACGCGGAGAGAAGGATGGCGATGAACGCCGCGAGAACGGCGAGGGCGAGGCTGCGTAATTCAGCGTTCGTCAAGGGCTTGCAAAAGTTATTAACACTTATTCACAACCCCGGGCAAGAATTATTTTATGCCTTTTTTCGGCCCGAGTTCCATGGAACGGAAAGCCGCCCCCCAACGCATCATAAGGTCTCTAAACAGCCGCGCTCTTTCTCAGAACATCTCATTCCGCGCGAAAGACAAACCAACCTCTCCGATTCGTTTTTGTTTATCGGGCCGAATCCGCTAGTCTGCGATTCTTATGCTCGCCGAATTTGAAAAGCAGCTGGCGCAAACTCTGGATGAGATCAAGTCGCAAGGCCTCTACAAAACCGAGCGGATCATCACCAGCCCGCAAGACGCCCACATCTCCGTGGCAGACGGGAAGCGCGTGCTCAACATGTGTGCCAACAATTACCTCGGCCTGGCCGATCATCCCGTCCTCATCGCCGCCGCCAAACAAGCGCTCGACACCCATGGTTTCGGCATGGCCAGCGTGCGGTTCATTTGCGGCACGCAGGACATCCACAAGGAATTGGAAAACGCCCTGACGAAGTTCCTGGGAACGGAGGATACCATCCTTTACCCCAGCGCCTTCGACGCCAATGGCGGTCTGTTCGAAACGTTACTGACCGATCAGGACGCCATCATCAGCGACGAACTCAATCACGCCAGCATCATCGACGGGGTCCGACTCTGCAAAGCACAGCGATTTCGTTACAAGCATAACGACATGGCGGATCTGGAGACGAAGCTAAAGGACGCAAGCAGCGCTCGTGTCCGCATGATCGCCACGGACGGTTGCTTTTCCATGGATGGAACCATCGCTGACCTCGCTGCCATCTGCCAGTTAGCCGAAAAATATAAGGCAATCACCATGATCGACGACGCCCACGCCACCGGCTTTCTGGGTGCGACCGGTCGCGGCACCCACGAATATCGTGGAGTGGTCGGCAAGATAGACATCATCACCGGCACGCTCGGCAAAGCCCTGGGCGGTGCAAGCGGAGGGTTCACGAGCGCACGCAAATCTATCGTTGAGCTCCTTCGACAGCGGTCCCGGCCCTATCTCTTTTCGAACAGCGTCGCGCCGCACATCGTGGCTGCGACGGTCAAAGCGCTCGAACTTCTTAGCGCTTCCACTCAGTTGCGCGATAAACTGGAAGACAATACGAAGTATTTTCGGACCGCCTTGACGGAGCGCGGCCTAACGATAAAACCGGGCATTCATCCGATTGTACCGATTATGCTCGGCGACGCAGCCAAATCTCAGAAATTCGCCGCGCGGATGCTGGAGAAAGGGGTTTACGTCATCGGCTTCTTCTATCCGGTCGTCCCGCACGGGACGGCTCGAGTGCGGACCCAGGTTTCAGCCGCCCATTCGCGCGAAGATCTCGAGTTCGCGGTGAGCGCGTTTGCCGAAACAAACAACGAGCTGAAAGAAGACTAGTCCTTTCAGCCCGGTCAGGATCGGCTGTCCCAGTTTACTGATAGGGTGACCAGAAGGAAGTATCGGCTACGTCAGAGAGAGCCGTCTTCGAAGTGGTCGGAACCTTCGGCAGACTATCGACGGTTTGTGATCCATAGGCAGCCCCGAAAAGATCGGCGGCGGTGTTGTAGAGGATGGAGTCTTTTTTCAGGTAATTCGTCCAGTCGGTAATGGCAACGGGCGACCCGGTGGTCTTGTTCGTCTCGATGGCATATTGATCGACAGCTGAGTCAATCATTCGGAGATCGTTCAGAATTTTCGATGCCTGGGAGCGTTTGCGGGCCCGGAGAAAACCTGGGACAGCAATGGCGGCAAGCAGGGCAATAATCGCTACCACGATCATGATTTCAACGAGGGTGAAGGCGGATGTGCGTTTGATATTTGGCTTGTTCATATTGGCGAAGGACACCCATCTTTAAGCAGTCGTTATGCCACTGTATCGAGAGCCGATACATTATAGGACATGGGCGGACGGCTTGTGGTGCCGGGTCCGACCGGTGAATCGGCTCGTGAGCTTTGCCCTATCTACTTTTTACGTAAAACATGCTTGCGTGATTCCAAGGCAATTGGTAGCAAAATGACCGCGTGCCAGTCAAACAGCCCTCTCTGCAACGCCGCGATTACGTCGCGATGGGATCTTTCCGCTACGCTTTGCGCAAGTTTCTTCGTTTCAGTAATGATTTGCTTGCGACCAAGGCGAGTTTGACGCCCGAGCAATACGAAGCGCTTCTGGCCTTGAAGAGTTTCGCCTCGGGAGCCGGCATGCTGGTTGGTCAGCTCAGCGACCGTCTCCAGGTTCGCCATCACACGACGGTTGCCTTGACGAACAAGCTGGTGGCCAGAGGACTGATCACGAAAAAACGAAGCGCAACCGATCGCCGGCAGGTGTACGTGCAATTAACCGCGGCCGGTCAAGCCTTGCTGGAAGCGGTCGCAGCCGTCCACCGGAAGGCCATCCGCATACACAGTACGGAACTGATCGCAGTTCTACGCCAACTTCAAAAATAGAACTCAACTGGCGCGGGCCGAATGGAGCGCAATGCTGGAACCAACCCACGTTTTGTCCTTGTTGAAATTGACACCCATCATTTTCCCCTGACTCATGCGCACCAGGTTGTTTGCCAGGATGGGCTCGCCCCCCGTTGGCCAGATGAACATCATGCGAATCTCGGCCTTTGATTTCCCTCCATCCGGCCCAGGCACAATTTCGGCATAGGAAACCTTTTTCTGCAGGATCCACTCCCGTGGGGTTGGCAGGGCCTCCAACTGAGCGCGCGTCGGATCCATCTCCACCCCCAGGCCCGCGAACGAATAGAGCGGCTTCAAAACATACCCGGAAATCTCTTCACCCTCGGGAAATTCATCGGCGAAATAAGCGGGCGACGCATGTTCCGTTTTCAGAAACGGCAGGGAATGCTTACTTATCCGGAAGTACCAGTTCGGATGCCCCACCCAGACGACATCCAGATCGTCTTGAAAACTAAAAGGCAGCTGCAAATCCGGCCGGCGCAGCAGTTCGTCGAAAATGACTCTATTATAGATCCGCTCGATTCGCGTCTCCCGGCCGTCGCGCTCATAAAACAACTGCCGCCCGCGTTTCTTTGTCTGGGTCAAACAGACAGAGCGAATGCCGAGCATCGATTCGGTGGCGGCGAAATCAATCCTCGTCTTTTGCTTCGCGGGCTCAATTTCCAGCAGAACCACGTTCTCGGGAGCAGAATTTCCCAGAATGGTCCGGCGCAGCAATGCGAGGTAATCATGGTCTTTGATTCCGCCGAACGACGACGTCCAGTCTGGCGGAATGGCCGGGTAAGCTTTGCGCATGCAACCAAGCAGGAGCCATTGGAAGCCGAAGAGGCTTGGAAATGCCTGCAACTCGATCAGACGCGGCACCACCCGATTGCCTTCCTGGCAGATGCCGAAGTCGACCGCCAGAAAATTGGGATGAGCTGACTCGTTAGGAACGGCCAGACCGAGAGGAATGGAGGAGGCAGCGTGCCGGACAAACTCCGGCGTTTGCGTTTGCCGCACGATGTCATTCGCCGCTTCCACCACCTCGCCAACGAACTGGTCGGTCAGGAAAATTGGGGTCTCCGACACCCGGAAATCGACCGGCCATTTCTCAGTATGATTCACACAATCGAGGAGCTGAGCGTACTTCGAAAGTGTGAAATCCGCATTGAAGGCCGGGCGTAGGTTCGCGTCCATGTCGGTAGGGCGGCTCTCCGAGCCGTTCGACTTATCCGCCCGGCAGTTAGCTCACGCCAGTGAAATGATCCAGGGAAGAACGGGCAGCCCGATCAAACAAGAAACTTTCCGCGCGCCATCACCTGCTCGCCGTCGAACCAGATATCGAAGTCACGACCGACGCAATCAATATGGGTCTTGGAGATCCAGTTCGCACCGGTGTGCTCGGCGTAAGGGTGGCCAAAGGCGATGTGCACACCGGGAATTTTTTCATCCTGTAAGATATGACCGATCACATCCGTGCACGCCGTATTCGTGCCAATGGCGAACTCGCCCACTCGATTGCTGTTTTCATCCGTGCTCGTGTAACGGAGGAAATCATCGCGCAGATCTTTGTTGTCGGATGCAAGAGAGCGGATCCGGTTGTTCTCCACTTCGATGGTGAGCGGGTTCGCCTGTAGATCGCCGTAGCGTTCGCATAAATAATCGCCCACCACGCCGTCGACCACGAAGACGCCGTTCGTGTTCATGGGGGATGTGAAAATTTCTCCGCCAGGCAGGTTGCCCCATTTTTCCTTCGTAATGATACCGCTGGTCTTAAGCCACTTCAGCTTGGGCGAAAGCTCGGCTTCAAACTCGGTCCCATGCGGGGTCTTGCAGACAATGCGTTCGGCCTGGCGGGCCCGCTCGACCAGCCGCTGACTGAGCGCGTCGATGGCCGAAAAATCCGCGCGCATTCCCTGCAGCATAATCTCGCGGTTAATGTTGACCATGTGCGCGTGGCGGATGCCGTGATGGTTCACCACCGCCGTCATTTCAATGCGGGAGCCCAGCTCGCCCGGTTGGGTCTGCGCGGCAAAAATGGATACCTGCGAACAGGCCAGATCCTGCAGAATCGATTCCGGCATGAACTCGAGGGGCCGACGCGCATGATGCTCCAGGGAAAAAAGACTGTACTCGGAGCCGATGCATTCCACTTCCGTCTGCAAGGCCGCCGCAATTTCGCGGGTCGCATCATCCGTAATGATGGTGACTCGCTCTTCGGGCTTGAGACGCAGACAGACCGAAATAGCATTGCGGGCCCCGGGCCGAAGCTCGGGGTCAATCGGATGGAGATAAGCTCGATCGGGCATTTGTGGGAGCGCCCATCATGGCCCGAAAACGATCGTCGGGCAACGAGAGGCAAACATCAGCATGCCGCCGGGCCCGCCCGCACCGGACGTTCCTGCGTGATCAACCCCTCGTAGGTCTCTGCGATGACGTGATCAACCACCGCTTTCATATCCTGGGTTTGTTCCCAAACAGCCAGTTGCCGATCGGCTCCCGTGCCTTCGTGCATGATTTTCTCAATGTGAGTCATCTCCGCGTGCGTCCCCAGTTCATCCACTTCCGGGGCGATAAATTCGAGAATTTCCTCAATCAGACTGCGTGTGTCCACTTCGCACTTGCGGCCGAAATCGATCATTTTGCCGTCCAAACCATAACGCGAAGCGCGCCAGCGATTCTCATCGATCAAGCGGCGAGGGTACATGCGGAAGGTCACGTTTTGGCGCCGCAGCTTATGTAACTTGACCACGACGGCTTGCATTAAAGCGGCCAGAGCGATCGTATCGTTCACTCTCGATTGCGCATCGCAAATCCGGAACTCGATCGTGTCGAAGAAAGGGTGCAGCCGGATGTCCCACCAAATCTTCTTCGCGTTATCGATACAATTGGTCGAGACGAGCAACTTCAAATAATCGTCATACTCGGAGAGACTTTCGAAGGCATCGGGAATTCCAGTCCGCGGAAAACGCTCGAAAATCATCTGGCGATACGCTTTTAAACCGGTGTTTTGTCCAAGCCAAAAAGGCGAATTAGCGGAGAGCGCATAAATATGAGGCAAAAAATAACGTGCCTGATTTATGACATCAATGGCTTCTTCGCGATCCGGAATACCGACATGCACGTGCAATCCAAAAATGAGATTGGCGCGCGCGATCTGCTGCATGTCCTTGACGATGGTCGCGTAACGATCGTCCGCCGTAATTAATTGATCCATCCAGTGCGAGAACGGATGGGTGCCGGCTGAAGCAATCTTCAGGCTGTCGAGCGCGGCGAGCCGAGCCAGCTCGCTCCGAAGTTTAACGACCTGCTGCCGCGCGCAGACCGCGTCCTGGCAGACTTCCGTGCCCAGTTCGACGACGGATTGATGCATCTCAGACTTGACGTGCTCCTGCAAAACCATCTTGCCATCGGCCAGGATCTCCTGAATATGCGAGCGCAGTTCGCGCGTCACCGGGTCGATGATTTGAAATTCCTCCTCCAAGCCGAGGGTGAATGTGAAATCCTGTCTGCTCACGCTCCAAGGCTAATCTTGTCCCCGGCCAAAAGCACCCTCCGTTCTTCGTCCTCCGGCCCGATCCGACGGGACGTCGCTAGGTCGAAACGGCCGCCGGACTGACGTTCAGGCCCTCGTATGTTTCCTCAACGATCTGATCGACGACCGCTTTCACGTCCTGCGTTCTTTCCCAGACGGCCAGTTGCCGGTCCGCGCCGGTTCCCTCCCGCATGATTCGTTCGATGTGGGCCATTTCTTTGCGCGACCCAAGCTCTTCCACTTCGGTCGAGACAAACTCAAGCAGTTCGTTGATCAAACTGCGCGTTTCGACTTCCGCTTCGCGCCCGAAATCAATCAGTTTCCCATCGATCCCATAACGCGACGCGCGCCAGCGATTTTCGTCGAGGAGCCGGCGGCGATAAACCCGGAAGGTAATATTCTGGCTGAGCAACTTGTAGAGCCGCGCGATGATCGCCTGGATCAGCGCGGCGATGGCCAGAGTATCGTCGACGCGGGATTGCGCGTCGCACACGCGCACCTCGAGCGTGTCGAAAAATGGATGTAACCGGATGTCCCACCAGATCTTCTTGGCGTTATCGACACATCCGGTCTTGACCAGCAGCTTGCAGTAATCTTCATACTCGGAAAGGCTCTCGAACGCGTCCGGGATCCCGGTGCGCGGAAAGCGTTCGAACACCTTCAGGCGATAACCCTTCAGTCCGGTATTACGTCCCACCCAGAAGGGAGAATTGACCGAGAGGGCGTAGATGTGCGGCAAAAAATAACGCGCCTGATTCATCACGTGGATGGCCGTCTCGCGTTCCGGGATCCCGACATGGACGTGCAACCCGAAAATGAGATTGGCGCGCGCCAGCAACTGCATGTCCTTGACGATTTCCTTGTAACGATCGCCTTCCGTAATGAGCTGGTCGTGCCAGTGCGAAAAGGGATGAGTCCCGGCGGAAGCGATCTTCAGCCCGCCCCGCGCAGCCAAATCCGCCAGTTTACTGCGCAACTCCACGACGTGCGTGCGAGCGTCTCCGACGGATTGACAAATCTCGGTCCCGAGTTCGACCACGGATTGGTGCATCTCGGGTTTGACCTGCTCTTTCAGCGTGACTTTTCCGCCCTCCAGAATTTCCTGGATGTGCGAACGCAACTCACGTGTGACCGGATCGATGATGGCGAACTCCTCCTCGATCCCGAGCGTGAAAGTGTGGTTCTTGTACTTTGTATACATGGCTATCGGACCCGCGGCCAAACTTCTCTCAAAAAGGAGACCTTGTCATCCCAACGCTCAGGTTAGGTAGGGCGGTTCACCGAACCGCGTGGCCGCAGCCAGGCGATTGAGGTCAATCGCCCCTACCTGTCTTCAGTCAACGCTCGCGTCAGGCTAGATCGGTTAGAGTGCGCTTTGTCACTGCCGCCTGCAGAAATTTTCCCCAGCTCAGGTTGTCGCGACCGGACACATGCTCGCGCGCCTTTCGGATGGCCATTTCGGAGACCGCCTCTACGACCCAATCGAAATTGTGCTGCCCGACGGAGGCGACTTCCGCATCGGGCGCCGGGTTACAAAAATCGATCGCCAGAGGCACGCCCTCCCGGATGGCAAACTCGACCGTGTTCAGGTCGTAACCGAGGTACTGATTCAGAGCGAGCACGCCGTCATGAACTTTCTGCAAGATTTCGGGTGGCGTCTGCCACTCGGTTTGATAACGCAGGTGATAAGGATTGCGCGGTTCGTAAGGCATGATTTTTACATGGCGCTGGTCGATTGAATAACAGCGGAAGTACATGTCGAACTTCACTTCTTCCTGTAACATCATGACGAGCTGGCCGGTTTCGCCATAGGCCCGGAAAAATTCGTCCGCGTTGTGCAGTTTATAAACGTTCTTCCAGCCGCCGCCCGCGAACGGTTTAAAAAAGGCGGGCCAGCCGATGTAGGAGAAAATTTCCTCCCAATTCATCGGGTAGGCCAGGTTACGAAATGAATTGTCGTTCGTGTCCGGGGGAGGCTGATTTGAAGGCAGCAGCACGGTCTTGGGGACGGCCACGCCGATCTTGGTAGCGAGCGCGTTATTAAAAAACTTTTCGTCCGCGCTCCACCAGAACGGATTGTTCACCACGGCCGTGCCGGTGAGCGCTGCGTTCTTGAGCCACGCGCGATAGAACGGGACATCCTGCGAAATGCGATCGATCACCACGTCGTATCCGCACGGTTCGCCCTGCGCGACTTTGTCGATCTTGACGAACTCCGCCACGATCTCCTCGCCGCGGACTTTTTGATTGACCCGTTCGACGAGGGCCGGCGGAAAGCTCTGTTCCTGGCCAAAAAGAATTCCTATTTTTTTCATAAGCTATCCTCCACAGACTATTCGTTAGAACTTCGAAAGATAAAACGGCAGCATCTCGCGCCAGTAATTCCAATCGTGACCGCACCATTTACGGTCATCCAGCCAGTGCTGAATCCCCTTGGAATTCAGGGCCTCGGATAAACGGAGAGATTCCTGGCGGGTATTATCCCAGTCACCCGTGCCAAGGATAATGGCCATGTGATTGTATTTCCATGGGTCGTTTATATTCGGCAGGTACTGATAGGGGCTATTGAAATAGATGTTGTCATCGTGGTAGCCGTCGAAAAATGAGCTGAAGTCCCGGACGATGACGTTTTCGTAGGCGTTATGCGTCCGCATCCGATCGGTCGGATGGATCCCTTTGTTGTAAAAACTCTCGAGATCGATCGCGTCCGGGCAGCAAATTGTCACACGTCCGTCATCGACGTAGCCCGCGATGGAACCGACCAGTCCAAAGTCCTTGTTCTGGTAATAACTGCCGAATGAAGTCGGAAAGAGGATGAGCGGGAGGCGACCACCGTCCCCGAAAGCGAGCATCTCAAACTCGCGGTCCAGGTAACGTGTGTACCAATGGATGTAGCGTTCGTTCATGAGAGATGGGGACTAATCTGCCGAGCCGTTCGACTTTTGACCAGATGCGACCAGGCACAAGAAAAATCGGGGTTCGCCGCGGAACCGGGTCCCTCTCCAGCCTCGATTGTGGACAAGACTGGAATTTTCAGCGATGCGTTTCGGCTCATGGCGGAACACACTCTCACGGGAAACATTCAGAAACATCTCGCGTTTCCATCGAAGATTCTGGGGAACCAACGGGATGTCCTCGTTTATTTACCGCGCGGATATCGCCGCTCGCTGCGCCGGCGCTATCCCGTTCTCTATTTGCACGACGGCCAGAATGTTTTTGACGCGGCCACTGCCTTCGGTGGCGTCGAATGGGGGGTGGACGAAACCGCCGAGCAGCTAATCCGGAGAAGATTGATCGAACCCGTTATCGTCGTCGCGATCGCGCACATGGGCGAAGATCGCATTCATGAGTACACTCCCACGCCCGGGGTGATCGACTCCAGCCCTGAAGGGATCAGGCGGAGCCACGCACTCGCGCGTAAATACGGAGATTTCCTTATCGAAGAACTTAAGCCGTTCATCGACAAACTATATCGCACGAAGCGGGAAGCTGAATCTACCGGTGTCGGAGGCTCTTCGTTAGGTGGTCTGGTCACCCTCGCCATTGGGATTCTCTATCCTCAGGTTTTCCGGAGATTGATGGTCATGTCGCCGTCCATCTGGTGGGACGATTTTGCCATTTATCGATTGGTCGACCTGATCGAAGAAAAAGCGCCGCTGAAAATTTGGTTGGATACCGGCACGGCCGAGCCGGGTTGGGAACAAGCCAGAAATCTACGAGACCGTCTGGTCGACAAGGGCTGGCGTTTGTACGACGACCTGCAATATACAGAAGTCGAGGGAGCCGATCACAGCGAAGGTGCGTGGGCCGCACGGGTCGACCCCGCCTTGCGCTTCCTCTTCCCTCCCCCTCCACCGCAGGAACGCCCCCGCGCGTCCACCTGAATTGCCTGACCGAACTCGCTCGGCCCTACTGCAACCACTTGCCGTAGACTTGGTACACCTTTGTAAATCCGCCCGGAAATTCCTTGTCCTTCTGAAAATTGAAGACGCGCAAGGAATTCGACCACTTTAGTTCGCGAGGCCCGTCCGGATGGTTCGGGTCGTACGTGATGTAGTGATCCACGCCGCTGCCGGGACGGGAAGGCCGCCGTCCGTAAATCATGATGGCGTGATTAATCCGGAAGTGCGGGTAATCCGACAGATACGCCACGAAGAAGCCACCATTGGCCATGGTTTCGTTAAGAACGGCATGCATCTTTTCCTGGTAGCCTTTGTCGTCCGCCCTGAAAAACATGCGGTAGTTTCCGATGCGCGCGTAGGTGGGCCAGCCCAGTCCAAGATTTTCCTGCAGTAGCCGGGCACGCGCCTTACTCATTTGGCGCAGGTTCGCGTAACCGGGGAAAGCGATGCGCTCGTTTTCGGATAGAGCCGGCTTCCATGGCTGGATACGGCTGACCTTACGCACGCGACGCGCCAGTTCACCATCATCGAGCGCGGCGCCGCGCGGCTCGAAGCGCGCGAACTTATGAAACTGCAGGACGCTGCGGCTCATGACAAAACACCGGCGCGTGTATCGCTTCGGCTTGTCTGCGTCGCTTGTCTTCGTCCGGGCTTGGGCCAGGCCCCCGCGATATTCGAAGACGGTGGAATTGGTAAATGAAAGCGTGTCGCGCTCGAAGCGGAAGGGTGCGGCCGTGGCGCTTCGGCCCAACGACGCGACCAGCCAGACAACCAACCCGGTTCTCCCCCACGCCCCTTGCACAATCACAAGGAAGAGCGCGAAGTGGTGCCTGTCCCTTTTGCTTCCAAAAAATTGCCCAGCCCGCGGAATTTTTTGTAACGCTTCTTCAGGACTTGCTCGATCGGCTGCTCCAGCAGGCTCTCAAGATTCTGGCGCAGGGCCTGACTCAGGTTGCCGGCCGCGGAATCATAATCGCGATGCGCGCCGCCTTGCGGTTCCGGCACCACTTCATCGACCACGCCGAGTTTGAGCAAATCTTGCGCGGTCAGCTTCAACGCCTCGGCCGCTTCGGGAGCGTGCCGCCGGTCGCGCCACAAAATAGCCGAGCAGGCTTCCGGGCTGATGACTGAATAATACGCGTTCTCCAGGATCAAAACCCGGTCGGACACGCCAATTCCGAGGGCACCGCCAGAACCGCCCTCTCCGATCACGACCGCCACCGAGGGGACGCGCAAAGACATCATCTCGCGCAGATTAACGGCAATAGCTTCAGAGATATGCCGTTCTTCCGATCCAATGCCAGGATAAGCGCCGGGCGTGTCGATCAACGACACCACGGGCATGCCGAATTTCTCAGCCATGCGCATCAGGCGCAACGCCTTGCGATAACCCTCCGGATGGGCGCATCCGAAATTGCGCATCACGTTCTCTTTCGTGTTGCGTCCCTTTTGATGCGTAATCACGATGCACCGGTAGGGGCCGAGTCGAGCCAGGCCGCTCGGCATGGCCCGGTCGTCCGCAAAAAGACGATCGCCGCGTAGTTCCGTCCAATCCGTGAAACACCGTTCGATATAGTCCAGAGCGAAGGGCCGTTGCACGTGCCGCGCGATTTGGACGCGTTGCCAGGCTGTCAGGTTGCCGTAAATCTGGCGACGGGTCGTTTCGATCTTCGCCTGCATGGCTTCGACTTCCGACTCCAGATCGACGTCGTGCACACCGGAGTGCTCGCGGATTTCCTGAAGGCGCCGCTCCAGTTCAAGGATCGGTTTCTCGAAATCGAGGATGTGCTTGTCCATGCTAACGCTTTACGGGGCTAACCCTTCAAAGTCTTCAGTCTATTATCGTGACAGGGGTGCGATTGTTTACAAGGCCGCTCAACTCCTCCACATCCGTGGCGGCGACGCCGAGCCCCGTCGGGGGTGGCGGCTGTCCGAGCCGCGGATGCGCTGTATCAGCGAGTGAGTAAATCGTATAACCCGCCGCACTCAGCCGAATCCAGCGCGTGCTTCCAATAAACTCTTTCGTCCCAAAACCGACGCGCTTGCCGTCCCGAAATGCCATTGTTTCAGCCACCTTCGACGAGATTCGCGGCGCCTGCTTGGGTGAAAGCTTCATTTCCTGAACGTGGTACTGCTTAAAAAATGATCCGTGATCGAGCAAAACGATCAGCTTCGGCTTGCGTTGCACGACGAGGCTAAATTCGGGATGCGAAATAAGTAATCGTTCGCCGATGTGCAGCATCGTCCCGTTCAGGTTGTTCATCCGCATGATCAGCTCAGGCGTCGATTTGACCCGATTGGCCACTTTTTGCAAAACGTCCCCCGGCTTCACGATGTACTCGGTTTTCTCGGGTGAAGGCGTGCGCGACAGCAAAATCTCGATGTTTATTTCTCCGAGCAAATCCTTCGCTTCGTCCACATGCTGGCCACTCGGATATTTCTGGATAAAAGCGCCGAGCGCGCCGCGCGCCTCGGGCATTTTTCCCTCCTGCCGGAGTCTGGCCGCCGCCTGAAATTCGGGGAGACCGATGTCCGGGGTCGGTTCCGCTTTGACTTCGCCGCGCTGTTCCTTTTGCACGGCTATCTCTTGTTTGTAGAAAAGATTGTAACCAAAAAAAGCGGCGCCCCCGAAAATGATCACGGCCAGGACGAGGACGAAGAGCCATTTCATCGTTCAGGCGAGGATGGGATTTTCTTTCAAAGCACTGGATTCATATGGACAGATATCGCACGCCGCCTTTTCAGCGACGCGCTCGGAAATGTCCTTGCCTACGAACCTTCCCTTTCGGGCTCGGCACCCGGAAAGAAACGATGCCAGAGCCGCGCCAGAGTGCGCTGATCTTCGGTGCCCCACGTGTAATGGCAATCTTCGCAATAAAACTCCTTGGCGAAAATCCGGAGAGCGAAAAGCACGCTGGCCAGCGCCGGGGTAAGGAACTTGCGGGTAAGTTGAGGGTATTCGATTCGAGAAGAGCGGCATTGCGGACACCGGATGAGGGCCGTCGCGATGTCTGGGTCGGTCGATTCCCATTCCACCATCAACTGCTGGGTCCGCTCGAAATCATTGTCCTCCACCAGCACCTTGTTATTGGCCTGCGGCTTCGACATAAAGGCGACCTGCTGCAAATGGCCTTCGTTATGCACGTCGGCCCGGATGCCGGCTTGCTGCAACCGAACCTTCAGACCCTTGGCCTTGGCAGCTTCGTTAAATGTCGCGATCGTGACCATGTTTAGTGGGTATGAGGTTGGCCTTTGCAGATCAAACATCAACTACCAGTGAAGTGCAAGATTGGGCGGAGGGTACCATTTATATAACATGAAATAGACAAGCACCCCCGTGACGGACACATAGAGCCAGATTGGCATGGTCCAGCGCGCAATTCGAACGTGCTTTTCCCAGCGGCGCCGAAAGGCCGGGAGCAACGTCAGAATGACCAGCGGGAGGGTAACAAAGGCAAGCAGGATGTGCGTAATCAGCATGGTAAAATAAATCACGGCGACCGCTCCGGTTGCCGTAAAATGGGTCGATTTTTCGCCGACATGCGCATGATAGATCAGATAGCCCGCCAGAAAAAAAGTGGAGGAAATGACCGCTATAACCATGCATACAATATGAGCCCGCCAGGCCCCGCGACGAATCAGGTACCAACCGGTCGAAATAAACACGGTGCTGACGAAGTTAAGCGTCGCGTCAATGGCGGGCAGTTCGGAGATGGTAAACACGTTTCATCTTCGCATTTGCATTGTTAAAGCGCAGGACTTTTGCAACCAGTCCTAGATTGTCTATCGGTGTAACTGCCGACCGCTAAGCGGTCCCCTCACAATGCCCGCCATCCTTGACCCAGAAAAGTTATCTGCGCCTGGCGAGCTTTCGCGCCCGCGCTTCGCCCGACGACTGTTGGTCAGCACGATCCGGCTGGCCGTCGTCCTGACCGTCGCGGCGTTACTCGGCGGGGGATGGTACATGGCGCACAAGGGTTTCGGTCGCGAGTGGCGGCAACGCATCGTGGAGGAGCTTCATAAGCATGGCGTGGAAGCATCCGTCGCTCATCTTACGGTCGACCCCTTCCGAGGCCTCGTCGCGCAGGACGTCCGCATTTACGACTACAAACACCGGGAAACTACGGTTGCGTTGATCAATGAAGTCTCGCTCGACATTAACTACGCGGCCCTCCTCCATCATCAGCCATTTTTGAATGCGCTCGATGTGCGCGACGCTCAACTCACCCTTCCCATGGCCGGGATAAAGGGCGGGGAGGGTCAGGCTCAATTAACGGATTTCCGGGCGCATGTTTATTTTCCACCCGAACAAATCTACGTATCGCAGGCGGAAGGGGTGTTCTGCGGCGTCCGCATATCAGCCACCGGACAATTGATTAAGCGGATCAACGCACCGCCCTCCACACCTCTCTCCGAAGAGGAATGGCAGAAGCGCCTCGCCCTTTTGCAACGCGTCATTGGCGAGCTGCAGAAATTTAGCTTTCCTTCCGAGCCATCCCTACAGGTGAAATTCAGCGGAGACCTTTCGGAAATGGAGAATGCGCGCATCGAAGCCACTCTGCGGGCGGCAAAGGTCAGGCGAGATAAATATGAGCTGAGCGATTTCACGGCCTCAATCGAATTCAGTAAGCAGCTGTTGAGTTTAACGCGGTGCGAATGGATCGATGCAGCCGGCATGTTCTCAGCCGGGGGCAGCTGGAGTCGGCAAAGCAGCGAGGCCAAATTTCAGGCTCGCAGCAATATCGACCTGAAAGGCTTGCTCGAGGCTTTCGGTCTCGGAAAACTTCTCACCGATACGACCTTTAAAGCCCCGCCCGTCCTGACCACCTCGGGCAGCGCAAATTTCGGGGCAGGTCGCCCTCAGTTCAAAGTCATTGGTAACGTAGCAGCCCCTAGTTTGATTTATCGCTCGGTCGCTTTTTCCCAGTTCAATGCCAACTTTTCCTGGGACGGCGAACGCACCCTCGTCCGTGATATTCACGTGCAGAACGAGGGCGGCCAACTGACGGCTGAACTACTGGACGCGCCGAATGATTTCCGGCTCGATATCGATAGCACCATTAATCCGATCGGGCTGCGCGCCTTTGTCTCGCCCGATCTGCAGCAGTTTCTGGCGGAGTGGGAGTGGCCGCGCCCGCCCACGGTTCATCTCGCCATCCGCGGCGATGACAATAAACCAGCCAGCTGGCGAGGCGAAGGCACGATCGCCCTCGAGCGGGCACGCTTCCGCGGTGCCTGGATGAACAAGGCAGGCGCTCACGTCCGGTTCGGCGATGGAGCCGTCTCTTACGAAGACTTGCGCGTGACCCGGGATGAAGGAGTGGGCACAGGCGGTTTTACCTACGACTTCAAGAAACACGAGGTCCGGATCGCCAATCTAAAAACCTCACTTTGGCCTAACGACGTCATTTACTGGATCGATCCGAAATTGGCAAAAACCGTAACGCCCTACAAGTTTCGGCAGCCTCCCAATATCACAGCCAACGGCGTCTACCAGTTCGGCGGTGGGAAAAACACCCGGCTCGACCTCAGCGTCGATGGTCTCGGTGGGATGGATTACGTTTTTCTCGGGAAGACTCTTCCGCTCGACCGCATATCAGGGCAGCTCGTTTTCACGAACGACCGTTTACAGATCAACGATCTCAAAGGCGCCTTGTTCTCCGGCCGAGTTCGCGGCAATGCGGATATTTCACTGGCCCACAACGATTCACATTATCACGCCAGCATCGTGGCAGACCGCGTTGATTTTCCACTTCTGACGGAGTTGTACTACGATTACAAGACTGCGCACGGGCAGTTGAACGGGGCTTATGATTTCACCGGCCTGGGAAGTGATGCTCGCAAGATGCGCGGGACGGGAAAACTGGAGGTCATGAACGGGGACGTTTTCTCGATCCCCATTTTCGGGCCGCTCTCCGGACTCTTGAACACGGTTTTGCCCGGCAGCCTGGGCTATAGTGTCGCGCGCAAAGCGGGCGCCACTTTCTCCATCAGGGATGGAGTGATGCACACGGACGATTTCGAGGTCGCGGGCAACCTTTTCAGCATGCTCGGTCACGGGGACATTCATTTCCTGGACGACAAACTGGATTTCAACGTCCGGATGAGCGCGAACGGACCGGCCGCCCTTCTGACCCCCGTTTATAAACTTCTCGAGTACACGGGCGAAGGCAGCCTGAAAAATCCCGACTGGCATCCGAAAGGATTCTAGGCATTGGGGAATGGCCGTGACCAGGAAGCGGAAAGATCGCGGAGCCCCCGTCGCACATCAACGAGCGCCGCTTCTTCTGGGCGCTCACATGTCGATCGGTGGGGGAGCACACATGGCGATCGAGCGCGCCTGCTCAATTCAATGCACAGCCATGCAGATTTTCGTGAAAAACAACATGCAATGGTTCGCCCGACCTCTGGAAAAAGGAGAAATCCGCGCCTTCCTTGAGCACCCGCAACGCGCGGACTTGTCTTCCATTTTCGCGCACGCCAACTACCTCATTAATTTGGCCGCGACCAATCCGCAGTTTCACGCCAATTCCATTCGCGCTCTCGCCGAAGAACTCATCCGGGCCGATCAGTTCGAGCTGCCCTTTTTGGTTTTGCATCCCGGCGCGCATCTTGGAGCAGGAGAGGGCGCGGGACTCGATGCGATCGTCGCTTCGCTTGACCGCGTTCTGCGCAAGATTCCAAAGGTGAAGACACGAGTGGCCCTGGAGACGACGGCCGGACAAGGTTCCTGTCTCGGAAACACCTTCGAGCAAATCGCTTATATAATAGAGAACGCGCGCGAGCCGGAGCGACTGTGCGTTTGCCTGGATACGGCCCATGTCTTCGCCGCCGGATACGATATCACAACGGAAAATGGGGTGAAAACGATGTTCCGTCAGTTTGATCGCACGATCGGGCTCAATCGTCTGAGCGCGCTTCATCTGAACGATTCAAAAACCGCACTAGGCTCCCGAGTCGACCGGCATGAACAGATCGGCAGAGGCAAGATCGGATTGGATGCCTTTCGCTTTATTATGCGCGATCGACGCTTCCGTAAAATTCCCAAAGTCCTCGAGACACCGAAGGACAAAAATCTGAAGGAAGATGTTGTGAATATGAATACGCTCCGCGCGCTTATGCACTATTGAAGGCGCGCCACATCCCGACACGGCGACAGAATGCCGTGGCTACAGGAAGAAGAGCACCGTAGACGCCTCACTCTGTTGAGGCGCCTTCGCGTGCGGTTCGTTAAACTCGCGGAAGTCGATTCTCCCGACTACCATCTTTACCTCGTCTCACCATACAATGCGCAACCGCCCTGCCTGCTTCATTCGCAAGTTGTCATTCATCTGCCTGCTCGTCTGGCTCGGCCACAACAGCGCCCAGGCGCAAATCGCTCGAGAAATCGGGCCGGCCCTGCACTGGCGCAACATCGGTCCGCACCGGGGCGGCCGCACCCGCGCCATCGCAGGCGTGCCCTCGCGACCCAACCTTTTTTACATGGCCCCAGTCAACGGCGGTGTCTTTCGTTCCACCGATTCCGGCCGAACGTGGGATTCCATCTTCGATAGCCAGCCGACCGCGTCGGTCGGCGCGATCGCAGTGGCCCTCTCGGATCCGGAAGTCATCTACGTTGGCAGCGGCGAAGGTTTGCACCGCCCGGATTTGTCCGTGGGCGACGGAATCTATAAATCGAGCGACGGCGGCAGTACCTGGACGCACCTCGGTCTGCGCGACGGCCAGCAAATCGCACAGCTTTCGATCGATCCTACAAATGTCGATCGTCTCTTCGTCGCGGTGGGTGGTCATCCCTATGGGCCTAACGATGAACGTGGCATCTTTCGTTCGACCGACGGAGGAAAGACGTTCGAGAAGGTTCTCTACAAGGATGAGAATACGGGCGGAGCCGACGTGCAGATTGATCCGGCCCATCCCGAAATCGTTTACGCATCACTCTGGGAAGCACGGGAAGGCCCTTGGGAGAACGCGGCGTGGAAAGGACCTAACGGAGGGATATTCAAATCAAGCGACGGCGGTCAAACCTGGAAACAGCTGAGCAAGGGTCTGCCCGAGGGCATTGTGCAGGCCAACATCGCAATCGCTGCGAGCAACTCTAAAAGCTTGTGCGCGGCCGTCGGCACAGGAAAAGGGAGCGGGCTTTATCGGTCGGATGACGGGGGCGAAACGTGGAGCGTTACCACCACGGACAAACGGCCCGGCAACGGCATCGGGGGCGGAGATCTGCCCGTCGTCCGCTTCGATCCGAAAGACGCAAAGATCATTTATGCCGCCAGCGTGGTTTGTTGGAAGTCGATCGACGGCGGAAAAACGTGGAACGGATTCCGCGGCGCACCGGGTGGTGACGATTACCAGAACGTTTGGATCAACCCGAACAACAGCGACATTATTTTGCTCGGCAGCGACCAGGGCGCCATCGTCACCGTGAACGGCGGCAAAACCTGGAGCTCCTGGTATAACCAGTCGACTGCCCAACTTTTTCACGTTAGCGCGGACAACGCTTTCCCCTATCGCTTGTGCAGTGGGCAGCAGGAAAGCGGTTCCGTTTGTATTTCCAGCCGGGGCCAGGACGGAGCTATCACTTTCCGCGAATGGCATCCCGTGGCAGCCGAAGAATATGGCTACGTCGCGGCGGATCCGCTGGATCCGGATATTCTCTTCGGAGGTAAATTGACCCGCTACGATCGTCGCACCGGACAAACCACAAATATCCTGCCCAAGGCATTCCGCTCGGACGACTTTCGCATGATCCGGACACAACCGATCGTTTTCTCGCCGCTCGATCCGCATCTGCTTTTCTTCGCCGCGAATACCTTATGGAAGACGCGCGACGGAGGAGATCATTGGGACCAGATCAGCCCGGATCTGACGCGTCAGACTTTCGACCTTCCGCCGAGCATCGGAAAATATCGCTCGGAACCGACCGCGCAACCGACCCGACGCGGGGTCATCTACACGGTGGCTCCTTCTTCTCTCGATGTGAACCGCATCTGGGCGGGGACGGACGACGGCCTCATTCATGTCAGCGCGGATGGTGGGAAAAACTGGAACGATGTAACGCCGCCCCAGATCTCGGCCTGGCAGAAAATTTCCCTCATGGAGGCGGGACATTTCGACGTCAATACGGCGTATGCCGCGATCAACACCCTGCGTCTCGACGACATGCGCCCGCACATTTACCGGACGCATGACGGCGGTAAGACCTGGCAGGAAATCGTCAAAGGAATTCCAGACGGCCAGACGGTAAATGTGGTGCGCGAAGACACGCAGCGCAGCGGATTGCTCTTCGCCGGCACGGAACGGGGCGTCTACGTTTCGATCGATGACGGCGAAAACTGGCAATCGTTGCGGCTGAACATGCCAGCCACCTCAGTGCGGGACTTGATCATCAAAGATGATGACGTCGCCATCGGGACGCACGGGCGCGGATTTTGGATTCTGGATAACATCACGCCTTTGCGCCAGTTCCAGATGGGTCCGCCGGAGACGGCTCTGTTCAAACCGCAAACCGCGACGCGCCTGCGCTTCAGCATGAACACAGACACGCCTTTACCGCCCGATGAGCCGGCGGGCGAAAATCCGCCGGACGGCGCGATGATCGATTACAATCTTGGGGCCAATGTATCAGGCATCGTGACTTTGGAAATAAAGGAGCCTGACGGAAACCTGGTGCGCCTCTATTCCAGTGGCGATGTGATTCCACCGATCGATCCAAAACTAAATATCCCCGCCTACTGGGTGCGCCCTCCTCAACCCTTGGGAAACACGCCGGGGATCCATCGCTTCCTTTGGGATATGCACTACAGCCCCGTGACTGGAGTCGATTTGAATTATCCCATGACGGCTGTCTACGCCCTCACCGCGCCGGAAACCACTTCACCATGGGCCATGCCCGGAGAATATTCGGTCACCCTCACCGTCGGCGGCCAAAACTACACACAGCCGCTCACCGTGCGCATGGATCCGCGTATAAAAGCCTCGAGGAAAGATCTGGCGGAACAGTTTGACGCGCTCAAAAAACTGTCTGGCTACCGCGCTGCCCTGGAGAAGATTAACAACGCGCTCGAGCCCCTCATGAATGAACTCACGAAGGCGAAAGAGGTTGCCGGGAAAAATGCCGCAGTCACCCAGCTCGACGCTCTAATCAAAAAGCTGCAAGACCTGAGCGGCTCGAGGCGAGCGCGCGCAGGCGCGCCGCTCGAGCTCGAGGTCCTGCAACAATTGAAATCCTTGTTCACCGACATCGAGAGAACGGACGCGGCACCGACGCCTGTCGTTCGGGCCGCTGTCGCAACAGTTGAACAAGGCGCCCCCGAGATCATGGAACAGTGGCGAGCCGTTGAGACACAGGATCTTCCGGCTTTAAACAAGCAACTGGAAGCCGCTCGCCTCCCCAAGATTGAAGTAAAGGAACTGTGAAGCCCGATCCTCTTCACGGCATCATAGAAACACGGCAACAGAGTGCCGTGGCTGCAGGAAGAGGACGTTGTAGCTCACTCTTGTTGAGGCGTGCTTAACCGCCGGGCGGCCGCTCGCTACTTGATGAACCGAATGGTGAGCGGGTAACGATAGAGCTTGCCTTCGCTGGCCCGGATGGACGCGATGATCACTAACACGGTGTTCAAAATCCAGAGGATGAGCAGAAGGGCAAATCCGATCACAACGAGGCACAGGATCGCGGCGATGAGGTTGTAGATCAGCATCGAGATCTGAAAGTTGACCGACTCCTTACCGTGGGCGTCGATTTCCTCCGACTCGCTCCGTTTCAAAAGCCACACGATCAACGGTCCGAAGAAATGTCCGACCACGTGCAGGAAAATGCCGGCTAAAGCGGCCGCGTGACACAGCACACACCACGTCCGCACATTCGAACGAGTCGATGTTTCCACGCCTTACTCCTTCACTCGCTCTATTTGGGCGCCCAATTCGCTGAGCTTCTCATCGAGATGCTCGTATCCGCGATCGATGTGATAAACCCGGCCCACTTCGGTGATGCCATCTGCCTTCAGGCCGGCCAGCACGAGCGCGGCGGAGGCGCGCAGATCACTCGCCATGACGGGCGCGCCAAAAAGCTGATCCACTCCCTTGATGATGGCGGTCGGACCCTCCATATCGACATTGGCTCCCATCCGCTTTAGCTCGGCCACATGCATATAGCGTTGCGGAAAAACGTTCTCAGTCACGACACTGATTCCTTCGGTCGTGGAAAGGAGGGCACACATTTGAGCCTGCATATCAGTGGGAAATCCCGGGTAGGGATCCGTCACTAACTCGAGCGCTTTGGTGCTGCCGTTAGGCGAAATCGAAACGGAGTCTTTCTCCGTGGTGATCTGAAACCCACAATCGGTCAGCGCCTTCGTCACAGCCACAATATGCGTTGGGTCCACCCGTTTGACCGTAATGCCCTTGCCGCAGACGGCGCCCGCCACCAGAAAGGTACCCGCTTCGATGCGATCAGGAATGATCTCGTGCTCGGCTCCGTGTAATTCGGAGACACCTTCAATAATGAGACGACGAGTGCCCGCGCCCTCGATCTTCGCGCCCATCTTGTTCAGAAAATTAGCCAAGTCGACCACCTCCGGTTCCTGGGCCGCCCCTTCAATCACGGTTGTGCCTTCGGCCAGAACCGCCGCCATCATGATATTATCCGTTCCGAGCACGGTGGGCCCGAATTTGCCGCGCAAGTTGACTACCGCGCCGGTCAGTTTGGGGGCGAAGACTTTGACATTGCCACCTTCCACGCGCACGGCCGCGCCCAGCGCCTCGAAACCTTTGAGATGCAAATCGATCGGGCGGTCACCGATGACGCACCCTCCCGGAAGAGAAACGGTCGCTTCCTTACAACGGCCGAGCAACGGACCGATTACACAAACCGAAGCGCGCATCCTTCGCACCACGTCGTAGGGCGCGATCGATTCGATCTTGTCCGCCGTGACACTGACCGTCCCGCTGGCCCGCTCTACCTGCGCCCCAAGGTGCATCAAAATCTGGAGCATGTAATGCGTGTCGCTCAGGTCGGGCACGCGGCGCAGAATGCACGGCTCTCGCGTCAGCAGCGTCGCGGCCAAAATTGGCAGAGCCGAGTTTTTCGACCCGCTGATTTTGATCGACCCGGAAAGGGCATGACCGCCGTGGATGCGAATTTTATCCATACCTGGCAAAGAGGAACCGGGGAACCCCTGCATAATCTCTTTCCGTCTCGATGTCGTTATAATTTTTCTGCCGCAAAAACCCGCTCAGCGACTCGGCCTGGCCGGCTCCCACTTCCAAGGCAAGCAACCCACCGGCGCCTAAGTGCTTCGGGGCCTGATCAATCAGGCGGCGAATCAACTCATCGCCCTGATTTCCACCGAAAAGGGCTACGTCCGGGTCGTGCAAAACCTCACAGGAGAGAGTCGATCGATCCTGCTCCGCGACATACGGCAGATTCGCCACAATCGCTTCAAAGGTTCCCGTCAATGCGGACAGCAAATCCGAGTGCACAAATTGAATACGTTGAGTGAGGCTGAGTCTTTCAGCGTTTTCGCGGGCCAGGGCGAGGGCGTCATGCGAGATATCGACCGCACAAATTTGTGCCTCGGCCAACCTAGCCGCCAGAGTGATGGCAATCACCCCACTGCCGGTTCCGACGTCGACCATCTGGCCCTTCGGATCTCGAATCCTCGGCTCGACCAAGCCAATCAACTCCTCTGTTTCGGGTCGAGGAACCAGCGCACGCTTGTCGCAGGCAAAAATATTTCCGCCAAATTCCACCGTTCCGAGCAGGTGTTGCAGCGGCTCACCTTGCCCGCGGCGTTGCACGATCGCGCGCAGCGGAGTCAGTTCCGCCTCGGTCAGGACGCGCTCGAATTCGAGGTAAAGTTCGATGCGCTTTCGGGCCAGCACAAAAGCCAACAGGTGTTCGGCATTCAACCGAGGGCTTTCGACTCCACGCTTCTTGAAATAGTCCGTGGTTGCCTGAAGCACTTCCAGGAGAGTCATCTAAACTGGGGCGGCTCGTCGCAAAGCCTGCGAATCACGGCAGGAAGCCGGACGGTTCGGATGTCCGTCCCTACCTGTCGAGAAGGCATCCTCACGCGAGCGATGATTCCTTCAATCTTTCCGCCATATCGGCGGTTTGCAGCGTTTGAATCATCTCGCCCAGATCGCCCTCCATCACGCGATCCAGATTGTACAAAGTCAGTCCAACTCGATGATCGGTAATGCGGTTCTGGGGGAAATTATAAGTGCGGATCTTTTCCTCGCGCCCGCCCGAGCCGATTTGCGTTTTGCGGTGAGCCGAATACTTGGCTTCTTCCTCGCGCTGCTTCTCTTCCTTCAGGCGTGTCCGCATGATGGTGAGCGCTTTCTCCTTGTTCTTTTGCTGGCTTCGGCCGTCCTGACAACGAACAATTCGTCCGGTCGGAATGTGAAGAATTTGGACGGCGGAATCGGTCGTATTAACTCCCTGGCCACCAGGACCGCCCGAACGGCAGACTTCGATTCGGAGATCCTCCGCCTTCAGTTCGAAATCGATCTCTTCCGCCTCCGGCAACACTGCGACCGTGGCGGTGGAGGTGTGGATGCGGCCCTGCGCTTCGGTCGCGGGCACCCGCTGCACGCGATGCACTCCGCTTTCGTAACGCAATTTTCGAAAAACGGCTTCGCCCGAAACTTTGAAGATCACTTCTTTCAGTCCGCCCAATTCGGAAGGACTCGACTCGAGGTCCTCCATTTTCAATCCAGCCGACTCGGCGTAACGGTTATACATGCGATAAAGATCAGCGGCAAAAATGGCCGCCTCACTTCCGCCGGTACCGGCGCGAATCTCGATAATGGCGTCACGCTCCTCGCTCTCGTCCGCCGGAAGCAAAGCGATTTGAATGTCGCGCTCCAGATCGGCCACCTGTTTTTCGAGCTTGGGCGCCTCTTCCTGCGCCATCTGGGCCAGATCGGTGTCGCTCGATGAGAGCAAATCACGCGCGTCCTGCAGATGTTTGCGCGCATTGACCAGTTGATCCCAGCGCGCGATGACCTGCTTCGTGTTGGAATGCTCGCGCATGGCGTCACTGGCCCGCTTGCGATTGGCAAAGAGATTCGGGTCGGCGATTTCCCGTTCGAGCTCGGCGAAACGCTCGCGTTTCCGATCGATTAAAAGATTAAAGTCCATTTTGGTCTGTCGGCCCCGGACGACGGGCGTAGTCGCCTTGGAATCGGCCCCGTCGCAGGGCGGGAACGACGCAGTTCAGCTAACCCTTTTTCGGGGTGCGGGCAGCCATGGTGCTGCCGTAACGGCGCGTGAATTTTTCGACGCGGCCAGCGGTATCGACAAACTTTTGTTCTCCGGTGAAAAACGGATGGCACGCGGCGCAAATGCCGATTCTAATGTCAGGACGCGTCGAACGGGTGTGGTAAACCGCGCCGCAAGCACAGACGATGTCGCTTTTCTGGTAATCAGGATGAATGTCCGCTTTCATGTCGAGAAGGAACGAGGAATCTAGGGCGGGTTGATTTTATTCGCAAGGGATGAAATCAAACGACCCCATCGTAAAGCGCTGGAACAGCCTGCTCCAACAGGACCCTGACCGGTTGGCCATTATTGACCAGAATGGTCGGGGCCTGCGCACCTTTCGCGACATTGAAAACGAAGCCGCTGGCAGGGAACAACAGATCGATGGATGGCCGGGCGGGACGGTTCTCGGAGTGCAAATCGGAAATCACCCGGCCTGGCCGTCGGTATTCCTGGCCGGCTTGCGCCGAGGAGTGGTCATCCTTCCGCTTGAGACGACCATGACCGACGGGGAACGCGCCGCCGTCCTGGAGATTTGCCAGGCCCGCGTCCTTCTGACGGCCGACGCACAAGAATCCGTTCAGCTCCACCAAATCACCCGGGAAACTCCACCCCGCGACGTCTTTGCGCCGGGAGATTCGGCGCGGCCCTGTCTATTAAAGCTTACGTCAGGAACGACCGCAGCCCCTCGAGCCATCCGTTTCCGCAGCCAGCAATTGCTGGCCGATGGCGATCAAATCTGCGCCACGATGGATATCCGGGGAGACGACCTCAACTACGGCGTCATTCCGGTTTCGCACTCTTACGGCTTCAGCAATTTAATCATTCCTCTGATTGCGCGTGGAGTCGCGATGGTCTTGAGCCGCGACCGTCTCCCGCGCGCAGTTCTGGACGGTCTGGCCTGCACCCGCGCCACCGTCTTCCCCGGAATGCCGGTGTTCTACCAAGCCTTTTGCGCGGTGGACGATATTCCAGACTTAAGCAGCCTGCGCCTTTGCATTTCCGCGGGGGCGCCTTTGACCGCACCGTTGGCCCGCCGCTTTCGCGAGAAATTTGGGCAGCCGATTCACTCATTCTATGGCTCCTCCGAATGCGGAGGCATTTGCTATGACCGCAGCGGAATGGATTTTCAGGACGGCTTCGTGGGTTCGCCCGTGAGCGGGGTCCAACTCGAAACGGTTGATCCGGGCGCGCCGGCAAGTCAGGTGCGAGTGCACAGCGCCGCCGTAGGCGACGGCTATTTTCCGGACCCGGACCCGGCGAAGTTGGGCGATGGCACATTCCTCCCAGATGACCTGCTCACGCCGTGCGGATCGGGCTTGAAGATTACGGGCCGCATCTCGGATGTCATCAACGTCGCCGGCAAAAAGGTTAATCCAGCGGAGGTGGAGGCTCATTTACTTGCCTTGCCGGGAGTTCGAGAAGCCGTTGTCTTCGGACGCAGATCGGCCCTGCGCAATGAGGACGTCGCGGCCTGTGTCGTAGCCGAGCCAAACATCGGAGAAGCCGAGCTCCTGCAGTCCTGCCGCCTGCGCTTAAGCGGATGGCAGGTGCCCAAGCGTATTTTTGTCGTCGCGGAGATTCCAGTCAACGATCGGGGCAAGACAAGCCGCCGCGAATTGGCCACGCGGTTTGCTCAAACTGAAAATTAAATGTTCGATAGTTGGGGAAGCGGGCACAGGAGGATCGGGCTCTCTGAGCGCGGTGCCGAAAGAGTCGCCCTTCCGCGCGCAAAATTGAGCGGCCTCGCCTCTTCGAATCTAGCCACGCTCTCGGAGAGGCCGTTCCACTATCCTGAGCTGGTCGCTCCCTCATAAAATCCTTTGCATTTGCCGAGAAGCAGGCCTTCGTAAGGGCAACCTGTTGCGGGAGCAACCACCGCCACTCCGCAGGTCCTCGAATCGCAAAAAATGGACGCGGCAAGCATAAGTAATGGTCGAATTTTGGTGTTGGAGCCGGATGAACTTGTGGCTTCAGCCATCCTGACCGCTTTGCATGAGGTCGCCCCGGATGCGGGCGTGGACCTGACCCATTCTCTGGAAGAAGCCCAGCGCAAGGCCTCGGCCACAAAACCTGACTTGTTCGTCCTCGACGTGGACGCCACCTACGATCTCGGGCTGGAATTTCTCTACGACCTGCGCACCAGCCACCCCAACGGTCGCGCCATTATCCTGACCGCCACCCACCTCTCGACCGCCCGCGAACAGGCCGCCAGCATCGGCGCAATCCATTTTCTGGAGAAACCTTTCCCACATAACGATTTCGTGGATCTGGTGCAGGCGCTCCTGCGCCCGTCGACAAAGCCGGAGAGCGAGAAGTTCCAAGGCACGCTCAGCGATCTGCACGTGGCTGATATTATTCAGCTCAAATGTATGAGCGGCACGACGGCGGCAATCGAATTCACTGCTCCGAGCGGCGAAAAAGGCCGCGTCTACTTTGAGGACGGACAAGTCCGGCATGCCACCGCCCTCGGCAAGGAAGGGACGGCTGCCTTCAACGAAATCGTCACCTGGAAAGGTGGCATGATCTCCGAGGTTGCTGCCGGGGCCGCGCCGCGGACGATCAACCTCGATTGGCAGATCCTTCTTATGGAAGCCATGCGTAAGGTGGACGAAGAGGGCGCCGCCTCTGGTGCGAAGATGGCCCGGGCCAAATCTTCCGCGCGGCGAAAAATTCTCGTCATCGATGACAGCGTGATGTTGCTAAGCTTCGTCAAAGACATCCTGAGTGAGGCGAACTACGATGTAAGCAGCGCGTCAAACGCGCGGGACAGTCTTGTCGCAGCCAAAGCAGATCCGCCGGAACTGATTTTGCTCGACTACATTCTGCCCGACATGAAAGGCGACGAAGTGACGCGCCGACTCCGGGAAGACCCGGTGACGGCGGGCATTCCGGTTGTCTACATGTCCGGCCTTGGAGCCGACCTCCGTCCGGACTTGGCGGGCAGTTCTAATGTGATTGGGTCCTTGAATAAACCGTTCACTTCAGATTTGCTTATCAGAACCGTGGAAAACCATATGCCCGAATTACCGGACGAACCGCAGCCCCCTGCACCTGAGACACAACCGGCCCCGCCCAGCGCCGAACCCGCTCCGACCGATTTCGGCTTCGAGGAAGCACAAACGCCGCAGCCGGCGGTGCAATCGGCTGAGCAACCCGCTCCGGCAGCGGAGGAATGGTGGAGCGCGCCGCCCACACAGGAAACCTGGGGCCAGCCTTGGACCGCCCCTTCTTTTACGTCACCGGAGGAGCTGCCGACGGGCGACGACTTACTTCCGGTTGGTGAAACCAACGCCATGCCGGCGGCATCCTCCGAGCAAGATTCCGATCTGCCCAACGAATCCGTCACGGGCGGCGCATACTTCTGCGGTGACACGAGTTTTTTCTCGATGAATTGGGCTCTCCGAACAATTGCCAAGGGCAAGCTCACCGGCACGCTTCGTTCCTTCTGGAACAAAGAGCCGGTTGATTTGCTGGTCAAAAATGGGGAGATCGTTCTAGCCACAACGCGCGATCCGGAGCTCTACTGCTCCGAAGCGCCCATCACTTTGGTCAACGTGGATCAGGAAAAAATCGCCGAAGCGCGAACACAGCAGAAAGAAACAGGCTGTCCCCTTTTCATGACTCTCGCGCAGAGTGGATTAATCTTGCAGGAGCCGGCCTTCCAATTGGTGCAGCACTACGGGCAAAAGCTTTTCGCCAACCTTTGGATTACGTCACGGGTGCGGTTCATGTTTGAACAATGCACCGAGCTTCCCTCCTGGACGGCCGGGGTGGCTCCGGAAGGAGATATGGATCATTGGGCTCTGGCCACCCTGCGTCTGATCCAGTTCCAGGATCTCGGCAGTAAGGTAAATTACGATCCGGGCTGCATCCCGGCGTACACCCGTGATGGATTCGAGCGTGTGCAGGACTTGCGGCTGACTGTGGCCGAGGCCCAGTTCGCCTCGCAATTCAACGGCGTACGATCGATTCAACAGATTGCCAAGAATCTGCGCCTCGATCTAAAATTCGCGCGTTTAACTCTCTTTCGATTCCTCGCTCTCGAGATTGTGGAATGCTGGCCAGCCCTGTCCGCGCAAAAACCGGAGCGCAAAGGCGTTCTGCAGCGTCTCACCCGCTCGATCGGAATCGGAGACTAGTTAGGCCGGGCCGATGGAGTGTTGATGCAAACCAAACCTGAATCCTCGTCTTCAGATGGCGCGAACAACATTATCCAATTACCCGACGCCCCGGCGGACTCGGCCCAAAAAAAGTTCTCCGCTCCGGAAAACTTTATCAACCGTGAGCTGAGCTGGCTCGAGTTCAACCGCCGCGTCTTGGAAGAGGCCCAGGATGCGACGCAGCCGATTATGGAGCGGGTCAAGTTCCTGACCATCTTTAGCTCCAATCTGGATGAGTTCTTCGAAATCCGTGTCGCCGGCATCAAACAGCAGATCGAAAGCGAAACCAGCGACGTCGGCCCGGATGGTTTGAGTCCGACAGAAATATTCAATGGCATCCAGCGGATCGCCCACGAGCTGGTGGCTCTTGAGTACGCGCTTTGGAACGACGAGATTGCTCCGGCTCTGGCCCGGAATGGAATTCGAATTCACGACGTCGCGCAACTGAACACGAAACGCGCGGCCTGGGCCCGACGTTATTTCCAGGAGGAAGTTTTCCCCATGCTCACGCCGCTCGCCGTCGACGCGAGCCATCCGTTCCCGCAGCTCTTGAACAAGAGTCACAACCTGCTCGTGCGGGCGAAGGCACAACGCGGCGGCGAATTGCTCCATGCCATCGTGCAGGTTCCGCGCGTGCTGCCGCGTCTCATCATGATGCCACGCGGAAAAGGCGAAGACGAACCCTGGGATTACATCTACCTCGCCTCTCTCATTAAACATCACATCGCGGACCTTTTTCCCGGGCTGATTCTGGATGGAGTGCATGCCTTCCGCGTCACGCGGAACAGCGACCTCTACATCGACGAGGAAGAAGCCGAGAACCTGTTGCGCAGCATTGAGCACGAACTTCGCCGCTCCAGCCGCGGCGACGCTGTTCGCCTGGAAGTGGAGACCGATTGCCCAAAAGATTTTCGCGAACTCCTGCTCGAGTTTTTCGATCTGGGCGAGGCGGACGTCTATAAGGTGAATGGGCCGCTCTCCATGACCCATTTGACGCCGCTCGTGGCCAACGACGCTTTTGCCAAATTTAAAGACCGGCTGTTTAAACCCGTGCGCGATCCGGCCCTTCCGCCGCACGCCAATATCTTCGAGGTCATGCGCAAACAGGACATCCTGTTGCATCATCCCTATGAAAGCTTTGACCCGATCGTTGAACTGATCGAGTCCGCGGCCGACGATCCCCAGGTTCTGGCCCTCAAGATCACGCTTTACCGGACAAGCGGCGATTCACCGATCGTGGAGGCCTTGATTAAGGCGGCTAGCGTCGGCAAACAAGTGACCGCCCTGGTCGAGCTGCGCGCGCGCTTCGACGAGGCCGCCAACATTCAATGGGCGCGCCGCCTGGAAGAAGCGGGCGCGCACGTTGTTTACGGGGTGGTCGGCCTGAAAACTCACTGCAAAGCGTTACTCATTGTTCGGCGTGATAGCGATCGGCTCCGGCATTATGTTCACCTTGGAACGGGAAATTATCACCCGCGCACGGCGCGCACCTACACAGACTTCAGTCTGCTCACGACCAATCAAAAAATTACGGAAGAGCTCGCCATTGTGTTTAACACACTGACCGGTCTGGCCAGTTATCCAGGCTTGGAAAAATTGATGGTTTCACCGTTTGACATGAGCCGGCGGCTCATCGCCTTGATTGAACGCGAACGGGATAATGCCATGGCCGGCAAACCGGCCCGCATCGTAGCCAAGTTGAACGCGCTGGTGGACCACGAGATCATCGAAAAACTTTACGAAGCCTCCAGTGCGGGCGTTACGATCGATTTGATCGTGCGCGGCATCTGCTGCCTGCGACCGGGCGTGCCCGGCCTGAGCGAAAAAATTCGCGTCGTCAGCATCGTGGGGAGATTTCTCGAGCATAGCCGCGTTTATTATTTTGAGAATGCGGGGGACATGGTTCTCTATCTTTCCAGCGCCGATTGGATGCCCCGCAATCTGATTCGGCGCGTGGAAGTTGCGTTCCCCATCGAGGAACCCAGCCTGCGCAAAGAAATCGTGAATGAGATTCTGCCCGCGTTTTTGCGGGACCGTGTCAAAGCGCGCGAACTCAAGCCGGATGGCACTTATGAGCGCTTGCATCCGCGGGAAGGGGAAGAAGCGTCTCAAGCCCAGCTGTTTTTCCGACAAACCTCCCGCAACCAGGCAAAAAGTATCGTCGAAACGAAAAAATCGCGTTTCATTAGGTTGAAGCCAATCAAGGCGCTCCCAAGCCAATCGTGAAAAAGAAGAAGAAAAAGATCCTCGTGGTCGACATCGGCGGCACGCACGTGAAGCTCATGATATCGGCCGGGGACAAAAGAAAGTTCGACTCGGGCGCGCGCATGACGCCGAAGCAGCTGGTCTCGAAATTGAAAAATACGGTGGATGGGTGGAATTTCGACGCCGTCTCAATCGGTTTTCCTTCCCCGGTCAAAAACGGGCGCATCGTGCGAGATCCCAAACACCTGGGTAAAGGGTGGGCCGGTTTTGATTTCGCCAAAGCGCTGGGCAAACCTGTCCATGTCATTAATGATGCCGCCATGCAGGCGCTCGGCAGTTATCGCGGCGGACGCATGCTCTTTTTGGGTTTGGGCACTGGACTCGGCTCCGCCTTGATTTACGAAAAGACGCTGCTCCCTCTTGAATTGGGGGACCTTCCCTATCGCGATGGAGTCATCATCGAAAAATTTCTGGGCAAACCCGGTTTGTCCAAACTGGGGGAGGTCGCGTGGAAGCGGGAGGTCCGCCACGCCGTCTTCCAATTGAAACGTTCTTTCATCGCCGACTACGTGGTGCTGGGCGGCGGCAATGCCAAGCGTTTCAAAACTTTGCCGGAAGGGGTTGAGCCCGGGCATAATCGGAACGCCTTCCTCGGCGGGGTGCGTCTTTGGGACCTGGATCCGCGCACGCGTAAAGCAAAGTGGCGGATCATCACTTGATCACGACATCGGTTCGTTCGGCGCATCAACGCGTTCATGCATCTTTATTTCCTCAGGCACGGCGAAGCCGACTGGCCGAACTGGAATAAGCCGGACGACGAGCGCCCCCTCACCAAGCGAGGAAAAAAGGAGATTCAGAAAGTGGCCGCCTTTCTCGATCTGCTCGATGTGTGTCTCGGGCACATTGTGACCAGCCCATTGCCGCGCGCCAGACAAACGGCCGAGATTGTGGCGAACCATCTCAACGTTAAATTGCGCGAAGACCGGGTCCTTGAGCCGGGCTTTGATCACGTGGGGTTGCTCCGGCTCGTGGATAAGTACGCCGGGTCGAATTTAATGTTGGTCGGACACGAGCCGGACTTTTCCGACGCCCTGCGCGAACTGAGCGGAGCGTCCGTGAAACTCTCCAAAGGCGGACTCGCGCTCGTTGATGCGGATGCGGCATCGATGAATGGCAAATTGCTCTGGCTTTTCCCACCGAAAATCGCCAAGGCGAGAACCTAGGCTTCTCGGTCGTCCGGGCGAGCCCCCGCTCGCGCTCTATTCGCGCGCTAACTTGATGTTGCTGTAGCTCGGCTTGCCACTGACGTCCTCTCCCAGCCATTCCGGCGGCTGAAAATGCCGGCATTGATCCTCATCATCGAATTCCACTTCCGCCACGATTAGCCCCTTGTGGTGGCCGTCATAGATGTCGACTTCAATCGTGAAATTCTCAAACGGCACGTCGTAACGCGTCTTGCGCAAGCGACGGCCCTCCGTCGCGGGCCAAAGTGTCTGGAACTGCGATTCGCTCAACTCGATTTCCCACTCATGACGCGCCGTGCCGCCGCCCCGTTTCACCGTGAGCGAACATATCGTGCCCGCGCGACGTAGACGGGCCTGCGTGCCATTGCCTTCCACTGCCAGATATCCCTGCTCGATCCGCCGGCATTCGTACTTTTCCAGATTCGACGGGAGCTCGTTAACGAGAAACTTGCGCTCGATCTCGTAAGGGATTTTGGGGAGCGCAGGATCGAACGGCATACCAGAGCGGCAACGTAGCCGGCTCAGTTTTGTTTCGTTGTTAGCCGCAAGGCAAGCCGCGATTGCGGGAACGACGTCCGTTCCCTGCCAGGAAACATCCGCGGCGCGAGGGTTGGGTGAGTTAGGTACCAGGGAGGGGACTCGAACCCCTAATCCTTGCGGAACCAGATCCTAAGTCTGGCGCGTCTGCCAATTTCGCCACCCTGGTGCTATTGTTGGCTGTACCTAAGAACAGTGCCCAGATGCTAGAGACATCTACGGGTGGAGCGCGAAAACGCAATCGCCAGCTGCGCGCTCATGCCCTGGTCAATCCGCCGGCGTAAACACTTCCAGCAACTCCTCTACTCCTTTGATCTTTTGCGGAGGCAAGGCGTGCAACTCCGGGTCGCCTTGTAATGCGTCGCGCGTCGCTTTGCTGATCAGGAGCGAGCTGCCCACGGTCTTGCTCAATCCCTCGATGCGGGAGGCCACGTTCACCGTATTGCCGATCACCGTAAACTCCATGCGCTCGGGCGAGCCAATGCTGCCAACAATGGCCAGGCCAGTGTTGATTCCGATTCCCATGCCAATGGCATCTTCACCGCGTCGGGCGCGTTCCGCGTTAAGCTCCTCCAGTTTTCGCTGCATGGAACGCCCCGCGGCCAGCGCCTGGTCGGCGTGATCGCGGTTGGAATCATCGAGGCCGAAAAGGGCGATAAAGCCGTCGCCGAGAAACTTGTTGATCATCCCGCCGTGCTCACCTTCCACCACTTCCACCATCACGCGCAGAAACTCATTCAATAGGCGAACCGCTTTGGCTGGCGTGAGACGGGCCGAACGCTCGGTGAAGGATCGGATATCGGCAAACATCACGGTTATCTCCTGCTCCGTCCCACCGAGGCCGGGATCGCGCGCCAAAATTTGCTTGGCCGCCTCGTGTCCCAAATGCAAGCCGAAGGTTTGGCGCAAATGCTCCTTTTCGCGCAAACCGGTCACCATCAGATTGAATTCGGCGATGAGCGAGCCGAATTCGTCCGCCCGGCGCAAAGGCACCTGCACATCGAGACGGCCTGCCATCACCGCCTGCGCCGCGGCGCGCAGTTGATCGACCGGCTGCGTGACGGAGCGGCCAATCAACATCGCGGAACATAAACCAAAGGCGATACCGATCATGCCGACGAAAAATCCAAACCATTGCGGATTGGTTCCAGGCGAGACCGGCGCGAAAATCAGAAGCAAGAGCGAACCGATCGGACAAATCCCGGCGGAGAGGGCCCACATCAAACCGCGGGTGCGCAAGGAAATTGGACGAATTCCTCTGAGTTTATCCGGCCTGATGTTTCGGAAGAAAAGGGGGAAGAGCGCCCAATGGCTCGACAGTTCGACCAGAAAAAAGCTCTGGCTTATCGCAATGAAGCCAGAAACACAAAATGAAATGGGCAAATGCCAAAGCAATTGAGGACTCAAATGGTGGCCCGTGAGGGCGAGTGAAATCAGAAAAACGGGAATGCAGAGCAGCCACGCTATTCCGGAAATGATCGCGCAGTACCAGGGCAAATTTACGAGACGGCGTCGAGACCACTCCAGTTGCTCCGGCAAGGCTTCGCCGCCCATCACTTGGTGAAGGGCAGGGCGCAGGGAAAAAATTACGCCTGCCCAAACCGTGATCGCCATGGGATATACCACCGCGTTCCAAACAATCGCCGTCGTCACAAAGCGCGGCATAAGGTCGGCCGCGTGAAGGAGCGGATCGATGATGACTATGTTGTACCAGAGATTGAACGCGCCGCCCAGAAGTTGAGGGATGACCGGCGCAAGCGCAGTCACCAGGAGGGGATGACGGATGGGCCGCTTCCTGGTTAACGCAGCGTCCATGGACGGAAGTAATCGAGCAGGATGACCCGGCCGGGCAAATGTTCCTCTGCCTGGGTGCTAAGCAGTCGCGGGAAGTCCGTCATCTTTCCAAAAGCAAATCCGCCACCGAGCGGAGCGAAAAAGTCGTCCTGATGACTTGGCAATACGTAGCGGGGGCGCAACGAGCGCACGGCCTCGGCATAGCGCTGTCGACTATCCGGCAGGGCCACGCCCAGAATGGCAAGATCGACATGTCCGATCGCGGCACTCGGAGGAGCCCCGGGCACACCGCCGGAATCTATATAAATTCGTTCACCTGCAGATTCGATCACAAACGCGAGTGGCTCGCCAACAACCCAGTCCGAAACTTTCTTCGGGGGCCCGCGCATCGTATCAACTCGACCGGGAAAAGGCGTCGAGCCAAACAGCTTGTCATGTTGGGCGGGGAACACGCGAATGATCCAGGGACCGATTGTGCGAACGGTACCCGGCCTAACTATTTTGCATTTTGCCCGCGCCACGCCTTCCGACTGCACCAGATTGATCGCGGTGCGGCCGGCCAAAAGACGTGCGCCGGTCCTCTCCATGACTGAGGGGACGTCCAGCAGGTGATCGAAATGCGCGTGCGTCACGAGAACGGCATCAGCCTGCGCCCGAAGTAGCCGGAAGGATTCGCCGACGCGCGCCCGGTCAGATGCGATCGGTTGATTGAATGTAACCGGCCAGAAGCCGATTCGACTGAAGTAAGGATCGACCAATAAGACATGCCGGCCACTTTCGAACTGGTAACCGTTCACGCCGAGGTAGGTCACACGAATGGCATGGGTGGGAGAAGGCGCCTGCGCGTTCGCATCCGCCACGACCAATGCGGAATATTCTTTCAGGCCTGCCTGCGCCGGACTTGCGCCAAGCAACAACCCACAGATAGCGAGCTTCATCATAATATCAGAGATTCAGTCGTGGAATAGTCCTCGCCCAAATCGGAAGCTTTCATTGCTACCTTTTTGCCTGCTGTCGGTAAAGCCCTAGAATTATTTCGAGCCTGGACTCATTCCCTCATTTCGATTGACATCAGTGCCCGTATTTACGGTACTCGACAACGTTCTTGGCGGCACGCCAAGCGAGACCTGCCCGCCGCTTCTGCCTTAAATCCCTTGGTCCATCCGCTCAGCCCTCCTCAGCTCGATGCTCTCCGGTCCGCGTTGCCCGGCTTGCTCGGCGATATGGACGAAAACGCGTTTGAAACCATTCGACCGCACCTGACTTGGGAATGGGTCGAATTAGCCGGCGGCAAGATCCTTTTCAAAGAAGGGGATTCCAGCGATGCGCTTTACGTCCTGATCAGCGGACGCCTGCAGGCCAGCGTCGCCACTGCCGCCGGCCCGCAACAGCTAGTCGGTGATATCGGACGCGGCGAAACCGTAGGCGAAATGGGTGTGTTCACTGGACGCGCACGCAGCGCGACCGTGATCGCGGCGCGCGATAGCATCCTCGCGCGTATCGAGATCGCCGCGTTCGAAAAAATTCTCAAGGCATTGCCTTCCCTGGCTCTCAGTCTCAACCGCGTGGTGATTGAACGCCTGCATCGACGGAACACTTCGCAAAAAACCGACCGCAACGTGACCAACGTCGCGGTTCTTAGTGTCAGCTCGGATCTTCGGCCGGGCACCGTCCTGCGGTCTTTGCTGCCTCAGATGGAAGGCCCGGACCAGGCCGTGCTGCATATCACCAGCAGCTTGATCGACGCAGCCGCCGGTCGTCGCGGCGCTGCGCAGGTGACCGAAACAGGTTCCAACGATCATTATTGGCTCCTCAACTATCTGGACGAACTGGAAAGTCGCTACAGCCTCGTCCTCTATGAAACCGACCCCGGACCTTCGGCCTGGACACGTCGATGCCTGCGCCAGGCTGATGAAATTTGGTTATTGGCAGCCGCCGACTCAGCCCCAAAACTTTCAGCAACAGAGCTCGAATGCTTGGGCGGCGTCGACTCGTTATCCCGCGCCCGGCAAACGCTTATTCTTTTGCACCCGGGCGGGCAGGCGGGAGCCCGCAACACGACTGAATTTCTGGCGCAAAGACCTTCGGTTAGCAGACATTATCACGTGCGCAGCGGGCGGGAGGAAGATGTAGCGCGGCTGGCGCGCTTCATGAAAGGCACCGCCGTTGGCCTGGTCCTGGCTGGAGGCGGCGCGCGCGGGCTTGCCCACATCGGCGTCTTCCGCGCCCTGGAGGAAGCGCGAATGCCAATCGATTCCATCGGCGGTACCAGCATCGGCTCGGTCCTGGCCGCTTGCATGGCTGATGACTGGGGTTGGGAACGGACTCTGGAAGCAAACCGGCAAGTCTTCTTCGCCAATCCGACAAGCGACTTCAATTTTCCGCCGCTCGTTTCGTTACTGGCTGGCCGGAAGATGACTCAAATTCTCACCGGAGGTTTTGGAGACCGACGGATAGAAGAGATGTGGCGGCCCTTCTTCTGCGTGAGCTGTAACTACACCCGGGCTTGCGAGATGGTGCACACCCGCGGCAACATCAAACAAGCGATCCTGGCCAGCATGGCCATTCCCGGAGTGTTCCCTCCCATCGTGAGCGGTAACGACCTTCTCGTGGATGGAGGAGTCATGAACAATATGCCGGTTGATGTCATGGCACGGACCGGCGTCTCCAACATCATGGCGGTGGATCTACGGCCGGAGGAAAAGGAGCCGCCCCAACTCGGATTCGATCAAGTGCCTTCAACCTGGCATCTGCTCCTGGATCGCCTCAGAGCGCCGGCCCGCCGCCGCTATCAGCTGCCCTCCATGCTCACCACTCTCATGACGACCACCATGCTCAATAGCCAACAGAAAATGAGTCAGGTGGTGGCTGACGTCGATCTTCTCTTCCGCCCCGATGTCAGCCGCTTCGGAATGTTGGACTGGAAATCTTACGACGCCCTGGTCGAGGTCGGCTATCGCCATGCCCAGGAAGTCATCGCGAACAATCCCTCCCCGTTTTAGCGTCCGCTTCGCCGTTACGCCCCGGCGACCGATCCCGCCGACGAATCGCCTCGGACGGTGGAAAGGCCAAGCAGGTCGGCGAAAAAATCATTCACAAAACGATTTTCCGGATCATAGCGTCGTTGTAAATTTCTGAACGTTTCAAGCCGATCGCCGAATGCTTTTTGGACCTGCGCCTTGGTTACGCCACCGGTTTGATTGAAAAGCGGAGAGCCGCCGTTTTCGCTGCAAAATTGGTTGTAGGCGTCGAGGAACTCCGGCCAACCAGGACCCCCGGTGGAAACCGGATCCAAAGTCATGGCCGGACCGTCCCAGGTATAGGAAAAGAGCGAACTCCGATCCTGACTCAGGCGGTAGCCCACGTCGAACAGGTCGCAACGATACCCATGACTGCGATAGTACTCGCGATTAAAGGCGTTGTAAGCTCGCAGCGTCTGCGGAAAATTTTCTTCCGGAAAAGCCCAAATACTAAAAGTGTAGGCAGCCGACGTGGCCGTTTCCGGATAACGGATCATTTGATCGGCCGGATAACTGTTCTCGCCGCGAATCACGCTGAACATGGCGCGACTGATGGAGCCAATCACGCCCACCAGCGCGAAGCGCGTTCCGGAGTGCGGCACAAATTTGCGCAGGGCCGCCGTCAACCACGGTACCACTGTGGCCCAGGCGAAGTTACGCAGTCTCCAGGCCATGCTTGTGGCCGGCTCTCCATGGTCCGCGTATTTGCGGAACTCGACCGTGATTCGATCCTGAAACGGCGACATAAAATACATCATTGATTCGCCCCGGTTCTGCAAAGCCGGCAGCTGCCGCTCGAATTCATCGAAAGTGAAGGTCTCGTGATGGAATGCCATCGGCTGAATCGCTTTGACACGAAAAGTGACCTCGTAAACCAATCCGAGCAGTCCAAAACTGGTGCGCATCGCCTGCAGCAGCTCTGGTTGCTCCTCGGTTACAACCAGAATGTCGCCACCGGGCAGCACGGCTTTAAAGCCGATCGCGTAAGAAGAGACGATGCCGTATTCGTCCTTGAACGACGAGTCCTTGGTGTGCGTGCAAGACGCCGCTCCCATCGAGAGGTTGCCAATCTCGCAATTGACGTAGAACTGAAGATTGTGTTTTTGCAGCTCCTTCGCGACGTCTATATAGAGTGCGCCCGCCTGCACGACCACCCGGTCGCTCGCAATCTGCACGATGCGGTTCATGCCCCTCATGTCCACCTTCGTCCCCGGCTCTGAGACCACGCAGCGCGTCGTCGAATGGTTCGATCCGGCGGCACGCGCCGGAGAAGGATAATTAGTCGTGTCCTTTACGATTGAAACCAACTCGGCCTCACTCGTCGGCCGCACCACCACCGCGGGATGAAAACGAATGTCGCCAAACCAGTTATGTGCTTCAACTCCTGTCTGCACCTCCATACGTGACTCCAGTGCAAACAGAATACTCCCGCTACGGCAAGCCATTTTGGAACACGGACACTTCAATTGTCCGGCTATTGAGACAATCGCAAGTCGGGCGGACGCTTTACTTTTCTAGCCATCAGGGTCGACAATCGTCTCAATCAATCGCCCTATGGAGTTGTTCCAGCCCCGCGCCGTGCTCGTCGTCGTGTCTCTCGGACTTCTTTGCGTGTCTGAATGCAAAGGAGGCTATGCCTGCGCGGAAGCGCCAGCGCTTCGCGCGGGCGCGCATCAGGAACTGCGGCTCCCAAAAGCATGGCTCGACTCGCTCGCGAGCGTCGCCGGTGCAACCGATCCATCGCCCTTCTTGCACTGGTGGAAACCCGCTCTCGGCCTTGCCCTCTTCGCCGTCGCGATCGTTTGGTGGCGGACCTTGCGCCCCTCGAACGAGCGCGATTGGGCCCCCGAATATGCCGAGGCACCGTGGGCGAAAATCAATGGCGACGAGGTCACCATCCACAACTTCCGCAATTGTGAATACCGAACGGAGGCTGATTTCACCGCCCGTTGGGAAACAAAAACCTTCCATCTCTCCAAACTGTGCGGGCTCGATTTATTCATGAACTACTGGGGCTCCCGCCATATTGCCCACACACTTCTAAGTTTCGATTTCGGCGACGAAGGCCGCGTCTGCACTTCGATCGAGACCCGCCGCGAGCGTCACGAGCCCTACTCTGCCGTCCGCGGTTTCTTGCGCCAGTACGAACTTTATTACGTCATCGGCGACGAACGCGATCTCGTCCGCCTGCGCACTAACTACCGCGACCAGGATGTCTATCTTTATCAGTTGGCCAAGGCCAGCCCGGAGAGATATCGCGACCTTTTTCTCAATTACCTCCGGTCCGCTAATGATCTGCGCGATCGACCGCGCTGGTATCACGCCACCATGAACAACTGCACCACCAATATCCGGCTAAACGCCCAAAACAGCGGTTTCCCCACCGTTTGGAATTGGCGCATGTTGATCAATGGCTATCTGGACGAACTCCTCCACCAGCGCGGAATCATCATCTCCTCCTTCGACTTCGCCGAAACCAGAGCCCGCGCCCAGATCAAAGAGCGCGCCAGAAACGCCGATGACGCGCCTGATTTTTCGGAACGAATTCGAACCGCGGTGTTGTAAACCGGCGGGCGCGATTTGCGCCTACTCCGATGCCCTCGCCGTCGGCGTCGCCGTCGAAAGGCCGAGGATTTTACCCAGATAGCCATTAACGAACCGGTTTTCGGGATCGTATTGATGCTGCAACGTGCGAAACGTTTGCAAAATATCCGGCAATTGTTTGGACACTCAGGGCGTCGCCGAGAGAAGCTGCAGATGACGGCTTCGCAGCCAGGCATGACTGAATCAGAATCCAGCCCCGATCAGGCGCCTCACGTCCTCGCCTTGGGCGGCGGCTTCGTTGTCATCTACCTCTATAAAAAACTCGCCCGCCTGCTTCGCCAGCAGAAGCTCCGCCTGACGGTTATCGACCGGAACAATTTCAACTGCTTTCACGGCCTCGTCCCGGAAGTCTTGGCCGGAAAAATCCAACCCGGGAACATCCTCAATCCGTTACGCAAAATTTATAGCCGGGCCCGATTTCGAAACGGAGAAATTGAGAAGATCGATCTGGAGCGGAAGGAGGTAATATACAGTCGCGGGCTCGACGGAAAGGAATTCCGAATTAACTACGATCATCTCGTGCTGGATATCGGCTCGATCCAGAACCTGAACCTCTTTCCCGGCATGGCCGAGCACACCCTTCGTCTGAAAGCTTTTGCCGACATTCTCCAGACGCGTCAGCACCTCATTACGATGCTGGAGTTGGCCGACATCGAGCAGGACCCGATCGAGCAAGAACGGCTTGTTAATTTCGTGGTGGCCGGCGGTAATTACGCTGGGGTCGAAGTCGCCAGCGCGCTCGCGGATTTCCTTCCCGCGATCGCCCGAAAGCGTTTCCCCAACATCCCGGCCGACAAGATTCGCATCACCATTGTCCATTCCGGTCCGCTCATCCTGCCCGAGCTCGGACAAAATTTTCCCGGTCTGCAAAGATATGCGACCGAGTTTCTGCAAAAAAATCCGAACATGCGTTTGGCGACCGATTGCCGTCTCGCCTCCGCCACGCCCGAGGAAGCCATCCTAACGACGGGCGAGCGAATTCCGACCCGCACGATTATTAGTTGCACCGGCACCACTTCTTCACCCTTGCTCGACACGCTGCCGTTCGAGCGCACGCCTAACGGACGGCTGGTCATGGACGAATACTGCCGGGTCAAAGGCCAGGACCACATTTGGGCGGGAGGAGACTGCGCAGCGGTGCCGCGCGGCGACGGGACGCTCACCCCACCGCTCGCCATCTGGGCCCTGGCCACGGGCGCTCGCATCGCGGTCAACCTCAAAGCAACGATCGCCGGCCGAACGCTTCGGCCCTTCCGCTTCACCGGTTTGGGCGATGCCTGCACCCTTGGGAAAAAACGCGCTGTCGCTCATCTGCGAGGGATGCCGATGCGAGGACGTCTCGGTTACATCGCCTGGGGGTGCGTTGTTCTTATGTATCTTCCGGCCTGGGAGAAGAAGTTTCGCTTAATCCTCGATTGGCTGGTCGCACCGCTTTTCGGTCCGGACATCATGAACATGAACACCCACAAACCGGTCGGGGTCATGCCTGTCATGTATGAGCCGGGACAGGATATTGTCCGCGAAGGCGAGGTTGGCCAAAGTCTCTTCATTATCCGCAGCGGCGAAGTCGAGGTCTTTAAACAATCGACCGAGGGCGGGCCGCCGAAACTGGTCGCGACATTGCGGGCCGGTGATCATTTTGGTGAAGTCGCGGTTTTCCGCCGCATGCGACGCACGGCCACAGTTCGGGCCAAGACGCGCGTGGATCTCCTGCATGTCCGCCGGGAAGCCGCTCTCGCCTTGAGCGAATCGAGCGCCGCGATCGCGCAAAGTCTCTCCGCCAGGCCCGGTGGCAACTAACAACAAAACGAATCATGAAACACTCCTTCCTAAATCTGATATTCGCCGCCGCCGCGCCGCTTCTTCTCGCCGGATGCACACCGAACGATGCGGTCGATGAAGCGACCGCTGCCGGTAAGTCCGTCGCTGATTTTCCGGAGACGCGCGCGGACCCATTTCAACCGATGGATGGGGGCGTCGCCCTGACCCCGGACGAAATTGCCGGCCGCAATACCTGGATACTATGGACGGCCGGTAACGAAGCTTTTTGGGACTACATGACCCGATATGCCTACGGCATGATCGACTTCGTGAAAGTGATCGATTCGCGGCGACGACCGGAACGATTCAAACAGATGGGATTGATTAACGAACCCGGCTACCGGCAGGCCACGCAACCGGATCAGTTCGGCCTCTACATCGACCAACCAATCTCGTCGCAACCGGACGGCACCAATCCGGTGGTGGATGGCAAGTCCACCGGCATCGTTGGTTTCCGTCTCTTCCCGAATCCGAACTTCGATGATAAGGCGCGGAAGAGATGGGACGGAAAACGCTACTACTCGGACCTTTCCTACTCGCAGGATCCGACGCTCATCCGGCCTTATCGGGTTGGGATGACCTGCGCGCTTTGTCACGTCTCATTCCATCCGCTTTATCCCCCTAACGACACGGCGGAGCCGCAATGGAATAACCTCTCCGCCACCATTGGGAACCAGTATATGCGCACGCGTGGCATTTTTGGCGGAGACCTTACGCCGAGCGATCTCATTTATCACACGCTCGAGTCGGCCAAACCGGGCGCGATCGAAACCTCCATCATCGCCACCGACAACAACAACAATCCCAACATCATCAACTCCATTTACAATGTGGCCGCGCGCCTCGGAGTTGCGACGGAAGAGCACATGGGTGAAGCGGCCGCCAGCATGCCCCCGGGAGGCGAATTGCGCCGCGTGCCCCACGTTCTGGTCGATGGCGCCGACTCCATCGGCATGGCCGGCGCGCTCGATCGCGTTTTCGTGAACGTCGGCATGTTTGGGGAGGAATGGCTGCGCTGCCACAACCCGATCTTCGGGGTGCGAACCCAGAAGCCGTTCTCCATCGCGAACGCGCGCAAAAACTCCGTTTACTGGCAGGCGACCGAACAACGCACGCCCAATTTGACGAGTTACCTGGTCAAGGCGGGCAGGCCAATGCCATTGCGAGACGCCCCCGGCGGTCAGAACTACCTCACTAAGGATGAGCAGCTCCTCAATCGCGGTCGCCTTGTTTTCGCCGAGAATTGCATGGCCTGCCATTCAAGCAAGCGGCCTAACGATAGCGTGGAGCGGAGCCCGGAGAATTTTGCGAATTGGGCGCACGACGAACAATTTCTCTCCTGGGCGCGCGCCGAAGTGATGAAGCCCGATTTTCTCGAGAACAATTTTCTCTCCACCGATGCGCGTTACCCAATCACACTGCTCCAGACCAATGCTTCCCGCGCCCTGCAGGATAACGCCACCCGCGGAAAAATTTGGGAGCAGTTTTCTTCGGAAAATTACAAGCAGACCCCGTCCATCGGCGAAATCGAGGTTTACGATCCCTTCGCGAAACACAATTACCGCTACCGCGTGCCCGGCGGGGGCCCCGGTTTCTATCGCGTCCCAACGCTCGTCGGCATCTGGGCCGGCGCGCCGTTTTTGCACAATAACGGCCTCGGCGAGTTCAATGGCGATCCCTCGGTGGAGGGACGAATGCGGGCGTTCGACGACGCGATTGACCGGATGTTTTGGCCGGAAAAGCGCACCGGGCTCGACACGATCGCTCGCACGACGGAAAAGAGCATGCTCATCATCCGTTCTGTCTACCTGCCGAACGCAGTCGAAGGCGTGGCCGGGAGGATCGCCCGCCCCATTACCAAGATGCCGTGGCTACTCCCGGCTCTCGTTCTCGTGGCAGGGGTTGTTCTGATCGCCGCCGGCCGCCGCCGGGGGAAAATTGCCCGCTCTATAATAGTACTGTTTGGCGTTCTCATTATCGCCATCGCCCTCATCCTGGTTCCGGTGAATCTCTTTATGGCCGGGAAGCTCGGCGATCTAAGGCTCGGGCCGTTTCCGAAAGGCATGCCGGTGAATCTGCTTTCCAATCTGAACCCGCAAGCCCCGCCGCTCGGCACCCTGGTTGCGTTCTGGAAAATGCATAAGGCCTGCCGCCGAATCGAAACGGAGAATCCTACGGACGAAGAAGCAACGCGTATTTTCGAGGCGGAAGCGGCTCCGGCTCTGCTCAAATTGAGTAAGAGTCCCGACTGGGTTCAAGATCGCGGACACTATTTCCCGGTGCCGTTACCCGACGCCGACAAGCAGGCTCTAAAGGAATTTCTGAAGACGTTCTGACGGGGAGATTACTTGATCCACTTCAGCCGGGCGCAGAAGACGAAATAAAGTACGGGCAGGAGCACGAGCGTCAGGACTGTGGCGAGAAGCAGGCCGAAGATGTGAACCGCGGTCAGCGGATGCCAGAGCGCGCCGCCAGTCAGGAAGAGAGGAAGTAGTCCGCCCACCGTGGCCAGCACGGTCACGAGTACGGCGCGCAGCCGCACGAGGCCAGCCTGAATCAGTGCCTGCTCCAACGGAACGCCTTCCGCCCGCGCTTCTTCGATGAAGTCACTGAGCACAATGATGTGACTCACAATCACGCCCGCCAGACTAACGATGCCGAGCAACGCCATGAAACCGAGCGGCGAATGCGTCAGGGCCAGGCCGGAAAATGCCCCGATCAATCCCAGCGGAACCGTCAGCAGGACGACCACAGCTTTCGAGACAGAGTTAAACTGCAGAACCATGGCCAGGGCGATCAGGATCAGGGAAATCACCATCACGCCACCCATGTCGGCCTGTCCCTTTTTCAGCTCTTTATCCTCTCCGGCGATCTCAAGGTTATACCCGGGAGGTAAATTGATCCCGTCGAGTGCCGGCCGCGCTCGCGCGAGAATGGCGGAAGAAAGTTCGCCGGCGGGTGCGTAGGAATTCACCGTCACCGCGCGAAGCTGGTTGTAATGCGGAATAATGGTGAATTCCGGCGCTACGCTGATCTCGGCGAAACTGGTAAACGGAACCGGCTGGTTCGTGGCACTGTGCACGTAAAGGGCGCGGATTTTTTCCGCCTCGTTCCGTTCCTCGATGCGCAGGCGCACCACCACGGGAATGATATGATTGCCCTCCCGCAATTCCGTGATCTGAAGTCCGCCAAAGGCGGCTTGCGAGATTTGCCCGATCTGTTGATTGGTAATGCCCAGCGAATTAGCGCGGTCCTGATCGACATCGATGGAAATGTTCGGTGTTCGAAAACCGAGATCGTCGAACACATGATAACCGCCGGCCCTGCGCACCGCAGCCGCTGCCTGGTCGACGAGGCCGCGTAAAACATCCAGATTTTCACCACTGAGACGCACTTGAATCGGTGCTCCGATAGGTGGTCCCTGCTCGAGCTGCTTGACGATGCAACGCGCGCCCGCGACTTGATCGTCCAGTTCCGTCCGGAGCTTGACTAGAAGCGGGGGCACGTCGTCCTGCGTGCGCGTATTGATCAGAACCTGTGCAATATTATTCGCGGGCGGCTTTGGCTCGATGTTGTAATAGAAGCGCGGGGCAGTCCCTCCCGTGAAAAGGGCCGCACTGACGATTTCGTCGTGCTGTTTCAAGAGCGACATCACGAGGTCGGTCGTCTGTCGTGTGCTTGTGAGCGAGGCCGTGGCCGGCAGTTCGATATCGACCAGCATCTGATTGCGCTCGGCGGGCGGAAAAAATTGTGTTCCGAAAAATCGCGTGAGGCCAAAACTCAGGAACAGCAGACCATAGGTGAGGCCGATAATAAGCCAGGGACGCTTCAGGGCTAATTCCAACCCTCTGCGGTAACGAGGCAGGGCCGCGTTCAACCCAAGATCGATCAGCCGGAACAAGGGAAATCGTCGGACTTCGCCGCCTTCTTCCAGCCCTTTCTGTCCACGCAAGAGGTAATAGCTCAGGAGCGGGATGAAAGTCATCGAGACAATCCGGGATGCAATTAACGCCATCGTCACCACGGCGGGGATGCTGAAGATAAACATGCCGACCTCGCCGGGAAGCAACATGAGGGGAAGGAAGGCCACTATATTAATGAGCGTTCCGAAAAGAATGGCCCGCCGCATCCGAAACGGTCCGATCCAGGAGGCGCGCTGCCGCGGCTCACCATGGTGCAATTCTCGGTTGATCGCATCGGAGGCGACGACCGGGTCGTCCACCAGCATTCCGAGCGCGATGATGAGAGCCGCGATCGAGATCTGGTGCAGTTGAATACCAAACAGATTCATCCCGCCCAGGGTCATCGCCACGGTCAATGGAATCGCGGTCGCCACCACCAGCGCCGAGCGCCAATCCATCAGCAACAGGGCCACCAGGATGACGATGAGAACCGCTTCGATGAAGGAGCGAATAAAGTGATGAAGGCGATGCTCCACGGCGGCCGGCTGATTCGAAAGTGTCTGGATTTCCAGGCCCTCGGGCAGACGCGACCGCAACTTCGCGGCCACCTCCTGCACCTCCTCATTAAAATGCCCCATGATGTTACCGGGCTTCATTTCGACTGCCACCATCACGGCACGCTGTCCGAGCAACGGCGCATCCGGCTTCTTCCGTGCGAACACATCCACCTGAAATGGAATGGGCGCTTCATACATCCGGCGCACCTCGAACAAATCACGCAAATAAACCGGCGCCTGGGCTTTGCCGACGCCAACCACGCTGCCCAGCACCTCGTCCTCGCTATGAAATTCGCCCGATAGCTGCACCGGAAAGTTCTGTCCCTCCGTACGTAAAGTCCCTCCTGGGATGATCGCGTTCCGCTCCGAGATCGCTTTCGCGATCGCATCGGGGGCCAGTCCATACCCAGCCGTGCTCGCCGAGGAGTAGAGAAGGTAAACCGTTTCCGGCACGATTCCGATGCGGGTCACCTTGCCGACGCTTTCGACCTGCTTGAGATCGTCCTCAAAACTTTCCTCCGCATCCGCGAGGGTCCGGTAGCTATAGCGCGGCGGCGCCGTCGCGCGCACCTGCGCCAACGGGTCTTCTTCTGCCATCAAAAGAATCGGACTCGTAAAATCAGGATGATTTTCCTGATCAGTCCCGGTGACGCTACGGGTAAATCCGGCAATAAAGTCCTGGAGCTCCTGCCGACTGGCCAAGGTGGTCATCTCGGCCATGATAAAAGAATGTCCCTGGCGAATCTGAACCTCGGTCGCCAGGCCGGTCGCTTCGAGGGAGGTCTTGAAACGCCGGCCGAGAAATTCGCGGTAGCTTTGCGCCACACCCGTCGGAAAAAATGCCACGACTGCGGCGTGATTGACCGCCGCCTTTCCGCCGCGCAGTTCGATTAGTTGCTGGCGAATGAGATTCGCCCGCGCGATGCACTCCGCTTCGCTCGCCGGCGGACTGGTCAGCCCGAAAAGCAAGGTGATGGTGGCTCCGAAATCGGATGATAAAAATGGCTGGGAACAACCCTCTGGCAATCGGATCTCTCGCACCTTGGCCCGCAGTTTCTCCCACTGCAGCTCCATCTCGGCGTACGAACTGGAACGCAGTTTGATGTTCAAGGTCGAAAGGCCGGGCCGGGATCGCGACTTGATTTCCTCGACTGATTCCATCTCGGAGACCTTTCGCTCCACGGCCTTGGTCACCAGCTCCTCGACTTTCGAAGCAGTCGCGCCCGGAAACTGGGTCACGAGCAAACCGTTCCGCTGTGGAAACGAAGGATCTTCCTGCTGGCCAAGCTTGGTAAAGGAGACAGCGCCCCAAATGAGCACGACCACCAGTGCCGTCCACGCCACCCCTCGATTCGTGACGCAGTATTGCGCCAACCCGCCCGCTTTGATCTCGGCTGAAGGCTGATGAGACATGCCTTGCGAACGCGCGTGAATTAGCGCACTTCCACGGGCGCGCCGTCATAAAGGAGGCTCGTCCCCTTCGTGACGACCTCTTCGTTAGGCTTGAGTCCCTCTGTGACAATGATGGAACTGGCCACTATGTCCCCCGTTTTCACGAGGCGCTGCGAGACCTTGCCTTCGTTCACGACAAACACGGCGAGTTGTGTTTGCGGCTTGGCCTCCCCGGACCCGGGAGAGGATGGCGCGATCACCGCCGAAAGCGGAACTAAAACCTGACCGGCGACCGATGCGATGACGCTGCCCGCTTTGACCGTCGCGGTCATTCCCGATTTGATGGCGCCGTCCGGGTTCGCCACCTTGATGACTACTCGATAAAGCCGGCCGGCGTTGCTTGCGGCCACACCGACTTCTGAAATCTTTCCGGGAAAAGCCGGACGCCCGGGCAGGGCGGAGATGTCCACATCGATTTCCTTTTCCACCGCGAACAAGCCCACCAGCCGATCCGGCACGCCGAGCTCCACCGACATCGTACGAATATCGCCGAAGCGCAGGACCGGTTTGCCCGCGCCAACAGTTTCGCCCGAATTTGCATACCGCTTGAACACCACTCCGTCCCACGGGGCGCGCAATTCGGAGTCGCGAAGGTTTTGTTCGCCTTGCCGGAGCTGTGCTTCCGCCGTGGCGGCGTCCGCTTTCGCCTTGTCTACTTCCTGTTTGGAGACAACCTTGTCCGCGAGGAGCTTTTGCAGGCGGGCGTTGTTGTTGCTGGCGAGTTCGGCCGCCGCCTTCGCCGTGGCCAGGCCATTCTTGAAATCGCCTTGTTGCAGACGCGCCAGGATGCTGCCCGCCTTGACCGCGGTTCCTTCATCCCAATCACCAAGCGGTTTTGGTCCGATCAACTCCAGAATCCCTCCAACTTTGAAACTAAAGTCCGTTTCTTCACCCGCGCGAACCGTTCCGATGTACTCCGGATTCGAACCGGCCAGGCCGGCACTGCCGAGAGCTTCGGCGCGGTGCGTGCCAACGATCGTTTTCTCCGGTCCTGTCGCTACCGTGGGTTTTTGGCACCCGGAGAGCAACAGCAGGGAGACCAACGAGAAAAGTGAAACAATTAAAAAAGGCACGAGAATTCTTCGGATGATGGGCGCCCCGGATAAACAGTTCAATCGCTAATTCCAGGATGCCGCCGCGCGGCCGGAGTGCGAAATTGAAGAGCTTAGGCGCCTTAAACCACCCGTTATTCGGCGAGCCATCCTTCCCTCGAATGCAACGCCTTACTACTCGTGACTCGCTATGCTTGTCGGCTCTGAAATCGAGCCGTCATCAAGCGAATCGAATCCGCGGGGGCCGCTCAGGCGCGAAGCTTCAGGATCTCCTCCGCGACAATCTCGGGAACCTCGAGCTGCGGAACGTGCCCGACGTCCGCGATCTCCCGCACATCGAGTCCGGGCATCCGCTGCTTCATCACCTTGAGCATAATGGCGCCCTCGATCGGATCGAGCATTCCCCAGACGTAACGGATCGGCACTTTCGTTTTCTCCACCACCGGCTCCCACCGCTCGCGTTGCCCGATGCGCTCGTTGATGTACTGGATGCAATGGTGAAAGTTCCGCTTGCCATTGCGATGCACGATTGCCTTCCAGTTCTCCGCAAACTCTCCGTCGGAAGGCACTCGGTTCTCGGAGAAGACTGAGCGGTACTGGCGACGGAAGATGGTCCAGTTCACCAGGCGACTGAACAGAGGCCCGGTCAAAGGATTGAGGAGCAAGCGCTGGGAGACTAACGGTCGGTAGGCCTCGGGATAAATGGCCGAGTTCATGATGATCATGCGCGGGATCTCGGCGCACAAGGTTCCCTGAGCCAGGCGATAGAGCACCTCGACTCCGATCGTGCTGCCGAGGTCATGAACCACGAGAGAGCTGCTCGTGATCCCGAGTTTTCGCCAGAGGGCTTCGACGCAGTTGGCCTGACCGACAATGCTGTAATCGAGATCGGGTGGCTTGTCGGAGTCGCCGAACCCCGGGAAATCGAACAAAAGCACCCGAAAGCGCTGCGAGACCAGCGGCAACACGCGCGCCCAGTCCATCGAACTCGTCGGAAAACCGTGCAGAAAGGTCAACCACGGCCCCTCACCTTCAACGCGCGTGAACACCTCCACTTGCCTGCTTTTGCCGTCGCGTGACGCGAGCTCAATGGCAACGCGCTTTCCCTCTTTGATCCACTGCTCGAACTTTGGGTAATCGGACGTCATGTGGTAACCACCCGTCTCCTCATGGAGACTCGGCCACTTTTCACAGAAATTTATTTAATTGAATTAGGACGGTTCACAACCTTGTTAGCGAACCGAGTCGAAAGGGTCAATGCAATAAGGCCCAACCCCCGTATAAGATGTCAGAGTGCGGCGAGCAAGGTGGCAGGGATTTGTTAGGTCCGTAGGGATCGTTAGGAAACACCGAGTGAGTTGGAACGCTCCGTTTTCCGTTTAGCCTGGAGGACACGGCCCGCGCCGGCTCGGTGGCGTCAATCTTTGGCGAGGCTGCCACTCGACCCGCGTGCGCCCGCCGTGATACCGCCTTCAGTCAGTTCGTAATCCTCAAGCACGGGCGCCCGGGTGCGCCAGCGATATTCGAAGGTAAAGCCCGGCCAGTTGTTCGTTATTCGACCGTTCGCGTTCTTGTACCAGTTCGCGCAGCCCGCGCTCCAGACCGATTGATCGAGGCGGGTTTGCATTTCCTCCTGGAAGCGCCGCAGGCGATCGGGCTTGAGATCGAGAAACACTCCCGGGCGGTCAGCCAGGATGCGAAGGCAACCGAGGATGTAGCGAATTTGCGACTCGATCATATAAACAACCGAGTTATGGGCCAGGTTCGTGTTCGGGCCGTAGAGAAGAAAGAAATTCGGAAACCCGGGAATTGTCATTCCCAGATAGGCCTCGGCTCCCTCGCGCCAGGCTTCGTTTAAATCCCGGCCATCGCGCCCGGTCACGCGCATCGGAGCCAGGAAATCGGTTGCTTGAAAACCGGTGCCGAGAATCAGAACATCGGTCGGATAGACCTGCCCATCCGCGCCGACAATTGCGTCCGCCCTTACCTCCGCGATCTGGTCCGTCACCACCGACACATTCGGGCGGGCCAGGGCCGCCAGATAATTGTTCGAGATGAGCACGCGCTTGCAACCAAAAGTGTAGTCGGGGGTTAGCTGACGGCGGAGCTTCTCATCGGGCACCTGCTGCCGCAGGTGGCGGAGGGCGGTCCGCACGCCATAGGCGTTCATCCAGGAATCCTTTCGAAAACCGATGAGCCGCGCTTCACAACGCACATAAGTGATAAACCGATAAAGCGACGTGACGCCGGGAAAAAAGCGCATGAGCTTCTTTTCGAACTCCCGAAAAACCCGATCAGGCTTGGGCATAACCCAGGGCGGGCTCCGCTGAAAAAGGGTCACCTTCGCTGCCTTCGCCACCACCGTCGGAACAAACTGAATGGCACTGGCGCCCGTGCCGACCACGGCAACCCGTTTCCCGGTAAAATCGACCGCGTGTTTCCAAAGCGCAGAATGAAATGTTTCGCCGCGAAAATTTTCGAGCCCTTTCAGGGTGGGAGTCGCAGGACGGTTCAATTGTCCGCATGCTGTCACGAGAGCGCGCGTTTGAAATTCCTCGCCAGTCTTGGTTCGCAAGGTCCACAGACCCTGGGCCTCATCGAAGCGGGCGCTCTCGATTTCGGTATTGAAGCGCGTGTGTTTCAGCAGGTCGTACTTTTGAGCGCAGTGCTCGAGATAACCGAGAATATGAGGCTGCTCGGCATATTTCCTCGGCCAGTCCGGCTTGGGCTCGAACGAAAAGGAGTAGAGGTGCGAAGGCACATCACAGGCCGCGCCGGGATAAGTATTTTCGCGCCAGACGCCGCCGACACCCGCCCCCTTTTCGATGAGAACGAAATCGATCCCGGCTTGCTTCAACCGGACTGCCAGGCCCACGCCCCCGAAGCCCACTCCGATGATCGCGACAGTGCTCGACACGCCCCGACTATGCATTGAAAAGCGGAAAAACGGCAATGGTTTTCAGTTGATTTTCGCAGCGACGCGAACCGCTGGCATTCACGCCGATCATGTTTCGGGAGTTTGTGTGGTGCGATGATTTTTAAGGCAATGAAACGCCCAGTCGCCCGGACGACGAGCCCTCGCACTGGCGAACGCGCCAGACGGACACTTCTGGCGATTGGAACTGAAGCAGTCCCAGGTTGATCGGCTAAGCCGAAGTGTCGGACGAAGACACCGTACTTTTCGCAGCGGCTCTCTTCGCGGCCCAGCGGGCATTCATGGCCGCTGCTAACTGCGCTCTTCGTTCGGGAGAGATGGTATGCTTCTTTTTCGCCGCCGGCGCGGCTGCGTTACTTGCTTTCGCCTGTGCAGGTTTGCCCCTCGCCGCCGACCGATTCTTCTTGGCTGATCGCTTCGTCCTCTTCGGCGCGTTCAACTTCATCCGAAACTTAGCCAGCTTTTTCGTGTCCTTCTCAATCCTGTTCACGAGACGCCGAATTTTCTTATTTAGATTCTTCAGATTCATAACAGAAACCCCCGATGCTTCTTGCCGCCGCTATTCGGGCGCAAGCATCTACTATTTACATTAGCCCCCCTGCCCGAACGTTGTCACGTCGTTTGGTAATCCTAGACCCACCCAGCGCAACTCACGTTCTGTGTCCCATGCGAATCGCAACCAAAGGAGGACGGCGAAGCTGCTTGGAATTTCACGCGCGACCCTGGCCAGACACCTTCGGAGCGTGGTACCAAATCTGGCATAGGCCTGGTCCATAAGTAGACCATCGAGGTATCGGAACGAGGCCATTC
>JBBRNL010000012.1:0-68908 GCA_038230335.1 Chthoniobacterales bacterium | reverse complement strand
GTGTCGGTGTCGGTGTCGGTGTCGGTGTCGGTGTCGGTGTCGGTGTCGGTGTCGGTGTCGGTGTCGGTGTCGGTGTCGGTGTCGGTGTCGGTGTCGGTGTCGGTGTCGGTGTCGGTGTCGGTGTCGGTGTCGGTGTTGGTGTTGGTGTTGGTGTTGGTGTTGGTGTTGGTGTTGGTGTTGGCGTTGGAGTTGGAGTTGGAGTTGGAGTTGGAGTTGGAGTTGGAGTTGGTGTTGGTGTTGGCGTTGGCGTTGGAGTTGGAGTTGGCGTTGGAGTTGGTGTTGATGTCGGTGTCGGTTGGACTTCGAAGGCCCCGATATCGATGCGACTACTCACGACGCGGGGGAACCCCGGCCCGCGCTGATCGTATATGAGCGGTGGACTGAACGCGTTGGGATCGAAATTCACATCGCCCGAATCGATCGCTGGGCTCCCGGGTAACAGCGCCATGGTCAATGTCGATCCCCCGTTGTTCTGCAGCGGGCCCAGGAGCGGATCGCTCGAGATCACACCGCTCCGGTCGAAAGTAGAAGTGCCGTTCGGGCCACTGCCGGCGTTGAGCGACGTCACTATCACGTTAGGCACGATCGCCGTTACGCTGGCCGCATTGCCTTGCGAGCCGTCAATTTCCTTGGTGACCAAATCGTTCAGCGCATTGGAACTCCCATTTTTGCTGTGCGTAAGAACACCATCAGCTAACGCAGTCGTGACGCCGTTCGAGCTGTTCGAAAGGATACCATCAGCCAACGTAACGGTGGCGCTGGTCGATCCGCCTTCGAGATTGTCGCCGTAAGCCAGGTTGTAAAGCGCGCCGGCATCAGCCTGACTGCCATTGCCCGCGTCGACCGTATTACCCGCCAGCGTCGAGCTGGTGATGGAGAACGTCCCATTCAGGTTGAAAATCGCGCCGCCGGCGCCGCCCCCGCCGGTCGACGAGCTGAAGGAGCCACCACCGTTGCCACCCGTGGCGTTGTTAGCGTTAAAGGTCGAGTCCACAATCGTAACGGATCCACTGTTGGAAAACAAAGCGCCGCCGAGTCCGGATCCCCCGCCGCCACCGCCGGCCCAGCTTGCGAATCCACTGCCGCCGCTGCCGCCAAAGAGGCCGCCTGCCCCGCCGGCCGACGATCCTCCAGAGAATACAGTTCCACCCGCACCGCCGCCACCAGCGCCAAAACCACCTGCGCCTCCCCCACCGGCTGGCGGCTGATCGAAAGATCCGTACGTTCCACCGCCGCCACCCCCGCCGCCTGCGAATCCTCCGGCCTGGCCCGATTGGCCTGGCGAGGAAAAATCCGTCGTGCCGGCGCCCCCGGCGCCGCCATTGGAACCGCCACCGCGGAATCCATTCACATCCGGAAAATTATTGTTCACGCTGCCGCCATTCCCGCCCAGCGCTTGATTTTGCGTGAACGTGGAACCCGCGATAGTCAGCGTGCCGGTATTATATAGAGCGCCGCCGAGGCCGGCTCCGCCCCCACCCGCGCCCCCACCCGAGTTGACGGAGGAACCACCATTACCGCCAAATGCTCGATTGGCGCTGAAGGTGACGTCAGCGATGGTGAGCGTTCCGTCATTGGAGATCGCGCCGCCGAACTGCGCAACTCCGCCGCTCAGTGTGATCCCGGTGATCGTCAGGATACCGGCAGAGCTTACATTAAAGAGCCGAAAAGCCGGAGTGTTGTCCGCGGGATTGGTGTCGCGTGCGATCGTCAATTGATCAGTCCCAAAACCCTGAATGGTGAGGGTCTGAGTAACGACCAATTCGCCGAAAGTAAGGGTGATGGTCTGGCCCGTCAGCGACGAATCGAATACGATCGTGTCGTTGCCGCTACCGGCCGCGCAATCGCCGTGGGTCGTATCGCCCCCGCTGTCCGCGTTGTTGATCGCCTCGCGCAAGGTGCACTGACCGTCCGCCGCGGTCGTGTCATCGGCCGAAGAGTTCACTGTGATGATGGCTGTGTTCGCGGCGAATGAAGCGCCCGGTGCGATCACAAAAGATGCCAGCCGGACAAGCCCGGCAAACAGGATGACGGTGGTTCCAATTCTTGGTCCCTGGTTCATATTTCGAGATCCTTCGATCAATCCGCGGCCTAACGAATCTACCACGGCATTGGGGAGGTCTTCCGAGGAGATTAGGTGTTCCGCAGAACAGTGCCAGCAGAATTGCCAGCAAACGGCCGTGAAGGAGTTCGCTCGGGTCGTGCCCGCTTAAGTTTAATTACCTCAGCTGATCGTTGTTAAGTGCCACACAACAAGGATAATACACGACAGAACTCTACCTCCGGAGCCATTCAATTCTAGCCGATGGGATGTGCGTGGGGACGACCGCGCTTCCGAAAAGCGAAGCGACCAAACATCCGCAGGATTCGCCAGCCGTCCCGGAACGTTTTCAGATGCGGTGGGCTATGTTTTCGGCCGTCGCGCTGGAAGGCAATCGGCACTTCCGTGATGGCCGCGCCGAGGAGGCTCGCTTTGATGATCATCTCGGCCGCGAATGCCATGCCGGACGCCTGCGGTTGAAGACGCGTGTAAAGATCACGCGTAAACCCGCGCATCCCACAATTCACGTCGTGAATCGGAACACCGAACCACCATCTCGCCATCGTCGAAAACATGGGGTTGCCCACCCACCGGTGCAAAACCGGCATGGCGCCGGGCTCGATGCTTCCTCCGCCGGACGGCATTCGGCAACCGACCACCAGGTCGTGTCCGTTTTCCAATCGCTCCAAGAAAAGAGGGATCGCGCGAAAGTCGTAGCTACCATCCGCGTCGGCCATGACGATGAAAGTGCCGGTGCTCGCGTGGATTCCGCCGTCCAAGGCACTGCCATAGCCTTTGACCTCGATCCGCACGACGCGTGCGCCGGCCTCTTGGGCCAAAACTCCCGATCGGTCCGTGCTTCCGTTATCGGCCACCACCACTTCGCCCTCGATTCCTAAAACCTCGACTATCTGGCAGGCTTCGTTGACGCACTGCGCAATCGTGTCGCTCTCGTTCAGACACGGAATGACGACGCTGATTTTCATGATGCGAGTGACGCCTGCCTTCCCACCACCCGATGGTAAAGAGCTTCATACTGACGCAAAACCTGATCGGCCGAGAATTTGTCAATCACGTGCGTACGACCTCTCTCGCCCAGTTGGCGGGCCAGATCTGGCGACTCGACCAAGGCATCCATGCCGGCCGCCATGGCCGAAACGTCTGGAAACGGATAGAGCGGACACGAATCACCCACTACTTCCGGAATCCCACCGACGCGGAAAGCGACCACCGGTTTTCCGTAGAACAAGGTTTCCAGGATGCTGAGACCGAAACTTTCGTATTCGGAGGTATAAAGCCCGGCGTCAGCTGCCTCCAAATACTCTTCCACGGCGGCCGTATTTTCACGAATGATCACTCGATCGCGCAAGCCAAGTTCATCGATCATCTTTACGTACGGATCCAGCGAACCGCCCGCCAGAATGAGTAAACGCACGCGGCCGCGATTCCGGACAAGCGATAAGGTTTGCAGTAAAAGGTCGATCCGTTTGACCGGACGCACATTCGACATGTGCAGAACGAGAAACTCATCTTTCAAACCAAGCTCCGCCCGAACCTGCGCACGACCGCGACTGGCCGGTCTCGGTGTGAAGAAATTCGGAATCACTTCGATATCGCGCTGAAGATTCAAGATTTCGTAGGTCTGCTGGCGCAGATTGTCCGAAACAGCAGTGACGGCATCGGAATGCGTCAGAGCATGTTCAATGGCCGCGCGATAATCCGGATCCTGTCCGAGCAAAGTGGTGTCAGTTCCATGCAATGTCGTGACAAGGCGCGGCGCGGCCGCTCCCAACATTTGTGCGGCCAGACAGGCGGCAAGGGCATGCGGCACGGCATAATGAACGTGGAAAAGATCGAGCTGCCGCACGCGCGCGATCTCCGCCATTTTCACGGCGAGCGGCAAAGTATAATCGGGACAGGGAAACAAACTGTGATGCGCAACGTCGACACGATGAAAGTAGAGTCGAGGGCTGGGCAACTCCAAACGAACCGGTTGAGCGTAACTGAAAAAATGAACTTCGTGGCCGCGCCGTGCGAGCTCGGACCCGAGCGCCGTCGCCAGAATGCCACTCCCGCCGATGAGCGGAAAGCAGGCGATCCCTATCCTGAGACGGGCGCCTTCCATTACTCTCCGATGTAGGCCTTGCCGGAATCGGAAATTGGTTCGCGCTCGACGAAATTCACGCCCGGTCCATCCGCTTTGTTGATGTAATCTTGTTCACTCGCGCCCGAAATATAGTGCGTGCAACCAACGACCGCCTGCATCCAGCGGAAGCGCGTATCACGCGTCGGGCTGATTTGTCCACGTTCATAGCCGCTGCACGGCACTTCCACAAAGCGGTCGCCCCCCTTGTGCAGCCACAACTTCCCCTCCCGGCAACGCGCTCGAACGATCTCACCTTCGAAGGGCACGTCGACAAAGTAATCATCCACCGGCAGGGCTCGTTCCCGAAAAGCCGGAGAGCTGGAACGCTCCACGCGAATATCCTCAAGCAATCCCATGCGACCGTACATCTCGAGGCACAACTCAGCCACGTTGGAGCTGATGGTCGCCTTAAAATGTTCCACCAGATCGGGTGTTACGTAAGCCGGCAACTGACGCGCGGTTTTCTCCTTCCATGCTGGAACGACTCGCTTGAGATAGAGAGGGGAAAACTGCTTCTGGATCTTGTTCGCGAACTCGAAGTTCAACGCTACTTCCCGTTCACTGCTTCGTTCCCGCAGAACGGTGAGCGTTTCACGCGGATCGTGATCGCTATCGTGATAAAAAAACACAATTTCCCCGCCGATCTCCTTCTGCATGCGCCGCGCGGTCACAATCTTGGCGAAGAGGAATCGCTTTGGGAAAATTCCGCAGGGCTGCTGGCCGAAACAAATAACCGGGTTATCCATCGCGCCGTGCCTCTATGATACTGCGGCGCGCTCCTCTGCGTCGCGGAAAATCGCGCGCTGCAGGATGGGAGCGACGACCATGACCGCAGCGCACCCGATCACGTTATACCAAAGGTATCCGATGCCGGTTGTAAAAAACAAAACGAACACGATCGCCTGCGCGATGAGTGCGGCCAGGAAAACGGCCGACCCGCGCACACTGCGAATGAAGAACGCGACGAGGAATAATCCGAGGATGCTGCCGTAAAAGACGGAGCCAAGGATGTTTCCCGCTTCGATCAGATTCTCCACCAGATTGGCAAAGGAGGCGACGGCGATCGCGACCAGTCCCCATGCCGCCGTCAGGACCTGCGTGGCGATGACATAGTGATGATCACTCGCATTCGGACGAAGCATCGGTCGATAAAAGTCGATGGCGGTTGTCGAACCCAGAGCATTGAGAGTCGCGGCCGTGACCGACATGGTCGCGCAAAGTATTACGGCAACGAGCAATCCCACCATTCCATGCGGCATTTGTTGAAGAATAAAGGTAATGAAAACGTAATCGGATTCCTTGCTCTTCGGATCGGCTCCGGCCTGATCGAGAACTTTTTTTGTCCGGTCGCGAATCTCATGGGCCCGCGCATCGAGTCCGCGTATTTGTGCCGCGGCTGGTTCCGACAACTGTTCTCCCGTCGCACGAATGGCCGCGCGTTTTTCTTCAAACACCTGATCGAATTCTGCTTGCAACGCGGCCAGCTGCGGGCCGGAACCGCGTTCCACGGCGCGCTCATAGGCCGGTCGATTGAAATAAGCCGGCGGTTTTTCGAATTGGTAAAACATGAAAACCATCGCCCCGAGCAGAAGAATGAAGAACTGCATCGGCACCTTGACCACAGCATTGAAGAGCAATCCGAAGCGGCTCGCCTTGATCGAATCACCCGCGAGGTAGCGCTGGACCTGGGATTGGTCGGCTCCGAAATAGGACAGGGCCAGAAAAAATCCGCCCACAGTGCCCGACCAGAAGGTGTAGCGTTTGTGCGGATCGATCGAAAAATCGACCGCCTGAAGCTTGCCCATTTTTCCGGCAATGGAGAGAGCGTGTCCGAAAGACAACTCGGATGAAAGTCGATAGACCACGAGCCCGAAGGCAATCGCCATTCCGATGAGAATGACCATCATTTGGTAACGTTGCGTGAGGCTGACGATCTTCGTCCCGCCCGCCACGGTGTAAATAATGACGAGTCCACCGGCCAGCCAGATGGTCAGATCGAGCCGCCAACCCAGCAAGGCGGAGAGGATAATGGCGGGCGCATAAATGGTGATGCCGGCGGCGATCCCTCGTTGTACCAGGAAGAGGAACGCGCCGAGCATCTGCGTCTTTCGATCAAAGCGCTGGCCCAGATATTGGTAAGCCGTGAATACCTTGAGCCGCTGATAGATGGGGACGAAAACCGCGCAGACAACGACGAGCGCGAGTGGTTGACCGAAATAATTCTGGATGAAACCGAGGCCGCTCTCGTAGGCCTGACCCGGCATGGATAGAAACGTGATCGGTCCGGCCTGCGTGGCCAGAACAGATAATCCGATCGTACCCCAGCGGATGCTGGTATCCCCCTTCATGTACTGGCCGAGCGATGCGTCCCCCCGTGTCCGCCAGAGGCCGTAGAGCGGAATCGCCAGGATGGTGGCGAGCAGGACGAAGTAATCGAGCCGGTTCACAAGAACCGAATGGTGAAAAGGTAGAGCAACACCACTTCGACGGCGAAGAGAGCGAGGGCCAGGCCATATGCTTTGCGCCAGGAACGCGCGTCGGCCGCCGCTACATTCTCGGGCGTGCTCATTTTGCAGCGCCCAACGAAACCATATTCGCGAACAATCGATACGCACCGGGGACACCGGCCGGTAATTGCCGGAACCACGAATACCCGGTGTAGATAAAATAGCCCTGGCCGGATTTCGCGACTAACAAGCCGCCATCGAGTGGTTTTTCCTTCGGATCGTTACACGACAGAATTGGCGTCCAGGCCGGGTCCCATTTGTTCGGAAAATAAAGGCCGCGTTCCTGGACCCAGCCTTCAAAATCTTTGGCCGTAATTTTGTTAGGCGTATTCATAAGCGGATGATCGGGGGCGAGAATTCGCACCTCCGCAGTTTCGTTCGTGACCCGCTCGCGCGAAATCTCCAATGGATAGGGTCCGATGTCCCTGGTCTTCAAATCAGCCGTGGTGTTGTATTGCGCGACCACGACTCCACCGCCCTTCACGTAGTCGAGAAGCAGCGGCAACCAGGTCGAGATACGGTCCTGCGTGTTGTAGGCACGGATTCCCATCACGACTGCGCTGAACTGCCTGAGGTTTGGCGCGGTCAGGTCGGCTTCTCCGAGCATTTTGACCTTGTATCCGATCTGCTCGAGAGCGGCCGGGACTTCATCGCCTGCGCCGGGCACATAACCGATGAGTTGGCCTTTCGTCCGGATGTCAGCGTGAATCAGTTTAGATTCGGCCAGCGGCATCAACGTGTGGACACCGATATGCGGATAGGAAATGCGCGAACGGGAGAAGGAATAATCAACGCCGCCGGTCGAGACAATCGCGCCCAGCTTCGCATCGACCGCCTGATCGGGCGGCTTGACCGTAAATGTACCGGTCATCTCCGCGTCGGCATTCTTGAGATCGATGGAAATTGAAACCGGGTCGATCGACCAGCCATTCGGCGCGGTCAGCTTTAATTGGCCCGAGACGGCCCCGCTAGCTGCCAGCACCCGCACCTTCACCGATTTCGGCTGCGCGTCCGGGAAGACCAGGACGCCGTCGGCGAAATTGACGAAGGCGGGCGGCGCAATCACGAGCGACTGGCGCAACTCACCAGCCACCGGGTCGACCGTTCGATACTTGACGTCGAGCATGTAGTGGAATTCGTGGCCGCTCACTTTGAGGAGAATCTCGGCGGGAAAATGCGGGGGATTTTCCGGAAGCCCAATCAACTTTTGATCGTCCACAGAAAACGTGCCCGACGTTCCGGGATGACGCAGCCAGTACGGTTGTGAATAGGGCGCCTTGGGCGGCACCGCCGGAGTCAATTCTTTGGCCACAAGTTCGTCACGCGGAAGAGGCGAGTTGATCGGCACGACCTCGCCCGACACGGGGAAGCGTACCTCGCGCAGTTCGATGGCAAGGTCCGACCGATTAATGGCCTCGACTTTCACTGGCACCGGTTGGCCCGGAGTGACCGTTGCAACAGTCGTAGAAGCTTCGATGTGCAAGCCGAGGCATGCCGCGACCAGTCGATCGAGTTCGGCCAGTTTCTGCGGAACCCAATCGTCGTCCTTTAGTTGCTCGAGCGCCTGACGCACCTCGAGGAGCGCGGGAACGGAAGCAGCCGGATCCGTTGGTCGGAACTCTGCCACCACTTTCGCAATCCTCGCGGCGACCGCCTTCGACTCCAGCACGCGCGCCCATGTGGTATTGACTCCCTCAAAAAGGGCACTCGTCATCGGTGGGCCCGCCAGGGCCTTGAAATACTCCTTGCGCGCGCCGCGCCGGGGCGGACTGCCCACCCCCTGGCTTTTATGCATGCTCACACTGGTCGCCGCAATTTCGGTATAGGCTTTGCCGAGGAGCGAATTAAATCCGCCCACTTCCAATGTCGTTAGGCCAGTTGGATCAAAGGGCACATTGCGATTGGAGAAAAAGAACGGCGACGTATTCCAAACCAATCGGGTGGGCTGCCAGACTTTCGTAAGCGACAGTTGCCCGGGAAAACGTTTAGGGTCAGGCGCAGCCGCAAACGCTTCCTGGGCCAGAAGGGCCGAGGCGGTGTGATGTCCGTGGGTGAGCTGGTCGTCCGGACTAAAACGTGTCACCACCACATCCGGCCGGAACTCGCGCATGACCCACACGATGTCCGAGAGAATCTTGTCGTGATCCCAGATGCGCAGGGTTTCATCCGCCGTCTTGGAAAACCCGAAGTCGACCGCGCGCGTAAAGAACTGCTGCCCGTGATCGACCTGGCGCGCGGCCAGTAATTCTTCGGTTCGAATGACCCCGAGTTTTTCGCGCAACTCCGGACCGATTAGATTTTGCCCGCCGTCTCCGCGGGTGACCGAAAGATAAGCTGTCTCATAAATCGATCCGTTAGACCACAAGGCGATCAAATTGGTATTTTCGTCGTCCGGATGGGCTGCGATATACAGAACGCGGCCCAGCACGTTAAGTTTTTGCAGGCCGAGCTGGATCTCGCTCGCATTCATCGGCCCGGGAAACAACGGCGGTGCCATCCCCGGCGCGGCGGTTAGCCTAACGACGATGACAAGACCAAGAACGCTGCACAGACAGCCGCGCGCCAAAGAGCGACGGCGCCGCGAGCAGGCCGCACTCCGGGTCAACCTTTCGCCCATGACCGCCCCATTAGCACTATCAAGCCAGCTTCGCCTGCTTTGCGTGCGCTACTTATTGATGTCCTGCTTGGCTTGGAGACGATCGAAGAGCGGTTTGAGCGCGCTCTTCTGCGGTTCCGAGGCGAGGGCTTGCGCCTGCTTCACTTCGTCGGCCGCACCCGCAAAATCCGCGGCGGCGGATTTGAGGCGGGCCTGGGCCAGATGTCCAAACACAGCCTGCGGAAAGCGTTTGACCACTTCCTTAAATATCTCCATCGCATCTTCCGGATGCTTTTCATTTTGCAGACGGCGTCCATACGAATACAGCTGCACGGGCGTCGCGATCTCCATGGCGTGAGCCCACGTCGTCTTTGCTTCGTCTGCTTTGTTCAACGCCTTGAGCAGATCGACCTTGGTGCTGAGATTATCGAAGCGCTCTTCGTTTTGGACCGACGCGTTCGCCCAGGTCAGGCCTTCTTCCAGGTTCATCTTGTGGGTCAGGCAGAACTGCGCGCCTTCGTCGAGGGATTGCCATGTGAACTGGCCACGTCCTTTGAGCTGGGCGCGAATGTTTTGCAACGTCGTCTCATCCGTGACTGCAACCTTGAACGGGACGGCCAGTTTCTCCCATTTCAGCGTGACGGTGGCTGAGTTCGCCTTCAGATCTTCAAATTCAAATTCGAGCGCTTCTTCGCTTTCACCGAGCGGCCGCGGTTTGACCGTCACGCGCAAGGCGTCTTCCTCCTGCTTATAGCTATAGCTGCCCCAACCCGTGTACGTTTTTGAAAAAATGACCGTCCACGAATCCGCCGTGGGAATCATGTGCAATCCGTAAGTGCCCTTTGGCAGAGCCTTCCCTTCCACCGTGATCGGATCGCTCACTTCGAAGGTTGTATTCTCGTTCGCGCCCGCCCGCCAGACTGCGCCGTACGGAACAAGGCCGCCCCAGATTTTTCGCCCGTTCACGAGTGGCCGGTGATACGCGATCTTTACTTCGGTCAGGGCGACGCGCTGCTCGATCATGGCCTCCTGGCTCACATCCGGAAGACTGAGATCGTTTTGTCCAAAAACCGACGGGACCAATCCGAGAGCGATAGAAATGAATATAAACGGCTTGATGTTCAATTGTTTCATAAGATTCCGCGACGAAGTGCGTGTCACTCTTTGCCAGAATTAGAGACGCTCGGCTATTAGATAATTCGGACCAGATTCCAGCAAATTCAGCTTCCGATCGAGCGGCGGGATGCTTACATGGAGCCATGCCCAATCTGCATACGTCGGAAGGCGCAACCTTTTTGCTCCAGATCCTGACCTCGTTAATGCTGGCCATCCTGTTCCTGCAATCGGGCATCGACAAGGTGATCGATCGGCGTGGGAACCTCGATTGGTTGACCGGCCATTTCGCAAAGAGTCCCCTCGCCCCGGTTGTTCCTCTCCTTGTCACATTGATCACGCTTCTTGAGCTGGCTGCTGGAGTCCTGAGTGCCATTGGCTGCATCCTGGTAGCAATCCGACATAATTCGACCTGCGCCTTCTACGGCGCGGTTCTCTCTGCGATGGCAATCGTGGCCCTGTTCTTCGGTCAGCGCATGGCCAAGGAATATCCTGGGGCGGCCACCCTGGTGCCTTATTTTCTGCTGAGCGCGGCCGCGATTTACGTGCTCGCGTGAACTGAGCGTTTTGTCGGGGATTCTCAGCGGGGCCAGGCAACGTCCTGCCGCCGACTACCGATAAGCCCCATAAATTGCGGCCACTCCGATGCCTGTCATCCCGAGCAAGTCCGGCGGCTGCCGGAGCGAGGGATCACACCCACAGCGCGAGCGTCACGCGAAATATCGGGCGTGCGCTACAGCTTGAATGGGAGATCCCTCAGCTTCCGCTGCTTCAGGATGACAAGCGCAATTGAAAACGGCCGCTACAAATAACCCCGCTACTTCCTGAGATGTCCGCCACTCCTTTTCCGTAAAACGCTCAGGATTTCTGCAATCACGCTGACCGCAATTTCAGCGGGCGAGTCGGCTCCGATATCCAACCCGAGTGGAGCATAAACCTGGGCCAGCCTGTCTGCGCTCACGCCGCGTTCGCGTAAAGAATCAAAGACCTGCTGGATCTTGCGCGCACTTCCAATCATTCCGATATAGCCGGCACCGGTCGTTTGCAGGGCCGCGCCCAATGCTTCCCGATCGATCTCATAATTCCGGCTGACCATGACAATCGCTTCGTCGCCTTGCCACGCGCGTGACGTGATGAATTTCGGCGGATCGACCTCCTTCACGACGAGCGCTTGCGCCGGAAGTGCGTTGGTCGACTCCGCGCGGTCCTCAATCACCGTGACAAACAATCCGCATTCCACGGCCAAACGGGCAATGGCCTGCGCACAATGACCGCCACCGATCAGGAAGATCGCTTCACCTAACAACTGCGGCTCGATCAGCACGGTGACTTCTCCACCGCAAATCGCGCCGAACGATTCGGGGGAACTTTCGTGCAACGGATAGTTTTTGAGGAGCGACTTCTTTTCTCGCATCTGCCGGCATGAATCTTCGATAACAAGGGACTCGAACTTTCCGCCGCCGATTGTTCCGTTACTCGTACCGTCCAGGTAGACCAGCATCTTCGATCCGGCGGCCCGCGGCGCGGAACCGCGCGTCTCCGCGATGGTGATGAGCGCACAGGATTTGCGGGCGCGACGGGCCGCGGCCAACTCTTCCAGCAGGGCATCCGTCATCGCTCGACCGTCGCCTCGATCTGACCATGGGGCTCATCGATCGGCACGAAGATTTCGTTCTTGTTCTCCATTTTGAATGGAGAGAGATCGATCAGCAGACAGTGCTTATTCGGCATGGCCATATCCAGACGCGAAATTTCCGGGCACGCCGCCAGAGCAGCTTCACCCATCTGGAACAAACTCGTTTGCGCGGATGGACTGAAGTTCTCCGCGAAAACCTTCAGCATGGCGGAGAGAATGGCGGCATTAGAGGTGCCGAAATTGTCGGGCATACGCTCGAACGTCCATATCGCAGTAAACGACGTGGCCAATATCCGGTCAGCCGTTTCTGGCAGAGTGGTAAATTCGTCCCGCGGATAATTCTCGAAACCGGAGCCGGTCGATTTCAAAATGATGAGGTCGCGAACGCCCGACTGCACCACGCGCGAATCCCGTTGACCCGTCACGCGTGCGAACATGCGCGATCCGTTATTGCCGAGAAAGGAATGCGGATGCGGTTTGCCCTCTATTTGCATCCGTTCCCACTCGCGCTCGGAGATTTCGATCGTGGTCGACCGAACCTGTGGATAGCTCTTCAGAAAATGATCGCTTAAAGCCATGGCAAAACGTTCGATCTCATCGCCCAGATGCTGTTTGGCCAGGACATTGACCGTATTCTTGATCGTGTCTGTCGCGACGACTTTTGTGTTATCTCCAGCTGTGTAGGACGAGTCGAAGTCACCCTGTAAAAGCGCCGACACTTCGATGTCTTTGATGCGATGCTTTTTCCCGTCGCGCAGAATCTTCAGCACGCGCACCCGCGCTTTCCCATAACGATTTGCAATCAGCTTAGGCATTGCGTCTTATAACTAATTGATTTAGTCCGTTAACGCGATGTTAAACGTTGAGTACATCAACCCCTTGGAACGGCACGAGTTCACCAACCTTCTCGCGCCCGTCTTCGAGCATTCCCCCTGGATCGCGGCGCGCACTGCGGCGAAACGCCCCTTCCGGAATCGAGCCGAATTATTTGCCGCGTTGTGTGAAACTGTCATGAAAGCGTCGCATGACGAAAAACTTTGTCTGATCCGGGCGCACCCTGATCTTGTCGGAAACGCCATTTTGACGGACGAATCGCAACGCGAGCAGAACAAGGCCGGTCTGGGAAACCTGACACCGGCCGAGGTCAGGCAATTCCAGGAATACAACGCTTCTTATAAGGAGCGCTTCGAGTTTCCCTTTGTCATCTGCGCGCGTCTCAATAAAAAGGAGGCCATTCTGGAGGCCTTTCCAATTCGGCTGCACCATTCCCGCGAGAAAGAGATGGAGATCGCTCTGGCCGAGATTTTCAAAATCGCGGATCTGCGCGTACAGGATCTTGTAGAATGAGCGTGCTCACCACACATGTGCTGGATACGTCGCGTGGTGGCCCGGCCGCGGGCATGACCATCGAAGTCTGGTCGGCCGATCCGTCCCGCCTGCTCAAAACAGTTCAGACCAACCAGGACGGCCGCGTGGACGATCCGCTCCTTTCCGCCAGTGAAATGAAAGCGGGAAATTACGAACTGGTTTTTCTGGTCGGCGACTATTTTGGGGAAAAGAAATTTCTCGATCGCGTGCCGGTGCGTTTCACGATTTCGGACGCGAGCGCGAAGTATCACATTCCGCTCCTCGTCTCCCCGTGGGCTTACAGTACCTACCGAGGAAGTTAGGCGAACCTCCGTGTGAATCCGATAGATTCGAAAACATCGCCGCCCGTCGGCCTGGTCGACCTGGCCGCGGCTCGCATCGGCGGCGCAGCCCTGCTCGCAAATGACGAGTTCTTCGCGGAGAAGGAGAACCTGCTCAAGCCAGGCCGCGGCATTTTCATCCCTGATAAGTACACGGACCGCGGCAAATGGATGGATGGATGGGAAAGCCGCCGGCGCCGCATCCCGGGGAATGACTGGTGTGTTGTTCAGTTGGGATTGCGCGGCATCATCCAGCAGGTCGACATCGATACGAATCACTTCCTCGGGAATCATCCACCGTTCGCATCGCTCGACGCACTTTGCCTGGCGGACAGCTTTCCGAGCGAGAACACAGCGGTGGAAGGGCTTTCCTGGACAGAAATTCTCGCCCAATCGCCGTTAAACCCGGGAGCGCAGAATCCTTTCGCCGTCACGAGCGACCGGACATGGACGCACGTGCGGCTCAACATCTTTCCCGATGGCGGCGTGGCGCGCCTTCGCCTCTATGGCACGGTGGTGCCCGATTGGAGCAAGCTGAAGCAGGAGGAACTGGTCGACCTGGCGGCCGTCGAGAATGGAGGCGTGCCGCTGGCCTGCAGCGACATGTTCTTCAGTTCGATGAACAACCTGGTCATGCCAGGCCGATCCGAGAACATGGGGGACGGGTGGGAAACCAAGCGCCGGCGCGGGCCCGGATACGATTGGATTATCTTGCGACTCGGAAGGGCTGGAACGATCCGCAAGATCGAAGTCGATACCAACCACTTTAAAGGGAACTATCCTGATACATGTTCGATCGAAGGATGCGCGGCGCCCGGCGCTTCGACCGAGGATCTGAACAGTGCGACCACGGTTTGGAGGGAGATCCTCCCCAAGACCAAACTGAAAGCCGACACTCGACATTTCTTCGAAAAGGAACTTTCCGGTATGAACGACTGTTCCCACATCCGTCTGAATATCTATCCCGACGGCGGAGTCAGCAGGCTTCGCGTGTGGGGAACGCGGGAATGATCTTTGCCGTAATCAACGTGCGGCCGGACAAAGGCGCACCATGAGTGATTTCGATGTGCTCGTGCGGAGCGGGCAAGACATTGGAATCAGCGATGGGAAATTCGTCGCGATCGGTCCAAATCTTAAAGGCTCGGCCGTCGAAGAATTTGATGCGAGCGGGCTGGCTGTGTTCGCAGGCGTGATCGATGCGCACGTTCATTTCAACGAGCCAGGGCGAACCGATTGGGAAGGTTTCGAGACGGGCTCACACGCGGCCGCTGCGGGCGGCACCACCACTGTGTTTGATATGCCGCTGAACGCGCATCCGCCTACGATTGACGCACGGAGTTTCGACGTAAAACGTGCCGCGGCTGGGCAAAATTCGATCGTGGACTTCGGGCTCTGGGGCGGACTGGTTCCCGGAAACAGCAGTCAACTCGAGGCGCTGCGCGACCGCGGAGTGGTCGGCCTGAAAGCGTTCATGTGCAACAGTGGCATCGACGATTTTCCCCATGTAAATCTCGCGACGCTCCGCGAGGGCATGCGCATTGCCGCTGATCTCGGAATGCTTGTGGCGGTTCACGCCGAGTCTGAAGAAATGACACGGGCGCTGACCGAAGCTCGATTGTCTGCCGGCCAGACCACGGTGGCCGACTACCTCGAAAGCCGCCCCGTTGAAGCTGAACTGGAAGCCATTCGCTCGGCCATCGAAGTCGCTCACGAAACCGGGTGTCGTCTGCACATCGTGCATGTGAGCTGCGGCAGCGGCGTAGAGCTCGTGGCGGAAGCGCGCGCGAAAGGTGTGGACGTGACGTGCGAAACTTGCCCTCATTATCTTGTGCTATGCGGAACTGATATGCAGGACATCGGCGCAACCGCGAAATGTGCTCCCCCGCTCCGCTCCATCGCAGAGCAGCGCGGCTTGTGGAGTCGCCTACCCGACGTGACCACAATCGGCTCGGATCACTCTCCTTCTCCGTCGGAAATGAAAGAAAGTTCCAATTTTTTCCAAGTCTGGGGCGGGATCTCGAGTTGCCAGCATTTGTTGCCGTTGCTGGTCAATGCCGCGCAGGATCCGGAACAGGAAATAACACCCGAACAAATCGCCGGTTGGACCAGCCGTAACGTGGCGGAGCGGTTCCGGATTGCCGCCAAAGGTGGGATCGTCCTGGGAAAAGACGCGGACCTGACATTCATGGATCCGGAGAATGGCGACATGATTTCGGCCGGGACCCTGCGCTACCGGCATCGTCAGAGCCCCTACCTCGGCCATAAACTGCGTTGCCGCGTGGTTCGCACGATTTTACGCGGGCAGACAATTTTCGATGGTGTTAATATTATCCCTCGAGCCGGTGGTCACTTCGTTAGGCCGGATCCTTCATGAGCTGCAATTATTATAAAGACGTTAATCGCCGACCGCTTTGACACCTCGCACCAGCATTACTTCAAACGAACTTGCTTCCGTCGTGGCCGAGCTGAGCGCGGCCAACAAGGAATTCATGCGCCGCTATCCGGGCGAATCGGACCGGCGCCAGGCGGTTCACACAGTTTACGGCGGAGCGCACCTTTTCAAGGCTGATTCGGCGCAGAAACTGGGTGAGGTGGCGCAGCGCAGCCTGCGCGAGCATGCACCCGACGCGACCGCGCTCACGAGCGCACTCGGTTTGAGCGAGGACAAGGCGCTCATGCGAAAGATTTACGATCGGATTGTAGAGAAGCTGCAACGCGAGCCGGTGGAGGATTTCCGTCTCGATTTCGAAGACGGTTACGGGAACCGGCCCGACGACGAGGAAGATCAACACGCCGCCTCCAGCGCATTGGAAGTCGCGCAAGGAATGCGCAATGGAACTCTCCCGCCCTTCATTGGCATTCGCATCAAACCGCTCAACGAAGACCTGCGCACGCGCAGTTTTCGCACACTCGACATTTTCATTACCTCATTGGCCACGGAGACCACCGGAAAACTTCCGAACAACTTCGTCGTGACCGTTCCGAAAATTCAAGTGCCCGAGCAGATGCACGCGGCCGTGCGCCTCTTCGCGTTGCTCGAAAGGAAGGCCGGACTACCGACCGGTTCACTCAAGATCGAACCGATGATCGAGACGCCGCAGTCCATCATCAATTCGCATGGCGAGATTGCCTTGCATGCCATGGTTGATGCGGCCGACGGAAGATGCGGAAGCGTGCATTTCGGCGTTTACGATTATACCGCTTCGAGCGGGATCACCGCTGCCTACCAGGCGATGGGCCACCCGGCTTGCGATTTCGCTCGCCAGATGATGCTCGTGTCGCTGGCCGGCACCGGCACTCACCTTTCCGATGGCGCGACCAATATTCTCCCGGTCGGTCCGCACCGCGCCGTGCCGGGCGGCAAGCTCACGGCCGAACAGGAGCAGGCCAATCGCGAAGCAGTGCATCAGGCGTGGCGTCGCGGCTTCGAGGATAATCTTCATTCCCTGCGCACCGGTTTCTATCAAGGGTGGGACCTGCACCCCGCTCAGCTGGTTACTCGTTACGCAGCCGTTTATCTTTTCTTTTTGGCCGGACTGGAGAGCGCCGCGAACCGGCTGACCGCTTTTGTCGAGAAGGCCGCACTCGCCTCGCTTTTCGGCGACGTCTTCGACGATGCAGCCACCGGCCAGGGTCTTCTCAATTTTTTTCTGCGCGGTCTCGCCTGTGGCGCGATTAGCGAAAGCGAAGCCTTGGCCACGGGTCTGACCATGGAAGAATTGCGTTCGCGTTCTTTCCTGAAAATCTTGCAAGGCCGTCGCGGTTAATGGACAACGCGCTCGAATTCCGACTGAACGGTAAAGAGGTTCGCGTCGATTCGGTTTCGCCTAATACTACGTTGCTCGACTGGCTGCGGAGCGGCGGCCTAACCGGTTCGAAGGAAGGCTGCGCGGAAGGCGACTGCGGGGCCTGTTCCGTCGCAATCATAGATCGCGATGGCAAAGGCAAATTGTGCTACCGATCGATTAACAGCTGTCTCGTTCCACTTCCCCTCATGGCGGGCCGGGAGGTTGTGACGGTGGAAGGAGTAGCGGGCGATCGATTGCACCCGGTCCAACAGGCCATGGTCGATAACCACGGCTCACAATGCGGCTATTGCACGCCCGGTTTCATCATGTCGATGTTTGAGGGCTTCTATCGCAAGAATCTCAAGACATCTGCTCAACTGGACGAACAGTTATGCGGAAACCTGTGCCGCTGCACCGGCTACCGCGCCATTCGCGACGCCGCCGCCGACGCTTTTGCGCAACGCACCGACAAAGATGCGTTCGCAACTCAACTAGCGAGCGCACCACGCCGGCTCGCCCCCTTGAAGTATTCGCACAAGGGCGAGAAATTCCTGCGACCGGTTTCTCTCAAACAGTTATTCGCCTTGATGGCGAAATATCCGGAAGGCCGGCTCATCGCCGGCGCGACCGAGCTCGGCCTCGACATTACGAAGCGTTATCACAAGTTCCCAACCCTCATCTCGGTCGAAGGAATTTCCGAGTTGGGGAAAATCATCTCGAGCCCGGACGAATGGAGCATCGGAGCGGCCGCCACGCTGACGCGTGTGGATGAAGCGATCGGTGCGGAATTTCCCGAGATCGCGGACATGCTCCATCTTTTCGGCTCACGGCAGATTCGCAACCGCGCCACCATGGGGGGGAATCTTGTGACCGCCTCTCCCATCGGAGACTGTGCGCCCGTCCTGTTAGCGCTGGGCGCGCGCCTTGTCCTCGCTTCGGCCAGCGGCGAACGCGTCGTGTCGATGGAGGATTTCTTTGTCTCCTATCGCAAGACAACCCTCACTTCGGGGGAAATTTTAAAAACGATTTTGATTCCTCGATCTCGGAAACATGCAGGGCTTCGCCGCAAATTCTACAAGGTTTCGAAGCGTCGGGAAATGGACATCAGCACGGTGGCCGCCTGCTTTAGCATGGGACTCGACGAAACTGGAGTGATCACTCACGTGCGGCTGGCCTTTGGCGGGGTCGCCGCCCTGCCGGCGCGCGCACGACGGACGGAAGAAGCGTTGCTAGGCCGAAAATGGGGCGAAGCGACGCTGCACGCGGTCCTGCCCATTCTCACGCAAGAGTTCACTCCCATATCCGACGTGCGCGGCCACGCCGCCTTCCGTGGACGACTCATTACGAACCTCCTGCACAAATTTTTTCATGACGAGCGCGAAGCCCAGCCCGCTCAGGCGATAGCTCGTTCGTTAGGAGAACGCGAACCCGCTCTGCCGCACGAGAGCGGACATAAACACACGACCGGCCAGGCCATCTACGTGGACGATCTTCCCTGCGGCCACAACATGCTGGAAGTCTGGCCGGTCTGTTCTCCACACGCGCATGCCCGCATCATGCGGCGCGACGTTTCAGCCGCTCGAAACATGCCGGGCATTTGCGCGGTCCTCCTGGCCGAGGATGTCCCGGGATTGAATGACGTGGGAGCAGTTCGCCATGACGAAATCCTTTTGGCCGACAAGGAAGCATTCTACCACGGTCAAATTATTGCCCTTGTCGTGGGCGAGACGGCGGAGCTTTGCCGGGCGGCGGCCGCGCAGGTGATCGTCGAGTACGAGGCGCTCCCGCCGATCTTCGCCATCGAAGAAGCGATCGCCGGGAAAAGTTTTCACACGGAGCCTAATCACATCCGACGCGGTGATGTTGAGACGGCTTTGCGCGATGCGCCTTTGCAACTGGAAGGGGAAATCTCGTTCGGCGGACAGGATCATTTTTATCTCGAAACGAACGCGGCCTGGGCCGAGTGCGGCGAGGACGGCACAATATTCGTCAGCTCATCCACGCAACATCCTTCCGAAGTTCAGCACATCGTTGCGCACGTGCTCGCGCTCCCCATGCACAGCGTGGTCATCGAGTGCCCCCGCATGGGTGGAGGGTTTGGCGGGAAAGAAACACAGGCCGCCACCATTGCCGCGCTCGCCGCTCTGGCTGCGAGCAAGACCGGACGCAAAGTCCGTTTCCGATTGAACCGCGATCAAGACATGATGATTACAGGCAAGCGCCATCCGTTCCTCGGAAAATTTCGGGTCGGCTTCGGTCCCGATGGCCTGCTGCACGCGGCCGAAGTAAACTTGTTTTCCAACGGTGGCTGGTCTCTCGATTTGTCGCGCGCCGTGACCGATCGCGCCGTCTTCCATCTCGATAACTCATATTATATCCCGCACGTCGCCTTCAGCGGAGCGGTCGCCAAAACGAACCTGGCGTCCAACACCGCCTTCCGCGGATTCGGCGGGCCTCAAGGCATGTTCGTGATCGAGGAAATCCTGGATCGCGTGGCGCGACGCACCGGGATCGCCCCGGAAACGGTGCGCGCGCGAAATCTTTATCGCGGGACGGGCGAAACGAACACCACGCCATACGGGCAGGAGATTGAAGACAATCGCATTCAGCGGGTCTGGCGCGAACTCACTGAATCGAGCGATTTCGACACGCGGCGGATCGCATTGCGAAAGTGGAACGAACAACACCCACATCGGAAACGTGGCCTCGCCATGACACCAGTAAAGTTCGGGATTTCCTTCACCACTACTCATCTCAACCAGGCCGGAGCGCTCATCCACCTTTATCAGGATGGAACGGCGCAGATCAATCATGGCGGCACGGAAATGGGACAAGGCGTGCATACGAATATTCGCGCCATCGCGGCCCGGGAGTTGGGTCTCACGTCTGAGCGCGTTCGCGTGATGAACACGCGCACGGACAAGGTGCCTAATACATCAGCCACGGCTGCTTCCTGTGGAACTGATTTAAACGGTGCGGCGGTCAAAAATGGCTGCGACATTTTGCGTTCGCGCCTCCTGCCGTTCGCGGTGGAAATGCTGAAAGAGAAAAACCATCGCACTCCGGCCGAGAGTAGGATCTTGTTCACAAACAATGCGATTTCCGATGCGGATGCACCTGACGTGGAAATTCCCCAGGCCGAACTTTTTCAACGCGCCTACTTCGCACGCACGAGTTTGAGCGCGACCGGTTTTTACCGCACTCCGGATATTCATTTTGATCGAGAGACCGGGCGCGGCAAGCCCTTCCACTACTTTGCGGTGGGCGCGGCCGTTACCGAAGTGGAGGTCGATGGCTTCACCGGCATGATGCAGATCACGCGCGTCGACATTCTGCAAGATGCGGGCGACGCGGTGAATCGTGGCGTGGCGCGCGGACAGATCGAGGGCGGCTTCGTCCAGGGCGCCGGATGGTTAACGGCGGAGGAACTGGTCTGGGATTCCAAAGGGCAGTTGCTCACTCATTCCCCTGACACCTACAAGATCCCGGCGATCGGTGACATGCCGCAGATTTTTAATGTCGCGTTTTTGTCCGAAGCAACACAGGCCAATGTGATTCACGGGAGCAAGGCCGTGGGAGAGCCACCGCTCATGCTTGCTTTCTCGGTACGCGAAGCCATTCGCGATGCGATCGCGGCCTTCGGTCAGCCCGGCCGGGAAATTCATCTGGCCTCCCCCGCGACTTGCGAAGCGATTTCCAACGCGATTGCAGGGGCTCGGGGCGACGGCAAGTCCGGCGCCGAAGTTCCAGAGCACGCCAGCGCGGAGCAGGTCCTGACGTGAGGCACCTTCAGCACAAGCTCAGCGTCGCGCGCGGCGAGGAACCAGCGGAGCTGCTCTTTAAGAACGCGCAACTCGTCAACGTGATGAGCGGCGAGATCTATGCCGCGAACGTGGCGGTGGATGACGGGCGGGTGGTTGGCATCGGTGATTACGAAGCGAGGGAGACGATTGATTTGGACGGCGCTTATCTCGCGCCCAGTCTGATTGACGGCCACTTCCATGTGGAAAGCGCCATGGTCACGTTGCCCGAGTTTGTGCGCGCCGTGGTACCACACGGCACAGGCGCGATGGTGATCGATCCCCACGAATACGCCAACGTGCTCGGCCTGGATGGGATTCGTTACGTGCTCGAATCGAGCAGGAACCTTCCGATCGATTTCTTTATCATGCTGCCGTCCTGCGTCCCGGCGACTCACCTGGAGACGGCCGGCGCTCGTTTCACGGCGGACGATCTTGCGCTCATGATGGCGGACGATCGCATCGCCGGCGTTGCCGAGTTGATGAATTATCCCGGCGTTTTCCTCGGGATGGACAGTGAACTGGCCAAGATCAAAGCGGGCAAAGGCAAGGTCATCGACGGCCACGCGCCGGGTCTGCGCGGAAAAAATCTCAACGCCTACGCGCTCGCTGGCATTCGATCTGATCACGAAAGCACCGAGCTGGAGGAAGCGCGCGAAAAATTGCGACTCGGCCTTCATTTGCTCGTGCGCGAAGGAAGTACCGAGCGCAATCTCGAACATATCATCGGGCTCGTGACCGCGCAGAACTCCGCCAACTGCTCATTCGCCACAGACGACAAACTGCCGGGCGACCTCGTGCGTGAAGGCCACATCGATCACTCGATTCGCAAGGCCATTGCGTGCGGTCTTCCGCCAATTACGGCGCTTCAGATGGGGACGATCAATACGGCACGGCATTATCGATTGAAGAATCACGGGGCGATCGCTCCGCGTTTCTGGGCGGATTTTACCGTGCTCGACGATTTGGAGAAGATGTCGATCCAGCGCGTTTACAAGAAAGGCAAACTGGTCGCCAAAAACGGTCAATACACCGGAGAGAAACCGCCCGAGGTCGCGCAGCCACGCAGCACGATGAACCTGCGCTATAACGCTCCGAAGGATTTCGAGTTGCCGGCGAACGGCGCCAGGAAAATCAGGGTGATCGAAATTGTGCCGCATCAGATTGTGACGAAGACGGCGCTGGAAGCTCCCAAGACCGTTGACGGACAAATGGTGTCCGACACGGCGCGAGATATTTTAAAACTGGTCGTGGTCGAGCGCCACCGCGCCACCGGCAATGTCGGAGTGGGATTTGTGCGCGGTTTCGGCCTCCAAGGCGGCGCGCTTGGTTCCACCGTGGCGCACGACGCACACAATGTGGTCGTGGTCGGGACCAACGATGATGATATTATTGCGGCGATCAAAGCTTTGGAGGGAATGCGTGGAGGCCAGGTTGTAGTGACCAACGGTAAAATAGAGGCTGCACTTCCCTTGCCCATCGCGGGTCTCGTTTCCGATCAACCTTTGGAAAAGGTGATCGAGAAGATCTCCGAACTAAATGCCGCGGCTGCCCGCCTCGGCTGCAAACTCGATGCGCCGTTCATGACCCTCTCCTTTATGAGCCTTTCGCCGATTCCGGAATTGAAACTCACGGATCAGGGCCTCGTGGATGCGATCAATCTCAAACTGACCGCGTTGATTGCAGATTAAAGACCGGCAGGCGGTGCGCTTGCCCTACAAACGGCTGGCATTGTCGAGTGGCGCTGCATGACGTTGTAGGGCGGGCGCACCGCCTGCCTCTTCGTGCGACAAAAAACTCGCACTCCCCCAACGTGCCATCGCAGACTATAGGCGCCATGGCAGCCTCCTTGAATTCGAAAAGAACAGTCACGGAGCTAAAGGAATTGCGCGCGCTGACGGCCGATGAGAATGGCGCGCAGCGCGTCGCGTTTACTCCGACGTGGAAAAAAGCACGCACGTGGTTGCGCACGAAACTCGAAGAAATCCCAGCCGAAGTTCACAATGACGCGGCCGGAAATTTATGGGCCACTCTGCCGGGCGACTCCGAAAAGGCGCTCCTCATCGGCGGGCATATCGACTCGGTCCCGAATGGCGGCTGGCTCGATGGCTGTTTGAACACATTCGCTGGAGTCGAAATTCTTCGACGGATCCACGCGCAGTACAAAGGGAAGCCTCCGGTCACGGTGAGACTGGTCGATTGGGCCGACGAAGAAGGCGCGCGGTTCGGTAAAAGTCTGTTCGGTTCCTCCGCATGCTCGGGCCACCTCGATATGAACGAGGCGCGCGCGCTCAAAGACCGGGACGGCATTGCCTTGCCCGATGCCTTGAAGGAGCACGACATTGATTTTGAAAAGGTCAAAAACTCAGGGAGCGAACTGAATGGGGCCGCCGCTTATCTTGAACTTCATATTGAACAGGGTCCTGTGCTTTTAGATCTGGATCTTCCACTCGGAACGGTGCTCGGTACGTTCGGCGTGGAACGCCATGCCATGACGTTTAAAGGACAGGCCGCACATTCCGGCAGCACACCAATGAACCGCCGGCGCGACGCATTCCTCGCGGCCGCCCGGATGAGCCCGGAGATATACAAGATTGCGGAACGCAGCGGAAACGGCGTTTGCACGATCGGTTCGTGCACGACCATGCCGGGAATCGTTACGAGCGTGGTCGAAGAATGCCGCATCACGCTTGATCAGCGTCACCTTGACGCGAAGGCGCTGGCAAAAATGTTCAGCGAAGCGAAAGAAGCGAGCGAGCGATTTGCCGAAGAAGGAAACGTGACCGTCTCATGGGAAAGGCTCTGGCAGATCGAACCGGTCTTGTTCAATGAAGATCTTCTGCGCTTTTGCGATGAAGCAATCCGCGAAACGGGCGCACCAGCGCACCGCCTGCCGTCCGGTCCCCTGCACGACGCGGCCGAGATCGCGCGGGCGGGTGTTCCCACCGTCATGATGTTCGTGCAAAGCCTGCACGGCATTAGTCATAACAAGATAGAAGATACGAAGGAGGAGCATCTTGAAATGTGCGTGACGGCGTTCGACAAGCTGGCGGGAAAGACGATGGCCTGGATTGCTGCACAACGGTGAGGATCGGGTGTCGGCATGTGCGACTTCGCCTCACATTTTTGTGTCGAAATTTTGCCCCGCACCTGATAAGCAACGGGGTTTCCCCTCAATAGAACCCAGATATGGCCACACTCGCTAATACCGTCGACGGACTGAAACTGCCTAACCCATTTGTGATCGGCTCGGGCCCTCCCGGCACCAACCTCAACGTGATTACACGCGCCTTTCGCGAAGGCTGGGGCGCTGTCATAGCTAAGACCGTCAGCCTCGATGCCTCGAAGGTCGTTAACGTCGCCCCTCGTTACGCCAAACTATTCGCGGCCGACGGCAAGGAACCGATCGGCTGGGAAAACATCGAGCTGATCAGCGATCGTCCATTCAAAATCTGGCTCGAAGAATTCAAGAAATGCAAAGATCAATTCCCGGACGGGATCCTCATCGCTTCCATCATGGAGGAGTACAACAAGGACGCCTGGACCGAGATCGTAGGGCGCTGCGAAGAAGCGGGCGTCGACTCCTTCGAACTGAACTTCTCCTGTCCGCACGGTCTGCCCGAACGCAAAATGGGCGCGGCCATGGGTGAGAATCCGGAGATCGTCGAGGAAGTCGTCGGTTGGGTCATGGCCTCGGCTAAGAAACCCGTCTGGGCGAAGATGACGCCGAACGTAACGCGTATCACCGACCCAAGCCGCGCGGCTTTTCGCGGTGGCGCTCAGGGCGTCAGCGCGATCAACACGATCCGCAGTGTCATGGGGGTCAATCTCGACACGTTGCGTCCCGAACCGACCGTGGAGGGGTATACCACGCCCGGTGGTTACTCGTGCAAGGCCGTCAAACCGATCGCCCTGCGCATGGTCATGGAGATCGCCACCATGATTCGAAAGGAATTCCCGGGACGAACTCTTTCCGCGATCGGCGGGATCGAAAGCGGCGGCGATGCGGCCCAGTTCATTCTGCTCGGCGGTGATACGGTTCAGGTTTGCACAGGCGTCATGAAGTTTGGTTATGATTGCGTGAAACGGATGTGCGACGAACTGCTCGGCTTCATGGAGAAGCATAAGTTTGAAACATTGAGCGATTTCAAAGGCAAAAGTTTGGATTACTTCACGACGCATGCTGAACTTGTGCGCATGCAAGGAGAGAGAAAAGCAAAAGACAAGGCCACGGCCGACGCCGTTGCCGCGGCCAAGGTAGTACGCGCCGACGGTGAGTGGAGCGGCGACGACTTCGTCAAACAGTCGGATGCGCTTTCGCGCTGAGAGCGCGAAAGAGGCTCCAAATTCCAACATCCAAGCACCAGAGAACTTCAAGAACGACCTGGATCAAATTGAATGTTGAGGTTTGGAATTTCCCTGGATGTTGGAGCTTGGAATTTGGAGCTTAAAAAATGTCTGAAAAAATGAACCCCTGCCCCGTTTTCATCGGCGGCCAATGGCGTGAAATCAAAGGCGTCGAAACGACGCCGGTCTACAACCCCTCCCGCGGCGACACCATAGCGGAAGTGCCGTTGTGCGGAGCGGATATCGTGAACGAAGCGGTGGAAGCGGCAGCCGCGGCTTTTCCGGCGTGGCGCGACACACCGCCGATTGAGCGCGCTCGCCTTTTCTTTCGCTACCGTCATTTGCTCGAAGAAAATTTCGATCGCATCTGTGAACTGGTTTCGCGCGAACACGGCAAAACATTGGCCGAGGCTCGCGGCAGCGCTTACCGCGGACTCGAAAATGTAGAATACGCCTGCGGCATTCCGACGCTGCTCATGGGAGATACGCTAGAGAATCTGGCACGTGGGGTCGACTGCGAAACGGCCCATCAACCGCTGGGTGTTTGCGTGGGCATCACGCCCTTCAATTTCCCGGCCATGGTTCCGATGTGGATGTTTCCCGTGGCCCTGGCCTGCGGCAATACCTTTGTGCTCAAGCCGAGCGAGAAAGTTCCGCTTACATCGAACCTTATTATAGAATTGCTCGAGAAAGCCGGTTTGCCCAAGGGCGTTTTGAACGTTGTGCACGGCGGGCGCGATTGCGTGGACGCGCTCCTCACCCACCCAAAGGTTCGAGCCATCTCGTTTGTCGGCTCATCTCCCGTGGCCAAGCATATTTACGAAACCGGCACACGGCACGGCAAACGTGTTCAAGCTAACGGTGGCGCGAAAAACTACATTGTCGTAATGCCGGATGCGGACGTGGCTCGTACGGTCGAAGCCTTGTCCACCGCGGCCTTCGGATGTGCGGGCGAACGTTGCATGGCTGGCTCGACCGCGATCACTGTGGGCCAGGCAGCTGAGCAAATCCTGCCTTCACTGGTAGAAGCCGCGCGAGCCATCAGGGTAGGACCGACCGATACGAAAATGCAACCGGACATGGGGCCCGTCATCACCGCACAGCATCGCGATCGCGTATTTAGTCTGGTCGCAAGCGGCGAGAAAGAAGGCGCCAAGATTCTGGCCGACGGTCGTTCCATCCGGGTGGAGGACGCGCCTAACGGCTTCTACATGGGAGCGACCGTGGTCGATAATGTGCAGGGCGAGATGACGATCGCACGTGAAGAAGTGTTCGGGCCGGTCCTCAATGTCATGCGCATGGGCGATCTGGATGCAGCCATCGAGATAGCGAACCGCTCGTCCTATGGAAATGGCGCTGCCATCTTTACCAACTCAGGCAAAGCGGCGCGCGAATTCAAGCACCGGGTCAAAGCCGGCATGGTTGGGATCAACGTCGGCGTGCCCGCCACCATGGCCATGTTCCCTTTCACCGGCTGGGACGAATCTTTCTACGGCGACCTGCATATCCAGGGTAAAGAAAGCGTGCAGTTCTACACCCAGCAAAAAGTCACCACCACGCGCTGGTTCGGTGAAGGCGTGGGCGATGTGTGGCGCAGCAGCAAATAAGATTTTCGAGCCACAGATTGACACGGGAAAATCCTGCTTTTTGAATCTGTGTCTATCTGTATTCATCTGTGGCTGAATGAGTCTGTATGGCTTTATTGATTAAGAAGGGAGAAATCGTCACGCCCAGCGAGCGCTACGTCGCTGATATTTGGTGCGAGGACGAGACCATCACGCGGATTGATCGAGATATCGAGGCACCAGCCGGCGCGGAGGTGATCGATGCCACCGGTAAATATGTATTCCCGGGGTTCATCGATCCCCATGTGCATATCTACCTGCCTTTCATGGGAACGTATGCAAAGGACACTCATGAAACGGCCAGCCGGGCCGCCCTGGTCGGCGGGACGACCACGTTTATTGAAATGGTTTGCCCGGCGCGCAGCGACAAGCCGCTTGAAGCTTTCGAGCTTTGGTTAGGCAAAGCCGAGGGTAAAAGCGCCTGCGACTTCACTTTTCATATGGGAGTCACCCGGTTCGATGAGGAGGCCACGCGTGACTTCGAAGAAATCGTCCAACGCGGCATCAGCAGTTTCAAAATCTTCCTCGCCTACAAAGGAGCCTTTGGAATCACGGACGAAGAGTTGTACAACACGTTACAATTGGCGAAAAAGCTCGGCGTCATCACGACAGCCCATTGCGAGAACTCCGATCTTGTTCAAGAGCTGCAGAAGAAGCTTCTGGCCGAAGGCAAAACCGATCCGGAATGGCATTACTGGAGTCGTCCACCGGCCGTCGAGGCCGAAGGTGTCCACCATTTAATGACCTTCGCCGAGATGACCGGCGCGCATGTCTACGTCGTTCATACGAGCTGTGAAGAGTCGCTGCGGCAGGCGACGCGTGGAGCGGAGCGCGGCGTTAACGTTTGGGTCGAAACTTTGATTCAATATCTGCTGCTCGACCGGACGGACGCGGAGAAGCCAAATTTCGAGGGGTCGAAAAATGTAATGTCCCCCCCACTGCGCGATAAAAAAAATCAGGACGTGCTCTGGAACGGTCTGCGTCAGGGACTGGTCGCTACCCTTGCGACAGATCATGCTCCGTTCGATTTCGCGCAGAAGCGCCTGGGCGAAAATGATTTCACCAAAATTCCCAACGGAATCCCGTCGCTGGAAGACCGGGTGAACCTGTATTTCACGCACGGGGTCAAGAGCGGAAGGATCGATCTTCATCGCTTCGTCGACTCGGCCAGCACGCAGGCGGCCAAGTTGTTTGGCCTGTTTCCGCGCAAGGGAGCCATTCAGCCCGGGAGTGACGCCGATCTTGTGGTCTACGACCCGAACTACCGGGGAACCATTTCCGCGAAGACGCACCAAATGAATCTGGATTACAACTCGTTCGAAGGATTTGAAATCGAGGGACGTCCGCACGTCGTGACCGTGCGAGGCAAGGTGGCGGCAAGGGACGGAAAGTTTGTCGGCGAAGCTGGGCGCGGAAAACTGATCAAACGCGAACCCTCGCACTTCTAGAATATCTGTTATCCCCACTCGCGCAGAGACGAGGATGAATCCGCATTCGCGTTGTCGATCACAGTGCAGTGACTTGCGTAATTCTCGCTGCGTCGGTGGGATCTTCGCCCTCTCCGCTGGCTCGGATGACACGTCGTATTTTTGCGCGCAAACTTTCAGATCAGCACGCCCACGACGGCGGCGAAGAGGTAGCAGGCGAGAAGGCCTGCGATCATCGACTTGAGGCCAAGCTGGGCAAGATCCTTTCGCCGGGTCGGAGCGAGTGCGCCGATGCCGCCGATTTGAATGGCAATGCTGGAGAAATTGGCAAAGCCACAAAGAGCGTAACTGGCCAGTGTGACGGAACGCTGGTCGACCGCGCCGGGATGAGCTTTGACGTAATTGGAGAGATCGAGGTATCCGACAAATTCGTTTAGGACCACGCGTTCACCAAGAATCCGACCGATGAACGGGCAGTCCGGCCACGGCACGCCGATAAGCCAGGCGAAAGGGGCGTTCGCCCATCCGATGAGTTGCTGAAGAGTAAACGGATTCTGGATACCGAATACGTGCTGTGGCCACACGCACAGTCCATTCAGAAGCGCAACGAGCGCGACAAACGCAACCAACATCGCCATGACCGTGATGGAGAGCATCATGCCTTCGCTCGCGCCGGCACATAGCGCGTCGAAGCTGTTCACGGTCGTGCGCTCCACGTCGAAGTGACAACGTTCTCCCGTCTCGCTCGGCTTTGTTTCCGGGAACATGATCTTGGCCATGAGCAAACCGGCCGGTGCGCCCAGGACCGATGCAGTCAAAATGTGTCCGGCGCTGATTCCTTCCATACCCGCGTAAACCGCCATCACACCGGTGGCAATGGTGGACATGCCCGTGGTCATGAGAGCCATGATCTCGCTTTGTGTCATTTTCGGCAGATACGGTTTGATGACGAGAGCGGCTTCATTTTGGCCGAGGAAAATATTGGCGGCGCCAGCCAGACTTTCGCTTCCGCTCGTTCGCATTGTTTTCATCATCACCCACGCCATTCCGGCTACGACCTTCTGCAGAACCCCCCAGTGATACAGAAGCGAAGAAAGCGCGGAGATCAGAATGATGGTGGCCGTGATCGAGACGGCGAAGACGTAAGCGTGTTCCGGCCCGAACGTTTTGCGCAAAGATTCGCCATTACCGAGCGGGCCGAACACCATCTGCGCGCCTTCGTTGGCATAGACGTTGAGCTGATCGACCACCACTTGTGCGCCTTGGAATAGGTGGAGACCTATCGGTGTTTTCAGGATGAAGAGGGCGAAGACAAACTGCAGCACCATTCCCCAGATGACCGTGCGCCATGGGAAGGCCTTCCGGTTGGAAGAGATGGCCCACGCGCACGCGAGCACCACGAAAATGCCAAACGCGCTGATCAGTCGTAGCGGCATGGGAATAGTTCAACGGCACCGCAGGCTTGCATCTCCGCGCGAGAGTAGGCGAAGCGCACCGGTTGACAAGACGCCTTTGCTTTGGGCACGATCAACCCCTTCATGACGACCGGTTCCACTGCTTTCGCGCCCGAGATCGATCCGGCCGTCTTGTCCGAGATGGAGAAGAGCCATCTTTACAATGCCGACCTCGCCCCGGTCCGGCCGGAGCGCCGCAATTGGAGGATCGGAAGTTTCGCCGCGCTCTGGATCTCCATGTCGGCCTGCATCCCGACTTATATGCTGGCCTCGTCCCTCATCGGCGGCGGCATGAACTGGTGGCAGGCCATCGTCACGATTTTTCTGGGCAACCTGATCGTGGTCATCCCCATGATTCTGAATGCGCACGCCGGCACTCGTTACGGCATTCCCTTTCCGGTCTTCTGTCGCGCCTCATTTGGCACGCGCGGCGCAAATATTCCAGCGTTAATGCGCGCGTTCGTCGCGTGCGGCTGGTTCGGTATTCAGGCGTGGATCGGCGGCAACGCCATTTACAAGATCATGTCGGTCTTCGTTCCTTCGCTCGCGCAAGGTTCCTCCACCCTGTTCGGGATCACGCTCGCTCAGTTCCTCTGTTTCCTCTTCTTTTGGGGAATCAACATGATGGTCGTGTACAAGGGCATCGATTGCATCCGTTGGCTTCTCAACATCAAGGCGCCATTGCTCATCGTCCTCGGTCTGTTTCTTCTCGGGTGGGCTTATCGGAGCGCGGGTGGATTCGGACCGATGCTGTCGCAACCATCCGCCTTCGATCCCGGACAACCCAAAAGTGGCCAGTTCTTTGCCTTTTTCGTTCCAGCGCTCACCGGCATGATCGGTTTCTGGGCCACGCTATCGCTGAACATTCCTGATTTTTCCCGATACGCGCGTTCCCAGCGCGACCAAGTCATCGGGCAATTGCTTGGCTTGCCTTTGACGATGGCGCTCTACGCGTTCATTGGCGTCGCCGTCACGTCGGCCACCACGATTATTTATGGACAGACCATTTGGGACCCGGTTGACGTTCTCACCCGCTTCAAAAACCCGGTGGTCCTTGTCGTCGCCATGCTGGCTCTTTGTGTCGCGACTCTCGCCACCAATATTGCGGCCAATGTGGTCAGCCCGGCGAATGACTTCTCCCATCTTGCGCCCCGCAAAATTTCGTTTCGAACGGGCGGATTGCTCACCGGATTGATCGGCGTGCTCATGATGCCTTGGAAATTGGTGGCGGACCCGTCCGGGTATATTTTCACCTGGCTGGTTGGTTACAGCGCATTACTCGGGCCCATCGGAGGCATCATGATCGCGGACTATTATGTCTGGCGTCGCAAACAACTTCACGTGGCAGCGCTCTATCAGGCGGACGGCGAGTATCGTTATACCAACGGCTTTAGCCTGGTCGCGATTACTGCCTTGATCATTGCGATTCTACCTAATCTGCCCGGATTTTTCGTGACTGTGCATTGGATTCATTCCGCGAACGTTCCGCAATTCCTCGTTCGACTTTACGATTACGCATGGTTTGTGGGCTTTGTCCTCGCCTTTACCACATACCTGCTATTGCGCACTTTGAGCTTCGGCGCGAAGAGGGAAGGTTCGCAGCCTCTCTCTACAACATCTCCATGAAAACACCTGAGCTACCATCCTTCGACCATCAACCGGCAAAGTACAGTGGGCCTTCCGCGGACGAGGTCCTGAAAATCCGAAAAGAGTTTCTGAACCCCGGGATTTTCCTCTATTACAAAAAACCGATCATGCTGATCGAGGGAAAAATGCAGTACGTGTGGGACGAGCACGGCCGCAGATATCTCGACGCGCTGGGCGGCATCGTCACAGTCAGCGTAGGCCATTGCCACCCTCATGTGCTGGCCGCAGCCAATCGACAAAACGCGCTGCTCCAGCATTCCACCACCATCTATCTGCAGCCGAACGTGGCTGAATATGCACGCGCGCTCGCGGCCAAAATGCCGGGAGACCTGAAGGTTTGTTACTTTGTGAATTCAGGATCGGAAGCAAACGATCTGGCCCTCCTCATGGCGCGCGCTTACACGGGAAATTACGATGTGCTCGCCCTGCGCAATGCTTACCACGGCGGCAATGCCTCGACCATGGGCCTGACCGCGCATCGCACCTGGAAATTTAATGTCCCGCACAGTTTCGGCGTGCATCACGCGATTGCTCCGGATCCGTTTCGCGGACGGTGGGGACGGGACGATGTCGATGCCGGGAAAAACTATGCGGCTGATGTGCAGGAGCTCATCGATTACGCGACTTCCGGGCAGGTGGCTGCGTTCATCGCCGAATCCATCCAGGGTGTGGGCGGGTGCGTCGTTTTTCCGGATGATTATCTTAAGCACGCCTACGCGCATGTTCGCGCGGCGGGCGGAGTCTGCATTGCGGACGAGGTCCAGGCCGGGTTTGGGCGGACCGGAACACATTTCTGGGGATTTGAAACGCAGGGGGTCATTCCGGACATCGTGACCATGGCGAAAGGAATCGGGAACGGCTGTCCGCTTGGCGCGGTCGTCACCACCCCAAAAATCGCGGCCACCATCGCGAGCCGCACGCACTTCAATACGTTTGGCGGAAACCCGGTCGTGTCGGCGCAGGGAAAAGCGGTGCTTGAAGTGATCGAACGCGAAAAACTTCAGGAGAATTCGCTAAAAATCGGCAACCGACTTCTCACCGGATTGAATGGGCTGAAGCAAAAACATAATCTTATCGGCGACGTTCGCGGCAAGGGATTGATGCTCGGGATTGAACTGGTCAAAGACCGGCGGACGAAAGAGCCCGCCAAAGAAGAGTGCGCCCAGATCGTGGAGAGTTGCAAAGACATGGGCCTGCTCCTCGGCAAAGGCGGACTTTGGGGACAAACCATCCGTTTTTCTCCGCCCATGTGCCTGCACGAGCAGGATGCAGATTTCCTGCTCGAGGTCCTCGATCTGGCCTTTACGAAAATATAGCCGGACTATTGTGAGGCGGGAGAGGAGGCCGGCTTGAATTTGTAAGAGGCGAGCTCACCGCCGGCCGATGAACTTCTGGCCTCTTTCTCGCCCATGGTATTTCCGAGGATAAGCTCCGCTTTCCAAAAGCCCAGAGCGCAGTGCGCTTTGAAAGCGGCCATGCCGTAGAGCACTCCGTGATAATCGAAGTGCGGAAATTGCCACTTGATGGTTTCCTCGACATCGGGGCAGCCGGCATGAACGATCTTGCGTATGTGCTTCAAGATGGGCCGGGCGAACGGTGCCGACTTATCGATGTAGGCATCGATGCGTGGGTCTTTCCTTGCCATAACCTCATGATGGAAATTGCCGCCGCAAGGCGTCAACTTCTTTCCAACGAATGAAGCTCTCTCATAAAATCAAAAAACTCTTTTCCCGGGACATGTTGGAGAGCCTTAGCGAACACGCCGCCCGCTGGACGCATCCGGTGAACGCACGACGAATATTGGCTACGATCGATCGCGCGGAGTTTTCGTCCTTGCGCCAGCGCTATCCATACAAGGACAGTTCGCCGCGCATCAACCGGTTTGAAGACGTCGACTACTGGATCGGCATTAACGTGGAGCGGGCGCAGGACCTTTGGCTCGATCGTGCCGCCCCTTTGCGCATTCTCGATCTCGGTTGCGGCGCGGGTTACTTCCTTTATGTGTGCCAGTTTTTTGGTCACGACACGCTGGGTCTCGACACAGACAACGAAGCGCTTTTCCGCGCCACGACCAAACTCCTCCAGGTCGAGCGATCGATTTGGCGCATTGAGCCGAACGTCCCTCTCCCTGCTCCAACGAAACGCTTCGATCTCGTGACCGCGCATCGTATCTGTTTTCACCGGCTGGGCCGTTCGGCCGATGGACAACCCCGCGAATGGAATACGGCCCAATGGAAGTTTTTTATCGACGACGTGCGGAATCGTCTACTGCAACCGGACGGCCGTTTGCTTTTGGATTTCAATCCACGCCGCGACGGCTCGTCGTTTTTCACGCATGAACTGCGCGCGTTTTTTTTGTCCGAAGGCGCACACCTTTTCCGATCGAAGGCCCTTCTCACGGCCGACCCGAACAAACGGGCGCGATTCAAGGTAACGCGGCCTGCGTGAAATTCGCCACTCGGTCCTATAATTTCCAGTCCGAGCAGTTCCATCCTAACAATCGCTCAACATCCCGGATTTCTTCCGCGAAGATTTCGTACAAGTATTTCCTCTCTTCACTTGTCATTTCCCGCTGGTACGGGACGACGTTGTGATCCTTGCTTCGGATTGACTTGATCGGCTTGACCCCGAGGAAATGGAAGATCGCATTCATTGTGTCGAGCTGGCGGCCCCTAAATTGTTCGGACTTAACGATCAGGAGTTGTTCGCGCGGAAACACTTTCAGAAATCGCTCCAGCTGTGTCGTGTAAAAACCACGGTCCACGTAAGAGAATCGACGCGACTCGATCGAAAGGGGCGGCGCGATCCGGTTTGTTTCCTCTTTGATCGCGTCGAGAAAGTCCAATGGCTCGCGGCCTTTAAATCGCTGCATGTTCCAGTGGGCAAACGCGCGATCAATCGGATTTCGCAAGAGTGCGAGCAGTTTGATGGCAGGATTGTACTGCCTGATTCGCTCTGCCGCAGGCTTCCAATACAGGTAACTGGGCGTGCAGTCACCGACTACGGCAGAGGCGGGCAGGGCCGGAAAGTGTCTGTGCAGCAATTCGTAATCCGGCGGTTTTGCAAAAATGTTTTCATCGTCGAAGAAATGAATTTCCTGCTGATCGCCCAGCGCGATGTCCGGATGTTTCTCCATCAGATGGTGCAGGGCGGTTGTGCCAGACTTCTGCGCTCCAATGATAACGAAGTGGAGTCTCTCGATTTTCTTCCGCTCCGAACCAAACATATGAGAGGTGTATTCCAGAGAGGGTGCTTAATGCAACCGGCCTGTGCCGGTCCCCCGGTGCGAGCTCAAATTTGATGCCAGACAATCTAGATGACAAAAAGGAAGCCGGCGGCCTGCGTTCCATGGTGCGCGCATTCCGACACCGGAATTTTCGACTGTATTTCGGAGGGCAAAGCATTTCGCTGGTCGGCACATGGGTGCAACAGATTGCCCTTGGCTGGACCATCTACCAGTTGACCCACTCCAGTTGGCTCCTTGGACTCGTTAGTTTCGCGGGGCAACTGCCGCTTTTCATCGTGACACCCTTCGCCGGCGTGTTGGTCGATCGATGGAGTCGCCATCGCACGCTTATCGTGACCCAGACGTTGTCGATGCTACAGGCGTTTGCCCTCGCCCTGGTCGTTTCCAGCCATACCCTGCACGTCTGGAATCTGATCGCACTCAACGTTTTCGCGGGGATCGTTCTGGCCATCGATCTACCGGCTCGGCAGTCCTTCATTGTGGAAATGGTGGGAAGCGGACACGACCTCCCGAATGCGGTGGCGCTCAATTCTTTTGTCATCAACGGCGGACGTATGCTCGGCCCCGCCATCGCCGGGTTACTCCTTACCATCGTGAGCCCGGCCGTGTGCTTCTTCGTGAACGCCATCAGTTATGTGCCTGTGGTGGCTGCGTTGTGTGCCATGCGGCTCGAAAAATCGGTTCCTTCCACGACACAAGCGGGCCACTTGGAAGAGCTGTTCGAAGGCGTTCGCTATGCGGTCGGCTTCCCGCCGATTCGGGCCATTTTACTTCTCGTCGGACTGGTTAGTCTGCTCGGGATGCCTTATGCCGTCCTCATGCCGATCTTCGCCGCGGAGGTTTTGCACGGAGGCGCACATACTCTCGGCCTCCTGATGACGGCGCCCGGAATCGGCGCGCTGCTGGGCTCGGTCTACCTCGCCTCTCGCAAAAGCATTTACGGCGCGGGAGTGCGCGTCGCCGTGGGCGCGGCCATTTTTGGCGCCGGCCTGTTTGGTTTGGGGCTCGTGCGCGGTCAGGCCATGTCACTCATCGCGCTCGGATTTGTCGGCCTCGGCATGATTGTACAACTGGCGACGTCCAACACCGTTTTACAAACCATCGTGGATGACGACAAACGCGGACGCGTTATGAGTCTCTACACCATGGCGTTCATGGGCATGGCTCCTTTCGGTAGCATCTTGGGCGGTGCGCTCGCCCATCGTATCGGCGTGCCGCCCACCTTTCTCATTGGCGGACTCGCCAGCATGGCGGGGGCGGCTTTCTTCGCGACGAAAATTCCGGCGCTTCGGCCGATGGTTTTGCCGATTTACCGGCGGAAAGGAATCATCCCCGAGATCGCCACCGGTCTGCAATCGGCCGCGAGCCTGCTCCGGATCGAACGGCGTTAAATGAACGCCCTATAATTGCTTGAGCAGCGCCTTCCAACGGATCCAGGCGTCGTCCCTCGCCTTTTTGTTGGGCTCGTTTGCGTCCGCCATTTCGCCTTCGCGCATGAAACCGTGGCCCGCGCCTTGGTAGATCACGGGATCGTACTTCTTGCCGGCTGCCTTCATCCATTCTTCCAGCTTGGGGATGCCGGCGTTGACGCGCTCGTCGTTCTCGCCGTAGAAACCGTAAACTGGGCAATTGATACTGGCGACCTTGGAAGCGTCTTCTGGAACTGGGCCGTAGAATGAGTAAGCCGCCTTTAGCTTCGGATTCATGCTCGCGTACGATAATGTCCATCCCCCGCCCCAACAGAAACCGCAGACGGCGAGCGTGCCGTTTCCGGAGGGAATTTTCAGCGCATACTCGGACGTTGCATTCAGATCGGCTTGAACCTGTTCTTTGGACAAGGCGGAGATGGCTTTGCGCGCGCCGTCCACATCGGCAAACGTTTGGCCACTGAGCAGGTCGGGCGCTATGGCGATGACGCCGTTCTCGGCCAGCTGATCGCACATTCCGCGGACCCAATCGGTGAGGCCAAAGATTTCGTGAATCACGATCACGACTGGGGTCTTTTCCTTTCGCTCGGGATAAACGACGAATGCTTTAATGGTGCGATCGCCCGACTTCACTTCAACCCACTCGCCATGACGTGGAGAGTTGTTCAGGCGCGGTTTGGCCCAATCCTGCGCGGGCACGGACCCGGCGATGAAGGTGAGGCAGAGGACGAGAAGAATTCGGTTCATGTCTAAGAGTTCTTCACAAGCGCGCCTGATTCAACCAGGCAATTGGACGCGGCTGGTTCTCTGGCATTGGCGATTAAAGACCCGGACACGGCAACAGAGTGCCGTGGCTACAGGAAGAGAGCGCTGTAGGCGCCTCACTCTGCTGAGGCGTCTTCGCTTTCAGGGTGCGGCCACCGCACAAAGCGCCGCAGTCTCTACGAGTCCAGCCTGTTAGGCTGTGGCGGGGCTCTTATCTTTGCACATGAGAGCGTCGATACTCAGCCAGCCGGGACCATGGAAGAATACGAACAGAAAAACCCAGCAGTAAAGAACAGCCACTTCGCCGTGGTTGAGAATCGGAAAAAATTGCGCCTGTGTGTCCGGCGCCCCGCCGACGTGCATCATAAAATAACCAACTGCCATTTCGCCCGACGCTATAAAGGCGGCGACGCGAGTGATCAAACCAAGTCCGATCAACAATCCACAAACGAGTTCAATCCATGCTCCCACGAGCATGAGACCTTCGCCGGCACCGTGACCGCCGGGAGGAAAACCGAGAATCTTTTGCCCTCCGTGGCAGGCGAACATCAGACCGACAATTATGCGCATCAAACAAAAGACCGTACCTGAATACCGCGAGAGAGAGTTCATGGCCGGAGAGTGAGGACGAGCATGTTCGGTGTCAAGAGTTTCGCGTGAGGCAGCGGGTGGCCCGCTGGCAAGTCGGTCGCCATGAATGCGATGTTCGAACCCGAGCGACGAAGACGCTCGTTCGAGCACCGCCCGCACAGTTCCACCATCATCGCGCTCGGTGGTGGAGGGCGTTACTAATTCGTCGCGGCAGCGGCGCTCATTTTGCGCACCCGCGCACTCCTTTAACATCGCGCTCGGCGATCGCGATCCACCGGCATCGCGATTCGATTGTGCGAAGGGCCGGCGAGGATTAAATTCTCGTCATGCTTCGCCCTAACCCGTGACTGGCCAGAAAATCGCAATCGTCGGTGGTGGCGCAGCTGGATTCTTCGCCGCGATAGCATGCGCCGAGGCCAATCCGTCTAACGAAGTCTCGATCTACGAACGTGGCTCGCAGTTCCTGACCAAGGTGCGAATCTCCGGGGGAGGTCGCTGCAACGTGACCCACGCGTGTTCGGAGCCGCGCGAATTGACGGGGCAGTATCCGCGCGGTGAACGCGCGTTGATCTCGCCGTTTCATCGGTTTTCCGCGACCGACACGGTCACGTGGTTTGAGTCGCGCGGGGTGCCACTGAAGGAGGAACGCGACGGACGCATGTTCCCGACAACAGATTCGTCGGAAACCATCGTGCAGTGCCTGATGGCCCAGGCCAGCGCAACGGGTGTGAAATTGTTCACCCGTAAAGGCATCGAACAAATCTCGGCGCGGCCCGGCGGCGGCTTTGAATTGCATTGCCGCGACCAGACAATCGAATGCGATCGGCTACTCATCGCAACGGGAGGCTGCCGGGCGGCAGGAAGCGCTCAAATACTGAAGTCTCTCGGCCACGTTGTGGTGCCAGCAGTTCCGTCACTGTTTTCCTTTCACGTGCCAACCCCCTGGCTTCGTCTGATCCCGGGAATATCCATTCCGGATGTGGAAGTGTCCGTGCTCGATACACGTTTGCGGGAACGCGGTCCCCTCTTGATCACGCATAACGGTGTGAGCGGGCCGGTGATCCTGCGACTGTCGGCGTGGGGCGCGCGGATTTTACACGAGCGGAACGACCAATTCCGCATTCTTATCAATTGGCTGCCTGAGTTTGGTGAAGAAAAAATTCGCCGTCTGCTCATGGCGGAACGCAACTCGCACCCAAACCGGCACGTGATCAGCGCACCACTTCAGTCCGTGCCCGCGCGGTTATGGGAGCAACTCGCCCTCGGGGCGGGCGCGAGCAAAGACACGACATGGGGCCGGTTGACGCGGGAGCAGGCCATTCATTTATCGCGCGCCCTCATTCGCACCGAGTTGGAGGTAGACGGCAAGTCGCTCAACAAAGAAGAGTTTGTCACCTGCGGCGGAGTCAACCTGCGCGAGGTCGATTTCAAAACCATGCAGAGCCGCATCGTGCCCGGCCTTTATTTCGCGGGCGAACTGCTCGATGTCGACGGCATTACCGGTGGTTTCAATTTTCAGGCAGCGTGGACAACCGGATGGATCGCTGGTAAGGCCATGGCCGGAGATCATGAAGAGACCTAACGGCCGCGCGAATTCAGAGCAATCGGCCTGCGCTGAGGTCCACGCCATTTACGAAGAACTGGCGCGCCGTCCGCTCGACCGCCAGTGCGTGCGGGTCAAGGAGTGCTGCCATTTTAAACTGACTGGACGCACCCCTCTGCTGACCAAGGGCGAAGCCATGGTGGCCGCGCGTGCGCTGCGGCAAACCGGACGCACTCGCCTCCCGGTCACGAGTGATGGCCTTTGCCCCTTATTGGAAATGACGACAGGAAATTGTCTTATTTACAACAGCCGTCCCTTTGGATGCCGGACACATTTCTGTGCGGCCGCGGGCGGCCCTTACGCGCGCAACGAAGTGATTGATCTCATCCGAAGACTCGAGCAAGTGGACGCCGATCTGGGGGGAAACGGCGTGCATAAAATCGAAGAGGCGGTGCAGGCGGCGCTGATCGAACTGGCTTAGCCCGCCGGCGCGACCGCTCAAACGGCCGCGACCTGGCGACTAACGATCAGGAAATCTTCCTGGCTCCACTCGCGCGTGAGGTCAGCTTTCAGTTGCGCGAAATAGGTCCGGGCCGACGCCTCGTCGGCTGCCAGAACGCGAACAATCTCAATGCGATCGCGAAAGGTATGTTCGCCGATCTTCCACAGGCCTTCGTTTTCCTGGCGGAAGTGCGTAAGGCCTCCGAACTCGTCGACCAAACGCTTCTTGAGATTCTTCAGTTTCTCAGGATCGATGGGCCGGCCGTCGTTGTAATGCAGCGGAAGATAAAGCTCATATTCGAGCATGGCGCAGACAGTTCTCTGTGGAATGACGAAGCGCAACTAATTCCGAGGGGGCGCCCGTCCGATTCGATCCTACAGGGTCGCCCCTTCCCGGTTCGAGGCGCCCGTCAGGCCCTTAGGCCGCTTTCTTATGATTGGGCTTTGCCGCACGCCGGCCGAGATTCCTCGCCTTGGCCGACTTTTTGGCTTTGCCCGATTGTTCGAGGCTTTGCTGCAGAACCGCCACCAGATCAATCACTTTGGTCGGCGTTTTCTTCGACTTGGGTTTTTCCTCGATTTCTTTTCCGCCGCTCTCCACTTTCTCCTCAATTACCTCCATGAGCGCTTCGCGGTAATCGTCATGATATTTTTCGGGGTTCCACTCTGAGCTCATGCTCGTGATGAGAGCCCTGGCCATATCCATCTCACGCTTTCCCGCCTCGAGCTTAAGCGGAACTTTCAATTGTTTGGGATCGGCCAGTTCTTCGGCGAAGTGCATCAACTCAAGAAGAAGAACGTCTCCCTCCGGCTTGACCCCACCCAGATATTGCCGCGTCTTAATAATGACCTTGGCGATCCCAATCTTCTTGTTGTTTTTTAAGGCATCGCGCAGAAGAACGTAGGCCTTATCGCCGCCTTTCTGCGGCTCCAGGTAGTACGGTTTGTAGAAATACATCGGATCGATTTTCTCGAGGTCGACAAAATCCAGAATATCGACCGTCTGGGTCGCTTCGAGATCGACCCGTTGAAAATCTTCGTCCTTCAGCACTACGAATTTTCCCTTTTCGTACTCGTACCCCTTCACGATCTCGCCCCACGGCACTTCCTGGCCATCCTTCTCTGCCACGCGCTTGTAATTGACCGGGCTAAGATCTTTGGCCCGCAAGAGGCGAAATTTAAGATCTTCTTTTCGCGTCGCCGGATAAAGGGCGATGGGAATATTGACGAGTCCAAAACTAATGCTGCCTTTCCAAATTGCGCGCATATAACGTTAGTTACTTCGTTTCTCGCGACAACCCTGCGCGTGCGACGGTCGGTCCCCGGGCGCGCGCGATTCTAGGCCGCGGCGTCGAGTTCCTGGCGCGAAGTCCCGCGCAGTTCGAACAACCGGATGAGGGTCTCTTCGATCAGGTTATTCGGGCAGGAGGCGCCGGCCGTGATGCCGATAACGACGGGCCCCGGAGGCAGCCAGTGGTGCGCGATCACTTCTGATTTCTGATGCAGGTCGTAATGTTTAATCTCTGCGGGGGAGACCAGGCGAGAAGCATTCAGGACAAAATAAGTAGGCAATTTCTCTTCGCCCATTTCGGCCAGATGCGACGTGTTCGAGCTATTATATCCGCCCACCACCAGGAGAAGATCCATCTTCACATTTAACAGTTCGCGCAGCGCATCCTGACGCTCCTGGGTGGCGCCGCAGATAGTATCGAAGAAACGAAAGTTCTTGGCCACGCCTTCGGGACCATCCCGATCGACGATGGCCTGTCGAATCCGGCGCTGCACTTCCTCCGTCTCACCGCGCAGCATGGTGGTTTGATTGGCCACTCCGACTGTGCGCAAATGCAAGTCGGGATCAAAGCCGGGCGAATAGCCGCCGCGGAATTTCTCCAGGAACATCTGCTTGTCGCCGCCATGGCGGATGTAATCGCAAACGTAATCCGTGTCAGCCAGTGTCAACACGACAAGGTAATGACCTTTTCCATCGCCTAACGCACGCGAGCTCGTCGCCTTGGTTTCCTCGTGCTCGGCTTTTCCATGGATAATGGAGGTGGCCGACTCGCTGGCATACTTGCGAACGCGCTTCCAAACGCTCATGACATCCCCGCAGGTCGTGTCCACGATCTGGCAACCGCGCTCCTTGATCTGTTGCTGGATGGAGATCTCCGTGCCAAAAGCCGGCACGATGACCACATCCTCCGGTCCCAAGTCGGAGATGTCGGCCTCCTTGTTCGCTCCCATCAGATTCTTGATCCCTAACGAGGAGATCTGCTCGTTCACTTCCGGGTTGTGAATGATTTCGCCGACGATGAAAAGCCGGCGATCGGTAAAAACCTTGCGCGCGGCGTAAGCCAGATCGATGGCGCGTTCAACGCCATAACAAAAGCCGAACTGTTTGGCCAAACGAACGGTCGTGTTTCCGACAGAGATCACGCCGCCGGCTCGCCGAACCTTGTCCACAATATCGCTGCGATAATGCGCTTCGACCTGCTGCTGCACCGCCGCCATCACGTCGGGCGTGCGCAGATTTATTTTCTCGCGCGCCGTCGTGCCGCTGGAGATAAGATTTGTGCTCACTGGAATTGCGGCATTAGCGCCGCCGGTGCTATTCGAGCAGCTGTCCGCTCGGCTTGGTAAAAGCCCCTTCCGTAACCATGAAACGCGGGTCCGGATCCGGGGCGCGCGAATCGTCCACCCGCACGACTTTTGCACCCAGGGTGCTGTCCTCAGGCTGCGTCGTGGCGATGTTCACCGGCGTGCCGTTATGGACCAGGGCGAAAAATTTCGGCGCCGCTTCTCCGTGCATGCGAATGCAACCGTGGCTGCGCGGAACCGGATGCACGAATCCCTGGTGAAATCCGTAGGCCGGAGCGAACTCGCACCAGTAACCCATCGGATATCCGACATAACGGCCCGGGCCGCCTCCGGTCGACGGCACGACGCTGTTTCCCGAAACGCTGAATCCATAGGAGCCGGACCGTTTATGCTCCTGCTTGGAATAGATCGTGAAATTGCCGCGCGGCGTTGGCTTTTCCGGGATACCCACCGAACAGGCCACCGCCATCAGGCAACGGTCGCCTTCCATGACATAGATATTTTGTTTTGAGAGGGAAACCTTCACGCGCACCTTGGACGGATCGTTCGGCTTGTAGGCTGTAACGTGATAATTTCCCCCGCTGCTGCGCGAGGCCATCGGTCCGGTCGAACAGCTGGTCAGAAACGGAGCTACCAGGATACCGCCGAGCAAAAAGAATCGGGAAACAGTTCGCATAGAGTCTATTGGAAGAGGGAGCAGCGCCTTTGTCAACCACAGCGCGCGGCGGCCGGCGTCACGCTGATGGCGCCGATTCGGGGGCGATTGAGGTCGATCGCCCCTGCCGTGGGCCGGTTTGTTCGGCCAGGAGTTTATCGAAACGCTCAAAGATATGTGCGTAGAACGGATAGGGGCGGGCGGCATCGACCGGACGGTAGCGCCAATGTTTGTACATCCAGAGCCACGGCGCGGGATGTTTACGCAGATAAGGCTCAAACGAGTCCCAGCAAGCTTGCGCAATCTGCTGGTGGGTCAACTCGGGTGTGCTTTCGATGTGCCGATGAAACACGACGCGATACCGGCCTCTGGGCAGCGGCTCGCAATGCACCGGGATAATTGGAATGCCGGTCCGCTCATGGAGCCACGCGTGTGCTGACGTCACGCTCGTCTTCAACCCAAAGCAATCGATCGCGACGACCCCTTGCCCCCTCGGCGGAATAGTCAGGTCGACCAGAATGGCCGTCGTCAGTTTGCGACGAAGAGCCTTGTAGAGTCGAATCAGTCCGCGGTCTCGCGGCACAAACTCATGGCCGGGCCTTTCCCGAATCGCCTTAAAGATTGGGTTGAGCAGACCGTTTTTGAACTCCTGCGAGAGGACCGTTCCGACAATTCCGGAATAACCGCCGGCGATACCGACCCATTCGAAATTGCTGTAGTGATAGCAAGCCATGATGAAGGCCCGCTCCGGGCCCGTGACTCGCGCGATCTCCTCGAAGTTTTCGAACTCGACATAGCGCGAAACATTTTCGTGCGTGAGGCGCGGACTCCAAAGGAGGTCCAGCATGGTTCGCGCAAAGTGCTGGAACGATTCCCGCGCAATTCTTTGGCGCGCCTTTTTCGACAGCTCCGCGCCGAAAACGACCTCCAGATTGCTCAGCGCCACCTTGCGCCCGTGGCGATCAAGCACCGAAACGACTGCTCCCAGAAATTGCGCGAGGTAAAAACAAGCCAGGCGTGAGAGCAACGGCACGATCTTGGCGGCCAGATAAAGGCCGACCCATTCGAGGCGGTAACGCGCACGTTTCCATCCGGAAGGCATGGGCGCATCTTAAGCATGCGCCCGCAGGGCCGCCACTTCCGTCCGCCGAAATTCGCAGACTTCGGCCCAAAGACGGAGACGTGCCCGGCCCGCCCGTTGACTTGCTTTTGTTCGATTCTACTTTGAATTGCGTACGCTGACGCGACGCACATCGTGAAAAGCGTTCTCTTCGTTTGCACCGGTAACATTTGCCGCAGCCCGATTGCGGAGGGTCTTTTTACCCGCCTCGTCGCTCATCGGAAAGACATTGAAGTCACTTCCGCAGGGGTCCATGCCGTGCGGGGACAGCCGCCCAGTCTTTACGCGGTGCAAGTCTGTGAGGATGAAGGCGTCGATATCAGTCAGCTGCGCAGTCAACCGCTGACGTCCATCCTGGTCGAGCGCGCCACTCATATTTTCGCGATGACGGGATCACACTTGGAAACCATCCAGCTGGTCTTCCCATATGGCGCCGACAAATCGTATTTACTGCGTGAGTTCGAAGAGACAGGCACCACCGTCTGGCGCGATGTGCCCGATCCGATCGGTCTGGGGCGCGATGTCTACGAGGCTTGCGCTCGCACGATTAAAAACGCTTTACCGAGCGTCCTCGCCTTCGTAGAACAAAGCGAACTTGTTCGCCCGGGCATCGCGCGCTCCGGCGGCACCCCTTTCCGTTCCATGGAAGATCTTCCGCCACCAACATCGTCGGGAAGCCCCGGCTCCCCCTCTCGCACCTATGGCGATGCCCTGCGGCGGGTGGATCCCGAAATCTTCGACGCCGTCAGTGCCGAGGAAAAACGTCAGCGCGAAAACATCGAGCTGATCGCCTCGGAAAATTTCACCAGTCGCGCGGTCATGGAAGCACAGGGCAGCGTCCTGACGAACAAATACGCCGAAGGGTATCCGGGCAAGCGCTGGTATGGCGGGTGCGAAAATGTCGACGTGGCCGAGCAACTCGCGATCGATCGGGCTAAACGTTTATTTGGCGCGGAACACGTGAATGTGCAGCCGCACAGCGGTGCGCAGGCCAACATGGCAGTCTACTTCTCGGCCATCAAACCGGGCGACAAAATTCTGACGATGAATCTGGCCCATGGCGGCCATCTCACGCACGGACATCCGGCCAATTTCTCCGGTAAATTCTATCAAGTCACGCACTACGGCGTGGATGAGAAGACCGAGACGCTGGACTACGACGCCCTCCAAAAGCAGGCGGAAGAAAGCCGTCCGGTCATGATTACGGCGGGAGCTTCAGCCTACCCACGCGTCTTCGATTTTGCGCGGCTCCGCCAAATCGCCGACTCCGTCGGTGCGCTCCTCTTCGTGGACATGGCTCACATCGCTGGTCTGGTCGCCGGCGGTCAGCATCCCAGTCCTGTTCCGCACGCTCATTTTGTAACGACCACGACGCATAAAAGCCTGCGCGGCCCGCGCGGCGGGATCGTGCTCTGCCAGGAAAAGTTCGCCAAACAAATCGATTCGATGGTCTTTCCCGGGATCCAGGGCGGCCCGCTCATGCATGTCATTGCGGCCAAAGCCGTCTGTTTCCACGAAGCGCTCCAGCCGCAGTTTCGCGATTACCAGCGGCAGGTGGTGGTCAATGCCAAAGCCCTCGCAGCCGGCTTGAGCAAACATGGATTTCGTATCGTGTCCGGCGGAACGGATAATCATTTAATGCTGGTCGATTTGCGGCCCAAAGAGATCAACGGCCGGCAGGCCCAGGAAGTCCTTGATCGCGCCGGTATCACCGTGAACAAGAACGCCATCCCCTTCGATACTTATCCGATCTTCAAGCCAGGCGGAATTCGCGTCGGCACGCCGGCCGTCACCACGCGCGGGATGAAAGAGGAAGAGATGCTGGAGGTGTCGGATTTGCTCGCGGAGGCATTACACCAGCGCGAGGACGCGGACGCACTCGAACGGGTGCACGGAAAGGTGCGCCAATTGATGGGCAAATTTCCGATGCCTGCCTGATTCGCGCAGCAGAGGCGAGCGGCCTAACGATCAAGAACCTCCCGCACTTTTTGTGCGAGCGTCTGCATGCTGAATGGCTTGGGCAAAAACTCAAAATTGAATCCGACGCCGTTCTCGCCTCCAACATTTTCGCCATTCCCCGAAGTGAGAATGATTTTCATATCGCGGTTTCGGTGCGCCAGGCGCCGCACCAGTTCTGTCCCGTCCATGCGCGGCATATCCAGATCGGTCAGAACCAGGTCGATAGCGCCATCACCGCGCTCCGCCAGGGCCCGCTCGGCCTCCTCCCCGTGCTCGGCCCGGATCACTTCATAACCTAACTTGCGCAGCAAACATTCGAACAAGTTTCCGACGGACGGTTCGTCTTCCACGACGAGCAACGTCTCCCGGCCGCGCGGCAGCGCGCCATCCACGCGGGAGGCGACGACCTCATCGACCGTCTCGCAAAGTCTGGGCAAGAAAACGGTGAACCGCGTGCCCTTTCCCGGCTGACTCTGACAGGCCATCCATCCATTGCTCTGCTGCACAATGGCGCTGCACGTGGCCAGTCCCAGCCCCGTCCCTTGCCCGGGCCGTTTCGTGGTGAAAAATGGCTCAAACATCCGCGCCATCAGTGCCGGCGGAATACCGGAGCCCGTGTCGCGAACGGTCAAAGAGACGAAATCAGTTGTGGGAACGTCGCGCTTAATATCTTCGGTTTTCAGCGAAACATTCTCCGTGATGATTTCAATTTCGCCCGTGCTTTTGATTGCGTCGCGCGCGTTGATCACAAGATTGAGAAGCAGCTGCTCGAGTTGGCCCACGTCTGCGCGAATATTGCCCAGGGCGAGATCAAGGGACTTCCGCAGGATGATCCGTCCACCGATCGCCTGGACCAGCATTTTTTCCGCGTTTTCGACGACACGGTTGAGGCTCAGGACAAGCGGCACGGTCGGCTGCGGCCGGCTGAAGCCCAGGAGCTGTTTGCTCAACGCTCCGGCGCGCTCGGAAGCACGCAGAATTTCCGAGATCGGACTGTCGTCGCGTTCACCCTCGGGCAACTGCTGCAACAAAAGCATCCCGTATCCCATAATGGTGGTCAGGATGTTATTGAAATCGTGCGCGATTCCGCCAGCGATCTGCCCGAGGGCTTCCATTTTCTGGGCCTGTAACAACTGCGCGTTGGTTCGTTTCAAGGTTTCCGCGGTTTCGCGGTGCTCCGTCACCTCTCGGCTGAGACGCGTAATCGCCTGCTGTAGTTCGACCGTGCGCTCCTCGACATGTCTCTCCAATTCATCGCGGGAACTACGCAGGATTCCTTCGGCCCGCTTCCTTTCCGTGATATCCGTGGCAATGCCGCAAATCGCGTACGACGCGCCCTGCGCATCGCGCAGAGCGAATTTGATCGTGAGATAGGTGTGCTCGCCATCGCTTTGGGGTGCGACTTCCTCGAATTGCAGAGGTTCCTTGCTGGCCAGCGCCTCCAGGTCGTTGGCCCGATAGGAATCGGCAAACTCAGCCGGAAAAAAAGCATGCACGTCGTGACCGATGAGTGCTTCACGATTTAACCCGAACAATTTTTCGAATTGCCGATTCGCCATCAGGAACCTGCCTTTCATGTCCTTCACGAACACGATGGATGAAGTATTATCTAGGATCGACTGGAGGCGGGCTTCGCTTTCGCGCAGGTCCCGGGTGCGGCTGCTTAATAATCCGCTGGTCGCTTTGAGCTGTTCATTGACGCGGCCGATCTCGTCTTTGCCAGCTTCTCTTTCCTGTAGCGGAAGTTCGGCGGCAAGCCGCTCGGCATTGTCGCCAATCAATCGGATTCGCCGGACGGTCGAACGGCTCAGCAAAAAAACCGAGACAAACCCCACGCCAATACCAAGTGCAACCGTCGCGGCTGTCGCCGCCACATTGATGTCGCGCAGCTGTTCCAGGCGAGCGGTCCTCTGCGCATGAATGATCAGCTCCTCGCTTTCCATCTTCAGCAGTTCGTCGCGCGTCGCTTCCGTCTTGCGTTTGCCCTCCAAAACCAGCGCCCCTAACTGAGGACCGGAGGGAATAACTTCGGGACCGGCCGCTTCGATGATTGAGTCGCTCACCCGATACCGTTCGATCACGAGGTCGCGAATCGCGGTCAGGTGAGATACCTGCGAGCGATTATTCGCCACTAGCGCAGCGAGTTTCGCGAGGGCTTTGGTCACATCCTCGCGGGCGGCCATGGCGGAATCCAGAAATTCAACATTCCGCGTCATGGCAAAGCCCCGCACGGCAGACTCTCCGGCTACAATCCCGGTCAGCGCCTGGCCAATTTCATTTCGGACTTCCAGGGTATTTTCGATACGTGCCTGGGAGCGCCGTTCCGCCGCGGACAAGCCATAGAGAGCGGCAAACCCGAGGAGCAGTGCAGTGCTCGGCAAAACCGCTATGATCAGCCCTTTGCGCGCCAGGTTGAGATCGTTCCAGTAGCCTGAAGTCATTCCGCGGCTCAAGACGAATTTGAGCAACAATCTTGCAGGCCAGCGAGAAGCGTGCCGAAGGCCGGACCCCGACCGGATGCACCCTCCGCAGCGTCTTTGCTTCGCTCCAGCATTTTGCTCTTACCTACCGTGCCTTAATTTGTGTAACCTGCGGGCCTTGATGGATCAGCCCACCGACCAATCGCAGTCGAACCCCCTCCGCGAGGGCTTATCGACTCGCGCGATTCCGCAGCCGTGCAGTGTCGTTATCTTTGGGGCGACGGGTGACCTGACGCATCGGAAGCTCGTTCCGGCTCTCTACAATCTGGCGGCCGACGGAGAATTGCCCCCCGCCGTGGCGGTGATTGGTTTTGCCCGCCGGCCCAAGACGGATGACGAATTTCGCAAGGAAATGGAGGAAGCGACTCGAAAATTTTCGCGTCAGAACGTCCGCGACGAAAACTGGAGGACGTTCGTCCAGTCGCTCTTTTATCATCAAAGCGAATTCGCGGACGAGGCGGGCTACAAGACATTGGTCGAGCGCCTCGATAAAATTGATGCGGAACGCGGCACGCGCGGCAACCGCCTCTTTTATCTCGCGGTCGCGCCCGATCAATTCGATCCGATCTTGAAACATCTCAAGGCGGTCGGTCTGAATCAGGCGCGTGCCGGAAGCTGGGCTCGCGTCATTGTCGAAAAACCTTTCGGGACTGATCTGGCCTCCGCCCGCGAACTGAATCGCGTTGTGCGCAATTCTTTTTCCGAAGATCAGACCTACCGAATCGATCACTTCCTCGGCAAGGAAACGGCGCAGAACATTTTAGTTTTGCGTTTCGCCAACGCCATTTTCGAGCCGCTCTGGAACACGCGTTACATTGATCACATTCAGATCACGGCGGCCGAAACGCTCGGGGTGGAGGGACGGGCCGGGTATTACGAAGGCTCCGGCGCTTTGCGCGACATGGTGCAGAATCATCTTCTTCAGCTTCTCTGCCTTATCGGGATGGAGCCACCGACTGACCTGAGCGCGCACGCCATCCGCGATGAGAAAGTCAAAGTCGTGCGTGCGCTGCGTCGCACCGTCGGGCCGGAAGTAACGATCAACGCCGTGCGCGGACAGTACTCGGCGGGTGCTATCGGCGGTCAAGCAGCCGCCGGTTATCGGGAAGAGAAAAATGTCAACCCGACATCGATCACGGAAACCTTCGTCGCTCTCCGCCTCAAGATTGATAACTGGCGCTTTGCCGATATGCCCGTCTATCTGCGCGTGGGCAAGCGCTTGCCCAAATCCGGCACGGAAATTTCGGTTCACTTCAAGAAGGCGCCCGGAGTCTTGTTCAACAAGGAATCCGCCGCGCTCGATCAAAATGTTCTGGTCGTTCGCATTCAACCCGATGAAGGCATCTCCCTGCGCATGCAGGCCAAGATTCCGGGGACCAGCCTGCGCATCGAACCGGTCAAGATGGACTTCCACTACGGGACGTCCTTCGGCAAAGCGAGCCCGGAAGCGTATGAGCGACTGCTCCTCGACGCCATGAGCGGAGACGCAACTCTCTTCGCCCGGCGCGATGAAGTCGAAGAAGCGTGGGCGTTCATCGACCCGATCGAAGAAGCCTGGCATGCCAAAAAGGACGCTCCCGAATTGCATTTCTATCCCGCTGGTTCATGGGGACCGGAGGCAGCCGACGAGTTGCTCGCCCGTGATGGCCGCACATGGAGAAGGTTGTGAACGCAGGTTGAAGCCGGATGCCCGCGACAGTTGAAACGTACTCGCCCGGTCTCCCCGTCGAAGTCGGGAAAATCGAAAAAGAGTTAAAGAAACTTTGGGAGCAAAACGAGGGAGCAACCCGGGCGTCGCTTGTTAATCTGGCGGTCTATAGCGAGGCGGCCGATTCGCTCCCCGCGAATACCAGGCTGATTTCCGAGCTCACGCAGAACCTCGCTTGCCGCGCCATCGTCATCTCCTCGGATCCGGGACCGAAAGAGAATAGCGTCGAGGCTTGGATCAGTGCGCACTGTCACGTGAGTCGCGCCGGGAGCAAACAAATCTGTTCGGAGCAGCTTTCTTTTCGGCTGGCCGGTCCATGCACGAGCCTTCTGCCCAGCATAGTCTTCTCGCAGCTCGACTCCGATCTCCCCTTTTACCTTTGGTGGCAGGGCGAATTTCACGATCCGATCGATCCGCAACTCTGGGCCTGGGTGGACCGGCTCATTTACGACAGCCAATCGTGGAAGGATTTCACCCGGCAGCTCGAGCTTCTCGAGAGAGCTCAGGAGCAGGCTAGGCAACGCGTCGTGCTGTGCGATCTCAACTGGACCCGTCTCGACAAAATCCGAATCGCCCTGGCGCAGTTTTTCGATCATCCCTCATCGCACCGTCATTTCAACACGATCGAGCGGGGAGAGATTGTATTCGCCCCGGCCTATCGTTCGACCGCAGTGCTCCTCGCCGGGTGGCTGGCCGCGCAACTGAACTGGTCCGTCGATGGCAAGGGAGACACAGGCAAGCTCAGCTTCCTCAACGCCGAGGGTCGCCGAATTCAAGTGGCCCTTAAGGAACTACCTGGCGAACCGGTGGGGAAGATAGGCCTGATCTCCAGTGGAGTGGAATTCCAGGTCACTCATCGAACAGGGGTCGATCTCCTGGAGGTTTCACGCGGCAAAGCCGGCGAGCCTCGCACCTGCCAGGTGATGCCTGCGGGCAGCAACGAAATTGCCCGCCTCATGGCGGACGAATTGATGCGGGGCGGTCCGCACAAAGTCTATCTTCGCGCGATTCATTGCGTCCGAGGGCTTCTTTAACAACGAGCCGTTTATCCCTGCCACAAGAAGGCTAAACCCTTCGTGAAAAAAGGGTTCGACCGGTCAGCCGTACGGCGAAAAGGAGGCCTAAAATCATGGGGTTTTTCGTTTCTTCCGCCTGCGTGTATGACTTTTGCTCCACGACAGGTAATGCCAGACAGGGATTTCTTTGCCTTTTGCACATCCCTCACTCGTCCTGAACTCAGAATGATCGGCGAATTGTCGTGGGTTCGGCACCTGAACGAGGGGGAAATCCTGTACCGTCCGGGCGACCCCGGTAATGCCATGTTCATCGTCAATCGCGGTGAAATCGAAGTGGTCTCCGAAACAATGGGGGGCGAGAGTATCCTACTCGCGCGCGGCGAGGTCATCGGCGACGTGGAGGCCTTTTCCGAATTGCCTCGCACACACCTGGTGCGCGCGCCGGCCGGCGCCAGCCTGCAATGCTTTCCCAGGGCGAATTTTCACCAGCTGGTTCGCTCTGTTCCATCCTTCTTCCGCTACCTTTGCGAGCAGATGGCCTTCCGCGTTCTTCAGGCTAACGACAAGGCCAAAATCCTCGACGAACATGCTCCGCTCAGCGGGCGAATCTCGCACTTTGATTTGACCACTGTCCATCAAACCATCGCCAACTCCGGGCAGACGGGCCAGCTCAGTATTAAAGATGAGCAGGCCGAGACGATCGGTGCCTTCTATTTCGAGTCGGGACGCCCCTCGGCCGGACAGTTTCAGCATCTGACCGGTGAAGAAGCGTTCTGGCAGCTATTCCTGAACGAATCTCTTTCCGGCACCTTCTCTTTTTCGGTCGGCGAACGGCCCATGACCAATTGGATTGAATCGGGCCAGATTGTCCGTAGCACGGGCGACCTTTTGATCGCCGCTCTCCAATTCAAGGATGAATTGAACGCGCTCAAAAAGGAAATACAACCCGGGGCAGGTGCGAAGTTGAGTCCAACCAAACCCGATCTGCACTGGAACGGCGGCGCGCCCGAAGCGTTGCGTCCCGTCGCGCACCGCGTGTGGGACCTCGTCACGCGCAAGCCTCTGAGCATCGGCGAGGTCTACCGGCAGTGCTCGGTCTGTGAGCTGAAGATTTACCAGGTGGTCAACCAGCTGTTGACGCAAGAACAGATCGCCTTCGGCTAAATGACCGTCGCTCGGGCGTTTCGCATAGGTCCTGCTAGCCACCACGGTATGCAGCGACAAATCGTCGGGCGCACCGCGGTTATTTTGATTGGCTGTATTTTACTGCCGTCATGCGCTCACTTCACCCAGAGTGGCCGCCAACAGGCCGCCTATGCCAAGTATGTGAAGAAGCAGAGCCAGAACCGGGTTCGGCAGCAGACTAAATTCAAAAAGACCCGCGTGCCCGCGCCCGGACCTTCCGAGCAGAAAGAGATCACAGGGACCAGCCAGGGACCACAATCCGTCAGCTCCGGAGAGTCGACCGGCCAGTAATCACCCTTTCAACTCTCTCGCGTGACCGGGATCGGCTTGCCCTCGATGTCCACCGCCACGTAGGTAAATACAGCGCGCGTGACGCGCAGGGCCTCGCCCGTGCGATAGCGATGGACCCACGCTTCCACCGGGATCGTCATGGAAGTGCGTCCGATCTTTTCCACCCGCGCGTAACACGCCACCGTATCTCCGACGCGAACCGGCTGGAGAAATGACATCCCCTCCATCGCCACGGTCACCACACGGCATTTCGCCGTCTTGGTCGCGAGGATGCCGCTACCCAGGTCCATTTGCGACATCAACCAGCCGCCGAACACGTCACCGCTCGGGTTCGTATCCTTCGGCATGGCAATCGTCTGAATGACCAACTCACCTTTTGGCTGATCGGAATTTTCCATATGCTTCGACGCTAACACGCGCCCTATAAGATCAACATGCAATCCCCGTAGCTGAAGAAACGATACCTCTCACGAATCGCCTCGTCGTACGCGCGCAGGATAAACTCACGTCCGGCGAATGCACTCACCAGCATGAGCAAAGTCGAGCGCGGCAAGTGGAAATTTGTCAGAAGGACGTCGATCGATCGGAACTGAAACGGCGGATAGATAAAAATGTCGGTCGAGCCACGCTGCGCGATCAGCGCGCCATCGCTGCGGCGGGCCGATTCCAACACGCGCACGCTCGTGGTGCCAACTGCGATGATGCGTTTCGCCTCGTTCGCTTTCTGTGCCGCTGTCTCTGCGATCTCAAATCGCTCCGCGTGCATCTTGTGCTCGCGTATGTGTTCCACCTGGACCGGCTGAAATGTGCCGGGACCGACGTGCAACGTGACAAATGCATGCGGAACTTCGCGCAGAATTTCAGGCGTGAAGTGCAGCCCCGCCGTCGGTGCGGCCACCGCGCCCGGATTCTGCGCAAAGACAGTCTGATAGCGCAGTTCGTCTTCCGCGTCGCTCGGTCGCTCCATATACGGTGGAAGGGGCAAGATTCCTCCCGCGTAAACATCGATATCCTGTTCCAACTCGATGATCCGTTCACCGGTCTCAGTGACCTCGTCGACACGCGCGTTCGTATGATCAATCGTGGTTTGCACGCCGACCCGCATCTTACGGCCCGGCTTGACCAGGCATTTCCAGCGTCCCGGTGAAAGCCGTTCCAGAAATAGAAATTCGATTCGACCGTCATCGGAGAATTTCCGGGCCGGCACTACCCGGGTGTTATTCAGAACAAATAAATCGCCGGATTGAACATGGCTGGTCAGGTCCCGGAATGTCCGGTGCTCGATCGTCTCTTTGTCGCGCCGCAGCACCATCATGCGGGAATCATCTCGCCGCGCTAAGGGACGGGTCGCGATCAGCTGCGACGGCAAATCGTAATGGTAGTCGCTCAACTGCGCGCTCATAGGCTCATCATCAAAGCAATTGCGCCGCAGCGCAAAAGTTCTCATGATCAGAGAATGAAATTTCGCCCCGCGCTTGATCTGGTTGTCACAGCGCTGGAACAAATCCGGGAGCGTTCCGATACCCTGCCCTCGGCATCGCGCAGCGCGATGGATTCACTCTGGCAGAGCCGGGGCGCGGTCGGAGCGAATAAACTCGAATCGCTGCGCGCGCTGCAAAGCCGGGTTAGTGTGTGCATTCTTTGCCCGCACCTGGCCAGTTCCCGCACCCAAACGGTTTTTGGCGTGGGGAATCCGGACGCGGAAGTGATGTTCATCGGTGAAGCACCGGGCGCCGACGAAGACGCACAAGGCGAGCCGTTCGTCGGCCGCGCCGGTCAACTACTGACCAAGATCATCGGCGCGATGGGCTTCGCGCGGGATGCCGTGTATATCGCCAACATTTTGAAATGCCGGCCCGACACGCCGGGAGCCTCAAGCGGAAACCGTCCTCCCACGCCGATCGAAATGCAGACCTGCCTTCCCTATTTGGCCGGGCAGATTGCCATCGTTCAACCGAAAGCGCTGGTCGCATTGGGAGCGACCGCCGTGGAAGGACTGCTCGGTTTTCGAGGAACCATGCGCGACTTGCGCGGGAAGTGGCATTCGTACGAGGACACGCCGCTCATGATCACGTATCACCCCTCTTATCTCCTCCGAAATCAGTCGCCCGCGGAGAAGCGAAAAGTATGGGAGGACATGTTGCAGGTCCTCGAGCGACTCGAGCGACCCGTTACGGAAAAGCAGCGCAACTACTTCCTCTAATACTTTAGCCCGCGTCGAAACATCTCCGCCAGGACATGGCGCGATCCGAGGGTAATCGCGACGGACGCGAGCATCCCCCGAACTTCATTTCGCGGGACTTTCACTTTTTCCTGTAGTGCTCCCGTACCTGCCGCGCGCAGCCGCGACACGGTTCGCGCCCCGATCAGCGCCGGTAACACCGTAGCTATCCGCACCCGCCGGTCTCGGATGGCGGCTACATACTTCATTCCGGCTTCCAGTCCCCGTTCCGCTTCGCCCAGCCATTTTTCCAGAATGGGTTTGAACACGACGGGATGCCCCAGAATATCAGACGGCGCCAGCCCGGCGGCAGCCAGTTCGTCTTTCGGAAAATAGCAGCGCCCGGCGCGCAGGTCACCATGAGCGTCGCGCACAATGTTAATGAGCTGGAGGCCGACCCCGTAACTCTTCCCGAGCTCGCCCATTTCTGGTTTGGAGAGTTCGCTGAAATCCCGCACATGACGAAAACACAACTCCGTCCAGAACTCGCCGACGCAGCCAGCGATCAGATAGGCGTATTGTTCCAACTCGGCGGCCGAGGCGAGAGCATCGACGTGAGTCGCATGGGCGAACCGCTCCAAATCAAGCGCCTGCGCCTGCGTTATTTTCCCAAGCACCGTGCGAATGTCTGATTGGTCCGCTGCCTCGAGGTGGTTTAGCCGCTCAAGGCACTCCGAAAGCGCGAGGATCAGACTTCGCTCTGCTTTGTCATTTTGCAATGGCGCGAAAGATTCCTGCAACTCGGCGATTTGTCCTGACGAGTCGCCTTCCTGAATGGCCCCGGCCAATACCGGCAACTTTTGCCGTCGAATCGACGCCGGAACCTGCGTGCTATCGGCCAGCGTATCCGTGGCGCGCGCGAGCAGATAAGCCAACCCGATCGGTTCGCGCAAACGCTGCGGCAGCAAGCGCACCGAAAGATAAAAGGAACGGGAAACGGACCGCAAAAGCTCCCCCGTCAACCAACCCTCCCCCGCCTGTGCTTTAGCCGGCATATCCTACCGCGCCGGTGCCCGGGTTGCGTTCCTTATCTCGATCCGGTCCCGCGCCGCATTCCCGAGGCCGCCGTAACTGGCCGCTTCCACGTACGCTGCCATCTGGCCGATGGCCGGCAAACTGCCTCGCGTGCGCCATTCCTCCAGCTTTTGTAAAACGACTGCATCCAGCGCCACCGGATCCTTGCTCGCGTAAAGAGTGGCGTGATGCTCGGAGTAAAGGGGCTGAGACTGCGGCCCGCCCGCATACTGCGCGACGAGTCCATCGACAAGGTTGAGCACAACCTTTTTTCCCACTAACGGATTCCCATAAATCTCCGCGATGCTGGCCGCCCCGAATCCCTTGCCTTGTGCAAAACGCCTCCAATTGTCGATGTTCGGAACCGTCATGTTGTAAAGGCAACCGGCAATTCCATTCTTCTCCGTATTGCTCATCACCGGCACGTTGATCACCTTCGTGACGTCGTTCGCGAGAATGCGAGAAAAATGACTGACGTTGCTCGTATTCTCCGCGTCGGAAAGCGGCTCCAATTTCCCCAGATCGCGGCGGTATTCGAAATCCCCCCACACTAAAGTTCCGAGGAGCGGCGCGGTGACCACCGCCTTCTCATCGTAACCGGTCTTCGGCGGGATGTCTTTCAATTGAAAATTCTCGGTACCGGGACGGTATCCTGCCTCTTTAATTCCGGTGAGGGAACGGTCCCATACAATAATGCTGCGGCGCGGATGCCCGGCCGCGACCAGTCCATCGACCAGCGCGTCCACCACCTCCCGGTGCGTGGTGAAAAGCTGACCGCCTGCCGCCGATATTTTGATTCCAATCTTGTCGTTAGGCGCAACCAGTGTGCCCCACGCCTTGGCCACGTCTGGCTGACCCGTGACCGCGACGACCAGTCGATCGACCATGGCGTGAACGGCCCGGGCTTCCGGATGAAAATCAGAAATCGCCTCCGCATTATGGGCAAAGTAGACGACCGACGGAGTCGGGGTGGGTCGCGGTTCCTGCGCCGGAAGCGACGCGATGGCGAAAAGAGAAAGAGCAGCTACGTTTCGGATCAAAGCAATGAGCGGTGGCACCGCGGTGTATGAACAAGGACGGGAATCACAATCTGGTCGGATTAGAACCCATCCGCCACGTTTACGTTCACATTCCGTTTTGCGCACGTATTTGCCCCTACTGCGCATTTTATAAGGATCATCTCGATCGATCGCAAACGCAGCGCTTTGGCGAAGCGATACTGGCGGAAGTGAGTCTTCATTCTAACTCCCTTTTCGTCGTTCCCGAAACCATCTTTTTCGGCGGCGGCACGCCCACCGCGCTATCCACCGACCAGCTGCAGACTTTGCTGCGAGGTTTTCACGACCGGCTCGACCTGTCCGCCCTCCGTGAATGGACCACCGAAGCAAACCCGGGGAGCGTCTCGGCGCGCAAGGCCGCGGTCTTGCGCGAGCTTGGCGTGACCCGCATCAGCCTCGGCGTGCAATCATGGGATGACGACCTACTGAAAGTGTTGGGACGCGAACATAATGCACATCAGGCCGAGGTCTCATTCCAACTGTTGCGCTCGGCCGGTTTTCAAAATATCAGCATCGACCTGATGTTTGGTTTGCCCGGCCAGACCTCCGCGCAATGGCGCTCGACCCTGGAAAAGACCATCAGCCTGGCACCCGATCATATTTCCGCCTATTGCCTAACCTACGAAGAAGACACCGACTTTTTCCTGCGCCATTCACGCGGCGAGCTTCGCTCCGACAACGACTCCGACGCCGAGTTCTTCGAGATTGCCATGACCACGCTGGAAACCGCGGGTTACCCGCAATACGAGATTTCCAATTATGCGCGCCCCGGCTTCGATTCCGTCCACAATCGCGGCTACTGGAGCGGCGCCGATTATCTTGGGATTGGTCCGAGTGCGTTCTCTACTGTAGGCATGCAGCGTTGGCAGAATATTGCCGATTACCGTGCCTACGCGGACCGAGTCTTGTCCGGTCAATCCCCCATCAACTCCACTGAGGAGCTGACGGTCGCAATCAAGCGCACTGAGAAGATCGCTCTTTCCCTTCGCACAGACAACGGCATTGCCGCCGAGATTCTCCAGACCGAGCCGGACAAGGCGCAAGAGTTCCTCGATCTCGGTCTGCTCCGCAAAGCGAACGGCAGCTTCGTCCTGACACGCGCCGGCAAATCGCTTGCCGACACAGTGGCAGAAGCTTTTATTTAGGTCACTCCAGTCCGCCATATCTCCGTTGTCTCCTGCCGTACTCCTCCACCGCTGCGAACAAATCTTTCCGCGTAAAATCGGGCCAGAGTTTCGGCGTCACATACATTTCCGTGTAGGAAAGCTGCCATAGGAGAAAGTTAGATAGACGCATCTCGCCCGACGTCCGGATAAGCAGATCCGGATCGGGATAGTATCGCGTGTAGAGATGTTTACTGAACATCTCTACGTCGATCATCCCCTTGTCGATATGCCCCAGCTCAACCGCGCGCAGCAAACTCTTGATGCCATCAATAATCTCAAGACGGGCGCCGTAACTCAGTGCCAGGATCAAGGTGAGCCCATTGTTCGAGGCCGTTGTTTCGATGCTCGTGTGCAGTTGCTTCTGGCAGCTGTCAGGAAGGTCGGTAAGCCGCCCGATCGCCTGCAGTCGGACATTTTTCTCGAGTAATTCGGGGGTTTTCTGCTTGAGGAATTTTTCGAGCAAGCGCATGAGTGCGAAAACCTCGCTCTTCGGTCGCTGCCAGTTCTCCGCCGAAAAGGCGTAGAGCGTCAGGTATTCAATCTTCAACTCGCCGCAGCCTTCGACACATTCGCGCACCGCTTCCGCGCCTTGCTCGTGACCTTTGATCCGCGGGAATCCACGCTGCTTGGCCCAGCGTCCATTCCCGTCCATGATGATGGCGACGTGGCGCGGAACGGGCTTGGCACTCAAAGGCATCGGTTATCCTAAACGAAGAGCGTCTGACCGCGCGCCGGACCCACGCTGACCAGCGACAGTTTCGCCCCAGTCAACTCCGCCAGACGTTTTACGTATTTCCTTGCCTGTAAAGGAAGCTGCGACAGTTTTTTCGCGGTATGCGTTGATTGTTTCCAGCCCGGCATCTCTTCGTATATCGGTTTGCAATTCGCCAACTGCGCCGCATCGCACGGAGGCACTTCCAAGCGCTTGCCCTTCAGCCGGTATCCCACACACACCCTGATCGGATCCACTTCATCCAACCCATCCAGGTTCGTGATGGCTAGCTCGTCGATCCCATTAATCATCGTGGCGTAATGCGTCGCGACCGCGTCGAACCACCCACACCGCCGGGCCCGGCCAGTAGTCGCGCCGAATTCCCGGCCCATCTGATGCAGTAAATTCGCCAGACCGGGATCCTCCGTCGGCAGCGCTCCCTCCCCGACTCGTGTCGTGTACGCTTTCATAACGCCCAGAACCCGATCCATCCGATGCGGCGGAACTCCACTGCCCGTGCACGCCCCGCCCGCCGTCGTGTTCGATGAAGTCACATATGGATAGGTGCCATGGTCGATGTCGAGAAAAGTGCCTTGCGCGCCTTCGAAGAGAACCTCTTTTCCGCGCATCAGCGCGCGATGGAGATAAACCACCGTGTTTGTAACGAACGGGCGCAATTGTTTGCCGGCCGCAAGGTATTCCGCGTTCACCTTGCCGAAGTTAATGGGTTTCGCTCCGAGCGCCTGCAGGATGCTGTTGTTCTCGATAACCTTGGCTTGCAGTTTTTTTGAAAACAGGAGCGGCTGCATCAGATCGGAAACTCTCAGCCCGGTCCGGGCCGCCTTGTCCCCGTAAGCCGGGCCGATTCCGCGCTTGGTCGTCCCGATTTTCGCCTTTCCCTTGCGCAGTTCACGTTGTTCGTCGAGCACGCGGTGGTAAGGCAAGACCAGATGCGCGCAATCGCTCAGCAGCAAATTTTTGCCGATGCGGATGCCGAGTTTGCGCAACCCTTCGATCTCCGCCCACAAAGCCAGCGGATCGACCACGACTCCATTACCGATCACACAAACTTTGCCCCGCCGCAGGATGCCCGATGGAATCAGGTGCAGAATGTATTTCGTGCCGCGATGGATGACGGTGTGGCCCGCGTTATTCCCGCCCTGGCTGCGCACCACGATATCGGCATTCTCCGTGAGGACATCGATGACCTTGCCTTTTCCTTCGTCCCCCCATTGTGCGCCAACTAGAATCGTATTCGCCATAAATTGAGTCGGCAAAAAATGTCCCGATGGCATCCAGCAAGACGCAATCGGGACTTGCCGACGAACGATAGAAAGCGCGCGTCACCCTGCAAGATTTTTCGCCGGTGCCTTGACCAAATCGCTGGAACCACCCCTCACAGTTACGGAGCAGGTGGGGCGGGCTCTCCGAGCCGGCGCTCAACAGGCGCGTGACACAAAACGCGTAAATAAAGATTGCCAGATTTCTACCCCACCCGATAGCTTCGCTCCCATGCGCACAATATTGCTGATTATTCTAATCCTGCTTTTAATTGGATCGCTGCCTACGTGGGGATATTCGCCCGCTGGTTGGGGCTATTATCCGGGCGGCGGCCTGGTGGTCGTCATTGTCCTTATTTTGTTGCTGTGGAAGTCCTAGCGGGCTGCCACTGATTCCGACCGCAGCCTCCTGCGCGACATAGCGGTTTGCGCCGATCAACCTCAGCGCTTTGAGCGTTACGCGGCGGCCGCTCCGCCTGCCATCTACCAATAGCGGATGATTTTCCGCCTAATGTTTGGCAGCCACCGCTCGCTTCAATGCCGCCGCCGATTCACTGCTGCCGCCGCCGGTATGCGCATGTGAGTAATTGCGCACCTTATCCCATTTGATGTGGGCGTCGCGCGAGAAGGTGTTCATGGCAACGCGATACGTTCCGCCGCCCGTTTGCAAATGGCGGTGCGCCTGGATGAATTGCGTCGGGTCATAGTAGTTACTGAAGTCTCGAGCAAAAGCCGAGCGACTCATCCCAATCTCCAGATTCTTCCGAACCTCCAAGTGTAAATGCGCATCGTAGAGGCCGTGCGCATTTCCCATGGTCGCTATTTTTTGACCCCGCGCGATTGCCTGCCCGCGATGAACGAGCATGCTGTTCAGGTGGCCATATAGAGCGTCGACCGTTTTCACGGTGCCGTTCTCGCGATAACTATGGCGGACAATCAGCACGTTGCCCCACCCCATGTGACAATCGCGGGCGAAGACGACCAGGCCATCGGCAATGCTGAAAATCGGATCGCCCAGATCGGTATCGCCACCCCGCACCCCATCCCAATCCTCGCCCAGGTGACCGCCCGACCGGAAACCGCGAGCCTTGTAATAGCCCTGCGCGTCCGGCTTGCCGACCGGGAAATCAAATCCATCAGCCAGCTTGGTGAACGCGGTATCGAAACGAGTGTCGGCCGGGCCGGCAATCGTCATTGTCTCCGCCGCAGGATTTTGAGCCGGCAATGATTTGGCAGAAACAGCCGGCTCTTTATGAACCGGGGAAAGCGCTGACGAGGAAGCGACGGGTCGAATGTCAACCGGAGGCCTCGTCGCCGCCGCCGACTTTCTCATGGCCGGCGACGTGACCGCCACAGGCTTTGGCGAGAGTATTTTGAGGGGCGCGGAATCTTCGGCGCCGGAGTCCTCCGGCGACCTTATCGCGGCTGAGGTGGCCTTGGATGCAACAGCCACCGGTCTTACCTCAACCACGGGCGCCTTTTTCGTCACATGAGCGACAGCTTCATGTTTCGGCCCCTCGGCCGGAGATGCGACAACCGCTGATCTCGCCGGGCTGGTTTCAACTTTCGACACTTTCGCTGTCGCCACTCCCTTCGACGGTTGTGTGTCGATTGGGGCCGCCTTCACGACAGGCGAAACAGTCGTCGGCGGAATATTCGTTTTCGCGGGGGAGGCGGCCGCGATCTTAGCCGTCTGATTGGTTGGGACAGGCGCCTTGTGTGTTAACGACGAGGTCGTCTTGCTCGCTGCTTTAGTCGCGGGGGCGGAAGGTTTCTTCGCCGAACTCAGGCCGGGGTCCTGACTATCGTTTTGCGCCACCGACGCTTTAACCAAGGAACTCGACGCAGCCTTGTTAGCCGGCTCGGTAGGGGCAGGCGGCGCTTTCTTTGTCGCAACGACAGGAGCATCGTGCTTCTGGTTTTGCGCCACCACCGTCTTACTCGCGGACGGTTGCTTCGGCGCGGCCTCCGCTTTCGCGGACTGAACCGCCACGGCCTTCTCGATGTGGATCTCGCTCTTGGCGTGATCAGCCGTGGCAGGCTGCGCCTTGGGGTATTTCGGCTTGGCCTTCTGCTCTCCGCTGAACACATCCTGGGCATGCGAATGCGCGATAAGGACGATGCCGCAGACCAACGCGGTAGAGAGCGTTTTTACCATGAACCGCGCCCCTCTTATCCAAACGGCGACTGCTTGGCAAGCTGTTAGTTACAGAAACCGTGGAACTTCGGACGCTCTCTGTCCCGTGCTCGCCGACTCTGTCCTCTGTCCGCTGTCCTATCCTACTGGCGGACAATCGGCACGACCGGCAGCGGGAAGCGCAGCTTCAACTCGTCGCCCAGGTAGATCTCGACATGGTGCAACCCATACTGCTGGAACTGAATCCCGCCAAAGTAATGAACATTGGTGGCGTGTCCTTCCATCTCTTTCAGGACGAATTCCACTTCGGCCTGCGCAATCACCTGCTGCTCGTCCACTCCTATAATGCGCGATTTCTGTTTGAACTTGCCCGAGCCGCTGCACCACCTCGTCCAAATGCACAGGCGCATGTAATTGATCGGTAAGGTAGGCGCCGGAATAATGTTGATCACGCCAACGAGCGTCTGCATGCCGTTAAACTCGCAACGCACATCTTCACAAAGCACACAGCTTTGCAGGTCCGGCAGCATCGGAGAGGTGTCCATCGTGAATCAGATAAGTCCGCGCCACAACAGGATCAGGAGCGCGATGCCCAGCACGATTCGATAAATCGCGAAAGGAGCGAACCCGCGCGTCCGCACCCAGCGCATAAACCAGGCGACGATTGCCAGAGCCACCACGAATGACACGATCATTCCAATGGCCAGGACGATCCATTCATGGCTGCCCATGTGCAGCGGCGCCAGCGTATCGTCGACCGGCGCGCTGTGAGACGGCCGAATCGTCTTGAGCAAATCATATCCCGTCGCCACCACCATGGTTGGCATCGACAGAAAAAACGAAAACTCGAGCGCAGCCGGGCGCGACATACCGGCGACCTGTCCGGCCGCGATCGTAGCCATCGAACGCGACGTGCCCGGGAACACAGCCGACAAAATTTGGGCCGCCCCAATCCAGATGGCCTGCGGCAGACTCATTTCTTCCATGTGCGTTACGCGCGGGCGCGTGCATAGCGCGTCCACCACCCACATGATGACGCCGCCGATCAAAATGGCCCAGGCCATCACGTGCAGATCTTCCAGGTTAAGTGAAATCTTCTTCTTCAGGAGGAACGCCGGCCCGGCCGTGACGACAAAAGCAATCATCGTTAGGCTGAGCGGATGGGTCAGGATCGTGCGATCTCCGCGTTCGCCCGCCGGAAAGGTCGAGAGAAACTTCAGAATCCGATTCCAGAAGTAAACCGGCAGCGCCAGTATGGCACCGAGTTGGATGACAATGGTGTACATCTTCCAAAAACTGTCGTGCAGATCGAGGTGAAGCAGCGCCTCCACGATGCGCAGATGCGCGGTGGAACTGATCGGGAGAAACTCAGTCAATCCCTCAACAATCCCGAGGAGAATGGACAACAAAAAATCGTTCATCGGCTTGTGCGCGCCAAACTAGACGCCGCCCATCAAAGCGCAAGTGAAGGGAGCGCCTCCTAACCTGCGATCCTATTCCTGCTCCCGCTCGTGTCGTGCTCATAATGGTCAGCCAAGGCGATTGACGTCCAATCGCCCCTACCTCATTTAAGAGCGCAAGTCCTCCAGTCGACGAAGCCGGCCAGCCCCATGATCGAATCCGCAATCCGAAATCCGGTTTCTCCCTTTACCGGTTGGTACGAGCAAGCTATTTGCTACGTTTCCTTAGAATGCGATTGCAAGACGTAGAAGCCATCCTGCGCGCGTTGAATGACGCTGACGTTCGATACCTCATCGTGGGCGGCTTGGCCGTCGTCGCCCACGGGTACGTTCGAGCCACGGTGGACATCGACATTGTCCTGAGTTTGGAAGAGCTCAACGCACGCCGTGCCATGCAAGCATTAACCGAAATTGGCTATCGCCCTCTGGTTCCGGTGCTCGCGTCGGAATTCGCTGACGAAAAAATCCGCAGGAGCTGGCAGCGCGAAAAGAATATGATCGTGTTTCAGTTGCGGCATCCAGACAAGGAAAGCACACGGCTTGATCTCTTTGTCGAGGAGCCTTTCCCTTTCACCGATGAGCTCGCGCAGGCGAAGTGGGAAAATGTCTCCGGAATCCGCGCCCCTGTGTTACGATTGGAACGGCTTCTTCAGATGAAGCGCGAGTCTGGACGGGCGCAAGACCTAGCCGATGTCGAACAGCTGATGCTTATCACAAAAAACCGTAAAACGTGAGCGTCTCAGAACTCAAACCCATTTCCGCCCAGGATCGAAAACTTTGGGAGCAGCACAATATTGCCGATCTCCTCGAGTCGGCAGAGCTGTCTTTCACGCAAAAGATTCAGACGCTTGAGGGGATGATCGAGGTGGCAAGGTCAATTCACCACGGAGAGCTACCGCCCTCGCCGGACGAACACGAAGAATTGCAGTGGTAAATTTTATTCTCCGCCTCAGTCCTCTCGTTTCCGCATTCCGAATTTTTCTCCTTTTGTATTTTTTGCGGCTCAGCTAAACGCACTTCAACGAAGCCAGCGCGATCGAATTTAGATTAAACGCCACATGTTCCTCAGATCTTCTCAACGTCTCAACTGCTCAACCCCTCAACGTCAAAGCTTTCTATGAAGAAAGCTTTGATCACCGGCGTGACCGGCCAGGATGGATCTTATCTGGCTGAGCTGTTGCTCGCTAAAGGCTACGAAGTCCACGGTGTCATCCGTCGCGCCTCGTCTTTCAACACCGAGCGTCTCGATTCCATTTACAAGGATCCGCACCGCAGCGATGCCCGCCTTTTCCTGCATTACGGCGATCTCGCGGATTCCGTCGTGACCTCCACACTCATTGCCGAAATCAAACCAGAGGAGATCTATAACCTCGCCGCACAAAGCCACGTCCGGGTCAGCTTCGATATCCCGGAGTATACGGGGGACGTCACCGCCGTAGGGACGACGCGTCTGCTCGAGGCCATGCGCAAGGCGGCGCCGAACGCGCGTTTTTATCAGGCCAGCAGCAGCGAAATGTTCGGCCTCGTGCAGGAAACCCCGCAGCGAGAGACCACTCCTTTCTATCCGCGCAGTCCTTACGGTGCCGCCAAGGTTTACTCCTACTGGATGACCGTAAACTATCGCGAGTCTTACAACCTTCACGCGAGCAACGGAATCTTGTTCAACCACGAGTCGCCCCGGCGCGGCGAGACATTCGTGACGCGGAAAATAACACGTGCGGTCGCGCGTATTAAAGCCGGTGTGCAAAAGAAACTTTATCTGGGCAACCTCGACGCCAAGCGCGATTGGGGTTACGCGCCCGAGTACGTCGAAGCCATGTGGCTGATGCTTCAACAGGAAAAGCCCGATGATTACGTCGTGGCCACTGGTGAGACCCACACGATCCGCGAGTTTCTGGATCTGGCTTTTGGCCACGCGGGATTGGAATGGCAGAAATATGTCGAAATCGATTCGAAATATTATCGACCGGCCGAGGTCGATCTTCTGATTGGCGACGCCTCCAAGGCCAAGAAAGTACTGGGTTGGACGCCCAAAACAAAATTTGCCGAGCTTGTTCGCATCATGACCGACGCGGACACCGCGCTGCTCGCGCACGAAATGAGCGGCAAGAACATTCGCGAGTAATTTTCGAAAAACTGAAACGCGGAAAGCTGACATGCTGAAATCGGACCTCTCCTTGCCCCTTCGCCGAAACGGACCAGTCGACTTCTCAACCCTCAACTTCTTCATGATTCTTCTCTTCTCTTAATTTCAGCTTGTCAGTTTTTCAGCTTTTCAAAATGAACCGTATTTATGTTGCCGGGCATCGCGGTCTGCTCGGTAGCGCGATTGTGCGCGCGCTCGATCGCCGGAAGGACGACGGCCATCGTTTCGAAATCCTGACGCGCACCCGCGCCGAAACTGATCTGGGCGAGCGATCAGCCGTTCAAGCCTTCTTCAAGGAGACGCAGCCCACCGAAGTCATTCTCGCCGCGGCCAAGGTCGGAGGAATCAAAGCCAACAGCGCGACCCCGGTCGATTTTCTGATCGAGAATCTAAAAATCCAGAACAATGTGATCGAAGCCGCTCACGCGACGGGCGTGCGCAAGCTGTTGTTTCTGGGCAGCTCATGCATCTATCCAAAGTTAGCCCCGCAACCGATCAGCGAAGACTCTCTTCTAACCGGCCCGCTCGAGCCATCTAACGAGTGGTATGCGATCGCGAAGATTGCCGGTTTAAAACTGGCCGCCGCCTATAGTGCACAATTCGGTGACGACTTCATCTCGGCCATGCCGACCAACCTTTACGGGCCCGGCGACAATTTCGATCCCGAAACAAGCCACGCCTTGCCCGGCATGATCTACAAATTCCACCACGCCAAAAAGTCCGGCGCCAAATCGGTCACCCTGTGGGGGACCGGAAATCCCCGCCGCGAATGGCTCCACGTTGATGACGCGGCCGAAGCGTGCCTGGTCTTGCTCGAAAAATACGCCGACTCTGGCCCGATCAATATCGGTGTAGGCGAAGATCATACCGTCAAGGAACTTGCCGACATGGTAAGGGAAGCGGTCGGCTTCGAAGGGGAGATCAAATGGGATCGAACTCAGTCCGACGGCACTCCCCAAAAGCTGCTCGACGTTTCAAGAATCCGCAGCCTTGGCTGGCAGGCACGGACCGGTTTGCAAGCCGGCATTCGAAGCGTTTACCAGTGGTTCACAGAGAATTCCGAGGCGAACCGATGAACTGATATCTGCCACCTCGCGATTTAAAGCGGGGCCCACCGCCTTCGGTAAAAAGAGAGCCGGTCTGCTTACAAACCAGGCACAGGCGTCCCATTGGTCTGACGATTGTTAAACAATGTCACCCCGGTCCCCGTAGCACAGTTATCGACGGAGAAATAAGCGAATCCGATCGTGTTATTCGACACGGTGGCCGAAGTTAGACCAGAATTCCCTATGCCCCAGAATGAATTTATTCCGGCTCCTGTGGTCTCAAACGTAATCGTGTTGTTGTCGACCGTGAGATTGGTCGTTGGCCCAAAACCTACCACCATTCCGTAACTCGCCCCATTGGGGACACGATTCTGGATTAAGAAGTTATTCCCGCTTATTTCGATATTTTGTTTCGGTTGTCCGTAATTGCTGAGTCCAACGCCTTTCCAGCCTCGAATGACCGTATTGTTGGTCACCTTCAGGCCATCCACCGAGTCCGTGTCGATGTAAGCTGCTCCTAAACAATCAACGAAGGTGTTGCCATCGATCTCGCAATCTTTGACATGCGCAAAATTCACTCCGCCACTGTGAAAGCCTTTGTATATGCAAAGACCGTTGTTCACTCCCACGGCGGTGCAACCTAACACTTTTGAATTCGTAATAGTGCGCTTGGGCTCTGACCAGACCCAGCCCGCTAAGCCAAAGGGTGCCTCATGAGTGCCCTGTGGCATTTCCGCGCGACAATATTGAATCACATCATTGGTTCCGTCGACGGACGAGGGGCTGACCAGAAAGATAGCGAAATCCTCCTGGTAATTCCACAATGAACCGTACGTGTTAATAGTACGCACGTGGTCAATCAGATTGTTGCTTCCACAAAGCAAAATCGCGCCTACTTTGCAGTTTTTCTCCCCGCCCGCTCCAATGTCTGCGGTAGCGCCAAGTTGCGTAAAATTACAGTCGATCGTCAGTTCAGTAATCGTAATATTATCCGCGACGTAGTTTGGATCGGATCGGAAAACTACTACGTCGCGCATCCCGGCCATGCTCCCCGTCAATTGAACCGTCGTGCCATACATTCCATCCCCTGAGACAACCCATCCGGAACGCACGAACCAGTCGTGAGTAATGGCGCTGCGAAAGGGACCGGGCCCCATCAGGTGAATGCCCGGATTGGGAATCCATTGCAGCGCGCTCATTACGGCATCGAATTTTTCCGGTGTACTGCCGTCGTAGGGATCGGCCTGCGTGCCGGTGCCAGACAAACCATCCGTCCGCAGCGCAATCCAGAATTGCTGGCCTGTTGATGTCCGCACCGTTGAGGCTTGATAAGCCTCGATCTCCGCGAGTCGGCTATAGCCAGCCAGAGAGTTGTTGACCACCACTCTGATCTTGGTGGTGGTGATGTTGGCAAAGGTGAATTGACGCTGCACGTTTCGATTGCCCGTCACGTTGCCGCCCGGAACGTCCGCCCACGCCGTCCCGGTCCAATATTGCACCTGGAAATCGGTCACGCCCCATTGACTGAATTGCATGTTGAGCGTTGGCGTGCTCGGACTGCCATAGTTGTCCTGAATGGTGAAAACATCGATTTCGTTAATCGTGCGGCTCGTATTGAAATCAATCTGCACCCAGTCGGGATAGGTACTTGTCGCATCATTCCACCCACCGCCCGCTTGCCAGTTCGCTCCCTTGCGATCGCCATTGTTGAGCGAGGTTGCAGGAAAGTTGCTACTCCAGGCGGACGACGCTGTGACCTGGCCGCCATTG
>JBBRNL010000011.1:0-87116 GCA_038230335.1 Chthoniobacterales bacterium | reverse complement strand
GCTTCCCTAGACTGACTCGCTAGAAGCTCGCAACCTCCCGCCGTAAAGTTCGCGCCTGCGAACCGTTGAGTGCATCAATAATGTACGCGTCTATGGTTTACCGCATGGCGGCGTGATTCTTCACCGCGGACTTCTTGACGCCCTTCTTTGCGCTGCTCTTTCCCTTGCCCAAGAGCGCCCTCGCCGCCCAGTAATTGGCCAGGTGCTCCTCCGCGGACACGCGGGCAACGGTGCGGCCGACCACGTCGAGAGCCAAGTCTCCAACCATTTGGAACGGACGCAACCTTTACCCATGTCGAGCATCTTCCCGCTCTTCTGGTATCCGCCGGAGCCCGATGGCAAAAAAGCCTCGTGACGCAGACGATCGAGAACCGTATGGTCGGGCGACACGCAAGCGGTCTCAAGAAGACGCTTTAGCGGTGCTTTAGAAGAGTCACTCGAACAGTTTGGTGAAGTATTTGCCCGGATAAACTCAATGTCTCTCGCCTATTTAAAAGACGCGATAAAAGAGGGTGATTCGGAAAAACTAATTCGTTATGTCCGGCTTCATTTCGGTGACGGAAATGAGGAGCAAGGCGCGAAGGAAATCAATAAGGCGTGGATCGAAGCGCTAAAGCCGATGCTGGACATCCCAGCCACGGATCGCGAATTCATTCTGCAAACATTGGCAGAGAAGGACGCGGCGACGCTGGCACATCTTTTCTTTCATTTGCACTTTTATTTTGTGGGGCGCTCGGGAGAGTGGATACACGATGGCAATCTCTAAAGGAAAGGAGCTTCGGCCCGGTTTGTGGGAAACGGTCAACGAGCGTTATCCCGGCTCGATGATTACGAAAACGGATTTCGTGCCATTGGCGAAGTTATCCAAACCGTTAGGCGAGGCGCGTCTGGCTTTCATCAGTACGGCCGGAATTCAGCCGAAGGGGACGTTGCCCTTCGACACCGTGCATCCGGTGGGTGATTACACTTTCCGGCGGGTTCCGTCCGATTCGAAGCCGGCCGAACTGGAGATTCACCAGTTGAAATATCCGACCTCCGGCGCGAATCGCGATTTGAATGTGATCTTCCCGATCGAGCGCCTACAGGAGCTAACTAACGAACGGGTCATCGGCAGCCTAACGAAGAACTTCTATTCCTTCATCGGTTACAACATGGACCCGGAGAGATTGGAGGGGACGCTGGCGGAAGATATCGCCGATGCGGTGGAGGCGGAAAACGCAGACGTTGCGTTGCTGACGCCGGCCTGACCCATCTGCCATCAGAGCATCTCGCTGGTTCAGCGGGCACTAGAAAAAAGGGGGGTTCCGACGGTTTCATTATCGGTCTCGCTGGATGTCACCGAACACATCAAGCCGCCGCGCGCGGTGTTTCTGCCGTTTATGATGGGCCACCACTTCGGAGTGCCATTTCACGAGGAGTTGCAGAAAAGAATTATCCGCACGGCGCTATCAAGGATCACCGAAGCAGAAAAGAGCGGCGACATTTATTTGTTCCCGATGACCTGGGCGGAAGCGCGCTTGGAAGGTAAGGAAATCGAAGAGAAGCTCGGAATCGCGCCATAGCTGGCATCTCCAAGGCCTCGCTTCTAGCTGCCGACCCGCGCCGAAACTATCTCGTGAAAGAGCTTATCCATCTCCTCGGCGGACTTCGCAGGCCGTGGTGAATCCACCAGCTAAGTAAAGAGAAGAGCGCGCCGGCAAAGACGTGCGCAACCGCGGGGCGTTCCTCATCTGGGATAGCGTCGGGCGGACCTATTTCCGTGAGGCGCTGTTCGATCCCACGGGCGAATTGCGCCTGACCTAGCTCCATCACATCCTGGACGCGACCGGATTCGACGAGAGCGCTGTAGAAGGCGCGGCTCTCACCGATGTGCGCGAACAATTCCTGCACCGGCGCGACGCGCCTGGATTTGTTCCCGGAACGGGAGAGCGCTGTGGCCATTCCTTCGAAGAATTGGTCGACATCGCTCAGGAAGAGATCATTCGTATCGCGAAAGTGGGTGTAGAAGGTGGAGCGACTCACCCCCGCGCGGTCGAGGATTTCCTGCACGCTGATCTTTTCGAGCGGCTTCTGAAGCAGGATCTCGACGAGCGCATCTCCGAGCCGGTCGCGCGTGCGTCGGACCCGCGGATCAGCGCTGCGGTCGGAAACCACCACCTTTCCGGACAAAGCAGCCTTCTCTGTTCGGTTTCCATCGGCGCTCAGGGTAGACACCCGGTGCACACAGCACTCATGCTTTGATTGTGACAGATAACCGGAACGGCGGCATTGTATTAATCATCGGAGCGATCAGTGGGATCATCACAATGATTCTTCATCCAGTCAGTGGCGGCGGAGGTCACGTCATCACTCCGGCACAATTCGAGACGCTGGCGGCAGTGATGACGGGCGTGCACGTTCTCGCGATCATTGGCATTCCCTTCCTCTTCCTTGGCGCGCTCGCGCTTTCGCGTCATCTCGGAATGGACGGCCGGCTCGCCCTGGCAGGATTGGTTGTCTATAGCTTTGGTTTGGTGGCGGTGATGATCGCACCGGCCATGAGCGGCCTGGTCGGCACGCAAATTCTGCGCAAGACAGTGCTGCATGGCCCTGAGAGCGAGCAATGGCGTCTGTTGATGGAATACAATTTCCTCATCAACCAGGCGTTCGCGAAGATCTATGTAGTCGCTTCCTGTGCCGCAATTGCGCTCTGGTCCTTCCTGATGGTGAAAGGGCGCGCGTTGCCGATCGGGCTCGGAGTCTACGGGCTGTTGCTCGCACCGGCTATCGTGATCGCGACAATCAGCGGTTACCTATCCTTGGACGCTCATGGGTTTGGGATGATCATCTTTAGCCAAGCGATTTGGTTGATCATCGCGGGGATTCTTCTCATGCGAACAGAGCAGGCACGCGTCCCGGCGATAGTTGGGGCAGAAGCGACAAACAGATCGGCCTGAGAACGGGTGGGCGCGTGATCAGGTCACGGCGCAGGGCGGCGCCTGGCTGACCAGCGGCAGGATGAGTTGGAACTCGGTCCACTTCTCGGCACTTCGAACCAGAGATGTTCGGTGAGCGATTTCATAAGGTCAGAATCAGTCTGCAGGCATGGAGCACTTCTTTCCAGGCAGGATGGGGCGTCTCCCGGTCCTCCCGATAGCGGGGACCACCACGGAAGGATTGACACGTCTCCGCGCTTCTGAGATGAGGAGCCATCAAACTCGCTCGTCGGACACTCGGAATCAGCACTCTCGGTATCGTCCTGATCATTCTCTTAATCCTCGCCCTCGGTGGTGGCGGTTTTGCGGGCGGCGGTTACTACTATGGTCCGGGCGGACTGCTTGTCATCATCCTGATCATTTTGCTGGTGACGGGCAAGCTGTAGACGAACCTGCGGTCCAACCGTACGGCACGCGAAGGGCAGCGTAAGATCAGAATTGGGGCCGGTCCTTTTTTCTTGTACTCGCCTGCAAGTCGGCGCTTGGCATGACGCGAAGTTTGGACCGGCAGCCTGTTCGCCGATAATCTTCAGCAGCACGCGCTTGCGGCGCCGTCCGACGAATTCGCCGTAGAAGATTTGTTCCCACGGGCCGCCGTAACGGATGCCCGCCGCGGCGGGTAAACTGCCCAATGGCCGGGCTTGGAAAGCCCGGTCGATCTCCGAGCGCTACGGCAAACGCTGAAATGCGAGGCGCACAGTTTCTAGAAGTGCGCGCCCACGTACTCCCACATCTGGTGATGCCAGTAGGGCCATTCGTGCCCGCCTTTCGGGCCCCAGTCGTCCAGATGATGAGCAATCCCCCGGCTCGCGAGCACGGCGGACATTTGGTAGGTCGGTCCACTGTTCTCCCATGGGCCAGAGCCGGTCGCGAGGTGGATGTCGCAACTCGCGTACTGGTGGAGAAACCAGGGGTCGTTCTGGTTGGCCATATAGTCGATCGGATTATTGAAGTAGAAGTTGTCGTCGTACATTCCATCCATCGAGTCGCGCATGTCGTAAACGCCGGAGAGCGCGTAGCAGCGCTTAACGCGGTCGGGATGCTTGAAGAGGGTGTTGGCCGCGTGGAACGCGCCGAGCGATGCGCCGTAGGTGGTGATCGGGATCCCCGGCGTCTGGCACTGCGAGTCGATGAAGGGGAAGACTTCGCTGGCCACGTAGGCTTCGTATTGCGCCTGCATCCAGCTTCGATGGAAGGGATGGGCTCCTTTGTTTTGGAACGAATCGTTCTGCACGCCGTTGATGCAGAAAATCCTGATTCGCCCCTCGTCGAGATAAGGGCCGAGGGTGGGGATCATGCCCTGGCCTTCCTGCTCCCATTCGTCGCCGCCGCTTGTCGGGAAGGCGAGGATGGGCATTCCGTAATGACCGTAAACGGCGACGCCCATGTCGCGATTGAGACGGTGTGAGTACCAACGCTGATAGTCGCGGTGCATGGCTTGCGAGAATACCGGGTCGACGGCCGGGCTCAAGCCCGGCTTCGCAATAGCGAGGAGAGCGCGTTTCCCTAGTCAGATGAGGCGCTTCCTGGAGAAAATGGGATTTGCGACGCGAAAGGTTTGATTGACAATTCGTGCACGGCGCAGCGATCAAGGATAACAGCCATGAAAAATGTTGAGACCAGGAAGAAGCTGTCGCCGAAAGAGCGCGAAGAGTTACTCGAAATGTTGCGAGCTCGTTTCCAGAAGAACATGAATCGCCACAAGGGTCTTGATTGGGCAAAGGTAAAAGCAAAACTGGAGGCTAACGCTGCAAAGCTCTGGTCGCTCCAGATGATGGAAGAAACCGGCGGCGAGCCGGACGTGGTCGGTCAGGACAAGAAGACCGGCGAATATATCTTTTTCGATTGTTCGGCGCAGACTCCGATTGGTCGCGTCAGTTTTTGTTACGACGATGACGCGCTGGAGGCGAGGAAGGAACATAAGCCGAAGGATAGCGCGGTGGGGATGGCGACGGAGATGGGCGTCGAGCTTCTGACGGAGGAAGAATATCTCGAGCTTCAGAAACTGGGCGAGTTCGATACGAAAAGATCAAGCTGGATAGAGACGCCTGCGGAGATTAGAAAACTTGGCGGCGCACTCTACGGTACTCGCAGCTACGGCCGCGTCTTCGTGGGGTCTAACGGCGCGGAGTCCTACTATAGTGGCCGGGCATTCCGTGGCTCGCTTCGAGTCTGAAGATCGGCTGGGAAAAGCGGAAAGCTTAAAGCTGAAGCTGACACGCTGAAATCATTGCTGGCTTTGCACACCGGCCGTGTTCTCGTGAGCTCGCTCGAGCGGGTTCTAAATTCCAAAGGAAGCAATATTTTATGATCAGGAAATTCATCTGTTTGTTGGCGGCGATGGTCGCGCTGGACGCGGCGCTTTTCGCGCAGCAAACCAAACCGGCGGAGGGGTCGATGACCTTGAGCAAGAAGACCTACCAGCTGGCGCACGCGGTCGCGTACGAGTCGGCGACCGCCGGAGAAGAAGATGTCGCGGTGGTGCTGACGGCACAGCCGATCTCGGGCGAGAAATTGAAGAAGGTGCGAGCCGTGGAAAAGGAGGGCGGATTCGGCGAGTTCCCACAGCCGTTCCTCAGACTCGTCTTCAAGAAGACCGGCGAACTGAAGAATTGGAGCGCGGCCGGCGGCGGCACGACGATCGGAGGCAGTAGTGACGGCACCGGCGAACTCAAGCTGGAAAATGGACGCGCGACCGGCAAAGCCAATGCGGCGGTCAAGGCCGATGCCATGGTTCCGAGAGGCTTCGATGTGCGGTTTGATGCCGCGCTGCTCAGGGCCGGCGAGGAGTTGCCGGGATCCGCGCCCAAGAAGCCCGGCCCGGCCGCAAACGTGAAGCCGACCGTGACCGGTACTTTTAAGGGGGACGGTAAAGAGGTCCCGCTGACCCAGGTGTCGGCACGCTGGGGGGAGCCGTTCGACGGAAAACCTGGGATCGTGCTCGTGTTCACGGAAAAGGATCATTCCAAGGCCAAGAAGCCGGACTTTGATGCCTCGTTTGGCAAATTCGGCAGCGCGCTGGTCATTTCCCTGCACGACGATGGCGGTATCTACGGTTGCGAAGTGACGCACAATGCCATGAAGAAAAAGGGCTTCAGTTCGATTGGCTCGATTGAGACGAGCGGATTCACCTACGCCGACGGCAAGGTGGAGGGCGAACTCACGACCAATGGACCGGTCGATTTTTTTGGCGAGACATGGGAGGTGCAGCTCAAGTTTGTAGCGCCGTTAGGGGAAATTCCAAAGGAGTACCAGGTGGCCGAATCGAAAAAATCGGACGCGAAGCAAACGAACGAAAAATCCGAACCTGATGACTCGGAGAAGGAGGATTCGAAAAAGCCGGCCGCGCCCGGGTTAAAGGTCAAGGATCTTGCCCTAACGAAAGATGCGACCGATATCGAGTACAAGGCGCTGGTGGAGCAGATGTCCTTCAAGAGCAAGTTGCCGGTGAAGAGCGCCTGCGCGGAGCTGACCGCAAATTTGAAAGGGCAGGGATGGGCCAAAGATGGGAGCGACCTGATCACCGCGAACTCGTCCATCCTTAAACGGAAACGTGATCAAGCGACACTCAGCATTTTCGTTAAACCGGAGAATGGAGGGAGCGAAGTGAAGATGATGACCGAAGGACTCTCCTGGGAGGGACAGTAGAGGCAAGGCGCGAGAAAGCTGAAAGCTGAATGAGCTTACTATCGCGTTGACGTATCCTCAGGAACCTGAGAAAGCTCCGGCGCGGGAGTAAGCCGATGGAGGGTACGGAGGGAATATGATCAAGAAATTCACCCTGGCTGCTGTCGTCGCGGCATTTGCTGCATCTGTGCTCAGCGCCGCTACGCCTGGGTCCGACAATGCGGGCGACCCGGTCTATGGCGGCAGCGGTGCCGGATCGTTCAACGGCAAGGATGGGGGAACACCGGCAACGTTCGGAGCATGGGCGGTCGCTGCGAATCCACCCGGCACCACGGCGGCAGGAAGTTTTATTGGAGACTCAACGACGCTGGCACCGGGCAACGGTGGCGGGAATATCAACACTTCCGGCGCTTCGTTCGGCCTCTTCGGTCACAGCGGCGCCACCGCTGAGGCAACGCGCTTTTTCGACGCGCCGCTTTTGAATGGGCAGTCCTTCATCTTTCAACTGGCGGTCAATTTTCGGAATGGAAACAAAGGAATTGATGTCAGAGATACGAACTCAAACACGATCTTCAATCTGAATATCGGCGGTGACGTTTACTCCGTGAACAATACGCCGACCGGAGCCACGACCATCCTGTTTGGAAATGTCTACGATCCGAACACGGTATTCACCGTTCAGCTCACGCAAACGGACGCGACAGGAGGCATATGGACCATCACCCGGAGTGGCGGGCTGACTGGAAGCCAGTCAAGTTTCTTTAACTACATCGGAGTGGCCGCAGGGTTTCACCTCTACAATGCGCAAACGACGGGCGGCGGTGCCCCAGAAGACAACTTGTTTTTCAACAACCCCCAAGTCGTCCCTGAGCCATCCACCTTTGCCTTAGTCGCTGGGCCGACGCTCGGAGCGTTGCTCTACATCCGCCGGCGTCGGGAATAGCAGGCACTGGACGTTTGCTTTCGAGAGCCCCGCCCCGCGCTTTTTCGTTTTAGCGCAGGGACGAATCGACTGAAGCAGCGGGAAGAGGCAGTCTAAAGCTGCTGAAACGGATGCGAAGCAACGGCAGAGCTCTCAAAACTGAAATTCTGAAAGGCTTAAATCGTTCTGCAGTTGCGTTGTGGCCCCTATGAGCAAACCGAAGCGAATCCAGCGCAGTCGCGCGAAAGACTGGAAGATGCCGGCGAACGCCATCTACGTGGGCCGACCGACGGTTTGGGGAAACCCGTACGTGGTGGGCTCGCAGCTGATGAACGGCGAAACGCTCACTGCCGAAAAAGCCGTTGCGTTATACGAGCAGCATTTGGCCGATAACTTCAACGAGCGTGATATCCGCCACTGCCTGCACGACAAAGATCTCGCCTGCTGGTGCGCGCTCGATCAGCCGTGCCACGCTGACCTGCTGCTGGAAATCGCGAACTCGCGGCCGAAGTAGCGCGCGGAGATTTTCGCAAAGGCACCGAATGCGCGACATTGCTCGCCCGTGACCTCTATCCCGATTACCGAGAAGCTCCTCCTCAATGCAGGGGGATGGCAGGCGATGAAGCCTGCGCGCGAATTGCTCAAGAGCGGCCGAGTCTCTGGGGCCACATATGAGCCGCCATTGCTAACCGGCTACGTGCGCGAAGGTTCGAAGAATTACCGCTCCGGTCTGCGAATCAAAAGCGCAATCGACGTCGAAAATCTCTGCAGCTGTTGGGAGTCTCGCTCGGCCGGGAAAATTTGTGCGCACTCGGTCGCGGTGGGCCTGGGCTATCTGAATCCACCGGCCGCTGTAGATTTCTCGCCAGTCGAGCCGACGATCCCCGAAGCTCCGGCAGGTCCGCGGTTCGTCTCCATCGAGACTGCTGGCGCAGTCGCTGCGACACTGCACGTAATCCTGCCGCCCAACTTCACGGACGCATGGCAGAAAGGGCAGATCATGATCGTGGTCGAAGCCGAAGTTTCTCGAAACCGCACGCTCGTCTCCGCACTCCCGAAGAACACCACTTTTGCAGCCGACGCCGCCGATCTCGTGCTGATCGAAGGCTTGCGCGCGGTTCCCGCGATCTTTGAGAGTGGCATGGCGACTTTGTCCCGCGACGCTTTCCTGCGGCTGCTCCCCGCGTTGCAGAATCATCCACGCGTGACCTTCGGCAAAGCGACGCGGGCGACGATCTCCTCGGCCGCGCTGCGTCCCGAGCTTCTGATCGAGTCGCGTCGCGACGGAGGCATTACAGTGAAATGCAACCTTCCGCCGAATGCCCTGCTCCTCTGGAACGCAACCGACGCGTGGCTAATGAAGAATAACGAGTTCGCCCGGTGCGGTGAAGCGTTGCCGGCCGGCTCGACGCACCTGATCGAGCGGCCTCTGCTGATCGATGGAGACCGCGCGTTGCACTTCCTCGCGTTCGATCTTCCGCGGCTGCGCGATGCATTCGACGTGCGCGCCGGCGAAGGCGTGCGCCTTCCCGAAATCGCAACGGCGCGGCCCGTCTTTGAGTTGCGACTAGCCGGAACCCTCAACAGCGTCACGGCTGAGCTGATGTGCGCTTACGGAGAGCGCGTGCCGATCAAAGCGTTGGCCAATGGACAGGATCAATTCGTTTTTCGTGATCCGCAAAATGTTGATCTAGTCTTGATGCGCAATGTCGACGCCGAAAATGCGGCGGTCGCGCGCCTTGAGCAGATGAGTTTCGCCCGAACCGACGCCGGCGGCTTTGTGTTGCACGGTCAGCCCAGTGTGGTGCGGTTTTTCGCGAGCGATTATCCGAGACTGCAGCGCGACTGGAAGACGACCCTGACCGCACAGGTCGAGAACTGGACCGCAGAGATCGAGCGCGTCACGCCGAAGCTCGAGATTGTCGGGTCGGGTCAGGATTGGTTCGAGGTGCGTTACTCGCTCACCACGCCCGGCGGGGAGGTGTTTTCGAACGCCGACATCCAGCGGCTGCTTCGCTCCGGCCAGTCACAGACGCGATTAAAGAATGGCCACCTCGCCGTGATCGACACCGCGGGCCTCGAGGATTTCGAGCAGGTCATTCGCGATTGCGATCCGGCGCAGACGCAGCCCGGGCTTTATCGCATCAACCGCGCCCACGCCGGGTATGTCGAACAGACCGCGCGAGAACTTGGCTCCGCCGTCGCCGATCGCCGCGAAGCACTGAAGAAGTTTATCACCGGCCGCGACGCGTCGCCGGATGCGAAGACGAAACTCGGCACGCTCGCGGAGATATTGCGCGAGTATCAACTTGCCGGTTTTGCATGGCTCACGCGCCTCGCTGCGAACAATCTGGGCGGAATTCTCGCCGACGAGATGGGTCTTGGTAAAACGGTGCAGACGCTCGCGTTTCTCCGAGCCCACCAAGGCAATGGCCCGGCCCTCATCGTCTGCCCGACATCGCTTGTGACAAATTGGGAGAATGAAGCGCGGAAGTTTACTCCCGAATTGAAGACGCTCGTGCTCGAAGGGGCCGATCGCGCCGCCCGTTTCAAATCGATTGCAGGCGTCGACATGGTCGTCACAAGCTACGCACTGCTGCGGCGCGACATCGACACACTGCGCGAATTCCACTTCTCAACTGCCGTGCTCGACGAAGCGCAGCACATCAAAAATCCGGAGACGCAAAATGCGCAGGCTGCCTACGCTCTCCGCGCGGCCCATCGCTTCGTGCTGACCGGCACCCCGATGGAAAATTCGGTGCGCGATCTGTGGTCGATCATGAACTTCGCGCTGCCCGGCTATCTTGGGAATCGCAACGACTTCCGCGAGCGCTACGAACTACCGATCGCGCGCGGCTCCGCGCCGGAGGTGCAACGCCGCCTCTCCCGCCGGTTGCAGCCGTTTCTGCTCCGCCGGCGGAAACGCGACGTTGCCAAAGACCTGCCCGAGAAAATCGAGCAGGTCGTACCCTGCAGCCTAACGGGCCATCAACGCGCCGCCTACGACGCGCTGCTGCGCGAGATCCAGCAGGGTCTCGGCGGCTCCGGCAAGAATGTGAACGCCGGTGCCCAACGGATGAAGATGCTCACGGGCCTGCTCCGTTTGCGCCAGGTCTGCTGCGATCTGCGCCTCGTCGGCATCGATAAGGAAGAGACCTCCGCAAAGCTGGACCTACTCGATGAGCTCCTCGAAGAAGCGATCGACGGCGAACACCGTGTGCTCGTCTTCAGCCAGTTCGTCTCGATGCTGCACCTCATTCGCGAACGTCTGGAGAGGCTCGAGATTCCATTCTGCTATCTCGACGGCTCAACCAAACAGCGTCAGGAAGTGGTGGATCGCTTCCAGAGCGATTCCGCGATTCCAGTCTTTCTGATCAGCCTAAAAGCCGGCGGCGTCGGCCTGAACCTCTCCGCCGCCGACACCGTCATTCATTTTGATCCGTGGTGGAATCCCGCGGTCGAAGCGCAAGCGACCGACCGCGCCCATCGCATCGGGCAAACCCGTGTCGTCACCGCCTACAAGCTGATCACCCGCGACACCGTCGAAGAAAAGATCCTGCGGTTGCAGGAGAAAAAACGCGCGGCGATCGATGCCGCCATCGACAGCGAGGAACCGCTCATGACCGGCCTCACCACCGAAGAACTCGAAGAGCTACTCGCGTAAGCTGAAGGGAGCATTTGCGTCAAAGCAAACGTGAACAACGTTGAACAAGATGAGCTCTTATACATTGCAGCCGGTTGGTTTCATTCGCTCGACACTGAAGCTGCGGGAAGAGGCGCCGCGGCAGGGACCGGAAGGTGCGCCGGATGCGTGGCTCGAGATCGAACCGCAATTTGCCGACGCGTTGTTGGGAATGGAGGTCGGTCACGAGTTGATCGTCATGACGTGGTTACACGAGGCCAGGCGCGATGTTCTAATGGGGCATCCGCGCAGCGATGAGAGCCGTCCGCTCACCGGCGTGTTTTACACGCGGTCGCCTGCGCGACCGAACCCGCTCGGGCTCCATCCCGTGACGGTGCGTGAGATTGACGGCACACAGTTGAAGATCGGGCCGATCGAGGCATTCGACGGCACGCCGGTGGTCGACATCAAGTCAGCGTCGACGCGGGCCGACGCATGATCGGATCGCTACAGCAATTCGACAGAATCGCCTTTGCGAATCATACCTTCCACGAGCACGGCACCATAGACACCGGCCATGCCTTCGTGCGCCTGCGCGACGGCTTTCAATATGGCCGGCGTTTTTTCCGCAGTGTCGGGATCGAGCGTGATCATCATGCAACGCGCATCGCGCTGGAGAACGGCGATGATTACTTTTGAGCCGATGCGCAGCGAGCGACCCACGAATTCATCTTCGGCAAAACCTTCGGCCGACGTTAGATCGATATAAATATTGGCGCGGAAGCGTCGCTTATCGACGGCGACGCCGGTTTCCTCGCCGAGTTTTTCCGCCGTTTGCAACGAAAAGATCGACAACGGACGACAATCGGTGATCGCCTTGTCCGAACGAAGCAATGTGAGTTCGTGATTTCCGTCGAGACCGGCGCGCAGATTGTCGATTAAAGCCGGATCATCAATCGCGAACGTTTTCTCGTCTGGCGTTTCGACATCGATCATTAACTCGGATGCGTCAGCCGAGATCGGATTAACGCCCGACCCCAATTTCTCCGCTTCACCCTGGTTGACCGGTCGCGCCGCTTTCTCCGGATTACGGAAGCGCGCGCAGTAACGAATCATTTGGCGTTGATCGCGTCCGGTGAAAAACGGGAAGCCCTTTGGAGCGGCCGAGCTTTCAAAGGCAAAAAGGCGATCGGCATAAACTCCCGCATAACCGGCGAACAATTCATCCATCTCTTCGCCGCGCATGCTTTTGACCGGATAACGCCAAAGGCTCTCAACTTTTCCGACGATACTCATAAACAAGTAGGGGCCTTCGCCCTCTTCCTCCACGGCGTTACGGCGCGACAAGAGGCTACAGCGAGCCAAGGAAATTAGGAAGTAGATTGGAGCGCCCGACTGAGGCGACCACCGAATAGCACCACGAGAAGGCCGCCGGCGGTGGCGATGGCCGCGTGCATTGTCCAAAACTCAGACGGAGTCATCTTTTCGTAGAAGCCGCCGATCCAGCCGATCAGGTTGTTCGAAATGAACAGGCTCATAAAGGCCAGTCCCATCAAGGTGGCGTTCACTTTGGCCGGCGCAGCGCGCGAAACCAGTGCGAGAAGCGTGGGCCAGTAGTAGAGAAAGGAGATTCCCAATCCCGCGCTATAAAGGAATGGCCAGATCGGGTGAACGAGCGCGCCGCCCGAAGCGAAGATTGCGGCCACCAGGATCAGGTTGCTCGCAGCGGCGATCCAGGCTCCCGTTCCGATCTTTGCCAGATCGCCCGGCTCACGACGCTGCGCTGCCTGACGGCGCCAGATCCAGAACACCAGCGGCACGCCCACGATGCTGAAAAGCGAATTGATCGATTGGTACCAGGGGACCGGAATTCGGACGCTGCCAAGGTCGAGCGCGACATGCTGTTGAATCCAGATCGGATTCGCGTTGTAGAGTTGATAGTAAGACGTGGACTGGAAGACGGTGATGATGATTACGGCGAAAAGCGCGTAGACGATGCGCCGGTCGGCGGCGGTGAGTCGAGTGCCCTGGAACTTGCGCCGCTCCACCCGCGCAGGCAGATATTTATATCCATAGAGATAGGTGGCAAGGCCGAGGAGCATGAAGATCGCGGCGATGCCGAAGCCGTAGTGCCAGCCATAAACCTGCGCGAGCAGACCGCAGAGCAAGGGTCCAACGACCGCTCCGATGTTGATTCCCGTGCTGAAAATGATGAAACCGCGGGTGCGTCGCGCTTCGTCCTCTGGCGGATAAAGGGCACCCACTTGCGCCGAAATATTGCCCTTCAAAAAACCCGAGCCGATGACGAGCAGCAGCAGGGCTAGGAGGAATGACTGATCAAAAGCCATGGCGACATGACCGGCACTCATCGAAAGGGCACCGATCACGACACCATTGCGCTGTCCGATCCAGCGATCGGCGATCATGCCGCCGAGCAGTGGCGTAAAGTAGACGAAACCGGAGTAGAGGCCGAAAATCTGCGACGCGAGCGCCTGCGTGGAGAGCGGGCCGACGAGTGATTCCACCGCAGCACGGAACCCAGGAAATCCACCGATATGCTCGACATGTCCTGGGAGCAGCAACTGATTCACCATGTAAAGGACGACGAGCGCCGTCATTCCATAGAAGGAGAACCGCTCCCATGCTTCGGTGAAGGCGAGGTAGAAAAGGCCCTTGGGATGACCCATGAAGGTCGCGTCGCCGGGGCTCGTCAACGTGGCGTCGCGTGAAGGAAGGGAATGGGGTCGGATCTTCACTTTGACATAGCTCAGCGGAGAGCAGGTCGGAGGTCGCGTCTTAGCTCACTGCACTGTTTCATAGGCGCGCAGCATCCAGGTTGTTTGGTATCCAAGAAAAATAACGGCAGATGAGGACGACTCCATATTCGAAGATGCTCAAGTAGGTAAGTAGAAGGTAGAAATTAGAATGGAGCGACTTGGGAGGAGCGACAAGTCCGGTGAAACCGCAAGGTAGCGGTGAGTGAGCGGGCAGCGATCGAATACAAATTAGGAAGTAGGGAATCGCGACGGCCGAAGTCAACGCGTTGACAGGGAGAGAGCGTAGCGCAATCGTGACCTATGAATACAAGGGCTTGGTTCAGAATTCTTATTTGCTGCGTCGCATTCGTTCTTATCCAGGGGATTGCCAGGGCGGACGACCATGAGTTCAAGTATAAGGCACCAGACGCTCAAACGGTGGAGCTGATGGGAGAGTGGAATGGCTGGAAAGCGATCCCGATGATCAAAGGGGACGATGGAGTCTGGACGGCGAAAGTTTCGCTATCTACCGGCACGCACGGTTACAAGTTCCTCGTTAACGGCAAGGACTGGGTCATCGATCCCGATAATTCCGCTAAGAAAACGGTGGATGGGAACGAGAATTCTGCCGTCGAAATCAAATAAGCAGGATTGTTTAGCCACGGATTAACACGATTGAACACAGATGGGGAGGCAAAGGGGAAGTTTTAAGGGTTAAGTTTTAAGTCTAAAGGAAAGTTCGTGTTCATAGCTCTTCTTCTGTGAAATCGGTGTGCATCTGTGGCTAAATTCCGTCCTTTTCGTCAGTTCCTGTTTTCCTGATCCGTTATTTTGTCTTCCGCAGATTTCGCAGATTATTACCTGGCTTCCTGCGTTCCTGATTAGGTTTATTCCTCTGGTCTCTCGACTTGTTTCTTAAGCCGGGCGAGCGCGTTGTCCCATTGAGTGGAGACACGATCCAGGTAATCCCTGGCCTGCACGAGCGGTTCAGGGTTTAGCTCGAAGAGGCGCTCGCGTCCGGACATTTCGCCGCGGACGACGCCAACTTTCTCCAGCACCTGCAGGTGGAGCGTGATCGCCTGCCTCGTAATCGGCATGCCGTCCGCCAGCGTCGAAATCGACCTGGGCGACCGGTCGCAAAGTCGCGTGACGAGCTTCAGCCTCGTTTCGTCACCGAGCGCGGCGAAGAGCGGAGCGTGCCGTCGCAACTGGCGCGCGCCGGTCAGATCGCTACGACGCTTTCGTAACATGCTCTTCTATGTCCTTGAGTTGTTGGGACCAGCCATCCGAATTCATGCGGAAAGCCTTGTCGCGGCGGTGGGCCGGAATCTTCGCGAAGCCCGACTCCGTGACGGTGAGTAAAGTCTCGGCGCCTTTCTCTTCCAGCGTGAACTCGACCAGGGTAGGCGTCTCGCTCGAGTAGTCGACGCCCGCTTCGATCGCGTACGGATGCCACGTGTAGGAAAAGTATTTCTCCGGTTCCAGCTTCTGCACGGTCGCTTCCATCCGGATATGCTCGTATCCCGGAATATTAATCTGACCCTGGTTGTCTGTCCGGCGACGAAGGGCGATTGCAGGTCGACCCCGAACCAGGCGGAGAATTCCCGGTGATCGGTCAGCGCGCGCCAGACGCGGGAACGAGGGGCTTTAAGGTGGATTTGTTTCTGGATCCGGTCGTTATCGATGTGCAAGCTCATGATTGCATGTTAGCAAGCATCACTTGAAATGCAAAGAAATGATTGCATATTGAAAGGCGGCGCTCAGGCTTCATCGCCTAGGTAGAAAGTAGAAAGTAGAAAGGCTAGGTTTCTGTGTTTTCCGGGGTACAAACTCCGGATCGGTTCTTCAATCTGTGGGGATTGAGGGCTCTTAGATCTGTGGCTGATATCTCGACGTCTCAAGACGTCGAGTCCAACGCAGGAGTCGACATCGGGCCGTCGACGAAAGGAGACCAGCTTTCGGGCGCCGCCTATTTGGTCTGACTGGGTTTGCTCGAAATCTTCGCGCTGCCGAGGAAAGTGGCATTTTCATCCACGGCCAGGCGAGGCGCTTCGATATCACCGCGCAAGGTGGCGCCGGCCTCGAGCGCACATCGGTCCGAAGCGAAGACATTCCCTTCGACCGTGCCTTGGACGATCACGGATCCGGCCCTGACCTCGCCGCGGATACGTCCGTGCTCGCCCACGGTCAAACTGCCGGTGGACTTGATGGTGCCGTCGACCTCGCCGTCGATCACCAGTGCGGTTCGGAATGTCACGTCGCCCTTGATCGATACCCCGCTCGATAGCAAAGCGCCGGTCCTCGCCGGTGCCGGCACATTGACCGGCCCCTCGGTTCGCGCCGGTAGCGGGGCGGGTGCTGGCGCGGGTGGAGAGGCGGGCGGGTCGACTTTTGTGGATCCAAACATAAAGGATTGATCGGGGCTAAAGTCTGATTACGCGGAAAGGCCGCCTTTGCTAGCGAAAACTTGAATTCCGCGGAGGCTGGACGAAATCGATCGTCGTTTTTCCAAACATTGCGCCAAGCGGGGTTGACGTAGATGTTGGGCGGAACAGTCCGGCACGCTTTGCGATCCCGGGCGAACGCATCCATGAGCGAATCCACCAAAGCTGTTTTTCTTAGCTATGCGTCGCAGGACGCGGGGCCTGTGCAAGGCATTTGCGATGCGCTGCGCGCCGCGGGGATCGAGGTGTGGTTCGACCAAAATGAGCTGCGCGGCGGTGACGCGTGGGATTCGTCGATTCGCAAGCAGATAAGGGAATGCGCCTTGTTCGTGCCGGTGATCTCGGGGAACACCAACGCGCGCAGCGAAGGCTATTTCCGTCTGGAATGGAAACTCGGGATTGATCGCTCTCATCTTATGGCCGACGACCAGGCATTCCTTCTGCCGGTGGTGATCGATGACATTCCGGAAGCGAAGGCCCGCGTGCCGGGCCGGTTTCGTGAGCGGCAATGGGCGCGGCTCGTGGGCGGCGAAACGCCCGCGGCGTTTGTCGAACTCGTGAAGCGATTGCTTTCGGGTGGTGCTGCTTCGGCGATTGGGGCCACCGGGTCCGCCGGTAAGCGGAAGGTGCCGGCGAAATTACGGCAGGCAAAAGAAAAGCAACAGAGGGCGCCGGCGCGTGTGACATCTGACGTACCATTACGCGACGACGCGGGGTTTTGGGTCGCGGTGCTGCCTTTTAAATGCGGCGGCGTCAACGATGAACTCGTCGCCCTGGCCGAGGGACTCACCGAGGACATCGTGACTGGCTTGTCGCGATTCTCCTACCTCAGGGTGATCGCGCGGAGTTCGACCGAGCGCTACGCCCATGAGGGCCTGGACGTGCGGTCCGCCGGAAAGGAACTCGGCGCGCGCTACGTGATGGAGGGAAGCCTTCGCCAGGCAGGGTCGAAACTGCGCATCGCGGTGCAGCTAGTTGACGCGATTTCCGGTGCCCATCTTTGGGCCGAGACATATGATCGTTCCTTTAACCCAGACGCGGTCTTCGAGCTCCAGGACGACCTCGTGCCCCGGATCGTCTCTACGGTCGCCGACATGTACGGCGTTTTGCCTCACACCATGAGCGAAGCTCTGCGGAGCCGGGGAGCGGGCGAGTTGAGTCCGTACGAGGCGATGTTGCGCAGCTTCGGTTACTACGAACGCCTCACCCCCGAAGAGCATGCCGCGGCGCGGACTGGCCTGGAACAGGCCGTGCGAGAGGCGCCTGGTCATGCCGACTGTTGGGCCATGCTGTCGATGATTTACGGAGAAGAGTATAAATTCGGCTACAATGTCCAGCCCGATCCCCTCGGGCGCGCATTCCAGGCCGCGCAGCGCGCGGCCGACGCCGCGCCGTCCAATCATTTCGCCTATCTGGCCCTGGCTCAGACCCTGTTCTTTCGCAAGGAGTTCCCGGCTTTCCTCAGTGCGGCGGAACGTGCCATCTCGCTCAACCCCATGGACGGATTCACTATGGCCCACATGGGACTGTTGATTGGTTGTAACGGTGACTGGGAACACGGCTGCGCGCTGGCGGAGCGGGCGGCGCAGCTCAATCCCAATCACCCCGGGTGGTACTGGTTCCCTGCCTTCTGGGATGCGTACCGCAAGGGCGACTACCGTCACGCGTTGAAGGTCGCGTGCAAGATCAACGTCCCGAATTTCTTCTGGACGCACATTGTGCTCGCGGCGGCCTACGGACAGCTCGGCGAAGTGGAAGCGGCGGGTAACGCCGTGCGGGCGCTGCTCGCCCTGAAGCCGAACTTTGCTGTGGTTGCGCGCGAGGAGCTCGGGAAGTGGAATGATCCTGAGTTCGTCGAACATCTGCTCGACGGTCTGCGCAAGGCGGGACTGGAGATCGAAGGAAGTTCTGCGATCGGATAGTGTGCTAACTAGGCCTTGCCGCCAAAGGTGACGTGATCGTCGAGGTCGAGATAATCGAACCAAGTCTTCACATCCTCGCGGGTCTTGCTGATATCACCGACGCGCTTGGTAAAAAACTCAAGTGTTTCAACATCCCCGTCCGGGCCGCGCTCATTATAATAAGCGCTCCATTGGTTGATCTCCCACTGGGTGCGCTTGTTTGGAGCATTTTCCTCCACCCACGCGATCATTTCGCCGTCGCCTTTTCCCTCAGCGAGCGCGGACTTGAGCGCTTCCTGCGTTATCCCGGTGAAGCGGAACCAGGCATGATCCATCGGGTTGTTATATTTGTATTCGCCCGCCGTGCCGGCGATATCGGCGCGGCCCTTGTCTAGGATACGGGCCAGCATGACATAGCCGCCGAGGCGCACACGCGGACTGCGGGGCGGACGTTGCGTAAGGTTGGGCGCGTGATTCCTGGTTGCGTTCATAAAGGAATCTTATCCGCGTTAGACGACAATAGCAGGTGTCGTCTGCTCGAATGGAGTGGCCAGGCCTTTGCACACTCAAGCACGCGCGGCCGGTTTTTTTTCATCCACGACGCGCGCAATGCGCCGGTCGGGAACGAGCCACGTGAGTGCGACGAAGACATAGATGCATCCGGCTATCCATGGGCGGAAGAATGAGGTGGCGATGGCGACGGCATACAAAATTGGTGACAGTTTGCCCTTGAAATCGCCACCGATGGACGCGGCCAGCTCTGATTTGCGGCCCTCTTGGGCGATGATCAGGCTCTGCAGAATGTTGTAGGCGATGGCCGCCAGCAGCAGGACGGCGCCGTAAACGGCGGAGGGCAAAGGTGTGAATTGGTTCTCGCCCATCCAGCCAGTGACGAAGGGAAAGAGCGACAACCAAAACAACAGATGCAGGTTGGCCCACATGATCGCGCCGTTCACTCGGGTGGCCGCCTTGAGGAGGTGATGATGGTTGTTCCAGTAGATGCCGAGGTAAATGAAACTCAGCACGTAGCTGAGAAAAACGGGGAGCAGCGGTCTCAGCGCAGCCACGTCCGAGCCGTGGGGCACTTTCAATTCCAACACCATGATGGTGATGATGATGGCGAGGACACCGTCGCTAAAGGCTTCGATCCGGTTACTTTCCATGCGCAGATCTTAGAGGGCGCACGAGGCTTGTCGCAAACGGATAAGACTCGCGGCTGTCTCCGTTTTGGCGCGTGGCCAACTCTCAGGAGACGGCAACGGAGTGCCGTGGCTATAGGGGAGAGCGCTTTAGACGCCTCACTCTGTTGAGGCAGTCTAGCTTTGGAAGGGATTTTGTCGTTTCTGTCTGTGGCGCTAGATTTGGCGCCATGGTGTTTCAGCCTATCAGACAAAAGAAGGCAAATTCACCGACGCGAGCGCACGGCATCGCGCTCGAGCTGATCCTCATCGATCAGGCGCCATTGCGGCGCCGGGTCGCGGCGGATTGCACAGACGCGATGCAGCGCCTGGAAGATGTGCGCATCGGCTGGCACAGTTTCGAGCGCGAAGACAAACCGGCTTTTGCGCGCTGGCGCGCGCGTGAATTTGGCGCTCTCCTGAGCAAAGCCCGCGACGTGGAAGTTCAGATTCATGACGCCCAGGCGCTTGTGCACGAAGTCGAAATGGAAATGAGGCGCGGATTTCAGGACGCGCATCGTGCCTATCAGCGGGTGATGTTTCGACGGGAAAATCCGGGCGCGGCGGCCGACGAAGAACCAGGTGAATCCGGACCGCGCTCACCGGGTGCGCCACCGCGGCTGAGCGAGTTCGAGCAGGAAGCTCTTTTCCAGGAATGGGTGCAGAAAGCCCTCGGCACGAATCCGGACAAGATGGATGACGATGCCTACTCGACAACGTTCGAAGCTTTTAAGTCGCACATGTTTCGGAGCCCGGCGGAAGAGCCGCGGATGGCGGACGCCCGGCGGCCGGGTCAGCGGAAGGGCGCGGGATCAGGGATCGATCAGGAGCAGGAGCAAGAAGAGGACAGGCCTGTTGATGCTCGGGTGAAGGAGCTTTATCGCAGCCTTGTCCGGCGGTTGCATCCTGATTTGCGGGCCGACGGGAGCGCGGCGGTCTCGGCCCTCTGGCACGAGGTCCAGGAAGCTTATGGGGCAAGCGATGTGCCGCGGTTGGAAATCCTGCTCGCCCTAAGCGACATCCAGGCTGACGAGTTGGGCGAGGGGACAACTCTGTCGCAAATGCATTCGGTCCTGGCGGAATTGAATCGGTCGCTGCGCGCGCTCGAGAAGAGTTTGGTCGAAGCAGAGGGTGAAGAGGCGTGGAATTTTGCCCGGACAGGGCCGGATGACGATTTGCGGATCCGCGTGGAGCGACAGTTGAAGATGGATCTGATGGGGCGGATGCAGAGGCTCGATCTTCTCACTCGAACGATCGCAGACTGGGCGCGAGGACCGATCGCTAATAAGCAAAGGGGAAAACGTCCAACGCTCAACGTCCAACGCTCAACGTTCAATTCAGAAGTGCCGTTTCGATAGCGTCCGTAGGTTTAATATCCGATTACTGGCTCCGATTCCGTGAATCGTCGATCACGTGCTTTAGTGTCTTATGCAGAAGAAGCTGTTCGCTGAACTCGGTCTCGCGCCGGAATTGTTAAAGGCGGTCGAGAAGATGGGCTTTGAGGAAGCCTCCCCCATCCAGGGTGGAGCGATCCCGATCCTGCTGGGGGGCGCGGATGTGGTCGGGCAATCGCAGACCGGCTCGGGCAAGACGGCGGCTTTCGGCATTCCGGCCATTCAGTGCGTGGAAGCGAGTTTGCGTGCGCCTCAGGTGTTGATCCTTTGTCCGACACGTGAACTGGCCGTGCAGGTGGCGGAGGAAATCGCGAAACTGGCTTTTTTCAAGCGCGGCGTGCGCGAGTTACCGATTTACGGGGGACAATCGTACGAGCGGCAGTTCCGCGGGTTAAGCGCCGGCGCGCAAATCATCATCGGCACACCAGGGCGCGTGATGGATCACCTCGAGCGCAAAAGCCTGAAGCTGGACCAGATCAAGATGGTGATTCTCGACGAAGCCGATCGCATGCTGGACATGGGTTTTGTGGATGACATTAAGACGATTCTGCGCCAGGTGCCGGCGGAACGGCAGACGGTTTTCTTCTCGGCCACGATCCCGCGCCCGATCCAGGAGTTGATCAAAACCTTCACGCGCAGCCCGGTGAACGTGCGTGTGGCAGAAGAGGCGCTCACCGTGCCGTCGATCGAGCAGGTTTATTATGAGGTCGACCGGCGCTCCAAACTGGAAGTGCTTTGTCGTCTCATCGATCTGGAAGACGTCAAGTTGGCCATCATTTTCTGCGCCACCAAGATGATGGTCGACGAACTGACTGAGCATCTCACCGCGCGCGGCTACGTGGCCGACAAGTTGCACGGCGATATGACCCAAGCCATGCGCGAACGCGTCATGGGAAGATTCCGAAAACGTGTGGTCGAGTTTCTCGTGGCCACTGATGTCGCGGCACGCGGTCTCGACGTTGATGACATTGAAGTCGTCTTCAATTACGACCTCCCGCATGACGGCGAAGATTATGTGCATCGCATCGGGCGCACTGGCCGCGCGGGTAAAGGCGGGAAAGCGGTCACGTTCGTAGCCGGCCGGGAGATTTATCGCCTGGAAAATATCCAGCGCTTTACCAAGAGTCGCATTCGTCGCGAGAAAATTCCTTCCGCCGAAGAGGTGGAAGGAAAACGCGCGACGGCTTTTGCGGGAGCTTTGCGCGAAACGCTGGAGAAGGGCGAATACAGGCGCCACGACGAGATGCTCGATCGTTTGCTGGAACAGGAATATTCGGCGACCGACATTGCGTCGGCTCTCATCCACTTGTTAGGCGAAGACAAAACACGTTCCGGGCAGGTCATCCCGGAAGATCGGACGGGCGCGGCGGCTACGCGCTTTTCGGATGCCGGAGCACGAGACAGACGCGAGCGTGGCCGGGATGATTTTGAGGCCGGACCCCCGCGGCGCGCTTCGCGCGATCGGGCTGATCGATCCCGGCGAAACGGTCCGCGCGAGGAAGCCGGTCCCCTTTCACACGAGTCCGGAATGGTTCGCCTCGCTTTCAACATCGGACGAGAGCACGCCGTCCAGCCGGGCGATTTCGTTGGCGTGATTGCGGGCGTGACGGCCATTCCGAAAGGGGAGATCGGTGCGATTCATTTGGAGGCCACCAAGACCCTGGTCGATGTAGCCGAAGCGCGCGTCACGCTACTCTTGAAGAAACTCAACGGCATCCAATTCAAGGGACGCAAGCTCGCCGTGCGTATATCGAAATAGAAGGTGTGATCTGCCACAGCGAACTACTTGATGAGTGCGAGCAGATCTCGATTCAGCTTATCCTTTTCCGAGATGAAGATCCGTGTGGGGCGCGTTCCGGATCACGACGAGGGCGATTCCGCCCAGAACTGCCAACGAGGCAAAGGTGTAACGCACTGTGAGTGGCTCATTGAGCAATAAAATCCCGCCGGTGGCTGCGAAGACCGGCACGCTCAGTTGGACGGTGGCCGCGCTCGCTGCGTGAAGATAAGGCAACGCCGTGTACTAAATGACGTATCCGAGGGCGGAAGCGAATGCACCCGAAACCAAGGCACAGGTAAATCCGGTTCTGTCCATTTGTGCCCACGGGAAAAAGATCATTATCAGAACGGCCGAGAACGGAACTGCTCGCAGGAAGTTGCCGGCTGTGGTGCTAGCGGGATCGGCCGCCGTTTTGCCGCGCACTGAATAGATGCCCCAGGCCACACCGGCGCCCAGCATCAGAAGCGAACCGCGCAGCGGCGGAGCGGAAAGTCCCGGAAAAAGAAGCGCGACCAGCCCAACGAGGGCCAAAGCCAGACCGACCAGCTGTCGAGCATGGATTGGTTCACCCCTTCGTATGCCCCAGAGAATCATCGTTGCCTGGACAGCGCCAAACAACAGCAACGCGCCCGTTCCGGTAGAGAGAGTGACGTAGGCAAAGGAGAAGGCCGCCCCGTACGCGAAGAGCGCCAGCGCAGATGGCCAGTTCCCCGCATTCCGCCATGAGGATTTTCGCACGACTGCGATAAGCCAAAGCACAGCAGCACCAGAAAAGATGCGAACAAACGTGAAGCTTGCCGGGTCGATGGCGGTTTGTTTCAAGGCAAACCGACAGAGCAGCGAATTCCCGGCGAACGCGATCATCGCAACCAGCGTCAGGAGGACAAGGCGTGTGGGCTTCAGGAGAAGGGAAGAGGCAGAACCTCAAGGATGAAGGGGAAGAAATCTACGCGCGCAGAGTCTCTCATCGATCGACGCTCTCTCCCTTGAAGTGCTGCTTACGCTTTCTCTTCCAGCCATTCAGTCACGAACGTCGGGCTGGCGTGGATATCGATCTGACGCAGGATGGTGTCGCCGGAATTGGTGAAACCGTGCGGCGTCCCCGCCGGAATCACAATGATATCACCAGCTTTCATATCCTGCCGGTCCTCGCCGACGACACACGAGGAGCACCCTTCCTGCACCAGAATGATCTCATCGTAGTCGTGCCGGTGCAGCGGAACGGCGCAACCGGGAGGCGCTGCGACGAAAAAGATTGAGTTGCCGACGCCATGGTCTTTCCCGGTGAACTCATGGGACATTCCGACAAAGGGCAACTTCTCGCGATTGATCACGTTCATCATGGAACCTACAGCCTCACGTAATGGCGAGCCAGCATCAGGTTTGGGCCCGATCGAGATCACGCGCAACGCGACTCCGGTAATTGTCGTTCCAGTCCGATTCCAGACGGTATAAGATCCGGTCATGCATGATTTGACCATTGGCCTGCAGATCTTTGTGGCCGCATCGATTTTCTTTGTCTGGGTCGTGCGCTACACCAACATCGTTCAGGAATTTCAACAGTATCGGATGCCCGACTGGCTGAGAGACATGGTGGGCATTTTGAAAATAACCTTCGCTGTGATGTTGTTGGTTGGAATCGAGCGTCCCCTCTTTGCCATAGTCGGTGGTGTCGGAATCGCGATCCTGATGGGAGGCGCCCTGGCTACTCATGTGCGAGTGAACAATCCGGTGTTCAAGATGTGTCCCGCTTTGACGCTATTGTTTTTGTCGGCCGTCGTTGCGTGGATCAACTATCGTCTGCTGACAGGAAGTTAAGGCGTTGGGTCACTCGCCGTTGCTTAAAATCCTACAAGACGTGGTTCGGCGATGCGAGCGGACCGAACGAGTGTAGGGTGTCGCATGTCAGATCCACGAAATGTTGCGCACGACAAGAAGGTTTCCCAGGAAAAGGGCCATGAGCAGGCAAAATCCGCGGCGGGCGGCGCTCCAAAATCCAGGAAAATGAAGAAGCCGGCCGGGACGGTTGACGATCAATCTAGCGGAGCGGCCGCGATCCAGCCGGCGAAGGTCGAACAGGCTCCCGGTGAATTGGAGAAATCCGTCACGATTCTTTCCAAGCTGAAAGAGATGGAGTTTCATTCGCGCGCTAATCTCGAAACGCTCGCGGCGCTGACCTTGACGATCGAAGACGAACTGAAGCAGAAGGAATTTTCGGAACCAGTAGGCGCGCTCTATTCGGCCCAGGATGGCTTTCACGCAAAAATTGCCGCGCTCATCCAGAGCTACGAAGTGAAGTGCGAAAGTCTTAAGACGGCCTAAGTCAGGACAAATTCCCCCCGCGCTATTGGAGTTCTTCGCGGGAAGGGCTAAGAATCAGACATGAACACTGAACAAGTCGCGCAGAAGGTGGTGGAACTTTGTCGTAAGCAGGCGTGGAAGGAAGCGATCGATGCGCTCTACGCGGATGATATCGTGAGCGTGGAAGCACAGAGCATGGACGGCGGTTCAACGGAGATACGTGGAATCGAAGGGGTGCGAAAAAAAGCCGACTGGTGGGCGAGTTCAATGGAAGTGCACAGCTTCAAGGCGACAGGCCCATTTGTGGCGCACGACCGTTTCGTTGTGCAGTTTGACGTCGATGTGACGGACAAGGATTCCAAAAAACGCATGCAGATGTCCGAAGTGGGCGTCTACACGGTGAAAGACGGTAAGATTGTCCGCGAAGAGTTTCTGCCGGCCGCCGGTTAGGATGATGCAAGCATGGTTTTCGGATGACGGAACAAACTGCCCAAATCGAAGACATCCTGAGGGAGGACTCGGGGGTTGACCGCTCATACCGGCATAGCGCCAAGCAGGTTAGTCCGGGTGAAACGCTGGAGACGACTGCATCGGTGCTGAAGTGGTATGAGGTGCGTCCGGAAGAGCAGCCCGTGCCGGACGAAATCAGGGGACTCGCGCGCGCTTATCTCTCCACCCACGCGCTCGATGCCCATGGCTTCGGTTTCGTGGTCCTTCATCGCTGCGGTCACGATTTCTATTTCCTGATTGTTTCGACCTGGCGCGGTAACAACGAGCTTTGGGAAACAGTGTTCTACAAAGATGGTGAGCGGGCGGCGGATTTCTCGCTCTTCCCTCGCGAGGGCGAGCACAAGCCTACTTTCTGTGTTTGGGAAATGGCTGCGGTGCAACATGAGCAGCAAGCCTGGATTCAATTCCTCATGTCTCAGCGCGACGCGCGCGCAGCCGAAACCTGGCTAGGCGATTGTTATGAAGGCCCGGCGTGAGAGAAGAGCGGCAGGGTTTGCGTAAATCCTGCTGCTCGGTCACATAAGGTAGGGGCGATTGACCTCCATCGCCCTATCTCGCGTCGCCCTCTGTCGGAAAAACGGGAAGGCAGTTCAGTGAGCCGCCCCTGCCTCGAGCCTGATATCGATCTCGGATTTGAGCGTTCGATGAACCGGGCATTTGGAGGCCGCTTCCATGAGCCTGGCATGCTGCTCTGAAGTCAGCGGGCCGGTTAGGTCGATGTTCATGTCGATTCGGTCCAGCATCCCTTCTTTGGTTTCGCATTCTTCGCAATCTTTGGCGTGAATGCGCGAGTGGCGCAGCGACACGGTAATGTTTTCGAGCGGCCATTTCTTTCGCCGCGCCGACAAACCGACCGTCATGGAAGTGCATGCGCCCAATCCGGCCAGTAGAAAATCATAAGGGTCAGGCGCAACATCGCTTCCACCGACGCTGGCCGGCTCGTCGACTTGCAGATGATGCGTGCCGACGATCACTTCCTGCAGAAAACTCCGGGCGTTGCCGCGCACCACGACGTGGGCGGGAGGTATGGCCGGCGGTTGACCGGCGGAGGCGCTTGCCATGTCCATGCTTTGAACATAGCGCGGTGAAACCGTCGGCCGCGACTACAAACAATGATTCGAAGGAGCTACAAATCACCTGGACGAGGTTCGCTTTCTTGTGCTCCTTGTTTTCGCGATGGCGCGATCACAATCATGAATACAGGTTCAAGTTCGCCCCTCCACGGGACCTCGGAGAAGTGGGATAGCTCGGCCGGTCCGAAGGATTTTGACGAGAGTGGCGCGTTGACCCGGGAGTTCCTGCTCCAGCGCGGCGAGTGCTGCCGGGAGGGCTGTCGCAATTGTCCGTATGGGTTCACCCCGCGGGTTCTCGGAGAGAAGTCATATTGAACTGCTCGCGGGAAGCCCTTGTTTCACATCCGGCGCAGGACGATGGTCGGACTTATTTCCGGCACAATAATGATTCGTCGTCTCTTCTTAATCCTATTCACCACCATCCTTACAAGCTGTGCCAGCATGAAGCCTTCTGATTTCTCGGACGGTCGACCGTTGTTCGATCCGGCGACGTTTTTTACCGGACACGCCAAATCGTTCGGAGTGTTGGAGAACCGCGCGGGCACGCCCAAACAGCGTGTGCGGACGGAGACGTCTGGCAAATGGGCCGGCGCTTCACTGGAGTTGGAGCAGGATCTTATTTTTGGCGATGGCAAGCGACAGCACCGGTCGTGGCGCATTCGGCGAGTGGATGCACATCATTACGAAGCCACCGCGAATGACGTCATCGGCACGATTCACGGCGAAAGTTTCGGCAATGTCTTTCACTGGAGTTTCAAGCTGGCGCTTTCTCCCGGAAATCCGCTCGGGAATGTGCGCATGAGTCAGTGGATGTATCTGCAGCCCGATGGGCAGACCATGATTAACCACTCGACCATCAGCAAACTGGGAGTCGTGGTCGCCCAGGTCACCGAGCAATTTCGACGGGGCGTCGAGACGGATCACTCCGATCGAAGATAGAGCGCGCGCATTACGCCCGGAGCAATCCGGCGAATGCTTCGCGATAGCGCCAGAGAAGAAAAAGCGATACCGCGGAAACGGCAAGCGCCATGCCCATTCCGCTGCGGTCCATGAAGATGTGGAAGAGCACGATGTTAACGATAATGGGCCCGAGCAAAGTCAGCCCGAGCGGCACAAAGCGGCCCACGACGAGGAGTAAGCCGCCGATGACCTGAAGCGCGGCGATGGGGAGGAGGTATCCGGTGGCATACATGGAGCCAATGAATTCGCCCGGGTGACCGCTCATGGGCGGCATGGGGATAAAGTGGAGGAAGGCGTTGGAGCCAAAGACGGCGAAAAGGAGGCCTAGCAGAAGGCGAGCGATCATGGTGACGACGTTCATGCAGTCGATGGTGGATTGAATTCTCTGAAATTCAATCGCCAAAATTCCTGAATGAATGAGAGAATAACGGCCTGAAAGAACTTCCATCCATCATGGAGCGGCAAAGACATGTCTCGCCCGCGCCGACGCCTCAGGCACTGGCGTGGCACTCCAATGCCTTATGGATGGGCTCGCGCGATCTTCGCCGAATTTATGGGATCGATGTGAAGAGTTGGACGGTTTTCGAGGAGACGGAAGCTCCGGGAATTCCGTGGGCCGCGAGTTCTACGGGAGATACCATGCGTTTTACGATCGGTGAGGACCCGGATGATGATCGGTATCTCCGCCGCTACACGGTCGCAACAGGCTTTTTGGAAGGTGATCGAATTGCTTGTCCGGATTTTACCGGGTCATATCTGAGTTACGACGGCGGGCATCTCTACCTCAGTCAATGGTACCAGCACAGAATTCTGAAACTCGATGCGGGCGGAAATATTCTCCGCGCCATCGACGTCGGCGCTGAGATCTGTGGTCACGTCGTTGTTGATGGATGGATCTACCTCCTGCGCGGAACCGAACAGAATGGTGAGAGCTGGACTATCGCCCGGCTCGATCCGCGCAAAGAAACCCCGGACGTGGAAGATGTGGCCTGCGTTCCTTTTCAATGCCGCTCACTCACGTTTGACGGCGACCACTTCTGGTCGAATCATCGCGCGGCCGACGCGATCGTTTCATTCACGCTTCCGCCCTAGTCGGTCCGCGCGGCCGCGAATCGCTGATCTCTCTACATCCCAAGCGCCGTCCGCAGATGCGGCACGAGCCGTTTCGTAAACTCAACCGAATCGCCGGCGGAAAGATGCGACAATTCGGGGCAGGTGAAGCTTGCGAGTTCGGGAAAATCTTCGAAGTAAATGCCGGGAGCTGCGGTGCGCTGCAACAGCGTTTGCCAGATTCCGTTGCGGGGTGTGTCACGGTCTTCGATGACTTTCAGTTCCCCGTTTACAGGGAACCGAACGAAAATGATTTTGCCGCCGCGGGCCCGCAATTTTTCAACCGCCGCGGTGGTGTCACGGAACCGCCCTTCCATCGCATCTTTCATCCTTTGCGCGAAGACCTCTTTCGGAACGAAACTTGGCGGCGGTGGCGGCGTGAAGAGCGGAATCCAGCCTTGTGCAATCCGTGTCTGTAATGGTCCCGGATGTGCGGCGCTCTCGATCATGCGGGCGCGGCGCTCCCGATCGACCGAACAAAAATAAGGCGGCGTCTGCGGAGGGATGAGTGCGCCCGGGCGGTCAGGAATAGGCAATTCCTTGAGCAACGATTCAAGGGTCAGGTCCCTGTCCTTCAGAAAAGCGACGCTTTCTTCCAAGGGTATGGTTAAGGCATGACTGAAACGTTGTGCCAGGGTTTGACCATGGTATCGCTTCACGGCCTTCCGCGAGTTCTCCATGGGCGGACCGCCCGGAGCGAAGAACATTCGCGGGACGATACTGCAAATGATCGTGCCGTGGAAACGCTCGTCTGCGACCAGGTCGGCCAGGACGGGATATGCGCAACTCCCCGGTTGGGCGAGCTGAATAGGACGCTGGCCGAGGCCATGTTCGAGTTCGTTTAAATCGAGATCGAAGAAGGGGCGCGAGTCGCCGATGACGACGATTGACTCAGGCTTGACGCGTTGCCGGGCCTGGGTCCAGAGGTCTTCCGTGTCGTTCAGAGTCGGTGCATAACCGACGGCCCGGCAGCGCACTTCCCAGACGGCCGTGGCTACGAGCACGAACGCAATTACCGCGACCGCGATCCCGCGCCAAGGCAGCGCGGGGATGGGACGCTCAAAATTGGAAGTAGATGAATGCATTGCTTTTTCCCTGCGTAAGAATGATCGCGCAAGCCATAAACGCCCACGCCGTCGTGACGACCCAGCGTGGAAGACGCAGGACGGCCGCTTCGATGGACGTCTCCCGAAGTGACCAGTGCGCGATGAACATGCCGAGCGTCACGATTCCGACCTGAAGCATCTCGCGCGTGGAGAGAATCATGTCCCCCTGAGCATGCGTGCCGAACATGCCGTGCAGGAGGCGGCTCGCGCTTGTGAAATCGGAGGCGCGAAAGAAAACCCACGCGATACAGACAGCGGCGTAGGTGGCGAGACCCATCGAAAGTTCAACGGCAAAGTTTTCCATCCAAGCTTTCGGTTGCACGACCGCCCGGGCCAAACGCTCGAGCGCAAGATAGGAACCGTGCAACAGACCCCAGACAACGAAGGTCCAGGCAGCGCCATGCCAAAGCCCGCCGATAAACATGACAATAATGAGATTGATCATGGCACGACCGGCGCCGAAGCGATTGCCCCCGAGCGGGATGTAAAGGTAGTCGCGCAGAAACGTAGAAAGCGAGATATGCCATCGTCGCCAAAAATCGGAGAAGCAGACGGCGGCGTACGGGAAACGGAAATTATCCTTGAGATGAAAGCCGAGGCAGAGCGCAGCGCCAATGGCGCAAATCGAATAACCGGCGAAGTCGAAAAAGATCTGCCCCGCGAAGGCGACGACGCCGACCCACGAATCAAGCGCGACCAACGGTCCGGCGTAGCCGAAGATTCGATCCGCCGAACCCGCGAGCATCGTGTCAGCGAGAACGACCTTCTCGAAAAGGCCAAGCGTCATGAGCAGCAGACCCCACAAAAAGCGGCCTTTCTGCGGCTTGGGCGGCGCCTGCAACTGCGGCAGGAAATCTCCCGCACGCACGATTGGCCCGGCCACGAGCTGCGGAAAGAAGGAGACGGCGAGGGCGAAGTCACGCAGGGATCGCGTCGGCCCCATCACGCCGCGAAAGATGTCGAGTGTGTAAGAGAGCGAATGGAAGGTGTAGAACGAAATTCCGATGGGAAGAAAAACATCGAGATGGGGAGGCTGATAGGCAATGCCGCTGCGGGCCAAAGCCCATTGGAAATTCTCGAGCAAAAAGTTTCCGTACTTAAAAAATCCGAGCATGCTCAGGTTCACGGCCACGCTGATGACGAGCCAGACCTTGCGCGCGCCGGGCCTTTGCTCTTTGGCCATTTGTCGCCCCAGATAAAAATCCATGGCTGTCGTCCCGAAAAGGAGGGCGGCGAAGGGCGGATTCCATGCGCCGTAGAAAATGTAGCTGGCGACCAGGAGCAGGTTCTTGCGTCCGTTCCATGAGCGAAGAGACCAATACAGGCTCACCACGACGGCAAAGAAGACGACGAACGTGAGCGAGTTAAAAAGCATGGGCGCTCCGATTATCTTAATGGCGCGCGTGCCGACAAGGTGTTTTTCGAATGTCTAACGCATCTCTCGCTTCATATTTTAGAAACGCATAAGAAATAGGCGACTGCACCTGCGGGCCGAGCGTGGAGCAGACCGATCTTGTGCTTTAACCGAGCACGCCAGGCGCAGTGGCCGACAAACTACGTCAGGCTTTGCCGCCGAAGGTACAGTGATCGTCGAGGTCCAGCAGATCGGCCCACGTTTTGATGTCTTCTCGCGTCTGGCTGAATTTGGCGACTGTTTCAGCGAAATACTGCAGCGTCTCCGTGTCGCTGTCCGGTCCGCGGCGCTGCTGGAAATCGCTCCACTGCTCGATCTCCCATGGCGTGCGTTTGTGTTTCGCGTTGGCGTTAATCCATTCCAGGATTTCACCATCGCCTTTGCCCGTGGCCAGCTGCTCGCGCAGTCGGCCCGCGTCGAGTCCGAGGAAGTTGACGATATGCTGATCGAGCGGGCAGTTGTATTTGAATTCGCCATTCTGACCGGCAATTTCAGCACGACCTTTGTCGAGCATGCGCGGCAGGATAGCGTATCCGCCAAGGCGGGAGCGTGGGCTGCGTGGAGGACGTTTGGTCAGATCGGGCGCTGAGGATTCCGCAGGTTTTGTCATTGTATGGGTCATGTATAAGTTTGAGTATCGTTAGGCCACGGCTGCGGCGAGCGCTTCCAGCTTTTCCAGGATTGTCTTTTTGGGAGCGCCGCCTACGAGCTGGTCGCGCACTTCTCCGCCACTGAAAAAGAGGAGAGTGGGAACGGCGCGGACGTTGAAGCGCTGCATCAAGGTGGGATCGTCATCGATGTTGACCTTGGCGATGCGGAAACGGTCGCCGCTTTCCTTCGCGATCTCATCGAGCAGCGGGCCGATCATTTTACAAGGGCCGCACCAGGGCGCCCAGAAATCCACCAGCACGGGAATGGGTGATTTAATGACAGCTTTTTCAAAGCTGGCTTCATTGATGTTGATCGGTTCGTTCATGGATTCCTTCTGTTACGAGAATGCGGTCAGCGCGTTTCGCGGCGAGATTCTGCGGGAGGAAGCTCGCCCGGCGTGATCATGCAAAAGAGCTTTTCGGTTTCGCGCAGAAACATCACGGGAGACGATACTCCGATCTCCGCAGCCACCAGCTGCTTATGCAGGTCGTCCACGCGAGCCACCGCCTGACCTTTGAAACCGACAACCGTATCGCCCGGTTTTAGACCTGCGATGGCCGCGGGCCCGCCCGGTTCCACTTCCATGACTAAAACTCCGTGGTGGGCCGGCAGTTTGTGAAACCGAACAACTCGCGGGTGCAAAGGCACGTTCTGGCCGGCCAGACCAATCGAACTTCGGCGAACACGGCCATCTTTGATCAGCCAACCGGCCACGAAATGTGCGGTGTTACTGGCGATGGCGAAGCAAATTCCCTGGGCCGGCAGGATGACCGCCGTATTGACGCCGATCACTTCGCCTGCGCTGTTCAGGAGGGGCCCGCCCGAGTTGCCTGGATTCAAGGCCGCGTCGGTCTGGATGATTTCGTCCATGAGGCGCCCGGAAGCCGACCGCATGGAGCGTCCAAGCGCGCTCACAATTCCGGCCGTGACCGTTTGCTGAAATCCGTAAGGCGAACCGACTGCGACGGCGATTTGCCCTACAGAAATAAGAGATGAGTCGGCCAGCCGCGCATGTTGAATATCGGGGGCATCGATGCGGATGACGGCCAAATCCGTCTCCGGATCAGTGCCAATGAGCTGCGCGGGATAAACCCGCGCATCGTGCAAGGTCACATCAATCTCGCGCGCGCCATGCACGACGTGATCGTTCGTTAGGATGAATCCATCCCGCGCGAGGAGGAAGCCCGACCCGCCGCCCTGTCCACGCTCTCCGCTGACGACACGAATGTTAACGACACTTGGGGTGACTCGCCGGACCACTGCGGCGATGGTTTTCGAGTAATCGTCCAGCAGGTGACTGTCCTCCTGCGATAAATCAGTGGCGCGATGGAGGAGCTGCTGGCCTTCGCTAAAGGCGGGGACCAGTTGGGCGGATCGCGGTGGAGGGCTGAGGGTTGCGTCGTTCATCGTAAGAGGATTCGTCTTACCAGGGGATTGTCTCGCCCATATGCTGAAAGGCACCGTTCGGACCGTTCTCCCCGATCGTGGCCAGAGCCACACCCGTCCTCGCACCGTCCGGAATTTCCATGGTGGCGCCGTCTCCGCCGAGGTCGGTCTTAACCCAACCCGGGTGAGCCGCGTTCACCTTGATCTTGGAATCTTTCAACTCGTAGGCGAGCTGTACCGTGTAAGCGTTGACCGCTGCCTTGGAGACGTTGTAGGCCGGAACTTTGAAGTCGTAGACGGGCGAACCCGGAGTCGCGTGATAGGTGATCGACCCGAGAATGCTTGAGAGGTTGACGATTCTCCCAGCCTCACTTTTCCGAAGCAACGGCAGGAAGGCTTGGGTGGTCTCAATGAGGCCGAAGAGGTTTGTCTGGAACGTCGTGCGCCAAGTGTCGAGCGACTGCTCGCTGACTTTCTTGTCGTAGTCGTCGATAAGCACGCCAGCGTTATTGATCAGAATATCGAGGCGACCGAAATCGCGCTCCACCTGCGCAACCGCTTTACCAATGCTGTCTGGCTTGTTCACGTCGATTTGTAGGGCGCGAACGTCCTGTCCATGTCCTTCCTTGCGCAGCTCGCGGGCGGCCGCTTCGCCCTTGGCCAGATCACGAGCGCCGAGGAGAACGGTAATGTTTTGTTGGGAAAGTTGGCGAACCGTTTCGAGGCCGATGCCCTTATTAGCGCCAGTGACCAATGCGATTTTTTTGTCGTTCATTTCTAAAGAGTTGCGGGTTTGAGTTTAGGAGCGTTCAAAGAATACCGGATTTGTCGTGGCCGTTGCTCCAAGTTCATCGAGGCGGATCCGGGCGAGTGGGGGGAAGAAGAGCGAAGGAAACGGCGTCGACCAGGCGGAGGCTTCGGCCTCGGCGAGGGCGCGTTCAATCGAGTCAAGGCGCCCGGGGAAGGCGTTGCTGTATTGCGATTGAATGGCCTCTTTCAGGCGCGCGAGGCCTCTCTTCAATTTTCGGCAGGATGCGGCGGCGACGTTATCGAGCCGCTCGCAGTTAGGTTCGTTGTTTTTGTATTTCATTTGATTCTGAATCTTATTGTAATTCTGTTAGTATCAATTAAGCGCTAACACTTACTTCTTCAAGTCGGAAAGGACGGTTTCCAGACTAATCTTGTCCAGGCTCGCTTCCATGGATGTCTGGGAGCGGCGCAGAACTGTCTCCAAGGCCGACTTGATATTGCAACTGACCCGGCAAGACCGGTGTGGTTTATAGGCGTGAATAGCAAAGACCTTGGGGCCGTCCACCGCGCGGTAGACTTCGAGAAGTGAAATGTCCCGGGGCCGCCGCGCCAGCCAGCAGGCGCCGTTCTTGCCCGTAGCCGTCTCGACCAACCCCGCCCTGGAGAGCTTGGCCAGGACGCGCCGCACAAAACTCGGACTGGTGTTCACACTGCCGGCCAGCCACGTCGATGTGACATCCCGTTCCCGGCTGTAAGCCAGGGCGGTCATGATATGGACGGCGATCGCGAACTGGGTGTTGACTGCCACGACTGTTACGATATTAGATACAATCAGTGAAGCAAGTCGTTTTTGATTAAGACGACCAGGATAGCATCTTAATTGATTATACCGGCTGAATAGTCGTTAGGGACAAGAGAGCGATGCTTTGCGCGCGGGACCGAACAAAACGATAGTGGTCAGGCGCCTTCGGCGGTTTGGTTCTAACAACGCTCTCGGAGAGGTCGTTCCACCACGGGACGTGTCTGGAATCGGCTTAGCTTAAAATGGAAGGCGCACTGTAAAATTTTATCTGGCAGAGCGCGAAACGTGTACGGCCGGACGATACATAATCCGAACCAATAGATCGCCGCGACCGCCGCGCGGCTTGGGCAGGCCTTCGCCCCGAACCCGAAGCACTTCGCCGCGTGCCACGCGGGCTGGTATCTCTACTCGAACCATTTGCCCTCTCGGGCCGGGCATCGCTTCGCTCCCGCCTTGCGTGGCGCGTTGCGCGCTGACGCGCAGATCGCAGCGCAGATCTGATCCGCGCGCCTTGAAGCGGTAGCCAGGCAACGGCTTGACTCTCACTTGAACAGTGCCGCCCGCGAATGCGCCTCTTCGTGCCAGACGAAAACGGCAACCCGGCGCGGTTTCAGCAGGAATATCGAGACGGTAGGTCTCGGCTCCGTCCGGGTTAGCGGGATCGTTTACGCGCACTTCCAGGGCCGTGCCGCGAAAGAACGCCTCGATGGGCAGGTGAACGACCTGGGATACGTTGCGCTCAATCCGACTTCCCGGTTTCCTGGATTCCTGGCGGCTCTCGTCCCGATCACGGTCGTAGGTGCGACGACGTCGCGTATCGCCGAGCGTTTCATGGGCGGCGTTCAATTCCTGCATGCGCAGCGGAGCCTCGGGCGAATCTGGATTGCGATCAGGATGATGTTGCGCCGCGAGCAGGCGATAGGCGGCGCGAATTTGCCCAAGGGTGCAGCGGCGGTCCAGACCAAGCGTGGCGTAGTGATCGGGCAGCATTAGAGAAGCTTCAGCTTATGTGGTCGTTCCTCCTCATGGCCAGATACTTTGGCCTGGCATCAAGCGGATGCTCTTTCGCCATGTCCGCCCGGCGGCTCGAGCGAGGGTGACGAAAGAGGTTTTGCCGGATTGCCCACGGCATTTTCACTTGTATGATCTCGCGTGCTAAGATGACCGATGGCTTCCGTTGCTCCCGCGCTTTTATCGGCTAACGAAGTGCGGGTTGCGTATGGTCACCAACAATTGCTGTCGGCCGCGACCCTTGCCGTGGCCGCGGGGGAAAAAGTAGGATTGGTTGGCCGCAACGGATCGGGCAAGACGACGCTTCTCAAAATTCTGAGCGGCGAACAGGAAGCCGATAGTGGTGAAGTGGTCCGTCGCCGGGGCCTGCGCGTGGGTTATTTGCCGCAGGAATTCGAGCTCGACGATCGATCGACCGTGCGTGAAAACATCGTGTCGGGTGCGGCGGATTTGATGGAGTGGCTGCGCCGCTACGAGGCCGGCGAGGGGAGCGACGCGGAGCTGGGCGAGTTGCAGCATGAAATCGAACTGGCGGACGGCTGGAATCTCGATGCGCGCTTGAAATCAATCGTGACCGCGCTCTATGCGCCCCCACTCGACGCTGTGGTGGGCCCGCTCTCGGGCGGCGAAAAGCGGCGCGTCGCGCTTTGCCGCGCGCTCGTGGCACAACCCGATTTGTTGCTCCTGGATGAGCCCACCAACCATCTTGATTCCGAATCCATTCTTTGGCTGGAAAAGTTCCTCGGGAACTTTCCAGGCGCCGTCATTTTCGTGACACACGACCGTTACTTCCTCGACGTCATTGCGACGCGCATCATCGAGTTGGCGGATGGCCGCTGCTTTTCGCATCCGGGCAACTACAAGATGTATCTGGAAGCGAAGGCTGTTCGGCAGCAGATCGCGGAGCAATCGGAGCGCCGCCGCCAGCGTTTCATCCGCGCCGAATTGGAGTACGTCCGGGCGGGGGTGCGCGCGCAGCGATCAAAATCGCGGCACCGCCTCGACACCTTTTACGAAGTGGCGGGATTGGAAGCGCCGCCGGAAGAGCGTGAAATGGATCTGCTCATCCCGCGCGCGCCCGAGATGGGCAACACCGGCATTGAGCTGGTTAATGCCGGCGCGCATGTGGGGGAAGGCGACACGGCCCGTTGGTTATTTCGCAAGCTCACCTTGTCCCTCCGTCCGGGGCAATGCACCGGCATTGTCGGCCGTAACGGTGTGGGCAAGACGACTCTGCTGCGGATCTGCCTGGGAGAACGCCCGCCCGACGAGGGAACGGCCAAAGTGGGCAAGAAAATTGTTTTCAATTACATCGATCAATCGCGCATGCAGCTCGATGGCACTGGCACCGTCATGGAAGAAGTGGAAGACACCGACGGCACTGTATATTTCGGCGGCCAGGCCCTGAGCGTGCGCAGTTATCTGCGCCGATTTTTATTTGCCGATAGTCGGGCGAGCGAACGCGTCGACCTCCTCTCCGGTGGCGAGCGCGCTCGGCTCATGCTGGCCAAAGTGCTGAAACGCGGCGGAAATATTCTCGTGCTCGATGAACCGACCAACGATCTGGACCTGGCGAGCTTGCGCATCCTGGAGGAAGCCCTGGTTGATTTCGAAGGGAGCGCGCTGGTCGTAAGTCACGATCGCTTTTTTCTGGATCGAATTTGCGACCAGATTGTGGCGTTTGAGGAGGATGGGCTCTTTGTTACGCCGGGAAATTTTTCCTATTACCTGGAGAACAAGCAAGTGCGAGACGAGCGCGCCCGGAAAGCTTTTCAATCGCCGCCGCCAGCAGAGCCGAGAAGGGCTGAGCTGGCGCGGAAGTCAGTCGCGGCTGCGCGCAAGCGCTCTTTTAAAGAACAGCGGGAACTGGAAGGGATGGAAGCCGCCATTCACCTGGCCGAAGCAGGTGTGCAAAGCATCGAAGCTCAGCTGAATGATCCTGAGTTTTACGCGACGCGCGCGGCGGAAGCGCCGCAACTGGTCACACAACTCGACGAAGCGAAAGCCAGTGTCGCACGTCTCTATCGTCGCTGGGCCGAGCTGGAACAGCTTTCCGCGTCATAGTGCGCCGTTAGCAAGAAAGAAAGAAATCTCAGAGATCGCGTCGCATGGTGACGGCCCGGTCGCTTTCTTTCTCCACTTTGAATCCAAATCGTTCGTAAAGCCGGACGGCGGGACTGCTGGCCGGCACGTTCAGAGTAACGGAGGACTGTTCAGGATTGGCTTTGACAAATTGGGTCAGCAGCGCGGCCCCGATGCCGCGACGCCGATGACCAGGTTTTACGGCAAAGGCGAGTTCGGGGGGCGTTTCCTCTTTTCCGCCGGGCCGCGCCGCGGCCGGGATACGAACCCAGACCGCGCCGATGGGTTGACTCTCTAATGTGTCATGCGCGATGAATCCCGCGTCGCCCTCGCGTCCCCAGCCTTCCACGTATCGCGCCAGCTCTGGCTGATGGACGATTTCGCGGGAAGGAGCATTTGTCTCCTGCCCACTCTGCACTCCCTGATAGACCATGTCCCAGAGAACCGGTTCATCCTCCGGGGCGAGGGGGCGAATCACGTAATCCATAAGCTTGTCCGGCTTTACTCTACATCGTGCCGGCCGCCTGGCTGCTTATTAATGTGAGATAAGGACGCCAGGCTCCTGGTCGGCGGTCAGGCGCGCTTCCGCTTGTCATTGATCCTCTGGCGGTCAAGTATTCGCGGCGTAAACCATGGCCGACCTCGGGAAGATTCTTTTGTTGAGCACTTCGACGGTCTGGGGGAGCGGCTATTTCGACTACGCTGAGGCGGAGGTTCGCGATTTTCTCACAGGCCTTGACCGAATTCTTTTCGTGCCGTTCGCCTTGCGCGATCAGGATGCGTACGCGGCGCGCACGAGGGAGCGTTTTGCGCAGATGGGTTACGCGATGGATTCTCTGCACGCCGTTTCGGATCGGGCGCGCGCCCTGCATGAGGCAAAAGTAATTCTGATTGGCGGAGGGAATACGTTTCGCCTGCTCAAAACCTTGTACGATTTCGAGTTGGTTTCCATCATCCGGGAGCGCGTCAAAGCGGGGATGCGCTACATCGGCTCAAGCGCGGGCTCGAATGTGGCAGGTCCGAGCATTCGAACGACCAACGACATGCCGATCGTGCAACCGCGCTCGTTCGACGCGCTGCATCTGGTCCCTCTTCAAATCAATCCCCATTACATCGATGCGGATCCCGGTTCGAAACACATGGGTGAAAGCAGGGAAGAACGTATTCTTGAATTCCTGCAAGAGAACGACACGCCGGTGATCGGCCTGCGGGAAGGCGCGATCCTTCGCGTGGAGAATGGGTCGGTCCAGCTGAAAGGAAATGCTGGAGCGCGATTATTCCGGAAGGGGAAAGAGCCGACAGAGCTGAGCGTTGGGCTTATTTACAATCAGGTAGGGGCGATTGACTTCAACCGTCCAGGCGATTGAGTCAATCGCCCCTACCTAATCAGCGCGTATAGCCCAGCGCAACTTGGCCGAGGCGGAACGGGGATTCGCGTGTCGCTCTTCTGGACTTGCGCGAATGACCTCTCGGGCGACAGCCGCGTACCAACCCTCTCTGACGCCTTCCTGAAATGCTTTTTTAACGCGTCGGTCCTCGCCCGAATGAAATGTGAGAATCGCAACGCGGCCGCCGGGCTTCAGGCAATCAGGCAGCTGACGCAAGAGCATTTCAAGGGCGGAAAATTCGTCATTCACCGCGATGCGCAATGCTTGAAAAACGCGCCGCACGGCCAGGTCGCGCTCGTCTTCGGGCAAACGCGGAAGGGCGCGGCGGACGGCCGATGCGAGCGAGCTCGTCGTGGCAAACAGTTTTCCGGATAGGGCCGGTCCCAGAGCCGCTGCATTGGGCTCGTCGGCATTCTCGAGAAATAAACGAATCAGCGCATCGGTAGAGGTTTTTTGAATGAGCACCGAAGCAGGTTGACCGCGTCGCGGATTCATTCGCATGTCGAGCGGCCCCTCCCCTTTCAGGGAGAAGCCGCGCGTTGGATCGTCCAGTTGCATCGAAGAGACGCCCAGATCGGCCAGGAGCACATCGGCTCCGCTGTGTCCGGTTTGCATGAGGATGCGGGGAAGGCCCGCAAAATTGGTTCGGTGGGCGCTGAAAGTATCCGGGCCGAAGCCGAGCGTGCGAAGGCGCTCTTCCGTTTTGGGCAGCTCGACGGGATCCGCATCGAGTCCAAAAAGATGTCCGCCGGGGGCGAGGTGCGGGATGATTTCGCGTGCATGTCCGCCGTAGCCCAGCGTGCAATCCACCGCGATTTCGCCCGCCATGGGTGCAAGAACCTCCAGGACTTCCCGCACCATGATCGGGCGATGCGATCCAGCCGGAGTTTTCCCGGAGGCGAGCACTTTCGCGACCGCGTCTGGGTATCGTACGGGATCGTGTTCTTTGTACTTCTCCTTGAATCCCCGCGGATTTTTGCCGCGGTAACGCGGCCGGCGTTGATGTATGATCTTCGCTGCGGGAGAAGGCTCGGATGCGGGACTATCCGCCATTAGGGAACCTGCCGGAAAGCGCCAGACTTGCCAGTGCTTTGCGCGTCGCTCGCTTTTCGTGGCACGCCTAACATCAGGCGACATCATTTATTAAAGATAAAGCATGTGATCACAGCGGGTTGAACGATAGTCCTCGTCCTGTGCCATTTCGCTCTTTCGGTCTGGATGACCGCATCTTAAAATCAATCCAGGAAGCTGGTTATACGGAGCCGACTCCCATCCAGTCTGCCGCCATTCCCGAAGTGATGGCGGGGCGCGATGTCATCGGCATCGCCCAGACCGGAACGGGCAAGACGGCGGCGTTTGTGCTACCGATTCTGAATCACATGGCGCGGTCCAAGGACGCGCAGCGGCGCGGTTTGCGCGCCCTGGTGGTCGCGCCCACGCGCGAACTCGTCGTGCAGATCGAAGAGAATGTGCGGGCTTACGCGCGCCATCTGCCTTTGCGCATGGCCACCGTTTTTGGCGGGGTCAGCGAACGGCCGCAGATCGAAGCGCTCCGTTCCGGCGTCGATCTTGTCGTGGCAACGCCCGGACGCCTGCTCGATCTGATGGGTCAGCGATATTGCAATTTTTCCGGGATCGAATTTCTCGTTCTGGATGAGGCTGACCGCATGCTCGACATGGGTTTTCTTCCGCCTATCCGCAAAATCGTGAAAGCTTTGCCCCCGAAGCGTCAAACGCTGATGTTCTCGGCGTCACTTTCGCGTGAGATCGAAGTCCTGACGCATGAGTTCCAGCATTCGCCCAAGGTCATTGAAATAGGGAGGCGGGCCAACCCGGCGGACACGGTGACCCAGTTCGTCTATGAAGTGCGCCCGCATCTCAAGCCGGCCTTGCTTCTCCATCTTCTGTCGGATCCGCAGTTCGATACGGTGCTTGTCTTTACGCGGACCAAACATGGGGCTGATCGCATCGCGCGGCGCTTGGAAGGCAGCGGCATCAAGACGGGCACGATTCACTCGAATCGGTCGCAGAACCAGCGCCTGCGCGCCTTGAAAGATTTCAAGTCGGGCGCCGTGCGAGTGCTTGTTGCGACGGACATTGCCGCGCGTGGCATCGATGTGGACGGGATTTCGCACGTGGTGAATTTTGATTTTCCGATGCATTCCGAAGATTACGTGCATCGCATTGGACGGACGGGTCGAGCGCACGCGGTGGGCGACGCCATCAGTTTTATTACTCCAGAAGATCACGGTCCACTGCGCTCGCTCGAGCGATTCATTGGCCGGGGCATCGTGCGAAAGCGCGCGGAAGGTTTCGATTATGATGCGGCGGGACCAGCCCGCGAAGATCGGCCCGGACGAGAGCGGCGGGATCGGCTTCCCGGTCAGGTTCCCGGCACACAACGCCACGCCCCGCCGCCGGGACGAGGAGGTTTTCGTTCCCGGCGATCAGCCGGCGGAAATCGCGGAAAACGCTCGCGCTAGAATCCCGAACAACTGTAAGTGAAGCTATAACGTCACTGTTTTGAAGAGGGAAGCTGGCCGCTTCCCCTGCAGACAGAGGTTTCCGGTTTGCCGTAGCACTGAATAATAGGAACACGGTCTCGCCCTGGGTAGTTTTAGCACTATGAGCCGGGACTTCGAAGAGCTGGATTATCGAGAGACGCCGCTGGGCGCCTTGAGTTTGCGCCGCCGCCGTGTTCTGTCGTTAGGGGGCTGTGAGATTTTCGAGCTCAAGCTGGGTGAATCGTTCCTGATGTCGAGTTTGTTTCACGAAGTGGAGGTGGCCCTGTCCGATCTGGCTCTGGCGGAGTTGGGAACCGGTGCCTGGGATGTGGTGATCGGCGGGCTCGGTCTCGGGTACACGGCGCGGGCGGCCTTGCGCAACCCGTCCGTGCGATCAGTCACAGTGGTTGAAATGTTGGAGCCGGTCATTGCGTGGCACCGGCAGGGTCTCGTCCCTCTGGGTCGCGAACTGGTGGCGGATTCACGCTGCCGTTTCGTGCAAGGCGACTTCTTCGCCATGGCAAAATCGGCGGAGGGATTTGACCCAGCCCAGCCGAATCGACAGTTTCATGCCGTGCTTCTGGACATAGATCACTCTCCGAGCAACCTCCTCCATCCGCGACACGCCGAGCTTTATCGGCCCGAGGGACTTCGATCCCTGGCTCGTCATTTGCATGGCGGGGGCATCTTCGCGCAATGGTCCGACGACGCCCCGGACGAAGAATTCCTGCGGGTGCTCAATGCTACATTCGGGAGGGCCGCGGCGCGCGTGGTCAAGTTCGACAATCCCTTGCTCGAGCGCGAATCGGCCAGCACGGTCTACCTCGCAGGCAAGCCCATTTCCGGGGATTGAACAGTGGCGGGCGATACGGCAGACTGTAGCCAACTGTGAAAAGCCTGGTGCGAACGTCTTTCTTTCTATGCTCGCTGGCCGCCTTTCTTGTTCTGGCTGATCCGCTCAGAGCAGAGTCGTTAGGCGATTGGTTTAAAAAGCTGGGTAACTCGATGTCCCATCCGCAAAAGCACCCGACGCCGGCACGTAGTCGCGGAGAACGAGGCAAAAGCACGGACTTGACCACGCCCACACCGACGCCGACGGCGGCACCAGCAGCGACGCCCGAACCCACTGTTCGAACCGCCTCCGTCGTCACGGAAGCAAAGAGTTCGAAACGCGATATTCCGTACGGCATTCCCGTGGCCGAGAAACCGGGCTTTGTCACGAGCCCATACGCACCGAACCAGGGGCTCGTGGATGTGCGCGGCATTCCCAGCGGCACGGAAGTGAAGGACCCGTTTACGGGTAAGGTTTTCCTGACGCCCTGAAGGCGAGCGCAATGCGCGTCTCATCCGTTGAAGCAGAGCGACTGCGGGTCGTTCTCGCTACGATCGTCATCAATGTGGTTGCGGTTTCGCTACTCACGCTGGCTCCGTGGTCGGATTGGCGCACCGGGCTGGCCTTGAACGTGATCGACAATGCGTTGCTGATAGGTTTTGCCCTGGCGCGGCGTGATGCGCTCATCGGCCGGTTCATACTTTTTGGACTAGCCGTCGGTTGTGTCGAACTGGCGGCCGATGCATGGCTGGTCGATTACACGAGGACCCTCGACTACTCGCCCGGCGGTGGTCCGATGTTGTGGCGGTCTCCCCTCTGGATGCCGCTCGCGTGGGAAGTGGTGGCGGTGCAATTCGGCTACATCGGGCTGCGTTTGTCTGAGCGATTTGCCAGCCGCGGACTGATGGCGGTGGCGCTGCTCGGAGCCATTAACATCCCGTTTTACGAAGAGATGGCGAAGCGGATCCATTGGTGGCAATACCAGGGCTGCCGCATGATCTCTTACACTCCCCATTACATTATTGTGGGCGAATTTGGGATCGCGCTGGCCCTCGCGGTTTTGGCTCGAACTCTTCGGCGCGGCTCGTGGCGAGTCGCTTTGTTCAGTGGCGTAGCCGGGGGCGCAGCGATCTTCGTCTGCTACGCAGTGGCTTTCGGTCTTACTGATCGAATCATAAAGTAGACCTTAGAACGCTTCAAAAGAGTGAGGCGGCTACAGCGCGATCGGCCGGTTCGCGCTTTGTTCACTCATCCACCGGCTGGAATCCGGCGAACATCTCTTCCGCTTCGGCGATCGTTCTGAGTGGAACGCAATCGCACACTTCGAAGAATTGCGCCCACATGGCCAGCACGTTTGGATTCTTATGCGCAGCGTCGATGGCTTCGTGCGATTTCCATTCTGAAACTTCAATGATTGTGCCGTCTTTCGCTCGCATGATGGTGGGAGCGCGATCCGTGACGAGCCCCTCGCGACGAAGTGTTGGAACGCGTTCGCGCACGATATCGAGCAACGCGTTTTCGTTTCCCGGCTTGGGCCGGTACGCAACGATAACACAGATGCCTGCCATGGAGATTCAAGGTTAAGGCAATGGGCCAGTCGTATTCAATGAGGAAACAGGTGCTCCTAATCGAATCGGAAAGGCCGTTGCGGCCAACGGCCCCTACCTTCCTTTCGTAATCGTAATCGATTCGAGCGTGAGGAAAGTTCAGGGCAGGTGCAATCTGATGAGCCGTGCTGGATTGTCCGGCACGACGACGAACAGATTGTCATAGTCGTTCTCTCCGAGATTGATCGCTTCCGTTAGACCAAGTGCTTTAATCAAATCAGGAATGGTGTTGCCGTGGCCGACGACAAGAATGTTTCCGGTGATCGCCTTGAATCTCTCGACGAGGGACGTTGTGGCCGTGGCCCGAACCACCGTGGCCGGGACGCCGAGGGCTCGCGCGAGAGGCTCAGCCGTTTGCTGAGTGCGTTTGAATTCGGTGGTGTAGATGGCCGTGATATTGGCATCTTTCAGGATTCGGGCCAGTAACTCGGCGCGGGTCCAGCCGATTTCTGAAAGATCGGGATCGTTCCCTCCGGAGTTAGCCTTTTCGGCGTGACGCGTGATGAAGATTGTCGGCTGGGCCGTCGCCCGGAGGGAAAGAAAGGCAAGGAACAGCAGAGTAAGCGACACGCGTAGCATGGGCGGAGAAGGTATTATGAAATCGTCACGCCCTTCCAGAAGGCGATGCGGCCTTTGATGTTGGCAGCCGCTTCTTTCGGTTCCGGATAGTACCATGCCGCATCGTTGTTTATCTCGCCGTCCACGGAGATGTTGTAGTAACTGGCCACCCCTTTCCATGGACAGGTCGTGTGCGTCACGCTGGCCACGAAATGCGTTGGGTCGATCGAATCGGCCGGGAAGTAATGATTGCCTTCCACCATTACGGTATCATCGCTCTGCGCGAGCAGCGTATTTTTCCATGTTGCTTTCATCTAAGTGTATTTCTGTAGCTCAGTCGCCATCCTTAGCAATGGGACGCTCGCCCGCAAGCACTCATCCGGGGTTCCTAACATGGGGCAAGAATCGGGTGGGACAAACGAGGCGGAGAGTAGAAGCTTAGGGTGTTACTTAGATCAGATCATATGACAAGGGAACGCGATTACGTCCTCGGCACGAACGACGAAGAAATTTTGCGGCTCGGACTGCAACACCGCGTCTGGCGAGGAGTGGTTTTAAATGGCTGGCGGCAGGCCGGCATCACGGCCGGCAGCACGGTGCTCGATCTCGGTGCGGGACCCGGTTACGCGACGGTTGACCTGGCGGAGATTGTCGGACCGACCGGCCAGGTAACGGCGGTCGAACGGTCCGCCAAGTTCGTGCAGAATATTCGGGACACATGCAAGGCGCGTGGCCTGACGAACGTGAATGTGCATGAGTTGGATCTGATGACTGATTCGTGGCCGGCCGCGAGTTATGACTTTTCTTGGTGCCGCTGGGTGGTCTCCTTCGTTTCCGACCCAGCACTGCTCGTCCAGAAACTGGGCGATTCATTGCGTCCCGGCGGACGCGCTATCTTTCTTGAGTATGGGCATTATCGGACCTGGCGGTTTTCTCCGCGACTCCCCACACAGGAAGCATTCGCGGAGCATGTGATTGAAAGTTGGCGAGAGACCGGCGGCAAAGCCGATATCGGTTTGGATATACCGCCGTTGCTGGCCGGGAACGGATTGACAATTCGATCAGTGGTCCCGCATGTGTTCTGCGTTCGACCTGAGGATTACATGTGGCAATGGCTGGCTGCTTTCATTCAAAGTGGCACGACCCGGCTGCACGCGCTCGGTAAAATCGATGCGACTTTCAGTGAGAAATTACGGTCCGAGTTTGCCGCCGCCGGGGCCAATCCCAACGCCTTGATGACCACTCCGTTGGTTCTGGAAATCGTCGCGCAAAAAGGAACCTCCCGATGAGGGGCAGCCAGAAGGCGGCCCTTCTGGTCAATCAAACACCGGACCGTCTGGGATGCGGAGATCGACTAGGGGATAAAAGCTTCTGCGCTTCCCAGAGGGAAGCGACTACAAAGGAGGAGTCCCGGCGAGGCCGAGTCGGTCGGCGTCTGCGGCGAGCGCGATTATGACCTCAGCGATGACTTCATCCAAGGGCATTCCCAGCTCGTTCGCGCCACGGACGATATCATCCCGATTGACCGCGCGGGCAAAGGCCTTGTCTTTCAGTTTCTTTTTCACCGAGGCGACGTCCACCTCGCGGATACTCCTGGAGGGACGGACGCGCGCGACCGCGGTGACAAATCCGCTCAGTTCGTCCACGGCGTAAAGAGTCTGCTCGAGCGGAGTTTCTCGCGCGATCCCGGAATAATCGGCGTGGGAGAGGATGGCACGGCCGACTTCCTCGCTCCAGCCGTGCTCCCGGAGCCAGGCTACACCGACGAACGGATGACCTTCCGCTGGGCTCTGCTCCTGATTGGGATGACGTTCGTAATCCATGTCGTGCAAAAGGCCCACCGCTTCCCACAGATCGGGATCGGCACCGCGAAGCGCAGCGAAATGTTTCATCGCGTCCGCCACCGCGTAGCAATGGCGGCGAAGACTTTCGGACTGGACCCATTCGTGCAGGATAGTGAGGGCGGCGGGGGCGAGGGCGGACATAGGTGGTGCGATATTTCCAGGAGGAAGCAAACGTTCTACGCGCAACGCCCAACGTCCAATGCTCAATTTCGGAGAAGTGACGAGCGCGACGGAACTCGTCCCACCAGCGACGATTTCTAGTCGAACGGTGCGATTCGTTTGTTATGTTGGAGACATGCAAGCACGGCACATTCGATGGCTTCCGATATTACTGGCGGCACTTTATTTTGGATATCAATACTTCTCATCTGAGAAGTTCGTGAATCCGGAGACGGGACGAAAGAGTCATGTGGGAATGTCCGAGCAACAGGAGGCGACGCTCGGCGTGCAGAGTTATCAGAAAGTTCTGTCCGAAGCGCAGCCTATCCAATCGGGTCCGGAACTGGAGCTGGTGAAGCGCGTCGCTTCGCGCCTGGCTGGAGCGACGGGGAAAGCAGGCGCCGGTTTTCAGTGGCAGGTATCGCTCGTGCAAGACAAGCAAGTCAATGCGTTCTGCCTGCCGGGCGGAAAGATCGTGGTTTATACCGGTATCCTGCCAGTGGCGCAAAATGAAGCGGCGCTCGCCACGGTTCTCGGACACGAGATGGCGCACGCCACGTCGCGTCACGGATCCCAGCGTGTTTTTGAGCAGAATTTGGCGCAAACAGCGATGTCGGGTGTAGCCATGTCGTTATCCAACATGGACTACGACAAACAACGCGCCGTCATGGGAGCACTCGGTGCAGGCGCGCAGTATGGCGTGCTCATGCCCTTCGGCCGTAAACATGAATCGGAGGCGGACCAAATTGGTCTTACCTATATGGCCCGGGCCGGGTACGATCCGCAGGAGAGTATTCGTTTTTGGAAAAGAATGGAAAACACGGGAGGCAATCAACCTCCTGAATTTCTTTCTACGCATCCCTCGCACGGCACGCGCATCCAACAGTTGGAAGCGTTGATGCCGAAAGCGGTGGAAGAATACAACAAGGCGCACGCCGCCTCCGGCACATAGAACGGCTCGCAGAGCGAAACGGCGACGTGGCATCGGCTCCCACCCGATGTTCGATACAGAAGGTGTCTTTAGGGCGACGTGATCTTGAGCCGGATAAAGCGCTTTGCCATCGCGTTCGGATCGTACGGGACGGTATCGCGCACTTCGACTGTAAAGGTCGGGGCGGAGCCAGTCTCGGGCGCGATGAAGCCGGGGCCGCCTGTCGTTGCGCCCGCCGCGCTGGTGCCGAGATCTGTCCAATTCGAGAGATCGGCCGAACCCTGTACTATATAAGTAAGATCCGTTGCGAGGGACGACCGGTGGAAGGTCATCGATAGATACTGCGTGCCGCTGTAATCCTTAAGAGTTACGACGGGTAAACCATTCAGGCCTGCGATGGTAGGATCGAGACCGAGGCCGTACTCCAGGAGGTTGGCCAATCCATCACCATCGTAATCGAAAGTGAAAACGGCGTCGCTGCCAGTCAATCCAAAGCCGGCCAGATAATTGGCGGTGCGGGTGGCGGTGCTCAGGCCGAAAGTTTGCGTGGCATCCGAAGCGACGCCATTAGTCGCAGTGACAACGATATTGGGGAAGCTACCCGTTCCACCCGATGTGGCGGTGCCGGACAAGACGCCTCCCGCCGAAAGTCCAAGCCCGGGCGGGAGCGCGCCGGATTCGCTGAAGGACGGCGCCGGGTTTCCCGACGCGATGAACTTGAATGAGTAAGGAGTTCCCACGATGACCGGCGAAGGAGGCGGGCCGTTAACGATAGAGGGCGCCTGGTTTGCGATACACACGTTCGTGCTGGACGTGATGGTCAGGTCCCAACCTCCCGCAAAGGAGCCGATGTCGGTGCCAGCGTCATCCACCACATAAAGACTCCAGGTTCCGTTCGGATTAAGTCCGGCGAAGGTTGAAGCGAGTGTATTCGCGCCCGCCGTGGCGGGACTGAGGTACGGTGCAGCCGGCGCCGGCACTGGGAAAACGTCGCCGGTTCCGTAATTGGTGGGGCGGAAGGAGCCGGATGCCGGGGGAGTGCCCGCATTCGAGAGGATGGCCGCGGCATTGTCATCGAACGTATAGGTCTGTCCCGTCCAATCTGTCCCGCCGATTGCATCCGACAGAACAATAAATTTCTGTCCCGTCGGTCCAACCAGGAGAACGTCGACGTCGCTCGGGAAGGTGTGACTGATATTTTTCAGCGTGACCGTAATTTTTGATGGCGAGACCGGTGCGCCAGCCACGGTGATGTTGGATGGGTAGGGAGTCGCCGGTGCGCCCGTGGTCGCGCCGGTTCCGGTGGCCGGAATCGTAATGGCGGTGCCGTTTGAGAAAGTTTGAGAGACGTTGCTGATGGTGCCCAATCTCAAGCTGTAGGTCACGCTGCCGAGATTGGTGACACCATCCTGCAAAGCCAGGGTGAGGGTGATGTTACTGCCGCAAGCGCCCGTGGCGATGAAGCTAAACGATTTTGCAGCGGTTGGGCCACCCGCTACAACGACGCCGTAAGTCTGCGGTCCACTTGGATTCGTGACACCGCCGCTGGCCTGTAGTGTTCCGATAAGATTCGCCGTGTTGGCTGTGCCTGTGTTGATAACCGGCAGGCTCACGGTGACATATTCGCCCGGATCAGGAGCGCTGTTCGCCGGAGTAAAGTTCTCCGCCGTAACGACGGCTGAGCCACCCGATGCGATCGCAGGGGTGCCAGAAACGCCGCAACAAACGAACTGTTGCCGGGTGATTTGAAGAGTTGCACAACCGACCGTGCCGGTATCGACCGCGGCCGTGTCCGAGAAGTGAAGTTTCCACGTGCCAGTGATGCTTTTGCCATTGAAGGCCGAGAGCACCGATTCGGGTTTGAAACTACCGGTGAATGGGGCCGTCCCGACGGCGATTGAGGTAGCGGCCGAATCGTCGAACAGAGTCGGTGTGCCGGAGCAGTCGTTGTTGCCCGTGCCGAAGTTTTGGCCGGAACTGCCGCGTTTGTTAACGAGGATCACGCTCGTGTTGTCCGGGCCGATCAGAGAAATGACCAGGTCACTGTCGAAAGTATGATTGAGGCGGACGCTCACATTCACATCCGAGATCGAACCCACATCGTTGATCGTGATCGGCACATCGACAGATCCCTGATCGGGGATGGCGACGGCTGAATTCCCCGACGAATAAGTGGCGGTGGCAGGTGCTCCCGCCGTGCCGGTCTGGAAGGTAAAGGTGATCGTGCCCAGGTTCGTCGCGCCATCCTGTAACGCCAGCGTGGCGATGATAGACGAACCGCAGGCCACGTTGCCCGATGTAAAAGTGAATGACTTGGAGACGGTCGATCCACCCGCCGTCACCACTCCGTACGTTTGCGGCGCACTCGGGCTCGTTACGCCGCCGGTCGTCTGGAGAGTGGCCACAAGATTACTCGTGTTGGCCGATCCGGTATTTTTGATACCAAGGTTTACTGTGATGATCTCGTTAGGATCGATGATCCCGTTTGAGTTGCAGCTGTCGGCTGTGACCGCGGAGGTATCAGCCGTCAGGATCGGAACGCCCGCGAGGCACACACTAAAAGTTGCGGTGCCCCCGTTGGAGACGAGCAGGCTTCCCGATGTAGCCGGGCCGAAGCTCGGCGCCGTCACTGTTGCGGAATAAGTTCCGGGAGCGACCGTCGCACTGTAGGTGCCGTCCGCGGCCGTTGTCCTGATAAAACCTCCTGTAATCTGGATGACCGCGTTGGCAACCGGCAGGCCCGTCTGGCAGTTTGTCACAGTTCCAGAAATCGTCCCACGAGGTGAGACCGCAGCCGTGCCGACCACAATCCTGGCGATGCGAGTGCGCCAGCTCGAGGCGCTGCTGGCTGCATAATATTCCTCCGTAAACCAAAACGAGCAATCGTCCGAAGGATCGACGGTCATGTCGCTGTAATCGCCCCAGCGTCCCGACGTGCTGGTTTGGGCGCCGCCGCCAGCGATGAGAGTTTGCTCGCCCTGAGCCAATCCGCTCCCGGCGGGGTCCGTTCCCAATTTGGCCGCATATCGGATCGAAGGAAAAACGGTCGTGCTTGAAACGCTGTAGCCGACCGCGATATCCCCCTGGAAATTCATGGCAGCGCTACCCATCCACCGACTGGCCGTGTCCCCGGCCGCACCGGCGAAGGTCTGCTGCTCCGCAATGGCGAAAGCGGCCGACGGCGTCGCCCGGTTCAGTTGGTAAAAGCGCACACCGGCGCGGTAGGACGGATTTACCGCAGCGTTTACTGTGTGATTCAGAACCAGCGATTCGCTTGCGCCGAAATTTCGGTAGGCCAGACGAAACATAAGACGATCGTTGATGGCGTCGAGGTAAGAAGTGGCGGCGGACGGAGCGGGCTGGGGAACGACATTGCGCGAGTTTGGAACGGTCACGGGATCAAACGCGGCCACCGCCAATGGGCTGCCCGTCCTCTCCGTAAAAGTGGAATTGGCCGGTGTGACGAAGTCGACATGGAACTCGAAAATGCGCAGTTGATCGGCTGGGTCGCCGAACTCACCCGATTGGACGTAGGCAAACGGGCAGGGGGCGCCAGTGGGCGGCGCGACCAGGCCATCGACGTTGGCCGGCAACATTCCACCGATCCCATCGGTTCCGTTGATCCCAACGCCGGGCGGAAAGAGCACCGCCGTGTCGAAATAGACCAGTCCCGCCGTCGGATCACCGGCCAGCATCTTGGCGCGGTTGAAGGCGAATGCGCCCGCCTGTTGGAAGGCGGTCCCGGCCTGGTTAAACTGGTTGTCGGTCATGTAATAAGCGTCCGACCACACGCTCAGATGCGGGTAATCGTTGAACTTATTGTTCGGCATCATGAAATCGTAGAGGTAATAGGAGCCGGTCGGATCGCTCGTTTTAGAAATGGCAATGAGCTGATGGTTGTTCGGGTTCGCGACCGTGCAGAATTCGCTGATGATCCAGCGATCAGCCAGCTGGTCGTAGAGAACAATGGGGTCGCCGTCGATCCCGGTCCCACAACCGAGCGGACTGAACAGGGTGGCCAGCGAAGTCGTGGCTGTGAGAGGATTCCCCGCCTTGTCCCATACGCGGAAAGAGGAATTGACCGATTGGACGAAGTGATTCGGCCCGACCGCGCCATTGGTGTCCGGCGGCAGAAAGCCTTGATTCGGATCCGCTGCGATGGTGTCCGCTTGCGATATTCCTTCAAAGCTGACAGCTGGTGTGGGCAAAGCCTTGGGTTGAACAGCGGCGTTACGAATCGCTTTCGGTTTGGTGTAGAGCGCCTTGTCGGCCGACGGAGCCACTTTCGGGTCGACGTGGCGAATAATCTCCCGGTTTTCCGGGTTAATTTCCTCGTCCCGCGCCGGGCCGCTTCTCACTGGAGAAGAGGCTTTGGGCAAATCGCGCACGGCACCGGACTCCGCGAAGCCGCTCGCCGCGATATTGGTGGATTTACCGTATTCTTTATTCTGCGCGTTGGCCGTGATACTCGCGAGAGCAAGGCCCACAACGACAAAGGCTAAGAGCAAAAACGGATGGGAGAGGCGCACGCGAAGTGCGCAGGGGAAGGCTGGGCGATACATTTCGAATTTTCGTAAACGTAAGGAGTGACTAAAGGCGGGGTCAAAGTCGAGCAAAAATTCAGGTTGGCCCCCCGACGCGAGGGCCGAAATCAGGATGGTGGGTAAGATTTGGCTTGGTCGATATGGGGCGCCCTTACGGTGGCAGGGTGAGCGGCGATTCCTCCGTCGCGGATGAGCGCCCGCCCGCGGAATAAGCCGTGACGATGGAAGAGACATCCGGCAATTTGGAATCGTGACGCGAAGTATCCTGCTCTTAACGATTGCCCTCACGGCCGCGGCGCACGCTGCGGAACCGACCGTGCCGTCGGCCGCGTCAGGAGAAGGGTCGAAGCGGCTTCATGCCTCCGTTGCCACAACAAGGGATGGAGAGCCCACCAAAAAATTTCTGACCGGCGCAACCAAAATTTACGGACGTTGGAAGGGTGAAACTCTCAAGACTGGCGATTTGGTGCAGGCGGTCTGGATTGCCGAGTCGTTTGGCTACCCGCAAAAAGACGCAAGAATTACGGAGGGTGAGGTGACTGCTTATAAACCGGATGACGACGGTGTTTTTTCCCTCGCACGACCGGAGGGCGGCTGGCCCATCGGTCGGTACCGGCTGGAGTTCTATGTGCGAGGCAAGCTGGCGGAGACCGTTCGGTTTACGATTGAGCAGGACGTGACCGTGGAAGTGCGATAGCGATCGGAGAACAAAAGTCCGCCCAAGCCCGACGTTGCCCGTTGTTAGTTAGGGCTAGTCTTTCCGGGCCGGGCGTGTTTGTCTTGATCCGAACGTTTGATATTTATGCTGAAAACTATCGTCGTCTTTCTCCTGGCCAGTTCCATGGCTGTCTCGGCGGCCGACCCAGCGACCGCTTCGGCTAACGGCAGTGTGCCCAGCGACGTTTCGATTAAGCAACTGCTGGCCGTGACCGAAGCGCACAAACTGGTCGAACGGATGATGTCCCAGATGGATATGCTCATGCAAAATGCCTTGCGCGAGGCGACCAAGGGCCAGCCGCCCTCACCCGAGGCCCAAAAGATCGTCGACCGGAACCGCGCTGAAATGGTGGCAATTATGAGAGATGAGCTGGCTTGGGACAAACTCGAGCCGATGTACATTCAGATTTATCAAAAATCACTGACCCAGGAAGAGGTGACCGGGATGGTAGCTTTCTACCAGACTTCGCTCGGGCAGGCCGTCATCAAGAAGATGCCGGTCATCGTCCAAAATACGATGGCTGAGATGCAGAAAAAAATGGGACCCATGATGCAAAGGATGCAACAGAAGCAGCAGGAATTGGTCGCGCAGATCGCGAGCGAGAAAAATCAGAAGCACTAAATCGCCAGGCCGGTCCCCTGCGAACGGTGCCGCATCATTTCGGCGCTATGATGGCCGTGGCCACCGAGGGAGGCAACGGGTGCATCTCGGGCGTTTTAAATCCTGCCTCACCCAGCATTTTTTCCAATTCGGCGAACGTGTAGGCATCGCCCTCCGGCGTACTGGCCAGCATAATCAGACTGAACCGTGCCACCTCGGGCGGACTCACCCGATCGGGATTAGGCACGAATTCGACAATGGCGACGCGACCCTCCTCGCGCAGAGCTGCTCGCACTTTCTTGAGAAAGCCGATGCAGACCTGCAAGTTGAAGTGATGCAGAAAGTTGGGAATCAGAATCAGGTCATAATCCGAGCCGAGATCGACCTCAAAGGCGCTTCCCGCGATGGTCGTGAAACGCGCGGCTAAGCCGGCACGCTGCGCGTTCTCGATGGCCACACCCAGAACTGGGGCCCAATCCAGGGCCACCAAGTGCGCCGTCGGATTCCTCTGAGCGAAAGTGATTCCCCACATTCCGTGGCCGGCCGCTACATCAAGAATCTTGCTGGCGCGATTCGTTTCGAGCGAGAGCAAACCGGCCAAGGCCTGTGCGGGGGGGATCATCATGGGCGCCATGGCGCGCGCAAACTGGGTCCAGATCGGGTTCTCCGGGGCGAGCGTGCCGAGCGCAGTCCCGGCCGTCCCGCCTTTTCGAACGGCCGCCGTCAGGTCGTCAAAGTTACTCTTCAATTGTGGCGCGAGCAGAAACTCTATGGCGCCGCCGATGTAGGCCGGCGATTTAGCATCGAGGAAAGCAGCGCTGTCCACGGTAAGTTGGTAGGTGTCGTCCGCCTTGGTCAAAAAACCAAACACCGTCAGGCTGTCGCAAAGGATGCGCACGCCGCGCTCGGCCGCATTGCAACGCGACGCGATCTCGGGCGCCTTGCTCGCACCCGCCGCAACGTGGGTGAAAATCTTCAGTTCAAGCGCCGCCTGGATGGCGGCGGTCTGTTGATAAGCGTTCATCGCGTTGAAGGCGAGAACAGGCGAAGGTCCGGGGGCGCTGCTCATTCAGTTCTGTAGCGAGTTCTGTCTCTCTGTAAAGCGAGGGAGGGAGGCCCATTGCCCGATCGCGCCCACCATCGCAGACGAGCCGGTAAAAAATGTGAATACTGATGTCTTCCTCAAGGCTATTGTTTGCGGATTTCGGAATCCATCAGGATCATGATTGAGTTAGGAATCGATCATGAGGAGGAGAAGACATGCTTAAACATTTGATCATCAGCACGAGCGGTAATCCGGAGAGCAATAGTCGGATCATGGCACAAGTAGCCTTTGCTCATTTGCAGGAGGGACGCGTGGACTGCCAGTGGCTGGACCTGCGGGATCTCGCGCTGCCGTTGTGCGATGCCGACTCGTGTTACGCAAATGCTGGGACACAGAAACTGAGCAAGGTGATTCAGGCGGCCGATGGCATTATCCTGGCCGCGCCTATTTATAATTACGACGTGGCGGCCGCGGCCAAAAACATGATCGAACTGACCGGCAAGGCCTGGGAAGACAAGATCGTCGGATTCTTGTGCGCCGCCGGAGGAATGAGCAGTTACATGTCGGTTATGGCATATGCCAACAGTCTGATGCTCGATTTTCGGACGGTCATCGTGCCTCGTTTCGTTTACGCCACCGGTGGCGCGTTCGAAGAGGACAAGCTGGTGGACAAAGAAGTCGCGCAGCGAATCAAACAAGTGGCGGACGAGGTCGTTCGGTTCACTAAAGCGCTGCGCGGAAGATGATGGAGTGCGCCTCGACGGGTGAGGCGGCTGCATTTTGGCAAAGAAATAGAACTGCTTTCTACCCTTCCGCGGCGTGGATCGTTTACGGTAACCTAATGTCAGATGATCGGCTGGTGGCACGGCGCCCCATCGCAGAGGCATTCCGAAAAACGGCGCGATGGGCCACACGCCTTTGCGTGAAACGCGGTATTCATCCGGACACGATTTCCTACGCGTCGATGCTTGCGGCGACAGCGGCCGCCGTCTGCTTTTGGTGGGCCGGGGAAGTTCCTTTGCTCTTAATCATCGCGCCTCTTTTTTGTTTTCTTCGCCTTTGGTTCAACATGCTCGACGGGATGGTGGCAATCGCGAGCGGCAAGGCCAGCGCGCGCGGAGAGATCCTGAACGATCTGCCCGACCGCGTGTCAGATGTCATTGTCTTCGCGGGCCTCGCTTACAGCGGACTAGTTCATCCGGCCCTGGCCTACTGGGCGATGATTTTCGCGCTACTCACGGCCTACGTCGGTCTGCTGGGTCAGGCCGTGGGTGGCCAGCGCGAGTTCAGCGGGATGATGTCGAAACCATGGAGAATGGCCGCCGTGTCGGTGGGCGCGTGGACGACCGCTCTGTTCCTCGCGACTCAGGGCGGCGCGGCGCGGCCCGGCCGCCTGAGCATTCTGGACTGGACCTGTTTGCTCGTCATCGCGGGTTGCGCGCAGACCGTGTTTGTCCGCTTGAAACGAATCATGGTAGCCCTTGGGAATAAGCCGAGATGATGTCGCCGCAGATCGCGCTGCATGACCCCGTATTTCGTGCCTATCTATATATAGTACCGGTTTCGCTCGGTCTCGGTGGGTTGGTCCTGGGAGTCCTTCGTTTCGTTTTTAAGAATGACCTTGGAACGATCTGGACGACCTATCGTTCCTGGCTGGTCATGGGACCTCTCGGGCTGGCCGCGGTTTTCGCCGGACGAATCCCGGTGATCGTGGGGGTGACGCTGCTCGCCATCTTTGGTTTCAAAGAATTTGCGCGCGCCTCCGGGTTGTACAGGGATTGGTGGATGACCGGAGCTACTTATGCCGGAATCATCACCGTGGGGGTGGCCTCATTAATGTCGCATCCACGCGGCGCGGAGCCCGGGCATGGGTGGTACGGTTTGTTTGTGGCCGTGCCTGTCTTCGCGATCGCGCTGATCCTGCTTATTCCGATTTTGCGGAATCGGGCGCGCGGCGAAATGCAGCGCATGTCGCTGGCGATTGTCGGATTTGTTTATGTCGGCTGGATGCTCGGGCATCTCGGCTTTCTGGCCAACGCGACCAATGCCTACGGATATATTTGCTACATCATTTTCGCGACCGAGTTGAGCGATGTTGCGGCCTTTACCTTTGGGCGTCTCGTCGGACGTCACCCATTCCGTAGCGAGATCAGTCCGAACAAAACCTGGGAGGGCGCGCTCGGCGCGCTCGGGGTTTCCATGATCCTCCCATGGTTGCTGCGATTTTCATTTCCATTCTTCGGGCCCTGGCAGCTCATCCTGACGGGGTTGATTATCGGGATCGGCGGTCAATTGGGAGACTTGTCGATCAGCGTCATTAAAAGAGACATAGGTACCAAGGACATCGGGGCGGCCATTCCTGGGCACGGAGGCATTCTCGATCGCGTTGACAGTCTGATCTATGTGGCGCCTCTGTTCATGCACATGGCCGGCTACTATTATGGTTTGAGATGAAGAGGTGGCATTACGACCCAGCCCGGGATCTCGATCGAACGCTGCTCGACCGGCTCCGGCGCTTTCCGCGTGAGCCGGACATGCTGGTTTATGGAGTGCGATCGGCCATCGCCCTCATTCTGCGAGCATGGCTGCGCGCTTATCATCGCTTCGAAATTGTAGGGCACGAGCACCTTCGGACGAATCGATCGCTCGTGATGGTGGCCAATCATTCGAGTCACGTGGACACGCTCTGTCTTCTGGCGGCGTTGCCTCTGGGCAAACTGCATTGCGCCTTTCCGGCGGCGGCGTCCGATTATTTTTTCCGAAGCGTGCCGCGAATGTGGATCGCCGCCGTGGTTGTCAACGCATTGCCTTTCGCGCGTCAAACAAACGTGCGGCAGAGCCTGTCGGTCTGCGGCGAGTTGCTGGCCAATCCCGGAAATATCCTGATTATTTTTCCAGAAGGAACGCGCTCGACCAATGGCGAGATTCAGGAGTTTAAGTCGGGGGTAGGCGCGCTCGTAGCGGGGCGTGATGTCAGCGTGGTGCCCTGCTATCTGGATGGATCGTTTCGAGCGTGGCCAAAAGGCAAGCGCCTGCCGCGGCCGAGGAAGGTGAGGCTCATTGTGGGCGAACCGTGCAACTATTTTTCACGCTCGACCGCGCGGGGCAATATCGGCGCAATCGCCTCCGAGCTGCGCGAAGTGGTGACTGCATTAAAGGATAGTTGTGCAGGCGACTGAGCACACCATGCAGACGTGGGACGGCACAGAGCTGTTCTATCGCAATTGGCTGCCCGAGAGACCGGCGGCGAAGGCGCTCCTGCTTTTTCACCGCGGCCACGAACATTCCGGGCGATGGCAGAGAGTGGTCGAATCGTTAGGCCTGCATGACGTGGCTATCTTCGCGTGGGACGCGCGAGGGCATGGGCGCTCCCCCGGGGCGCGCGGCGCGGCCGAAAGCATCGGCCATATCATCAAGGATGTGGACGCCTTTGCCCGCCACATCCGCGAGCATTACGAAATAGCCGCGCAGGATACGATCGTGCTCGCGCATAGCCTTGCCGCCGTCACCGTTGGCGCGTGGGTGCATGATTACGCTCCCCCCATTCGGGCCATGATTCTGGCCACGTCCGCCTTCGAGGTGAAACTGTACGTTCCCTTCGCCATGGCGGCTCTGCGTGCCCGGCAAAAACTCTTTGGCTCTGGTTATGTGAAGAGTTTTGTCAAAGGCCGCATGTTGACACACGATCAGGAAGAGGCGGCGCGCTACCAGGCGGACCCGCTGATTTTTCGGCAGATCGCTGTCAACGTCCTGCTCGATCTTCATGATACGGCGCAGCGTTTGATGGCAGATGCCGGCGCGATTCAGACCCCGACCTTGATGTTGGGGGCGGGGAAGGACTGGGTCGTTACGCTAAAGGCGCAGCAGAAATTCTTCGCGGGCCTTTCGTCGCCGATCAAAGAGATGCAGGTCTTTGAAAATGCGCGCCACGCCATCTTCCATGAACAGGAGAAGGCAGAGGTCGTTCGTCGCGTCCGTGAATTCATCCTGCAACGGTTTTCCGAGGTGCCCGCGGTAGCCTCTTTGCTCGATGCCGACAAGTCTGGGCATACCTGGCGGGAATATGAACGGCTCCGAAACGGAAATGGCGGAGATGCGAAGTTCGCGGTGGCGCGCGCGGGATTACGAGCGGCGGGGCGTTTGAGTGACGGAGTGAAAATCGGATGGAGAAGTGGTTTCGATTCCGGAATCTCCCTTGATTACGTTTACCAGAATGAGTCGCGGGGTGCGTTCGGCATCGGCCGGCTGATTGATCGATCGTATTTGAACAGCATTGGCTGGCGCGGCATCCGTCAGAGGAAAACGAATTTGGAAAGGGCGCTGCGGTCGGTCATGCAGCGCCTAAAGGCAGAAGGCCGTCCGGTGCATATACTGGACGTCGCGTCCGGGGCGGGCCGTTACGTCATGGAAGCCATGGCGGCACTCCCCGAAGTGAAAGCAAGCGCCCTCCTGCGCGACTACAAGCAGGAGAATGTGGAAGCCGCTGGTCGACTGGCCGAAGATTTTGGTCTCAACCAGGTTTCGGTAGAACAGGGCGACGCATTCGCTCGCGAGTCGTTCGCTGCGGTCAGTCCGCGTCCGACCGTGGCAATTGTCTCCGGTCTGTATGAATTGTTCCCCTCAAACGACATGATCCTACAGTCGTTAGGGGGAGTGGCTGATGCGATTGATCCGGGCGGCACTCTCATTTACACAAATCAACCGTGGCATCCGCAGGTTGAGTTTATCGCTCGCGTCCTGCGCAATCGCGAAGGGGAGCCGTGGATTATGCGCCGACGGACGACGGCGGAAATGGATCAGCTTGTGCAAGCCGCCGGGTTCGAAAAACTTTCAATGGATGTCGATCAGTGGGGAATGTTCACCGTCTCCGTAGCAAGGCGTATCCGCTGAGCACTGACTTCGCTCCAGTTCATCCCGTCAGAGCGCTGGCCACGTCCGCCGCGCTTTCACTTCTTTTTATCCTCGTTTACGGCGGATGTAACTGGATCACGTCGCAGCGCGGCGACGTAGGAACTTTCTACTTCGACGCGGAGGGCGCCATCCCGTTTGTGCCTTTTTTCGTTATTCCATATTTGACAATCGACTTGTTCTTTGTGACGGCTCCGTTTCTTTGCCGGAGCCGGCGGGAGCTTCGCATCTTCGTCCGGCGTGTCGCGCTGGCCATCGTGGTCGCGGGCATTTGCTTCCTTCTTTTTCCGTTGCGATTTGCTTTTTCGAGACCGCACACTTCCGGGTGGCTCGGCTTTATTTTCGATTGGTTTCGCGGAATGGATGCGCCTTACAATCTCCTGCCTTCGCTGCACGCCACTCTCGGGCTGCTGTTACTGGAACTTTATTTGCGGCATTCCCGCGGCCTTGTCCGCATCGCGGTGATTGGGTGGTTTACACTCATCGGGATTTCTCCGCTTCTGACTCACCAACATCACATTGCCGACATCGCGGCGGGGTTCGCTTTAGCCGGCTATTGCTTCTATTTCGTCAGCGACACGGAGCCGGTGCCGGGCTCTGGGGCTTACCCGCGGATTGGAATCTTCTATCTTGCGGGTGCGGCGGCTTTGTTTGGGCCAGCCGTTTTCTTTCCGGCCTGGGCAGTTTATCTCACTTGGCCGATCGTTTCCTTGGCTCTGGTCGCAGCGGGTTATTTCGGCGCCGGGCCGCGCGTATTTCGGAAGCGGCAGGGAAGGCTACCGCTCAGCAGCTATTTCGTTCTGGGCCCCTGTCTGGTTGGGCAGCACCTGTCGTTATTCTATTATCGCGGGCGATGTGATTCCTGGAATGAGGTCTCACCATCGGTCTGGATCGGGCGACGCCTCAACGACGGCGAAGCTTGCCACGCGGTCGCGGCGGGAGTAACTGCGGTGCTGGATTTGAGCTGCGAATTCTCCGAGGCAAAAGCCTTTCTGGGAACGATCTATCGAAACATTCCGCTGCTGGATCTGACTGCGCCCACTCCGCCGCAACTGGAGGAAATGGCGGCGTTTGTTGCTGAGGAAGCGCGAAGGGGTAAGGTTTACGTGCATTGCAAGGTTGGTTATTCGCGCAGCGCGGCGGCGATCGCTGCATATCTGATTCGCAGTGGACAGGCCGCGACGGCGCACGAGGCGTTCGATGTTGTTCGAAAAGTACGGCCTTCGGTTGTGATTCGTCCCGAGATCGAGGCGGCCATGAGAGAGTTCCAAACCAACCCGGGCTGCGCTGTCTCGTCCGGCGTTTTTGTGCTCGCCTCCGGTCCGGATGAACCGCAATGATCGCGGTGAATTCACTATGAACTACAACGAATTGATCCAACTGTACTTTGAGCGGGCTACCGCCATGCAGTCTTATTGGAACCTCTACGTGATTATCGTAGGGGGGATTCTCGCCTTCTCGTCCTTGCGCAAGCAACCGGCGCCCATCACCACCGCATTGGTCTCGATCCTTTTCGCCTTGTTTGCATTCAAGAACCTCGACGCCATGCATGACGTGACGGCGCAACGCTTCGCTACACTTCAGGCGATCAAGCAGTTCGATGGGGCGGGAGGCACGATGACGAATCCCAAGCCGCAACGTGATTTGCTGGAGCCGACCCTGACGCCGGCAAGCTACGGCAGCGTTCAGGTCACCCACTTGGTGAGCGATCTTCTCACGATCGCCGCGCTTTGGGCGATGGAGCTGCGCCGAAGAAAGTTGCGAGAAGCGCCCGGTCTGACCTAACGACCAAGCGGTGGAGCAGCGGTTCACGTTCCCTGATATGGTGAGCGGACAGGAAACAAGGGCGCGAGTCTGGCAAAAGATAGGACTCTACTACGCGCTGACCATGCTGTTCAGCGGCGTGTTCGATGCGTTCGTTCTTCACGCCGGCAAACTGGACACGGGCAATCTGCTTTATGTCACTGGATCAATGTGGAGCCCGGCTTTGGCCGCTTTCGCAACCAAGAAAGCGTTTGGTGAAAAAATCCGCGATCTGCCGTGGGTCTGGGGACCGGGCAAGTATGCGTGGCTTGGATACCTCATTCCGGTCGCTTACGCGCTGCCGATCTATCTGGTTGTCTGGCTTGGCGGATTCGGTCGATTCGCTCCCGCTGACGCGGTCCGCAAGATCGGTGAGCAATTTGGCTGGACCAGTTTTCATCCCGCTCTGACGGTCACGTTTTTTGTCATACTGACTGCGACGCTCGGGATGGTGGGTAAGACATCGCGCGCACTCGGCGAGGAAATCGGGTGGCGCGGTTTTCTCGTGCCGGAGCTCGCCAAAGTGGTGCGGTTTCCCGCGATTGGATTGATCAGCGGCCTGATGTGGGCTGCTTACCATTATCCGATTCTGCTTTTCGCCGATTATAATGCCGGCACACCTGCCTGGTATGGCCTGACTTGTTTCACTCTGGGTGTGGTCGCGGAAAGTGTTATCCTCGCCTGGCTGGTGTTGCGTTCGCGCAGTTTGTGGCCGGCCGCCATTCTGCACGGCAGTCACAATTTATTTATCCAGAGCATTTTCACTCCGCTCACGGGCGACACGGGCCCGACGAAATACCTGATCGATGAATTTGGCGTAGGGCTCGTCATGACGACGGCGGTGGCGGCATTCCTAATCTGGAGAAAGCGCAGGGAACTGACGTTGGGTGAGGCGGGCGCCTCGGAGGAGTGAGGTCTGCAGACGGGGACGCCTCCACAGGGTGAGGCGGCTAGGGAAAAGCGGCGGGACAGCGTGCCAGCGAAAATAATTCTGTCGCACTGGGGCCGCTCTTATAACTTAATATCATGATTCCGTGGATCGGTACGTCGGGCTTTCAATATGCCGAGTGGAAAGGCACTTTTTATCCGGAGGACTTGCCGGCCGCGAAGATGCTGGCCTTTTATGCGGAGCGCTTCTCCACAACAGAGATCAATTACACCTTTCATCGGATTCCGTCGGCCAAAACGATCGATAACTGGAAGCTGAAAACGCCGGCTACTTTTCGATTCAGCCTGAAAGCGCCGCAGAAAATCACACACTATGCCCGACTGCGTGAGTGCGCAGACACGATCCGGTATTTTCACGATGTGACATCGTCGCTAGGCGAGAAACTCGGTCCGGTCCTGTTTCAGTTGCCGCCTAATTTTAAGAAGGACACTATCTTGCTGGCGGATTTCGTGAATAGTCTTCCCGACGGGATGCGGGCGGCTTTTGAATTTCGTCATGAAACGTGGTTTACCGACGATGTTTTCGAAGTCCTCAGATCAAGAGGCGCGGCGCTCTGCATCGCAGACATGGAAGACATCACCACGCCGCCTGTGGTGACCGCCGGGTATGGATATCTGCGACTGCGGCGCGAGGACTATGAGAGCAAGGATGTAGCGCGTTGGGCTGAGCTTATTCGAAAACAGGAAAGCAACTGGGGCGATGTTTTTATTTATTTCAAACATGAGGACGCGGGCTTTGGTCCCAGGCTGGCGAAGGAAATGATGGAGCTATTGGCCCGGTAGTTGTATGAGTCGTTAGGCGGAATGAGCCTGATCGCGTGACCGGCACCGCTTGCACGAAAGACCTATTAGACACGGCAACTGAGTGTCGTGACTGCAGGAAGAGAGCCCTGTAGTCGTCTGCGAAACGCGAATTCGTGTGTGATTGGCGCCGATGGGGCGTCGCCCAGAGGGCGACGGCTACAAGGAGAGAGCTCGGCGAAGGTTGCCGCAGGTCTGGTCCGCAAACTAGAAGTGGCCGAGCTGTCTGAACCAGCGCAGCGCGCGTTGCACTTCGGCGGGTTTGATCTCATGGCCACCGTCGAATTGCTCGACGCGCACATGGGTGAAACCGGTGCGCTCGAGCGAATTTTTGACATGGTTATGCGCGGACGGATTCGCGATCCGATCGCTCAGCCCGCTGCTCAGCCAGACCGGCGTATTGAGAAAGTCGCGTGGAGGATTGAAATCGTGGAAGGCGATACTCAGGCGATCGTCGTTAATTCCGCAGAGAAAAATTCCTTTGATATCCACGGTACCGCTTTTGGCCAGCATGGCACTAAGCAAGCAGCTGCGTTTGGCCCCGCCCGATAATCCGGCGAAGGCGACCGTCCACCGGGCCGACTGCGGCCACTCCCGGCGAATGGTCTGCAAGCCCGCGGCTAACATTCCCATCCTCCACATCGTGGAGTCTTCGCGCGGTTTGCTGGTCGCATCCGTGGCCAGCACGATCCAGCCTTCCGCATTGGCGGAATGTCGATACCACCAGGCGTCCATGGGGCTCGTGCGGTGGGCATCCGTGGTCGATGTGACAATCAGGATCGGCCAGCTCGCTCTTGGATCGAAGCGCGGAGGAAACATGAGCAAAGCGCGACCGCGATCAGGACGCGGGTTTCCGCCCGAGGCGGCGTAATCCTGAAAAGATTTGTCCACCGGAAACTGAATCTCGAGCGTGCCTCCCGGCTTGACGGTTTGCCCTGCGAGGGTGAATTGCGTTTCGGCGGCCGCGAGCCCAGAAGAATGCAGCACCGCTGTCAAGAACAGGGCGTATCGGAGGAAACGCTGCATACCGACTGGATAATAACCGCGTGGCCGGAGGACGGCGAGTCGCTTCCGTCGGTGTTTTTAGTTTCGTGGGCGTGTTGTTGTTCGATTGGGGGACGCCTCAACAGAGTGAAGCGGCTACAGCGCTCTTCTTTCTGTAGCCACGGCACTCTGTTGCCGTGTTTTGAGGGCCTACCCTTCATCGCGATTAAACGCGATTTCGAAGATGGGAGTATGACTTAATTTCTTGCCACGATACACGGTGAGAATATCAAACTTAACCCAATTGGCTGTGACCGGATGCGTGAGCTCGAAGCGCTGCATCTTCGCTTTGTCCTCGAGGGTCAGCACCTGGTTGGTGCCATCATTGAATGTGACACGAATCGTGTGGACGCGATTTCGAGCACCGAACTGCTTTACCTCGCCCAGGGCTGTCAGGAGTGAAATGCTCGCGATGGTGGCGGATGCTTTGAAGTGGACGCTGAGGGATTTGTTGATGCCGTCACCGTCCGCCACCCAAGCCGTGTCCCGGTTGCCATCAAAAGCGAGCGCTCCTTTCTGCAACTGGCCTTTCACCCGCAGTTCAGAGGACGCGGCCACGTCTCGGATAACTGGGGCGGATAGGGCCGGTTTGACCGGGGCGGCCGTAGAAGTGAACGGCTGTCCGGGTTTGAGTGGAACCGGAGAAGACGTGCCGGCCGCGGAAGGCGCGAGATCTGGAGGGGGCGTAGATCTCATCGGCGCACCTGGTCTTCGTCGCACAGCTTCCGGCGAAGCGGCTACGACCACACTCTCAGTCGGTGTTTCGTCGAGGGTGACGGCGGGCGGAGAAGGCGTCGCGGTCGAGATGATGGTCGGACTTTCGACGACCCTGGGCGTGCTGGTTGCCGCAGCTTCGGAACTTGGAGCGGGAATTTGCCTAACAGGCGCGGGTTTATCTCGCAGGAGAAGGAAGGCAAACACGCCGCAGAAAAATAGCGCAGCCAGAATCCCGACGATCATTGAGCGTGACGGAAAAAACGGGCGTGGGCGCACCGGGAGAGCAGGAATGAGCGGAGCGGGTGCCGGGACGGCCGCGGCGACTTCGTTTTTCGTTTCCTCGGGCTTCGCCCAATTTCGAATGGCCGCGAGCAATTCATGCAAATGCTTCGCAAACGGTTTGCTCACCGCATCCAGCCAATGCGTCGTACTGACGTAAAACTCGAGGTCCCTCGATGGCTGAACATCCTCGACCCGGAAGGGGATCAGGATGGAATTGGAGCTGGCCGCCCGCTCCACCTCTCGGACAACCTGGCCCGACTTATTCGATGCGGCGGTTAGCAGCAGAACGAAGATCGAACATTCATCGATCGCATCGAGAATAGCAGCGCCATAGTTTTTGCCCGGCGTGACATCGCGTGGTGCAATCCAGCAGGGAACGCCATTGGTCTCAAGAAAACGGCAGACCTCTTCTGCGACGGTCTTATCTACGGAAGAATGACTGATGAAGGCGATGCGTTTCATCAGCAGTCGCCGATCGCGCTTACCGCCCGATCAGGATAAAGATACCCGCGGCCAGCGCGAGAATGCCAGTTAACATCGCTGGAATGGCGATTGAAAACAGGACCGTCAAACCAACAACGATCAGGTAAATGGCCAATAACAGCATGCCGATGTTTTTAGTGAAGTTCATAACAGCAGTATTCGGGGCGGCGCGCTCTCTGACAATCTCAATCTGGCGTCAGGAAAGGCAAAAAGAGAGGAAAGACTTAGGAAGGCAAAGTAGCAACAGAGGATAGATTGTACCCGTCGCCCTCTGGGCGACCCCGAGGAGATTGTCCCACGCGCAGCGCGCTTCGCAGAGCGAAGTGGCTACAAGGACCCATGACCATCGCGCACGGAGATCGCGATCCACCTTAGTAGATTCGATAGTCGATCACGCGCCAGCCGACGCTTTGTTTTGCCAGAATGACGCGCTCGGCCGTAGCGGGCTTGTGTTCAAACACTGTTTTGAAAACGATGCTCGCATAAGAACCGTCCGGCATCCCCACCAGCTTATGGAGCGAAGCGGCGCCAATCACGCCCCGTGAGATAAAGTGTCCGAATGGGGCGCGGTGCGCTTGCATGGAGCGCACAAACTGCGCCTGGGTCCGGGAAAGACGAAAGTCCCTGGCCTCCCATTCGAAGGCCTCTTCGTAGTCGCCGTCGTCCAGCAGCTTAAGCCATTTCTCCGCCGCTTGCCGGGCGGCGGCCGCTTCCGCGCGACGTCCCGCCTTCGCCTCCGATCCGGAATGAGTGGCGCAGCCCGCCAGAGAAATGGATAAGGCGCAGACCAGCATGGCAAAGCAGCGCTTCATGCGCGTCGTTTAACGGAGAAGCGGCAAGACCGCAATCGCAAATGAATCAGCACACGCCCATGGGCAAGGAAGCCGCGGCATCGATCACACTTTCTTCCTCTTAATATACTCGTTCACCTGTTCTTCCAGGATTTCGAGAGGCAGCGCCCCGTTGTGCAGGACCGTCTCGTGGAATTCGCGCTGGTCGAATTTTTCTCCCAACTCCTGCTCGGCCCGTAATCGGAGTCCCTGGATCTTGAGCATACCGACCTTGTACGCACAGGCCTGTCCGGGCATGACAATGTAGCGTTCGATTTCGGACGTAACTTCTTTTTCTCCCATCCCGGTCTTTTCGCGCATGTAAGCGATGGCCTGCGCGCGCGTCCAGCGTTTGGCATGGATGCCGGTGTCGACGACCAAACGCACCGCGCGAAACAACTCTCCCTGTAACCGGCCCAGATCGCCAAACGGATCGGTGTCGTACCATCCGGCTTTTTTGGCCAACCACTCGCAGTAGAGGGCCCACCCTTCCATGTAGGCGGTGAATGGGAGCACTTTCCGGAACTGCGGAAGTCCTTTCAGTTCCTGCGCGATCGATATTTGCCAGTGATGCCCGGGCACGCCCTCGTGATAGGCCAGCGTGGGCATTCCCCACTTTGGCACTTCGCTCATATCACGAAGGTTGGCGAAGAAAATGCCAGGCCGGGTGCCGTCCTGTGCGCCCGGATTATAATAAGCACCCGCCGAAGTGGCTTCCTTAAACTCCGGGACGCGCCGGACTTCGCATTTGGCTTTCGGTATGGTCACAAACAATTGCTTCGACTTGCTGATGGCGTCGTCGATCAGGCGGGTGTAATCGGCCAGCGCTTCGCCTCGTCCTTTGTCGTCATTGGAATAAAGGAAGCGCGGATCCAGCGCTAGTTTCGCCATGGCTGGACCGATCGGCTCGCCCACGAGACCATTCGCATCGAGGAGCGAGCGCATCTCTCCTTCGATCCGTGCCACTTCTTGTAAACCCAGGGCATGCACTTCATCGGGCTTGAGCGTCGTGGTGGTGTTGTCGCGCAAGGTGTAGGCATAATAAGCGTCGCCCTCCGGTAATTTCCAAACCCCGTCATCGGTCGTCGTCTTCGGAAGCAAGGCATTGAAGTAATCAATAATCTTGTGATAGGCCGGATAAACCTGGCCCGTGATCGCAGTTTCGACGCGGCCCTGAAAATCGGCTCGATCAACTTCGCTCAACTTGTCGATTTTAGCGGCCCGAGTCTTGAACGAACTGGCCAGGATATTTTCTGCGGCCGGTTTGGCCACGAACTCATTCATTTCCTTAAGCACTTCCTCGACGACGAACCGCGGCGGAATGATATGCTTTTGCTCGCGCAACTGGAGTCCCTCTAGAAGTTGGTCAAACTTCCTGGGCAAGGCATCGAGCCGCATCAGGTAGTAATCACAATCCTTGCGATCAAGCAGCCGGTGGGTGTTGGCCATGAAGGAAGGGAATTCGTTCTGCAGGCCAAAGAGCTGGTTCACGGGATAGTTATGCCACTGCCACTTCTCGCCCTCGGTCTGATCCTGCAGGAACCAATCGAGCACGTGAGTGGACAGCTTCTGCGATTCGGTCTGTCGTTCCAGAGGATATTCGCGCAGCTCCACGAGATCCTTTTTCCATCGCTCGATCGCATTCTGCTGGTGAGCGGGCGAGGCGTCGTTCAGTTTGCCGTTGTGACTCGTGATTCCGAATTGCTCGACCAGGCCGAGAGACGAAAGCAATTCGGGTTCGTCGAAGACAGTGCTAGCGAAGACTTTCTCGTAGAAAAGATTGAGGCTCCAAGGCCGAAACCAGATCAGATTGATCAGAAAGACGGCAGCGGCCAGCACCAGGACCAGCCCGCTTCTGAAGATCCATTTGAAAAGACTCTTGAGCATGGTGTCACATCACCGGAAAAGGAGAGGCTGGGTCAATCAAAAGTTCAATCGCTTCAGCAACTGCTCGCACCTCTCGCAATCCTTGCTATAAGCCAATCTGTGCCAGACGCGTCCCGTCAAGTCGATCAGCCGGAACCCCGCTGGCAAGCTTTGCTTGCGCTACTCGCCGTCGGCGGCATTTACCTGGCGCTGCCGAGGTCACTGATTGTCGGGCCGACGTGGTTATTGCCGACATTAATCGTGGTCCTGCTGGTCCCGACCGTGGTCAGCCACAGGACCGGACACCGTTCGCTGAATCGCGTGCTCGGCATCGCCGTCAGTTCGATTATCACAATCGCGCTGATCGGTTCTGTCGTCCTTCTGGTGCGGTTTTTGCCCTCGCACAAGGAAGACCCGGTTCGCCTGCTTTGCTCGGGGGCCCTGCTTTGGCTAACGAATATACTGGTTTTCGCTGTTTGGTACTGGCGACTGGATGGCGGCGGGCCGACCGTGCGACGGGACCGGCAGGAATTTGGCAGCCGCAGTTTCGTCTTTCCGCAGATGCAGATTGAAAAGTCGGAGCAGGTAAAGTTCGAATGCGCAGGGTGGCGGCCGCACTTTATCGATTATCTTTTCATCGCTTTCACCCAGAGTTCGACCTTCGGCCCGACGGACGCTCCGTTGCTGGCGCGCTGGGCCAAGATTTTCGTCATGATCCAGATATCCATCTCCCTGAGCATTGTCATTTTGCTCATCTCGCGCGCGGTCGGCGTGCTTTGAAGACTTTTCCCCAATTTACCATCGCGCCAGCACAAGGTTTTCTTCTTCGATAAAGAACCCGAGCTGGAGTTCCGTAAATATTTTGTAAGGCGAAGCCACCGAACCATCGCTCCAGGTAAATTGTTCGACCTTTTGAATCTTCCGATTCCGACTCAGGCTGATGATTCGGTCCTCCACATCGCAAAATACCATTCCATCGAGTGCCGGTGTGTCCGCCAATCGTCGCGCGGCAATCCACCCGGCGAAACGGCCGCCCGCCTCATAGAATAAGGTTTGTTCGACAGAGCTGCTCGATTGCTCCCCCTGTCTCAGAGTCAGTGCCGAAAGTCTCGTCCTTTATGCCGATCCACAACGACGATGAGTCAGGCCAAAATCCAAACGTCTCGCCATTCCGGATCATGACTTGGAAATTCAGAGCCTCCAAAGTGGGATAACCGCAGAAAAGCCCGTGTCCCGGCGTATGAGATTCGAACCATTCGTCGCCTCGATCGCTCGGGATGTAGAGGTGGGTGTACATTCCTTTTCGCTCGAGGTCGCGCGGGTAACAGAGTTTCCAGGGGGCCGCTCCATCCCGCAAAAGGTGATGCTCTCCTTTGGCGTTGACCCAGGCCACGCCGCGTCCGCTACCCTGTCCGACGCTCACGACAAAGCCGTCGCCGACCGCGTCGCATCGGCACCAACCGATCGTTGATATCGACGTATCGCCGTCACCGTCGTCTCTCTCGCCATCGTTCTTATGCGGTACGAGATCGGTAGCGTTGATTTCCTTGAGCCACTTTCCTTCGCGCGAGAAAAACGTCAGGACTTTGTCGTCACCCCACAGGTCGGTCGTGACCCAGCTTCCGTCGGGGAGAAAGGCGCCAAACCACCCCCGCCCGTCTGCATCGCGGCGTGGTGGAAACGCTTCGCTCAAGAGTTCGCCCTGGCTGTCGAACAACCATCCGTGATTCGGGAGCCATACCTCGATTCGATCTGCTGTCATTCTTCGAATGACCCATTGGTAGGGTCGTCCCGAATCGGCTACTTCCTCACCGGCCTTCGGTGGCAATTGAGAGCATTCGCGCAGGAGTAGTTGCTGGGTTCCGGCCGGGATCTGGATCCGCCTTTCGGCAAAGGATCCGCCGGTCGCGACTTCCATCACGATATCCGGTTCCTCGCTATGCACAGCGGCGTCCGCCAACTCTTCGCCGATTTTCTTCCTGGTATGAGGGTCGCTCTCGTCCTGCCATGCGTCGTAGAGGCGCTTCGTTTCCTTGCGCGGATTGCTTAAGTAAACGGCTTCGATCTCCCGGTCGATTTTCTCCTTTTTATCGGAATCGGTTTCCGCGCGGAGGAGCGCTTTTAGCTGGTCGATTTCAGCCTCTTCCGAAGTGGGTTCCTGCGCCTCGGCCGGAGGAGAGACTTGCGTGCAGAAGAAGCAGAGGACAAGGGCGAGCGTGGTGTGAGTGAGGCGCCTACTTAAGTTCTGCAACATCGCTGAGTGTTACGGTGCATAGTTGCGACTTCTTTCAAAAAAACACACCGCTCTCCGGGTGAGTAAAAACACGTGCGCAGGATTTGGCGGTGACATGGACTTCTCCTTTCGTGTCCACGTCGGCAAGATGCCGATGCCGCTTTCAGGGGTTTGGCCAAATCTTGCGCTCATATTATAATGACAAGGATGGAACCAATCGAACAGAACCTCGAACGCGTTCGCCAGAAAATCTCGCAAGCCGCGCACAAGGCGAACCGATCGCCCGATGACGTCCAATTAATCGCGATTTCCAAGACTCATCCGGCCGAAAGCGTGCGCGCCGCTCATCAGGCCGGACAGACTATTTTCGGCGAGAGCCGCGTGCAGGAAGCGCGTGTCAAGATTCCGGAGTTGCCTTCGGCGCTGCGCTGGCATTTTGTCGGACATCTGCAGAAGAACAAGATTCGACACGCCTTGCCTCTTTTTGAACTCTTTCACAGCGTCGACTCGCTTGCCCTGGCCGAGGACATCAATCGTATCGCGGAGGAGACGGGGACGCATCCGCGCGTCCTGCTGGAGATCAACGTGGCGGGCGAGGGGAGTAAGTTTGGTTTCTCGCCGGAAAAATTGCGCGAAGCGATGGAACCGATGTTGTCTCTTTCGCGCGTGACCATCGAAGGTCTGATGACCATTCCCCCGCTTGTTCCCGAAGCGGAGATGGCGCGTCCATTTTTCGCGGAGCTGCGCAACCTGCGCGATCAGTGGGAAAAAGAATTCGACATGCGCCTCGCCGAATTGTCCATGGGGATGACGAACGACTTCCCGGTCGCGATTGAGGAAGGTGCCACGATGGTGCGCGTGGGCACCGCTATTTTCGGAGAACGTCCCAAGCCGCAGCCGATGCTTTAAGCGCGCGAAGATCTGCGACGGAAGAGGTATCCGCTGGCGCCGACCAGACCGGCTGCCAAAAACAAGGTGGTCGTCGCCGGCTCTGGCACGGCGGCAAAAGTCACGTTGTCGAGCACCGCTGTCGGGCTGCCGATAGCCCCGGTCGCCTGGATCTGCACAGCGGTGATGGGGGTGGACGCCGAGGTGAAGCCCACGAAGGACAGAGCGTTGCCTGTCACCGATGGCGCCAGGAAAGAGCCGAGGTTCGTGACACCGGAGAAGAGAGTGAATTGGAATGTCTCCGGAGGTGCAATGGCCGAATTGGTGGCCGCTTTGAAGTCCGTGGCAAACCCGGTCGTGCCGAGGGGAAGAGCGATGCGAATGCTGTCTTGAAGGAAGGCCGCGTTGTTCGTGGTGAGAATATCATTTCCGGGAAGGCCAACATTCGTCCCGTCGATGATCTCAACCTGGACGGGCGACCCGGCGATCGAACCGACACCGGAAAAGGTAACGCCCCCGATTGAAATGGACGGGGCCAGAGCTTGTTGCTGGCCGGTAAACGGCAGAACCGTGTTGTTCGTCGTGGCGGCATTGTAAAGCGTGCGCGTGGCGTAAGGGGTGATCTGGGCGGAAGCCGATGCGGCGATCCCGACAAGGAGAGCAACGGAAAGGGAGAACAGGTTTTTCATGGGACTTTGAAGAATGATTCGAGAAAACCGCGCCCCCCGGTTGTAGGTCGCTACGAAACTGCGAGGAATTGTTGGTAGATATTGGAAACACGGTTGATTCGGCGATTTGCGGGGGCGACTGCGTCCGCTAGCGTTCGCACATGCCGCTGGCGCCTTCTAACATCCAGCAGATTGGACGCGAACTCGCTGTGCACTGGAACGACGGCGCCGAAACGTTCTTCGAACTGGAATTTCTGCGACGTGCCTGTCCTTGCGCGGCCTGCGGGGGTGAGCCCGATGTCATGGGTAATATTGCCCGGCCTAAGGTCACGTATACGGACGAAAGTTTTCAGCTCATTGGCTTCGGCATTGTCGGGGGATACGCGTTGCAGCCGCGCTGGCGGGATGGACACGAAACAGGCCTCTACACCTTTCAATATCTCCGACGGCTGAGCCGGCCGTAGGCAGGCGCAAGAAACGCATTGCCAGAAGGCATGCGAATAGCTGGAATGTGCGTGGTCTGATTCAATGAACTGCGTGACAAAATTATTTGTGACCTTTTGTTGCCTCGTCATTTGCGGGGTGGGCGCGATTCTGGCCCCGACCGGTCACGCGACGACCGATCGCGAGACGCCGAATGTGACACCGATCCGAAATCACGAACCAACCCGCCGGGTTTGGATTTTGGTTTAGGCGTCCTCTCTCTGTAGCCCCGGCACTCTGTTGCCGTGTCTCCAGCTAATCAAACACACGGAACGCCTCGACAGCGCGAGGCGGCTACAGCGGCGATCTATGGCGCCACTAGTTAGTCAGGGATGGTAATGTGAAGCAGCGATGCCAGATACGACGCAGGTTGGATCGTGCGATTCTTCGCTTCCGCCGCGACAAGGCAGAATTCCCCCGGTCTTAGGTGGCGGCCGGCGCAGTCGATCGCTCCCTCGAGCACGCACAAAATCGCGAATTTTCCGCGGTCATTGATTTCACGCGGTCCCGCAATTGTCCATTTTTGGACTTGGAACAATTCGTGTGTGACGAGGATTTCGCCCTTCGGAGTTATCAGTTCCGGTTGGCAGTCATCGAAGTCGATGCTTTGCAGAGCGAGATCGACGTGCAAGTCGCGCGGTCGGCCCTTGCTGTCCGTGCGGTTCCAATCAAAGACACGATATGTGCTGTCGCTGTTTTGTTGGACCTCCACTAATAAGGTACCCGCCCCGATGGCGTGGAAACGACCGGCCGGAAGAAACATGGCATCGCCCGCTTTTACGGGGATCGCATGAATGCAATCGGCCACCGTGCCAGCGGCAATGGAAGCCTTGAAAACATCCGCGCTCGTGGCTTCGCGCAATCCGACGAACAGCTCGGCCCCGGGATTTGCCTGGGCCACATACCAAAACTCTGTCTTCGGTTCACCCCCAAGCCTTTCCGCCACCTCCGCGGGCGGATGGACTTGCAGGGAGAGTTTATCGTTCGCGTCGAGCAATTTGATAAGCAGAGGAAACCGCGGCGTGTCGCGGACACGGCCAAAAATTTCGCTGCGATGATCGGTCCAAAGCTCATGCAGCGTTTGTCCGCGCCTCGGTCCGTCGCGCACGACGCTCTGCGCTTCGGGGCGGTCGACAATCTCCCAGGCCTCGCCGATTTTACGATCGGCTGGCAACTGCTTGCAGAAAGCGCTCTGGAGGCGGCGGCCACCCCAGATTCGCTCCATGAAGATCGGCTCAAAAACGATGGGCTGAGTCAGCTCGGAATGGGCCATTTGGATGGGGAGGCGAAATACTGTAGCGGCAGCCGTACCTGCTGCATGGCTTTTTGTGCTCCGGGCCCGCCGGATCGTTTGTGCTTGGCCGTCCTCATATTAAAATGAGCACTCAATTTGAACATGAAGGTGCCTCGTCTCGTCAGTAAATGGATGCCGGTTATTGCCTGGATGCTTTTGATTTTTGCGGGTTCGTCCGATGCCCTTTCGGCCGAGCATACCTCGCGTTTTATTGTGCCTTTCCTGCGATGGTTCGATCCACAAGTCTCGATCGCTACCATCGCGGCAATCCATCTCGCTCTTCGCAAACTGGGACATTTTACGGAATACGCCATTCTGGCGGCATTCTTGTGGCGCGGACTGCGCGGGACTTTTTCGGCGGTCAGCAGCAGCGCTCTGGCCATCGCGGCCTTCCTGATCGCGGCGGGTTTTGCCGCATCCGACGAGTTTCACCAATCCTTCGTCCCGACGCGCACCGCTTCAGCGCGCGACGTGATGATCGATTGTCTGGGCGCGCTTTTCGCGGTGGCGCTCTGCGCGCTGCTGGCGCGTTCGAAAAACGGGGTGGCTCTCGCTCGTTAAAGACAAGTGGGCCTGGGAGGGCTCGAACCTCCGACCCTGCGCTTATCAAGCGCATGCTCTAACCAACTGAGCTACAGGCCCGACGGAGATCAGAGTATTAATTGAGACTGGCCGCCTGTGCAACCGCGATTGGCGCTTCAGAGGAGCAGCGCGCTCTGAGATCGCGATTCACGGGCCCGGCCGGGTCGTTTCAGTGGGAAGAGCTAGTCGGACTGGCGGCGGGTGACGCGCTGCCGGCGGGACGGCTCGAGCGTTGTTTCTTCGCTTTTCCCGACGAGCTCTTCGAAGTCTTGGTCGTGTGTTTCCGCGTCTTGCGCGCAGGCGTGCTCGTGCTTGTCTCGGAAGTGGACGTTGTCCCGTTGATAAACGAATCCTTTCCGTCCTGGCTCGCATACGGATTGGCGTCGGGATTGGTGTTCGTGAAAGTGCCGCCGCCCGCGGACGGTGCGCTCGCCGCGGGACCGCTTCCGGTGCCGGATTGTCCACCACCGGTTCCACCGCTGGAGCCGCCCGTGTTGCCGGTTTGCGCTTGTGCGATGACGTAGCTTGCCAGAGCGGCGCATGAGGCGAGGAAGGCGATCTTAGTTAGTTTGCTTAGGCTCATAGTGTTCTTGGCGTTCGATGTGCGAGTTCAGGGGCGATGTTCTTCAAGTTCGAATGTCACGTCGTTCACGCGTGTCATTTGAGAGTTCATTATGCAGACGGTTGACTAAACGTGCAATCGCGCCGTTGACTCTGACATGGCTGTGGCTCTTTCGCTTCGTCAATTACTCTCCCGTTCGATCGATTATGCCGGGCTCTTTCCCCCCTGCACGCTCGAACTCAAGCCGGCTCTGACCAATCAGGCAGCCTATGCGCACTCCGTGGACGAGTGGATGCTTGCGGCCTTCGTCCTGCCGGTCGCGCGTTTCGAAGAAGCCGCCCCGCATCTGTCTGCATTTAATCGGGAACATCCACTGCGCCTGTCCGCTCTCGGCCCTAGGACGGACGGCCCCGCCGATTTTATCTTCGAACTAAAGAAAACACTGGGAGCGATCGGATCCTTTTGCAGTCGCCACTCCGGCATCGTTTCTATCGAACAGTTGGAAATGGTCTTGCCCAGCCACACGGATGCAGCTGTGTTGGCCGAAGCCCGCGGAATTTTGACTGGCGAGGAATGGCAGACTTTTTGGGAGGCTCCGGTGAACGAGGCCGAACCGATGATCGATTTGCTGGCCGAACATAACGGCACCGCCGGTGGCCGATCGTTCGGATTTAAACTGCGTACCGGCGGCGTCACGGCGGATGCCTTCCCGAACTCCCAGCAAATCGCTCGCGCCCTCGTCGCCGCCACGCAGAGTCGGGTTCCGATTAAGTTCACGGCAGGACTGCATCATCCCATCCGGCAACATCGCGATGAAGTGCAGACGAAGATGCATGGGTTCTTAAACGTGCTCGGAGCCGGAGTTCTCGCGGCGCAGCATCGCTGGGACGAGAAACAAACAGCGGAGATGCTGGAGAGCGAAGAGGCGGGTGCGTTCTCTTTTGGTGAAAACTCATTCCGTTGGCGGGAATGGGCGGTGAGCGGCGATCAGATAGAGAACCATCGCAAACTCGTAACCTCTTTTGGCAGCTGTAGTTTTAATGAGCCACGCGAGGATTTGCGCGCGCTCAGCTTCCTTTAGCGCCGACCGCCGTTTCTCTTTTTGTCATCCCGCGCGCGTTGATCTCTCACGCGCTGCGTGGATCACACTAAATTCATTGCGTAACGCCGCCTGAATAGGCGAGATCCTTCGCCGTCTTCGCTGGCTCAGGGTGACAGGGCGCGCGCTGACGGAGACACAACGCTAGGTAGGGGCGGTTCACCTGAACCGCCTTTCTTTTTATGGCATCCGCTGGAAGTAATCATAAGGCGATTGAGGTCAATCGCCCCTGCCTTGGCGGCGGGTGTGGTTAGCGCCCGCACTTGGCCTTTCCGAGAAACGTCCTACAATCCCAATCTCGTTATGCCCCTTTCATCCTTCATTGATGTTGCTGCCGATTCCCATTTCCCGCTGGAAAATCTTCCCTTCGGCGTCTTCCGGCCGCGCGAGGGAACAGCACGGGTGGGCGTCGCCATTGGTGAACTCGTCATCGATCTGTCCGTGTTGGAGGAAAAAGGATTTTTCCGTGAGGCGAAGCTGGGAGATGGAAAGATATTCTCGGCCGGCGCGCTCAATCCATTTTTTGCACTGGGACGACCAGCCTGGCGAAAAGTACGACAAATCCTGCAACACCTTCTTGCGGCGGATACCGCTACTTTGCGCGACAACATCGATCTGCGCGCCCAGGCTTTTCATCAACAAAGAGACGTCACGATGCAGTTGCCTGCGCGAATCGGCGATTACACGGATTTTTATTCTTCCTATCATCATGCGCACAACGTTGGAACAATGCTGCGGGGGCCGGAGAACGCCCTTATGCCAAACTGGAAATGGCTGCCCGTGGCATATCACGGTCGAGCCAGTTCGATTGTTGTCAGCGGCGCCGATGTGCGTCGTCCGCAGGGTCAGACTAAACCGCCGGAAGCGGCTGCGCCCACCTTTGGGCCTTCGCGCAGTTTCGATTACGAGCTGGAAATGGCGTTCTTTATCGGGCCTGGTAATTCGTTAGGCGAGTCCATCCCGATCGATCGCGCCGACGAACACATCTTTGGACTGGTTCTGATGAACGACTGGAGCGCCCGCGACATCCAAGCCTGGGAGTACCAGCCACTCGGACCTTTTCTGGCCAAGAATTTTTGTACGAGCATCTCGCCCTGGGTTGTCACGCTTGACGCCTTGGAGCCATTCCGAAAACCGCTCCCCGCGCAGGATCCGATGCCACTGCCATACCTCCTGGCCCCCGGCGATTTCACGTTCGATATCCAGCTCGAAGCGAGGCTCCGCACGGAGACGATGGTGACCGCTCACCCAATCACCCGGACAAACTTTCAGAATCTGTACTGGAGTATTTCCCAGCAACTCGCGCATCACACGGTGGGCGGTTGCAATCTGGAACCGGGGGATCTGCTGGCCAGCGGAACAATCAGCGGCCCGACGGAAGACTCCCGCGGCTGCATGCTGGAGTTGACCTGGCGCGGCGCGAATCCGCTGACCTTACCGAGTGGGGAGAGCCGCAAGTGGCTGGAAGATGGTGACACGCTTGCCATCAGCGGATGGTGCCAGGGCGATGGTTACCGCGTCGGATTCGGCGAGGTCGTGGGTCGAGTCGTTCCAGCCGAACCGAAACAGTGACGAGCCAAATGGGGGGGGGCTTCGCGGTTCATCGCCCGTGCCGTCTCATGGATCGGGCACCCGTTCGTCTTTGTCATGGCGTCGCTGGCGATCGTGCTTGGGACACAGATGACCGTGGCGTCGGCGTGGCCGATTGTCGCGTGCCTGTTCCTTTCCGTGATCGTACCAACGGCAGTTCTATTGTTTGTCGGTGTGCGCTCGGGTCGCTGGAAGGATGGTGACGTTTCGATTCGCGAGGAGCGAAAGCGTTTTTATCCGTGGGCTATCCCAATCTCCGCGGCGGGCGTGACGGCCACGTGGTTCATGCGCGCGCCTAATTTCATTGTGCGTGGTGCAATCGTCACGGTCGGATTGCTAATCCTGGCCGCAATCATCAATACGCGTTTGAAAATATCGCTGCACACACTCTTCGCATTTTACTGCGTGGTCATTCTTTTTCGGACGAGTTCGCCGGCAGGTTCGGTAGCGTTGGCCCTGGCCGTACTCGTTTTTTGGTCGCGCTTGAATCTGGGGCGCCATTCTGTGTCGGAGAACATGGCCGGGGCGCTGGCCGGGATGGTGGGCGGTATTTTCGCCGCTTGGTGGCCCTGGTAATCGCGCGTGTCTCATGCGCGGGTTCAGACCCGCGCTGTTGCGGCGACGGCGGAACTCGGCCGTTGACAATGGGAGGCGAGTCGAGTCCCAGTGAATCACCGTGGAAAACATGATTCGTCGGGAAAGGCGGGACGCCACCGGTTCGTCACAGGCGTGTTCGCCCTCACGGCCGCGATCATCATCGCTTCGACCTTGCTGACCTACGGCTTTGGCAATCGCGTTTTGCGGGCGCACGCTCGCGAACAGGAGCGCCGTGAAATCATCAACAACCTCGATCAACTGGCATCGACCCTAAAAGACGCCGAGACCGGCCAGCGTGGCTTCATCATTGTGGGCGACGAGAGTTATCTCGCACCGTACGACGACGCCCTGAAACAACTGCCCGTTGTTATCCAACGAATCAAACCCCGGGAAGACCTCGGAATGAGCCAGGAAGAGGTCATTACGCTAAAAAACCTGATTGATCGGGAGATGGCTGAGTTGCAGTCCACCATCGCCTTGCGCCATGCGAAGGATTTTGACGCAGCTGCCGCAATGATGCGGACGGGTCAGGGCCGTCAAATCATGGATGAAATAAGGGTGACGGTGAACAGGCTCAAGACGCAGCAGTTGGCCGCGCTGCAAAAGGACGGCGAAATGAGCGATGCGGCGACACGAACTCGAACGCTTGTCTTCGTGCTCGCCGCCTGTTTGAACATCGGCTTTCTCGCCTGGGCCTTTCGGCGCATCTGCCGTTCGCTCGAGCAACGCGATACCGCTCTGGGCGCCGCTCGCGCCCGCGGTCGCGAGCTGCAGGAACAAAAAGACCTGCTCAGTGTCACGCTCTCCAGCATTGGCGACTGCGTCATCGTGACGGACGAAAAAGGCGCGATCGACTTTATGAATTCGGAAGCGGAATTGGTGACCGGATGGAAGTTTGCCGAAACTCGCGGCCGTCCGGCCTCCGAGATATTTCGCATTCTGAATGAGCAGAACCGCGAGCCGGTCGAAAATCCGGTCGACAAGGTGATGCAGCACGGGGTGGTCGTAGGCCTGGCCAACCGTACCCTCCTCATCCGCAAGGACGGGAGCGAAATTCCGATAGACGACAGCGGTGCACCGATCCGCAACGCGGAAGGTAAACTATGCGGCGTGGTTCTGGTCTTTCGCGATTTCTCGGAGCATCGAAGGAACGAGGCCGATTTGCGCGCGGCCAAGGAAAAGGCGGAAACCGCGAACAAGGCGAAGGACCAGTTTCTGGCCATGCTCTCGCACGAATTACGAACGCCTCTCACACCAGTGCTGGCCACCCTGAATTTGTTGGAAGCCAGTGAGGAAGTGCCCGCCTCGCTGCAAGGCGACATCCAGATGCTGCGCCGAAGTATTGAATTGGAAGCGAGAATCATCGACGACCTGCTTGATCTGACGCGGATCGCGCGTGGCATGCTTTCGTTTTCTCCCGAAAGCACCGACGTGCACGCGTTGATTGAATTTCTTATCGGCATTTCCCAGAGCGAACTGCGGGAGAAGCGACTGAAGGTATCGCTGCGCCTGGAAGCCGCGCTTTCTTTAATCCATACGGACGCAGCGCGGCTGCAACAGGTGCTTTGGAATGTTCTGCGTAATGCAATCAAGTTCACCGACATAAGCGGCGACATCACGATCACGACTTCCAACACGAGCGACGGGCGCATCGAAGTCGAGATTGCCGATACGGGAATCGGTATGACGAGGGATACGATTTCAAGGTTGTTCATCCCGTTTGAACAAGCCGACCCAAGTCGCAGTAACCGTTACGGTGGCCTCGGTCTCGGCATGGCTATTTCAAGCGCTTTGGTCGAACTGCTGGATGGTAATTTAACTGCTAAAAGCGATGGATTGGGGCGAGGTTCAACCTTTACCGTCAGCTTCGCCACGGCAAAGCCCGTTCCCAAAGAGAACGGGGGCGAGCCGCCGCAGCCGGTCCGGGCCGGAAAGGCGAGGGTGCTGCTGATTGAAGATCACGTGGACACCGCTCGCGCGCTGACGCGGCTTTTACAGAATCGCGGTTACGAAGTGCGGGCCGAACAGTCTGTGAAGACCGGTCTCAACGCTACGCACGAGGAGAAGTTCGATATTTTCCTTTGTGACCTGGGATTGCCCGATGGGACAGGATTGGATTTTGTGACCCAGGCAAAACTAAAGAACGACATTCCGGCCATTGCGTTAACCGGCTTCGGCATGCAGCAGGATGTGGAACGTGCGCACCAGGCTGGTTTTGATGCCCACCTGACCAAGCCGGTAAACCTGCAGAAACTGGAATCCACCATCTGGATGCTATTGCAGAGCCGTCGTTAAATCGCTCGTCTTGAGTGTTCTAACAGGGCCGAAGAACGCGTGCCTTGCGAATAATAGCGATGAGTTTCACGGCAAGAGCCCTGCTAAGTAGCCGTTGGTTCTAATGACGAAAACAAAAAGGCGTTTAGGCATCTTCCTGGCCGTTCTGGTTCTGATCGGAATGGCCGGCTATTTCGGATTTGGCTACGCCGTGGGCCGGGTGCTTGAAACCAAGGGTCTCCGAAAGCTTCTGGCGGGTAAGACGGCGAAGGTGTTGGATTGCGACTCCGGATATCTTCGGCTGGCATCGCACGGCTTGTCCGTGTCTTCGCGCGGATTTTTGGCCAGGGCTTCACCCCCGCATGCTTTGACCGAAATGCGTGCCTCCCGCCTGCGCGCCAGTTGTAATCTGGCCGAACTTTGGCGAGCGAAATGGAAGATAGACAATCTGCAGGTCGGTCATTTGCAAGCCGCTTATGGAGAAGCGGCGGCGCGACATATCGAGCGCGACGAGTTTATTGCGCCTGAGTTGCAGCCGCCGTCTAAAACCGAGTCGCCACTCGAGCTGGATATTCGTCTTTTGGATGTGGCTCATCTCGACTTGTTCTGGGGCACAAAAGCGGAGGCCGAAGGCGCATTCAAAGGTGTGCATGCACAATTTTTCCCGCGTGATCACAACCTTGTAATCCATGGCGACGGCGGCACGTTTCACCAGACGAAATGGCCAGTCGCACAACTCCGTCAATTCAAGCTCTTTTACGCTAAGCCGGCTCTGCGTATTGACGAAGGATTGCTCAGCATTGGAGGGGAGGGATCCATCAGCGTGACAGGCAACGTTCGCTTCGAACAGCAGCAGTCGTTCGATGTGCAAGTGACCTGCGCGAAATGTCCGGTGGCGCCATTCCTCGGTAGTGATACCAAAGACGCGAAGATGGAAGGCGAGTTCGATGCCACCGCTCGCGTGCAGAAGGACGGCTCGCAGCAATCGCCTCGCGCGGTTGGCGCGATCAAGGTCACGAAAGCGATCCTGAAAAACATCGAAGGCCTCCGTAACGTGGCGAAATTTACGGGCCGCGAGGAACTCGCCCGGTTGCCCATCCAACAAATTAAGGCGGACTACGAGATACAAGGGCCCGCCTTAACCGTCAAAAATTTCCTGCTCGAATCAAATGAGCTCGTTATCGTCGAAGGAGAGTTCACTATGAAAGATCAAAAGATCGACGGAGAGTTCCAGCTCGGCGTGGCGCCGGATCTGGTCGATAAATTTCCGGGCGCGCGCGAGGAAGTGTTCAAGCGCAGCGCCCGCGGATATCTTTGGACGGAGTTGGCCTTGAGCGGTCCGACCGACCATCTGCGCGATAATCTGAAGCCGCGTCTGTTGCGCGCAGCGCAAAATCATTTCGCCAAAGGCCTTCTCGCGCCCATCTTTAAGCCGGGACAGACTGTGATCCAGGCGATTGAGGCATTATGACAGGTAAAATAATCTTAGGAACCAGTGGTGGAAGAATATCCACGGGCCGATCCGTGCTATGCCTCGCCGGGCTGGTCCTGGCTTCCTGCACGACTTTTAGTCAGCGCGAACATTACCAGGTTAAGCACCAGTATCCGACGAGTGACCCGCAGTTCGAGCGAACTATGAGTAACCTGCTCGGCCCGGGACTGCTGCCTGGCAACAAGATCGTTACCCTACGAAACGGCGACGAAATTTTTCCGGCCATGCTCAAGGCCATTCGCGGTGCCCGGCGCACCGTTGATTTCGAGACGTACGTCTACTGGAAAGGAAAGGTGGGGAGTGAGTTTGCCCGCGCGCTAGCCGAACGGGCCCGCGCCGGAGTGGCAGTTCACGTCATTCTCGACTGGCAGGGAACCCAGAGCATGGAGCGTTCATCCCTTGAGGAAATGAAGGACGCTGGTGTGCAGGTTGTGAAGTACAATCCCCTGGCCTGGTACAAGCCGAACTTTTGGTACAGTCCGTCCCGCATCAATAATCGGACCCATCGAAAGCTTTTGATCGTGGATGGGAAAATTGGGTTCACCGGCGGCGTCGGCATCGCCGATGAATGGGACGGTCACGCGCAAGACTCCAAGCACTGGCGCGATAATCATTATCGCGTGGAAGGCCCGGTCGTAGCCGAGTTGCAGTCCGCGTTTCTGGACAACTGGTTGCGCACGAACGGCGGCGTCTTGCACGGCGATGGCTATTTCCCTTCTCTGGCCGGGGAGGGATCATATAAGGCGCAGACATTCAAAAGTTCGCCCAAGGGCGGAAGCGAGAGCGCCCGACTCATGTATCTCATGTCGATCGCCTCGGCTTCAAAAAATGTGCGATTGGCCAATGCCTATTTTGTCCCGGATAAGCTGGCCATCGACACCTTCCTAGCCGCGGCTCATCGCGGAGTCCATATCGAGATCATCGTGCCGGGGCCGCATATCGATCAAAAAGCGGTTCGGAAAATTTCGCACAATAAATGGCCGCAGTTGCTCGAGGCCGGCATTCGCATTTACGAATACGAGCCCACCATGTTTCACTGCAAATACATGATCGTGGACGACAACTGGGTTTCGGTTGGATCCTCCAATTTCGACGCGCGTTCCTTTCGTCTGAACGCGGAGGCCAACTTGAACGTGCTCAACCCGAGCTTCGCCGCCCAGCAGACTCGGGTTTTTGAGCAGGACAAGGCCCGATCGAAAGAGATCACGCTCGAAGCACTGAAGCATGAACCCATTTGGAACAAGGTTCTCAATAAGGCCGTCACGCCCTTGGAACCCGAATTATGACCATGCGCACGCTCTCACTCTTGCTGGTTGGCTTGCTGGCATGGCCGATCGTCTCCTTCGCGCGCGACGCGCATGAACAGCAACGCATCGACTACCTAATCCAATCGCTTAGTTCGCTGGAAGGCGCTGTTTTTATCCGCAACGGAAGCGAGTACAACGCCAAGGCCGCCTGCGACCATTTGCAAAAGAAGCTCGCCTACGGAGGAGAGCGTGTGAAAACGGCCGAAGATTTCATCAAGTATTGTGCTTCGCAATCATCAATGAGTAACAAGCCTTATCAGATTCGATTCAAGGACGGGAAGACGGTGGACACAGCCAGCTATTTCAACGGTAAGTTAAAAGAGTTCGACCAAAAACCTCATTGAGTTTCCCGGTGGTGGTGGATGCATCGGACCTGCTTTTCGGTCGAGGCTTCATCCGCGCTTTTACTTGCCGAGCGAGGGTGTTCGATTGCACGCTTGTGATTGGGCATGGGGATTCGTCAGAAAGTTTGTCTTCACACGGGGAGGGCCGAGCCGGTCGCGCCCCCCGTCAGGGAGCGTAGTCACGCCGCCAGGGCATTCCTTTGGGGGGTGGCCATTCTCGCGGTCGCCGGGTGCGTGGTCGCTCTCGCCCTGCCGAAGAAGCTGGAGAAGCCACCACCGCTTGCGCCCGTCCATTTTTTCAATGACTACGCGCAATTGGTTTCGCCGCAATTCGCCGCCGGCAAAGACTTTTGGGTGCAAGTCTCGCCCCGCGCGCAATTCGTCACCGTCATTTATTCGCGCTCGCCCGCGGATTCGATCGATGAGTTCACCACCTCCGCGGCGAACGCGTGGAAGATCGGCCAGGCCGGTGCGAACAATGGGCTGATTCTTTTTATCTTTCGGGAAGAGCATACGATGCGACTGGAAGTAGCCTACGGTCTGGAGTCCACTCTAACCGATTTGGATTCGCGAACGATTCTTGAAGACATCATCGCGCCCTCTTTTGCGAAGGGCGATTTCGAGGGAGGGCTTGATGCCGGGATCGAGGCGATTCTGGCCAAATTAAACGCGGCGGAGGATATCCGGAGCGGCCGGCGCGCCTCAGCCGCGCGGTATTTCATCGCAGGCGTTCGCAATCTCCCGAGCATCGCTCGCGTCGCCTGGGCGCGATTTCTGGCCGAAGAAACGAAGGGTCGCATCGGCATGTCGATCTTCGCGTCGGTCTTTGCCGGGATTTTCTTCAGCGGCGCGGTCCCGCTGATTGAGGCACTTCCATCTTTTTTGCTGCTGCCGTGGCGACTCTGGAAGAGTCCAACCTTACGGAATCTTCAACGCAGCGAGCTGCGCCAGCAATTCGCTCCGGGCCAGTTTTTCCGCCGCCCGCCTCCGGTATTCGGCGAGATAGCGAAGGACGTGGAGGGGGCCGATATGTTTCGCGGCATAATCGGTGCGGTCCGCATCCTGACCGTCGTGCTGATCCTGCTCACTGGCATGAGCGTCATGGTCGGAGGTCTGGGCCACTTTGGTGGGGCGGGCGCCACGGTTATCTGGCGCCCGCACTAAAATCCATCCTCGACAATTCCCCGGCCCTTCGGAACCTTGGCTCCATGAGGAGCAAAGTTTTTTTGGGGACAGTCTTGGCGTGCGCCGTGTTTGGATTTACGCCTCGCGGGCAGGCCAAGGATTCGGCTGAATACACCGCGCTGGAAGCGGCCAAGCATATCGGAGAGACCGCCACGGTCACGGACAAGGTGGAGGCTGCCTACCAGGCCAAGGGCGGTAACATTTTTCTGAACATGGGCGGCAAGCACCCTAACGAAGCGTTCACTGTCTTCGTGCCAGCCTCGGCCGCCGCCGAATTTAAGGATGTGAAGATTTACGACGGCAAAACGGTGAGCGTGACCGGAAAGATCGAGGACCACAAAGGCAAGCCGCAGATTTCCATCAAGTCGCCTTCCGACATTACTTCAAAAGTAGACGACCTGACGAACGCGGGCTCCGCTTCTCCAGCTCCGTCCGCAGTGCCCGCGACGACGGCCAAACCTTAGATGTTGCTGCTCGTAGCGAAACACAGGTGGCCTTTTCATCCAAGGCCGCGGGCCATTCGTAAAAGATCGACACGGTCTTGCCCGCGGTGACATGCTCATCCTGTGACATCGGAAGTAAAACCAAAACCGCGTATCCTGCATGTAGATGATGATCCCGATGTGCGTCTTCTCATGGCCGGATCCCTCCAGGAGTTTGGTTATGACGTTCTCACGGCCGGGACTGTCAATGAAGCCTTGCAGCTTGCGAGAGAAACAGCGTTCGACCTTTGCATTCTGGATGTGCGCCTGCCCGATGGTACCGGTATCGAACTCTGTCAGCAGTTGCGTGGCCTGCAGCCCAATGTTCCCATCGTTTACTACACGGCCTACGCGGACGATCACTCGCAGCAGGAGGCACTCTCCGTCTGCGGCGATGCCTATTTAAGGAAGCCGGCGTCGTTTACTGAGTGGGAAAAAACCATTCGGGACCTGCTCGCTCGCAAGGAGCAGAAGTAGAACGCTCCGCCAGCTGCCCGGACACTGGAAGACCACTTCGCTTTCTGCCTAGAAGCGGATCTTGGCGTAGAGCGTTACCGGGCAAAACAAACGGTCGCCCGCGTTATCGTTGAGCTTGTTCAGGTTGGGAAATCCGAACCCTGAGAACGTGGCGCGGTCGAGATCGTTATCGTCCTGAGCGAGCTTCGATTCGTAACGCAGCCCCGCGTCAGCTCCGATCGCAAAACAGCGCGTGACCGGAACTTCGAAGCCGGCCAGCACGGAACCAGTTGCCACGGTACTGTTGCCGTAGAATCGGCCGTCAAAAACAACGTCACCCGCGGAGAAGGGACCAAAGTCGGTTGTAGCACGAGTCGTCAAATTGATGCTTTCCACCCGAGTCGCACCACCCGAAAGCGAAATATACGGACGAACGCAAGCGCGCCGCGAGAGGAAGAAATAACGGACGCCGAGCTCACCGCCATACGAATTGTAATCGCTCCAGGTGCTTTCCAGAGCCAGGTTGCCAGCGATGCTTCGCACGACACTGCCGCCAGTCGTCTGACTGCCCGCGGCGTCGTAGCTAAACCGGCCGAAGAGTTCTACATGTTGACCGAGGGCGTATCCGACCTCTCCCTGGATTCGGTAGTTCGTGTCGTAGACGTCATTATAATCGTGTGAGGCCACATCGATCTCGGCCAATCCGAGCGCTCCCGGAATTGTGCGGGCCCGGTTAAATTCCGTGGTGCCGTAATCAAAATCAGCCCCGCCGCCGATACTTACATACCAATTGCATTCCTGCTCGACCTTCTGTTCGACTACGTTCTTGTCCTTCGAGTAATCCGCGATCGGCTCCGGTCCGGCCAAACCTGACACCGTCATTCCGGCCCCGAGCAGTGTTCCGATAAGGGCCAAATTGCAGTTACGTTTCATACTGAAGTTGTTATCTTCTGGGACCAGGGCTTGTCCAGCAGATTTCCATCGGACGCGAAGACGTGGCAACCATGATTGTGTTGCTCGTGCAGGCACGAGCCGGTTCCTTGAGATTTTTGATCCCGTCAGCAGGGCGTGGCATCCGCATCTTGCCGATAATCCTTCTCAGAACGTCGGCTGGCCGATGCCAGCGTTCAGAGTGAGAGCAGTAATACGTGAGGCTGGAGGAGGCCTTTCCGAAAGTCATTAGTGGTGGATCGGGCTCTCCGAGTACGATAGCAATCCCCGAGCGGTGAAGCCGCCCAAATTGGGCGCCTTTGGCGCTTTGGCTGGGGACATCGCGCTCGGAGATCGCGATCCACCTTCGCTCATTCCATAGCCCCGGGAGCTTTCCGGGTTGGTCATCCGGAGCTCACCGTGTTTAATTCACGTCGCATCACGGGCCTATAGCTCAGCGGTTAGAGCAGGGGACTCATAATC
>JBBRNL010000010.1:0-119636 GCA_038230335.1 Chthoniobacterales bacterium | reverse complement strand
TTTCTCAGTATTGCTACCGAAAAAAGTTCCGTTCGACTTGCATGTCTTATCCACGCCGCCAGCGTTCGTTCTGAGCCAGAATCAAACTCTCCGTAAAAATTTGGAGCCGGTGTCATTGCTGCCACCGGACAAAGTTTGCGCCAACCCCGCTAAAGGGCTGGCAAATATCTGACCATTCTAAACTGACCGCCACTCGTAAGTGGCAGACAGTGTTCGTCCGATCTTCTATCTAAATAAGATCCTTCCTCACTCCGAAGAGCTCGGAAGAAAATGTTTTAATCAAAGAAATGTTGTTCCCGGATTGCTCCAGGTTCAACCCCCCGAATTGCTTCGGGGCTCGACGTATAACGCACAATTCAATTTTCGCTGACTTTACGCATTCTGAATCTTGCCTCTTTAGCGACAGTCCCATGACCGCCACAAGTCGTGCTAACAAAATCAGAACCAAACTATCAAAGAGCAACCGTTCAAAACTCCAGTACATGGCAATAACCGACCTGTCGATACTGACAGTTCGGTCCGCCCATGGACCAGAGAAGAACATCCGGCTGAAAGCCGACCCCGCCTCGCGGGAGGTGCAAGATAGGAGAGTTATATATGTCGTCAAACAAGATTTTGCAGGTTTCTGCTAAATCTTCGCGTCTTAACCTTGCAAACATCCACCCCCTTAGGCCGGATAAAGGAGTTCATCAGGCCAGCCTTTTTGTGAGCTCGTCGATATGAAAGAAACGGGAAACGCCTGTGGGCAGGTCGGCGCCATCAGTTACGCGCTGGCCGCGTAAAACGCCGCCGCGCGCAACACGTTGCGGCGCTTGAGTTCGGCGAGGCGTGGCATCTCAATGCACCGGTGCGGAATCGGTGCCGCATTCGAAATCCGGCTCATGGTCTATTCCGGTCGCGGCGAAGAAGCTGCGCCAGTTCATTGCTGCGCCACTCCTTTCCGCTCATTGACCTTCTGCATCAGGGTCTGGAAGCGCGGCGTGTCGCGCACGCTGTCGTAAAGTTGATCCTCGATCCACCACAAGATTGGATCGCGGTCTTCATAGGCCTTCTCGATCCAATCCAGGGCCTTTCCTTTTTCGCCGAGCCCCAGGTAGACCGACGCGCGGGACGCCGGTGAGACATATTGCTTTTTCGCTACCTCGTCCAAGTCGCGAAGTACCTGCTCTGCTTTGGCACGATCGCCAGAGACGGCCAGGGCGTAGCCGAGAGAGCCTTTATACCATGGCAGATCGTCCAGCGTCGCGGCTTTTTGAAACGCTGGCAGAGCGTCAACCAAATTTCCTTTCCAGACCAAACACCAGCCTAACGTCTGCTGAGCAAGACCGTTATTCGAATCCAATTCCAATGTCTTGCGGAGTTGCACAATTCCTTCGTCGTAGCGACGCGCCCAGGAAAGAAAAAAGCCGAGGTCGGCATTCAGCAATGGATTCAGTGGATCCAGTTCCAACGCCTTCTTTTCCTCTGCAATCGCTTCATCGAAGCGGCCATGCGCCATGTACGTCCACGCATATTGGTCATGAGCCAGCGCAAGGCTGGAGTCCAATTCCAGGGCGCGCTCAAGTTCTTTCTCAGAACCACGCAAATCCAAATTGCTAAAAAGAGCTACTCCAAGCGAGACGTGCGCCTCGGCGAGATTCGGATCGAGCGCCACCGCCTTGAGCGCCAGTTCCTTTTCCCTGGCCCAAGCTTCTTTGCCCGGCAGAATCTGGCCTCCGGCCCAACCATAGGTGTCCGCCAATCCGCAATAGGCCAAAGTGAATTTGGGATCCACTTTCAGCGCCTGTTCATAGTAGTTGATCGCGTTGGTCCAACCGGCTCGCGTAAATTTGTAGAAATGGTAGCGCCCAAGAAGGTAGAGCCGGTGCGCCTCCGGATTCTCGGTCGGCTTCTTCGCCAACGCGCGCGCGTCGTCGACACCGAGCTGCACCTGCAACGCCTGGACCACGCGTTTCGCGACGTCGCTTTGCACGGCGAGGATGTCTTTCATGTCGCCGTCATAGGTTTCCGACCAAAGGTGAAAACCATCGGCTACGTTGATGAGCTGAGCGGTAATCCGCAGCTTGTCGCCGGCTTTGCGCACGCTGCCTTCCAACACGGCGTTAACGTGCAATTGCTCGCCGACTTTGCGGAAGATGTCGTCTTCGTTTCTGCCCTTAAAAGCAAAGGATGAACTCCGGCCTGGCACGCGCAGTCTTTTCACTTTCGTCAACACGTTGAGCAGTTCTTCGGTCATGCCGTCGCTCAGATATTCGTCGCCCTTGTCTGCACTCATGTTCACGAACGGCAACACCGCGATCGATTTCTGGTCGGCCATAGCAGCGGCGGCGATCGGCGTGTTCGAAGCTGACGACTTGGGTCGCGCGCCGAACTTCAGGAAAAGAAAGAGACTCGCTGCCACCACGGTCAGAACGCCGAGCGCGATTGCCTGCCGTCGTCGGCTCCGATGAGAAGGCGCCGAAGGGCGCGATCCGTCGAGCACCAGCCGGTAAACCTGCACGCTGGTCTGGATGTTTTTCAACTCCGGCTTACTCAACCGCACGAGCGCGTAATCCACCTTGTTTTCGACCTGATCATGGACGGAATTGGAGATGCAAACCCCGCCCGGCTCGGCCAGCGGCTCGATGCGCGCGGCGATGTTCACGCCGCCGCCATACACATCGCCTTGCTTGCGCACGATATCCCCGAGATGGATGCCGATGCGGATACTCACCTGCCGCTCGGCGGGTTGAGCCTGGTTTCGCTCCACTAACGCCTTTTGTATTTCCACCGCGCACTGCACTGCGTCCAGCGCGCTGGCGAACTCGACGAGAAACCCGTCGCCGGTAGTCTTGATTTCCGTGCCTTGATATTTCGGAAACAGTTCGCGCAAAACCCCCCGATGTTCTTCGAGCAATTCAAGCGCGAGCGCCTCGTTGCGTTGGGCGAGCGCGCTGTAACCCACCATGTCGGTGAACATGATGGCGGCAAGTTTGCGTTGTTCGGTTCCGGCGCTCATTGGTCGAGACGGCGCTTCAGTTCGGCGAAGACACTCATGTCCTCACTCCGAGAACCCCATTTTCTTCACTAGCGCGGCGAAGCGCGGATCGTCGCGCAGGCTGGCGAGCGTCGGATCATAGCGCAAGCGCGGCATGCCGGAGTCATGTTGCTCGTAGGCCCGATCGAGCCATTCGAAGGCTTGATCTTTTTCACCACGCCAGGCGTAAACCGCAGCCACTTGGAAGGCCGATCCGGCGGCGTATTTCGTCTTCAGCGTGTCCAATGCTTGGTCCGATCCCCGTGCGTGGCCGAGGGTGTGTTCGACCATCGCGGTGCCGGTCAATCCGAAGGGCTCGTCTGTGGCGCGGAAATGGGCGAGCGCGCTTTCGATCTTCCCATCCTTCAGGTCGAGGTAGCCCGTCAGATAATTAGGCCATCTTCCGCCCGGAGTAATGTCGAGCGAACGCCGCCAGCTCGTTCGTGCCTCGGATAGTTCGCCCGAACAAAAAAGGAGGATTCCAAGGTAATCCCAGGTAGGCCCCGACAACGGATCAACCACGGCGGCCTTGCGAGCCATCGCGATTCCTTCAGTCTGACGTCCGTTAAAGTACAAAGTCTGGGAGTAGAACGACAGCAGCTCTGCGTTGTTGGGATCCAACGCGAAGGCTCTTTGGAAATCCGCGGTCGCCCCCTGCCAATCCCAGGCGCGACTATGACGAAGGTATCCGCGACGGATGTAGCCCAAAGCCAGGTCTGGCGCCAGCGCGATCGCCTGTTCGATTGTGCCGAATCCGCGGTTGATTTCCGCCGCCCGCTGCGCCGGGCTCCCGGCGAATTCAGCGCCCCGCATTTGTGCGATCGAGAGTGCCGCAAAAGCATTGGCGTAGTTGGGATCGAGGGCGATCGCTTTTTGGAATTCCACCGCTGCCGATTGGCTCGCCTCCAGGCGGTCTTGCCGGAAGATCTCCATCCCGCGCAGGTAATGTTCATAGGCTTCGGGATTGTTAGTGCGCTGCGTTTTCGGTATCTGCTGCGCCGGCAGCAGCTTGACTTTAAGAGCCGCGACAACATCGCCCGAGATCTCGTCTTGCACCTTGAAGACGTCGGTTAACTCGCGGTCGTAGGTCTTGGACCACACGTGCGAACTGTCGGCGGCGCGGATGAGCTGCGCGGTGATGCGCAAGGTATTGGCGGATTTGCGCACGCTACCTTCAAGGACGTTCGCTACATTGAGAGTTTTCGCGATCGTCGCCACGTCAACTTCCTTCCCCTTGAACGAGAACGACGAGGTCCGCGCGATCACGCGCAGCTGCGGAACCTGCGCCAACTGGTTGAGTAACTCTTCCGAGAGACCATCGGAGAAGTAGTTCTGTTCCTTGTCCGCGCTCATGTTCACGAAAGGCAGCACCGCGATTGACTTATCGGAGCTGGGAAGGACCGCGTATATCTTGTTCTCGTTAGGCTCAGCTGCGGCGGGGCGGTTTGGCTCGCGTGAAACGGTGGCGAAACGCCAAAGAAATCCGCCGCCTACCATTAACAGGAGCGCGAGGATAAGAAGCTCGGTGCCGTTAACCCGCTGCGCGCCGCGTTCCCCATGATACCAGGCCAGCACGAGTGTGACGAAGAAACCGACGCTCAGCGCGATGATGACGAAGCGCATCGTTTGTTCGGGCCACCCAAAGCGCTGCGCCACGATATCGATCCCTTGCAACAAGGCGAATGCTGCCGCCACATAGGCGAGCGCCCATTGCACCAGCTTGCGCTCCTTCAGACGTTGCAGGAATTCGTTCATTTCAGCAGCCAGCCAACGACCGCATAAGCGACTGCGACTTATAAACATTGCGCCGCTTTTGTTCGGAGAAGAAGGTCATCGCGCGTTCGCTGGAAACAACTTCGCGATCAGTTTTTGAAAGCGCGGCTCGGAGCGCAAAGGATCGAAGATCGGGTCGACTTTCACCCAGGTGATATCGGGCGTCTCGCCTCCGTCTCTGGCCTTTTCCAAATAATCGAGCGCCGTCGCTTTATCGCCGACAGCGGCGTATGAGATGGTGAAAAGGTAATTGCGAACGTAATGATCGCGGCCCAAGTGTTTCAATCGCTCGAGGAAATCCATCGCTTTTTCTCGATGACCCGCCGCGGCCTGCGCCACCACCATGAGAGCGATGATTTGTGGATCATCATCGAGAGCCGCGGCTTGTTCGTATTCGTGAATGGCGGCAGGAATGTCTCCTTTGAAATAGAGAGCCTCGCCGAGGTTCCATCGCGCATAGGCGAATTTAGGATCGAGCTGAAGAGTGCGCTGCAATTGCGCGATCGCCTCGTCGTACCGGCGCGCGATGAGGAGGGTGCTGCCGAGATCGGCATTGATGATGAGAGAAAGAGGGTCGAGGTCGACACCGCGTTCTCCTTCTTTGATCGCTTCATCGAAACGGCCGAGGGTGACCAGGAGGCTATTTCCAAACCAGTGATGACCGGTGGCGTAGTTCGGATTTAACGCAATCGCGCGTCGAAATTCCTGCTCTGATTCCGCAAACTTAAAATCAAAAAGTAGCAGCATCGCGAGTGTGGCGTGACCCTCCGCCGACGCCTCGTCGAGAGCGATGGCGCGCCGGGCAACGGTCATCGCCTTCGGGAAAAATTCCCTGGGCGATCCGCCGCCGAAGACCGGGATGAGCAGGTAAGTCTGCGCAAGGCCAGCGTGGGCAGCGGCGTAATTGGGATCAAGCGCGACAGCGCGCTCGAAGAAGCTGATGGCGGTGCGGAAATCGCCCACCGTTCTCTTGTTCCAGAAGAAGCGGCCTTGCAGATAAAGTTTGTAGGCTTCGGGATTCTCGGTCGGACTCTTTGCCAGTAGCAGTTTCTCGGAGCCGGTCAGTTTCACCTGCAACGTGTCGGCAATCGTTTTCGCGATGTCGCTCTCGACTGCAAAAATGTCGGTTAGCTTCCGATCGTAAATGTCCGCCCAAAGATGCGCGTCGGTTAGCGCATTAATTAACTGCACATTCACCCGCACCTGATCATTAGATCTCTGTACGCTCCCTTCCAGGATGTTGGCCACACCGAGCTGCCTTGCGATTTGCGGCAGGTTATCCGGAGCGCTTTTGAAGTGCTGCGTCGAAGTGCGCGAGATGACTTTCAGGTCCGCCACTTTGGCCAGTCGCGTCAGAATCTCGTCCTGCACGCCCTCCGCAAAGTAAGCGTTACTTTTGTCTTCGCTCAGATTGTCGAAGGGCAGGACCGCGATCGATTTGCTGTTGCCGCCAACTGCTGGTTCGCTAGTCGGACCTGCCGGGTGTGACTCTGCGGCATTCCTTCGCGGTGCGAGCACGAACTTATCGAAACCAAAATAGCCCAGAGCCACGACTAACACCGCGATGATCATCCGGTCCATGCGTCGCCCGGTTTGCGGCGCGATCGATTGCTCCGGCGCCACGTCCTCATCGCGCTTTAATCCCTCCGGCGTTAGTTCAAACACCCAACTGAAGATCATCGCGGGGATAAAGCCGAGCACAAGCGTGATGATCAATCCACGTAGCGCCCACCCCGGAACGTCAAAGGCCGGAAACACAGTGCTCGCTACCTGGGTGAGCAACCATGCGCCGAGCAAATAGAGCCCCGCCATCCGGATGACGTTGCGCCGCTTTAGTTCGGCGAAGAAGTTGTGCGGGTTCACGGTGAACTCTCTGCTTTGGGTCCGACCACTTTCTCCACTAGCGCTTCGAAGCGCGCATCGCCGTGCAACGAATCGAGTAGCGGATCTACCTTGATGAAGGCGATGTTGTCGCCATCCCGCTCGGCGTAACTTTGCTCGAGCGAAGACAGCGCCTCGTCTTTCTGGCCAAGGCTGAGGTAGAGAAGGGCGCGGTAGTAGGCTTCTACGTAGTGGTGCCTGCCGAGTTCCTCCAACGCAGCGAGGGCCTTCACCGCTTCCTCGTGCCGCCCCATTATTGCCCCAAGCTGTCCCCGCATGGCGATGGCTTGCGGATCATTTTCTCTTACCCGCGCCGTTGCGTATTGAGCGCGCGCCCCTTCAAGGTCACCGCTAACTTGGAGCATGATGCCGTAAGTCCAGTGTGCATAAGCAAACCCGGGATCGATCTCCAGTGCTCTTTTGAGCGTCGCGTCCGCGTCTTTGAAACGCCGCGCAAATAGGTAGGCCTGCGCCAAATCGACCATGTTTACAGCGGAGAGCGGATCAAGCTCCGTTGAGCGCCTGCTTTCCGCGATCGCTTCGTCCAAACGCCCCAGCGCTTTGAGCGGACCAGTTAGCCAGTGGTGCGCGCCCGCGTAGTTAGGACTTAACTCAATCGCACGCTGATGCTCGCGGATCGATTTTTGGATGTCTATGTCATCGTTATAAGCGACTTTCCCGATAGCATTGTGTGCCTCGGCGAGATTCGGGTTGAGTTCCAGTGCTTTGAGCGCGGCCGCCCTGGCTTTGGGACGGACATCTTTTGGATCAGCGCCCGTGTAGTAGGGAAGCAAGACATAGGTCTCGCTTAAGCCGGCATAGGCCAGTGCGTAGTTAGGATCGCGCTCGATCGCCTGATTGTAGAATTCGATCGCTCGCGGCAAATTGTCACCGCGTAATCCCCAGAAATGACGTCCTTTCAAATAGAGCTCGTGCGCCACGGGATCTTCCGTCGGCGTATTGGACATCGCGCTCTTCTCCGTCCCTGTCAGCTTGGCCTGCAACGTGTCGGCAATCGTCTTCGCTATGTCGCTCTCGACCGCGAAGATGTCGGTTAACTTTCGATCGTAGATTTCAGCCCACAGGTGCGCATCGGTCACGGCGTTGATGAGCTGCACATTCACGCGCACGGCATCGCCCCATTTTTGCACGCTACCTTCCAGGATATGCAATACGCCTAGCTGGCGCGCGATCTGCGGCAGGTCGTTAGGCGAGCTTTTGAAGCGCTGGGTCGAGGTGCGCGAGATCACTTTCAAGTCGGCGATTTTCGCCAGTCGGGTCAGAATTTCATCCTGCACGCCTTCCGCGAAATAGGCGTTGTCCGGATCGCGGCTCAAGTTATCGAACGGCAGGACGGCGATTGATTTGGCGGGTATCGTTGCTGGGATGGGTGCTGCGTTCGCAGCGGGCGGAGCCGCGGAGGCCGCCGCTTTCGGTGACCCGCCGGCAAAATGCCAGAGAAAGCCACCGCCTAACGCCAATAAGAGCGCGAGAATCAGTAATTCGGTCCCAGTCACGCGCTGCGCACCACGTTCTCCGTGATACCAGGCCAACACCAGCGTGACGAACAATCCGACGCTCAGCGCGATAATAACGAAGCGCATGGTTTGTTCGGGCCAGCCAAAGCGCTGCGCCACGATATCGACGCCCTGTAGCAGGGCGAAGGCCGCCGCGACATAGGCCAGGGTCCATTGCACCAGCTTGCGCTGTTTCAGCTGCGCAAAAAAATTTAGACTACTTGCCATTGCGAAAAGCGGTCAGGTTTGCGCGATAGTCCTCCATCAGCTCGTGCAGTTTCGGGTCGGACCAGACCGCCAACCATTCCGGGTCCGGGCTGATCTCTTCGGGCAGGCGCGCTTGTCTGAGCCCATTCAGCAGAGGAAAGGCCAGGTCCCAATTGATGCTCTTCTTGGAGAGCTGGGCAGCGAGTGTTGCCTGATGGATGTCGCGCAGTTCATTCGCGTAAAAGTCCGCGATGCACGACTGCACTTCGGAGCTGGTGGCCGAAACTGGCTTTGTGGAAGCGAAGACTTGGGCCGCTTCGTTCTCCTTGCCCATCGCAGCGAGCAAGCCCGCCTTCAGGAAAATACAGGAACCCAGGGGCGCGGACGCTATCTCTCCTTTTTGATCGTCCGACATGCTCGCTGCATCCCTCGGGCAGACTTCCTCCAATGTCTTGCGCGCGTCGTCGAATCGCTTGAGTCGGAGCTGCATCCAGAACACCGAGCGGATACCGCGGTGACCTTTCTCTCCCAGTTCCGTGACGCGCCGGGCCATGGCCAGCGCTTCCTCATACCTTCCCTGGTCGGCGAGAATGTCGCTCAAATTCATCGGGTGAACGAAGGCGAGCGGATCGAGGGCCATGGCCCGGCGCTTCAGCTTTTCCGCGCGTCGCAGGGCGCCGGTTCCCTCGAGGAAATCACCGTAAAAATTGAGGACGTCGACGTTCTCCGGGGCCAAGGCCAAAGCACGTTCGAAATCCGCGGTCGCGGCGACTATTTGCAGAGAAACGGAGGCAGCTGTTCCACGCGCGACGTACGCTTCGGCGTTATTCGGGTCCAGCTCGAGCGCCTTATTCGCGGCGGCGCGGGACTGCGCGAAAGCCTCCTCGTTGGAGAGCCAAGGCACCCAGCTTCCGCTGACGGCAAGGGCAAACGCGCGCCCCGCATAGGCCGCGCTAAAATTGGGATCACGCGCGATGGCGCGATCAAACGCTTCGACCGCCAGCTTAAGGTTATCATTCACTCGAAGGGCAAAATGAGCGCGGCCTTGCAGGTAGTCGTTGTAGGCGACGGGATCGATGGTGGTGGGATGAGAATCGGTGGCGCGGCCGGAGAGCTTCGTTTCCAGGGCACTCGCGATGGCGGCTGCGATTTCATCCTGTACTTTAAAGACGTCGGCCGCCTCGCGATCGAAAGTCTGCGACCACAAGTGGTAGCCGCTGCTAGCCTGAATCAGCTGCGCGGTAATGCGCAAATTCGCGCCGCTCTTGCGCACGCTGCCTTCGAGTACATTCGCCACTTTGAGCTGGCGCGCGATGTCGGAGATATCCTCATTCTTGCCGCGAAATTGGAAGGCCGAGGTGCGGGCGGCGACTTTGAGATCGGAAAATTGCGCCAATCGATTGAGCAGTTCCTCCGCGATCCCGTCGGAAAAATATTCCTGGTCTTTCGCCTGGCTCATGTCGACGAAGGGCAAGACCGCCACCGACTTGGCGGGAATGGCAGAGGGGGCCGCGGCCATCTCTGTAGCCGCCGCTTTCAATGACCGCCCGGCAAAACGCCAAAGAAATCCGCCGCCTACCATTAACAGGAGCGCGAGGATAAGAAGCTCGGTGCCGTTAACCCGCTGCGCGCCGCGTTCGCCGTGATACCAGGCCAGCACCAGTGTGACAAAGAAGCCAACGCTCAGCGCGATGATGACGAAGCGCATCGTTTGTTCGGGCCAGCCAAATCGCTGCGCCACGATATCGATCCCTTGCAACAACGCGAACGCTGCGGCGACATAGGCCACGGTCCATTGCACCAGCTTGCGCTCCTTCAGGCGTTGCAGGAATTCATTCATTGGGCTTGGCGCCGCGTGGCGAATGCTTGATGACTTGCGGCGGCGGCCAAGATAGCCCGCTTTCGGCGAGCCTGGCTTTGAAGTTAGGCGTCGCCTCCAGGTCGAAGGGCGCGCCATGGAGGCAATCCGCGGTGAGCACGCTGAGGATGAACGGACCGGCGGCTTGCGCATCGTAAGCAGCCGCGCGCCGATTGGCTTCGGCTCGGTCGCCGGCGAGGATAACCTCTATCGTGTCCGTCAGGCCTTGCATTTTGTAGATTGAGTGGCTGCGATCCACGGTTTTCAAACGGGCGTGGATACTCGCGGCGCTTTCGCCCGCGGCTGTGCCGGCGAAGACCTGGGCCTTGTAGTAATTTTCCTCCGTCGGATTCATGGCCGCAGCCTGCGCCTTCGCTTCATTGACCCGCCCTAACATCACGAGCGCCTGCACCCGAAAAACGCTTGGCACTGAGGCTCCACCGCGCGCCTTCTCAGAGGCTGTCAGAATGTCGAGTGCGCGCTGCGGTTTCCCTGAGGCCAGCGCTGCCCTCATCCGGCTGTTGAAGTTGATCACATTCAACGGATCGCAAACGCTCACTCGCGCACCGACGTCTTCGACTAGGTCACCGTAACCAAAAGCACTGGCGAACACTGGCAGCCAATCCGGCGGGCTGCACCCGGGATGCCTTAGTGCTGACTCAATGTTCGCGGCCAAGCCATGCCAGTCGTCACTCACCAATTGTCGATCGGCCAGGGTCAGGAGGCGCTGCTGCTCGTCATGGCTGTTGGCCGCGGCGAGCTCGAGATAGTGCAAGGCTGCTTGCTGCGCTTCGAGTCGTTCGCTCTGCGGTTGGTCATTTGCCAGCAGGATATGATCGTAAAGATCGGCCGCCGCGAAGCAGGCTTGGGAAAAACCGGGCTCCAATGAGATCGCCCGGTCAAATTCTTTGTTGGCCAGCCGCAGCCCGTCGATGACGCTACGACTCTTTTTCTCATCGTGCGCGTCCGCGTAAAGCTTCAGTCCTTTTTGGTAGGCAATGAAAGCGTCCACATTCTTTACTCCTTCGGCACGCATGCGCGCTCGCTGTTGATCGTCCAATACGACGTTGAGTACACCCGCCACCTGCTCGGCAATATCGACCTGCACCGCCAGGGTATCGGTCAGTGTACGATCGTACGTCTCCGACCAGAGGTGAATGCCGTCGGAGGCACGGATCAATTGCGCGGTGATGCGCGCGCGTTCACCGAACCTGCGCACACTGCCTTCGAGCACGGTCGTTGCGCCGAGCTTTTCGCCGATCGCGCGCAGATCCTCAGTCTTGCCCTTGAACTGGAATGAGGAGGTGCGGCCGACCACCTGCATGCCGTCGATCCGCGCCAGCGAGTTGAGGATTTCCTCGGACAGACCGTCAGCGAAGAACTCGTTTTCCTTTTCGGAAGTCATGTTTACGAAGGGCAAGACCGCGATGGATTTGCCGGGAATGTTCGCGACCACCTTGCCCGAGTTGGCGTCCGCGTCCTTGTGCAGGACGAACTGATTGGTTACCAACAGGACAACGGCCAGCGCCAGGATCGCGATAATCCAGCGATCGAGCCTACGGCCAGTCTGGCGGGTGACCGACTCGTTAGGTATAATTTCACTTTCGCGCTGAAGACCTTGCGACGTCCATTCGTAGAACCAGGAAAAGAGCATCGCGAAAGGGAACCCGAGGCAGGCCGCGACCACAATCCACCGCACCACCCATTCCGCGATGTGAAAGAACGGAAACACCTGAGTGGCGACCTGCACGAGCAGCCACGCACTCGCCGCGTAAAAAGCAGCGGCGCGCAGGACATTGCGGCGTTTCAGTTCAGCGAAGAAGTTGCTCGGATTCACTTTGGTTTCTCTTCGCAGAGCTTCTGGAAGCGTGGGTCTTTGCGGAGCAAATCCCAGGTCGGGTCGAGCTTGAGCAGCGCTGGCGAAATGGCGCTGCCACCGGAGGGCACCGCCAGCACTTCGCGCAGCGTATCGATAGCTTCGTCCTTTTCGCCCACGCGCAGGTAGATTTGGGCCAACCAAGTCAGATAGCCCGGGCCACTGTAACTGTCGCGACTCACCGGTAAGAGCGTTGTGGCTTTGCGCCCCTCACGCATCGCTTCTTCCTTGAGTCCCAAGCCGGCCGCCGCGAAGCCCAAGGCGAGATGCAGATCGGGATCGTCGGGACGTTGCTGCAAAGCGGTCTGCATCTGCGTGCACACCTCGGCGTAAAGCGGCTGTGCCTTGGCGCTATCTCCGGCCGCCTGATACGCGAAGGCGAGGTAAAGACGTCCGGGCAATGCGACGTTGCTGTTATCGCTCCAATCAGCTTGCGTATTGGTCTCCGCCACCTTGGCCGCTTCCGAGTAATCACGCGAGAACCAATCGAACTGGAAGATGGACAAGCCGTTCCCGGAATAGTCGGCGCTCCCAACAATGAGGGAACCGACCGCAGCACGCAGTGGGGCGAGGTCGCCTTTCCAGACCACAATGTTATAGGCCTGAGTGATCTGCTCGTCGGTCGGATCCTGAGTCACCGCCACAGCGCGCGCAAACACCGGATCCGCCTCGGCGTAACGCCGCAAGGCCTGATAGGCAACAGCCAATTGATCGATGGACAGGCTGCTGCGCGGATCGAGGACAATCGCGCGCTGCATATGAACGAGGGCCTCGCTCCATTGACCCTGGCGACGCAGGATGGCACCGGCATAGAGCTCTACCGCTGCACTGTTGGGCATCGATTTGCGGGCGAGATCGAGTTGCTGCAGTGCCTGTGTGTAGTCGCGATAACCGTAGTACCAGTAGGCCCCGAGTGCTACGTGCGCCTCGCCCAGATCCGGTTGCAGAGCCAGGGCTTGCTCCGCCGCAGCCTTGGCGGCAGCCAATCGGGCCTCGGTATGGTCGGGCACCGACCAATAAGTCCGCATATGCGCTTGCGCCAACATCGCGGCGGCAAGGGCAAAGCCCGAATCTTTGCTCAGCGCCTGCTGATAGGCTGCAATCGCCAGGGGCATCTCCGAGAGGGTTATGGCGCTCTGCTCGTAGCCACGCTGGAAGTGAACATTCGCTCGCAGATAGAGATCGTAGGCTTCGGGATTTTGTGTCGGCACGCTGGCGATACGCGCCGACTCCGCCGGCAGTAACTGCGCCTTCAAGGCATCGGCAACTTTTTGCGCTACATCTTTTTGGACCCCGAAGATGTCCTTCAGATCGCCGTCATAACTCTGCGCCCAAAGATGGCTGTCGTTGCGCGCATCGATCAACTGCACGTTGATATGCACCGCATTGCCGGCCTTCTGCACGCTGCCTTCGAGCACGGTCGCCACGCCCAGTTGCTCGGACACGATTTTCAAATTCGGCGGACGGCTGGCGTATTGCTCGGTCGAACTGCGCGAGATCACCTTGAGGTCGCGAATACCAGCCAGCCGCGTCAGGATTTCGTCCTGCATGCCAGTGGCGAAGTAGACGTTGTCCTTGTCGGCGCTGAGGTTCTCGAACGGCAGCACGGCGATGGATTTCGCCGGAACTGTAGCCGCTTCGCTCTGTCGAGGCGTTCCTGAGTTCCCCACGGTGTAGCGACCGAGAAAAAATAAACCGAGCGACATCACACCGGCGATGATGACGACAAAAATCCACGCCCGCTTTCTTGGTTGTCGCGCCGACGTTGCAAGATCGACATCTTCCGTGCGCTTCAACCCCTCCGGCGTCAATTCAAATGCCCATGCGATCACGAGCGCGATGGGGAATCCGATCACGATCGCGAGCACGATCAATCGCACAGCCCAATTAGGGATTTCGAAAAATGGAAAAACCTGTGTCGCGACTTGCACGAGCAGCCAACCGACAACCGCATAAGCGACCGCGACCTTGTAAACGTTGCGCCGCTTCAACTCGGAGAAGAAATTCATGCGTCAGCCTTGCTGCCAGAACCCGTCATTTCAATTGGTCGTCGGCCAGGCCCATCGTGTGCAAAAACGGATGCCAGCGCGGGTCGTCGTGAAGATTCGGGAGCAGCGTATCTGCGCGCAAACCGGGCAGACCGGCGTCGCGTTGTCGGCGTGCGCGTTCCAACCATTCGAATGCGTGATCCTTGTCGTTTCGATACCCGTAAGCCTCGGCAACCTGATAGGCAGCGGTCTCGCCGGTTTTTGCGATCAACTCCGCCAGCGCCGCATTGGATTCGGGAACTCGCTTTTGTCCCCAGCGCGCGCAGCTCACGATGAAAAGCCGCGCCCACTCAGCTTCATCCTTTTGGGCGGCTGCCGCCGCTTCTTCAAATTTACCCTCCAGAAGGTATGTCCCGCCTATCCCGGCATGAGAATTTGGCGCCGACGGATTCAACTCAATCTCGCGCGTGTATTCCGCCCTAGCTTCCTCCTGCTTCCCCCATGCGGAGAGGCCGCCTGCGAGGAAGGCCCGGGCCTGCGCGTTCACCGGGTCCAACGCCACCGCCCGGCGGAACAGATCGACACCCTCCTTTGTTTCGCCACGGGCTTGCGCAAGATTTCCTGCTTCCATCAGAAGCGCCGGATCCTGTGGAGCCAGAGCGAGAGCCTTGCGCAGTGTCTCTGCCGCACCTTTCCAATTATAGTCGAAATTGGTTTCAATCGTCGCCCGCGCGAACAGCGCATCCGGCAAGTCTGGTTCGAGCGAGAGCGCTCGTTCCACCGCTTCCCGCGCGGCGGCCAGATGAGTATTGAAGCCTTTCTGCCCGCCTTCCGTGCCATAGTTGCAATCCCAGACGTGGGTTTGGGCCAGTCCCGCCCACGCGAGCGCGAATTGCGGATCCAATTGCACCGCCCGCTCATAGGCGGCCCGGGCTTGATCCGTCCCTTTTTCGGAATGGCGATTGATAAAAAACCGGCCCTGCAAATACGATTCATGCGCCTCGATGTTTTTCGTCCCGCCTTTCTCCGCTGCGCGCACCAGGGCCTGAATCTCCGCCTTGCTTGCCGGATTGGCTGCGCCATCCGTGAGTTGCCCGCGCACCTGTCCGACAATCGTTTCAGCAAGCTCGGTTTGGACCGCGAAAACATCTTTCAAGTCGCGCGTGTAGTTTTCTGACCAGGTTTCGTCGCCCGAAGAAGTGTTAGTCAGCCGCGCCGCGATGCGCACGGTTTCGCCTGCTTTGCGTACGCTTCCTTCGACCAAATGCGCGACGCCCAGCTTCTGTCCAATTTCCTGCGCGGTCACATTCTTGCCTTTAAAAGAGAAGGCCGAAGTCCGCGCTGCCACCCGCAGCCCGGGGATTTTCTGCAAGACGGTGAGCAACTCCTCACTGACTCCGTCGGAGAAATATTCGCTGCCCTTGTCGTCGCTCAGGTTCGCGAACGCGAGAACGGCAACCGACTTCTGCGCAGGCGCATTCGCGCCCGCGGTCGAGGAGCCAGTATTCGTTACGCGAGGACGAAGAATTTGGAACACGAATAATCCCGCGGCCACAACCGCGAGAGCGATGGTAAGGCCAACAAGTTTTCGACCGGTGTGAGCCGTGATCGATTCGTTAGGAGCAACGTCGCGTTCGAGCTTGATCCCTTCCGGGGTGATCTCAAATGCCCAGGCCAGCGCAACGGCAATCGGGAAGCCGATGATGAGTGCGACGAGAAGCACTTTCATTGTCCAGGCCGGCGCTTCGAAGGTTGGCAGAATGATGGACGCCGCCTGGATTAACAGCCAGGCTACCACTGCGTAGGCCACCGCCACTTTGTAAACGTTGCGCCGCTTCAGTTCGGATAAAAAGTTCATCGGCAGGTGAAAGCGTCCGGGCCTTTTTCCGGCGCAGGCTGGCAGAGGTCGGGCCAGCGATTTTGTTTCCAGTAATCGACCAGGCCGATGCGCTTGGCGAAACCTTGAAAGGCCGGACTCTGGCGGGCCTTGCGCGACCAGGCGTCGGGATGCCAGAGGAAGTTGAGGTAGGCGTCGGAGAGGCCAGTCGAACTGTGCTCAAAATCCTCGAAGGAGCGCGCGGGCTCACTCAACCTCAGCAGCATACTCGAGACATATTGATCGTCCGGTCGCGCCGCGATCACTTGCAAGGCTTTGGCCCGTTGCGCTTCGCCCATGTAGGCGCCGCGATAAATGGTTCCCAATTGGGCCGAGGTAAACGTCGTGCCCATGGTCGCCAGCGCTCGCGCCATTTGCTCGGCCCCGCGATCGTAATCGCCCTGCCGCGCCGAGATATGTGAAAGAGTCAGGCCACCCAAGGGCAACCCCAGAGCTTCGGTACGCTTGGCCGCACTGGTCGCGACGGCGATGTCGCCGGCCATGAAGCGCAGCATCGACTTATAATACAAGGCGAGGGCGTTGGCTGGATCGCGGCTCAGGATCTGATCGAGTATCAATTCCGCTTCGCTCGAACGGCCGGTCGCCGCCAGTTCGTTGACCGTCCAATAATTAGCGGTGAAATTCTCCGGTTCCAAGGCCACAGCGCGGGCGGCGGGTGCGACCATCTCGACATAGCGACGACGCGAGAAGGCGACATAGCTGAGCGCGATATGGGCCTCGGCATCGTCTGGATCGAGCGTAATGGCACGCTGGGCGGCCGATTCGGATACGTTTAAGTTTGTCGGCCAATCACTCCCTTTCACGTATTGCGCCAGAACGGCGTGAGCAATTGCCAGCTTGGCCCAGGCGCGCGCAAACTTTGGATCGAGCGTGGTCACCTTTTCCAGCTTGGCGATGGCGCGGGGAAGATTGTCGCCGACCCGGGCGTTCACCATGGTCTGCGCTTCGATGAACAGTGCATAAGCCTCGGCATTATCGGTCGTCTTCTCGACCAATCGCTGCTGTCCGTTTTGGCCGAGGACAACGTCCAGCTGTTTCGCGATGTCGTGCGCGCAGGATTCCTGCAGATTGAAGACATCCGCGAGTCTCCCATCGTAAGTGTTGGACCACTCCTGCACACCGTCGGAGGTGCGCAGGAGCGTGGTCGTGATGCGAAGCTGTTCGCCCTGGTTGCGCACAGAGCCTTCCAGGATATGCGCCACTCCGAGTTCACTCCCTATTTTTTCGAGCGCGACGTCGTTGCCCCTGTAATGAAACGAGGAAGCACGCCCGACCACCTTGAGATTTTTGATCCGCGCGAGCGCGTTGAGGATTTCCTCCGCCATTCCTTCGGAAAAAGACTCTTGGTCGCGCTTGGGCGAGAGGTCTTTGAAAGGGAGGACGGCCACGGACTTTCCGGGAATCGGTGTCGCGCTCGACGCCACCCCGGCCGGTTCATTCTCGTGGTGGCGGAGGACAAATTGATTAGCCAGCAGCAATACGACCGCCAGGCTGAGGATGGCAATGATCCAGCGATCGAGCCTCCGTCCGGTGTGACTGGTAATAGACTCGTTAGGGGAAATGTCACTCTCCCGTTGGAGACCTTGCGGAGTCCATTCGTAGAACCAGGAAAAGGCCAGCGCGACCGGAAACCCGATCGCGGCTGCGACCACAATCCAGCGCACCACCCACTCGGCGATGTGAAAGAAGGGAAAGACCTGCGTCGCGATCTGCACCAGCAGCCAGGCGCTGGCCGCATAAAAAGCGGCGGCGCGAAAGACATTGCGCCGCTTCAGCTCGGCAAAAAAGTTACGCTCGCTCATTTCGAACGGACCGGACGTTCGGCCATCAGTTTCTGGAAGCGCGGATCTTTGCGCAACGGATCCCAGAGCGGGTTGAGCTTTAGATCGGCCACGTTAATTCCCGCCGGCACTTCGAGGAGATGGGGCAATGCTGCGATCGCAGCGTCGTGATCTCCGAAACGCGCCTGGATCTGCGCGACGGTGATTTCCGCCGTCGGTTTGAAAACGGCGTCGCTCGCGTAGTCCTTCAGCGCCTGTTGCGCCTGGGCCAGCGCTTTCTCCTTATCTCCAAGACCGGCATAGGCCATGGCGAGAATGGTGGGTGCTCCGTTCGCATCCGCGGCGATCACCGTTTCGGGAGTGGGCTTGATCGCCTGCAGAGCGCGCGTGAAAACCTTGCGCGCCTCCTCTGAATTTCCCATCCATTCGTAGCAGTAACCCAGGCTGACCAGGAACGACTTGTCGAAGAAATCGAGCGGCTCGCTCGCGGGACGCGAGTTGATCTTTCGCTGGTAGATCTTGGCCGCGTCGTCGTAATAACGCTTGCACAAAGCCTGGTTGGCTCGCGCGTTTACCAGCCAATAGTCCGTCGCATCTTCCGGAGTGCGGGCCAGTTCCTGATCGGCTTCTTCAAGCCGGCCCTGGGCCTGCAAAAGATTGATCTTGTTAGCGCGCGCGGACAGTGAGTCAGGGGTAATTTGCAGCGCGCGGTCGAGCATGGCGTAGCCGTCGTCGAAGCGCCGGAGATAGAAATAAAACTCGTTACCCATGTCGTTGAGCAAGTGGACGTCGCGTGGGTCGAGCTCCAAAGCTTTCTTGTAGTTGACCTCGGCCTCCTGCCACCGGCCAAGGCGGCGCTGCACGATGGCGAGATATTGATAAACGAAAGAATTGTTGGGCAGGCGCTTCAAAGCTTCCTGATAGGCGGCGAGGGCGGACTCGAAGTTCCGCTCGACACGGTAACGATAAGCGCCCAGCGCAATCCACGATTCGCCGGCTTCGGGCGCAAGCGCCATGGCCCGATCGGCTGCTTCCTTCACCGCAGCCGCTGTGTTTTCGACCGGAGCAACGCCGTTAAAATAAAGGAAGCTCCGGACCGTGCCGAGACGGGCCCAGGCGAGCGCGAATTTCGGGTCGAGTTGAATGGCTTGGCCGTAGGCGCGGGCTGCCTGTTCGTAAGCATCGTAACTATAGTCGTTGTGCTCGATCGATAGCCCACGCAGATAGGCGTCATAAGCGGCGGCGTTTTGCGTCGGCTTGTCGGTCACCGCTTTCGCTTCGGCACCGGTCAGTTTGGTCTGGAGCTGATCGGCAATAGCGTTGGCCACTTCGCCTTCCACGGCGAAGACATCATCCAGTTTGCGATTATAACTTTCGGCCCAGAGATGTTCGTCGGTCGCAACGCGAATCAGCTGCACATTCACGTGCACGGCGTTGGCAATCTTTTGCACACTGCCTTCCAACAGATTAGCCACGCCTAACTGTTTGCCGACTTCGCGCAAGTTCTCGGGCGCGCTCTTGTACTTTTGCGTCGAAGTGCGCGAGATGACCTTGAGCGCAGCAATCTTGGACAAACGCGTTAAGATTTCGTCCTGGATACCTTCCGAAAAATAGGCGTTCGCCTTCTCGTCACTCAGGTTCTCGAAGGGCAGAACAGCAATCGATTTCTCGGGAATCGCGGGCCCCGGCGAAGTTCGGGCTTCTGTAGTCGCCTCGCTCTGCCGAGGCGTCCCCGTGCTTTTCGGACGCAAAAATTGGAAGGCCATCAAGCCGGCTGCCATCACCGCCAGCGCAATCGTGAGGCCAACTGGCTTCCGTCCCGTGTGCGCCGTGATCGATTCGTTAGGCTCGACCTCGCTTTCGCGTTTGATCCCTTCCGGGGTGATCTCAAAGGCCCACGACAGAACAATGGCCAGAGGAAAACCGATGAGGAGTGCAGTCATCAAAACCTTCATGGTCCACGCCGGCGCCTCAAACGTCGGGAGAATAATCGAGGCGGCCTGGATCAGCAGCCATGCCACCACGGCATAGGCGACCGCCACTTTGTAGACGTTGCGTCGTTTTAGTTCGGCCAGGAAATTGCGCGGGTTCACTTTTGGCTTGGCGTAGTTGGCGCCGGCGCGGGATCCAGCCCGACCCGCCGGAGAAGATCGGCGAAACGGGGATCGGATTGCAAGGCGCGGAAGGTGGGTTCGATTTTAATGGTAAACATCCCTACGTCGTGCTCGGCGAAGGCTCGCTCGAGCCACCGAAACGCTTCTTCCTTTTCGCCGAGGGCCGCGTAGACCGATGCGATGGAAGTACCGGGCACGTAGCCCTGGCCGGCTTGTGTCAGCATCTGATTCAGAACCCGGTGGGCCTCTTCCGGGCGTCCCAAGTGTGCGTAGGCGATCGCGTGTCCGGCATACGGAGTGTGCGTCATCTCTTGCGCTTTAGCGTAGGCATCCAAGGCCTCCTGGTCGCGTCCTGTTTCGAGATAAATCGTCGCGAACGGCGGGTCTCTATAAATATAGTTGGGATCGAGATCGGAGATCCGTTGCGCGGCCGCTGTTGCTTTGTCGACATGCCCGGTGCGCAGATAAGGAAGAACCGCCAGCGCGGCTACATCGGTGGAGAGAGGATCCAGTTTCATTCCTTCCTCCAACTCCGAGACCGCGCCCGGGCCTTCATCTCGATACCAGTGCAACATTCCGGAGAAGATGTGCGCGATTGCTAAATTTGGATCGATCTCCAAAGCTCGTTTGAGCTCCCGCTCATCTCCGGCCAAGTCCCAATCCAGAACGTGCATGGCATCGCCCAACCAGGCGTGCGCCTCGGCGTTGCGTTCGTCGAGGGCGATCGCTTTCGCGGCCGCCTCCTTCGTGTGCGGATAGGCGTCGAGGGGCTTCATGTAAGCATCGGCCAGGAAGTCCCATACCCTGGCCAGGCCCGTCCAGGCGCGCGACGAAGTCGGGTCCTTCTCGATCGCGCGCTGAAAGAAATCGAGCGCTTTGCGCAGATTGGCTTCGTCACTCTTGTTTGAAAAGAAAAGCCCCTGCAGATAGAGGTCGTGCGCCGCCGTATTGTGGGACGCTGGCGCCGACGGTGCGACCGCCAGCTTGATCTTCAAGGCGTCGACAATCGAGCGCGTAATCTCATCCTGCATTGTGAACACGTCCTGTAACTCCCGTTCGTAGGTCTCCGACCAAAGGTGAAAGCCGCTGCGGGCGTTGATGAGTTGTGCCGTCACGCGAATACGATTCCCGGCGCGGCGCAAACTTCCTTCCAGCACGTTGGCGACGTTCAGCTTGCTCGCCACTTCGCTGACATCCGCATTTTTGCCTTTGAACGAGAAGGAGGAGGTGCGCGAGACGACGCGCAGAGTTTCGACCTTGGCCAGGGCATCCAGAATTTCTTCACTGATTCCATCGCAAAAATATTCCTGATCCTTGGCCTGGCTCATATCGACGAAGGGCAGAACGGCGATCGATTTGTCCGGGATGGCCGGCAGTGCGGCCGGGGGGGACGCGCCGCCGGGGCGTCCATCTTTATCGTGTGCAGAAACATCCCGCACGCCCCGGAGATGCGTCCCTACCTGTTGAAAGAGAAGCAACCCGGCCGCGATCACGGCCAGCACAAAAGTGATACCAACCAGTTTGCGGCCCGTGTGCGCTGTGATCGATTCGTTAGGCTCGACTTCGCTTTCGCGTTTGATTCCTTCCGGGGTGATCTCAAAGGCCCACGACAGAGCAATGGTCAGAGGAAAACCGATGAGGAGTGCAGCCATCAAAACCTTCATGATCCACGCCGGAGCCTCAAAGGTCGGGAAAACAATCGAGGCCGCCTGGATCAGTAGCCATGCCACCACGGCATAGGCGACCGCGACTTTGTAAACGTTGCGCCGCTTTAGTTCGGCCAGGAAATTGCGCGGGTTCACTGGGATAGTTCCGACTTCGACGTGGTCACTTTTTGGGCGAGCGCTTCGAAGCGCGGATCGCCGTGGAGCGGATAGAGAAGAGGGTCTACCATGATGTAGCCCATATCGTCACCGTCGTGTTCCAGATAGGCTTGTTCCAGGGCATCGAGCGCCTGGCTTTTCTGGCCAAGGCTGAGATGGATAATGCCACGAAAGTAAGCTTCGACGTATCGATGCTTCCCGAGTTCATCCAGGTCCTTGAGCGCTTGCAGAGCTTCCTCGCGCCGACCCATTATGGCCGCGAGTTGTCCCAGCATACCGAGCGATTGTGAAGTGACGGATTCCAAACCGCGCGCGGTGAGATACTCGGTGCGAGCTCGTTCCAGATCACCGCTGGCCTGCAGCATGATACCGTAACACCAGTGCGCGTAAGCAAAGGTCGGGTCGAGCTCGATCGCTCTCCTAAACGTGGCCTCCGCTTCCTTGAAACGCCGCGCGTACATATAGTTACTCCCCTGATCAACCATGTTCACCGCTGAGAGAGGATCGAGCTCGGTCGCGCGCTTGCCCGCGGCGATGGCTTCTTCAAAATGCCCCAGCGCTACGAGTGCTCCATTACTCATCCAATGAAGCGCGCCCGCGAAGTTCGGACTTAGCTCAATGGCGCGTTCCTGTTCGCGGAGTGACCGATGCAGATCGATATCCTCGGCGAAGAGGATTTTCCCGAGAGCGTTGTGCGCTTCGGCAAGATTTGGGTTTATCTCAAGAGCCTTGAGTGTTGCCGCCCGGGCTTTCGCCCGTGAGTCTCTTGTGTCCGTCCCGGCATAGTAGGGAAGCAGAATGTAGGTTTCGCCCAGCCCTGCATACGCCAGCGCGTAGTTCGGATCGCGCGCGATCGCCTGATTATAGAACTCAATCGCGCGCGGCAAATTGTCGCCGCGGCGCAGACCCCAGAAGTGGCGTCCTTTGATGTAGAGTTCGTGTGCGATCGGATCTTCGGGCGTCGAATGAGCCAGAGCATTTTTTTCGTTTCCGCTCAGCTTCGCCTGAAGCGTGTCGGCAATCGTTTTGGCGATGTCGCTTTCGACCGCGAAAATGTCGGTCAGCTTCCGGTCATAAATTTCCGCCCAGAGATGGGCATCGGTCAGCGCATTGATGAGCTGCACGTTGACGCGCACCTGATCGTTCGACTTCTGCACACTGCCTTCGAGGATGTTGGCGACGCCAAGTTGTTGCGCAATCTGGCGCAGATCGCCGGGAGCGCTTTTGAAGTGTTGCGTCGACGTGCGCGAAATCACTTTCAAGTCCGCCACTTTGGCCAGACGGGTTAGGATTTCGTCCTGCACGCCTTCGGCAAAGTAGGCGTTGTCCGGGTCGCGACTGAGATTGTCGAAGGGCAGCACGGCAATCGATTTAGCGAGATCGGGCGCAGGGCTTTCTCGTTTCGACGCCGTGAACCGACCGAGAAAAAACAAAGCGGCGGAGATTGTTCCGCCCAGGATGACCACATAAATCCAGGCGTGCTTCTTCCGCCCGCGAGCTGCCGGCATGGCATCCGCCTCTGCGGTGCGTTTGATTCCTTGCGACGTCGCTTCAAATGCCCAAGCGATGACGAGCGCAATCGGAAACCCAATTGTGATCAGCACGATAACCAGGCGCACGACCCAGTTGGGAATTTCCAAGAACGGAAAAATCTGCGTCGCAACTTGAGCGATCAGCCAGCCGACGACCGCGTACGCGACCGCGACCTTGTAAACGTTCCGCCGCTTCAGCTCGGAGAAGAACGAGGGCTTATCGCTCATGGGTTCGAGTCAGCTTTTGGTTCGACTATCTTTTGCACAAGCGCCTCGAAACGTGGCTGACCTCGCAGTTCATCCAGCAGAGGATCTACTTTGACAACGAACAGGTAATTTGTCTCACCTTCGGCATAGGCGCGTTCCAATTCATCGATGGCGTGCTCTTTCTCTCCCAAGCCTAAATTAATGAGTGCCATGGCGTAAGGCGCCGCGTGTCGCGACTTCGCTTCTTTATTTAGCCGAGCGAGAATTTTCTTCGCTTCCTCTTGTTGTCCAATGCGTGCGTAGGCCTGACCGAGCGCGGCGAGCGAGTACGGATCGTTGTTTAATTCGGACGCCTTTTGAAATTCAGCGATCGCCTCCGTTAGGTATCCTTTGAGTTGAAGCGCTGCCCCGAGATAGTAATGCGCGAGGAAAAAACGGGGATCCATTTCCAAGGTCTTGCGGGCCTGCGCCTCCGCTTCGTCGTAGCGGCGCGCACACAAATACATCCAGCTAAAATCGGCATTGATGATTAATGAAAGTGGGTCGAGCTCGAGCGCGCGTTTTCCTTCGGCAATCGCAGAATCAAGCCGGCCGAGTGTCATTAAGCTTAGGGCAAACCAATGGTGTGCGGTTGCATAATTCGGCTTTAATTGCACCGCTCGCTGCAACTCGCTCGTGGCGCGGTCGAGATCGAGTTCGATGGTGGCAAGTAAGCCGAGCGAAGCATGCGCTTCCGCCAAAGAATCATCCAACTCCAGCGCCTTCTTGGCGGCAGCCCGCGCTGGAGGAAGGGCCTCTTTCGACGAAGTGCTCCCGTAGTTTGGAAGGAGGAGATACGAATCAGCTAAACCGGCGTAGGCGAGCGCGTAACTCGGATCTTTCGCGATCGCTTGCTTGAAATACTCGATCGATTTGCGCAAATCCGCGCCCGTTCGCTTGTTCCAAAAAAATCTGCCCTTGAGATAAAGTTCGTAGGCCTCCGGATTCGACGTCGGCACTTTCGCGATCGCGTTTTTCTCCGAGCCGGTGAGCTTCGCCTGCAACGATTCAGCAATGGCTTTCGCAATTTCGGTCTCGACTGCGAATATGTCCGTGAGCTTGCGATCGTATGTGTCAGCCCAGAGATGGGCGTCGGTCATAGCGTTGATGAGCTGCACATTAACGCGCACCTGATCGTTCGCTTTCTGCACGCTCCCTTCGAGAATGTTCATGACCCCGAGCTGTTTCGCGATCTCGCGCAGGTCGGCCGGGGCGCTTTTGAAACGCTGGGTTGAAGTGCGGGAGATCACTTTCAGATCCGCCACTTTAGCCAGGCGCGTCAAAATCTCGTCCTGAATGCCTTCCGCAAAGTAGGCATTGGCTTTGTCTTCACTCAAATTATCGAAGGGCAGAACGGCGATAGATTTGTCAGAGATCGCGAATGGGTTTGGCGACGTGTTCCGAGCGAGCGGAGCAGGGGAAGACTCCGGTTTCGGCGACCCGCCGGCAAAATGCCAGAGAAAGCCACCGCCTAACGCTAATAAGAGCGCGAGAATCAGTAATTCGGTCCCAGTCACGCGCTGCGCCCCACGTTCTCCGTGATACCAGGCCAACACCAGCGTGACGAAGAAGCCGACGCTCAGCGCGATGATGACGAAGCGCATGGTTTGTTCGGGCCAGCCAAAGCGCTGCGCCACGATATCGACGCCCTGTAATAGGGCGAAGGCGGCCGCGACATAGGCCAGAGTCCATTGCACCAGCTTGCGCTGTTTCAGGCGTTGCAGAAATTCATTCATGCGCGGCGCCGCTTCCGTTCGGCAATGAAATTGCGCTCGCTCATTTTAGATTGGGGACCGGCCCGTTGAACTTGTTTGCCGGAAGAATTTTCTCGGCCAGCGCTTCGAAGCGGGGATGGCCGCGCAGGTCGTCCATAAAAGGGTCGACTCTAATGACGGAAAGGTCGGCATTTTCTTCATTTCGGTAGGACCGCTCAAGCGCATCGATGGCCGCCTCCTTGTCGCCGAGCGCGACCAGAACCAGCGCGAAACTATATTGCGAGACATAATGAGATTTCGCCCCTTCCGTAAGGCGGGCGAGAATTTTTTGCGCTTCGGCCTTCTCTCCGGCTCTCGCATAAGCCTGTCCCAGGAAGGCGAGTGCGACCGGGTCATCATTCAATTCGACCGCCGCGCGATACTCGTCGATGCCTTCCTTTAGTTGCCCCTTTAGTTGCAGGGCTTGGCCGAGGTAATAACGCGCCAAATAAAACCGCGGATCGATTTCGATGGTTTTTCGAAGCTGGGAAATGGCGTCGTCGTAGCGCCGGGCGTTAATGTAGATCCACCCAAGGTCAGCATTGTTAATGAGGGCGAGGGGATCGAGCTCGACCGCACGCTTTCCTTCGCTCACCGCGCGCTCAAACCGGCCCAATGTCATCAAAGGTCCGTCCCCGAACCAGTGATGGGCGGTGGCATAATTCGGACTTAACTGAATGGAACGTTCGAATTCCGAGATGGATTGCTCAAATTGAAAGTCGTTGCCTGCGAGGATGGCGGCAGAGGCATGGGCCTCGGCCAGATTTGAATCCAGTTCCAAGGCCTTCTTTACCGCAGCCTTTGCCTGCGGAATGGAATCTTTCGGGGCTGCCGCACCGTAGTTTGAAAGGAGCAGATAGGCATCGGCCAGGCCAACATAGGCGAGGGCGTAACTGGGGTCTTTCGAGATGGCTTGGTTGAAATAGTCGATCGCTTTGCGCAGGTCCGCCCCGGTCCGTTTGTTCCAAAAATATCGGCCCTTCATGTAAACCTCATACGCTTGACTGTCCGCCGTCGGGGCCTTCGCCATGGCCACCATCTCCGAACCGGTGAGCTTCGCGCGTAAGGTGTCAGCAATCGTTTTTGCGATCTCACTCTCGGCCGCAAAAATATCGGTCACCTTTCGATCGTAGATGTCGGCCCAGAGATGCCCGTCATTCATCGCGTTGATCAACTGGACATTCACGCGCACCTGATCGCCGGCTTTCTGCACACTCCCTTCCAGAATGTTGGCCACTCCCAGTTGTTTCGCGATTTCCCGCAAGTTCTCCGGAGCGCTCTTGTATTTCTGGGTGGAGGTACGCGAGATGACTTTCAAGTCGGCGACCTTGGCCAGACGCGTGAGGATTTCATCCTGCACGCCTTCGCAAAAGTAAGCGTTGTCCGGATCATGGCTCAGATTGTCGAACGGCAGCACGGCGATCGACTTGGCCAAGTCAGCGACAGGCCCTTCCCGTTTCGATACCGAAAAACGCCCGAGGAGAAACAACGCCGCCGAAATCGCTGCTCCTACGATGACGACATAAATCCAGGCACGCTTCTCCCGCCTGGGTCGCTCCGGCATGTCATCGGCAATTTCCGTTCGTTTAATTCCTTCCGACGTTGCCTCAAAGGCCCACGCAATGACGAGGGCGACGGGGAAACCAATCGCGACCAGAGCAATGACAAGGCGCACAACCCAGTTTGGGATCTCCAGGAAAGGGAAAACCTGCGTCGCTACTTGAATGACGAGCCAAGCCACGACCGCATACGCGACCGCCACCTTATAAACGTTACGGCGCTTGAGCTCGCCAAAAAAAGAGGGCTTGTCGTCGCTCATGATTGGCTCGGCGAGGGCAGTGTAGAGTCGGGCTGCACCCAGTCGAGTTTAAACGCCTCAGTTTGAACGATCAACGTTGCAAGAAAGCCGGGCTCTACTCGCCGTCAGGCCTTGGCCGGCAGATCATCTGTTGCGTTGCCGCAGCCGCTCCCCATCGTTGCCGTGTCCTCGCGCTGACCGAAGGATGATCGCGTCAAGTCCTCGGCACGGACATACAGCCAAGTCCAACACGTAACGCGAACTAGAAGAAGACATTATGATTAAAACATTCCTTGGTGCTATTTGCACCGCCGCTCTCCTGAACGGATCTGCGCACGCGCAGACTTCTACCGGCACAACGACCTCGACGACATCCGCCGCGACCAGTTCGGAAACCACCGGCACAATCAAGGAATACACGCCGGGCAGCCTGCTCGTTCTCGAAACCCTCGCCCCGAACGCCCCGATTCAGTTCAAGCTGAGCAAGACCGTCACTTACGCGGACGCCGACGGGAAGACGGTCGAAGCCGTTGGCTTGGCCACCAACCAAAAGGTCCGTGTCCACTACGTCAAAGTGGGCGGCGACAACGTGGCCGATAAAGTGACTCTGATCGGCAATTAGTCGGGCCCGGAACTCAGCCTCTCTTAAATATATAGAGAGAGGGTTGCCTGCCTGCCCGTTCGCCGTGATCCCGGCTTCTTAGGGTCTCGGTTAAATGGGCTGCTCACGATGAACAAATAACTGCTCAGACTTCTTCTGAGCGCACCAATGAACATCGACTGTCCCCATTGTAGCCAGAATCTCGACATGGATGATGCCTGGTCCGGCAACATTCTGGAGTGCCCGAGTTGCCACCAGTCCTTCACCGTCCCAACTCCGGCAGGGGCGGGCCATCATCCGCCCCCGTCGCCGTCGGCCGCTCCATCGGAGACGACGCCCCCGCCTCCCATCTACGTGCCCTTACAACCACTCGCACCGCCAGCGAAGATAGTGAGACAGAAAAAGAAAATTGGGTGCGGCTTCGATAGCGTTCTTCTTTTCTTCATCGTCCTGAGCGCCGCGGCCTTTGCCTACGCCATGTATAAGTGGCAGGAATCGCCGCGTCAGGTGTGGAATCGTCTCATGCTGTCCGTCGAGCGCTTCACCAGCGAAAAGTTCACGGAAGCGCCTCCCCCTGCGACGCCGCAGGAGAAGGAAGAGGAAGCCCCGCCACCGAAACACGTCACTCCCCATCAGGACCCGCTGGCATGGCTGGTCGAGCACAGGGAGTACTGGCCTAACGAAATCATTCTGCGCGAATCATTGGAGTTTCCGGCGGTCTCCAACGGCAAGCCGGTCGGATCTGTCAAGGTCGTGGCCGGCACCGCTGTCAAGGTGTTGGGGATCACGAGGGAGGAAATCACGGCTGAATACATGGGCGGACAACGCCGGGTCGCCGTCGCCGCGACCGATCTCCCCGCGCGGGCCGCCGTCGCATCTGCCAAAGCAGAGCTCGAAGGCGGCCAGGGTGAGGGGACGGCCGCACCGGCTACGCCTTCGGCGGCTGCGAAACTGAGCGATGAACCTGAGATTGAAAGAGAGGCGACCCGCGGAGAAATTCAGACCGGCCTCGGAGCTCTCTACACACATCAGGCCACAACATTCCGGATCTTCGCGCCCACCGCGAAAGTCGTCAGCGTTGTACTCTACGACGACTCCTCCGGTGAAGCAGGGCGCAAAGTCCGCCCACTGAGGCAGCAATCGAACGGCTTTTGGGACGCAACGGTGACCGGCAACTTGAGGGGAAGAGTCTACACGTATCTGCTTGACGCGAATGATAACAAGCGCGCGAGAGAGGTGCTCGACCCATACGCGGTGAATTCGGTGGCGAATGGCACGCGCGGCCGCATCACCCCGATGGCGAACCCCGTTCCTCGCGGACCGCGTCTCGAGTCTCCGACCGATGCGATCATTTACGAAATGCATGTGCGCGATTTCACGATCGCGCCGAACTCCGGAGTAAAAAACGCCGGGCTTTACCTCGGATTCACGGAGCCAGGCACACGCCTTCCGGACGATCCTCAGATTCAAACCGCGCTCGACCATTTGATTGAGCTGGGGGTTACGCACGTGGAACTGATGCCGGTCGAGGATTTCGAAAACGACGAGACGACGGGCAGTTATAATTGGGGCTATATCACAAGTGCCTTCTTTTCGCCGGAAGGGATGTTTGCCACCAATCCGAACGACCAAAGCCGGGTGCGCGAATTTAAAATGCTCGTTACCGCGCTGCATGCGCGCGGCCTTGGTGTGATGATGGACGTGGTTTACAACCACACCTCCGGCAAGGCGTCACTTATGTCCGTCGCACCGGAGTATTATTACCGGCACATGCCGGATGGCTCCTCCGCCAACGGCTCTGGTTGCGGGAACGAGTTCCGCAGTGAGGCGCCCATGGCTCGCCGGCTCATTATCGACTCGCTGAAATTCTGGGTGAAAGAATATGGCATCGATGGCTTCCGCTTTGACCTGATGGCTTTGATTGATCAGGAGACGATGCGGCAGGCCGACCGGGAGCTGCGCGCGATCAATCCGAATATTGTGCTGTACGGGGAACCGTGGACCGGCGGCACGTCGCCCCTCCTCGAGAAAACCGATAAGACTGCGCTGCGTCAGGTTTCGACCGGGGCTTTCAACGATGATTTTCGCAACGCCCTTAAGGGATCGCCAGAAGGCAACGAACCGGGCTGGATCCAGAACAGCTCAAAACGCGATGCGCTCAAGGCAGCCATGCTCGTGAGCAATTGGTTCGCGTCGCCCGCGCAATCGATCAACTATATGACCTGTCACGACAACCTTGTGCTTTGGGACAAACTCATCGAGTCCATGCCGAACGCCACCGATCCGTTGCGCATCGAAACGATGAAGCTCGGTTATCTCGCACTTTTCACCGCGCAGGGTGTGCCATTTATCCATGGCGGCGAAGAATTCGCGCGCAGCAAAGGAGGGAATCACAATTCCTACGACTCACCCGATTCGGTAAACCAGGTCGATTGGGCTTTGAAACGCGATCACCTCGACTTGTTCACTTACACCCGTGACGCCATCGCGCTCCGCAAAGCGCATCCCATGTTCCGACTGCGTACTCGTCCGCAAGTCCAGTCGCGCGTCCACTTCATCGACACGCCCGATCGCGCGACACTGATGTTCACCATCAACGGCGAAGGCTTGCCCGGCGAAACGTGGAAGCGCGCCTGCGTCGTGCTAAACAGCGCCGATCAGGCCGATACGGTTGTGACCGTGCCGGGCGAGTGGCTGACCGCTCTCGACGAGCACGGCGCGATCGAGCCCCGCCCAATCTCAGGCAAAGTCTCCGTCCGGCACAAATCCGGCGCGGTGCTGTATCAGCCGTGAGGCTCAAATTCGCGGCCCATAGTCTTGGCCGACAATCCGATCATCTCCTAGTTCTTCTTGAGAATGTCTAAGAGCTCTGAAATCTCATACGGCAGTCTGGATTCGTACATTTTCTTTTCTTGCTCGGCATGAGTCGGCGGCTCACCGCTCCGGTCTTCAAATTTGATGAGCTTGTCATCATGAAAGTACAACTCTTTGCCCGGTTGATCCTTGTCCTTGCCTTCCTGCTTTAGACCTTTGTCTTGAATGAATGCAAACACGAGTTTGTCATCCATTAGATAGAACTCTTCCGATCTTCCACTGACGCCCAGGTGAGGATAGAGCTGGATTCTTACGAGCTTTGATCCTTCGTAATAGGCAGCCATTTTCTCCCACTTCTGCTTGATCGTTTCTTTTACGCTGTCGCCCATTAGCGCGACCTCTTTTCTGGTGAACTTCTTGTCTACAAGTTTTTGTTCTCCCTCTTCCCGGTATTTCTTAATCTGGGCAATGATCTCATCGTTCTTACCTGTGGTCTCCTTCTCCTGAGCGTAAGTCACTGATTGTGCCGCTGCGAACAGTCCGACTAGTAATATTCCGCGAATAATCTTTTTCATAATAACCTCCTGGTTTTGACAGAGTCTATACTGCGGTGTTTCGTGACATCTGGACGGCAGATTTAACGAAATCCTTAAAGACCAATACCATCTCGTTAGTCCTTCTACAAACATGATGGTTCTGCCGAGCTTCGTGCGAGCCGCCGCCCGCCGTGGCGGGTGAACTCACTCTCCGCCACGAATCAGGCGTGATATCCTGGGATGCGTGATTCAAAACGAGGCAAGTTTCTAGACAGGATTAAAAAACCAACAAGATTCTCCGGCTCGTAGAAATCGGGCCAGTCCTGTCCAGACTCCTTTCCTGTCTTCTTGTTTTGCGTAGAACTGAATGGACATCCACTCACATTGTGAGCCACGATATCTTGCAATGAAACGCTTTTCCTTAATCGCGCTTTTTGCCCTTTCCTTGGCCACGCGTCTCCAGGCCACAACGAAAGGCCTCAGCCAGATCGTCACCCCCGACTTGCAGGCTGAAGGCGATTTATCTCTCAGTTTGCAAATCCAGGACGCGCGCATTGCGAATCCGTATGAGCTTCAGGTTGAAGTGGGCCTAACCAAATGGGCCGAAGTTGCCATATTTCAGGGTTTCAAACCGAATGAAGAGATTATCGCCACCGAATTCGGCATTTTAAGGACAGAACCGTATCTGCTCTCGGTTGGGTTCACTAATTGGTCCCCCCGCGGCGGGGTCGATCCGCAACCGTATATCGAAGCGGGCTATTATACCGAGCATAACAAGTTCATCGCCGGTGTGATTCACGCCGGCTACAAAACCGAAGCCATTCTCGGTTATGCCTACGACTTCAATAAACAATGGCGCGCCCAGGTCGATTTTCAGAGTGGCGCGGAAAACTCAGCCACCATCGGCTTTACCTGGAATATCACGAAGGATTTGCAGACGAATCCGGCGATTTACTTCGCCAACTTTCATCCCGATCGGATCATGGGCTACGTCGTTTTCACTTATACCTTTCACCTCTGGGCGAAAGACAAGAAGGACAAGGACCAAAGCGTTCCGGGTGGATAGTCGTGATTCGGTTCCGGAAGACGGCGTCTGGACGTCTCCGACTTAAAACTTATTCTTTTATCCAAATTCTATGGCTCGCGCACCGCTTGCCATTCTTCTGGAGCGGTGGCCTATGACCGCCGAAGCTAATGCTCATAATGATGATCATGATCGGCACCGCTCGATCTCCGGAATGAACCGATAACCGCGCGACCACCTAACGAGTCGCGATCCACCACGCAGCTCCGCCCGTAAACACCGCGGCAAACAAGGGCAATAAGAACAGTCCCGTGCTCGTGCCCGTGTAGAGACAGGCTTGAGCCGGATCGGCCGGATCGTAGAATACCTCGACCTCCTGGTCCGATATGCCGCCCTTTATTGTGACACGCGAGTTAAGTCGGAAGAAGGCGCGCTTGTTTCCGCCAAAATCGACGACGTCCGACTTGTACGATACGCCGTTCACCTCGTAGTCATAAACAATGAGCGTCTGCGAGTTCGGATTTTCGCTCGTCTCGATCCGGCCGCGCGCGCGTGCCCATTTGTTGCGCACAACGCGGCCCTGGTTCCAAAGTGCGAAGGTAAAGTACGCACAGAGAAAGGAGAAAGTAGCCGCGAAGACCACGGCAGACGCATGGCTCGGATCGTTGATGTGCGGAGCAATCCTCTTCACCGCGTAGTCGAGACCGTAGCCAAAAAACGCGATGATCCCAATGACCAGGGCCAAGGCGATCATACCGGCTTTCGCGCAGCCTTCCGGCAGATTGCGTTCAAGCACCGCCTTGCCCGGATCGGCCGGATTGTAGAACACCTCGACGGCGCGGCCCACGGGATAGCGTTTCAGCTTTCCTTCGACGTCGTCGTTACCCAGATCTTCCCCGACGGAAAGGCGGGAGCAGGTGTATTGTTTGCCCGCGACCTTATACCGGTAGGTGATGCGTGCGAAGTTCCGCCTCTCCGTTTTGTCCTCGTTCTCGTAATAGGTCGCATGATGCGTAGTCACTTCGCCGGCGGAAGCGTGAGCGGAGACGATCTCGCCGGGTGCGCTGGGCCAGCGCGACGCCGCCCGGACCTGGCGCAGCTTCACCGTCACGATGAAGGCGAAGAACGTGCCAAAAAAAACGAAAAAAACTAGAACGATGTTGAGAAACACGATGCGGGAAGTGCAAAAAGCCAATGGTGAGGGTTACAGATACCTGTGCTTTCCTAAATTCTAATTTTTACCTTTTTTAGCCAGAGCAAGCTGCAGTGAAAGACTTATCCCCGGCGGACCTCGCCGAATTGGCCACCTTTATCCGGGCGCGAGATGACGCTGCCTGGGACCGAGAGATCGATGCCGACTTCGCGGAAGGCGGGCGTCTAAGATCCGTCGTCAACGACGTGCAAAGTGACATTCGCGGCGGACACCTTGAGGAATTGCCGTGATCGGCAAAGCGCATCGACGCTTTTGGAAGACATGCGAAAAACTGACTGTGCCGACGAAAGGAGTTGGATCGAAGAAAAGACTTCCCGCAAACACTAGGTCGCGCGAAGCGTCCTACAGTCCGGTCCTCCGACTTCTGACTTCCGATCTGCGACTTCTGGCCGCAGGATTGTCCCATGAAGCATTTTCTTCTGGCCTGTCTTCTCCCCACGCTGCTAACAGCTCAAAGCATGCAGCTCACTGAACAGTTGGATAAGACGGTGCTCTATGGCGACATTGCTCTTTCCCCTGATGGCACACACGTCGCCTGGGTCCAGTCCACCGCCGCCACCCCTGCGCAGCATACTTACGTTCGCGGCACATCAGGAAACGTGCCCGCTACCATGGTTCATATCGGAGGCACCGGAGAGGGGACCGATTCCGATCCCGCCTGGTCTCCCGATTCCAAAAATCTCGCCCTGTTTTCCACCGCCGGTGAAAACGACCAAAACCAGCTCTGGACCGTAAGCGCTGACGGCTCCGACCCCAAAAAGCTAACAACTTTGAAGGGATACGCTGCTCGTCCGCGCTGGTCGCGCGACGGCAGGCAGATTGCCTTCTTATATATAGAGGGCGCTGGCGGCGGCGGCCCCTTAACGGCCGCGCCCAATACCACTGGCGTAGTCGAGACCGCCATTCATAACCAGCGGATTGCTGTTCTCGACGTTGCCACCGGCCAGCTCCGCCAGGTTTCGCCGCCGGATCTTCACATCTACGATTACGATTGGTCGCCCGACGACAAAGCGTTTGTGACAACAGCCGCTCCCGGGCCGGGCGATAACAATTGGTGGATCGCGCAGATCTACACGATCGACATCACCAAAGGAAGCGCAGCATTCATCTACAAACCTTCTCTCCAGGTCGCGGTTCCACGCTGGTCGCCGGATGGTAAATCAATCGCGTTCATCGAAGGCATCATGAGCGATGAAGGATTCCACGGTGGCGACCTCTTCACCGTCTCAGCCTCGGGACACGATGTCGTCAATCGCACGCCCGGTCGCAAGGGCTCGGTCAGTGCCCTTTTCTGGCCGGCGCCAGATCGCATTCTGCTCACCGAATATGTCGGGGGCGGAAGCGCGATCTCGGAATTGACCCTCGCCGATAACTCCGTGCGAACAATCTGGAAAGGCGCCGAAGGCCTTCACGCTTTCGGGAATTTCCCTGACTTCGCTCTATCCAAAGACGGCAAGATATCCGCGGCCATCCGAAACAGCTATGAAACCGCGCCTGAAGTTTGGGCCGGGCCGGTGGGCGAATGGCGACAACTGACCGCCAACAACTCGGCGCAAACGCCCACGTGGGGTAAGGCCGGGAACCTCGAGTGGACGAACGACGGGTTCAACATTCAAGGATGGCTTCTCCCGCCCGTGAAAGTGGAGCCCGGCAAAAAATATCCGATGATCGTCCTGATCCATGGTGGACCTTCCAGCCTAACGACGCCGGAATGGCCGGCCAGCACTGGAATGTCACGAGCGATTGTCGCCGCTCTCTCAGCTCGTGGTTACTATGTTCTTTTGCCAAATCCGCGCGGTAGCTACGGCCAGGGCGAGAATTTTACACGCGCCAATGTGAAGGACTTCGGCGGCGGCGATCTGCGCGATATTCTCGCCGGCGTTGACGCCGCCATCGCAAAGTATCCGGTCGACCCGGCGCGCCTGGGCGTGACCGGCTGGAGCTACGGCGGATTCATGACCATGTGGACGGTCACCCAAACCAACCGCTTTAAAGGCGCCGTTGCGGGAGCCGGCATTGCCAATTGGCAAAGTTATTATGGTCAAAATCTGATCGATCAATGGATGATCCCCTTCTTCGGTTCATCGATTTACGATGATCCGGGCGTGTACGAGAAAAGTTCGCCTATCCACTCCATCAAGAAAGTGAAGACGCCCACGCTCGTCATCGTCGGCGAGCGCGACGCCGAATGTCCCGCGCCGCAATCCCAGGAATTCTGGCACGCGCTAAAAGCGCTCGGTGTCCCGACCCAACTCGTCATCTATCCCGGCGAAGGCCACATGTTCATTAAACCGGAGAACCAGGCCGGTCGACTCGATCAAACGGTCGCCTGGTTTGACAAGTATCTACAGTAGTCTGCGGCGTTCCATAATGTTTTGACCGCAACAATCAGTGGTGTTGATAGGAATCCTGATCTGTAATTTCCCACGCTGATTTCAGCGTCAGTTGCCCGCTTTTCCAGAGTCTCAGCCGATTAACCACTACCAAAGAACCACTAACTCGCTCCGCGTCCGCGAGCGCGTCGCTTTCCATTCTTCTGTAGCGGCGGTCTATCACCGCCGAAATCGCATTGATCACGTGCTATTCGGCCAGGGTCTTTGTCTTTGAGACGTGCTTTATCCTGGCGTGATGCTGCGCGTCGAATCCGATCGTGATGAGGATGGTGCCGGTGTAGGTCAGGTCGTCTACTCGCGATAACATCATCGACTCGCTTGATATTTCCAGGTCGCCGGACTTCAGCCATCGCACCGGTTTTTCGCCCCCGCCGTAATTCTTGACATCGCCACCGGCGCCTTTGTGAAACTTGATATCCGGCGCGGGCAGATTGTCAGGTAACGCTACTGCTTTGAAGGCCGAGCCATTCCAAAAATAGAGGCTCGTTTCGCGCTGACGATCGCCGCCCGTCCCGTATGCAAATCGTTTTGAATCGGAGGACCAAAGAAGAACGCTGCGCGCAAGTTGACTGCTGTAAGCGTTCCCGAGATCAGCCAGCACTTTGCCCGAAGATTTCTCGATGATCTCAGCCTTTGAGCTTTCCTGTGATGGATCAGGGTCTTGGCTGATCCGAAGGGCGAAATGATTGTCGGGTGACGAAAACTTAATTGGGGAATCTTCCGACTCGTCCGCGGGAACGGCCGTGGCGTTTTCCGCAATGTCAGACGGTTTCGGAGAAGGGTCGGCTTTGCTTCTGGGAGGATCACTCGCGCCTAACGAACTGGCGAAGACTGCGGCAACAAGAAGGCAGAGGGCGGTGCGAAGGTTCATTCGGTTGGGAGTTATTCGAGCGAGCTTGGAGGTTCTCGCTTCGAAGTTGTCAGAGAACTCAGCTGGGGTCGATGCAGCTTTTCAACGCCATCACGCCCGGTGTTGAAGGTTCAAGCGGTTTCGTAAACGATGCTCGACAGGGCGGGTGCGGCGGATCAGACTCGGTGTCGATCACGTCATCCGACGTTTCGACGCATCTTCGGCCGAGCTTTCGAGAGGCTCGTGGGGCTGGACCTTCGCCAGGACCGCCGCCCGGCGCGACCTTCAACATAGAGCAACCCCATTCAACCCGGAGATAAAACCATGAAACAGACTCAAGCCTTGCGATCGATCTTCTCGTCCGCCTTCACCGGCAGTCGATTTGTCACTGCATGTTTAGCGATGGCGACACTCGCCCTCGCTTTCTTTCTGATGCCGGCGAGTACGACATCGGCCAAGAAACCAGATCCGCCTCCTCCCTGTCCGGTTCTTCCAGCGGGCGCAACCACCACGGTTCTTTTGTTTCCGTTCGTTACCAACCAGGCTGGTTTTGATACTGGTATGACAATTGCCAATACATCCCTCGATACCGTGGGCACAACGCCTCAAACCGGAACATGCACCATCAGCTATTTCGGTAACACCACTGGAGGGGGTGCGGCTCCCGCCGCTCAGACAACGCAAGCTGTTCCAGCCGGTTCATCACTGATCTTTACTCTCAGTAACGGCGGCAATCTGGGAGTGGCCGCCACACCGGGTTTTCAAGGTTATATCATGGTGACTTGCAACTTCCAGTATGCCCATGGATTCACGTTTATCAGTGATCTGGGGGCACAACGACTTGCGACAAGTTATTTGGCCCTGGTTGTTCCCGCGAGCGGGCGCAATCCATGTGGCGAGGCGCTTTCGCAATAGACGGCCAGCGTTAGCGCTTTTTTTGATCGACGACGGCGCGACCGTTCGCCGTCGTCGATCGCAGTGATTGATGGACTCGCGCGTCCGGCTATTGGAGTTAGCGATTCACCGGCTCGTCAGGCTTACAAGGTCGTAGATTCGTCAAGCTGCACGGCCACATGGACCATGCTTTTTCTCTGGCGCGCGCGCCAGCGCCGGTGGAGCGGCATCAGAAGCAATATCGAAATATAGACTCGGCCGCTCCATCCCAGATACGGGAAAGGCAAGGTCAGGGCCAGCACCAGGGATATAAACCCCACCGCTGCGAGAATTCCCCATTTGCTCAGCTCTGCGCGCGTCAGTAACTTTTCGTGCTCATTCAGGCGGAGCGCTTGTCGTAATCTCCATGCTCTCAAATTGAGAAGAAGAATCTGTAGAGCGATGGCGCTGAAGCCGAGTCCATAGATGGCGAAGAGTGTGCGCGCCTGTCCTTCTGTATGAGCCACGATGGCCTGACCGAACCGTTGATCAGTCAGGTAATAAAAAAGGACGCTGAATAATAACTTCAGTGGATAAACGTAAATCAGGATGGTCACCAGCATGGTCCAACTGATCATGATCGACACACCATCCTCCAGACCGAAGCGGCGGCTCCAGAGCCAATGGCCCCTCCAAAAGACACTCAGGATCGCGATGCTCGCGACAAATGCCGGGATATTTTTGAAAGCAAGGAGGAGCGCCTGAAGATCATCCGGCACCTGCCCACTGGAGATAACCAGCATGGTGACGGCAAAGGCGAACGCGGCATCGATGAACGCTTCCAGGCGCGTCATTGCCATACCGCGCAGTCGAAATCCGCTCAACCGCGGGAGCGAATCGAGGTCGGCTGGCAGCGATGAAGATAGTTCCTCTTCGCGTTGATTCACGGCGGACAGCTTAGGCAGGGCCGAACGTCTTAGGAGCTTCTTTTTTCGCCATCACGTTTTTGAAAAGCCTAATCTTCTCTGGGGGGCGGAGGTAGTGAGCACTTGAAGCCGTCGGCCACTCGCGAGATCTCACTCCAGATGGCCGCGTTCGTCGGCTGCGGTGATGCTTCGACTAAGACAAAGCGCCGCTTTGTTGCCTCGCACTTTCCAACGCGAATCCGGACGATCAGGCGGATCGGCTTTCCCGTCTTGAACGGTTCAAAGCTTTCGATGGTGCCACGATAAGCGGACGAGTAAGGAGCGGTCGCAATCTCATCTGTAAAATCGGCCTTAAAGGCATCGGCCCGGATCACATATTTATCCCCGGCGACCGCTTTGCTGAGTCCAAAATAGTAACGCGTGAGTTCGTCGGCCAGAAGCTCCCGCGTGAGCGGCACATCGTCCTCCAGCCACCAGACAAAGGCATACGACCAAAACCCCTCAGCGGCGGGATCTTTAAATCCGGGTGAGAAACGAACCTCCACGATTCCGCGATGCTGAATATCAGGCGCAAAGTCCAGCGGGAAGGGGATGGTCTCCGTGCGCCACCCGGTTGGCCGGGGCCATTGGAAACCTTGTGCGGAGGTTTGGGATAAGGGCGCGGCATTCGCGCCGGTCTCTTGAGCGACGCAGGAACTATTGATACTGAGAACGATCAAAGACATTCCGAGCAAGTATACTTTCGACATGTTGAACTCCTTATCTGTGGACGAATTCCGTCTAGCGGGAAAAATAACCAGCGAACGAGTGAATACCGCGTTCATTTCGGATCCTGCGATGAGCGGGAAGGGGCGAGTGCTTTTTCCGGATCTATACCGATGCGCCGCAGGAGGGCGGTGAAGCGCGGGTCTCCGTGCAACGGTCTAAACTCAGGGCGTACCGCCAGTCCTTCCAGTGGCGCGGAATGTTCGTCGATCGCGCGCTCGAGCCAGCGAAATGCTTCGTCCCGTTCACCGAGCGCAACGTAAATTTCCGCGATTGAATCTCCGGCGAAGTATTTCGTTCGCGCCTGCTCGATGAATTGATCCAGTATCTGTCGCGCCTCCGTCGTGCGGCCAGCCATCGCATACGTGACCCCGAGGCCCGGCATTGGCTGCTTCGAAACCTCTCGCGCTTTTTCATAAACCGCGATCGAATCCGTCAATCGACCCTGCATTCGATAGGCCGCGCCAAGTCCTGATTCAAAATAGCTAAATTCAGGATCGAGCTCGAGCGTGCGTTTTCCCTCGGCGATCGCCTCATCGGTTTTTCCGTATGAGAGTAGGGTGATCGCGGCAAAATTGCTGACGATGGCCGAGAGCGGGTCCGCTGTGCGGGCGAGTTCCATATGGTGGAGCGTCCGCACGGTATCCCCTTTCCCCGCGAGCAACAGCGAGAGAAACGTATGCGCCACCGCCGAGTTCGGGTCGATTTTTAGCGCCTGCTCCAGATCCGCTTGTTCGGCGGCGTAATCGTAGCCAAGAACGCGCTTCGCTTCGCCAAGCCAGGCATACGCTTCCGCATCGCGCGGGTCGAGAGCGAGGGCCCTCGACGCAGCCGCTTTGGCTGCGGGATAGGCATCGAGCGGTTTGACATAAGAGTCGGCGAGCCAATTCCATACCGCCGCGATCCCCGTCCAGGCGCGCCCCAATTGCGGGTCCTTCGCGAGCGCCGCTTCGAATAAGGCCAGTGCTTTACGCAAACTTTCTTCGTCACTCTTTTTCGAGTAAGACAAGCCCTGGAGATACAGGTCGTAAGCCTCGGCGTTCTGCTGACCGCGCGGCGTCGGTCCGATCGACAGTTTTACCTTCAGGGCATCGACGATTTTTCGCGTGATCTCATCCTGCATGGCAAATACCCCCTGCAGCTCGCGGTCAAACGTCTCTGACCAAAGATGGAAGCCATCACGCGCGTTGATGAGCTGTGCGGTTATCCGCATGTGGTTTCCTTCGCGCCGCAGACTTCCTTCGAGAATGGTCGCGACGCCAAGCTTCTGTGAGATGTCCGACACATCTGCGCTTTTGCCCTTGAACGAAAACGACGATGTCCGCGCGACCACGCGAAGGCCTTCCGTTTTTGCGAGCGTATCGAGAATTTCCTCGCTGATTCCGTCGCAGAAATATTCCTGATCTTTCGCCGGGCTCAGATCGACGAAAGGGAGCACGGCAATCGACTTCTCACCCGCAACCGGATGCGCCGACCGCGTCCTTGATATGACCGCCGTGGCGATGACCCCCGCGATCACAGCGCCGACTCCGATCGCGATTGCCAGCTTTGTTCGACGCGAGCGCTGTGTGGTGGCGGCTTGGGCCGCACCACTCCGCTCCTGCCGGGCGATGGCTGCGGGTGGGGCGGGATTGCCAAATCCCTCGCCGTAAAGGTTGAACACGCGCACGCGCACGCCATGCTTCACTTCGCATTCGCCGAGATCGTGCAATTGCGTCGACCAATCGCGAAAGTGGGCCAGATCTTCAGCCACGCGCGAGGAAAGCAGAATGTGACCGGCGTCGCCGCAATCCATCACGCGCTGCGCCATGTTGATGCCGGCACCCGCGACGTTGGACCGTTCGTTCACATCCGCCACCGTGCTCACTGGCCCAGTGTGAATTCCCATCCGCAGATTCTTCATGTCACCCCCGTGCCGTAGAGCGCGATCGATCTCGACCGCACACCGCACGGGCGCCTCTGGCGTGGTGAAAAAAGCCAGCGCCATGCCGTCTCCCGTCGGCAAACGAATGAGCTTGCCCGCCGCTTCGGCCGCGCGAACCGCATCCGTCCCGAGCACGACGGCATTTAGTTCGGCGATTAGTTCACGCTGATCGTCGATCAGCAGTTTCGAGTAACCGACCACGTCCATGAACAGAACGTGCGCGAGTTCGAAGTCGCTTCTCGGCTCGCTCATGGCCACAGCATTCGCTCAGAAGTTGCTTCGTCAACCGCAAAGCCGTTTGTGTGGTGATTCACTTCCGATGTGAGTAGTCCTTCTAAAATTTCTTCGTTACGCCGAAGTAAACCAGTCCAGCCCGGGCGCAGGAAAATTTGTAAACGAAAAAGCCGCTGCGAATCAATCGCAGCGGCTCTTCGTTGTTCGAATTTACTGTTCGCTTAGCTCATGCCGAGCGATTCGAGAGTGGGCTCGTCCATGGCGGCGGTGGTCTCGAGACCTTGGGATTGCTGATATTCGGCCAGGGCCGCACGGGTCAGAGGGCCAAGGAGGCCGTCGACTTCGCCCTTGTAAAACCCTTGTTCCTGCAGCGAAGCCTGCACGTCGGCAATGATCTGATCGGGGGGCGCCGGGTTGTGGCCAACATAAATGGGCCCGTCATAGGGGTAGTAGGCTTCCGCCTCGCTGTAACCCCAGGCCGGATACCAATATCCGGAATTCCAGAAGTACCAACCGCCACCGACCAACACGATGTGATCATGATGCGAGTGCCACCAGATCTGATCGTGCCATTGAGGATGATAGTTTTGGAAAACGACATACTTCTGGCCCTTCCAGTTCTGGCTCCCCTGGATCTTAAAGTTCTTGTTGAACTTGACGCTGGCGATCGACGCGTTTTGCTTCGCTTTGAAGTTGGCGTGCTGAGCATGGATGCTTTGGAACTTCTGCTGCTTCGCTTTGAACTCGGGGCTGTTGTGCGCCAGTTGTTTGGCAGCGTGCTTATCAAGCTTGTCCGCCTTGTTGCCTTTGTTGCCCTTTAGGTTGTTAGCCGCATTCGCGTCGGCATTGGCGTTGGCGTTGACCGCGCCGTTGTTCTTCGCGTCGCCGTGGTGCTTACCATTACCATTACCGCGGATTTTCGCGTCGGTCTGAATGTTCGCTTGAGTCTGGACCTGACCGTCACCCTGACGGCCTTTTCGAAGATTGTTGTGCGGGCCGCCTCCGGGTCCGTTCGCATTCTTCCCCTGGTGTTGCTTGGGATTGGCTTGCGTGGCTGGCGCTGCTGCATTCGCTCCGCCATTGCCTTTTTTCTTCTTCGGATTGTCGTTTTCCGCTCGAACGCTCGCCACGAGCGCCAGAGAGCAGACCATTAATAGTGCAATTAGGTTTTTCATTGTTAGGTATTCGGTTGGTTGGACGTAGATGAAGCAGACTCTATTCAGGGAGGTCTGGCAAGTGAGGGGGGTAAATCGCCCCTGCCTGATTTTATGGGTTTTGCGGACCTCGTGCGATGGATTAGAAGGAGGCAAGCGGTGCGCTCGCCCTCCAATTCGGACGGAGATCGGCGATTTCGTAAATCGCCGCAACAGAAGATGATCGCGCAGAGCGTGATAAGAGTCGATGCACACCGAAGGGCCGATTGAACGGTTTATCCTGATCGCTTGGAGATTTCGCTCGCGCTCGTGACGTTTTGACGGAGGGTTCCTTATGACCAAGAACGCGCTGTCTGCCGTTGCGGGATTGTTTTGCATTTGCTCTTCAATGTCGGCTTTGGCTCAGCCATCTTCTTTCGGTTCGCTTAATAGTTCTGTTCCGCGGCTCGCGTCGCTAGCGCTTTCGGAAGCAGGGTCGTTCTCTTTCGCGAGCGCCTTCAGCTGGGTGGAAACGACCGGTCCTGATTTTCTTCCGCCCTTACGCACACCGTCAGGGACCGGAGCGTGGACATCCAAGGTCAACGCTGCGTCGTCCGCCATGACGGTTAGCGATTCGTCCAAAGAGACCGTGGAGTTGCGGCGCTTCAGTTTTTTTGATCATGCCAGTGGGGAAGTTGGGTTCTTGTATGGGAGATCCAGCGGCAAATATGGTGTCACGACAGAGCAGGGGTATATCATTGGCGAGGTAGGCGACGATCATTTTCACATCACCGTGGGGGCATCTCACGAAGAATCGAGCGGACGGTTGCCGCGTTTCGTTCGTTAGGGCTTTTGAGGGGGCAGAGGTCAGAAAGTGGAAGGCGGGCGAGTGGGAGCGCGCGGAAGGCCTATCCTGTAAATCGTGTTCATCCTGTCAAATCAGGATCAATGCGGCTTCGGGTCGGGCGGTTTCGGTATGGCAGTGGCCTGCCAGTTCACGACCTGCCATCGGTTGTCTCGTTTTACAAACGTGCCGCTGTTCAGATAATTGCTGACCTGCTTCTTTCCAGCGTTGTTCGTCGTAGCGACCAGACGGAACGCGACGATAGCCGTGTCGCCGTATTGCTGTATGCGAATGTCTTCTGCGGTGTAAACCGTCTCTTCCTCCCCGGCTTTGGCATGGGGCTCCGCGCGGACTTCGCGCAGGATGTCCGCTTTACCAAGGCGGCGACCGGCCGACGCGGTGTAAATCAGATCCTCCGCCCAGAAGCGTTCGTGCGTGGCGACGTCGTTGCCTCCAGCGCCGGCCAGGAAAGTTTGCAGCAGCTTCGTGAGGTCAGCGGCGGCCGGCGCGTTCTGCGCCGGGAGGGCGGAGGTGATGGATAGCAGCAGTGCGGCCGAGAGAGAAATTAGTTTCATGGGTGTTGTTTTTCGCAGATGGGTTGATCAATACCGGCCATCCTGTCGAGGGCTCTTCGTTGAATCGAGTAATATGCCTAACCCTTTTGGCGTGCCTCCTCACCGAAGTGTTAGGACCAATGCTTAACGAGCGATCCGGTTTCTCGGCGGCAGCTGCACGGAGATCCACCCAGTAAGGGTGCGTTGAATTTTTCGTTAGGTCTTGTCAGGCGGGCAAATAGTCAAATACCATGTCGCTCTCGTGATAATTCATGTATCAAGGGACGGGCAGGAGGTCGGCCAATACAGTCAGCCCGTTTTCAACAACTTGATCGATACCGGTCGCTTGTTTCCTACTGATCACTTCTGGGTGGAAGGCATGGGTGAATGGAAGCCGCTCTCGCTCGCGAAAGCCTATTTCGGTCATCGCGAAAAATGCCGTCATTGCAGCGGCAAAATGACCGAGCAGAGGCCGGTCACGGAGGGACCTCACCAGGGCGCTATGAAGTCCATCTGCCTGAAGTGTGGTCACACCGAATACCACGCCCACCATGCCTCATAACCGGCCACACGACGAGGCTCCGACACGCGCCTTGGGGGAAATGGCCTCCCTCTGGAGGCGAGAATCTTGAAGTCAGATCTCTGCACTTGAATCAGCCGAGAAAGCCCGAAATTTTCAAGTGTAATTCTTTACAGAGTGGCAGTTGCAGAGGCTTAAATTCCAAGGAGCGTCACATAACTTGGAATCGCAAAGCCTGCTTAATGTCTCCGACTACGCCCGAGCGGCGCGGGCTCGGCTCGGCCGGGAGACCTTTGATTATTATGAGGGCGGTGCGCTGGATGAAATAACGCTCCGCGAAAACACCAGCGGCTGGGAGCAGCTGAAGCTTTACTATCGCGTCCTGGCGGGAGTCGAATCGCGCGACATGCGAACGACCGTGCTCGGTTGCGCGATCTCGATGCCTATCCTGGTTGCGCCGACGGCTTTTCACCGGCTGGCTTGTGAAGAGGGGGAAATCGCGGCAGCCAAAGCGGCTAAGGCAGTCCAAACCTTGTTCATTTTGAGCTCGCTCTCCAATATCGCCATGGAAGCAGTCTTTGCCGAGGCGGGCAGCCCGCGCTGGTTTCAGCTCTATATATATAAGGATCGGGGGATTACCCTCGAATTGGTGAGACGGGCGGAAGCAGCCGGGGCGGAAGCGATTGTCCTGACCGTTGATGCGCCGGGCTTGGGCACGCGGGAGCGGGACGCTCGCAATCGGTTTCGTTTGCCGGATGGCCTGACCGTAGAAAACCTGGCGCCGCTGGGAAAAGGCAAGTTGCCGGAAGTGGAAGGTTCGGGGCTTGCCGCGTACGTCAGGGCCAACTTCAAGGAAGATCTCGGTTTCGATGATCTTGATTGGTTGTGTCAATCCACGAGATTGCCGGTGGTGGTCAAAGGCGTGTGCCGGGGCGATGACGCGCGTCGCGCGGCCGAGCACGGAGCCAAGGCGGTCGTGGTTTCAAATCACGGCGGTCGCCAGCTCGACACCGCGCCGGCAACATCTGCGGCGCTCCCGTACGTCGTCGATGTGGCAGGGGATCTCTGCGAGATTTATGTCGACGGCGGAATTCGGCGCGGCAGCGATGTACTCAAGGCCGTCGCGCTCGGTGCACGCGCAGTTTTGGTTGGCCGACCGGTGCTCTGGGGCCTGTCCGCCGCGGGCGAACAAGGCGCGACGCGGGTTCTGGAAATCCTCCGGCGCGAATTGGACGAAGCCATGCTGCTATGCGGCTGTGCCAAACTGAGCGATATCGATCGGGCGCTATTGCGACCGTGAAGATTTCACACATGAAGCCCGGGAAGGTAGTTCAGCGGAAATCGCCGTGAAGTGAGGGTGTTAGAAACAGAACGGCTCGTGATCAGATGGCTTACGGCCGACGACGCGCCGTTCATTCTTGAGCTTTTGAATGAGCCATCCTGGTTGCGCTACATCGGTGACAAGGGCGTGAAGACGCTGGAAGATGCGCGGAACTACATCGAGAAAGGTCCGTGTGAAATGTACCAGCGTCTTGGTTTTGGTTTGTATCTGGTCACGCTCGCGCAGACGGGAGAACCCATCGGAATTTGTGGTCTGATCAAGCGGGAGACTTTGGAAGATGTGGATGTTGGATTTGCGTTTCTACAAAGATTTGTGGGACAAGGATACGCCTTTGAGTCGGCCGCGGCCGTCCTGTTCCATGGAAAGCGTCATTTTAATTTGCCACGAATCGTTGCCATCAGTTCACCAGATAACGGCGCTTCGGCCAGGCTGTTGGACAAGCTCGGGTTTCGTTTCGAACGATTGACCCGCCTGACGCCCGAAGCGTCGGAGGTAAAGCTGTATGTCCAGACGGAATCCGAACTTTCGCAACCCTCGGGCGCGACAGGATAGATCGTCGCGGCAGGCTCTTAGCTCGGCAAATCTCTGACGCTGTCGTTAGGCTACTGATTACCAGCCACGATCCAGACCGTGCGCCGAGGTTACGGCAAAAGCGTTACCCGATAGAATCGCTGGCTCACACCGGCTGGGAGAGTGTCAGTGATCGGAACTGGGCTGCCTGTGCCGGCGATGTTGGTCACGAGAGTTTGCCAGGTTGCGTTCGACAGGAGGTCGACATAATCGACTCGGTAGAGTTTTCCCGTCACCGAGGGAAAGCTAATGACAAACTTGTTCCCAAGGGTGGTCGCCGAGGTAATTCGCAGGGCGCTGGCAGGGTCACGCGGATTCGTCCCGGCTTGGAATTCCTGCCCATTCGTCAGTCCGTCGCCGTCACTGTCGACCGCGGCATCTCCGGAATTGTTGGGATTAAAACCGTAGGCCAACTCCCAATTGTCGGGCAAACCATCGCCGTCGGAATCGCTCGTCGTAATCTTTTCGACGGTGTATGCAGCGGTGTCCTCGTGAAATGTGAATCGGTAAATACCGTTGAGCGGGCCATTCGCCGCGATATTGGCGCCGGAGCCATCAGCGAAGTCGGAAATCGGAACCGTCGCGTTCGTTTGGACATTGTCGCCCCAGTTGACCGACCAATTTCCGTTGGCGGCAAATTTGAATCGCGAATTGGTCTGGTTGGCCAGGGTAATGTCGGTCCGCCAAATACGCGGTCGAATCAGGAGCATGTTGTTGGCAGTCTGGTTCCATCCATTGAAAGTCCCGGCGATGGTCATAGTCAGAAAGCTAGAGCTGGGTGTATCCCAGACCTGCGGATCCGTCCCGTTTGCGAACTCCTGCCCATTTGTGTAGCCGTCGTTATCCGGATCCTGGGTGGCGTCGAACGGGTCGTTAGGATTCAGGCCGTGGGTCGTCTCCCACACGTCAGGAAGATTGTCACCATCTACGTCCGGTTGCGCGGGCGGGATCTGGGAAAAAATGAGGGCGCTATATTTCCCAATATCGATCTTTGCCGTAGCAGGATTCCCGCTGGCCACGACGGACCCGCGCGTGCCGAAACTCATGTAATCAGAACCATATTTGATCCAATCGCTATTGCACTGGACGTACCAGGTGCCGCTCTTGGGGAAGGGTATCGGGAAGGCCGTCCGCGTGGCATTGGCAACGTTAACGACCACGAGCGCGTCGTCACCGATGGCACCGGTGTTCCAGCGGCGGTAAGCGATCAGCTTGTTCGTGTTGTCGAGAGCGGTGACACTTACGTTGACGCCTTTCAGTCCGGAGGAAAGGCCGTCGAGATTTCGGCGGAGATGGATCAGATCATGATAAAGCTGAACGAGTCCGCTTCGCACGGTCACCTTGTTCCAATCCAGGGCATTGGATGATCCGAACGGCCTTTCTTCCAGCATCTCCTGGCCTTGGAGAAGCATGGGAAGACCGGGTGACGTCAGCGCGAGAACTGCTCCCAGGGTGGAGCGCTTCCGCGCATAAAAGCTAGTTGGATCGGCCGAATCGATATTCGCGGGCAAGCGAGTGTGTCCATTCAAATCACCGGTGGTGTCGTGTGATTCGGTAAATATGACGCGCCCAAGTCCCGCGCCCCCGCCGCTGATCTGCGAAGAAAGCGAATTGATGTCGCGCTGGGTGTCGTCGGTGACGGTGAGCTGAGAGGTCACACCGTCGTGAAAATCCTCTCGCCATTCGCTGTGAAACCCGGGCACCCAGCCGGAATCTTCGCAGATGTTGATTTTACCGGAATATTGCGTGTTGATCATGTTGTTGATGTCCTCGATCAACGATTCCGCTTCGGGAATGTAGACGTCGCCGTTGTAGTGCATCATGACGTAAGGCGTATCCCAGCGAAAACCGTCGACGTGATATTCATCCAGCCACATGCGGAAGTTATCCCTGATGTAATTGCGCACCTGGGGCCGGCTATAGTTAGGCCGGCGGCCGAAGATCGTACAGCAGAGTCCGTCGGGCTGATAAAAATAGATACCACCGCCGTTGCCGCCGCCGCTCCAGAAATCAAACTCATACAAATCGAGATCGGTTGGCCCGTAGTGGTTGTGAATTGTATCCAAGAGCACGGCCAAGCCACGCTGGTGGCAAGCTTTCACGAATGTCTTGAACGCATCCGGCCCGCCATAGCCAAAATTCTCTACCGCATAAGGATCCGATGGGTTGTAGCCCCAGCTGCTTTCGCCGGAGAATTCCGCTACGGGCATGACCTCAATCACGTTGATCCCCAAACCCTTTAGATAATCGAGTTTGTTGATCGCATCCCAAAAAGTGCCGGGTGAGGAATCAAACGGATTGGGATCGTAGAATGTTCCCACGTGTAGTTCGTAAATGACGGCGTCCTTCAAGGCCGGTGGAGAAAAAGTGTCGCCCGCCCAGGAGAAAGCGTTCGAGTCATAAATGACGGAATTGCTTCCAGAGGTCTTGCGATTTCTGGGGTCACGCCTCCACGGTGTCGCACCATTGATCACGTATTTATAGTTCTGGCCGATCTGCGCAGTCGGCACGTCGACTGACCAGACGCCCGTGGCGCCCTCCGCGATGAGTGAGTTAGCGGTTGACGACCATCCGTTAAACTGGCCCGCGACCCGAACCGTCGATGCGTTGGGAGCCCAGACCCGAAAAGTCACGCCGCCTGGGTAAGGAGTAGAGCCCCACCCGGGTCGGGCGGACTGCGCCTGCGAGAGAGAGGGTCGGCCGAAAATTATGAGAAAGGCAACGCACGCGATGATTATCGGCCAGGCTGTCGCGCTACGCTGGTTCATTAATCGGGTACTGGTCTTCGGAGCGCCGGGCTAGCTATAGATCACCCGAACGCGAAGTGCGTTCAAAGCGAGCGAGAGCATCGCATGTAATCGACGGAATTACGACCCGATTGTCTCTAATCAAAAACCGAAGGAGAGTCCTCGATGATTACGATCGCGAATGAATTGCACCTTGTCCGGTGAGCTTGCTGCGGAAGTTTCCCCCCCCTGACGAGTTCAGTTGTCTAAGCCGCGTTACTTTTCTTCCGGCTGCCAGAACCGTAGGGCCGGCGGTCTAGAGTTAACGCCACTGATACAAATCGTTGGCCCGGACGTGCAGTTCCTGTTCGATATGGTGCAACTCGTTGTGAATGTGTTCGATTTGGGAACGTAGGCGTCGGCGATTGTAGAATTGTTCTCCGCGACGAAACTGGTTGTTTAATTGCCAGGTCTCCCTGCGAATGTGTTGGTATTCGCTGGAAATATGCCGATCGGCCCCGTAACGGCGTAATTCGCGCTGCACATGCTCGCTCATCCGGTTGAGGTGATCGACCTCGTAGCTCAAGCCACCCCCGTGGTTGGACGACGGCTGACCGTCGTAGCGGGGATCATCCTGTCTCTGATAGTCCGGGCGGGTGTTGTTCTCATCTTCTTCGTGAGCCGATGCGAGATGGCTGAAGCCGAGAAGGGTGATGCCGGTAAGTGCGGCTGCAAAAATATTTTTGTTCATGATGAATTTTTGATTGCCAATATTTGACGGGCATTGGACGACGCTCATTCAATCTGTCTAAAAGGATCTTGTTGGATCCCGCAAGGGAACGCTTGAAGGAAGTGAGTCTCGACCGAATAATGGGGGATGTGTCGGAACATCAAGACCCTCCATAACTTCGCACCACCGGCGACGGCGGAAGAAATCCGAGCCTCTTCCTTGCAATTCGTGAGGAAATTGAGTGGCTTTACCAAACCTGCCAAAGCGAATGAAATTGCTTTCGATCGAGCGGTCGAGAGCGTCACGCAGATCGCCCAGCAACTACTCAGCTCGCTCGTCACGAACGCGCCAGCCCGAAATCGACAAACGGAGGCGGCCAAGGCTCGCGCCAGATCGGCCACCCGCTTTCCGCGTGATAGAACGATGGAACCAGCACGCGTCGGCGCCGTTGGATAGCTGCGAACCGCTGACGGCTATTTGCCGAAGACCTTTTTCACGTCGCCGACCTTCCGTTGCACGGTACCGGCGATTTTTTCCGCCGTCCCGCGGTCGCGCAAATTTGGATTGCCGATGGCCTTTCCGGTCTCCTCTTTCACTTTGCCCACCGCTTCTTTAGCTGTGCCCTTGATTTTATCTTCGCTGCTTGAGCTCATACTACCTATTCGGTTTTATGCGTGTTCGCGGTTTTATCTGTTCCGATAGATCCGCTCTTTTTTCGTGCAGCAGGAGACTTTGGGACCCGCGCGGGAAGTTGCGCATCTCGGAGTTCAACCGGCGACGTCCGTAGCCCCCTTCCGGTTCGAGGGACGATTCGTATTATGCCACGCGAATGGCGTAAATGCTGCTGCAAATAGCACTGCTGTCTTCACTAACACATGAAAACATATTATGAAGACAACAGACTCCGGGCAGGGGAAGGAAGCGAACAGCTTCCTCTATCGAATATCAGTCAAATGGACGCCATGGATCGCCTTGATCGGCGCGTTACTCATCGCATCTGGGGCGCGGGCGGAGCGGATCAATCACGACGGCCGGATCCTGGGCCCTGCGCCCACCGTTAACGCACCCATTCTATTCAATACCGTACAGGCCGACGCAGTCGTGTCCGCCATGCAGATCTTTCCGGTGACAAATGCCTGGAACGAAGACATCTCGCGCCGGCCCGTCCTGGCCAACTCGGCCGCGATGATCGCGCAGGTGAAAGCTGATCTGGCGTCGAGCCGGCAAACCTTGCGTCCTTTCTATGAGATGAATTACGTGCTCGTGCCGGCGGCCCAGGCGCGGGTGACGATTCCGTTTGTTGATTATCCTGATGAGTCTGACCTGGACGGCGGTGCTTTTCCGAATGGGAACTACCCTATTCCATCGAACATGCCGATCGAGACGTGGCCGGTGGGCACTGGTGGTTTGACGCTACAGCAGTGGCAAATGGACGTGAACAACACGGGAGGCGATCGCCACGGCGTGATGGTTTCGCCGGGGGCCGGTTCGGTTTGGGAAACGTGGCAGATGAAGTTGACCCAGAGCGGCTGGCAAGCCTCCAACGGCGCGAAGTTCGATTTGAATTCAAATGCGCTGCGCCCGGCCGGATGGACTTCGGGCGACGCCGCCGGGCTGCCCATGTTTCCGGCGCTCGTGCGTTACGATGAATGTGAGCGCGGCATGGTGGAGCACGCCCTGCGCCTGGTCGTAGCTAAATCGCGGCGCGAATATATTTATCCGGGGAACCATTATGCCTCCAGCATTCCGGCCACTTCCATCAACTATCCGGCGATGGGGCAGCGGATGCGTTTGAAAGCGAGTTTTGTCATACCGAGCGGCTGGACCACCGAAGAGAAGGCGGTCTTAAAGGCGCTCAAGAAATACGGCGCCATTGTGGCGGATAACGGTGGATTCTTTTCCGTTTCGGTTTGTCCGGACGACCGGTTCTCTTCCACGGCTTTCAATAATCTTTCCACCATTGACGTGAACAATTTCGAAGTGATCCAAACGACGGGGCCTAACGAAGGACCACGGTCGCCCGGTGCGCCGACGGTCGATGCCGGGGCAGATCAGACTGTCAGTGGGCTGAGCACGACACTCACCGGCTTGATCAGTGATTTAAGTGGGACGGCAGCGATCCAATGGCGACTCTATGCGGGCCCGGCCTCGGTCAATTTCGCCAATTCCAACTCGGCTAGCACGATGGTCACGTTCGGTCAGGCCGGCTCGTACACGTTTTTACTGAGCGCAGACGACGCGGTTCACGCGGTGGCGTATGATGCGGTCGTTGTGACAGTACAGGGAAGTGCGTCGACTCCGACGCCCACGCCCACCGTGACGCCGACGCCGACGGCGACTCCTACAGCCACGCCAACTGCGACGCCCACTCCTACTGTGACGCCGACCCCATCGCCGACGGTTACGCCGACACCGACGCCTACGCCGTCCGCGAGTCCGACCGCTACACCGACGCCGACCGTAACGCCGACAGCGACCCCTTCGCCGTCTGCGAGTCCGACGATCACCGTCACAGTTTCAACAGGGCAGGTCATGGAGGGAAGTGACGCGACATTTACCATTTCCGCCTCCGCCATTGTCTCGCAACCGGTGACGGTGAGCTATTCGATGGGTGGCAGGGCACAACAGGGAAGTGATTACACGCTTAGCGGGATTTTTGGTCAGATCACGATCAGCGCTGGCCAATCTACCGCGTCGGTCGATCTGCACGCGATCGCGGATCAAGTGAAGGAAAAGAATGAAACGGTGATCATGACGCTGAGCAGCGGCGCCGGTTACAAGTTGTTACGGCATGCGAAGGCGACGCTGACGATTGTGAATGCGCCGTAGTGACTGATGCGCCGGGGGAACGGCATTCGCTCAAGCCGAACGTTCAACGCTCAAGTGAAAGGCCGCTGCCAGGGCCGAGCTTTACCGGAAATGGAAAGCGAATTGTCTCAATAATTTTCGCTAGAGCTTGGCTCCATAATGATCCCATAATGTGCGCCCGGGCGGCATGCGTGTGATCCGACGGGCATAGCCAATAATCCAGAAAGGTATCCTTAGATGAAAATATCCAGGCACATCACAAACTTACGACACCACGAAGCTCCGACAGACCCTATTGTTTTTTTTCGAATAACCCGAGCACAAGCGATTCTTGGAAGAAAGGGGCCTTGGCTTTCCCTCCTGATCGCCGTGGTGGCAGCGACGTTCGTCTTTGCGGCCGAGCCGTACAAACCCGCGATCGATCCGGCCAATTTCCAATCGACGGTGGACAATCCTTATTTTCCGCTCGTACCTGGTACGGTTTGGAATTACGTCGAGAAAGCCGGCGGGGTGACGTCGGAAAACGAAGTCACGGTCACACACGAGACTAAAATGATCATGGGTGTGAAGTGCGTAGTCGTCCATGATGTGGTTAAAGAGAAAGGCCGCATCAAGGAAGATACGCGCGATTGGTACGCGCAGGATAAACAGGGGAGGGTGTGGTATTTCGGCGAAGCGACCAAGGAATTCAAAGAAGGTGGCGCAACCGACACCAAGGGTTCATGGGAAGGTGGAGTGAACGGCCAGCCTGGAATCATCATGCAGGCTGACCTAACGCCGGGTAAGCCCTACCGGCAGGAATATTCCCCTAACAATGCAGAGGACATGGGCCAAATCGTAGCCCTGAACGAATCGGTCACTGTGCCGGCGGGCTCATTCAAGGATTGTGTAAAGACCAAAGACTGGTCGATGTTGGAGTCCGGCAATGAATACAAGTGGTACGCGAAAGGTGTCGGCGTCGTTCAAGCCAAGACGGGCAAGGGCGAACTGGAGACGCTGGTCTCGATCACACGGCCCTAACTGATTAGAGCCGTGTGACCATTTGCGCTGGCCTGAGGGGAGTCAGACTGCCGGATCACTCCCGGTGTGGGGAGGGTGGTTCGTTTCGCCTGCCGGCGACTCTCGGACGACTGGCGATAGTGGCCGTTGTCCTGGTAACGGGATTACCTGCGGCTGGGCAAATCCTTAGGACGCGACAGGCGCCGTCAGCGACATGGGATCCATGGCCGCCACTCACGGTCGGATCCGGGATCGAGTTTGAGACCGGCAAAGACCAATCCCATTACGATTTCCATTTTTGTTGGAATACAATTTCGCCCAAACCTTCGTTTTGGCCTGGGAATGGACCTTTACCGGCGACTAACGAGCTAAGAAAGGCGCGACGATCTTTTTCGTTCGATGCTGTCGATCTCAGAAGACGATCTGCACACCGCAGTATCCAAGGAGCTCAAGGGGCTCGCCATCCGGCGACCGCACATCGTGCCCGAGAGACGCGATGAGCAGGCATCCATCGCTGAGTTTCTGCCGAATCCCCACGTTCACCGTTAAGACATCTTGCGCGAAGCTCGTCCGTGCGGTGCCGTGCAGCTCGGCCATACATTCAGTTGTTTTAGTGACCTCAACACCACCCACAATGCCGTAAAGCCATTCACTGCGACCGACCGAGCGCAGCACGGGGCCGAATTCAAAATCGATATCGAAGGCACCGAATTTCCGCGCCACTTGCACGGGACACTGCGCGCGCGTGCCATCGTCGGCCAACCCGCGACGCACCGATGACTGCACCACATTAAATATGACGCGCGGAAATGTGGAAACGGAGAAGCCACTCGTCGCCTCATCCAAAAATCGCCACTTTACCGCAGCCTCGGCATTGCCCAAACCGCCGATCGCTCCATGATCGCTGCGCTTCAAAATCACCAAAGCTGTTTGGAGGGTGAGCTGGATTCGCTCGCCCAGACCGTAATTCAAGTCCAATGCCGGCAAGCCCCACGATTGCTCATGCGGTCGTCCCGTCAGCGTGGCTGCGATGTTGATCTCAAAACGTCCGTTTCCTGGCGTTCCGGGATCATCGGTAATCATCGGGGGACCGCCTTGCGCTTGCAGGTCCGCTGCCGCAAATGTGCAAATAGCGAAAGCGAAGCAGAACGACGTTCTTAGGCGATGCCCTGTTTTGCCGGGAAAGGCGGATTTGCGGACCATTGATTCCACAATACCTAATTTAGACCTGTGAATGGACCTGGCGCGATGGCTCTTGTGCAAAATCCGCGCTGGGGCAAGGCGAGGCTCCGGATAAGATGAAGATGATCTCTGTTTGATTGAGCTGAGCATCCAGTGTCATGGCCAAACGATTGAGCGTAGAGGCCCAGGCCGCAATGAAGAGTGGACGAACGAGCCTCATTTTTCTGCTGGAATCACTCGAATAAGGGTCCAAAGGCGCTTTACCGGGGGTGATCATGCCGGGCGAAGGCAAACCCGGCGAGCCCTACCGGCAGGAATACTACGCAAACTGAGCTGAGGATACGGATCAGATTGTTGCGCTTGGTGAAACCGTCACAGTCCCGGCGGGCACCTTTACAAATTGTTTACGCGCCAAGGAATGGTCGCTCCTCGAATCCGGGGGCGAAAAAAGGTGGTACGCGCCAGGGGGTTGGATTCGTTCGTTCCGTAGCGATCGGGGGCGAAATTGTGACACTCATTTCGATCAAACGTCAGTGACTCCAAACGGACGCAGTCTGCGCCTGCTCAGAGTAAACGAACGGCTGTGACGGCGATGCGTCCGCCGAAGCAGACGTCAACGTCAGCGTCGGGCGTGCGATTTCGAAGATTGTAATCGCCTGCGTAAAACAGCCCGCTCTCTTCTTCGTGCCGATAGTTGAGCGGCAGCGGGTTCGGATCGAGCGGGCACCAGACGACTTCAGGATCCGCCGCGCCGGGCGGTAAAAGCGGCAGGTTTACGTTATAGAAGACCCCCTGCTCGATCGGCCGAGCCAGCAGGTCGGTCAGGATCGGAGCCACCCATTTCGTCGCGCGCTCCCAATCGAACTCCGTTCCGGACTTGCGATAATGCGAAAAGGCCACACCGGGCCAGCCGTGCAGGACAGCCTCGCGCACGGCCGCGACAGTGCCAGAATAATGGACATCGGCCCCCAGGTTAGCGCCGTGATTGATGCCGCTTAAAACCCACTTTGCATCTGGAACCAGCCGCAGCAATCCAAGGCGGGTGCAGTCGGCCGGCGTGCCATGAATCGCAAAACTTTTGTCCGCGCGTGGCTCAATGCGAACGCCGTTGTGCCACGTGACGGCGTGACTGACGCCGGATTGGGGTCCGGCCGGCGCGACGATGATAGGATCTCCGAGGGGACTGGCTGCGCGCAACAAAGCCTGAAGGCCGGCTGCATCAATGCCATCGTCGTTGGTCAGTAGAAGTTTCATCGGAAGGAAAGAAGCAAACGTCTAACGCCCAACGCTCAACGTCCAATATCGAATTTCAGAGGCAATCACCGGAGAGTCACGCACGCGACAAAGTGATGTGGACGATTTCGGCGGGAGCGTTGATTCGCAGGGGGAACCAATTACCCACCCCATTCGAAACGACCAGCTTGCTCTCGCCTCGGGTGTAGAGACCCGACCAATAGCGAAATAGGGCGGGGCCAAATCCAGATTGGTCGTTCAACATGAGCTGGCCGCCGTGGGTGTGGCCGGAGAGGGTGAGCGGCATGGACGCTTCCGCCGCGGCATCAAACGCGTGGGGATGATGCGCCAGGAGGATGGGGAAAGCATCGGGCTGTCGTTGCCTCAGAAGTTGCCGGACGGAGCTGGCGATCGCTTCATCTCTATTTTCCCAAGCTCGCGTCCAACTTAAGCCGAGCAGTTGAAGAGGCGCACCGCGCACGGACACGACGGTCGATTCGTTCAGGAGGAAGGGAATGCCCGAAGCTTTGACACGACGTTCAAACTCTGAGCCGTTTTCGATCAGATCGTGGTTCCCTTCGATTAAATAGGATCCGGAGCGGCCTTGCATGGCGCGGACCAATTCGAGACCGGCGTCGAGATCTTCCAAAGCGTCGTTAATCAGATCGCCTGTGAGCAGGACAAGGTCGGCGCGCAGTTCGTTCACTGCGCCCACCATGTCACGCAGAACACGTCCAGAAGTAAACCGGCCGACATGCATGTCGCTGACTTGCGCGATGGTCACGCCGTCGAGGTCACGTGGCAGGCCGCGGAGCGGAAGAATAAAGCGCCTGACCCGAAACTGACTGAGTTGGCCCATCGCCAGGGTTGTTAGGCTGAGAGTACAAAGAGGCGGGGCGGCCGCGGCGGCGAACCCGAGAAATTGCCGGCGACTCCACGTGGTATGATGGTCGGACGATTTCGCCGGCGCGGCGCGCGGTCGTTTGAAAAAATGAAGGGCGGCCCTAAGCAACAGAATGGGCAGCGCGGCCACCATCAGGGCCAGAAGCGGAGGAAGAATGAGCGTATGCCAGATGAACAGGGCCGCGATGGCGAACTTCGGGAGCCATCTATCCCAACCGGTGTGAGATAACCGGCCGGAAAACAGCCAGGCAAGTCCGACGAGCTGGGCACCCATGAACAGGGCGATCAGGCGGCGCAAGGCTGTGCGATTGGTTAGGCGAGCCGATCCTACCCACCAGATGCCATTCAACGCGAGCAACGATCCAGCAATGATAAGAATGAAGCGCACCGAACAAACTAGACGCTTTTCGTGAGTTGTCTCTGCGGCGCTGCTGTTCTGGCTAGCGATTCTGAACCACACAAGAGAAGAAGGATTTGAGGCGTCGCGGAGATTCTGCACGGCGTAAAGCGTTCGTCTTGAGGCGAAAAGGTGGTATTTTCTCGCCTTTGGGAGGAGGTATCATAGCGTCTGGGCGGGACGGCTGGCCTGCGCCCGGCGGGGCCTGTTTGAAGGTGCGGCTCAACCTTCCTTAGTTAAGCTGCAGATTTTCGTTGACCGGGGGCCGCGTCTTGCTACGTATTGCGCCTATGAAGCAGTTTACCTTAACCCTCGCAATTTTAGGCGCCCTGTGCGCAATCAGTTTGGCCGGGCCGGAGCAGTATTCCGGCAAGGAGATGAAACAAGTAGCCACCATACCTCCCTGCCCGGGTTGGTACTCGGATAACGAGTTCAACGCCGGCGTCTGGTGGGCCTATGCGTTCACCGGCACGGAAGACAACCGAACCGATATCGAGACGGCGGATGATTCAAACCGTTTTGGTTCGTATGATCGTTTCCTGGGCGATGACCACGCCTGGGGTGGTGGCATCGATGCGAAGTATTTTTTCAAGCGCTATTTCGGCGTTGGAATCGAAGGATTTGGTCTCGCCGGTAAGGGTGAGCACGCAGTCTTCGACCACGGATCGGCCTCTGCTTCCGAGGAACATTATAATACGACACGCCACATCGTGGGAGGCGCGCTCGGCACGTTTACCTTGCGCTATCCGATCGGCTGCTCGCGTTTCGCTCCTTATGCCTGGGTGGGCGGCGGTGGGGTTTTTGGCGGCAAGAACGATAGCCCGGTAGGACGCGATGTCCTGCGCGAGACCCGCGCGATCGCGGACCATTTCTCGAACGACGATGAAAGTCGCCTGGTGGGTCAATTCGGCGGTGGCTTGGAAGTCCGCGTCACGCGTCACATCGGTATTACCGGCGATTTCAGCTGGAATGTTGTCGATGGCACGCACAACAACTTCGGCATGGTCCGGAGCGGTTTGAACTTCGCGTTCTAAAGAATCCAGAAATAATCTCAAACGGCGGCATTCGGTTTACCCGGGTGCCGCCGTTTTTTTTGTGGACCTGAAGTTCCCACTAGTACTTCTCGCACGGACATGCGCAGGATCCGTTAAATGTTGCGCGGTGTGCTCTGGGCGTTGAGCCTCTCCTGATTCATGAAAGCCAAGTATGACGTCGTGATTCTGGGAGCGGGACACAACGGCCTGGTGGCGGCAAGTTACCTTGGCCGAGCCGGGCTGAGCGTTTTATTGCTCGAAAAAAACGATTACATCGGCGGGGCGACGACTTCGCAGAAGGTCTTTCCCGACTACGAAGCGCACCTCTCGCGCTACTCCTATCTGGTTAGTCTGTTTCCGGAGAAGATCATTCAAGATCTTGGACTGAATTTAGAGCTGCGCCGGCGCGCGACAGGATCGTTCACTCCCTACCTGAAGTATGGGAAACATGAGGGATTGCTTCTGAGCAATGTGAACGAGGAAGTGAGCCGCCAATCGATGTTCGAACTCACCGGCAATCACACCGAGCACGAGCAGATGAAAAAGTTTTACAACCTGTCCCGTGTCTTTGCCGAGCATTCATGGGATTCGATGCTGGAGCCCCTCATCGGAAAGGAAGAATTTTGCCGCCGCTTCGAGGTCGACGATGTTTCGCGCGAAGCCTGGCGCAGCCTTGCCGAAGAACCGATCGGCCGCGCCATCGAGCGGTACATAAAGAATGATATTGTGCGCGGCCTTGTCCTGACCGATGCCAAGATTGGCGTCTTCACCTACCCCGACGATCCATCCCTCGTGCAGAATGCCTGTTTTCTCTACCACCTGATTGGGAACAAGACGGGTGAGTGGAAGGTTCCGGTCGGTGGGATGGGTGCGGTGGCGTTTGAACTTGAACAGGCGGCGCGCCGGAGTGGGGCCGAGATGTTGATGAATGTAAAAATCTCCTCGGTCGACGTCAGAGCAAAAGAGAAGAGCGTACAGTTCGAGGTCGACGGCAAAACAGAAGCCGTCGGCGCACGGTTTATCCTCGCAAACTTTGGCCGGAACATACTGGGAAAGTTTACCGGCCGACCGTATCAACCGAACTCCACGGACGAAGGATCCGTCTTTAAGATCAACATGCTCTTGCGTCGGCTGCCCCAACTAAAAGCCAGACGTTATCCGTCGGCGGAAGCGTTCTGCGGCACGTTTCATAGCGACGAAGGATACGAGGCAATGAATGTCAGCTACGCGCAGGCGTCGCGTGGCCAGCTACCAGAGAAGACGCCGTGCGAAGTCTATTGCCACACGTTGACCGATGACAGCATCCTGGCCCCGGAACTGCGAGCCCAGGGCTTTCACACCATGACACTGTTTGGTATAGATGTGCCGTGGAGTTTGTTTGCCCGCGGTAATCCTACGATGCGAAAAGCGGCGGAGAAAAAGTTTCTGGAAAGCATGAATCAATGGTTGGACGAGCCGCTGGAGGACTGCCTGGCCGTGGCGCGCGACGGCAAACCCTGCATCGAAAGCAAGAGTCCGGTCGACATCGAGGACGCGCTTGGGATGTATCACGGCAACATCTTTCATGACGCACCGACGCTTCCCTTCGCGCAGGCGAAGGAAGACGCTGGCACGTGGGGCGTGGAGACGGAGTTTGAGAATGTCTTTCTCTGCGGTTCCAGCGCCCTGCGCGGTGGAGCGGTCAGCGGAATTCCCGGACATAATGCGGCCATGAAGGTCCTGGAAAACCTGCGAATGAAATGATGACGACGATGACCGCAAAGCGCGCGGCGTTCCGTCAACTTCACGAGAGCGGTTGCTTCACCATTCCTAATCCCTGGGATATCGGCAGCGCGCGCTATCTGCAGCACCTCGGATTCAAGGCCATCGCCACTTCTTCGGCGGGTTTCGCATTCTCGCGCGGACTACCCGACAACGCCGTCCCGCGCGACGTGATGCTCGCTCATATTCGTGAGTTGGTTGAGGCCACGGACATTCCCGTAAATGCCGATTTCGAGAATGGCTTCGCATCTGGACCTGAAGAACTGGCCGAGAACGTAAGACTTTGCGTGGAGACGGGTGTTTCGGGCCTTTCCATTGAGGACTCGACCGGCGACAAGGCGAAGCCGCTCTACGAACTGGACCATGCGGTTGAGCGGATAAAAGCAGCGCGCGCGTCCATCGACCGAGCAGGAGGCAATGTCATTCTGGTCGGTCGCGCCGAAAACTTCCTCGTCGGTCAGGACGACATCGCAGAGGTGGTGCGCCGGTTGCAAGCCTACGCGAAGGCGGGGGCCGATTGCCTGTACGCGCCGGGCCTCGAGACGCGCGAAGAAGTTTCTGCCGTGGTTGCGGCGGTGGCACCGAAGCCGGTGAATGTGCTGATCAGTGGGCCCGATGGCCTAACCATTGCGGAGGTCGCCGCGCTCGGCGTGCGCCGCGTCAGTGTCGGGGGTGCATTGGCGCGCGTGGCGTGGGGGGAGTTCATGCGTGCGGCGGAAGAATTGATTGGCCACGGGACGTTTGGCGGATTCGCCCATGCGGCGCCGCACGGAGAACTAAACGAGCTTTTTCGCGTGGACGAGCAACGACGGCGCGAAGGCGGTCGGTCCAGGTTGAATCTGTAAAAAACGGGCACGGATTTGACGGGCGTTCCCGAAATCGCGCACTCAAATCCCGATTGTGGGATATTTTATTGGACGGAGGCAAATATCAACCTTGTGCAACGCGAACAAAACGAGAGCTTTATAACACTTTATTGGATTTGGTACATGGCTTGCATAGTGGAGACGCGCGCGTTCTTTGATCCCTGCCTCTCCATACCACTATGTACCTACGTTTTGTCCTCTTCCTTTCCATTACGGCTCTCATTCAGCCTTGTCTCCTTGCCCAAAACTCGGCGCCGCCGACCGTTGATCAGTTAGTCGCCAAAAATATAGAGGCGAAGGGCGGCCCGGCTGCGATCAGCGCGATGAAATCCCTGCGCATCTCAGGCAAATTGATCGTGAACAGTGGTCAGGTTCAACTCGGCTACACTCAAACGAAGAAACGTCCGGGCGAAGTGCGCACGGAAGCAACCCTTCAAGGGATGACGCTCATCCAAGCCTATGATGGGAAAGATGGCTGGAAGATTTCGCCTTTTCAGGGTCGTAAGGATCCGGAGAAGTTGTCGGCCGACGATTGTAAAGCGTTAATGGAAGACGCGGAGATCGGTGGGCCGCTCATCGACTGGAAAGAGAACGGCAGCACCGTCACTTATCTCGGTACGGAAGACGTGGAGGGGACGGCCGCACACAAGCTCAAGGTCGTGCGCAAAAACGGAGATGTGAGTTTTGTTTACCTCGACCCCGACCACTTTCTCGATATCCGGATCCTGAGCCAGCGAATCGAACAAGGCGCGCAGATAGAGGTGGAGACCGATCTTGGCGATTACGAAAAAATCGAGGGCATGTTCGTTCCATTCTCCATCGAAGCAGGTCCAAAAAATGCGGCCGACAAACAAAAAATCGTTTTGGAAAAGGCCGAGGCGAACGTCGCGGTCGACGATGCCGCGTTTCACTTCCCCGCAACAATCTCAAAATAATATCATTATGCGTTTTCTGAATTTACTAGCGCTGGTTGCTCTTTGTGGCGGGACGATCGCGCGCGGCGACGAAACGGCGCCCTACTCTTCGGCCACCATCTCGGGTCTGAATGCCCGAAACATCGGGTCCGCCGCCATGAGCGGGCGCGTCTCGGCCATGGCCGCCACGAAAGAACCGTCGGGCAAGATTACCCTATTTGTCGGCGCGGCCAGTGGCGGTGTCTGGAAATCGGATGACAGCGGAACGCGCTACCGGCCGGTTTTCGATGAACAGCCGGTTCAGTCCATCGGTGCGATCGCGCTTGATCCGAAAAACACGAAGAACGTCTGGGTTGGAACGGGAGAATCCTGGACGCGCAACAGTGTGTCGATTGGAAACGGGGTTTATAGATCGACCGACGGGGGGGAGACATGGACGCACGCGGGCCTGGATAAATCCGAGCGAATCTCAAAGATTCTGGTCGATCCGAGCAACAGCGAAACGGCCTTTGCGGCTGTACCCGGCGCACTTTGGAGCGACTCGCCCGACCGCGGGCTCTATAAAACAACTGACGGCGGAAAGACATGGAGTCGGGTATTAAAGGGCTCAAATCTTTCCACGGGGTGTTCAACCATTGCAATCGACCCGACCGATCCAAACAAGATGTTCGCCGGGCTCTGGGACTTTCGGCGAAAAGGCTGGACCTTCCGTTCGGGCGGCGAAGGCCCGGACCAACCATCCGGCAGCGGTCTTTTTCGATCGGCTGACGGGGGTAAGACGTGGACAGAGATTGCGCCGGAAAACAGCAAGGGTTTTGCGAAAAAGCCCTATGGCCGAATTGCGGTGGCCATCGCTCCTTCAAACGCACGGCGCGTCTATGCCTTCGTCGAGTCAACCGAGAGTGCTCTCTACGTCTCGGACGACGGAGGGCAGACGTGGGATCGGCGCGACAAAAGTACCTGGATGGTGTGGCGACCGTTTTACTTCGCCAGTTTGATTGTTGACCCGAAAAACCCCGATCGGATTTTTAAAACCGATGGCGCTCTCATCATGAGCGAAGATGGGGGCAAGAGTTTCTCGACCGTGGGCGGTTTTCAAGGTGCACACGGAGACGTGCATGACGTCTGGATCGATCCGACCAATCCGCAGACCGTATTTTCGGGCGACGATGGGGGAATGTGGTATTCCTACAACGGCGGCAGTAAATGGTGGAAATCGGAGAATCTTCCCATCTCGCAGTTTTATCATGTCAGCGTGGACGATAACGATCCGTTTCGTGTCTACGGAGGATTGCAGGACAACAGCTGCTGGGTAGGGCAATCGGAATTTCCCGGCGGCATTGCCAATGCTCAGTGGGAAAATTTATATAACGGAGACGGCTTTCACGTGTTTACCGATCCAGCTGATCAGGATTACGTGTATGCCGAATTCCAAGGCGGATCCCTCGCGCGGGTCAATCGTCATTCGCACGAGGCGCGGATTATTCAGCCACGGCCTAACTATAAGGAAAAACTGCGTTTTAACTGGAATACTCCGATGGCCATATCGCCGAACGAAAAGGGGACTATTTATATCGGTGCACAATTCCTTTTTCGCTCGCGCGATCACGGACAGAACTGGGAACGCATTTCCCCGGATCTGACGACGAACGATCCGGAGAAGCAGAAGCAGGAACAGTCCGGCGGGGTCACGATCGACAACTCGGCAGCCGAAATGCATACCACGATTTATGCGATCAGCGAATCGCCCAGGGACAAATCAACCATCTGGGTGGGAACAGATGATGGCAATCTTCAGCTCACGCGCGACGGCGGCAAAAGCTGGAAGAACCTGATCGGCAATGTGCCCGGACTCCCGAAGAGCTCATGGGTGAGCTGGGTTCACGCCAGTAACTTCGAGGCGGGCACGGCCTATGCCGCTTTCGACCGGCACACCATGGGCGATTTCACGCCCTACGTTTTCAAGACGTCAGATTTTGGCGCTACCTGGGCACCGCTCGTTAGTCCGGAGGAAGCCAAAGGAGTGAAGGGGTATGCCCATGTCATCAAGGAAGACGTGCTCCAGCCGGGCTTGCTCTTTCTCGGGACCGAATTCGGCCTCTACGTCTCGATCGATGGCGGCAAAGCCTGGGCGCAATTCAAAGGCTCAAGGTTTCCGGCCGTGGCGGTGCGCGATTTTGCCATCCAGCCGCGCACTCATTCTCTCGTCCTGGCCACACATGGACGCGGGCTGTGGATTATCGATGACATCACGCCGCTCCGCGCACTCACCCCGGAGGTGCTGACGCAGGAGGCCGTCTTCATTTCTGCGCAACCGGTGCAGCAGCGCATTCAAGGAAACGGGGGATGGGCCAGCGGCGATGCAACGTTCGTCGGCGACAACCCGCCGGATGGCGCGGTCATCACTTACTACCAGAAATCCCGTCATCTTTTCGGCAAATTGAAAATCGAGATACTCGATGCCTCCGGCAGAGTCGTGGACGAGGTGCCGGCCAGCAAAAGGCCCGGTCTGAACCGCGTAGTTTGGAGTATGACGGAGAAGCCGCCGCGCGTTCCGCCCGCTGCTCAAATTGCCTTTGCCGGCATCCATGGTCCGCGCGTTTTGCCGGGTGTTTACACTGTCCGCATGACGAAGGCCGGGAAAGTTTCAGAGACGAACCTAACCGTGGGCCTGGATCGACGCGCCAAATTTAGCGAGGCCGACCGCAAAGCGCAGTTCGACGCGGCCATGAAAGTTCGCGACTTATTCGGCGACGAGAGCGCCTTGATGGATCGGATACTCGCTTTACGCGGCAATCTGGCCAAGGCGTCAGCCTCACAGGCCGAGCCGGCGCGCAGGCAAATTACGGATTTCGACGGCAAGGTGGACGCGGTTCGCAAACAAATCGTGGCGACCACCGAAGGGGGGGCGATTACGGGAGAAGAACGTCTGCGCGAGCATACCGATCAAATTTATGGCGCTATCCTGAGTTTCGAAGGCAAACCCGCCGAATATCAAATCGCCAATATCGATGCGCTTCGGCGAGAGCTAAGCGACGCGACGACAGATTTTGAGCAGTTAAATACGAAGGGTCTGGCAGACCTGAATGAAGCGCTCAAGGCAAAAGGGGCGGCACCTGTAGGGGCGGCGCCGGCGAAAGTGGCGGTGAACGATGCGCCGTTAGGTAGCGCGTCATCAGACTTCGCCCGATCAGGCGACCCTGACCGAGCGGTCGCACAAGTGGTTTTGCCGAGGTCGTTCCGTCTCCTGCACTAACACCTAAAGTCCGGAAGCGGCCGCAGGCACATCCGCGCGTAATTCTTTTTTTAGCAGCTTGCCCCATCGGGCGTTATAAGGATGCACCTTGTGCGCCGGGCGGTCGTTCTGCTCGATCTGGTAACCCCTATTCGCCCAGTCAAAGATCGAGCCTGACATGTTTTGGACATTGGTGAAGCCGGCGTCACGCAATTTTTGGGCGAGACCGGCGGAGCGATAACCAACTGAACAGTAGGTGACGATCAGTTTGTTTTTGGACAGGCCGATGGACGCGGCATCAGAACCAGGCTCAATGCGTTGGGCGCCGTGGATATGACTGACGTCATACTCCGGTTTGGTGCGTACATCCAACAGGAGAGGTTTCTCGCGGTGCGGATCACGCAACCATTGCTCGAGCTGCGGCGCATCGATGCGAGGCACGTCGGGAAAATCGTGGCGAACCTTCCAATTAACGAAAGACCATTCCAGGCCTTGTGCTCGAAGCATGGCCGCCGTGCCCAGGAGAAGAATCAAGATCGCGATGATGATCGGGGGACGCATGGAGAAAGAAGCGAAACGTCCGACGGCCCACGCTCAGCGTCCAACGCTCAATTCGGAGGAAAATTGAGGTTCTTGGCTGTCTTCACCGTCTCTGTTCAACTGTGCAAGGGGCTACGCTTCATTGACAAGGGGTTGAACGTCGGTGAATTGGCACAGCCGTAACGGAATATGCCTAAGACATTGCTTGCCCTCATCTCGCTGTTTATTAGCGGCTCGGCCCTGCTCGCCCAATCGCCCCATCCATCACCCGGCGCCCAAGGGACGAAGCAATACACCATTGAGCAGTTCATGGATACGGTCCGAATTGGCGGCTCCGCCTTTTCGAACGACGAGAAGTCCATTTTATTTCATTCAAACAAAAGTGGCATCTTCAACGTCTGCAGTGTCCCGATTGGAGGAGGTGTGCCCAAACAGCTGACTCATTCCACGCAGGAGAGCACTTACATCGTCTCCACCTTTCCGGCGGATGATCGATTCCTTTACACGTACGACAAGGGTGGCAACGAAAACTCTCATATATATATGAGAGATAAGGACGGGAAGGAGCGCGACCTGACTCCAGGCGACAAGGTGAAGGCCAATTTTCTTGGGTGGAGTCACGATCGCAAATCGTTCTACTTTTCAACGAACGAACGGAATCCCAAGTTCTTCGATATTTTCCAAATGAATGCGGCGGACCTGAAGGCGCGATTGCTTTACCAGGACGAGAAGGGTTTTCAATTCGCCGACATCTCCGCAAACCGGCGATGCATCGCATTTACCAAGCCAGGCAGGTCGACGTCCGATTCTGACGTCTACGTTTACAATACGGAGACCAAGGAGATGAAGAATATCACGCCGCACCAGGGCGACGTGAGCAACAGCGCCCAAGCCTTTGATCCCAGCTCGAAGTATCTCTACTTTCTCTCCAACGAGGGGGGCGAGTTTACGTATATCGCGCGTTACGATCTGGCCAATGGCGTGCGCAGCGAGGTGGAGAAGGCGCCATGGGATATCACGGCCACCTACTTCTCGTACAACGGAAAATATCGGGTGGTGAGCACAAATGAGGACGCGCGCACCAAGATCAAAATTTACGAAGAAGGCACCGGCAAAACCGTGGATCTGCCCGCGCTGCCGGACGGCGATATTAGCGGGATCCATATTTCGGACAGTGAAACCAGATTGGCTTTTTACCATGATGGCTCTCGTTCGCCCGGGAATCTTTACGTCTATGATTTCGACTCGAAGAAGGCGATCAAGCTGACGGACAGTCTTAATCCCGTGATAAATCCGGCCGACCTGGTAGAGGCGAGCGTCGTCCGCTACAAATCTTTCGATGGTTTGGAGATTCCGGCCATTCTGTATCAGCCGCACAGTGCGACGGCTGAGAATAAGGTTCCGGCGATTGTGCGCGTGCATGGTGGTCCGGGGGGGCAGGCGCGCACTCCTTACAACGCGTCGGTGCAGTATTTGGCGAATCACGATTACGCCGTGCTGGATGTGAACAACCGCGGATCAAGCGGATATGGGAAAACCTTTTTCATGGCAGACGATCGCAAGCACGGTCGGGAGCCATTGTGGGATTGCGTCGAGGCCAAGAAATACTTGTCGTCGTTAGGCTACGTGAATCCGGATAAGATCGGGATTATGGGCGGATCATATGGTGGTTATATGGTTCTAGCCGCGCTCGCCTTCAAGCCGGAAGAGTTTGCGACTGGCGTCGATATTTTTGGCGTGTCAAACTGGGTGCGAACCTTAAAAAGCATTCCGGCCTACTGGGAATCAGAACGCCGGGGGCTTTACGCGGAGATCGGAGACCCGGTCACGCAGGAGCAAATGTTACGCGACATCTCGCCCCTGTTTCACGCCGACAAGGTTGTCCGGCCGCTCATGGTCTTGCAGGGCGCAAACGATCCGCGCGTGATTAAACCCGAGTCGGACGAGATTGTGGACGCGATCAAGAAGAAGGGCGGGGTGGTCGAATACGTCGTGTTTGATAATGAAGGGCACGGTTTTACGAAAAAGGCCAACGAGATTCGAGCGTATAAGGCGATCCTTGATTTTGAGGATCAGTATTTGAAGGGTACGCCACATTGATGCGCGATGGCCGGGTAACGGACTCAACATGAAGCCCCGCACCATGCCGGGCGATTCACGCGGTCGCCCTGAGACCACCATCCCGGTCAATCCGGTTCTACGGCGGTCGTCTTTTCCCACTCGGCGTTGAGCCGCTCCAGGTGATCGCACACAGCGGCTAGATCACGATTGATGGCAACGGCCTTCCCACCCGTCTCGTAGGCGGCCGGATCTTCAAGCGCAGCCGTTAGTTCCTTTTGCTGGCCTTCCAGGGTAGCGATTTTCATTTCGAGCTCGGAGATGTGCCGCGCTTTCTCGCGCTCCACTTTGGCCAGTTCCTTTCGCTCTTCTGCCTCACGGCGCTTGCGCTCCTTTTGTTCCTTCAGGCCGGGTCCGCCCTTTTCCGTGCCGTTGCGTGCGGCAACCTGCGGTTGAGCATTGCTCAAGGTGGCTCCGGCGGTCAGCGCGGTTCGAGCGGAAACAGCCTTCGATTTCTCCAGATAATAATCGTAGTCTCCGGGATATGGGGTGAGTCGTCCCACGTTGATGTGGAGGACGCTGGTGGCAATCTTGCGGATGAAGTGCACGTCGTGGCTGATGAAGATGAGGGTGCCGTGATATTGCTGGAGCGCACCGATCAGCGCGTCGATCGACCCGACGTCCAGATGGGTGGTCGGCTCATCCATGAGGAGAAGATTGGGGGGATCGAGCAGAAGCTTGACCAGAGCAAGACGGGATTTCTCTCCACCGCTGAGCACCGCGACCGGTTTGAAGACGGCGTCGCCGCTGAAAAGGAAGGAGCCCAGGACCGTGCGCGCTGTTTGTTCCGGCACGGGATTTGGCGCATCGAGCACACTCTCTATGACCGTGTGGCGAGGATTCAGCATTTCCACGCGATGCTGGGCGAAGTAACCGACGCGAACATTGTGACCGAGGTCGCGCACGCCATGTTGAACGGGCAAGACGCCGGCGAGCAACTTCAGGAGCGTTGATTTTCCTGCGCCATTGGGGCCGACCAGGACGGTTCGCTGTCCGCGCTCGGCATGGAATTGCAGCCCGCGGTAGACGACGAGTTCGCCGTAGGCGTGATCCACTCCGTTGAGTGAAATGGCGCGCAGTCCACTTCGAACAGGCTGCGGGAAACGGAATTTGATCGTCTTGCCGGCTGCTTCGGGCGCCGCAATTTTTTCCATGCGATCGATTTGCTTCAATTTGCTTTGCGCCTGAGAAGCCTTGCTCGCCTTGGCGCGAAACCGATCGGCGAAGAGCTGAAGGGAGGCGATCTCTTTCTGCTGGTTTTTAAAAGCGGAGAGCTGCTGTTCGGCCCGGGCTGCTTTCTGTTCGAGATAGTTATCCCAGTTGCCTCGATACCTAACGATTTTGGTATGCGCAATGGCAACGATACTTCCGACGAGCTGATTAAGAAACTCGCGATCGTGCGAAATCATAAGGATGGCACCCGGGTAGGTTCTCAAATATTCCTGGAACCATTCCAGGGATTCGAGATCGAGGTGATTTGTTGGTTCGTCGAGGAGAAGGAGATCCGGCTCCATCACGAGGAGCCGGGCGAGATGCGCACGCATAATCCAGCCGCCGCTGAGGGCGCGGGCCGGACGATCGAAATCAATCTCGCGAAAAGCGAGGCCGGCCAGGACACGCTTCGCTTTGGGCTCGAGCTGCCAACCTCCGTGTTCGTCAAAGACATGGAGTGCATCGTGATAGGCTGCGTCGTCCGAGGCATTCCCGCTTTCGTGCTCTTTGATGACTCTTTGTGCCTCAACCAACTCGGGAGAGGTGGCGAGAGCGAGTTCCAGCACGGTTTCATCCCCGGCGGCCGCGGTTTCCTGGGGCAAAAAACCGATGGTGGCATTCTTTTCAAAGTTAATGGAGCCTGTGTCGGGAGACGCCTCGCCCAACAAAAGCGAAAAGAGAGTGGATTTACCCGCCCCATTCGGTCCAACCAGGCCAATGCGGTCGCCCCGGTTGACCTGGAGTGACACATCCTCAAAGAGGATTCGGCCGCTGAAAGACTTCGTCAGTTGAGAAACAGTGAGCATGCGGGATGCGAAGTGTTCCCCACGGGACGCGTCGCTGCAACTGGATGGGCAAAGTTCCCGCGAAACGGTTGACGACGGCTCGGAGAGCGGCCCGGCTGATCAGCTCAGGAACTCCGCGAGCGGTTGCATCGGCTCGATGTGCGCGCAGAAGATTTTGAAAGCAGCCAGGATAGGCACGGCAAGAATAATTCCGGGGATGCCCCAGAGCCAGCCCCAGAAGGTGAGGGAAAGGAGAATCATGACCGGATTCAGTGTGAGAGAGCGCCCCATGACAAAGGGGGTGATGAAGTTTCCTTCCAGGATGGCAAGAGTGAGATAGGCGGCCGGGAACAGCAACGCGTAACTAAAGCTGTCGAAACTGAGCACCGCGCCGAGGGTGAGGCAGATGATGCCGGCGAGAGCGCCGAGATACGGAATGAAGTTGAGCACCGCGACCATGACGCCCCACATAATGGGATTGGGCAGTCCGAGTAAACCGACCGTTGTTCCCACCGCTGCGCCAAGACCCACATTGATGAGGGTGACCGTGAAAAGATAACGTGAGACCTGTTCTTCGATTTCAGAGGCAATGGAGACGGCCCGTTTCTTGTCTGAAAGGGTGGGGAGAAGCCTGATTAATTTGGTTAGAAAAACTCCGTCGTAGGAGAGCAGGAAATAGAGCAGGATCAAAAACAAAGCCGCGCTGGTGACGAGTTCGGGCGTGCGCACGACAAGGAGATCGGTGATGGGATGACGCTTTACTTCGACTGCTGGCTTGCTTTGCGCTTCGTTAGGCGCAGCCAGTTTTTCGATTTCGCCACTGGCTTGCGCCACTTTCTCCATGGGCTGCTTTAGGGGCATGAGCTTCCGCTGTAACTGTTGCAGGCTGTAAGGTGCTTTTTCGAGCCAGCCACTGGCCGGTGTGGTCAGATAGGAGACGCCGTAACCGATGACAGCCAGCAAGGAGAGAAGGAGGAGCGCGGCGGAGATCGACGGTGAGATCCTCACGCGCGCCAATGTGCGAACGATTGGGCGGAGCAGATAACTCAACATCACAGCGAGCACGAGCGGGAGCAAAATCGCCCGCATGAAATACATGGTGTAAAAAAGGGCCATCACGAAAAGCCCGGTCAGGGCGATGGATCGAATATCAAACTTCCTGTGCAGAAGGTCGGTCAAACGAACCCGTGGTGGCGCCGGCTTGGGCGAGCCGGCTTCCCTTGCCATAGAGAGTTCCGTTGGAAGATCTGGCGACGAAGAGTCCATGATGGGCGTACCGCCCGTGGTGTCTATTCCATGGGCGACGAGTCAGGGCAAGCGGCGACTCTGCCCGACCGAGAGGGCGCGCGGGGACAGTTACCAGGTCGAGAGTTGCGGCGCTGGTAGAACGGCTGCATTCAACGCTTCTTCGAGCAGATGAAGGCTGACCGGTTTGGACAGGATCGAAACGGCCCCCGATTCGCTCAAATCTGTGGTAGGCGACCAGCCCGAGACGAGAATCACGCGGGCGAAGGGGTCTTTGGCCAGGATGTTCCGGCAGGCGGTGGCGCCGTTCAACTTCGACATCCAGTAATCCATCAGTACGACGTCAGGATGATGCCGCGTATAGGCCTGAATAGCTTCAAACCCTGAGCCAACCACCTCCACGACCTCGTGGTTACAATGCGTAACCAAGTCAGCCAGAGTGGTTCCCACAGTTTTCTGGTCGTCCGCAATCAAAACCCGCATCCCTATTGTGGAGAAGTTTTCATGCCAGCGCCGGGTTTTCTGCAAGAACCTTGGCCGACCTCGCGGGGCTCAGAAAAAGGGCGACGAATTGAAGCCATTCGGCATTAACTATCTGAGCAGGTTGATGTTCGGATTGTCACCGCAGGAGCGACTCTCTTTCATCGAGGCGTCGACCGGCAATTCGCGGAAATTTCCATAGCAGGGAGAGCGTGAATATTGTTAGACTTAGTGGTCGACCTCCGACACGTGAAATTACGGTAGCGGTAGGCGAATTTTTATGAAGAAATCCACTTCGTCCAAGTCTGCCTTCCTCAACTTGCGTATTCTCTTATCGCTCTCGCTTTGGGCAACGGGAGCAGCGCTTGGGTTTGTCGCTTTCCGGGCGACAGAACCGGTGGCACAAGCGGGACCGCGGCTGGCGAATTTGCGGGTGGATCTGAACCGGCGGCCTGACAGGACGGCCGCTCTGCAATCGTCCTGGCCGAGTCCAGCTGCTTTGACGGTGCCTACCGCGCTCACTTTTGGACACCCCGTCATTAGCGGAATTGCGGGAGTTGGTTTCGAACAGGATTTGCGTCTCGATCCGTCCGATCCAAACCGTATCTATACAAGCGCACCCGGCACCGCAGCGGCCAATACGAGCTGGATCTGGCATTCGCTCGACGCCGGAAAAACCTTTAAGTGGGTCGTCGGGGCCGCTCCTCTGCAAGGCAAAGTGACTAACTGCAATGGCGGCGGCGACACGGAGTTGGCGGTTGATTTAAACGGTCGGCTCTATTTCAACGATCTGACCCTTGCTAATTTTAGCGTCGCTCGATCCGATGATGGGGGGGCGACTTTCACCTGTAGCAACACGGGCGTCCCGGACACGGCGGTTGATCGGCAATGGTATTCGATTGATGGCGATCCGTTGACGGGAGGAAGCATCTACCTGGCCAATGATGAAATCGGGCCGGGCGGAGTGATGTGCGGATCAAGCGTCGGTAATAACGTGCTCGTAATGTACCGCTCGCCCGCAACGGGCGCCGGAACCTCCGCCGGCCTGGTCTTTGGCCCGGCCAATCATGTGTCAGCGGTGGGCAGCTGCGACGAAGCCATCATGGGCAACAATGAACTGAGTCCGGTGGCAACGACTCTCGGCCAGCCTAACGGACTAGGCGGCTATGCGACTCTAGCGACACCGGTAAAGCATGTCTTCGTCATTCACGACAATGCCGCGCTCAACAAGATTTTCATCGGCCGTTGCTTTCCGGTCGCGTTCGGCCTGCCCGTGCCCAACGTGAGTGATCCGAGCGGCTTGAACTGCACCGACCTGGTCGCGGCAGATTTGGGTGTCAATGCCAAGACAGGCGGAGATTTTCCGACTCTGGCCATCGACAAGGCGGGTAATCTTTACGCGGTCTGGGAGGAAGCACCGATCGACGCGAATGGCGTGGTCATAGGGGATACCGTTTTGAAGTACGCCTACTCGACCACGCAGGGGAATACCTGGTCTGCGCCGATCCAGATTGATACGTCGGGATCGGCCGACGGCGTGCTCCATAACAATGTCTTTGCCTGGGTGGCGGCGGGAGATGACGGCAGAGTCAACATTGCCTGGTATGGCACGCCCGGTCTGCACAATCCCAACGACCAGACGTGCGGAGTCAATGCGCCGCTGCCACCGGCGCAGGGAAAGAATATTAATGGGCCGGACTCGACGACCGGCGCTCTGTGGAGTCTTTGGCTCGTCCAAACTTTGAATGGCCATTCTCCTTCTCCGACGTTCAGCGCACCGGTCCGGGCGAGCGAACATCACACGCACCGCGGAACCATCCAGACCCTGCTGGGCGGTCAATGTGGCGACCGCACCCAGGGAGATTTCCTGCAGTTGCGAACCGGCGCCCAGGGCGAGGCGCAGATCGGTTATTCCGACTCCAATAATATCGTCGCAACGCTGGCGCCGCATGGCATGTTCGTTAGGCAAAACAGTGGAGCCGGTCTCTACAGTGCCAGCTCGCCTGTAAACATATCGGGTCTGGCGCCTTTCAATGGCGTGTCCGATCCGTCCGGCGACGGTAAGTATGAGGTGGCGGGTACGAGCAGCGCAAACATGCCCCAACTCGACATCCTCTCCTCCAGCGTGACCAAGGTGACGAGCGCACCTTGTTCCGCTCTCCAGCCTTGTTACAAGGTGGTGATGCAGATCAGTAATCTGAGTCTGGCCCCGACCATCGCGCAGGATCCCAATCCTGACCTGGTCTGGCTGACCCAATGGATGGTCCCTTCAACGACGGACGCGACCGGCGGGAAGAACTTTCATGTATACGCCGAGTCTAACAATGGCGCGGCGTTGCAGTGTTTCGTCGGAGAAAATGCCGCGGCCACCACGGGGGGCGGGGTCAGTATCAGTTACCCTGGGAACACCACTCTTCCGGCAGCCAATTGCCAGTCAAACTTTGGCCCTAACGGCAACATCACGATTTACGTCCCGCTTTCAGGAGTAAGCGAGCCGGGGGCGGTTGATAATCGATTACACGAAGTCGCAGCCAGCACCATGACATTACAGCAGCCTGCGAATACCGTGCCCGCCGTCGGTGGAATTGGCGGCTCGTTCTTTAACCTGATCGATGTGGCGCAGGCCTACGTGTTCGACCCCGCCCAGTTGCAGATTCTTTCCATCACGCGGTTGCCCAATGGGCACATCCTTTTGAATTGTCTGGGCTCGCCCAATGCCTTGAACACGGTGCAGGCTTCGCCCGATCTCGTGATCCCTTTTGCACCGATTGCCAGCGTTCCAGCCAACGCTGCGGGCGTCTTTCAATATGACGATCCCGGCGCGGTCGGCCTGGACAAACGGTTTTACCGAATCTCACTGCCTTAGCCCGAAGGTTTAGTGCTTTCGGTGCGGCACCTGGGCGCCTGCTTGATGAGATTTGCTTTGCGACGGCGGAGCGGCCGGGTGCGCGGTGCGATAGGTTTTAGTCATCCATCCGAGCAGAAAACAGGCGACGACGAAGACGAGGACTCGCTTTTCTTCCGGGGTAAGCACCAGCCGCCGCACGCCGGCAGTATATCGCCCTGAGCTTAAAAACGAAAGCCTCCTCGCCCCGCGGAACCGCCCGGCGCGACGTCGGCTATTTTCCGAGCGGAGTAGCGACTTCCGTCCCGGCCGGCGGCGTGAACTCGAAGGTGGAAGAAGGAATGGGAGCGCGCGTCTGACCTGAGTAGGTCGTTACAATTCGGTCGCCATTGGGCTGCAACATTTCAGTGCGCTCAGCCAGAAGTTCATCGTTGATACGCAGGTGAAAATTCTGGAACAGACGTTTCATGGAAGGCCCGCGCGGGAGGAGCTCAAGATCGTAGCCCGTGGTGGCCTTAGCCCCGGTGATGTGGAAGGTGCTTTCGACATTCTCGAGATTTAAGGCCGTGTTAATTGCGGCCATGGCGGCATCGAGGGGAGAATGCTTTCCTAACGAGTAGTGTTCGGCCGATTTGAAGTTCGGATAATAGATCCAGAGTTGCTGTCCGTCGCTGATCATGATGCTCGGCGCGTTGCCCTTTACTTCACGACGGAATTTATTGGGCGCCTGGAACCAAACTCTGCCAGAGCTCGAGATGGGCTTGTTCATAAGCCGGATCACTTTCTCCTCGTGGAAGTCGGCCTGCACGTGAGGCGCCGCGTTCCGTTTTTCACGGATGCGCCCGAGCAGAGCTTTCATTTCCGGCGGGGAGAGTTGTTCGGCCTGAAGAGTGGTCGCGAGGAACAAGCAGAGAAGAGCCGCGAGGGAGCACCCGCGCAGCCCCGCCTGGCGACGTTGGCGCGAAACCGCCTTCCCGCTGCAAGGGAGAACAGAAAGTTTTCCGGCCAGGGAAGAGGAGGCAGTCATATGCATCGCGTCGCAATGTTAAGAGAAGCGCGCGCCGGTCAATGAGGATTCGATAATTCTATTCCTTGCGCCAGACCTTCGGCTCCGTCAGCGCGGCCGCCGGCAAGGTAAAAAAGATGGTCGCGACGAGACTCCAGAAGATGCCAATGGCGCAGGCAATGCCCAAACCACTGAGTGAGGGATTGCGAGCCACCCCTAACGACCCAAATCCGCTGACGGCGGTCAATCCGGCCAGGAGCACCGGCTTGACCACCCCGGCCACGTCGTGCTCCAGGTCGTGCGCTTTTTGCCAGATCAGGATGATGTAAATCCCGTAATCCACGCCGATGGCCAGGACGAGGCGGAAAGAGAGAACATTGAGAAGGTTGAGAGGAATGTGGAGCAATTTCATCGATGCCAGCATGGCGCCAACGGCAAAGACGAGCGTGATCTCTTGAATGACCCAGAGTCGCCAGTCGCGATAAAGGACAGCCAACAGGACGGCATCGAAGATTGCCATCAACGCACTGATCAGAATGAGCTGGCGCTGCGACCAGGGAAGAAGATTGGCCAAAGAATAGCTCCAACCGGAGAAGATGATCGGCACCCCAGCGACCGGGAGATCCTGGCTCAGTTTTTCATACGTGGCGTGTCCAAGAATCGGAGCGTTGCTCGTTACGAATCCAGTCGTGAGAAGGGGATCGCGGGCAAAATATCGATCGATCAGGAACCACCAGCTCGAATTTTTCGGCAGGCGATCGCGCCAGTGCGGCATGGGCACGGCAGCATCTTTCACGTGTTTCAAATCGGCCAGTAGAGCAAAAGCGGAAGCAAATGAGTCGCGACTAAATCCTTCGTCCTCGAGCGCCTGGTCCAGAGCGGTGCCCACACCGTCGAAATCAAGGTTGGCCAACTGCGCACGGTTGGTTTGCATAATGCGGGGCGAGAGGGCTAGCGCCGCCGGCGTGGAAAAGCCCTTGATCTTGCCGGCCTGCTGAAGCTTAGTCCAGCGATCGGCGATTTTCCGCCATTGATCGTGCAGTTCCTGTGGATCGTGTGCGCGAACGATGGCGAGAACCGGTTCCCATCGTGTCGGCATTTTGTGCATGATGGCCGCGAGCGCTTCGCTGGCCTGGCTGTTCTTCGGTTCGAGTGATCGCGCGCTGGCATCGAACGGGACAGGCAGCAGAGGCGAAAATCCGATCACGCTGAGCGAAACCAGGAGCAGGGTGGAGACGAGCAACATCGGCTTTGGGCGTTGCACGCTCCAGCAGACGTACTTTTTCACGAGCTCAAAGAGCCAGTCGTGGCGCAGCACGGTCTGCCGTTCGCGCACAAAAAGGAAGAGAACCGTACACATGAAAAGCCCGGCGAAGAGGATGCCGATGGCGATCAGGACTCCCAGCTCCGTAAAGCCGAGAGAACCGCTCAAGACCAATGCAAGAAAGCCGACCGCTGTGGTCAGCGCGCCGAAAAACACCGCTCGCCCCAACTTCGAGACAGCGGTGGCGATGGCTTCCCGATGAGACTCGCCGTCACCCCTTGCCTGTTGATAGCGCCCGAAAATAAGGATGGCGAAATCGACGCCGAGACCCACCAGAATCGCGCTGAATCCGATGGTAGCCATATTCAAACGGCCGAAGACAAGAAGACCAACGGCCAGTCCCACTAGACAGGAAAGAAGCAAAGCGAAACCCATTCCGAGAAGCGGCAGCCAGCGCTGAAAGCCGATAAAAAAGATGATCCCGACGAGGACGAGCGAACCCAACAGAGTCCACTTGATGTCTTCGCGCATGCTCAGAGAGATGTCCGACACGTAAGCGGAGCGCCCCGTCACGAGCAATTGCAAGGGTCCACCGTCCCAGCCGGCCAGCGGCCGGGCTCTGAATTCGTTCACTTCGCGCATTAAACGCTGCGAATCGAAAGCGCTGGGAGACCGCTGGTTCGTGACGACGAGAAACACGCGCATCGTTCGGTCGGGCGAAGTGAGGGGTTGATCCTCCTGAATGGCGTTTCCTTCCGCGAATGGCTTCATGGCCGGTGCAATCAGCCCCAGCGGATCAAACTCCAATTCGAACTGGGGTCGCGGTGAACCGGCTTCGATCTGCTCGTGCAGGCGATGCAAACGTGCGCGCATCTTTTCCGGCTGCAAGACTTCCAGCGTGCTCGCAAAAGTCGGCGGATCGAGGTTCAAGAGAAGGGGCAGCGCCATGGACTGCAGATCTTTCACGCCTTCCGGTGTTTCCATGGGCGAGCCGGACAGAACCCGTTGGCACCAAGGTTGTTGGTGCAGAAGTTCCGCAAACATCGGCGCGAATTCTTCGAGCTTATCGGCGTCCTCAGGCTGGCACAGAAGGCCGATGGTGAGCTCGCGTGTTTGTTCAAAATCGCGGTTGTAGATTTTCAGCCCCTCCACCGAGCTGAATTTACCCGGCAACATGTTGATAATGTCGCTGTCCAGGGCAAGGCGCGTGATGAGAATGGTGAGACAGAGCGCGATCAGCGCAATCACCGCGGCCCAGACCAGGCCGCGACGCTCGGTTAGAAGACGCGCGATGAGATCACTGATCCGCATAGATTTTGGAGAGCAACGAGTCGCGACCGTCGTCGTTTAGCAGGCGCGGGTCAAAATCGGAAAATGAAAGTTTCCCGTCCGGAGACGTGGCGCACCGAAGTTTCATTTTGCGCTTTCCGAAGTTCATCACGCAATCCGAGCCATCCGCGCAGACGTGGAGGCGCGTTCGCAATCGGGCCGGACCAGCTGCCGCGGGCGAGGCCGCCTTGAATTTGCGCAAAGGAGGGATCCTGGCGCAGCGTCAGAAGCGTGACGCCGGGACCCTTCGAGAAGGTCAGTTCAAATTCGCCCGTTTTCGAAAAACGGACCAGCACCTCACCAATCAGCGTTGTCTTCGGTGTGCGATACAGAAGTTGCCCGTTTCGCGCCTGCCAGTCGCGCGCCGGTTCCATGAAATGATGGCGCGAGACAAAGGCGCAGCTGGTCAGGCCGAAAAGAATGAACCCGGTGCAAAAAATGATCCGCCCAGCGGAAGAAAGAACGGTTCTCCGCTGGTCCCTCGCCGATAAGGACGACTCGATCGGTTGGCTAATCATTGGGCGACACGTTAGCAAAGGCGGGACGCGGTGCCAGTCTGGAGCGTCCGGAAGAACACGATTACCAAACTCTTTCCGGAAGGTCCCACTTTGCCTGGAGCTCTTTATAGATGGGGGCGGGGAGTTGGATGAGCAGGGGATGCCGCGCCGGGTCGAGCCATTGCATGAGGTCGACGATTGCCTTTTCCGGCATGGCCGTGCAGCCGGTCGTGGCGGTCTGCGGATCTTTCCAGACGTGAAGAAAGATACACGACCCTGCGCCCTTCTGGGGAGGCATATTGTGTTTCACAACCACTCCCCATTTGTAGCGAACGTCTGAGAGGATCATTTCCTCAGCGCTTCGCCAGTCCGGACGTTGGATTTTCGATTGGTCGACCAACTCGTTGTAAAAGCGTGATCCTGGATCATCCACCGCGACGATGTTGTGCGAGAGCGGCAGATAGGCCATTTTTGTGGCCGGTGCCTGATGAGCGTAGCCAAAGGCTGTGCCGAGATAAAACAACCCGGCCGGGGCCTTGTCATCACCCTCCCTTTTATGCGGGCCGCTTAACGCCGGGTCCTGCCAGAGTCCGCGGCCCCAGGCCAGGCCAGTCTTGCCCACGCGCACCGGAACCGACCCCCGCCGGCGCCACGGCGACCCTTCCGTCCGCTCTAATGCGACAAGCGTACCGCGTGTAGCGCTCCATGAATCGGTTAGCACAACGAGGCATTGCCCGCTATTTGCCGGCAAAGCGTTTTTTTGAGCGACGGCGGATGAAACGCAGGCCGCGAGGATAAATGATATTACGGGTAACCGCATTGATTCCAAACCCGGGCGTGCTGAATGATGAGGAAGACTTGTTCCCTCACCAGGTTCCTCGTGGCAGCGCCCGTCCATGGATTTGTGCTAACGTCTGTCCATCTGTCTCTCAAATTGCATATAAGGCAGCAGTTTAGTTGCGTCAGCCAATGAAATTAATCGATCGCGCGGTCAGTCGAGAGCTTCTCGTGAACGTCTTTTTCGCGGTTTTCGTTCTCAGTCTCGTTCTGGTTGTGGGCAACATCCTGCGAAAACTGCTGCCGCTTCTCGTGAACCACGATGTGCCGGTGGAGTATCTGATCACTTTCATTGCCTACATCCTGCCTTTCTCACTCATCTTCACCATTCCGTGGGGTTTGTTGACGGCCATCCTGCTCGTCTTCGGACGGCTCTCGGCCGATAACGAATTGATCGCGCTGCGCGCCAATGGCGTCAGCATCACACGTATCTGCATTCCGTTGGCCGGCGTGGCGCTGGGGTGCTTTGCCCTTTGCGCGTGGCTCAACGTCTCGGTGGCGCCGGCCGCGCAGGAAAAGCTGCGCAGCACGATCTACGATCTCGCGACGCGCAATCCGATGGCGTTGTTTGATAGCGACCAGGTGATTGATCAGTTTCCCGGGCGTAAGATTTACGTGGGGAAGAAGGAAGGGAACAAGCTCGAGAACATCATTGTGTTCGAGATGAACGACGACTCAGTTCCGATCCGCGTGACCTTCGCGCATACCGGCATGCTCGAGGCTGATCTCGAGCACAAGCGTATCCTCATGCATCTCTACGAGGCGCGTTATCAGCAGCGCGATGAAAAAGACCCACTGGACCTGCGCAAGATCCGCGATGGCATCAACATGGCGGAGGGTACTTTGCCGATCAGCCTCGAAGAACTTTACGAAAAAGAAAAAAAACGGCCGAGTCGATCGGCCTTGTCGATTGAACAACTGATCGATCAGTTGAAAAGTGAGAGCAGCCGTGAGCGCAGTGCCAGCCGGACTGAAATCAACAAGCGCTTTTCGTTTCCATTCTCCTGTCTCGCCTTTGCGCTTATCGGCGTGCCCCTCGGTGTGACCGCGCATCGACGGGAAACATCCATCGGGTTCGCCATGGGATTGATTGTGGCCGTCGCCTACTTCCTTTTCGTCATTATTGGCGACACCCTGCGTTCCAATCCGAATGTGCATCCCGAATTGCTCGTCTGGTTTCCCAACGTGTTGTTCCTCATTCTGGGAGCGTTCCTCTTCCGCCGCGTGGCTCGGCAATAGGAGCGCACCTCTTACTGCCGACGGTAAAGGGATCCCGCTGGGCCCGCGAGCGCATAGGATCTAACTGGCGTGATCAACCGCGTGAAAGGGAGGTCCCTCCTCGTCTTCGCGAGTTCGGGATGACAAGCGGCGGAACGGGGAACGAAACGGACCGCGCCGGTTTCCCACGCCCTCCTTGTCTGCGGGAGTTGGTGGTGACAAGACGGGACGGAACGCCGTGCTGCGGTGTCCGGTCCGAGGTTACATATCCGCGAGCGGACGGCGCAGCGCGCCGTCCCTACCACCGGTTCAAAGTCGCCTGTCCCTATTTTGATGCGATGGAGAGCACGCGAAGAGAGCGGAAAGTCACAGGCTTGTCATCCTTACGGATCTGTCGCTTCTCAATGACAAACTCGATCATACAGGCGGTCGTTAGGGAACCGCCGCCATTCTCCTGATATTCCACCTTGTATTGATTTCCTTTGGCGCTGAGGACGCGATACCGCATGAAGCCTGATCCCTCGCCCGGCGCCCTGGTCCAATCTCCGTCCGGCACGACGCCGTCATCGTTAAACTCATTTCCATCCTTGTCGACGGCGTCGAGGTTGATTTCCGTCACGACCGGCCGCTCCGAGTCGGAAATCCAGCAATCAATCAAGTTGAAGACTTTGGGATGGAGTTTGAGCAACGCCGGCTTGCTCGATTCGTGATGATCGGTCGCGGCGAGACATACCGCGCCCAGGACAACGATAAGGAAGAGCACCGATGCCTTCGTATTCATTCGAGCAGTTCAATCGCGCTATTTGACCGCTGCGTGAAATGTAACGTCCAGTTTCTCGGATGCATTTTCGTGAGACACAGCAGAGCCGCTCAGATCCTTTCCGCCTTTGCTGTCGAGTTTCAGCTCGAAGAAACCGGCTACGCTGGCCTGCCGGCCGTTTTGGTATGTGTCGCTTCGAAAAACGCTTCCTTCTTTGTCGAGCCAGAACAAAACGCCGGTGAACTTTTCGTGTGACCGCATGAGGTCAAACTCGCTCGTCCATTTCTCGGTCGGCAGTTTCTTATCGCTCAAGAGCAGGATGGTTGGCTTGCGATCGTCCTTCTGATCGACGAAGGCGGCCGCATTCGTGATGGCGGCAGCGGCTCCGCCTTCCGGCGTGTAAGCGCCTTTGGCCGCGCCCACGGGCAGATCTCCGGCAAATATAGTTGTGATCCTCAGAAGGCCGGTCAGCAAAATTGCGAACCGCTTTGTTAGTGCGTGCATGGCGACACGTTGAAGGAGCGGGGCGGGCGATGTCAACGCGTGAGTCCACCACCAGGCCGGCCGGACTCAGTGACCGTGGATCATGGTGCGACAACCCGCGACATTGCAGATGAGAATCGCCACAAGCACTCCTGCCATGATCAGGCCGGACCGGGTCGTGCGAGTGCGGAAATAGAAGAAGGCCTGCGTGACGTAGACCACAACCGCTGCAATGAGGGCTGCCCAGTCGCCCTCTTGCCGATGTTCCGGGAAAACGAGGCGAACTAGCCGAGCGGAAACATCCATGCGAGCGACCATAAACCGAGGGTTGGATCGGTTGCGACGAGAGCCGTCAGCCACGCTCCAAGGTAAGCGATGATCTTAAACTTCATGGCAGTCGATTATTTCCGATTGCTTGATTTTTCGCCGGTGAGACGCAAACAATCCCGTTCCAACACTTCCAAGCGCTGCAAAATTTCGTTGAGGGCGAGCTCGTTTTTGAGGTTTACCTTATAATCCATGTCGGCGCGCAGACGATCCTTATGACTCTGCCGATTTTGCGACATCATGATGATGGGTCCCTGCAAGCCTACGATCATGCCCAAAACCAGGTTTAAGAGAACATACGGAAAGGGATCGAATGCTTTGGTCGCCAACATCCAGCTATTAAGCAGGACCCAAAAAATCAGAAACGCGATCGATGCAATGATGAACTTCCAACTGCCGCCGAACTCGGCGATGACATCAGCCGCTCTATCCCCAACGGTGAGACGAGCGGCTTCCTCTTCGTTCACGTTACGCGTGATGCGATTCTGCAGCAGTTCGTCGGTCCGGCGCAGCCGGTGAGCCAGCGCGCTGAGCATTTCGAGCGCAACATTGCTGTTGCCCTGCACAAACGAGAGAAAATGTTCGCGTGACAGAATGGCCAAACGAGAAGGTTGCAAGGCGGTGGCGCGCGCCGATCGCGGTTGGCCATCCAGCATGGCCATCTCGCCAAAGAAATCGCCGTCCCCCAGCTCCGCAATGGTTAGTTCATGGCCGTCAGCCCCTGTCATACTGATGCTGACCTTGCCTTGTTCGATGAGATACATGCCGTCGCCCGCGTCGCCCGCCTGAAAGAGAACCTGGTGGGGCAGGCAATCGACTGTCTGCAAGAGCTGGCACAACACGGTGGCTTCTCTGTCGCTGAGCGACTCGAAAAGGGGTACGGTGCGTAGCGTATCCGTGGTCATGCGCAGGGAAACGTCGGTATCAGGCAAATGGTCGCAAACGACAATCGTGCAGCCATACGTTCGTAGATAACGGACGAAAGGGCGCTGGAAAAGCGCCAATTTCCTGAAGGCATCTAAATGGCAAGCTACATCATCCGGAATGCTCTGGAGACGTCAATCAGTCCGCCGACCCGAACTCGGCTGTGATTTCAACCGTGTCCGCGACCGTAATTCGGACATCGCGCAGTTTGATTTCACCGAGTGGAAACGACATGAGCGAAAAACTTTGACCCTCCAGACGCTGCAAATGGGGCTGGAGAGCCCCGCACGCGAGGGATCCGATGGTGCCCTCCGCGCGACATTTCAGGTTGGTCACTCGCGCCTTGAAGTGGTCGTCGATGTCCACCTGCCCGGAGATATCAATGTTCGTCCGGAAAAGAAATTTGCGCGCGCGCAATCGGACATCGGCCGCAATGGATCGTGGTCCGCGCGCCCGTAATGAAACCCGGGTTTCTTCGATGGAAATGCCCTGCTTGGCTCCTTCGCGTTCGGCCATGACGCGAATCGCCTTTTCCAGATCGAGCTGTGCGACGGAGAGAACAAAATGCCCGGACCGAATGCTCTGAACCAGGAGCAGGGCTTCACCCTTGTCATCGCGCGCCTGGTGAAAGACCACATCCCGGGCGCTCAACTGGAGATTGAGCGGCGCGCCTTGCAGCGTCACATTCTTCCCGCTCACACTAACGAGGGCGGCTTCGCAGGCGGGCTTTGTTTCGCCCACCGCTTTGGGAAATTCAGGAAGATTCGAGTCGAACTCGGCCCCGTCAAAATCGATCGCGATTTCGTCGAGATACGGGAAAACACGCGCGTGGACTGTGACAAGCGGCCCAGTTTTGTGGACGTAACTGCGTAGAGAAGCCCCCATGGCCTCGGCCAGTTCGGCCTTGGAATTCGGAAATTGGGTGCGGCGCAGTGGGATCACGGTTGGTTTCGGGGGAGGAAAGTCAATGGAAGGCGGCCCGCAATCAAGTCCGGAGACCATAGCGCTGAATCGGACCGGTTGCAGGGGTCATCCTCCCGGCGATTAATTCTCGTGAAACTTGTGCAGTCGGGGGGGCAGGGTCCGCCAGCGACGACAATTTGGTTGCAAAGCATGTGAAGTCCGCTAGTTTCCGCATTCCTTTATGGCAAAAATGTCCTGGATCAATCGTAACGAGCGCAAACGCGCGACGGTGAAGAAATACGCCGCCTTGCGCGCTGAGCTAAAGGCGAAAAAGGACTACGCCGGCCTGAACCAGTTGCCGCGCGACGCCAGCCCATCCCGGGTGGTTAACCGTTGCCAGGTAACCGGACGCCGCCGTGCCTTTATTCGGCGTTTCAAGGTTTCGCGCCTGACTTTCCGTGAGCTCGCTTCGCACGGCCTCATTCCGGGCGTAACCAAGTCGAGCTGGTAGGATTTGTCAGTGCGGTTAACGGATGCCCGGCTGGCATCCGGTCCATGAACTCTTTGTCGTCACTTCTTTTCGCAGCGGCGCCGATGGCCGATGCTATCGCGCAGCATTGGGACACGCCCATCGTCATTTTCGGCGAACTGGCCGCCATCGGGATGCTCGTTCTGCTCAATGGCTTTTTTGTGGCCTGCGAGTTCGCCATCGTCAAAGTGCGCAGCAGTCAACTGGAAGCGCTGGTCGAAGAAGGAAATCTCCGCGCCAATTTTGTGAAGCACGTGCGCGCTCATCTCGACGCCTACCTCTCGGCCACCCAGTTGGGGGTGACCCTGGCTAGCCTTGCACTGGGATGGATCGGCGAGCAATTCCTCGAGAAAATGATCGAGCCACTGTTCGCGCTCCTCGGCGTTCACTCCCATGCGGTCGTGACCTCGATTTCCGTGTCGCTTGCCTTCGTTGCCATCACATTTCTGCACATTGTTTTTGGCGAACTGGCTCCGAAATACATGGCCATCGCCAACCCGCTGCCCATGGCGCTCCGACTCGTGCAGCCCTTGCGCGCCTTCTACGTCCTGTTCAAACCCGCTATCTGGATGTTGCACAAATCGTCCAATTTTATTCTGCACAAGTTGCTCCACATGCAGCCGGCCTCCGGAAAAGAGCTGGCTCACAGCGAAGAGGAACTCCGTCTCATCCTGGACCAAAGCGAAGAATCCGACGAAGTCTCGCCCCTCGGCCGCGACCTTCTGGTTAACGCGCTCGACCTGCGCCGGCGTGTGGTGCGCGATATCATGACGCCGCGCGGCGAAGTAGTTTACCTCGACCTCGAGGAAGATTTTGAAACCAACGTGAAAAAAGCGCTCGAGTCGCGGCACACCCGCTTTCCGCTTTGCCGCGGGCACCTCGACAACACGGTGGGTCTCGTTCATATCAAGGAACTCGTGCCGCTCATGCGCGACCCGCACCCCGATCTCATGCGCATCAGACGCGATCTCACGCCCGTCCCGGAGATGATGTCGCTCGAGAAGTTGCTCAATCTTTTCCTCGGAAAACACGCGCACCTTGCCGTCGTGGTCGATGAGTTCGGTGGCACCGTGGGTATGGTCACGATGGAGAACGTGCTCGAGGAATTGGTGGGCGACATTCAGGATGAGTTCGACACGGACAAGGAAGAGTTTCGTAAGATTAGTGAGGACGAGTTTGTCGTCGACGGTGCCCTTGGTCTCTATGAGCTGAGGGACATGGTCGGGTTGGAACTGGATAGCGCGGACGTGAGCACGATCGGCGGACACGTCACGCATCTGCTGGGTCATCTTCCGAAGCAGGGAGAACAACTGACGATCGAGAACTACACCGTGACTGTTTCGCAGTCAGACAGTCGCCGCGTGAAGCAACTGAATTTCCGCAGAACAAGAGATACTCCCCAATCGAATGGGGCGGGGCCAGGCAAGACAGCGATTTAGTATCGGGTCGGGCCGCCCATCGCCGCATGGAACTGATCTCTGAAACTGACATCACTTGCCCGCATTGCGGAGAGAACTTTCCGTTGAACGTGGACACTTCGCAGCGCAATCAGTCGTTCATTGAGGATTGCACGGTCTGTTGCCGCCCTATTCAATTGGCAGTCCGTTGTGAGCCCGGCGAAATCGTTGAACTACAGATTGGCTAGAGTTTATTCAAGTCCCCTTGGGCCGACTGCGATCGCCTAACAAGTGTTCCAGCTCGGTCTGCCGGGCCCGCCGTTCACGATGTCCGGCCGCCAGTTTGGGATCGTGCTGAATGACGGCACCGCCCCTGGGGCTTGGTAGCGTGACGCCCATTTGCTGTAAGGCGTAAACGGCTGCACCACGCCGGGATGCCTCCCGCTCACGCGCGGTTTCCACATCGCGCCCCAGCGCATCGGCCAGAAGTCTCACCGCCGACTTCGAGCGCGTAATGCCACCGGAGACAATGATGCGCTCGGGCGAACCTTCCCCGCTCACCATCAGTTCAAGAATTTGAGCGAGCCGATAGAAAACGCTCGTGGTCAGCACGCGGAGGATATCGGTCGATCTGGTCGCCTGACTCAAACCATCGATCACTCCGAGTTGCCGGTCAGGCCATGTCGGAGCCCGTTCACCCGCCCAAAAGGGTAAGGCGATGAGCTTGTCCGTGGCCGCGGCCGGACGCGCGAAAACGAGGCGATCCACCCGCGCATCTTCTCCCAGGCGCAGTTCGCACAAGGCCCATTGCCGCAAGTTCCCGGCATTGCTGACGGCCCCGCCGATGACGCACCGTTCCCCATCGAGCACGTATCGAAAGAGACCCATGGGTAGATTTCGGCCTTTGCTTTCGCGGTTCGCCTGCACCATACGAACGGCCGCGCTCGTTCCCACGTTGATGGCGAAGGCACCGCGCCGGTCCGCGCCGGAACCCAAATTTCCCGCCGCGCCGTCCCCAATCGGCGTGAAAATGCGAGACGGAACTCGAAGATGCCGACCCGGGTCCGCGTCCGTCGAGGTGCTTAGATCGAGCAGTTGATCCGGGTCCAAATGGCAGGCCGCGCAGAGTTTCTTGTCCCAGGCGGAGAGACGCATGTTGTAAAGCCCGGTGCCACTTGCCACGGACGCACTCGAAACGGTCGTGCCGAACAGTTCGTGGAAGACCCAGTCAACCGGTGAAACCCACCGCGCCACTCGCCGGAACAAGCTTGGCTGGCTTTTCCGTAACCAGATGAGCTTGGCCGGCCAAAAACTGGCGTGCAGCATGCACCCGGTGCGATCGTGAACTTCACGTTCGGATAGACGTTCTCGCAAGTGGCGTGCTGCGTCTGCCGCTCGCGCATCCGCCCACGTATAAATCGGTGTGACGGGTTTCCATTTTCGATCGAGGCCGAGCAGGCCATGCCAGAAGGACGAAGCAGCGAGAGCGGAGATGGGCGCGTGCGGCCCGCGCCCGGTTTCACGTTGCGCGTGCAGAGTGGCCGCGACGCACCTCTCGATGGCACGGCGTAAGACGATCGGAGACAGCTCGGCTCCCCCATCCGGTGTGTAACGAATCGAGTAATGTTCGGTCGCATCGGTTTGGGGCAACCGACGCGCGCGTTGGTCAAAGAGAGCGGTCCTCGTGGACGAACTTCCTATATCGACAGCCAGGACGAGGAAGTCAGCGTGGTCTTTCGACATTCGCCACGATTAAGATGAGGCCGCCCCGATGAAAAGGCCTTTCGCAACGTCCCGGTAGCCGCTGCGCTCTCTCGCTATGCTCGCCGAACGCCTGAACAGAGTGAGGCGGCTACAGCGTTTCCTCCCAGTAGCCACGGCACTCTTTTGCCGTGCTCCACGTGCCGTCCGACCGCTTTTGCGATGACCGAAGCAGTCGACGCGTTAGGCGGCGGCGGTTTTGAGTTGAGCGCGCAGGGCCGGACGCCGCCGCAATTGCGTGGTCAATGCTTCGATCGCGCGCAGGGTGGGGGGGCTGACGTGATGTTCCATTCCTTCGACATCGTGATAGATCACGCGTTCGCTCAGGCCGAGGAGCTGCAGAAAATCGGTCAGGAGTTTGTGTCGATGCGCGATGCCCCGCGCCAATTTTTCCCCGGAAGCGGTCAGAACGAGTCCGCGATATTTTTCGTATTTGAGCAGGCCCTCGGTGCCGAGGCGCTGGACCATGTTGGTGACGCTGGCCTGGGAGATCTGCAGAGCGGAAGCGATGTCGACCACGCGGGCGTAGCCTTTGGAATCGATCAGTTCGAGAATGCGCTCCAGGTAATCTTCGACCGCGGTGGAGCTGCCCTGGGCGGAGCGTGAATTTTTGCCAGCCACGCAGCCATCTTACAGCGATGGCCAATATAGTCAAAGAAATAAAACATTGACGGCCAAGGAAATGAGAATATGAACTAACTAACTTAGTCAAGACTAAGTTCTCATGCCTGACCCCGTTTTACCCGAGAGCAGCTGGCGCATTGCCCGCTCCGGGCACAGCCTGCCCGAGGTGCATCGCACCATCCCGGTGGCGCCGGGCGCCGGTTTTTGGAGAAAGCTGCTCGCTTTCTCCGGCCCCGGATACCTCGTGGCCGTGGGCTATATGGATCCCGGGAACTGGGCGTCCGATTTAGCGGGCGGTTCGCAGTTTGGCTACACGCTCCTGAGCGTCGTGCTCCTTTCGAATTTGATGGCGATTCTTCTGCAGGCCCTCTGCGCCCGACTCGGCATCGTGACCGGTCGAGACCTGGCCCAGGCTTGCCGTGACCATTATTCGCCGGGCGTCTCGTTCGTCCTGTGGATCCTGTGCGAGTTGGCTATCTGCGCGTGCGATCTGGCGGAAGTGATCGGTTCCGCCATCGCTTTGAATCTGCTCTTTCATATCCCGCTCGTTTTCGGCGTCTGCATCACCGCCCTCGACGTGCTCGCTGTGATGTACCTTCAAAATAAGGGATTCCGCTACATCGAAGCGCTCGTCATCGTGCTGATCGTGATGATCGGCGGGTGTTTCCTGTTCGAAGTGATGTTCGCACGCCCGGATCTTTCCGCCCTGCTTAAAGGCTTCGTTCCGAGTGCCGACATTTTGCGCGACCGCGATATGCTCTACATCGCGATTGCGATCCTGGGAGCGACCGTGATGCCGCATAACCTGTATTTGCATTCGTCGATCGTTCAGACGCGCAAGTATGAGCAGACCCCGTCGGGCAAAGCGGAAGCGATCAAGTTCGCCACGTTGGATTCGACCGTTGCACTCATGTTCGCTTTGTTCATCAACGCCGCGATTCTGATAGTTGCGGCCGCCACTTTTCATGCGCGAGGGGAACGTGGCGTGGCGGAGATTCAGGATGCCTACAAACTACTTTCGCCCATGCTGGGCGTGCCCGTGGCAAGTGTGCTCTTCGCCTTTGCGCTCCTCGCGTCGGGACAGAATTCGACGCTCACTGGCACGCTCGCCGGTCAGATCGTCATGGAAGGCTTTCTCAATCTGCGTTTGCGCCCCTGGTTACGACGATTGATCACGCGACTGGTTGCCATCGTCCCGGCCGTGATCTGCGCTGCGCTTTATGGCGCGAGCGGCACCGCCCGGTTGCTCCTTCTGAGCCAGGTCATCTTAAGTCTCCAGCTTTCGTTTGCCGTCATTCCGCTCGTGCTTTTTGTGGGAGACCGGCGGAAAATGGGCCAATTCGTGGTGTCGGGCTGGCTGCGCGCGCTGGCCTGGATCACGGCGGCATTGATTGTTCTGCTGAATCTCAAATACTTGTGTGATTGGGTCGGTCTGAGTGCGTGGGTCGGACGCTTTTTCTAGTCATGTACAAAAAAATCCTCGTTGCCTTGGAAAACGGCCGGTCCGATGACGCGCTTCTGCCGCACGTGGCGGATCTGGCTAGGGTCCATGGCTCGGAGCTCTTGCTCGTGCATGTAGCGGATGGGTTCGCCGCCCGACATTATGAGAGGCTCAAGCTGGCCGAATCTGAGGAGATGAAAGATGACCGTTCCTATCTGGAGAACGCCGCTAACGAATTGCGGGGGAGCGGGCTGGTCGTGGAAACGTTTCTGGCTCTGGGAGATCCAGCGGAGGGAATTCTAAAAACGGCGGTGGAACGCGGGTGCGACCTGATTGCCATGACCACGCACGGCCATCGCCTTTTGGGCGACATCGTTTACGGGAGCACAATCAACGAGGTCCGGCACAAGGCTTCCATGCCGTTGCTTCTGGTTCGAGCGCCCAAATAGGCCCCGGGACCGATTCAAGCGCTGCCCGGCTTGCTCTGTCCATCGGACACGATTACTAACGAGTGTGAAGGTTCTTTTCCTGACCAACGAATATCCGCCGCACACTTACGGCGGTGCCGGCGTGCACGTGGAGTATCTTTCGCGCGAGTTATCCCGCCTCATGCCGGTGGAGGTACGTTGTTTCGGCGATCAGAAATCAGAAGTGGAGAATCTAAAAGTGACCGGGTTCGAACTCGGCTCGAACAACTATACCTGCCCGAAGCCGCTCCAGTCTGTTTTCGGCGCGGTGCAGCGCTGCATCGATTTCAATACCATGAACATCGACGCCAGCATCGTGCATTGTCACACGTGGTACAGTCATCTCGGCGGTATCCTCGCGAAAAAGAACTACGGAGTTCCACTTGTTGTCACAGTTCATTCGCTTGAACCGCTGCGTCCCTGGAAGCGGGAGCAGCTCGCGGGCGGTTATGAATTTAGCCTCTGGGTGGAAAAGACAGCCATGGAAATGGCCGACGCCGTGATCGCTGTTTCCGGTGAAACAAAACGCGACATCGAGCGCCTTTTCGATGTCGACCCGGCGCGCGTGCCCGTCATTTATAACGGAATTGACCTGAACGAGTATCAAACGGTTAAAACAACCACTGCGCTGCAGCGTTATGGGATCGACCAGACGAAACCATTTCTCCTATTCGTTGGGCGCATAACCCGTCAGAAAGGGATTGTGCACCTGGCCCGCGCGATCCAGTTCATGGATCCGGGTTTCCAGATCGTGCTTTGCGCGGGAGCGCCGGACACTCCGGAGATCGCTCAGGAAATGAAGAGCGCGGTGGAAAAGGCGCGAGGGAAGCGGCCCGATATCATCTGGATCGAAGAGATGGTGGACAAGAAAACGGTCATTGAACTCTATTCGCAGGCGGCTGTGTTTTGTTGTCCGTCGATCTACGAACCCTTTGGCATCATTAACCTGGAAGCGATGGCCTGCGAGACGGCGGTCGTGGCCGCTGCCGTTGGTGGGATCAAAGAAGTTGTGGTGGATGGCGAGACCGGATTCCTCGTGCCGCTGGAGCAAATGAAAGAAAGCCCGTTTGAACCGATCCATCCGGAAAAGTTTTCGCGCGACCTGGCCGCGCGCATCAATGAATTGATGGCGAATCGCGAACTGCGGGAGAAGTTTGGCCGCGCCGGCCGCAAGCGCGCCGAGCAAAAATTCAGCTGGTCATCCATCGCGCGCGAAACGAAGGCACTTTACGAATCTCTGGTGCCTTTGGAGTAAGGCGATTTGCCTCAGAGAGATCCCTTGCCAGCGGCCACGCGTCGTCGCCAGGCGTGTCATCCCGAGCCAGCGAAGACGGCGAGGGATCGCACCCACGAAGTCTGTATCACACAATGCATTGGGCGTGATCTACTGCGCGAGTGTGAGGTTCTTCACCTCGTTCAGGATGACAAGGAGGCACGCTCCTAAACAGCGTGACATGTGTTTAAATTAGTTAGGCGATTGACACAACCGACTCTTTAACATCCAGGGTCGTGGCTCTTTTACGCGAAATTCATCGCGCTCCAATCCTCTGTAGCGGCGCTCTATGAGCGCCGACCCCTGACACCACGGCGGTCATAGGCCGCCGCTACAGTTGCGTTGGCGGCGTACTCGTCGCTGGAGCGGTCGTGGAATCGGTCGTCGACGCCTTGTCTAAACCGCGTCGCTCGAGCAACGGCTCGATGTAAGGGTCGCGGCCGACAAAAGCCTTGAACAAACCCAGCGCATCCGAAGATCCGCCGCGGGACAGCAGCATTTGCCGAAAGCGATCACCATTCTCCCGCGTCAATCCACCATGCTGCTTGATCCACTCGACCGTGTCGGCGTCCAGGACCTCACTCCATAGATAGGAATAATATCCGGCCGAATATCCGCTGGCGAACACGTGCGAAAAATATGGGCTCCGATAGCGCGGTGGCACGGGTGCAAAATCGACCCCGGCCTTCTGCAACGCGCTCGCTTCGAATGCCATCGCATCCTTGGGCACGTCGGCCTGACTAATTTGATGCCAGGCCTGGTCGAGCAGGGAGGCCGAAAGATATTCCGTGGTCTTGAATCCTTGATTGAACTTTTCCGCGGCCAGGATCTTATCGAGAAGCGGCTGGGGAATCGACTCGCCCGTCTTGTAGTGCTTGGCGTAGTTCTTCAAAACTTCCGGCCAAATAGCCCACATCTCGTTAACCTGAGAGGGATACTCAACAAAATCACGCGGCACACTCGTGCCGCTGAACCGCGGATATTTCACGTTTGAAAACATGCCATGCAAGGCGTGACCAAACTCATGGAAAGCGGTGCGCACTTCGTCGTAGGTCAGCAGTGTGGGCTCGCCGTCTGGCGGTTTCGGAATATTGAGATGGTTGGCCACGACCGGTTTCGTGCCGAACAGTTCGCTCTGCTGGACATAGGCGTTCATCCAGGCGCCGCCACGTTTCGAGGGTCGCGCATAATAATCGCCCAGAAACAGGGCCAGCGGTTTTCCGTCGGCGTCATACACTTCAAAAACGCGCACATCCGGTTGATAGACGGGCAGATCGTGGCGTTCCTTGAAGGTCAGGCCATAGAGTTTTCCGGCGGCAAAAAAGACGCCGTCCAGAATGACGTGATTGAGCTCGAAATAGGGTTTGATCTCCGACTCGTCGAACGCGTAGCGCGCCTTGCGCACCTTCTTCGCGTAGAAATCCCAGTCGCCGGCCGCGATTTGGAAGCCAACCTTTTCCTGGTCGACCAGAGCTTGCATATCAGCCGCTTCCTTGCGCGCGTTCGCTACGGCGGGCGGCGCTAAATCGGAGAGCAGCTTGTTCACGGTGGTGAGATTGCCCGCGGTCTGGTCTTCCAGTTGATAGGCCGCATGGTTTTCGTAGCCGAGTAACTGCGCGCGTTCGGCCCGAAGTTGAGCCGTTCGAATGACGACGGCCCGGGTGTCGAAGGGGCCACCTTTGCTGTTCCGCGTGAGCGAGGCTTGCATGACTCGTTCGCGCAAGGCGCGGTCCTGTAACGATCCGAGCACGGGTTGGCCGCTCGTGTTTTGCACGCGAATGGCAAACTTCCCTTCCTGATGCTCGTCTTTGGCGGCCGCCGCCGCCGCCGCAATTTCGTTATCGGAGAGCCCGGCTAACTGGGCTCGATTCTCCACCAAGACGGACGATGCGTTTTTCTCTTTCAGCACGTCCTGTTCGAACGTGCTTTGCAGGCTGGCTAGCTCCTTGTTTATCGCCTTAAGTTTTTCCTTGGCCGAATCGGATAGCTTCGCGCCCGCCCGCACAAAGTCTTTTTCGTAGCGCTCCAGCAGATAATTCGACTCCGCGTCCAACCCGAGCTTGTCGCGGTTGGCGTAAAGTTCCTGCACGCGCGCGAAAAGTTTTCCATTCAGATGAATGGCGTCGCTGTGCGCAGCCAGCTTGGGAGCGATTTCGGTCTCAATCTTCTGCAAAGCCGGGTTGGTGTTGCAGGCATTGAGGTTGGAAAACGTGCGCTGTGTGCGGTCGAGCAGTCGCCCCGTGCGCTCGAGGGCCACGATCGTGTTATCGAAAGTGGGCTTCTCAGAGTTCGCGGCGATAGCATCCACTTCTTTGAGCTGCTCCCGCATGCCGGCTTCCGTGGCCGGAAGGAAATCGGCGTCTTTGATCTTGTCGAAAGGAGGCAGGTGATAAGGCAACGCGCTTTCTTGCGAGAAGGGATTGTCTTTGGCCGCGGCAGGCGAAGGCGATTTTTTTTGCACAGGCGATTTAGCAAACGTCACGGAGATGCTCAGTATTTGCGCGGCCAACATGAGGGTTAGTGTTCGCCGCAGTGGGTTTAAGGAGGAAGTGGGATAAACGCTGGAAGAAAGATTCATAACGGAGCTGACAAGATGAGGGCAGGACCCGCGGATGCAATTTGAATATCAAACTTGCCAGCGGAGCGGAGAGGGCGTCGCGCGGGCCGGAAATCTATATATATTAAGAGTGTGTTTGTAGATCGGATTAAAGTTTTTGCCGAAGCCGGCAGTGGCGGCCGTGGTTGTGTCAGTTTTCGGCGCGAGAAGTTCGTGCCCAGAGGCGGGCCCGATGGCGGCGATGGCGGGCGCGGTGGGGATATCATCCTCCGGGCGGATCCACATGTGGACAATCTAACGGGGCTCTTCTACGAGCCGATTCTCAAGGCCAAGAGTGGGGTTCATGGGAAAGGCAAGAAAATGCATGGTCGCGCCGCCCCGGACAAGATCGTGAAGGTGCCGGTGGGGACAGTGGTTTATCGGGCGGCTCTCCTTGGAATACCGGCGCCTAATCGGGAAGCAGCGGGCGATGGCCAGTCTGTCGAGATGGGAGAACGTCCAACGCTCAACGCCCAGCGCTCAACGTCTAACGAAGAGACGGAGGATAGCGGAGGGGTTGTCGCGCAAGCGGCCCGCTTACCGGGCGAGGGTGTGGCCACGGCCGGGCCTCCTCCTTTGGAACCAATCGCCGACTTGACCGTCGAAGGGCAGGAGTATGTGCTCGCGCAGGGCGGTAAGGGTGGAAAAGGGAATGTGCATTTTAAAAGTTCACGAAATCGGGCGCCCATCCAGTACACAGAGGGTGAGGAAGGTGAGCAGGGACACTTCCTGCTCGAGCTGCGCACGATTGCAGAGGCCGGATTGGTCGGCTATCCAAATGCCGGGAAGTCGACGCTCCTGACCAAGATTTCTGCGGCCCGGTCAAAAATCGCTCCTTACCCGTTCACCACTTTGCATCCGGTCATTGGCGTGGTGGACTTTTCCGGTTACCAACGGGCGACCGTGGCGGACATTCCGGGGCTGATCGAAGGCGCCCACCGGGATGTCGGGCTGGGCCATGATTTCCTTCGCCACATTACACGCTGTAAAATTTTGATGTTTGTCCTGGATATCGCCGGGAGCGAAGCGCGCAATCCCATTGAGGATCTGCAGAATCTGCGGCGAGAGATCGATCTGTATGATGCGCGGCTCTCGCACCGCGAATGGTTTGTCGTGGCGAACAAGATGGATTTGCCGGAGGCGGCAGAGAATTTGCAGGCCTTACGCCGCCGGTTTCGTTCCACGGAAGTCCTGCCAATTTCTGCGGAAACGGGCGAGGGGATCGATCAGTTGAAGCAACGACTGGCCGAGCGTTTGAATACCGAAGCGGTGGCGGCGGAAGCATGAAGCGATGGGGGCGGTTCGCTAACCGTCCAGGCGATGCGGTCAATCGCCCCTACCTCGTCTGAATGTTATCGATTTGTCAACGAACGTCAGAAAATTGCGGAAAGTTCCTTGTCAACGTGGCAAAACAGGCTTTGGTATGCGCGACGCAAGCGCGCCCTGTGTTGCCCGCTCCGCTGGTTGCGGCGGGCGCTGGAGAGAGAGAGAATCCGACCGCGCCAATGCGACGCTATTAACTGATGAAGTATTGTTTCATTCCTCGTTTGCTGTTGCCCGTGGCGATGCTGCTCGGTGGCGTTCTCATGGCGACGTCGTCGTTTGCGGCGGAGCCGGAGGATAATGTGTCGGCGACCGAGGAACACGAAGGCGTGCCGCTGAAACCGGCGGAAATCTTTCACTTTGGAAAGTTTACCGTGACGAATTCCATGCTGGTCACCTGGATCGTAGCGGCAGGAATCATCGTCTTCGCCCAGGCTGCTACCCGTAATATCAAGGCGGTCCCGGACGGGAAGCAGAACTTCTGGGAGTGGCTGGTGGAAAGTCTGCATGATTTTTTGGAAAGCATCATCGGCGGCGAGTTGGTGAGGAAGACGTTCTGGTTTTTCGCCACGCTCTTCATTTTTATTCTGTTTGTGAACTGGTTCGGCCTCATTCCCGGTGTGGGTACGATTGGATGGGGGCATCACGATGCGGCGACCGGTCTGTTTCACGTCGACCGGCCTTTGTTGCGCGGTGGAAATGCCGATCTGAATATGACTTTTGCGATGGCCGCCGTGTTCTTCGTGCTCTGGATCTTTTGGGCCGTTCAAGCGCAGGGGGTCGGTGGAGTTATTCTTCACCTTTTCGGGCCCAAGGGGGACAGCAAGGGATTCATGAAGCTCGTCATGATCCTGATTTTTTTCTGTGTCGGTCTGCTCGAGGTGGTTTCGATCCTGTTCCGGCCAGTGTCGTTAAGTTTCCGTTTGTATGGAAACATTTACGCGGGTGAAAACATGCTCGAAGCGATGTCGAATATTGTTCCCTCGCTGTCCTGGCTTATCCCAATTCCCTTTTATTTTATGGAGCTGCTCGTCGGCATCGTGCAGGCGCTCGTCTTCATGCTGCTGACCGCCGTTTTCACCTTATTGATCGCGCAACATGAAGACGGACACGAACAAGGGGCGCATCACTAACAATTTGGCGGCTATGACCGTGGATCCCGCGGAGGCCGCTGACTAAACCAAAAAGAAAGAAAGCAAATATGATATTACCAATATTGGCAGAAATCGGCGGCAGCATTCACGTGGGTCTGGCCGCTCTCGGCGCGGCCGTCGGCGTGGGTTTGATCGGCATGGGCGCGGCCTCCGCGGTGGGCCGCAATCCCGGCGCAGCCACTCCGATTTTGGTGCAGGCGATTCTGGCCATCGCGTTCACCGAAGCGATTGTGTTTTACGCACTCTTCCTCGTTAAATAGGAAACTGCGGCCTCACCCGATTTAGGACATGAACTTCACGATTCTCGCGGCGGCGGCTCCGGCGACCGGCGGTATGATGGATATGGTCAAAGACACGGCCGACACGTTCGGCTGGAATCTTGGACTGTTCCTGTCCCAGGTCATCAGCTTCGTCATCGTGGCCCTGCTCCTTCGGCAGTTTGCCTACAAGCCGATCCTGGCGGTTCTGGAAGAGCGCCGGCAACGAATCGCGGAAGGATTGGCTAATGCGGAAAAGATCAAACAGCAACTGGCCGAAGCCGAACAGCGTCACTCCGAGATTTTGGCCAAGGCCAACGTAGAAGCGCAACGCATGATCGATGAAGCGCGCGAAAGCGCCGGGCATGTGGCCGAGCGTCGCGAACAGGAAGCCATCGCCTCGGCCGAGCAGATCCTGGCGAAAGCGCATGAAGCGAGCGTGCTCGAGCATGAGCGCACCATGGCGGAACTGAAACGTGAACTGGGCCGCCTCGTGGTCGACACCACATCGAAGGTCACCGGGAAAGTTTTGACCTCGGACGATCAACGCCGCCTGCAGGAAGAAGCGGCTCGCCAACTCGCTTCATGAAGATCAACAAGGAAATCCGTCAGCTTTCGCGGCACCTTTTGCGCGCCAGCTTTACCGATGGCCAGCTTGACCGCGGCAAGATCGGATCCCTCGTGGAATCACTCGTCGCGACGAAGCCTCGTCATTTCATTAACGTTCTGGAGAACTACAAGCGTCTGCTCCGACTCGAAGTCGAGAAGCGCAGCGCTCGCATTGAAAGCGCGAGTGAACTCGCGCCCGAAACCAGTGCGCAAATTGTCGGAAACTTGAAGCGAAAATACGGACCAGACCTGACCGCCGAATTTTCTGTGAACCCCGAGCTTCTCGGGGGCATGCGGATTCGCGTCGGGAGCGACGTTTGGGATGGAACGGTTCGCAACCGTTTAGAACGTCTGCAGCAACAACTCTAATTAGATACCAGTCATGAGCACCATACTTGAAGAGATCGAAACCAAAATTGCGGGCCTGAAAACCTCGACCACGCGCACCAACGTAGGGATCGTGCGCGAAACGGGGGACGGCGTTGCACGCATCGAAGGCCTGAGCGACGCCATGTTGAATGAGATGATCGAATTTCCTAACGGCGTTTTCGGACTGGCGCTGAATCTTGAGGAAACGGAAGTCGGCGCCATTCTGCTTGGCGATAACACGCTGGTCAGCCAGGGCGACGAAGCCCGGACCACCGGCAAATTGCTCCAGGTTCCGGTCGGGAAAGCATTGCTCGGTCGTGTTGTGAATACACTTGGCCAACCGCTCGACGGTAAAGGGCCGATCAAAACGGAAGAATTTTACCCTCTCGAAAAGATTGCCCCCGGCGTGATCAAGCGCCGTCCGGTCAGCCAGCCTGTGCAGACCGGTATCATGGCCATTGACGCCATGATCCCAATCGGCCGCGGCCAGCGCGAACTGATCATCGGCGATCGCGCCACCGGTAAGACGACCATCGCGATCGATACCATCATCAGCCAAGCGCGCTTGAACAAGGCGGGCGAAAAAGATGGTACGAAGGATTTCCGCCCGCTCTACTGCATCTACGTCGCCATCGGCCAGAAGAATTCCAACGTGGCGCGGGCCCTCGCCGTGCTGGAAAAGGAAGGCGCCATGCCTTACACCACGATCATCTCCGCGCCTGCTTCGGATACGGCGACGAACCAATATCTCGCACCGTTCGCCGGAGCCGCCATGGGTGAGTGGTTCATGGACCACAACATGGACGCGCTCATCATCTATGACGATTTGTCCAAGCACGCCGTGGCCTATCGCCAGGTATCGCTCGTTTTGAAACGGCCTTCCGGTCGCGAAGCTTATCCCGGTGACGTGTTTTATTTGCACTCGCGCCTGCTCGAACGCAGCGCCCGGGTGGGTGAAGAATTCGGGGGCGGTTCGCTCACGGCTTTGCCTATTATTGAAACGCAGGCAGGCGACGTGTCGGCCTATATCCCGACAAATGTCATCTCCATTACGGACGGCCAGATTTATCTCGAGACCGATCTCTTCTATCAGGGTGTGCGTCCCGCCATTTCGGTCGGTCTCTCCGTCAGCCGGGTGGGTTCGGCCGCCCAGATCAAGGCGATCAAGCAAGTGGCGGGCAAAGTGAAGCTCGATCTGGCGCAGTTCCGCGAGCTCGCTGCTTTCGCGCAGTTTGGATCCGACTTGGACGCGGCCACCAAGGCGCGGCTCGAGCGCGGGCAACGCATCGTCGAGCTGTTCAAACAGATTCAATACAATCCGATCCCGGTGGAAGAACAGGTCGCGGTCATGTGGGCCATGCAGAATGGCTATCTCGACCCGGTCCCGGTCGAACGGGTCAAAGAATTTCAGCTGAAGTTGCAGGACTGGCTCTCCACGCGCAAAGAGGTTCTCCTCAAATCGGTTCGCGATAAAAAGGCGTTGGATGAAGACCTGGAGTCGCAATTGCGCAGCGCGCTCGACGAGTTCAAATCTGTCTGGAAATGATTCCATTGTCTCAGCCTAACGACGTAATCCCGCCGATGTTTCATCGGTCTCGCGCCGGTGCAACGCGGGCGGGAAACCCGCGTCACTGACCAGTTATGGCAAGCACGCAAGACATTCGCCGCCGGATCAAATCGATCCGTAATATCGGCCAGCTGACCAAGGCGATGCAGATGGTGGCCGCTTCCAAGATGCGCCGCGCTCAGCAAGCGGCTCTGGCGGGACGGCCCTACGCAGCCTTGATGAACAAGGTTCTGGTCTCTTTGCAGCAGCGGAGCGACCCGAAGCTGCACCCTTTGCTCCAGGTCCGTGAGGTGAAGAGGGAGCTCGTTCTCGTCATCAGCACGGACAAAGGTTTGGCCGGCTCGCTCAACACCAATTTGCTCCGCGAAGCAGCGCGCTTTGAAACGGAAAAAACCGGCTACGTGGTTTCCGGCAGAAAGGCGCGGCAGTTCGTGGCCCGGACGAAACGCAGCTTCCTGGCTGATTTCGAATTGAAAGACGCTCCCGCCTTCATCGAGACAAAGCCGATTGCTCAGTTTTGCATTGAGAAATTCCTGAGCGGCGAAGTCGACAAAGTCACGGCCCTCTACACGCATTTCATCAACACCATTAACCAGCAGCCGCTCGTGCGAACCCTCCTGCCGATCAGCAATTTTGATCTTCCGCAGAGCAAAACGGTCGAAGGAGCCGGCGCCTCTCCCGATCCGATGGTGGGATATACTTTCGAACCCACTCCGGAAGCCGTGCTCGATGTCATGTTGCCTTACTACATCCAGTATCAGGTTTACCAGATGATCATGGATGCTCGCGCTTCGGAACACAGCGCGCGCATGGTGGCGATGAAGAACGCCACGGATAATGCCAAGGAGTTTATCAAAGATTTAACGCTCGAATACAACAAGATGCGCCAGGCCAGCATCACGACCGAGTTGCTCGAGATCGCGACCGCACAAATGGCTCTCGGCAGCTAGCCCCAAACTTATGAATAAAGGAAACATCGTTCAGGTCATCGGCCCGGTGGTCGACGTCGAATTCCCGCAGGAGCAAAAGCTCCCGAAAATTTACAACGCGCTCGAGATTGAATACGAAGTCGGCGGAAATCCGACCAAGCTGACCCTGGAAGTTCAGCAGCATCTGGGTGAGAACTGGGTGCGCTCCATCGCCATGTCATCGACCGAGGGCTTAAAGCGCGGCATGAGCGTGACCGACACAGGCGGTCCGATCAGCGTGCCGGTGGGCGAAGGCGTGTTAGGCCGTCTTTTTAACGTTACCGGAGATCCGGTCGACAATCTGGGACCCGTGCAGTTCACCAAGCGCTATCCGATTCACCGTAAGGCGCCCGAATTGACCGAACAAGACACGCGCGCGCAGATTCTGGAGACCGGAATCAAGGTGGTCGATCTGATTTGCCCCTTCACGAAGGGTGGAAAAGTGGGGGCCTTCGGGGGTGCGGGTGTCGGCAAGACCGTCATCATTCAGGAATTGATCAACAACGTGGCGATGAAGCATGGTGGCTTCTCCGTTTTCGCAGGGGTGGGTGAGCGGACTCGTGAAGGCAACGATCTGTACCATGAAATGGCCCAGGCCGGGGTCATTGATCTGAAAGACATTACCAAATCGAAAGTGGCACTGGTTTACGGGCAGATGAACGAACCTCCCGGGGCTCGTCTGCGGGTGGCTCTGTCCGCTTTGGCCATGACCGAATATTTTCGTGACGAACGTAACCAAGACGTTTTGTTGTTCATCGACAACATCTTCCGCTTCTCGCAGGCGGGTTCGGAAGTGTCGGCCTTGCTCGGGCGGACGCCAAGCGCCGTCGGTTACCAGCCGACGCTCGCCGCCGAGATGGGCGATTTGCAGGAACGCATTACCTCGACCAAGAAAGGCTCGATTACCTCTTTCCAAGCCGTCTATGTTCCGGCGGACGATCTGACTGACCCGGCGCCGGCCAACACCTTCGCGCACTTGGATTCCACCATCGTGCTGGAACGCTCCATCGCCGAGCTTGGAATTTATCCGGCGGTGGATCCGTTGGCCTCCACCTCCAAAGCGCTCGCGCCCGAAGTGGTCGGCGAAGAGCATTACAACGTGGCTCGCGGAGTGCAACGCGTCCTGCAGCGTTACCGGGATTTGCAGGACATCATTGCGATTCTGGGCATGGACGAACTGAGTCCGGAGGACAAGCTGATGGTTCTGCGGGCGCGCAAAATCCAGCGATTCCTCAGTCAGCCCTTCCATGTCGCCGAAATTTTCACCGGCTCGAAAGGCCAGTACGTCACGACGGTGGAAACGGTGCGTGGTTTTAAGGAAATCCTCGAAGGCAAACACGACGACGTGCCGGAAAACGACTTCTACATGAAGGGCGGCATCGATCAGGTCACGACCAAAGCGTGATTCCTGAAGCGGTTGACTCGATAAATCAAAACAAATGGCCGCAACTCTACGACTCGAAATTGTAACGCCCGAGGCGAAAGTCTATTCAGAGGACGTCGAGATGGTGACGCTGCCTGGATCGGAAGGGGATCTCGGCGTGTATCCGAAACACATTCCTTTGCTGACCACATTGAAGCCGGGTGAGCTCCGCGTTCTGAAGGACGGCCAAGAAAAATTTCTGGCCATCGGCGAAGGCTTTGTCGAAATTACAGGTGACGCCGTTTCGGTGTTGACCGACATGGCTTTGGAATCAGCGCACATCGACGAATCGGCGGCCGAGAAGGCCATCGAAAGCGCGAAGGCCGCCATGAAAGAGGATCATTCCACGGAGGAAATCGCGGCCCTCCAGGCGACCTTGTCGAAGGCACTCGCGCAACTGCACGTGAAACGGCGCAAGCATGGCTGAGCCACACAATGTCGCAGCGGCGCTTGGCCGCGTGTCCTGACTGAAAGCGGCTCGGTCAGCCGCTTTGAATATGCAAACGCCCGAAAAGCTGGGAATCATCGCCGGGAACGGTGCTTATCCTCGGCTGGCAGCTGAGGCCGCTCGCGCCGCCGGCGTAACTACGATTTCGGCCGTTGCTTTCAAAGGAGAAACCGATCCCGCGCTCACCGGACGCGTGGATCAAATCGAGTGGCTCCGTGTCGGGCAGCTCAGTCGATTGCTTAGCTTTTTCCGCGATCAGGGAATCCATCATGCCATGATGGCGGGCCAGATCGCACCGAAAAATTTATTCGACCTGCGCCCAGATTGGAAAGCGCTTCTCATCTTGGCGCGACTCAAGGAACGAAATGCGGAATCCATCTTCGCGGCGATTGCCGATGAGTTGGCTCGCTATGAAATCCAACTTCTGCCCGCGATCACGTTCCTGGAGAATCACGTCGCGCCGGAGGGGTTGCTGGCCGGCCCAGGGCTATCACGTCGCGCGCAGGACGATGTCGATTTCGGATGGAAGATCGCCAAAGAAATTGCGCGCCTCAACATTGGACAAACCGTCGTCGTGAAAAATGGCACTGTTTTGGCCGTGGAAGGTTTCGACGGCACAAACGAAACGATTCAACGCGGCGGTAAATTGGCGGGCCGAGGCGCCGTCGTGGTCAAAGTGGCCAAGCCGAATCAAGACATGCGCTTTGACGTGCCGGTCATAGGCGCCGAGACGGTGCGCCTGGCGGCCTCGGCCAACATCGGAATCATCGCGGTCGAGGCTGCTCGAACGCTGCTTCTCGAAAAGGAAATCCTGATCGAAGAGGCGAAGCGATCGAACGTCTCCCTACTCGGGCGTAAGGAGTAGGCCAAAAGTCCGGCGAACCCCGGACAACTACGGCACCTCGGTCTACGACGGCTTTTTTAAGCGGCTTTCCCCTGTTTCGCCGAATCGGCGATAACCCCGGGGAACTGCACGACCGTATCGCTGCCGGGTTTGGCTTCGCCCAGAGTCGACTCATAACTTAGTTTGCCGTGGGCGATTTCAGTCAGCGCGATATCGGCCAGACCCAATCCAACCGCATGTTCCACCATGGGGCGATGCCCGAGAGCAAGCTGCTTAACGCGTCTCCTTAGGACGTTTACCAGGATTTGAGGGTTAGTAACGACTTCGGACGCGGCCTTAACGAGTTCGGCTTTCATTGTCTACTCTCGCACATTTCGGCCAAATACCGGCACGGTTTCGGCGAGCCCGGGCCAGGGTGGTCAATTCATCGCGACTGTGGGTTGGTCGAGCGCTGCAATGCGAGTTCAACACGGCCGACGGTTTAGCGACCCGCTCACAAAAAAGCGCGTGGCGTATTACAACGGCCTGAATGCTACGCTGGTCGACGTTACGTTTCCTGAATCTCAGCGTACGCCTCGCACAGAAACACATCCTTGCCCCTCTGACGAGAGAGGCCGTCCACTTGCTCGAAGCTGAAATGCACGTTGGGGTTTTGAGTCCCAAGTTGTCGGCATTTGCGGACAACTTCCACTTTCGCTCTGGCCTTCAGGACACGTCCTTCGACCGATTTAATATCCACGTAAGGAAATGTTGAACTTATACGCCTCATTGACCCGTAATCTAAATTCTAAAACTTTCCGCTGGTTTTGGGAACTATTACCTTTTGACTCGATTGCGCTCATATTCTGCCGGCACGGTTTCGGCGAGCCCGGGCCAGGGTGGTCAAATTCATTGCGGCCGAGTTGCAATCAGCCATCGAAAATCTACAGTCTGAGGTTTCTTACGGGGTCTTAGCTCAGTTGGTAGAGCACCGCAATGGCATTGCGGGGGTCAGGGGTTCGAATCCCCTAGGCTCCACAATTTCAGAAGAAATTGCGGAGCACTTGGGGGATGAGAATCTTGTTCGACTGGAGGGGCGCGTGACGCGCAAGGGTTCAAAGCGAAGCTCAAAAGCCAGAGGCGAGCATCCGCGCAGCCAATCCCCTAGGCTCCAGAGGTTCGATAGAAATTCTGGACCACTTGGGAATGAGAGTGGTTTCCCTCCACACGCCATCTCCGTGGACTTAATCCGCTGCATCGTACCGTGCGGTGCTCGGCATAACTTGGATCCTCCGGTTTCTGTTGGCGGGTCGAAGCATCGACATCAGCCAGACTTTTTGTTACAGGACCATGCATGCTGACGAAAGGTCATCGTAAAAAGTCGTCACCGCGGTCGCGCGTTGTTCGGCGCAGCAATTCTTTCCACGGCTGGGTCCCGGATCTTCCCGACCATCGCGATTTCTTCCACGCGTTCCCGCGTAAACTCCTGCGCGCCCTGCCTTCGCGCGTCGATCTCAGAACGAATTGTCCGCCAGTTTACCATCAAGGCAGACTCCACAGCTGCACGGCGAACGCGATTGCCGCAGCCATCCAATTTGACAAGATGAAGCAAGCGCGGCCCGAGGTCTTCGTGCCCTCTCGCCTTTTTATTTATTACAATGAACGCGCGATCGAACGCTCGATTCATTCCGACAGCGGTGCGCAAATCCGCAATGGCATTAAATCAGTCGCGAAGCGCGGCGTTTGTCACGAGCGGTTATGGCCTTACCAGGCGACGAAATTTCGTGAGAAACCGCGGCGACATTGTTATCAGGAAGCAGCCAAACATCCCGCCGTTACTTACCGCCGCGTCCGACGGACGCTACCAGAGCTGAAGGCTTGTCTCGCCTCCGGCTATCCGTTCATTTTCGGGTTCACGGTTTACGAAAGTTTCCACTCGAAAAAAGTGGCGCACACGGGTCGCGCTTCCATGCCGGTTCGGCGCGAGCAGTGTCACGGCGGCCATGCCGTTTTGGCCGTGGGTTACGAAGACGCGCAGGGTCGGTTCATTGTGCGAAACTCTTGGGGCAGCAAATGGGGAATGCGCGGGTATTTCACTCTCCCTTACGATTATTTCATCAACCATCATCTTTCAGAGGATTTTTGGACCATCAGGGTGGTCAACTAACGGAGGTGTTAGAGTGCTTGCACTTCACGATCGATCCATGCACCTTCGCCAAATCACGTAACGAAAGGAGGTCCAGCGTATTATGGCTAAGAAGAAAAAAACGAAGAAGGGCAAAAAGATGGGCGATAGCGGCCCTAGGCAATAAACCACGTAAGCGCAGCGAGAATTGCATTGAAGACGTTGGCTCTTGCCCTCGGGGCACCTGCGGTCGCCGGTCGGGTTTTCCCTTGGAGCGTGCTGGTCAATACTCGAAATGGGCGTCGGACGGCGGTTTCCTAGCCGGACCGGCTCGCGATGGCTAACGATCTTCCATCCAACGCTGAACTGAAGATCGCCCACGTTCTGTTCGTCGACGTCGTGGGGTATTCCACGCGTTTGATTAACGAGCAGGCGGCCGTTGTGGCCGAGCTCAATCAACTCGTCAGGGAAACTCCCCATTTTCGGTCGGCCGAAGCGGCGGGGAAGTTAATCCGCATCCCAACGGGGGACGGCATGGCCCTGGTGTTTTTCAATACCCCGGAAGCACCGGTCCAATGCGCCCTCGAAATCGGCGAAGCCCTGCGCAGCCATCCCGGCATTCATGTGCGCATGGGAATTCACAGCGGGCCGGTCGATTCGGTGCCAGACGTGAATGACCGGCCCAGCGTCGCCGGCGCCGGAATTAATATTGCCCAGCGTATTATGGATTGCGCAGATGCCGGTCATATTTTGCTTTCAAAACGGGTCGCCGAAGACCTTTCGCAATACGGGCATTGGCAGCCCAAGCTGCACGACTTGGGGGAATTCGAGATGAAGCACGGGGCCGTCGTTTCTGTGGTTAATCTTCATGGCGAAGGATTTGGGAATTCCACAGTGCCCAGCCGAATGCAGCAGTTCCGCCGGCATTCCAGCCGTCGTAAGGTCAAGACCCTCTGGCGAACCGGAGCATTCCTCACAGCGGTCGCACTCGCCGCTTTAGGATGGTTTCTTTATCGTGCGACCTGGACGCCGGGGCGCGTGGGTCGGGATCTCGCGGGTGCGAAAAGCATCGCCGTCCTGCCGTTTGATAACCTGAGTGATGATAAACAAAACAGTTACTTCGCGGACGGCATTCAGGATGACATTCTGACGGCGCTTTCCAAAATCGCCGATCTCAAGGTTATCAGTCGCAGCTCCGTCATGCGATATCGGGACAATAAGCGGAACCTTCGGGAAATTGCGGGAGAATTAGATGTCGCGAATATCCTGGAAGGGAGCGTCCGTCGCGTCGGAGATGAAATTCGCGTCACCGCGCAATTGATCGACGCGCGCACGGATAGACATCTCTGGGCTGAGCACTACGACCGGAAAACTTCGGATGTCTTCGCAATTCAAAGCGAGGTCGCGGAAAATATTGCCACCCAACTGCGGGCCACCCTTTCTCCAGCAGAAAAGGTGGCCATGTCGGCGCGCCCAACTGGCGACCTGGAAGCATTCGACCTTTTCCTGCAAGGCAAAGAACTGATTACGACGTTTAGCGACACGGCCAACGCCAGGGAAACGCTGCTTCGAGCGATTCGTTTGCTGGACGAGGCAATTGCACGGGATGGCCGGTTTGCGCTGGCATATTGCTGGGCGGCTATCGCGCACGACAATCTTTACTGGTTCAACTTCGATCATACGTCCGCTCGTCTCGAACTGGCCAAGTCTTGCGTCCGCCAAGCTCTTCAACTCGCGCCTGAGCTCGGAGAAGCGCATCTCAGCCAGGCACTCGTGTTTTATCATGGCTCTCGCGATTACGCCCAGGCGCGCCAACAGCTGGCGATTGCCCAGCGCGGCTTGCCGAATAGTGCCCAGGTCTATTCGCTCACCGGATATATGGACCGGCGCGAGGGAAAATGGGACGACAGTTTGCGGAACCTGCAGCGCGCGGCCGAACTGGATCCGCGAAACTTCAAAGTCTTGGGCGATCTTTCTGTTTTATACGATTTGCTGCGCCGCTATGACGACAAGGAGCAATTGTTTGACCGCGCAACCGCAATCAATCCCGTGCAAACTGGCTATTGGCAATTGCTTCGGGCCGAAACTGAGTTGGAAAAAGGCAACCTGCCGAAGGCTCGCCAACTGTTCGACCATCTTGCGGCCGACTATGATCCCGATGGATCAGCCACGGCCGCGCGGATAAGTCTTTTCTTGTATGAAGGAAACACTGAAGCGGCGCAAGCGGCGTTGGAGGCGTGCAAACATGAGGGATTGATTGACGGCACCGGGTCATTACTGCCACGGAGATTTTTTGCCGGCCAGATCGCGCGCGCGCAAGCTAACCGGGCGCAATCGATCACAAATTTCAACATTGCGCGCGACGAAATTGGACAAAAATTGCGCGACGATCCGGACAACGGCCTTCTGCGTGGAATCCTGTGTGTGATCAACGCTGGTTTGGGGAGAAAGGAAGAAGCGCTATCGGAAGGACGCCGCGCGATCGAACTCCGCCCGATCAGCAAGGATGCAGTGGATGGTCCCGTAGCGTTGACACGTCTGGCCATGGCCTACGCCTGGCTGGGCGACAACAATGCGGCGATCGAACAATTAGCTTATCTGGCCAAGACGCCGGGCGGTCCCGATTACGGGCAACTCAAGTTCGACCCCGCCTGGGCCGCCCTGCGCGGCGATGCGCGGTTTGTGAAAATTGTCGATGGCCTTCAGCCACGTTCGGCCCAGCGCTAACCGAGTGATTCGCACTGGTGCAAAAAAAGATTCTGTCGGTGTCAACGCGCTCTTCGTTTTCACGATAACCTTCGGTGGATTCAATAACGTGTGAAACACCTTGTCTTCGCCGGTGCCGGCCACGCTCATCTATTTTCGCTCAGTCGCACACGTGATTTCGTTAACGAGGGCGCCCGGGTCACGCTGATTTCGCCCGGTCGGTTCTGGTACTCCGGCATGGGGCCGGGGATGGTTTCCCAGTTCTACGAACCATCCGATGACACGGTGGATGTACAGACACTGGTGGAAAAAGGCGGTGGAACCTTCGTGAAAGACATGATCGAGCGGATCGATCCGGTGAAGCGGGAGTTACACCTGTCCGGAGGGTCCGTCATTCCCTATGACGTTCTCTCGCTCAATCTCGGCAGTGAGGTGCCGCTGGAGAAGATTCCGGGAGCGGCCGAAAACGGGACATCGGTTAAGCCAATCAGGAATCTCCTTTCGCTGCGCGAAGATCTGCTCGCTCGCGTCTCTGCGTCCCGCATCGTGGTGGTCGGAGGGGGCGCGGCGGGGTGCGAAGTGTGTGTGAATCTCTGGCACTTGCTGAATCGGGCCGGCCGATCCAGGCAGATCACGTTAGTTTCCTCGGACGAGCGATTGCTCACGCAGGCGGTCCCTCGAGCGAGGCGCATGATCGAGAACTACCTGAAGAGGCTGGGGATCGAGACCATTCGCGGAGTGCAAGTCTGCGCTGTCCGAGAGCAGGAAATCGATCTGAGCGACGGCCGCAAGGTGACGTTCGATGCCGTTGTATGGGCCATCGGCATTCGCCCGCCGGCTTTGTTAGGCGAGGCCGGCTTGCCCTGCGCGAAAGATGGCTCAGTGAGCGTGAACAGATTTCTGCAAAGTCCCGCCCACCCGGAAATATTTGGCGCGGGCGATTGCATTTGCTTCGATAATACGTGTCTCCCAAGAATCGGCGTTTATGCCGTCCGACAGGGTCCGGTTCTCCATCAGAACCTGCTCGCCTTTCTTGGCCGGATGCCGCTCAAGGAGTTTCGGCCGCAGAAAAATTATTTGCTCATTCTCAACCTCGGCGACGGCACGGGCCTGCTTACGTATCGGAACTTTGTTGTGCGAAGTCGCTGGGCATTTTTGTTCAAGGATTGGCTCGATCGCCGCTTCGTCGGCAAATTTCAAACCGTCTCGCGCACATCCAATTAAGGGCATCCCTTGTGGCTCATATTTGGGCGGGACATTACTTACCGTTGATCAATCCCGGGAAACGCGGTACAAGCCATGACAGGTGGCCGAATCATTTAAGACGCGGGAATTTCAAAACCCCATTGCGCGGGTCGACGTGGCGCTCCATGTCGTGCCTCTCACTAAGCGTCCGATTTGGGGATGGTCTATCTCCTGGTTTTCGGCCTCGAAACGATCGCGGGCATGCTGCTAATCACTGCGACGACTGGGGTGCCGATTACCGACAACACCCGTTGCAACTTCTTTCATCGTAATTTCGGAACCGTGGCCGATGTTCTCAGCATCGCCTTCGGCTTTTTCCTCGCTTACCAGATTGAATTCGGCGACGGTTTCTTCACCCGCTGACGGGCGGCGGTTTTGATTCATTACTCTTACTCATATGGCTCCCTGGTTTTGGTATGCAGTGATCGCCGCCGTCCTTTACGGTGCCCATCAGATTTTTACCCGCATGGCCTCCGAGCACATTGGCGACGGCCTAGGGGGCTTCGTCGTTGAGGCTACCGCCGCACTCTCGATTCTTCTTTATCTGGGCTTTCTCTATTTCTCCGGGCGCTGGGGTCAAAAGTTTAGCAGCGAGGGTTTTTGGTATTCGGCGATGACGGGCGTTTGCGTTGGCGCGGGTACGATCGCTTTTTTCATTCTTTTCCAGAAGGGAGGCCCGCTGTCGTCCGTGCCGGTCATCCTGGCCGGCGGTGCTGCCATCATGGCGATCGCCGGGTTTTTCTTCTTTCACGAACCCGTGTCGCTCGCACGAGTCCTTGGCATCGTGCTCGCTCTGGCTGGCCTGTTTTTACTGCGCTCGTGAGGCGATCGCGCGCTTGCGCCCGCGGCCGAGTTGCGGCTGCGGCTTATCGCCCTAACGGCCGAAACATTCTTGTTATTACCCGCGCTGGCCTTTTTTATACTACCTGTTCAAGGCGAAGGACAGCCATGAGGCGAGGGGAAGTTCTCTTTAGCGTTTTGGCGGAACTGCGCGTTCCAAACCGTGCAACAAAACTGTCTTAATACCCGTCTTTAAGGCCGGGCAATATCGAACCGGCCGAGCGCCGTCCGTTCGCATTGCTCTGACCAGGAGAGTCCCGCTCTGTTCGACGCGCGCATACCAGCCTTCAGATACAATGAAGCGGGGCTCAAGCGTTGCAATCACCGCGACGGCGTCAAAGAGCGGTCCACCGCTGGCACGAGCGATATTCTTCCAGAACCACAGCCAAACCTTGCTTCGCTGCGCGAGGTAGGTGCCGCTCGGTCCACTAGCGGCGATGCCATTCAAGTCGTTCGCATCGATCATTAATTTGCCGGCGGTGCCAATTGGAATCAGTAGGATGGGGGCGCCTGAACGAAGGACAATGACGACGGCGGCAGGATCCTTCTGGACGTTGGCGTCGTGGATGACTAAAGCTTTGTTCAGTCCAAAAGTGAGGCGTTCACCCGGAGTAATTCCGCCGAGGAAGACAACGCGATTTATTCGGTGAGCAAGTTCCGGATGCAACTGGAGAACGGTGGCAAGATTCGTCAACGGTCCGATCGCGATATACGTGAGACGCTGTTTCCGCAGAGCAAGAGCGAGCGCCTGGCTGGCCGGTGTCGCGCGCCCGAGATCGCTTGCGCTGCGCGCGCCGGAGTAAACATTCCGGGCGGATAGATGGGCGGGGGAGCCAAATCGGTCCGTCATGTCCCGCGCCACGCGGTCGACGCGGGAGAGCGATGCATTTCCGTAGGAGGTACTGATTCCGGCAACGCGAAGCTGGCCGGAGTGAAAGGTGAGACCGAGCGCGAAGGCGTCATCAACTTCGCGGAGAGGGGAACCGATGGCGACGTCGGTGTCGATCCAGACGCGCTGGGCCAGGGCCGGTGCAGCGGCGCAAAACACGGAGAGAGCGCAAAACACTCTGCCGAGCGACCGCGAACCACAGTTTGCTTGGAATCTGAAATGTTTGCAGGTGTGTGCGAAGTTAGAGACGGCTTTCGCACGCGATGACGAAAAGCTGCGACTTTCGCAGCGGATTTGTTGCGAGCCGATTTTCGTGGACCCGCGCAAGCTCCGGAACAGCACGACCGATTAAACGCTAAACGAGGGCTCCGCCGCAGCTCGAGCCGGCCCCGGCGGTGCAGCCGAAGCAATGATTGCCCGTTAGGATCTCGCGGTTTTCGACCGCTTCCGGATCGATGTCCCACAAGGAGAGTGTCCGATCCGCATCACGCCAATGCATTTTGAGCATCTGATTGAAGTCACAATCAAAGACTTCGCCCTGCCAGCTGACATTGATGGTGTTGCGGCACATTAATCCTTCGACCGTAGAAGGATTGAAGGCGTCATTGAGCAATAGCATGTAATCGCCGAGTTTATTGTTATTGCGAAGGTAGGAGGCGAACCGCGCGATGGGCAGGTTGGTAATGGTGTAGAGCTTGTTGAAGAAAATTCCAAAGTGCTCTTTGAACTCGCGCTTATAATCGGCCTCCAGCTCCGCCTGTGGCCCGGGCAGAAACGCGCCATTGGGATTGTAGACCAGATGCAAAGGCAGATGCGCTTCGCGGCCGTAACCCAGAGCGTTGAGCAACTGCAACCCCTTGATGCTACCGTCAAACACGCCCTCGCCACGTTGCGCATTCACGTTTTGCGGGGAGTAACATGGCATCGAGGCGATGATCTCGACTTCGTGATCGGCCAGGAATTGGGCGTAATCTTCGTAGCCTGGCTCGAGCAGGATGGTGAGATTACAGCGATCAATGATGTGACGCGGCGGCTGCAGCGCTTTTAGCCGTTGCACGAAGTATTTAAAGTCTGGGATCATTTCCGGAGCGCCCCCCGTGAGATCGATCGTGGCGATATCGGTCTTGGCCAGCCAGTCTATGATCCGGTCTACGGTTTCGCGCGTCATGATCTCTTTGCGCTTGGGTCCGGCATTCACGTGGCAATGAACGCACGTCAGGTTGCAAAGTTTCCCCACATTGACCTGCAGAACTTCCGTGCGGATATGACGCAGCGGAAGTGCGTGGTCCGCCAGTTTTTGCGCAAACCGGTTCATCGGGCCAAATGGAGAAGCAGCCAATAAGTCGTGCCGGCCAGGAGCGCCGCGCAGGGTAACGTGACCAGCCAGGAAAGAGCGATAGCAGCAATGACCCGTGCGTGGGCCCGTCCCGTGAGAAGGCCAATTCCGAAAAGCGAACCCACGGCAACGTGCGTGGTCGACACAGGGAGACCAAAGAAGCTGGCAGCCACGACCAATAGGGCGGTAGACAGGTTCGCGCTGAAACCCTGGCCATGATTCATCGCGGTAATCCTGCGGCTCATCGTCTCCGCAATCTTGCGCGCGTTGAGCAGACCGCCCACGGCCATAACGAGGGCGACTGCGCCAAAACCAATTCGAATGTCGAATGCTTTCCAGATCAGGAGCAGGGCGACGATCTTGGGAGTATCGTTCAGTCCGCGGGCAAAGCTCACCACGCCGGCGCTGAAGAAGTGACCGGCATCCATGGCCTGCTGCGAAGTGAGCCCCATGAAATTTCCGGCGTATCTCTCCCGACAATTCTCCAATTCATCAACGCTCAGTGTGGTTATTCCGTTGGAACTTGTCCTGGCGAAAATAGAATCCGGTTGCGGCATGGCCACGACGCGTTCCTCGCTGCCCAGACATACGCACCACTCCTTCGTCACGCCCAAGCCGACACGCGTGCCGTGAAGAATCATGTACACAAGCCCGCCTAAAGCGATGGCAAGAAAGGGGCTAAGCAAAAGCGGAAGGACGAACCCCTTGCCCAGCGCGGCGAAGTTTACCGCTGGACCGACAGCCACGAGTCCGCAACCCACGAGAGAACCGGTCAGTCCATGTGTGGTGGAGATGGGAAACCCTGTGAGGGTGGCCAGGATCACGGTCAATCCCGTGCCCAGAGCGACCGCGAGCATGAAATGTTCGGAGCCGACAAATTGATCCGGGACGATGCCTTTCCCGCTGAATTTTTTCAGGAGCACTTGCGCGAGAAAAATTGACGCAATCGATCCGGCGAAAGTGGTGGCGGTGGCCCATGTGATGGCGGTGCGGTAACTGCAGGTGCCGCTGCCGAAGAGGGATGCGACGCCTTTGAAGTTGTCATTTGCACCGTTGGCGTAGGCTACGAAGCAGGTGGCAAGAAAGAGTAGGATAAAAATCATCGTTTAAGCCCGGTAAGCGTTCTTGAAGAAGATTCGATAGATGGCGCCTCCCAAAAGTCCGCCCGTGATTGGTGCGAGGACATAGACGCCGAGCCAGCCAAGGCCATTCGTGCTAAACGGAATGCCGCGCCATCCGACCAGAGCCGAGAAAATGCGCGGCCCCAGGTCCCGGGCCGGATTCAGGCACGCCATGGTCAGCGGACCGAGCAACGAGATGAGGAGGGTAACGGTCAGCCCGATCGTGGCGGCCGTAAGGATTTGCGGACGCGTCGCGTTCTGTTCATCCGTCGCGCAGAAAATAACAAGCACCAGGATGGCCGTCCCGACGACTTCGGCAATGAAGGCCGCGCCGGGCGACAACATTTGCCGCGCCTCCTCGGTTAATGCCTTGCCTCCGGGATTCGGGAAATATTCGCCAAAAACCATGGCACTGGCTTCGCTGCCAGCTTCGCCCCGGATAATGCCGTGTTTTGCTTCATACGATCGCAAAGGGCCCGCAAATATGGTGAAGAGCAGGGCCGCGGCAACAAAAGCTCCGAGCATTTGCGCGAGGACGTAAGGGATGACCAATCGTCCCGGAAAATTCGACCAGGCGGCCGCGGCAATTGTTACAGCCGGATTCAAATGCGCGCTGCTCAGAGAACCGGTCAGATAGATGGCCGTGGCGATCCCAATCCCCCACACTATGGCAACTTGGAAGACGCCAACCTGCGCTCCGGTCGTCACAGCGGTGCAGACGCTGCCGCATCCAAAGAACACGAGAAGGAAAGTTCCGAAGAATTCTCCGATCGCCCACTTCGGAAACGCCGCGCGCACCACATTGATCGCCGCGTCGGCATGGGGAGGCGCTTCGGGTCGCGTGGCCCGGATCGTATCGGCCATACGGCTTGGTCTCAGCAGCAACTTCCGCCGTCGCAGCAGCTGCTCGCGTCCGTCGTGGCTTTGTAATCCTGGCCTTTCGTCTCCTTGGGATGACGCAGCGGGGTATGTGAGCAATCGAACGGCTTGGCCTCGTCCAGCGGGATCTCCGTTAGCGGATCGATGAACTCGAAATACTCCCGATAGGGTAATTTTTTGTAGAGATTGTACGTTTTGTCGCAAACGGCATAACGAATCCCGCGTTCCATTTTATGATTGTCATCATCCAGCACTTCCTTGAACGGGCCTCGGTAGATCACGGCCTGATTGCGCTCGAAACAGGGTCCCTGCTTTCCCTTAAAGGCCTCGACTGTGACGGAGCGAAACTCGATTCCTTCTACCGTCTGCCATGGCTTTTCATCTCGTTTCAAAATCTGAATGCCATAAAAGCCCGCTTCGCTAAAGGCACTGAGAAAACCATCTTCGGTGAGAGCACCCGAGATACAACCGCTCCATAATTCCGGATCGTTCTGCAATGGCTCGGGAACTTCCTCATCCGCCACAATGTCGGAGATAACAGCACGACCTCCTTTGCGCAGAACGCGGAAGATTTCCTCGAACAATTGCCGTTTCGATTTCGGTTCGACCAGGTTCAGCACGCAGTTGGACACTACGACGTCGACTGAGTCACTGGCCACGAGAGGATGTTTGATGCGGATTTCCTGCGCCAGTTCGTCCGCCCGTAGAAATGAGGCGGCATCCGTGATCGGGCGCGCCTGCAGTTCGGCGTCGAGTTTTTCCAGATCGAGCGCCAGATCCTGGATGCGGCCTTTCCGGAACTCGACGTTGCCGTAACCGATTCGGTCCGCCACAATCGGGGCGTTCCGGCGCGCGACCTCGAGCATCTCGTCCGTCATATCCACACCGATGACTTTTCCGTTCGGACCCACGACTTGCGCCGCAATAAAACAGATTTTGCCCGTGCCACTGCCGAGATCGAGCACCGTTTCGCCCTGGCGCAGGAACTTACTGGGGTCACCGCAGCCGTAATCGCGCTCGATCACTTCCTGCGGGATGACCTTGAGGAGAGCCTGATCGTAATCGACCGGGCAACAAAGTTTAGCTTCAGGAGCCTGCGCGCCAGCGGCGTAACGCTCTCTTACTGCGGTCTCCGCATTCAAGTTCTTCATCGGTTTATTCTTGGAGGTTAGGGTTCAAATGTAAAGGCGCCGGGCGCGGAAGTGTCCGATTCAAGGTATCCGACCGGGATAAGACGCTGGATGCACGCATTTTGGACTCTTTTATCGTAAGACTGCGGAATGTTGCAACCATGGGTTCCAGGATGGACCGCCGCAGGCCGCCCCAGTAAAGCAGCATGGCAAATCCATAAAAAAGGCAGGTTCGGATCGGGCCCTGCGCCTCGTAACGCCGCGCGTTGGTTTCGATCGCCGGATCAAGCCGGCACATCTTTCCCAGTCGGCCTAGGTTACGATATAAATCAGCGTCCTCGAAAAGCAGCCCGTCACCGTAACCGCCTACGGCTTGGAAGACATCGCGCCGGCAGAAAAGTCCTCGGTCGCCCAATCCGATCTTGAATACATCGACGCAGATGTCTCCTACGAAATCGCGAATGCGATATATCCACCTTCGTGGCACGATCCTGAGTCGGAAACATCCCCCCACGCAACCGGACTCCAGGAGCGACTCTGTCATGGCGGAGACGGCATCGACGGGAATGTGCGAGTCCGCGTGGACAAAACACAAAACATCGCCACGCGCTACGGCGGCGCCCGCACTCATTTGTCGTCCACGACCGGGGGATGCGACAATAACGCGATCAGCCAAGCCTCTCGACAGTTCCAGGGTGTCGTCATGACTTCCGCCATCGACCACGATGATCTCTTCCTCCGGAGCAACCGTGCGGAGATGGCGCAGGAATGCTGCGATCAACGCCGCTTCGTTGAGAACGGGAATGACGATGGAAACGCGCACCGGCCTCGACTTTAACGCGCTTACTATTAGTGTGCAGTCTTAAAGTTCCGCTTATGAAAAATCTCCATATCCTTGTGGTAATTGGCTCAGCTCTGATCTGCGCACACGGGCTTTTCGGCGCCGTAGAAGTGCCGGCTGGCGTCGAAAACAGTTCGTACGATCGTCTTCTGAAAAAATACGTGAATGGCCAGGGACTGGTGGCTTACGGACGATGGAAGGAAAGCGCGGAAGACATGAAAGCGCTGGATGATTACGTCGCGCAGTTCAACAAAAAGGGGAGCCCCGCGACTGGGAACGAGCGGTATGCCACTCTGACCAACGCGTACAATTCTCTGGTGCTGCAATGGATCCTGCAAAACTATCCGACCGAAAGTATTTGGACGCTGAAGGATTCGTTCAAAGCGAAGCGCCATAAGGTTGGGGGACAGATGGTCGCGCTGGAAGATATCGAAAATAGCGCGCTGCGGCCCGAATTTGGATATCGGACCCATGCTGTGCTGGTGTGCGCGGCGCGAAGCTGTCCGCCCTTGCAGGAATCGGCCAACAGTGCGGGCCAACTCGATGAGCAGGCTACGCATGCTTATCGCAATTGGCTGGGCCGTGCCGATCTGAACGAGTTCTTTCCGGATAAGAACGAGGCTGCTGTCTCCAGCATATTTAAGTGGTTCAAAGGCGACTTCGACAAAGCCGGAGGACCGAAAGCGGTCATTGCAAAATATGCCCCGTCATCCGCGCGCGCCACGCTTGAGAAGCCCGACTGCAAACTAAGCTACAAAAATTATAACTGGGGCTTGAACGATCAGGGTTCGCATGGGCGTAGCTACAGCAAGACGAACCTGATTCTCGATAATCTCTTTAAGTAAGAGAGCGAAGACGCCTCGACAGGGTGAGGCGGCCACAGCGCTTTGTTCCTGTAGCCACGGCACTTTGTTGCCATGAACCCGATGCTTATCTGTTCGCGGCGTTGCGACACATTGCCAGGTAGGGGCGTCTCCCCGAGACGTCCGGCTTGTTTTTAAAACGCTTGGGACGGACGCCCCGGAGAACAGTCCCGACCTGATCAATCGGCGGCGCGGGTATCGACGAGAACCCGTCGCATCATGGCGCGATACTTATCGGGTTCTTCAAATTGCGGCCAGTGATTGGAGTTCTCAAACCAGATCAAATGCTTACCCCGCGGCGCCACCAACTCGTCGCAGTAATGAGCCGCTGTCACGGGACTTAGCACGGTATCGCGGCGTCCCTCGAAAAAATAGACCGGCACATCAATTTCCGGCACCCTCCTAAAAAGATTAGCCGAGTAGATTTCGCGTTCCAGCGCCTTACCGGAAAAAACAACTCCGCGCAACGCTTTGATGTAGTCTCCGACGGAGTAGTAAGGAGATGTGACGGCCAGTCCAAACATGTGGGTCGCGCTCAATTCGTTAGGAACCTGTCCCATCAGGTGTTTTTGGATTTTATTGACGCGACGTTCGTCGCGGTGATTGGCGTAAGGGTAGCGACCGATCTCCTCCAGGTGTCGCAAGGCGCGCGAATCGCCTTCCTTCTGCGCGGTCGCACGAGAACGGAGATCGAGCTCTTTTTCCGATGCCGCGATGTTGACGAGCTGGGAAATGCCGACGTAGGCGTAGAAGAGCCTGGGTTCGCGCGCTACGGCCAGCGCGCCGATGAGAGATCCCCAGGAATGCCCCACTAAATATATGCTGGGCTGCGCAAACTCAGTTCGGAGCAAGCGCGTCAGTTCCAGCGTGTCCTGGACGAATTGATCGATTCGCATGTCTGGAATGTCAGGCCGGTATGATTTGCCAGCGCCACGCTGATCCCACTGAACGATCACGAAATCGCGTTCCAAGTCGGAATTCTTATAGGAGAGAGGCATCTCGGGCACGCCAGGTCCGCCATACAGAAACAACAGGACCGGTTTGCTGCTGTCCTCTCCTCGCAGAAGGATCGTTTGCTCGACCCCGCCTAACAAAACGCGACGCTCTTCTGAGATTCCGCGAGGCCGATGATGGGGAACGAAGGGCGCGCAGGCCGACAAGAAAGCTGCAACAAGCAAAAGCAGACAGGGCGATTTTCTTTTCATTCGCACGTATTCTGGTTTCGCGGCAGACGTCGGCGCAGCAGGACGAGAAATGGTGGCATTGGATGTCCGACTCTGTTTCAATCTAGCGTAGTGTGCGGAGTCTACAGCGCGATAGATGACCGCCCACCAGCGTGATCTGTCCGTTGCCAGCCAACTATGAATTCGGTAAAAGGCCAGGGTATCTATAATGTCATCGTCATCGGTGGCGGCACGGCCGGCCTGGTTACGGCGGCCGGCACAGCAGGGCTGGGGGGCCGGGTCGCTCTGATCGAGCGAAACAAAATGGGAGGGGACTGCCTGAACTTCGGATGCGTCCCGAGCAAGGCTCTCATCTCATCGGCTCGGTTGATCGAAAAGATGCGGCGCGCCGAGGAATGGGGATTGCGCCCGGTCGAGCCGACATTCGAATTTGCCGAGGTATTCGAGCGGATGCGAGCACGCCGGTCGAAGATCGCCCCGAACGATTCGGAGGAACGTTTTCAATCTCTCGGGGTCGATGTTTTTCGCGGTGAAGCGAAATTCATTTCCGACCGAGAGGTGGCAGTGGGCGACCTTATTTTGCGGGCCAGGAATATTGTTATTGCGACCGGGTCGCGCACGGCGATTCCGAAAATCGAAGGGATCGAATCCGTTCCATTTTTCACAAATGAAACCATTTTCGACTATCTAAAGACGAAGCCGGAAAGCATGATCGTCCTGGGCGGCGGTCCCATCGGGTGCGAGCTCGGACAAACCTTCAGCCGTCTTGGAGTCCGGGTAACGATCGTGCAACGAGACGGGCGCCTTCTTCCGCGGGAAGATCCCGACGTGAGCGAGTTCATCGCCCGTCGCCTGTCTAATGAAGGCGTTGCGGTGATAACGAAGGCGGACGCCATATCCGTCACACAAATTGACTCCGGAATCGAAATGACGATCGATCGCGGCGGCGCGGGGCAGGCAAAAGTACGGGGCAGCATCCTGCTCGTTTCTGCGGGGCGCCAACCGACGGTGAAAACGCTGGAACTCGATCGCGCCGGCGTGAGAACAAGCGATCGCGGCGTCGAGGTGAACGATTACCTGCAGACGAGCAATCCGCACATCTACGCGGCGGGCGATGTGGCGGGACCGTTTCTCTTTACGCATATGGCAGACGCGCAAGCCCGCGTGGTGGTGCGTAATATCCTGATGCCGTTGCAGGTCCTCCGGCAAAAAATCGATTACTCTGTGGTGCCATGGTGCACCTACGTCGATCCGGAGATCGCGACCGTTGGCCTGACAGAATCGGCGGCCGCAAAGAAGAATATTTCCTGCGATGTGATCGTGCAGAAACTGGAAGACGTCGATCGCGCGGTGTTGGAAAACGAAGACTACGGTTTCGCCAAGGTTGTGGTGCAGAAAGGGACGGACAAGATTTTGGGAGCGACTCTGGTTTGCGAAAACGCCGGCGAACTATTGCACGAATTTGTCCTGGCCATGAAGTACGGCATTGGACTGGGCAAAATCGCCGCCACCATCCACGCTTATCCGACTTTATCCGAGCTGGCCCGCAAGATGGGGGACAAATACAATAAGACGCGACTCACCCCGGGCGCGAAAAAAGTGTTCAGCTGGCTTTACCAGCGTCGCCTACGTTAACCGATGAAAAAATACGCCAAATGGATCGTGGCTGGTTTGATCGTGATCACTTTGTCCGTCTTGGCTGTGATTCTG
>JBBRNL010000009.1:0-122311 GCA_038230335.1 Chthoniobacterales bacterium | reverse complement strand
GTTTCCAGCACGAACGGCAAATCCTGGCTTCGCTCGATCATCCCAATATCGCTCGCCTCCTCGACGGCGGGGAGACCGACGATGGGCTTCCCTACTTCGTCATGGAATATATCAAAGGCGAGCGGATCGATTCCTACGCCAGCCAGAACGAGCTTTCTATTAAGGAACGGCTCGAATTATTTCGCCAGGCCTGCAGCGCCGTCTCCTATGCACACCAGCACCTCGTTGTGCATCGCGATCTCAAGCCCTCCAATATTTTGGTCACCCCGGAGGGCGTCGCCAAGCTGCTCGATTTTGGCATCGCCAGGATCATCCAGGCCGATGACGTCTCAGAAACCATGGCCACCATGACGGCCGCGCCAATCATGACGCCGGAATATGCCAGTCCCGAGCAAATCACCGGGACACCGGCCACCACCCTGAGCGATGTCTACAGCCTTGGGGCGGTCCTTTATCAGTTGCTCAGCGGACATCCGCCCCATCGTCTTCAGACCCGCTCTCCCCACGAGGTCGCCGAAGTCCTCACCCGCGGCGAAGTGGAAAAACCAAGCAGTGTCGTTAGTCGAGTAGAGGTTGCGCGCCAATTGCGGGGAGATCTCGATAACATCGTCCGGATGGCGATGCGAAAGGAAGCGCCCCGCCGCTACCGCTCGATCGAGCAATTCTCTGATGATATCCGCCGTCACCTCACCGGACGGCCCGTGATTGCCCGGGCCGACACCTGGTCTTACCGGTCGGCGAAATTTGTGCGGAGAAATGCGCTGGTCGTTGCGGGCGTTGCTTTGCTTCTCGTCACGCTGGTGGGAGGAATTGTCGCCACCCTTTCGCAGGCGCAAAGGGCGCGCGCCGCCCAAGCCCTGGCCGAGCGGCGTTTTCAAGATGTGCGCAAGCTCGCGCACTCGGTGCTCTTCGATTATCACGACGCCATCAAAAATCTGCCGGGCTCGACTCCGGTGCGCGCGCAGATGGTGCGGGACGCGCTGGAATATCTGGACCGTTTGGCAAGCGAGGCGCAGGGGGATCAGGCGTTACAGGCGGAACTCGCAGCCGCCTACGAACGCGTCGGCGATGTCCAGGGCGGCTCGCTTTTTGCCAACATCGGCGATACGGCGGGCGCGATCGAAAGCTATCGCAAATCGCTTCGCCTCCGCGAATTGTTGCTGCACGGATCTCCCGGAAATTTTGAGCGACGGCGCGATGTCGCCCTCAGTGGTCGAAAACTCGGTTTGCTTATCTGGGAAACGGGCAACATCGACACCGCATTGGAAAATACGCGTCATTCGCTTGCCCTGTTTGAGTCGCTTGCCCGTGAGCATCCCGATGATCTGGAGATCCACTTCCAGGTGCACAGCAGCTATGACTACGTAGGCATGATTCTGCAGGATCACGGAGAGCCCGAGGAAGCGCTGCGTCACTACCGTAAATCGCTCGAGGTTCTGGAATCGCTCCCGCCGGACAGCCGCGATTCTGAGCGAATACGCCGCTCTCTCTCGGTTGATTACGAGCACATCGGTGCCGCTTTAATGTTGATGGGCGATCTTGAGCACGCATTCGAGCAAAATCGGAAAGCACTCGCTGTCCGCTCTGCCCTCTCGCGCGATTTTCCCCTCAACGTCGAGCATCGCCGCACGGTCGCGGTGAGTCACTATAACGACGGCGAAATTCTCGCCAAAATGGGACGCGACCGTGAAGCGCTCGAGAGTTACCTGAAGAATCTCCAGATCGTGGAAGAGTTGTCGAAGGCCGACCCACAGAACAATCAATACCGGGATGATCGTGGTTACGCCCTCATCCGGGTCGGCGATATGCTGGCGAAGCTGGAAGATTTTCCACAGGCCCTTACCCGCTACCGTGAATGCCTGGAGATGCGAACGGAAGACGTGAAAGCGGATCCTTCGCAGCTTTGGAAGCGAGCTTCTCTAATCGAAGCCCACGCCAAGATGGGAAAGGTGCTCATCAAGATAGGCGAGGACGAGACAGCGCTCGCGGCGGCAAAGAAGGCCCTGGCGCTTATGCAGGAGACGTCAGTCGAGCCCACTAATGCTCAGATTCGCGGTTTTTTTGCAGATACCTACGTTGACCTTGGCGAAGTTTACTCCGCCCTCGCGGCCAATCGGAAAAATCACACGGACGAACATCGCCAGGCAGCCTGCACCATGTACCGCCGCTCCCTGGAGATTCTTCAGGACCTCCGCAACCGTGGTCTCTTAAGCGCCGGAGAAGCGGCCAAACCCGAAACCGTCGCTCAATCAGTTAGGCGCTGCTGCGGAGAATAGGATTCGAGAGTGTGGAATCGCAAGAGGAGAAACAAAACGAGCCTGGAGATCAAGCTTGTACCACCCAGCCCAACGTGCGGGATTCTCCCATCCGTAAGTCAATACACCGTGAGAGCGACATGAGTTCGACGCAACTTCACAGGCTCAAGGAAATCTTTCACTCTGCGCAGCAATTGCGGCCTAACGAGAGACCAGATTTTCTCGACCAGACCTGCGGCCGCGACACGGAACTGCGGCGGGAGATTGACGCGCTGCTAAAGTCGGGCCGGGAGGCGGACGGGTTCATGTTTGATCCACCTGCGCAGCTTGCCGCCGAGGTTTTCGGCGAGGCGGAAATTCCTTCGGTCATCGGTCGCACCATCGGCCGCTACAAGCTTCTGGAACGCGTCGGGTCTGGCGGGATGGGCGACGTTTATCTCGCGGAACGGGCCGACCAGCAATTTGAGATGCAGGTCGCGATCAAACTGATCAAGCGCGGCATGGACACCGAGTCGGTCCTGCGACGTTTCCAGTATGAGCGACAAATCCTGGCTTCGCTTGACCATCCCAACATCGGTCGTCTCCTCGACGGCGGCACGACTGAGGAGGGCCTGCCCTACTTCGTCATGGAATACATCAGGCGAACGCATCGATGCCTACGCCAACCATAAGGAGCTTACCATCAAGGACCGGCTCGAACTATTTCGCCAGGCCTGCAGCGCCGTTTCCTACGCGCACCAGCACCTCGTGGTGCATCGTGACCTGAAACCTTCGAATATTCTGGTCACTCCGGAGGGCGTAGCCAAGCTGCTCGATTTTGGCATCGCCAAGATCATCCAGGCGGATAACGGCTCGGTCGAGAACATGATGACCATGACGGCCGGGCCAATCATGACCCCGGAATATGCCAGCCCCGAACAGATTTCCGGGACCCCGGCCACCACCTTGAGCGATGTCTACAGCCTTGGCGCGGTCCTCTATGAGTTGCTCAGCGGACATCCGCCCCACCGTCTTAAAACGCGTTCGCCCCAGGAGATCACAGAGGTCATTACCCGTAACGAAGTGGCAAAGCCGAGCGACGTCGTCGGTCGCGCAGAGGAAGCGCGCCAATTGCGCGGAGATCTCGACAATATCGTCCGGATGGCCCTGCGGAAGGAGACAGCCCGCCGTTACCGCACGGTTGAGCAGTTCTCCGAGGACATCCGGCGGCATCTAGCTGGGAGACCGGTGATTGCGCGACCCGACACTGTTGCCTATCGCACGGGTAAATTCGTGCAGCGGAACAGGGTCGGCGTGGCCGCGGGGGCGCTTCTTCTCCTGACTCTTGTGGGCGGTATTATCGGGACCGCGTGGCAGGCGCACAAAGCCCGCCTTAACGAACAGCACGCACGTGCGGAGCAGGCAAGGGCCGAACGACGTTTCAATGAAGTGCGGAGCCTCGCCCACTCTGTGCTCTTTGATTACCACGACGCGATCAAGAATCTGCCCGGCGCGACCAAGGTCCGGGAGCGGTTGGTCAAGGATGCTCTGAATTACCTCGACAGCCTGGCCGGAGATGCGCACGGCGACATTGCCCTGCAGCAGGAACTCGCGGCTGCCTACGACAGAGTGGGCGACGTCCGCGGGGGAGAATCGGGTGGCAGCCTCGGCGACGTCGCCGGAGCTCTGGAGAGTTACACCAAAGCCTTCATGATTCGCCAAGCGCTGCTCGCTGGGAACCCTAACGACGTCCAGGCTCGACGTGAGCTGGCCGGCAGTCATCAAAAAATTGGCGACCGTTTGCTGGACATGGCCGACGCGAGCAGGAGTTTCGAGCATCTGCGGAAAGCGAGCACGCTTTATCTCGAACTGACGCGGGAACAGCCCCGCAGTAATGACCTTCAGCTCGAGCTCGCCGACACGTGCAACAAGCTCGGACACGCCATGACAGTGCAAGGCGATTTAGCCGGCGCCTTGGAACAATTCGCTTCGGCCCGGGCCATCTGCGAAAGGCTCGCCGCCAGGGATCCGCGAGAACAACGGTATCGGCGCGTCCTTTGGACCACCCTCGAACGCATCGCCGATGTGTTTTTTTTACAAAACAACGTGGCCGAGTCAATTGCCTGCAACAGCAGGGCGCTCACCGTGGGTGAGGCACTGGTCGCGGAGGACCCAATAAACGCCGACTACCGTCGCGGCCTCGTACTGAATTACAAAAACGGCGGAGAGTATCGCAAGCGGAGCGACAAGGAGGGAGCTCTCGGCTACTTCCGCAGGGCGGTCGTGCTCGAGGAGGAGTTGGTCGCAGCCGATCCAGCCAACGCGCTCACTCGCATGGATCTCGGTTATACGCACAAGCGAATCGCTGATTTCCTGGCGAACATGAAAGACAACTCGCAAGCTCTCTTCCATTTCGGGAAAGCACGCGAGATCTTCGAAAAGCTGGCCGCAGACTCACCGGAAGATTTAACTTCGCGTTTCCGAGTCGCCACTTATGGCGCGGGCGTGGGAGGGATGCAGGCGCGGCTTGGTCAGGTTGATTCGGCGCTGCAAGAATGCCGCAAAGCGGTGGCTCTCCTCCAAGAAATCAAGGAAGACCCGACCAACACCCATCACCGGTTCCTCCGAACGGAGGCCTGCGAGTATCTTGGCTATGCTTTCGGCGCGCTTGCCGAATCCCCGCAAACGCCGACGAGCGAGAGAGAAAAACACTGGGGCGCTGCGCGCGAGATGTTCCAGCAAAGTCTGAATTTCCTTGAGGAGTTGCGTGGCCGCGGGGCGTTAGAGCCGCAAAGCGCGGAGTGGGTCCGGGAAATCGCCGGCGAGATCGCGAAATGCGATAAGGCTTTAGGAAAATAAGCGCCCACCAGGCATGTTACCTAACGAATAACGACATCCAAGGATGCAGGCGCACGCTGATCACAATTTCTGTAGCGGGGTTCTGTGAGCGCGCATTCTTTCCGCCCCCGAATGCCTTCGGGTCCCTACAAATTCAATAGCGCCCAACGCGCTCGAGCAGCGGTTGCCACCATGATGGGTTGCCAACGTACCACTGAACCGTTTCCGCCAGCCCCGCCTCGAAATTCTTGCGCGCCTTCCAATTTAATTCGCGCTCCGCAAAGTCGGAATCGATGGCGTAACGACGATCGTGCCCGAGCCGATCTTCCACGAATGTGATCAGGCTTTCCGACTTGCCTAACTGTTTCAAAATCATTTTCACAAGATCGACATTCACCACTTCGCTATTGCCTCCGAAGTTATAAACGCTGCCCGGTTTGCCCTCGAGGAGCGCGGCCACGACTCCAGCGCAATGATCTTCGACGTGAATCCAATCGCGCACGTTTTTCCCGTCGCCGTAAACCGGCAGCGGCTCATTGCGCAATGCCTTGATAATCATGAGCGGGATCAGTTTCTCGGGAAATTGGTAAGGCCCGTAGTTATTGGAACACCGGGTCACGATCACTTCCTGACCGAATGTCTTGTAGCAGGCCAGGGCAAGCAGATCCGCCCCCGTCTTGCTGGCGGAATAAGGAGAACTCGGATCAAGTGGCGATTGCTCGCTGAATTTTCCGGATGGACCGAGCGACCCGTAAACCTCGTCGGTCGAGATTTGCACAAAGCGCTGGACCCCATGACGGCGGGCACAATCGAGCAGCACACTCGTTCCGATGACGTTCGTGTGAATGAAGTTTTGAGGCGAATTAATGCTGCGGTCGACATGCGATTCGGCCGCAAAGTTCACGACCGCAAAAAACTGGTGCTCGGTCATCACCGCATCCATCTGGTCGGTATTGGCGATGTCGGCTTTGAAAAATTCGTAGCGCTCGCCATGTTCTTCGACCACGCCGTCCAGATTGGCCAGATTTCCAGCATACGTGAGCACATCCACATTAGTCACCGAGGCCGGCTTGTAATGTTCCAGAATGTAGCGAATAAAGTTGCTCCCAATGAATCCGCAGCCACCGGTCACAAGAATGCGCACAGCGCCTGATAGCAGCGCGGCTGGCGGCGCGCTAGCGGAATCTCCGAACCTGCGGGGCCAGCTGGAAAACTGGAAAGCGGGACTCGCTCAGACCGACTGGACACCATGGTTAATCGTCGCTTTGGCCGCCCTTCTGCGCCTCATCCTGCTCGGCATCAAGCCCCCCCATTTCGACGAAGGAATCAACGGGTGGTTCGTCGATCAGATGGTTAAGAATGGCTACTACAAATACGACCCGACCAACTATCACGGGCCGCTGCATTTCTACGTTTTGTTTCTGTGGCAAACGTTGTTTGGGCGAAATCTTTGGGCCCTGCGCTTACCCGTGGTGATCATGAGCATCACCTGCGTGTGGTTGACCATGAAATTTGAGCCGCTTGTGGGACGGACGGTGGCGCGGTGGGCCGCCCTCACCATGGCGGTCTCAGCCGGTTTCGTTTTTTACGGGCGCTACTCCATTCATGAAGCCTGGCTCGTCTTTTTCTCGATGCTTTTCATCCTCGGCTTGCTCGGGCTTTGGAGGTTCGGCAGCGTTCGCTATCTCTGGTGCGCCGGCATGGGACTGGCCGGAATGATCCTGACCAAAGAGACGTATGTCATCCATGTCAGCTGTGCGGCCATCGCCGCCGGCGTATGCTACGTCTCGCACCGGATCTCACCAGCCCCGGATGCGCGCCCGGCCGAACAAAGTTGGGATTGGGTAGATCTCGCGGCCGTCATAGCGACCGGAGTCGCCTTCATTATTTTCTTTTACTCCGGCACCTTTTTCCATTGGAGCGGCCTGAAAGGCCTTTATCAGGCCTACAGCGCATGGTTCGCCACCGGGACGGAGGGACACGGACATGAAAAACCACACGATTACTGGATCCGTTTGATTGGACGATACGAGCTTCCGATTATTTTCGGGCTTGTCACATGCGTGTTTTGCCAGCGCCTAAAGAACATTTCCCTGCGCTACCTGGCCATCTATGGAGTCGGGACGCTGATCGCCTACAGCATCGTCAAATATAAGACTCCATGGTGCATCGTCAGCATCGTTTGGCCGCTGCTTTTCACTTTCGCGGCCGGTCTATCGCTCGCTCCGCTGCGACTGCGCGCGCGCGATTCGCAAATATTGATGGTGTTTTTGGTGGTCGCGGCCGGTGTCGCCGCTTGGTTCGCGGTTTGGCAGAAATATGAATTCATCTGGCCATTTCTTTTCATAGGGGCGCTTCCGGCTTACCTCATCGCCCTGCGGGATCGACGCGCCATGGTGGCAATGCTTTCCATGGCCCTGGCTGTATCGTTAGGCTGGGCCATCTGGCTCAATTATTTCCGCTGCACGACCGACACCGAACCTTACGTCTACGTGCAAACCTACAACGACGTGTTCAAACTCACCCGGCCCGTCCTGGCCCTGGCCCGGAAGGATCCGACCAACTATAAAATGACCGGCCATCTCATTCGCAACAGCTCCTATCCGCTACCCTGGATGCTGGGAGATTTTACCCGCGTCGGTTATTACGAGCACGACACGCTGCCGGCAAAATTGGATGCCGACTTTCTTCTCGTTCAGGGCGATCGCATCAAAGAGGTCGAGGACAAGTTGCAGAAATCCTACTACACCGAACCGCTGACCATCCGTCCGTATCAGGACAGTTCGAAGGTTTATTTCGAGGCCAACCGCTTCAAGGATTTCTTTCCGGGCCGGGCGCCGGACTTCACTGGCAAGGGACATGGTTAGGCTGGAGCGAGGGGAATGAAAGGGCTATCCGCCGCTCTCACGTTTTTCAATCTGGCGACGGTCTGCGCATTGATCCTGGGGATGTTCGCGGGTGGACTGGGTGCAGCCACCGCGGCGATTTCCCTCCTCCTTGGGTTGATCGCGGGTCTGGCGGCCTACTTTGGGACATGCGATGCCGCGGACGCGGGTGAGCCGCGACCGAAAGGGCGCTACGCGTCGGTCTTCTTGTGGATCATGGTCGCGATATTCGCCATCTTCGCGCTGCGCAGTTTCTGTTGGCTGCTCTACATCGACGGCGACCAGCTCATGATCCAGTCGGTGAACAACCTGGGCGACCTTGCCTTGCATATCACTTATATTAAGGACTTCGCCAACGGCACACCGCTCTGGCCAGAGAATCCGATCTATCCCATCGGCAATCTGCGCTACCCGGCCGGAGCCGACTTGTTCAACAGCCTTCTCTTCCTCGTTCACGTCGATCTCATCCCCGGGTTGGTCTGGGTCGGCCTGATCGCTTCGGCCGCGACTTGCTACGCCTTGTTCCGCTGGGGAGGGGTGTTCACAATCGCCGGCTTCCTTTTCAACGGCGGCGTGGCCGGCTTCCAATTCTTGAACACAGGGAGCTTCGCCGACTATCAGGGTGACAAGACGATCGCGTGGAAAAGTCTTCCCCTATCCATGTTCGTGACGCAGCGAGGATTGCTCTATGCCATTCCGGCGGGACTGCTCCTTCTCTGGCAATGGCGCGAGCGATATTTCAGAAAAGAGGGGCGGCGCGCGCCTTTGCCTTTCTGGGTGGAACTTTCGCTCTATGCCTCGATGCCGCTTTTTCACGTCCACACCTTCCTCGCTCTTTCCATCGTGCTGGCGATTTTATTTGTCTGCGGTAACCCTCCCATGCGTGGTCAACTCGTTACGCTGGCCGTGGGAGCGCTGCTCCCGGCTACGTTTTTCGTCTGGCTGATCACTGATCATTTCCACGCTCGCTCGGTCGTCGACTGGCACCCCGGATGGGTCATGAGCGATCACGACTTCGGACGGCCGGGTTTCGTCCGGTTTTGGTGGGATAACTTTGGAGTGTTTGTTCCACTCACCCTCGGTCTGCTCGGATTTTGTGGCTGGCGCGCCTGGAAAAAAGACTTGAGCCAGGGTCGGCCCGTGCCGGAAGACATTGCGTTTCTCCTGCCCGCCGCCGTGATGATCGCGATCGCCTTGCTCGTTAAACTTGCTCCGTGGGAGTGGGACAATCTCAAAGTCATGATCTGGGCTTACTTCATTATTCTGCCGTTCCTTTGGACGCGATTGATCCGCGGCGCATCGCTGCCGATTCGCGTCGGGCTGTGTCTCGCTTTGTTTGGTTCAGGTTTTGTCACTCTCTTCGGCGGCCTCGCCGTAGGCCGGCCTGGGTTCGGCTTTGCCAACCGCGGCGAAGTGGATGCCATCGGCGTCGCGACGAAAGACCTCCCGCTCGACGCGAGATTTGCGGCTTACCCCACCTATAATCATCCTCTTCTTCTGCAGGGGCGTAATCTGGTTCTAGGCTATCCGGGGCATCTCTGGACACAGGGATTCAGCGATTATTCCTACATCAACAATCGGTTAACCAATTTGATGCTGGGCCAGGGCGATTGGCGGCGCGAGGCGCGCAATCTGGGAGTTCACTACATCTTCTGGGGTCGCGAAGAGAAGGAGAACTACGAGGATAAACCGAACAGTCCGAGAAGCACGAAGCCCTGGGAGCTTGCCCTGGCACCGATCGCCTCGGGCGATTGGGGCGCCATTTACGACGTCGAGCAAACACCGCCGGGCGGAGCCAGACCGTAGCGCCTAACGACTTCCGGCCGGTGCCGAAATTGCGTTCAACACGAGCTGTCCCGCGGCCACTTGTTTGCCGCCGACCAGTGCTTCGACTTGAAACTGCCGGAGATCGCCCACCTGCCCCAGTCGCTCGGCTCGGAGCGTAATTGTTTCGCCCGGCCGGACAGCCGAGAAGAATTTCATCTGGCGGATCGCCGAAAGAAGAAACTTTGGATGCTCTCCATCCGCCGTCGGAGTGGCGGCCGCGATACCAGCCGTCTGTGCGAGCGCCTCGGTCAAAATGACTCCGGGCACGACCGGATTACCGGGGAAATGGCCGGTGAACATCGGATCGGCCGCATCAAAAATGGTGATGCACTCTGCCGCAATGCCCGGCTCACATCGGACGAGTTCCCGCACAAAGACAAAGGGAGGCCGGTGCGGGAGGCCGAGGACCGATGGATGAGGTTGCCTTGCCGACTCTTTCACCCGGCAAACGTTCAACGTTCAACCCGCCTACGCAAGGCTTCGGCGTAGCGAAAGCGGACAAGAGGCTCTGCGGTTCCACGAAAACGCGAGGTGGATCGCACTCTCCGGGCGCGATGTTAGAACAAACGCCGAAGGCGCTCACTCTCTTCTCGGCACGGCATTTTCTCCTCCAGCCAATTTGCGGCCTACGGCCAAATCATTGACCAACGCCCTCGGAAAGGCCGTTCCACCTGCTCCCGGTTGGCCAACCGCTAGGTCGACAGGATTAGGGTTCGCCTCTGTGGCAGCCGCTTTCTGATTTCAGCTTTCCGGCACTCACCCGTTCACGAAATAAGAGAACTTCCAGCTGCCGTTCACGCGGCGAATGCCGGCGCGGTAGCCATCGTAATTCAGCGACTCGTCGGCGAACTGCGGCGGGGCCACCATGAAATCCTTTTTCTTGACGAATTTTTCCGTCAGGATGCCATCCAGTTCGGGCCACAGATTCTGATCATCCCAATACTTGAAGACGCCCTCCCCCGATTTCTCCGGTTTCAGGCTGTAACCGAAGTCCGTCGTCATCATGGTGGCCAGCACGGCCGTGTCGTGCGCCGCGATCGCCTTTTTCAAGCGGCCCACAAACGCTTCAAAATCAACGTCCGTGTCTTCACGCAGGTTCGCTTTGGTCTTCTTGTTGAGTGCCGCCTTCTTGTCCTTATCGGTCTTGGCCGCCGACTTACAGCCGCTAAAACCGATGGCGAGCAGCAACAGAATAGACGCGAGGATCCTCATCGGATGTAGGATTGTCACGTTTCACCGCGGAATTCAAGGTCGACCTGTCTCGATCGGTCCCGCGGGCCCGCCTTGGTGCGGACGGCCGCAGCGGTACTTACGCAGGCGCGCCGGATGAGAGAGGAAAATGAAATAAACCGCGCTCAACAGATCCTGCATGGTGCAAGGCGGGCTCGTTAGGCGGAGGGGCCCGGCGCGCAAACCAGCGAAGAAGCTCTCGCAGGTCAGATCGCGCGGACGCGGCATGCTCGTAAAATGACGTCCGAAGGCGTGCAGCCGGTGCGCGTCCGAAGTGGCAATGAGCGGCTTTCCGAAACGCTTCGCCACCCGAGCGGCCCGGCGGTTCGGGTTGAGAGGGCCCTTGTGAAAGTGACAGAGCTCAATCCCATCAAAACAATCTATCTCGGCCAAAAGGCGTGACCCGATCGACCCGCCCAGCACATAAAATGGGTGCGGCGCGATGGTAAACATCGATGGCCCCCGCCTCTCCCGGAGTTTGCGCACGTCCGCGAAGGTTTTCAGCTGCGCCACTTCATCCCTGTTCACATTGAGCAGGATGATGTCCGCACCTTCGATGCGCATTTCCGCAGCGGAGATGAGCAGGATACCCATGGCGGCCGCATCGGCGTACACTTCGGGCCGATCGAAGACGGCGTCATGCAGGGTAATGGCGAGGACGCCAAACCCGAGCTGCCGCGCGCGCTCGAGTAACTGGTGCGCGGAGTAATCGATGACGTCCTTCGGGTCGTCCAGCGTGTGGATATGCAGATCCACCTTGATCCACTCAGGATCGCCTTCCTCCCCTCTGCTCGTGCTCATACTCGTAATCGTAATCGTAATCGTAATCGTAATCGTAATCGGTCCGGCGGGACAAAAATTACAGCGGATTTCGCGGATTTGCTTAGCAGTTAAGAGGCCGCTGTTATTCTTATTCCCGATCCTGATCGTTCCACTTTTAATCAGGAGCAGGAGGAGCCCGAGACAAAGCGCTTGCGACCTCTCGTCTCCTATCTACCATCTTCTCAGCTCCTGATTTTCGCTCGGGTGGTGAAATGGCAGACACGTACGTTTGAGGGGCGTATGCCGCAAGGCATGGGGGTTCAAGTCCCCCCCCGAGCAGATTAGAATGGGACAGGTCATTAGGTCTTGCCGTGCGTAATTGGCAGGCAAGGGACTAGACAGGACCTTCCGTTTAGGAGTTCAATGGGGGCATGAGAATTCCCCTCGTTCTTTGCCTGGCCACTTTCTTTCTCCTGCAGCTACCGCGCCTCTCTTTCGGCCAGGGCAGCATCGTTCCGACGACCGCGCCGAATGTGCCGATCATGAAAAAACTGGATGAGGTTGAGCCGCGCATGCTGATCAAGTCTTTGCCGTTCACGATCACAGCGGAGGGCTCTTATTACTTGACCGCGTCGTTGACAACCCTTGCTTCCAGCGATGGCCTCACCGTCAGCGCCAGCAACGTCACCATCGACCTCAATGGGTTTTCAATCATCGGCAACGGCGGGGCAAAAGTCGGGATTCTGATCGTCACCGGCACTGCGAACATCACCATTCGCAATGGCACAATCCGAAATTGGGGCGGCTACGGGATAAACGGTGTGGGGAATGTTGACGTGCGGGTCGAGAAGGTGATCGCGCGAAACAATACCGGCTTGTCGGGCGCAATCGTTCTCGATCAAAAGGCCGCGGTCGTTGATTGCCTAGTAGAGGGAAATACTGGCGTTGGCATAAAAGTCCGTGGCGATTCAACCGTGAAAGATTGCCAGGTTATCGGCACTAATGGATCTCCAGGCGACGGAATTTTTGTGTCGGACCCTATCGCTGACGCCATTATCTCAGGCTGTACGTCTACGGGCAACAGTGGCTACGGCATCAACAGCGGCAATGGCGTGAACGGCGGTGCTTATGGAAACGTCATAAGCTGCACAACTAACTCCAATACTTTGGGAGGGATGAATCTTGGATCCGGTTGGTCGATCAGTCATTGCTCCGCGAACGGGAACGGTGCGACCGGGATCAGGGCCTTGGCTTCCGTCGTTTCGGATTGCGTTTCGAGTGGAAATACGGGCGGTGGCGGATTCAACATCGGAAGCAGTTCCAGCATTACCGACTGCGCGGCCAATGGCAACGGCGGTGTCGGCATCACGGCCGACGTGGAGAGTTCGATCAAACGTTGCTCAGTAACCGACGGCCAAGCAGACGGTATCCTCATAACTTCGAACTGCGTCGTCGCGCAAAACCATTGTGTGTCAAATGGCGCCAATGCCGGTACTACTGCGGGGATTCACGCTACGGGCATGTTCAATCGCATCGATGACAACGTTCTAACCTCCAACAGAACTCGCGGCATCAAAGTCGATAGCAGCAGCAACTTAATCGTCCGAAATAAGGTCACGACTAGCACAACCGCCTTTGATATCGCTAATCTTAATACAGTTGGCAAACTTACTAGCCCGCAAATAAGTGGTCCAATCTCGGGAAGTTCCGGTGGTGGCATGTACCCCACCACGGATCCAGACTCCTTCGTAGCCAACTATTCCAATTAAGAGAGTTAATACAAGACCTACCAATGCCAGAAAGAAATTCCTAACATCATGCGAACTGCAGGCAGGACTTCGAGTATGAGAACGCTAGCGCTACTTCTCGCTGTCGCCGCGCTACCCTCGAGCGCGCGCGCCACATCGACAATAAACGCCACAAACTCGACTACGCGAACGGTGACCGCCGCCAGCGCCTCGAAACGTTTTTATCGCGTAAAATCGATTCGGCCTCTCCCGTAGCAGTCGTGAGGAACCGTTAGGCGCTCACGGACTGGCGGCGACTCATCTCCTATCTGCCATCTTCTCGGCTCCGGATTTCCGCTCGGGTGGTGCAATGGCAGACACGTACGTCCCCCCGAGCACCACTTCCGCGCCGCCGCGCTTTTCATTGAAGGTTTTCTGAAACCTCTTCGTGGTTCTTTTGTAAGCACGATTGCTGAGAAATTTTCTACAACTCCCCGGACCATTCTGCCGGCGCGACGCGCGGGGTCCTGTTCGCGATCATCTTCGCTATGGCCGCCTGATGCAGGGTTGTCGCGACTCCCGCGCAAGGCCAAACCTCCCGGCCCTCCCGGACCATCTTGAGATGTGCCGTGTCAGGCGGCGCCTTACGCGTAAAGCACGTGACAGTCGTTAGTCGGATTGGTAAAAAAAACTAGTCCGGTTATGAAGCTCAACAATCAATGTAGAAGAATCGCCATGTCCTTCTCTGCCAAACGCTCACGCCCCGTCCCCATTATCCGTAAACCCTGGCCTTGGATCGCCCTCTCGGTTTCAACCTTGCTTATTCTCGGGCTGTCCGGCGAACGAGCTGAAAGCGGCCCGTCCCCATCGCTGGCTTTGAGCACAAGCGCGTGGACACCTATTGGCCCGGCGCCGGGCGCCGGTCCTTTTTCCGGACGGATCGACGTGGTGGCCTCTGATCCGGCCAACTCGGCCGTCATGTACGCGGGTGCCAACGTTGGCGGAATTTGGAAAACAACCAACTGGCTGGATGCGTCTCCGATTTGGACCGAGATTTCAGACAAGCCGTCGATTCTTTCGCAAGCCGTTCATGAACACGACCTCGTGGTTTATCCGGGAAACTCTAATATCATTCTTGCTGGGGCCTCGGGTCCAGACGGCGGCGTTCTTCGCTCGGATGATGCGGGCCTTACTTGGAGCTACCTGGGTAACTCGAAATTCGACCTCGCCGAGTTCGGCGCCATCGTGGTCGATCCGAACGTCGCCAATGGCCAGACCGTTTACGTCGCGATCAGCGGCGGCAAAGCCAACTTCGTTGCCGGCTCGGGATTGTATAAATCGACGGATGGAGGTGCCACTTGGTCCGACGCGGGCGTCGGAACGTTTTCGGGTTTTGTTAGCGATTTGCTGCTGATCCAGGAAAGCGGTCAAACGGTCATCTACGCGGCTGATCCCGCGAACGGCCAGGCCAATAGCGGGAATGTCTACCGCAGCGCCAACGGCGGCATGACCTGGACGCCGACCAACTTTCCTACCAAGGCAGCTGGCTACAATTCCATTCGTCTTGCCGGCAGTACCGCACCCACGGAAAAAATCTATGCCTCGGCTACCGATGCCTCCGCGGGCGACGGAGGTTTGGATTATCGGTTCGTTACATCAAACCAGGGAGCGAATTGGTCTCCTCTGAGCGTGGTTGATGCACCTGCCACCGCGGCGCGTCATCGTGATCACCACAATCTTCTCGCGGCCGATCCCGCCAATTCAGCCATTGTTTTTGTGAACACCGACATCGAAAGCAATCTGGTTACTGGCGGAGAGTTGATCTGGAGGAGCAGTGACAGCGGTCAAACGTGGCAGAACGCGGGCGGAGCCGGCGATCCGGTGTCAGGCACGTTCGACAGCACCGGCGTATTTGTTGGGACGGGCGACAACGGTATATACCGTCGCAATCCGGCTACTTCGGTTCTGGATCAGAAATGCGGGAATCTCAACACTGTTCCGTGGTATAGCTTCAGTCTCGATCCAAATGATCCGCGATCGGCCTACGGTCTCATGCAAGACGCCCCGGGATCACTGCGCTACAGCGGCGCATTAGTCTGGAATTATTTCCAACCGGGTAGTGGGCAGGGAGAATCCGGCAAGATCTGCGTCGACCCGACGAATGGGAAGCGCGTTTATTATCTCGATCCGAACACCGCCGATCCGATTAACAGCCCGAGCGCAGCGGCCCGCTTCGTTCACAGCGACGAAGGAGGAACGGCGTCCTGGAGCCCCAATTGGGTGCCAGCGATCACGGGCTTACCGACGATCCCATTCAATGGGAACACGATTGTCGACTTCGCTTCCTTCCCCGGCAAAGGCTCGATCGTGATTGACGCGAACAACGCGACCCGATTGTTGCTCGGTCTCCGGAACGGTGTTTTCGAAACGACGACCGGAGGCGATCCGAACGGGGCCGATCCCAAGTTTAACGGCAACGGCTGGCGTAGCCTGGCAGCCGGCGCGGTCATCCCCAACAACACATCTGTCTCCGCCATGGCCATCGCCCCATCCGCTCCGAATACTATCTTCGCCGGGACGGAAGATGGCCGCGTTTTCAAGACTACGAATGCCGGAAATGACTGCAACCCCAACTGTCCAACGTGGACGGAGGTCGACACTGGTTTGCCGCTCCAAAATCAACGCGTCATGGATATCGAGGTCAATCCGACCGCTCCTGATTTTGACTTCGCGGTGACCAGTCCGTTTCTGGGCCGCGATGACAAGGCGCCCGACTACAGCGGCTTCTTCCACGTTTGGATGCGTAACGGAGGGGCATGGTCTCAGATCAACGGCAACCTTCCGACAAAACTCGGCGGTGAATCGCTCGCCGTGGATTGGAAAACTCCAACGCCCGTTCTCTATGTAGGCACGTTGCGCGGGGCCTACGTCTCAAACAATCTCGGCACCACCTGGACCCGGATCACCACTTTGCCCCGGACACGAGTGACTGATCTCGATTTCATGCCGAACCTGCATCTGCTCGGGGCGGGGACCATGGGTTGGGGGGCTTGGGAGATTCTGACCCAAAGCACTCCGCCTACGGTAACAGCACCAGCCACCCAGGCGTCGACCGAGGAAGACTTTAACGCGTTTGATCTTGGCTCCTTCACCGATCCGGACGGCGGCCCATGGGACGTCGACGTGAACTGGGGCGACGGCTCAATTCATCACACCTTTCAGATGGCCAGCCCAGGTTCGTTAGGCCTCGCGATCCATAATTTTGAAGAAGAAAGGCCATATTCCGTAACGGTTACCGTCACGGATACGCTTGATGCCTCATCCGATTCCAAAAAGTTCACCATCAATGTGAGCGATCCACCGGTCGACGCGGTCGGCGGCTTTTCCGTTCTGGCGAACGCGGGCATGAACAGCGGCCCGCAAACGGTGGCCACTTTTACGGATCCGGCCGGAGCCGAGCCCAATTCAGCCGACCCTGCTCCTGCGACAAGCGCCGGCCATTATTCGGCGAGTATCAACTGGGGTGACGGCACCCAGTCGGCCGGCGATATCACGCCGCTTATTCCCGGTCTGTCGAATCAGGTATTTACCGTCACGGGAAGTCACACCTATGCCACGCAAAGTCCGGTCAGCGGATTCAGCGTGGTCACAACAATCAACCATGAAGGCGTGACTAGCCCAACGACGAGCACGGCCTTCATCGGCCATGCTGGCAAGATCACTGGCAGCGGGCAAATCGGCGATAACCGCAATTTTGCCATCGATGTCGGGCCCGATGGGATGGGCGGGTTCAAAGGCGATCTTGACTACATCGACCCCGGGCACAGCCTCCAGGTGAAGACCTTGTCGATCACGCTCGTCAGCATTCTGAGTGATAACATGCATGCGACCTTTACCGGTACGGCGATGGTCAACGGCGCAGCCGGTTACACGTTCCGCGTGGATGTGGAGGATAACGGAACGCCAGGCAAAGGTAAGGGTAAAGGGAAGGGAAAAGGAAAAGGGATCGACCGATTCCGCGTCCGCTACAACGGCCCGACGAGTTATGACAGTAACGCGTATGCGCCAAACAACGGCCTTTTGACCGGTGGCAACATCGTTTTTCATTGATGTTGCTTGTTAGGGAGTTCCTGTCCAGTCCGGGCACCGCTACCGCCAGTCCATGGGCGAACTTTTAGAAACTCATGAAAACTCTCACGGCATCTTTATGGTCGACCCAGCAAGGTGTCGCTATTCTGCGCGGCTTCGCTTACGGCGCGACGCTTGACTAAACCGCCGCCGGCGCACCAGCATCCTCGCGTGAGAGGAAGACAAAATGTTAGACTCATCATCGCAGTCGTTGCTTGCAGCATCGCTGGGTCGGGCATAGCACTAGCCCAGGAAAACCAGACCCCCTCATCCCCCGCGCGCATTGCGCCGCTGCCGCGCGCCCCTTCGTTGCCACCGGGAATTGGGCCCCAAACTTCCCGGCCTAACGATATCCCCGGTGCGCCTGCCATGCTGCCGATGCCCGGCCCGGCCGGTGCGCGACCCATAACTCCGGCCATAAACGAACCGGGACAAATGCCCGGAGCCAACGTCCAACAACAACCGGCCCAGTCGTCACCGGCATCGCCGAATTTGATTCCTCTGCTCGATTCGATGACGCCGTACGTCCAGGCCTTCGACTTCGTGCTGATGATTATCGCCGGACTTTTCTGTGTGCGCGCGCGTAAAAATCCCGGCCTGACAATTCTGGCGGTTTCGTGTTTCGTCTCGGCTGTCATCTTGCTCGGATTTTTCTTCTTCGGAATTTTCCATGGCCGCGGCGCCTTCTCGCAATCGGCTTACATTGTCGCGCGCTTGCTCGCGCCCTTTGAGCTTCTGCTCTTCGTCATCGGCATCATCGTCGTTGCGCGACAGAACAAAGCCGAGCGTTCGGGCTAGGAATCGTTTCGTTTTCGCTCGATGGGCCCTCATCTCTGTCGCCACCGAAAAAGATTGCCTAGCGACGGTTATTTTTGTCTGCAAACGACGTGGTTTCCCTCGCTAAAGAATTACGTGAAAGAGATTGTTTTCGGGCGAAAAATTTGTTAGACCGGGAGCAATCCCAGTGCGCTTATGAAAACTTCCAAGGCTCGGCTTCTCGTCACTCGTCACTTATCACTCGTCACTGCCGCGTTGCTCTTTTTTTCCGCAAGCGCGGCCTTCGCCCAAGGCTCCCTCACCCCGTCCGGCGCGCCCGCGCCGACGATGAAGACGCTCGACCAGCTCGAGCCGCGCATTGACCTGTTCAATGCTCCGGCGTCTGCGGTCACCACAACCGACGCCGCCTATCATTTCATCATCACACAGCCGGGCTCTTACTATTTGTCGGCCAATCTTGGCGTGGCCAAGACCAACGGCATCCAGATCAATGCCGAGGGCGTGACGCTGGACCTGAATGGGTTCCAAATCTCGCGAAGTTTCGCCACCTTCGGCAACGGCATTGAAATCGCGGCAACCAGTCACCGCGCGGCGGTGCGGAATGGATCGATCATAGGATTCGGGACCGGGGTGAATTCCCCCGGTGGTAGCCCGGCGAGTGCCTGTGCCTTTCGCGATCTGGCGGTCAGCGGCTGCACTGTTTCTGGGATTGTCGCCGGACGGGGAGCGGTGCTGGAAACCTGCCGTGCGCACAACAACAGCGGATCCTACGGCATCTTCACCGCCTCCGGCTCAACGCTCACCAATTGCACGGCTCAAGGTAACACGGGGAGCCTCGGCATCTATGCCTTCGACGGCTCAACGCTCACCGGCTGCTCTGCGCTCGGTAACAGGAGCAGTGCGGTAAGCTCGGCCGGGATTTTAACTGGCAACGGATGCACGATCAGCCGTTGCACTTCATTCCTGAACTCTTCCTCGGCAGCCGCGTCGCCGCTCACTGGGAGAGGATTGGACGTGGGCGCACGCTGCACCATCGAAAACTGCACTGCAACGGAGAATTATGGCGACGGCATCAACATAGCTTCCCAATGTCTCGTGAGGGCTAACACCTGCTCCAGCAACGGCGCTGTCACTGGCGGTGACGGTGCCGGCATCCACACCACCGGCTCCGACACCCGGATCGAAGGCAATAACGTCATCAACAACTCTCGCGGCATCGACATTGGTGGGGCTCACAACCTGATCATCAAGAACAGCGCCGCCGGAAACGGGACGAACTACGTCTTCGTGGCCAACAATGTCTTTGGCGCCGTCGTGGACCGCACGGCGCCCGCCTCAGCGGCGGTCAGCGGCAACACCGCGGCCAGTTCCGCCGGCACCACCGATCCGTGGGCGAACTTCTCCTATTAGGTAATGACTCACCCGAATTTTACCTAGCAACTCCAAACAGATTTTTTTAAAAAATAGCAACCTCCCTCCCATATGAACAAACTTCTTTGCACGCTTGGCTTGATGGCCGGTTTCACGCTCACGCACGCCAACGCCGCCAGCACCATCAACGCCACGAATAACTCCGCCTGGGGCGCGAACATCGGCTGGACCAACTGGCTCCCCAGCGCCGCCGATGGCGTCGTCGTCGGCGAGTTCATTTGCACTGGCTACGTCTGGGGCGCGAACGTCGGCTGGATCAACCTGGGCAGCGGGTTTACGCCTTCCGCCGGTCACGTCCAATATTCTAATTTGTCCGCCACCGATTTCGGCGTGAACTACGGGATCGATCCCACCCAGCCGGGCGTGGCCATTCTGCGCGGCTACGCTTACGGCGCCAACATCGGGTGGATCAATTTCGAAGCGACGGGTAATCCTCGCCTTTCCCTTTTCACCGGCGCGTTCAGCGGCTACGCCTATTCCGCTAATTGCGGCTGGATCAATCTGAACGACGCCTTGGGCAAAGTACAAACCGACCATGTCGCCATGGGCGTGGACAGCGACGGCGATGGGATGGCTGACGCCTTCGAGTTCAAATACTTTGGCGGCCTCAGTCACGCCGCTACCACCGACACCGATGGCGATGGAATCACCGACCTGCAGGAGTATCTGGAAGGAACAGATCCGAACGTGGCCAACGATCGCCTTCGCATCACGATGTATGCGATCGCGCCGAATCTGCCCAGTTCACAAGATTCGCAAATTACATGGGCCAGCACGGTCAGCCGGCTCTATACGATTGAGACGAACACCGATTTATTGAACCCGCTCAATTGGGTAGACAGCGGACTCGGCACTTTCGCTCCTACGGCAGGAACAGCGACCACGCGAACCGTCACCTTGCCCACGGCGACGAAGCGGTTTTTCCGCGTCAAGTCCATCCGTCCATTGCCCTGACCTGACTTAGCCGGGACGTTCCGGGGCTTGAACGACCCGGGACAACAGGAAGCGAGGCATCGATATGAGAAAATCAAAGACTGGAGCGCGCCGGATTATTTGCCTAACGATAATCACTGCACTTTTGAGCATGGCGCCTTCCGTTGTTTCAGCCGGAGACTCGAAGGAGAAACACAACGGCGATTATGCGATCATGATTGTCGATCAAAACGGGCGAGTTTCGGCGCCGGCGCCTCCTGCACCGGCGGGTCAGACTGTCACCGTCATGGTCGGTCAAAGCGGCCTCACCTTCACACCCAGCTCGCTCACCATCGCCGTGGGCGACACAGTGCACTGGGTCTGGGCCGGGAACAATCACACCGTCACCAGCGGTTCGCCTTGCACGGTCGACTCGGCCTACTGCTCAACCGCCAATTCAAACTGCGCCTCGTCGCCAGCCTCAAATATCGGCACCACCTACGACCACACATTCGCGCAAGCCGGCAATTACTCCTACTTTTGCCGCATCCATTGCAACTTCGGGATGACTGGAACGGTGAATGTGGTCGCGCCTTTCGTTAGCATCACCTCCGTCAATCGCGCGCTCAACGGTCATTTCATTATCTCCGGTCGAACCGTTCCGAACGCGTCGGTCACGATCCAGGGTTCGCCGGATTTGGTCACGATGTTTACCAACCTGGTCCCACCAACCACGACCGCCACCAACGCGGGCGCATTTCAATACGACGATGGCGGAGCCGCCGCCCTGCAAATGCGTTTTTATCGCGCCACATATCCCTAGCCTGCCCCGAGCGTAATCGGAGGTCATGCCATAAGTCCCGCCAGACGCTATCGGTTCCAAAAAAACCCGCTCGAAGGGCCACATTTGCCGAGTGAAGACGCCTATTATTTGGTCATTGCAGCCTGCCGCAGAGCGATGATATATTCAGACTTCCTCTAACCAACACTCCCATGCCCACTTATATAAACAGCGGAATTTTCATAAAAATCAGCAATTTCCCTTGCTCTTCCCTGCGGAATTTCCTACCATCCCCTTCACTTCAACGGTTACACCTGATGCGTCGATCTACCTCTCTCCTTGCTGCTCTGGCCCTGACCCTTTCGCCGGCTATCATTTTCGGCCAAAGCGTCGTTACCACTCCCGTCGGTTTCACTTCGGTAGTCGTCAATGCCAACAGCATCAAAGCGCTCTCCCTTCCGTTCAACACGCCTCCGGATTTCGCGGCGGCAATTTCGACGGTCAACGCAGGCGCCCTCACTATCCAAACCACAAGCGCGGGATGGGGCGTGAACGCCTACGGTCCATTTGGATCAAACCCGCATGTAGTCCGACTGGTATCTGGCGCCGCCATCGGTCGTCAGTATAAGATCGCCTCCAATACCAGCGATACTTTGACTCTTGTGGCGGGCTCCGACCTTACTGGCGTGGCTTCGACCGATACTTATCAGATTTTCCCCACAGCGACATTGCAAAGCTTGTTTGGTGCAACCGGCACGGGGTTGAACGTGAATGCCGATCCCACGCTGGCCGACAACGTTTTGCTGCGCGGATCCTCCAGCTGGATTACCTATTTCAACGACGGCACGCAATGGGTGCGGCAGGGCCCGGGCACGGTTTCAAATAACGTTGCCGTTTCCCCCGAGCAGGGCTTCTTGTTCGTGCGACGAGCCGGCACCGCATACACATTTACAGCGTTGGGCGCAGTTCCCATCACGAACCTACAAACGGATTTCCCGGCCAATCAGATCACCGCATTCGGAAATCGATTCCCGGTCGATACAAATTTGGTGGGCTTGGGACTTGACCTGCAACCGGGGTGGAACAAAAACGCCGATCCTACCCTGGCCGACAACGTTTTGGTCCGTGGCTCAAGCTGGATCACTTACTACTTTGACCCGACCGCGGGAGTAAACAGCTGGGTTAGACAAGGCCCACAGACTCCGAACCAAAACCCGCCCATCCTGACGGGTACCTCAGTCGTAGTCGTTCGCCGCGCCGGCTCCAACGTCACGCTGAATCAAGCGCTTCCTTACACTTTACCCTAATATTATATGTTCAAAAAACTGCTCGTTCCTTCGCTACTGTTAGTTGTCGCCGTCCAGTCATCCTTCGGGCAGGGAACGCCGCTCAGCACGACCAGTGTGGATTGGTTCAACAGCGCCACCACTTTGTTGCGCGATCTCAACGGCGTGGCGCTCACTCAGGGAACGGCGAACGTCAACACAGACGGCGATCTTGTTCAGCTCGGATATTTCAGTGCGGGCACAGCGGCCAACAATTTCGCCGGCAACTGGATTCCCTTGACCGGTTCGGGCGCTACTCTTCATACATCTATCGGCGATTCGCCCGACCTTAGTGGTCTTGGCGCCGGAAGAATCGGATTCAGCACAACGTTCACTTTCGGAACTAATCAGGTGAAGGTCTATGACGCCGGGAATTTTGATACGGGCGCATATGCGACTCAGTCATCGATCTCGATTACCAGCAACGGTGGCGTCGGGTCACCTCCGACCGGACAGGTCCTGGCTATTCGCTTCTTCGACACAACCGCTGGCACTTCCGGTCACTACAACACGGTTTCTAACGACAATTGGGTGTGGGCATCGCCGACCGAAGCAGGCGGTGGCGCAATTCTCTCGCCCATTAATCTCGGTCAAAACGGTATCACGCTCGAATGGGAGGATCCGGCGAATACGTTCCGGACTTCGCTTTTTGTCGTGGCTATTCCCGAGCCCTCGACTTACGCCTCGGCGATGGTCGGTTTTGGCCTCCTGGGCTTGGCCGCGATGCGCCGCCGCGTCAAGGGCTAGGCGGAAGCGACCGCTCGTAGTTTAGCGTCAACAAATCCCAATTGATGGGATAAGACTGACGCAATGCCGAGGTCACCGATACAGGGCTCTGGGTTCTCACGAGTCGCCCTGAGTTACCTCGCGCTCCTTGTCTTCGCCCTCTTCGCGCTCTATCCAATCACGCAGATCATTACGATCGCGCTGCGGCCGAGCGATCAGTTGCTTTCTACGTCGCTCGCCCCCATTCCGAAAGGCGCTAGCCTCGCGAACTTTCGGGTTCTCCTAACCGAGACGCCTTTTCTTCGCTGGGTCGGTAATTCCGCGTTGATCGCGCTCGCCGTCACGCTTACGGGCGTCGCGCTCGCTTCCACTGCGGGCTATGCTTTGTCGCGGTTCCGATTTCTAGGTCGGAGCACCATGTTGAACGGACTGCTCGTCACCCAAATGTTTCCAGCCACCATGCTCCTGCTCCCGCTCTATCTCATCCTGATCAAGCTGCACCTGATCAACTCCTATCTCGGCGTCATTATCATCTATGCGGCCACCGCTCTTCCCTTCTGCATCTGGCAATTAAAGGGTTACTACGACACCATCCCGATCTCCCTCGAGGAAGCGGCCGGCATCGACGGCTGTTCCCGCTGGCAATCATTCTACATTGTCGTACTTCCTTTGGCCGCACCCGCCCTCGTCATCACCGCCCTGTTTTCATTCATGACTGCCTGGAACGAGTACGTCGTCGCTGCCCTCGTCTTGCAGGATACTCAAATCTTTACGCTCCCTCTTGGACTGAAAATGTTTCAGGGTAACATGAGCACGCAATGGGGACTCTACGCAGCCGGCGCCTTGCTCGTATCGATTCCTGTCGTTCTCCTCTTCCTCATCCTAAGCCGTTATCTTGTCTCCGGCCTCAGCTCCGGCGCAGTCAAAGGCTAGAATCGCCGCACGTGACCGCTAAGGTGGATCGACCTCTCCGAGGGCGATGGCAAAATCAAACGGCGCCGCCGTCATTTTCTGCCTCCTTTGCACAGATCCCTTATCATCGCCCTCAGAGAGGCCATCCACCCGCCTCGCCTCTGAAGCACCGGGCCATCGTCATCCTTTATTTGACGATGTTTTCTGGTAATCTGCACTATCCGTGCAATCCGCGGCCAAATCTCTGAACCATGAAAACATTATCGATCACGTTCGCGCTTATCGTCTCATTTTCTCTCGCCGGATATTATGCCAGAGCCGAATCGCCCGTCATCGCCGAGGACGACGCCAGTCAATCCGCATACGGCAGCTCGTGGGACAACAGCAAGAATGGCGGGAGCGGATTCAGCACCTGGTCGTTGACCACGGAAGGCAACGATAGCGACCGCCACTCCGGCTTTTTCATCGCCGGCACAAAAGACAATTCGGACCTGAACGGGATCGCCAAAGGCGATAAGGCCTTCGGCGTTTATGCCAACGGCACGGGCTTTGAGCAAGCCGTAGCCTATCGCGGGTTCGAGAAGCCGTTGCAAAAGGGCGATTCATTTTCCTTCATGATGGAGAACGGCCCGTTCGAGAAGAAATTCGACAAGGACGACCCGACCCCGGGTTCCATCGGGGTGGTGCTTCGGTCCGGGAACGCCAATTCAACGGTGGCTGATTATAACAAGGACGCCCTCTTCGAATTCGGCTTTTACCAGGGCAAGACTAACTACCAGATTTACGATGGTTCCGGAGCGGACAAGGCCGATTCCGGAGTTCCTTTTACCGACGAAGGCATTTCGGTAACAGTCACCATCACCGGAGCCGACACTTACGACATGGAAATTCAAACGATGAAGGACAAGAACGTGATCAAGCTGCCCGGCCGCAAACTTTCAGCGAGCGGCGCTGTTCAAAGCATGGCGGTCTTCGACCGGAACAGCGAAAAGTACGACGTCTTCTTCAATCAATTCCAGGTTACACACGAATCCAAGTAGGGCCTTTAACAAGATAAGGCAGGCGGGACCCCAGTGCAGGTGGATCGCGCTCTCCCAGCGCGATGCTAATAATTCAGCACCCGTTGGGCGCTCACTATGAGCGGCTCCGCTGCCCTCGTTTAACAACGCCCTCTTGAGAGGTCGTTCGACCACGCCTTTCCGTCCACCGACGGCGGAGATGAGCTGAAGGAAAGCTTGCGGGTCAGCAGCAGCACGGGAGACGAATAGTCCGAGGCGATTTTACCGCACGTTTGTCTTCAAATCCGCGCCAATCTGTGTTGATCTGTGGCTTCACTACGCCATCCCATGAACAAACCGCGCCTCAACTTCGGGCAAATCTGGAACATGAGTTTCGGATTTCTCGGCATCCAATTCGGGTGGGGATTGCAGATGGCAAACATGAGCCCCATCTACAAATATCTCGGCGCCCGGGACGATCAGATTCCGATGCTCTGGCTGGCCGCACCGCTTACCGGCTTCATCATTCAACCGATCATCGGCGCCATGAGCGATCGCACCTGGGGTCCACTCGGCCGACGCCGGCCCTATTTTCTGGCCGGCGCGATTCTTAGTTCGAGTGCTCTGGTCCTGATGCCGAATGCGGGCACGCTGTGGATGGCGGCCGGGCTCCTCTGGATCCTCGATGCCTCCATTAATATTTCGATGGAGCCATTCCGCGCCTTCGTGGCTGATAATCTTGTCGAAGAGCAGCGCGCCACCGGCTTCACCATGCAAAGTTTTTTTATCGGCGCAGGGGCGGTCATTGCCGGCCTTCTGCCCTGGGTCCTTAATCACGGTTTCGGCGTTACCAGTGAAACCACCGCCGGAAGCGTGATCCCGCCCAATGTGAAAATCGCTTTCTACATCGGGGCCGGCGCATTTCTGGGCGCCGTGCTCTGGACGGTCCTTACGTCGAAAGAATATCCTCCCGCAGACTTGGCCGCCTTCCGGCGAAAGCAATCGGAGCGAAGCGGCTTCAGCCATTTGCTGCAGGAAATTCCCGATGCGTTGCGCCAGATGCCGAGAACCATGAAATACCTGGCCCTCGTCCAGTTCTTCACCTGGCTCGGCCTTTTTTGCATGTGGCTGCATTTCTCCAACGCGGTGCCTCTTGTCTTTGGCGCGACCAATACCGATTCGCCCCTCTTCAAGGCGGGCGCGGAGTGGGCCGGTGTCTGCTATGCCGCCAAGGATTTTATCACCTTTATCGCTGCCTTCGCGCTCATGGCTATGGCGGCTAAGTTCGATCGCCGAAAATTACACGCCGCCTGTCTCACCCTCGGCGCGCTCGGCCTCATCGCAGTGGGGTTCATTCACGGCCAGGAACAGAAAAGCCTATTGCTCGGAGCACTCGCGCTGGGCGGCATTGCCTGGGCCTCCATCCTCTCCATGCCTTATGCCATGCTGGCCGGCGCACTGCCGCCCCATCGGATCGGCGTTTACATGGGTATTTTTAACTTCTTCATCGTTCTTCCAGAGATCATCGCCGCGCTTACCTTTGGACCGCTCGTAAAGAACTATTTGGGTGGAAACCTTGTGCATGCCGTAATGGCCGGCGGTGTCTTTATGTTGATCGCCGCTCTTCTCACGCTGCTTGTTCCTTACACCAATATGGCAAAGGGGCCCTTACAGGAGGTGGTGGAAGAGGAAGGAATGATGCCAACCCTAACTCCTCCAGAGTCTCCGATGGCGTCCGAGTGAGTATGCGAAAATGCACACGGCTGCGCTTTTCCTGTGCAGGTGCATTTGCCTGCCTGACTCTTATCGCAGCCATGGCTGCGAACAAATCTTTGCATAATCAAAATCTACATGGCGCGGATAAAGCGACGATCAAGATCGAATTGTCGGACGCTGACGTGACGATCGCGGTCAGTGCACCCGGAATGATCGCCGATCACAACCGCGTGTATCTGGCTATCGGATCACACCAGCAAATGGGTTCGGCCGTTCTGCCGTTTCAACGTGAACACGAGGGCTCTACCGTCTTTCTGCCGTTCAAAGCGGATCGCCTTATTTCGGCCAAGGCGTCTCCTTCGGCCACGGTCCAGGAACAAAAATGGGAGAATTGGAAGTGGAATTCAGCGCAGGACGCCAAGGACGTCAAAGTTGTTGTGAGTGACTCTGCCGTCACTTTTCGAATCCCACGGACCTACCTGGGCGGTCCAGCCACCATCGACTGCGCGGTCTACGCAAAGGATCTGTCGCAAAATAGCGGCTGGGGATTTTTCTTCGGTTGCAGCGATGGAGGGGTCGAATCGGGCCCGGGGGACAAGTACATCTCCCGCTATCTCGAGCTCAATCTTGCTGCGAACGACGACAATATCGCGACGCTTCGCGCCCGTCTGGCCGCCCGGGAAAAGGTCCGCATTTACCAGTTATTCGTTCGCCTCTTCGGTAACACCAACGAAACGCGCAAAGAGGATGGCACCCTTGTCGAAAACGGTGTTGGTAAGTTTGACGACATTAACGACGCGTCTCTCACCTCGCTGCGCCAGCTCGGCTTTACCCATGTCTGGCTGACCGGTGTCTTACAACAGGCGACGGCTACCGATTATTCCTCCGTCGGTCAACCCGCTGACGACCCTGACCTGCTCAAAGGCCTCGCCGGTAGCCCCTATGCGATTAAAGATTACTTCGACCTCTGCCCCGATTACGCCAGAGATCCGGCCAAGCGCCTCGATGAATTCAAGACCCTCCTTGCTCGGGTACACCAGCATGGGATGAAGGCGATGATCGACCTCGTCCCTAATCATGTCGCCCGCAGTTACGACTCGGATATCAAGCCCGATCAGAATTTTGGAACCAAGGGTAACGAAGGCAAAGGCGACGATACGTCCGTTTTCTTTTTACCCGGCAACAACTTTTTTTATCTGAAACCCGACGGATCCGGTCCGCCATTGCATCTACCGACGTGCAAGAACGGACAGGCCGTCAGTCCCACCTGTAAGCTGCCTGGGATCAAATGCGACGGATTGTTCGAAGGCGAAAAGGATCACGGCAAGGTAACCGGCAATAATAAGGTGAGTTGGGCACCGGACCTGGGCGACTGGTACGAAACGGTGAAGTTGAATTACGGGTTCGACTTTACGGTCGCCAACAAAAGCGTCCGTGATTACCCAAACGCGGGAACGCCGGACAAAGCGATCCCGGATACATGGAAGAAAATGGATTCGGTCATCGCCTACTGGCAAGGAGTCGGGATTGACGGATTCCGTTGCGACATGTCTCACATGGTGCCTCCGGAATTTTGGAACTGGGCAATCTCGCGGGCGCGGGCGCGCCACACCGATGTTCTTTTTATCGGAGAGGCTTACGACAATGACCCAGCCAAAGTACCCGGCGTCGATCCGGTGATCTCACAACTCGATGGCGGAAAATCCAACGTCATGTTCGATCTCTTAAACGCCGGATTCAACGGCGTCTACGATGACCCCACCTATCGAGCCATCAAGAAGATCTACGAAGGTCCGGGCTGGGCTAACGATATAGATGGAGCGCAGCCCGATTACTTTATTTTCGACAATTCGTTACGTTACGCGGAGAACCACGATGAAGCACGCATCGCCGCCAAATCACAGTGGGGCGGTCTTGGCATGAAAGTGGGAATTCCCGCATCCGCAATTCTCTATGGTCTCTCTCGCGGTCCCGTCATGATGTATAACGGCCAGGAAGTGGGCGAGCCGGGCGCGGGCGTGGAGGGGTTTGGGGGCGATGACGCGCGCACTTCCATCTTCGACTACTGGTCCATGCCGGAACTGGTGAAATGGGTGAACGACCATCAATACGACGGTGGCAAGCTGTCGGAGGAACAAAAATCTGTCCGCGAAACGTACGGCCGGCTCATAAACCTTGTCGGTGAACCGGCCTTCCGCGACGGAATCTTCATTCCCTTGAACGCATCCAATCGCGACAATCCAAAATACGGCCGGGTCGGAAACGAGCAGCCGAGCGGTCATTGGCTATACAGTTTTCTCCGTTACGATGCCAACACTGGCCAGCGCTTCCTTATCGTGGCGAATTTGAATCCGACTACTCTCCTTGATGATGTCAGAATCCGTATTCCAGAGACAACGATCAAGGCATTGGGCCTCGCCTCATACGATCGGAAGACCAGACTGGGATTGCTTGATCGTATGGTAAAAAACGAAGCAGACGCGACGGGTTCAACCATCGCCAACGCGATCGACCAGGGCATCGAATTTGGCGAAATTCCGCCGCTGACGGCGCGCTATTTCGAGATCAACATCGAGAAGTAGATGTGGCGCCGGTCCCGCGCGGGACACGTAAACAAGGAGAGAAACTGTCAGCTTCTCTTAGTAAACCGACTCCGTCGCGCGCGTTTTGTTCAGGAACACTTGCGAGAACGTAAATAGGATCCCAAAAATCACGACAGATAGAGCGGCCGCCCAGCCAAATCGATACATGTTAAAGGCGGCCTTGTAGACGTAAGAGACCAAAATGTGAGTTGAATCAGCCGGCTCGCCCATGTTCGATACGAGCCAAACGACATTAATATTATTGAATGTCCAGATGACGCCCAGCGTGATGGCCGGGATCATTACCGGACGCAACAGCGGTGCCGTGATGTTCCAAAACTGAAACCATTTGGACGCCCCATCGACATCGGCTGCCTCGTAAAGATCCTCCGGAATCGATTGAAGGCCGCCCAACGCGATCACCATCATGAACGGGAAACCCAACCAAATATTCGTGATAATTACGGCCAGGAAGGCCTCGAATGGTGAGGTCAGCCACTGCACCGGAGGAAGATGCAGGTATTTCGTGATCAAGAGATTTATCGCGCCGAATTCGTAGTTGAACATCCCGCGCCATGTCAGAGCGCAGATGTATTGCGGCAAGGCCCAGGGAAGGATCAAGGCGACTCGCCAGATGGCTCTGCCACGGATAAATTTCTGATGCAAAACCACGGCCAGAAACACGCCGATGCTGACATGGAAAACCATGTTCACGAGAGTCCAGATGACAGTCTTAAGGAGAATGGACCAAAAAAGCTGCTGCCGAAACACGGAGACGTACTGATCATACCCGATCAGGCGCCAATCGCGGATGTGGTAAATATTCGCGTTGGAAAACGAGAGGACAAAATTGAAGAGCAGCGGAAAAGCAATGACGGAGAGAATGACGAGGAGGGCTGGACCAAGCAGCACTCCAAGGAAAATTCGAATCTTGTTTTTATCGCTCAGCATGGCGTCGAACCGCTGGTCGTTGAAGCGTTCCAGCGTTAAACCGGCCGATCCACTCTTTCCTTGAACACCTCATCGCCGCAACGACCTCACAGATTACTGTCCGCGATGTTCTTCTCCGCTTCCTTCTGCATCCGCTTGGCTGCCTCTTTTGCGGTGATGGCCCCATTCATGACCAGCTGGTAGGGTCCGCGCATGCCTTCCCAAATGGCGCGCATTTGAGGCACGATCGGCATGGCCCGCCCGTGCTCGATCTGCTGCATGGAAGCGATCAGCGTTGGATTCGACCGCACCGCGGGGGAATCAAGCACCGCTCGATCCACCGGGGTTGTCGAAAGCTTCGTCGCCATTTCCGTTTGCACTTCAGCGCTGGTCAGGAAGGCGATGACGCTACGAACGGATGCCAACTTCGGCGTCGGGAGGTTGGAGTTTACGGAATATCCTTTGGCCGAGATCATGGGCTCCGCCCAAAGTCCGGTCGCCGAATTAATCGGCAAAGGTGCGACCATGCTTCCGTTAGGCACATGGTAGCCGGCCCACGACCACGGACCGTTAATAATCATGGCGGTGCGCTTCTCCTTGAAAAGCATATCGGCAATTTCGTAGTCCCCTTCTTTGGGAATAATCTTATACTTGTCGCGCAGATCCAAGACGAACTGAATTGCCCGCACGGTTTGCTCATTATCCAAAGTGGGATGCCCGTCGGCATCCATGATCCAGCCACCAAAGGCCGTCAGGAAAGGAATGAAGAAAAACGGCTCCCGATAATTCCAGGTCAGGCCGTACTGGTCCATTTTTCCGTCGCCATTGGAATCCTTGGTCAGGCGCTGCCCGATCGAGATGAGTTCATCGAGGGTGGCAGGAGGCTTTGGCACGAGTTCGCTGTTATAGACCAGGGTAAGGTGATTTCCAATCTGGTCTGCCACTAGCCAGCGCGCACCTTTCCAACTGACAATTCCCTGCGAGGTAAAACGACTGAAGAACTCTTCGGGAAAAACTCTTTCCAGAGGAAGAACCGTTTGGGTCGTGACCAGCACACCCACGTTGTCGGCGGGCCCGTAAATAATATCCGGCCCTTGCCCTGCGACGGCTCCGATCACAAAAAGATTTCGTAGTTCCTCGTTCTCTTTATAGAGCGTATCGACGACGCAGTCGGGGTGCGCTGAATTAAAACGCGCGACCTGCTCATTAAACAGATCGCGCTCCCCCCCGATTTTCTGATGCCAGATCAGAACGTGCGTTCGCCCATCCGGTGCGCGATCGCAGCCGGCCACGAGCAAGAAAGTTGCGATGCCCAGAACAAAGCGCGCAACCAAAGAGCTCTGTGGGAAAAGCGGCCAGTTCCCCGACCTCTTGATCCCGGAAAGCCAACGCTTTCCCTTACAGAAGAAGCGCTGAATCACCTATTCGTATCGAAAGACACCACCGGTGAGCGGAGGCAGAGTGATCGTCACCCCCGCAGCCGAAGGCGCGACCTTCACTGTCTCAAGCTCGCCTTGGGTGACGAAGACCGGCGTAAGCTTTGTCGGCGCGAGACGCAGATCAATATGCGCTTCCTGATCGCCGCGGTTAAGGGCAATAAAGAGTGTCTGTCTTTTTGAACGTCGACCGATCACGAGCGTCCGTTGCACATCATCCGTTGCCACCACAGAGAATTCGCCATGATTAAGAGCATCGCTTTCCCGCCGTAGCGCGATTGCCTTTTTATAAAAGGCGAAAAGTCCCTCGTCGAATTTCACCTCGTCCGGTGCCCGCTCGCGACCGCGCGGATCGAGCGCTTGAGCTTCGTAGGTTAGTTCTCGCCAAATCATCGGCATCCGATCGTCGGGATCGCCCCCGCCCCATGCGCCCGCTTCGTCACCGTAGTAAACCATCGGCGCTCCTACATAGGACATTTGCAATAACACGACCATGCGCTGGATGCTTCTCTGCCGCTCGTTTGGTTTGCGAATGTTGTAGCTCTGGGACGTGTGGGCACTGTTGTTCTTGTTGAACTCTATTTCGTCCTTCTTTTCGTAAACCGTCCCCTCCCCGTTTACTACCATGGAAGCGAGGCGATCGGTGTCGTGCGAATCAATTAAATTTTGCATGACCGCCGCGGTCTCGGGCGGAAACTGCTTGCGTCTTTGATCGAGCAGCTCGCCGAATTTTGACGGCGCCACATTGTTGTCGATCAGGAAGCCTTTTACCGGGATGGCGAAAGCGTTGTAATTCATGGAAGCGGAGAAACCGCCCTGTTTAAGAAGTTCCGCCGCGTTTTTCCAGATCTCGGCCGTGGTGTAAGCCTCCGGATTCAACTGCCGGACCAGGCCATTCCAATCGGCCCAGAATTTGGCCGGACGCTCGTCCGCTACATCGAGCCGCCATCCATCAATGCCGTCCTCGCGCTTCCCATTCGGTTGCATCCAGCGCCGGGTGGCGTCGAAAATGTAAGCTTTTGGTCCCGGATGCATATCTTTGCCGTCTGCCGTAGCCGAGAAAACGGGGAGCGTCTTGTGGCCCCACCACCCTTTGTAATCGAACTCGTTCCGCTTGGTCCGCGGGTCATCGAAACTCACGTCTGCGTACCAGTCTTTGTAGCGGGATTTCGCCTGGTTAATACGGAGATCCTTGAAGGCAAAAAAGTCCCGCCCCGTGTGATTGAACACCCCATCGATAATGACGTGCATGCCGTGCTCGTGACATTTCTTTACCAATGCCAGAAACAATTTATCCGCCGCCGTCCACTGCCATGATTTCGGATCAGCTGATTCTTTATCGATCAGGGCAAAATCACCTGCCGGATCGGGTCCGAAGTAGGGATCAATATGATGATAAGAATTGCCGTCGTACTTGTGCAGGGAGTTGGAATAAAATAACGGATTGAAATAAATCGCGTTAACGCCCAATTCCTTTAGATAATCGAGCTTATCGACGACCCCCTTTAGGTCGCCACCATAACGGCGGTCAAAGACACCGCGATAGAAGTCAGCGCCCATCTCTTTCTCCCATCCGTCGCGCGCGTACCAATCCGCTGTCCACGGGGAAATTTTCCAACCTGTTCCCGGGCCGATTGGCGCTTCCAGCGAATCGCGGGTTGGATCGTTCGTCGGGTCGCCGTTACAAAAGCGTTCCGGAAAGATCTGGTAAAAAATAGCCTCCGCGGCCCATGCCGGAGAGCCGGTTGTATCACCCAGGCAGGTCGATCCTGCGGCCAGAAGGACCAGAAGAAACAGGGCGGGATGGCGCATAAAGAATGAGGATTGTGCGATGCGGAGGCGCTTGTGCCAAGCGTCTTCGCTTCTCATTTCTGAGAGCCAGCCCGGACGCAGGAGGGTCTCGACTCTAAGGAACGATCCGCGCCCGATAAAATGCAGGGGGAGCCACGCTAACCGTCTCAGAGAAGCTGCTCTCCAAAGCCGTCACCTGCGGTCCGACCGGGCCGTAGGTGCCATTGGGCGCGCCCGACGTCTCGAGCTGGTATTTTTTGCCCGGCACCGTGCTCCACGTCACGGAGGTCGACGTGACGTTTGTCACACGGAAGGCGGAGTTTGGATCGAACGGATTTGTTCCGGCCAAATCTTCGGAACTGTTGATCATCCCATCGCCATCATCGTCCCCGTTGGGATCAATAAACTTAACGTTTACGGGCGAACTCGACGGCCCCGTCACACTGTTGTCGGTCGGATTGACACTTTGAATCACCACCGACAGGGTCTGGCCAGCCGCCCCATTAACGGTAGTGCTCGTCCCACAGGTGATGAAGCTTGTCGTATTCCCGTTCAGCGTGACACTCACCTTGTAGCAGGGAGTAATGCCTTCGCTATCCGGCTGCGCCGCCGGCCAAGTGATCGTCACGTTCGTCCCGAGAGAATAGAGATACGCGTTGGGGGCGCTTGCCGTTCCGGGAGCCGCGGTCGGTGCCGTCACATCATACAATTTCAGGTACTGCGCCTCGAAGGGAGCCGTTACCCAGGCAGCGTCTGTGCTCGGCACTTTTTTCATACCCACGAAAAAACCGCCGCTCAGAAGTTGCGATCCAGTTTTGCGATTCAGGAACGTATCGCGACGACTGAGGTCCGCCCCCGTGTAGGCGGCGATATTTTTCACGTCATAGGTTCGGCCACTCTTAATGCCGAACAGATTTGAGCCGTTCTGGTTGACGTTGAGGTCAAAATTTCCCTGCTGATCGCTATTCCGATCCAGATTCATGAAAGCGAACACGACATCGGTCGAGACAGGGGAAGCGTTCGGCGTTTCATACTTGGCCACGGAAAAGATGCTTGGCTGAACCGCCCCGCCTACCTGATTGAGATAGTAACGGTTGGAACTGCGCAAAGCCCGACTGAACTGCCGGGCCTGCCCCATGGCGGCATAAACGGGGTAGAGAAATGTTACGCCCGACCCGGGGTTGCCCAGGATGGGCCCGAGATCATTGAAGACCTTGAAGTGCGTGATTTGCTTCCCGAAATTCGTCTCGTAGTGGCTGTAGCCAAAGGTACGAGTCACACCACTCTCCTGCCCGTAAAATATCATGGGCGCTCCGTCGACCGAGTTGCAAACCCCGTAACGAATTAGGGCCTGAAACGGATCGTCATAATTCTCTTCGTCGTGTGAAGTGTTGTTGAGCAGAACAAGACTTTGTCCGTAGGCGCCGCGGCGCTGGTCGAAAATGCTCCGGTAATCGCTTGTTTGACTAGCCGACTTCAGCGGGAACACGATGTTTTCATTCAGAATATCAAAATGACGATTGGAGCGATAGGTGACGGCCCCGCCATCAAGCGATTCGGTCATGAAAACGAAATTCCATTTGTGGCTGCGCGCTACATTAATGGCGTATTCCCAGCATTGCGGCGGAAGCCCCTGGCCGAAGTCGGCCCGTAGAGCGTCGATTCCTTTGCTATCGAGGGCGAGCCGCGTTGCGTAATCGCCGTCGGCCGGCGTGCTGTTAACGCCACTGTGCCCAGTTTGGGTTAGCCAGAAGGGAACGTAGGAAGCGAAATACTTCCAGACGTTACGCGTGATATTGTTGTTAATGCCGCTCTGGACAAAGTCCGTCCCGTTCCAGATTGGATCGGAATAGCTGAACACGTCGTTTTCGTTCAGATAGTTGCCGTCATCCTGGTCATTGCGACAAACCAGAGCGGAGTAGTTTCCAAAGAACACGTCGAAGGTGTCAGCGAATTTTCCGAAATCATTCCGATCCGGCGCGGGAGCGATCGTCGTCGCCCCGGAGGATCGCTGGCAGTAATTGTTGTTCGCAATATTGAAGAGGTCACCCTTCGAATAAAAGCGTGCTTCGCTGTTGCGAATTTGATCGGTCGAGTTTGCGCCGGGCTTCAATAGGTTGACGCCCTGCTGCGCGAGTTCCGCATCGTAAGAGGTGTGGTTGAATGGGGCGTCTAACATGACACCGACGCTGGCACTGTCGGCCGCCACGACAAAATCGTGGAAGTCCGTCCTAGCCTGGGCACGACCCGCCGCCGTGTCATTGCCGGATCGGTCGTTACTGTTGGGATCAGTCGAGGTGGGAGTAAAATTCTTCGCCATCATCGGCATGACCTCGAAGAAGTTCTTCACGGCATAAGGACTTCCTACGGTAAAGATATGGGAGGCGCTGGGGTCGACCTGACGGCCATCAATGCCGTTTGGATGGATCGGTTGAAACCACATGTAGTTGCAACCGAGGTTCTTCACGTAGTCGAGGTTGACGCGTTTCGAAGGATCGTGCAGGTCCGGAAAGGTTCCGCGCTGCGCCGGTTGATCCCCGCTCGCGTTCACATTCAAAGTGTTGACCTCGTAGAGATTGATATCCCGCGCGGCTTTGGGTGACACCACAATGGCATGATCGCGACGTCCGCCCGACGAGTAGTAAATCCAAGGGTTGGGATTCGGGACGGTCGCGCTCGTCTGCTTGTAGCGCGCGGAGAGGCGATAGGCGCCTGTCTTCTGCGCATTCAGGACGACCGAGAAAACGGTGTTAGCCCCGTTCGGCGTGGTCGCGTAGGCCTTGTAATAATGGTTGTCGTTTGTGCCAACGGCGTCGCCGCTGGGAGGACTAATTCCTTCCTCCGTCGCAATTCCATTTCCGTCTGTGTAAGGCAGCGTGGCGAAATCACGGCGATTCAGGTTCGTGAAGACCTGGACAGTGGAAATGTCCGTGGCGGGATCGCTCGGAGTAAAGTTAACGGCGAGCGGAATGGAATCGCCGGCAACTTCGTCGACAAAAACGTGGCTGGTCGTATAATTGGCCTCCACGCTGTTAATCGTCAGACTGGGTGCGCCAGCTGTGCCGATGGAAAAAGAAAACACGTGGCCGGCCGAGGTATTGAAGGGGGCGTTGTAGTCACCAAATTTCTCTTCGTTGTTGCTGCTATTCCACAGTCCGATCTTGTATTTAACGGTTGTGAAGGTGGGCAGGTTTGCCACCGTGCCGACCCACCACATGGCGTTTCCCGCCACGCTCGGGTCGTTCTCTTCGTGATCCAACACGAGCGGAACCACCTGGGTATTGGCACCCGCCACGCCAAGAGATCCGGCGGGAGTGGAACCGTCGGTAGTATAATAAAGAGCGCCGTTGCTAATCCAGTTGAGTGTCCCGTCTTTGCTCAGGTAACCCGCCTTGGTCCAAAACTGTACGGTCGTCCCGTTGATGACTCGATTGTCGATGTGGAAAAGAAAGGAAGCACGGTTCCTGACGGTGAAGGGAAATGTGGCAGCCGTGCTTACCTGGTTCGTCGCCGAGGACGCGTGATCGCCCAAGCCAGAGGGGGCGTAAACATAAGTGTTCTCGACCCCATTCACGCCGTCGAAGGTCAGATAGAGGTAATACTGAATGATTTCGTCGACGCCAATGCCGGCTGCGGATGGCGTGAAGCTAGCCTTCCAATACTGGTTATTAGCTGTGGCGCCTGTTCCGTTGCTGTTGAACCCCAACGTCACGCTTTGCCAGACGCCCTGGCTTTGTCCCTTATAGAAGAGCGTGCCCCCTGTCTGATTCGCCGTCCCGAAGCCGTTATTCAACTTCTGCACGCCGCTGTAGACGGTGATACTCGTGGTATTCGCAATCTCGAACTCCGGATTGCGCATATGCGTTCCACCCAGATCCGCTGAGTTATCTGCGATGTGCCAGGCATTCGCGACCGTTGCCCATGACGGAGCGGCCGTGCCTAGAAAGGCAGCCGATGCGAGGAGTACAATAAGAAACTTTTGACCCTTATTCATTTTGCAGAATCCCTAAGGAACCAGGCTGACCTGGAGTTTGTAAAAGCGTTGTTGCCCAATGTTCGGAGGGGACCCGGTGCCGCTCCCGTCATCCACATAATTGACGATCGATGCAGTGCCGTATATATCCGCGCCGGCCTGCAGCCATGTCCCATTCACGGTATTACTGTAAAGAATACGATAAATTCGGTCGTGCATGGTAGAGAAAGTCAGCTTCACCGTGGAAGGCGAGGTCCGCGCGATGATCAGACCGCTGTTTCCGGAGTCCGCCACGTTCGGATTTGTACCGAGAATGTATTCTTGAAGGTTGGTGCGTCCGTCGCCATCGGGATCGCCGTTCGGCCCGTTCATGCCGTTGGGATCGTTCGGGTTAAATCCGTATTTGGTTTCCCACCAATCGGGTAGTCCATCTCCGTCCGTATCGTAGGTCAGAGCCGCCCCGATTTCGAACCCGAGGGCGAAAGTCATCGTGCCATTGCCCTGGAGTTCCACTTGATGCGTTTGCGCCTGATTGCGCATCGGAACTGTATCAAGAACGATGCCGGTGTCCGTGTCGGAGGCGGTCACATTAAAAGATGCGCCGGAATAGGTGGCTCCGCCAAACCGCAAAAATGCGCGAACCGTCCGGCCCGAATTGTTGTTGAACAGATCGACTTCCTGGGCGCCGCTGACGAGGCTCGTCAAATGCGATTGGCCGGCCGTGAGTAAGTCGAGCAGATCGGGAGATAAGCCGAACCGAACGAACAACTGCACCATGCCGGTAGTAGCGTAAGCAGCCTGCAAGGCGCCTTTGCTCGGCAGGAGGGAGATCGTCTTGGAAATCTTGCCGTCAGCGCTGGTGAACTTCCACCCGATTCCAGAAGCGGCCGGGACGACCGTATAAAGATCGTTCACGTAAGCGAATGTGCCCGCGCCGGTGTTATCGGTCTTGGAAAACCAATCCTTGAATCCAGATGTGCGGTAAGCGTTGACCGCTCCGCTACTAAAGTTGCCGCCGCCTTCTTCTTCTGTTTCGGAGCCGGCGTAGCTGGTGAAGTTCCCCACCACTTGAGAGACATAACCTGTGTCGATGTCACGCAACCATGCCCCCGTCATGCGACCGCCGATGCGTTCGAACAACGCGAACACCCGATCGTTGTAAATAAGATACTCGTTCTCTCCATCGAGATCGACATCGGCCTGTTCCGCTACTACTGAGCCTGCGTAGGCACCGTTATTCGCGGTCGTCTGCCATGTATTGACCCGCGCGTAGATGGCAGATTCGCGTGTCTGCGCTTGCGCGATCTTGGAGAAGCCGGACAGAAACTGATTCGTCGTGTCCGGATTGATGTAAGCGCCCGTGCTGAACTTGCTCAAGTCGTTGTTCGTCTGGTTGTGAAAGGCGGTCTCAAACTCGGAGGCGTGAAAGGTGGCACGAGCGAGCGCAAACAATCCCACGTTGGCCGGAGCGGGGATGATGGCGGTGAGCGATTGCCAGGTCGCGTTGACTATTCCGCTGGTGCCGAGCAATCCATAGGTGGTCGGCAACACCACTCCCGTTCGAATATTGAACGCCTTGTCCCGGAGACTTTCTTCCAGGCCGGAGCCAAGATACCAGTGGTCATAGCCTTCCTCGTCGGCATGATCGATAAAGTCCTTCGACACGTTAGGCAATAAAAGGCCCGTGCCACGCGTGACCGTGCCCCACTGCGTGCCATTACCGGTCGGAGGCACCGATGTATCGATTTGGTTGTTCGCAATTTGATCCGGGGTCACGATCTCCACCCAGGGATGACTGGCCAGCCAGCGAATATTTTTGTCATAGGCATCGGCCTTGGCCGCCACGCCAAAATCTTCCCATTGATTCACGAACGTGACGACCTGGTCCTGCTGGTTATCACGCGCCTTTCGACTAAGCAGCTGGCGTAGTAAGACAGGCAGCCCGTTGTCATCATTGAGAAAGAGTTGAGTGCTCACCCCGTCGTTGATGACGAATGCGCGGGCATTATTCACCTGATTGATGCGATAGCCATCGGAGCCGAGCGCGGAATTGCGGCCGAACCATTTGAAGACGTGCCGCATTTGATCAACGAAAGTGTAATTGAATCCGAGGTCGGCCACTTTTTGCAGCACTCCGGAATCGGATACCCGCTCGGGTGTCCAAAAAACCTTGGCCGAAGGCGCCTGGCCGTAGATGGAGCCGAGGAAACTGTTCGCCAGACCGACGTTATCAATATTGTACGCGCTGTTGAAATAGCCGAGCATGTGATCGGAAAATGTCGTGCCTAACAGATCGATCGTTCCGTTGCCGATAAGAGAGCCAATCCGTGCATTGAGCGCCGGACCATCTCTGAAGCTATTCGACGAACCCGGCGCGACCCTGGCCCACTGGATAGCGGAAGCGAGAGTCGGTGTGATGTGCATGGTTAACGGAACGCTAAAGGCCTCGTGCGAGTCGAGGGCGCGATAATAGCCGGCGCCTTGTCCGTTATGCACAAGCGTCTGCGTTACGCTTCCCGGTTGAATCGCCTGATTCCCGTGCACCACGCTGATTATCTTGACCCGTTTCCCGCGGTCGTTAGTCCCGTTAATCCCGATCCATTGGTGCAACACGCTGTTCGCACCGGCGATGCTCGCCTGATCCTGATAATAATCGGAAGCGATGGAATCGTTCCGAATGGAGTCGCGAATATCGGAACGCCCCCCAATGTCCCCTGCTCCGACCGGACTGTTCTGCGTCCCGTCGCGCGTCGTGTAGACTTGATAAAGCAAATTGGAAGCGTCGCCATTCCAACCGGCATCGAGCAGGGCCTGTCGGCTAATCGAAAATTCGACCGCGTCGAGATCCGAGTTGTAATAGGCTTTCTTAAACCCGTTCGCAGCGTTTTGATCGCGCGCGGTCACGCCGAAAGCGGCGAGATCCTGGCCAATGGCCGTCGAATGCGTCGGGGAATTCTGATTCCACAGGTAAACCCGACCGTTATCGGTCTGGTAAGCGGCCACCACGGCCTGCCATTTCATATCGGTTCCGGTGTCGACCTGATCGGGCAGATTGAATTCACCCGTACCGGGATTGCCAAAATTCACTACGACATAGATGTCGAGGTTCCCCTGCTCTGCGTTGGGTTTCAAGTCCTGCATGTCGACGCGGAAATAGAAATTCCCATCGCCACCCTGAGCGGTTGTTCCACCATCGTGCGCATAGAAGGCGACCATGTCGCGCGAGGTATCGAAACCGTCGCCCGCGTGATAGATATCGCCCTGGCTGAAATTGATGCCGTCGCCATCGTACGGATCGAGGGCAATTAAATCGTTCGCGGTCCAATCCGTAAACTCATGCCGATTTATCACGGCACCAACGGTCGTGCTCGTGCCCGGCCCGATCGTAATGGATCCCGCGGGCGGCGGGGTGCCCGTCTCGGCCACGCGCGGGTCCGTTCCGTTGATGAACTCCTGGAGATTGGTGAAGCCATCGCCGTCGGGATCACCGTTGATGCCGTTAACGGTGTTCGCGATGACCTTGCCTGTGCGCAGGTTGTAATGACCGGGAACTCCGTCATCGAACGGATCGAGGTTGTATTGAACCTTCCAGCCGTCCGGCAATCCGTCATCCGTCGTGCTCGTGCGACGCGGATCGGTCTCCAGCCAGATAACGTCCAGTTTATCGGTTCGCACATTTCCACTCGGGCGGAAGATCGCGTTCAGCTTGTTTTTATCGAGCCGCGTCGACGTGTAGATCAGCCCATCCGTCGGCTCCACGAAGGTGGCGCAGAGGTCCGAATATTTGAACGTAGCGGCCTGTGCGCCCGCCGAAGAACCGGTCACAGTCACGCTCTTCTTAAAACTATCCAAGGCGGCCAGCACGACGAAGTTGCCCTGCGCATCCGTCTGATTCCGATCGATGACGGCGAGATCGACAATGCCATTCCCGTTACTATCCTCACTTCCGTCGATCACACCGTCGCCATCGGTATCGCCATTGTTTGGATCCGTCTCGAGCCAAAGAGCGTTGGGCGCGTTCGCCAATACTTTTGCCTTATCCACCTTCGAACTGTTGTAGACGGTCGGCGGATGAGCCACGGCATGGAGAATTCCGTTCGCGTCAGGCACGCCGATGTCGAGGCGGCCGTTGTGAATGAGCCGGTAGTTCGTTGTGCCGCTGACTACGGTCACGGCGAAGGTTTCGTCCTCCAGTCCATCGATCAAACCATCGCCATCCGAATCCGGTTTATTCGGATCGGTCACGGAGCCCGCGATCAAGTCCGTGCGCGAATTATCCAGATTATAAGGCCACGGATTAAAGAAGCTGTAATCCTTTCCGGCCGGCGCTGCACTATTGTCCGTCGTATTATAAACAGGCGGATCGAGATCCGGCTGGAAATTCGGCACCCCATCACCATTGGTGTCGGTGCTGATGTTGGTGTCGTCGACCGGGGCGCCCCAGCCCGATTCCAAACCGTCCGAGAGACCGTCGCTATCCGTGTCTGGATTGAGCGGATCAGTCTTGCCTGAAATCGCCCAGATGTGCACCTGCGCATCGGTCCATGTCTCCGAGTTAGTCAGAGGCAGCGGAATCGCGGTGGTTTCGATGGGCGCAGCGGTGGGACCGTAAATTCCGAGACCGTCATCATCCAAATCGTGTTTGCCCGAATTCGGATCGACGATTTGCCGAAATTCGACCTGCGCGTTGCGCGTGGCCGTGGCCGTGCCGCCCGGAGCGGTCACGGTCGCGACAAATTGATAGTTACCCTGCGCGACATTGTTCCAGGTGAAATTCCAGAATTTGCTCGAGCCGTTCGTGCTCGGATTGGGGGTATCGAGCGTGCTCGGGTTGAGCGTGATATTGCCTGTGCCGAGTGAAAAGGTGATGCCGACATTGGTGGCGTTGAGATCCGTCTCTACCCGGATGGGAACGGCCCGCTGCGCCGCCGTCGGTGCGGCCACATCGGGCAACACGATTACGTAGGCCTTGCCGTCGGAATCGACCTCCGGCGGGGTCACGATGATGTCGCGGATGACCGGGATCGGACGAGCTTTGACGAGGCGGAAAGCTTCCAAGGTTGGGTTGCCCGGATTCGTATAGGTCACATCGATGGTGTGCAGAAAATCCGGGTTGTCGTTGTAGAGATTGGGCAACTGGAAGGAAAGCTCGTGGTAATCGTTCGTGACGTTGTAATTGATGTGATAGGCCGAGCGGCTCTGCGGAACTCCATTGGCCGATGAACCTGATTCACTGCTGGCCAATTTGATTAAAAGGCGATTGATCAAATCCTGCGTGGTTATTCCAGTGGCCAGCGATTTACTGAACCAGACCTTCATTACATAATTCGAGTCGACCAGATCGCCGTCATTGGCTGGGAAGGCGACAAACATCCGTGTATTCGGCCCCGCCGCTGTGACGTTGCGAACGAGCGTGGTGTAGTGACCGGCCGAGTCACTCAGGTTGAAGTCCTTGTAGGCAGCGGAGGACAATTCCCTGAGGCGCACGCTAATGTGAGCCGCTCCCGAGCCCGGAATGTTCGTGTAATCAAAACGCCATTCGCGCGGGTAAAGACTGGGCACCGCCGGATTGGCCGTGACTTCTGTGGCTTTCACCCAGGTCGTTGCGATGTTCGTATCCCACACGCCGTTGCCATTCAAATCCTGAAATGGTTCACCGGCATCCCAGGTTCCATTGCCGTTCGAGTCCGTAAACGGCTCGAAACCGACGCCGTTGCCGCTTTGCGTGCGCGTACTGATATCATCATTCGTGGCGGCCACATCATCATCGATGTGATACCAAACTTCCGTGACGCTTGGATCCGTCCGAACGACAACGCCGTAACGCGATCCGCCGATCGTGTCATTCTCCGCGGGGAACTTGATTTCGCCCAGGGGAGGGAGTGAGTCGTAGTAGAACGATTGCGTAAAAGTGTTGTAGATCGAACTGCGCAGGCCGTTGCCAACCTGGGAATTGTCACGTTTGAGGAACGCGCGTGCGCGCAAGACGTGGAAGCCTTCGGTCAAGCCGGTCTGCGTCGTGCCGTAATCGTTATGCGGATAAACCAACGTCGTCGTTGCATTCAAGTGCGGAATCTGAAACGTCGTCAGCATTTTCTTTTTGCGGCCGACTTCGGTTGCGCCGCCCGGAAATTGACTGGGCTGACCCGTCTTGAAGATACCAATTTTGTACTTAATCGTGCCCGGCGGGCGTGTAATGGTCGTTTGCGTCCACCAATTGTTCCCATCGCTCGTGTTGGGGGCCTGATAGCTCATCTCCGCTACCTTGGTCGTGCCCAAACCAACACCGCCCGCCCCTTCCGGGTTCGTTCCGTCACTTGTGTAGTAGAAGAACATGCGGAATCCGGCGCCGACGGAGTTCGTCTTCGCGTAAACTTGAATGATCGATCCATTATCGACGTATTGCGTGGCGGGATGGGTTCCGCCCCACGTCTCAAAACCAGCATTCGGATCGTGATAAACAAAGGTGGCCGCGGCGACGTCTTGCGGATTGGCTCCAAACCCGTTCACCGTGGCCGCGCCGCCCGTGTAGGTTTCCGCGCCAACGGAACCGAAGGTGCAACGAGCGGTATTGATTGCCGCGAACTTTTCCGGACCCATTCGATCGACGAACTGGGGTTGTTCGTACCCGAGAAAAACGTCGGTCGATAATCCGGGCGGACGATCCCGTTTCTCGCCGCTGGTCGGTCCGAGTGGAATCTGCGAGTTGATATCGACCCCGCCGTCGAGCTCCAGCAGGATGTTTTCCGCGGACCCGTCGGCACGGGCGATGAAACTCAGGTCCGTCGCATTCGTGATTCGAGGAATGGTGTACGGATAGGAGTAGCTGCCCGCCACCGCGCCGGCGACGTTGTAGGGATTGAAATTCGGATCGCCATCCGGACCATCCTTGCGAATGTAAGTGAGAGTTGATGTCGGCTGCCCACCCTGCAAGATCGTAATCGGCTTGCCTCCCCCGACGGACCACAGATCGGACTCTTCCGGGTTGCGCCATGAAAATGCAAAGTAGCCGCCCGGAGGAACAACAGTGGTGCCGTTGATAATGTTGCTGGCGTAAGCGTAGAACCCGCCGCCGTAGGTCGAATAATTATAAAGGTAGGCGTCAGTTCCCCCACCCGTGTGCGGGAAGCTGGTGTTAAAATTACGTCCCTGCCCGGATGCGTAATTGTCGTTCATGAGGAACAACATGGTGACGCCGTCGGAGTCGGGCATGGTTACGTTCTCGCGTTTGTCGAGGCGCTCGTAGGCCACGAAATCGCCGTCGGAAAATTTTCCGACCTGATAACCCCGCGCAAACTGATTGTGGATATAGAGCAGATTCGGAATCTTCGGATCATTGAACTGACCGAGGAACGAAGTGTTGGCGTGCCGCGGGAATGCGCCACCGCTTTGGCTCAGGGTCTGCGATTGATGATTCCCATCGGTATAAACCGAACCGAGACCCGCGCGGGTCAGGTACAAGCCAAACTGTAGTTCACGGCGCGAGGCGTAATCATTGTCATGGCTCTGCGCGTACATGATGCCCAGGGAATCGCTAAAGCCATAACTGCCGGGTTGATCGAGCCCCTGTAATCCGGCTGACGGATTGCCCAGGACCCCGTTCATGGCCGATTGCAGCGGGTTGTTCACCAGGCGCATGCCGGCATTGAAATAATCACCGTAAGGCGGCGGCTCACCGAGGTGCTCGCCAAACATCATGGCATTGTGACGCGGCTTCTCCGTGTCAAAGAGCGATTCGCGCAGATTCACGCTGGCACCTTGCGGCGTGGAATTGAACTTCGTATCGTTAAATCCACGCGTCACGTTGAACTGACGTTGCGCCTGGCCGAGGTAACCGTACTCGTTGTAGTCCTTATCCGCGCCGAAGCTCGCTCCAAAAAAATCGTAACGCACGTGTTTCACGGCATCGAGACGCAAACCGTCCGCCTTGGCCCGATCCATCAACCAGCGCGCTGACCGGTTCAAAAAATCCTGCACGTACTCGCCGTAATATCCCGGATTATCGGTCAGCATTTGCGACGTAATACCGTTGCTCGGGCCAAAGCCGACATAGGTGCCGTCCGGCAGGTTGCTGTAGTATTCCGGATTGTTAGGCTGCCGGACGAATTTTATCTTGGGAAAAGTCGAGCCCTCGGTCAGGCCGAAATTTTCGTTCGTGCTGCCCGGCTCCTGTGCGATGTCGATCAGGTCGGAAAAGTTGCGGTGCTGCACCTGCCAGGCATCGTTCCAGTTCGAGATGTTATCCCATTTCCGGTAGAAGCCCTCCTGCGTGAGGCGCAGATGAAAATCCTCCGGGACGAAGCCAGGATAAATGTCGATCGGGGTGTTGGCGTTATATCCGGGAACGTCGAACCCGTTATGATTCATGACATTGTCGAAATAGACGCGAATGCCGAAGCGATGCGCGATCTCGACCATGCGCAGCAGGTCCGCTTCGGTGCCGTATTTTGTGCGCACCGAGCCCTTTTGATCCTTGCTCCCGAGATCGAACCGATCAAAGAGATCGTAGCCCACGGAGAGTCCGCCGCTTCCCTTTGTCGGCGGCGGCAGCCAGAGTGAATCGTAACCCGCTTCCGCCAGCTCCGGCATCTTCAGTGCAATCTCGTTCCAGTCAGTATTAAAATACTGGAGCATGGCTTCGCCGCGTGTGGGCGAAGGTTGAAGCAACGCAAAAAGCAGCGCGGACAGAGCCAGTGCGCGTGCGTTAAAATGCTTCATTCGGGGGGCGAGACAAGGTCGACTCGCCCGCGCATTCTCAAGATCGGCGAAGTTCGACGCTTATATTACCATTTCAGAGGAGAAACGCGATGAATTTCGAGGACTTTCTGGGTGGGACCGGACCTGACGGTAAGGGTCATACAGAAGGTGCGCGATCCCCAGCGAACGGGTCTTTTTCGGCCCCAACAGCGGGCGTCAGGCCTGGTAAAAAACGTTAGTAGTCCGCGATCGATGCACGCTTCCACCAGGAAACCGGCGTAATACCCGACATTCTTTGCTGTAGCGCCTCGCAATTGCGCCCGAAGGTCACACCAAAGCGGTGACGACTATTGCTTCTTGAAGACCTGGTATTGATAAGGCTGCAAAGCCACTTCTCCGCTCAAGGTAGAATCAGTTTCGCCAAAAGCGTTTTTCCACTCGGTCCTGACCAATTCGGGAGGCGGTGTAAAAGACCCAGCGGAATTCCGCATGTTCACGATCACCAAGACTTCTTCGCCTTCAAACGATTTTGTAAACGCGCAGACATCATCGTTGCCGAAGGAAAGCAGAGCCCCCTGTTTGAGGGCTTCACTTTTGTTTCTCAAGTTAATGATTTTCCCGTATTGCTCAGCCATGTCCGGGTTGAGTTTCCAGTCGATCACCGTGTTGTGATTGAAAAAACTGAGCTTCACGGGACATCCCACTTCCTGGCCGTTATAGATCATGGGCACCCCTTTCATGTAGGCGGCCACGACAAACGCGGCTAACGAACCCGGCTCCCCGCCAAGGACCTCCAAAGGAGTTCCGTCGCTCTGATTCACATCATGATTGGTGATGTAACGCACCACCTGGTCACCGGCCGGCGCATTGGCATACTCTTCTTTGTTCAAAAAATCGATGGAACGCACCGACTCTTTCCCGGCGTAAACTTTCTTTAGGTTTTGATAGAAACCCATCCCGTACTTCAGCTGAAATCCGGCGGCGAAATTATCCTTGCGAGTGCCTTCGGCGAACAAAAGTAATTTGTGGCCGGGGATAGCGCGGAGATCGTCGATGGCCTGGTGCCAGAAATCAAAGGGGACGAAATCGCTCGCGTCGCAGCGATAGCCATCAATGTTGGCCTGGTAAATCCAATACTTCATGGCCTTGATCATGGCCTGGCGCATTTCCGCATTATTGAAATCCAGCGCCGCGACATCCTTCCATTCGGCGATAGGAGCAATGATATTCCCAGCCTGATCCTGTTTGTACCACGCCTTGTGATCGATCCACGAATTGTCCCAGGAAGTATGATCGGCGACCCAATCGAGCAGCACCGCCATATTTCTCTTATGCGCTTCGGCGACCAGCGCGCGCAGATCCGCCAGGGTCCCGAACTCAGCGTTCACGCCTGTGTAATCTTTGATGCAATAAGGCGAATTGACCGTCTTCAAAACCCCGATTGGATATATCGGCATCAGATACAAAACATTGACGCCCAGTTCGCGAATGGCATCGAGTCGTGCTTGCACGCCCGCGAAATTACCCTCCCGGCTGAAGGCCCGGATGTTCACCTGGTAAATGATCGCATCCTTCGCATCCGGCCCTTGGTCGTAGGGCGTCCCATATTGTGCACTCGCCGCACCTCCACCTTCGTCCGGCGAAGTGGTCGGGCCGGTCGCAGATTGCGAATCCCTTTTGTCGCACCCCGCGAGAACGATCCACACCAAGGCTAAAAGCAACCTCGCTTTCACGATCGTTTTATCACCTTGATGAGAACCTCCATCGACACCATACGGCCGGCCGTCTTCAGTTTTTTATCACGCTGTAGGTGTAGTTTCCCGAAACGTGCAAATCGAGGGTGATGGTATAATTGCCATCGACCGGCACGGTCAACTGTTTGAGCTTGGGATTGTAGGTAAAGAACGCGTTGTCCGCATATTGGAGATTGCCGGCATCATCGATCCCAAAATCAATTTTCCAGGCACCATTCGCGCGGAATTTAAACGAGCCGGATTGCTTCAAAGCCACGGCGCCCGCCCATACCTGTTTGGTCGCGTCGTAGGTCAGGGCAGTGTCGGTGTTCCAGCCTCCCGGAGTACTATCGCCGATAATCCCCCATGTGGTTTTGGTGGCCGTCCATGTGTTCTTGTTGAGATCGGCCGTGACCTCATAGTAGCCGCCGTCAGCAGCGGATAAGCCTTCCGCCTTACCGTCCGGATTCAATTTTCCACTCCCGCCATCTCCGTAATTGGTGTGCATCCAATCCGGCGCATCCGTCAATTTAAACCGCTGGGCCCCGGCACCCGCCATGTTGACATAGCCTTCATACAACCCGGGCGATCCCGGAACCGGATTGATCACGGGAGCACTGTCGGGCTTCCAATTCTGATACGCTCCCGGAACGTACAACTTTTGCGGAAAGGATCCGGCTGGAGCCGTCGTCGAGGTTTCGGCTGCTGTCGAGGTCGCTCCAGTCGTAGAAGCCGCTGCCGGCCCCGGAGATGGAACCGCTCCTCCTACTTTCGAGGCCGTCCATGTGTTCTTGTTGAGATCAACCGTTAGGTCATAGTTGCCACCCTCAGGGAGAGAAACACCATCGGCCTTGCCGTCCGGATTTAATTTTCCATTCCCGCCATCGCCATAGTTGGTGTGCGTCCAATCCGGCGCGTCGGTGAACTTGAACGGCTGCGGCCCAGTCCCCGTCATATTGACGGTTCCTTTGTACAGACCCGGCGAACCCGGGACGGCGCTAATCACCGGCGCGACGTCGGGTTTCCAATTCTGATAGGCTCCCGGGACGAATAATTTTTGTGGAAAGGCGCCCGTCGACGTCGCTGTTTGAGCGGCTGGAGCTGATGGAACCGCTTGAGCTACCGAAGCTATCGGAGATGATGCTGCGGCCGTTACCCCCGCAGCCTTGACGGACGTCCAAGTGTTCTTGTTGAGATCAACCGTAAGTTCATAGTTGCCACCGTCGGGGAGCGTAAGGCCGTCGGCCTTGCCATCCGGGTTTAATTTTCCGCCGCCGCCTTCGCCGTAGTTGGTGTGCGTCCAATCAGGCGCATCGGTGAACTTAAACGGCTGCGGCCCGGCCCCAGACATGTTGACCGATCCTTTATATATCCCGGGCGAACCCGGAACGGCCGTGATCACTGGCGCACTGCCGGGCTTCCAATTCTGATACGCTCCGGGAACGTAAAGCTTTTCCGGGAAGGATGTCGCTGCACCCCCGGAAGCCGGGTCCGCGAAAGCGCCGTTGCCGCCAAAAAGAAACGCAGCCGAAAAGAGCGGTAAAAGAAATCGCGCCTGGCGGGTCATGGCGTCGTGTCTAGCAGATGTGTTCTCAAATTCATAGGGAATAACAGGGCTCAGACGGTCGCCGCCTCGACCGGGTAAATCCTCTCTCCGGTATTTCTGAGCCGCGACCTCTTATCGTGCTTCTTCCAAGTGACTCCGAATTTCGACGGCATAAAGATCCGCGTTCATCCCGGCCAGCCGAGACGCGCCACCTCTTCGTTCGCCATCGCCTTGGCCGCCCGCAGCTCGTCAAGCGTGCCAATCCTCGGAAACATGATTCGGATTTTGCCAAAAGCCTAGGCCCACAGGATAGCCCGAAGCTGTTTACGCAAGACTTCTGGCCGGTCGGATCCAGGGAAGCACGCGGACGGTTCTCCGGTCCGATTCAAGATGTGCGCGGAGATTCTCAGGATTCGCCCGACAAAGCATCGTCCGTTAGGACTGAAAGTCTTTCAAGACGGTTCTCGCGAAAAAGCAAGAGTCTTCACAGATTGCGAAATGGCTCTTCCCAAAAAAAAGACCCATCGTAAAAGATGCGCCTTTTTGAAGAATCCTCTCGTTAAGCGCGTTGCCGACGGCGCAGGAAAAATACTCCCAACAAAGCGGGCACGGCAAAGAAGATGCGGGGCGACGCTTCTGGAACCACAGAAAGATTGTCCGCTATTAAGTTCTGGTCAGTTCCCGTGTTGAAATTCGCGAAGCCTAAGGCCGCGACAGCACCTGCACCAGCGGCACCCCCATTGGTGTCAGTGAGCAGACCAGAGAAAGTGCCTGACTGGGCGTTTCCAATATCCGTAACGGTCAGTGTATAGGTGTCCGCCAGGGTGTCGAAAGATAGGGCGAAATTAAAGGCCGGTCCGCGAAGTTCCGTGTCGGTCCCTACCGCCAGGGTGTGAGTGCCCGTGCCGTCCGTTATGAGGAATACACCACTCCCGTTGCTAGGATTAAGACCGAAAGACATCAGCTCATTTGCGCCGAAGGTGCTTCCCAACCCAGATTTAATGTTGAACCCTGAAAAACCAGTGGTGTTGCTAAGATTGAAACGGGCATCCAAACTGTAGATGCCGCGATCGAAGGGTGTATTGATTGTCCGACCGAGTGCTTGCGTGTCGCCGGGACCGTTGCCCGAGTATATCCCAAGAGATTGAAGGTTATCTATCCTCGCGCCGCCCGTTTCCCCGTATATGCCCCCTCCGGTTCCTGTGAGATAGGTTAGCGCGCCGAAGGCAGTCCCACCGTTATCACCATACTGAATCCCGTCGTTGTAGGCAGCCCCGGGATTGTTGGCTTCGAAATTATCTGTCGCAACGATTTGAGCTTTCGCCGAGATAATGGCAACAGCTGAGATCAGGACCCCGAGGGAAAGTTTTTTAATAATCATACGAGTCAAAGGAATAGGTTCTCCGTGGCAGATTGTGAACATCGCGCTGGCAGAGTCAATAAGATTTCTCATATTTATGGCAGCGGAGTCAGTTAACCAAGCCGGTTGAATCGGGAAAGATTAGGATGGAGCAAAACCGGAGGGAAAGGGAATAGTGGGGCAAAAAATGCCAGCACGTCCGATGATGACGTGATTTCCTGGCAGCGATGCTCGTTCGTCACTATAAGTTTGCGCAGGGGAACCAAGCGGCCGCGCCCAGGCCCAAGGGCGAAAAACCGCGCCACTGGGAGTATGGGTTCTCGATGCCGTTGTTGTAATTGTTATTCATCTTCTTGACTCGATACGGCGATCCCCAGGGATCACGCCAGTGCCAATTAACCCCAGATCCCTGACTTGGCCTGGGCATGAGCGAAAACCTTCGAAGCAGCTCGTTGAAGGAAAGAGATCAGCCTTAGCTGGCTTTACCGCAGTTTGTCCAATTACTACTGCGCGCCGTCGCTGCGGTCTTCCAGTTACTGGTGCAGAATGGTCGCGACGGACAGCAAAAAGCCCCTCGCAGAACGAGGGGCTTTTGAAGCAGCAATCTGTTAAAGATTACGCGCGGCGGCGGCGAACGAAGAACATTCCACCGAGAAGGGCCGGACCGAGTAAGAGAACGGTGGCAGGCTCAGGCACAGCGGCAACGGTGTCGAAGGTGCTGAAGGTGAGGGATCCTGTATTGCCGGGATTTGCATTTCCAGCAACACTCGTGGTGCTCGTACCAAACGTTTCATTGGAACGAAAAACGTTATTTCCGTTACCGCCATCGTTGGGGTTAAGAATGTTTCCGACGAATTTGAACGACGCGGGATTACCGAAGCTGGCCAAACTTAGGCTGAACGTAGTGACATTACCGACGGTGCTGCCAAAGGTCGCTCCCGGAGTGAAAATCAGTGAGCCGGTATTCAGTTGAAACAGATTCGCGAACGAGTTAGTAAGATCAACTGCATAATCGGCCGTAAAACCCGGGGCAAAATTCACCACCGTTTGGCCGGCCGTCACACCCACTCCTGACACTGCGCGACGTCCACCGTCAGCCGAATCAGTGAGCGTTGATGTATTAGCAAATCCGCCTGCGGTAGAATCGAAATAAAGGACAAGGTCATTGCCAAGGCCACCGGCGCCGGCAGTAATTGTAAAGTTGACGTTGCCGCCCGAAATTTGGGCCTTGATCGACCCAGAGCCGATTTGGTCGCCGAATCCATTGGCGCCATTGCCTGGAAATGTCTGAGCGTTGAGCGCGGCGGTCGCGGTCACGGAAAGAAGTGCGAGTGCTAGTTTCTTGATCATGTTATTTTTCCTTTTGATTTCCCTGTTGTGAGAATGTTGATTTGTCAGATTTTTAATAAAGAGTCAACACTGAATTTAAAGATATTCGGTGGTGGTCCGGGGATTCCTGCGAGAGTGTCGATTTTTCAGATTTCCAATAAAGAGTCAATCAAAAAATAGATCGACTCAGAATTTTTGTGAAACTTGCGCCCCTTATCCGTAAAATGGCGCATAAAGTCAAGGTTCTTCGCCCTAAAATCGGAGGAAAAGAGAGAGGCCATCCAATTCCGGGCTGTGCCTGTGCCGTTGGCGGCCCCATATCCCTCTCTACAACGGGACGCTACGGCGCGCGTCCCTCGAGATGATATCAATTGAATTTCCAGAAAAGGGGGCCAGATGGCGCCCTTTCCAAGAAATCGACCATCAAAATTTCCTTCCGCACCTTCTTTCTTTGCATCCGGGCTCCAAGTAATCATTCTGCCGGATCTCACCACACTAAAATGCCGCACCCAAGCGTCAGGCGCTTTGCACAAATCATTGTTCGTTCCGGATTTCTCTTACTCGTTCTCGCGCTCCCTCACTTGAGCCTTGGATCCGAGCGTCGGCCAACAGCGATCGAGCGCCAGGCACAAATTGGCTCCGGCGTTGCGCTCTTTGTTCCGCAGGGATTTAAAGCAATCCGGACGCCTTCGCTGGCGTTTGCAACGTCACCAAAGGAGTCGGGCGACCTGCCCCCAGGATGGAAGGTGGTTCCCGAGTTCTTTCTCGAGGATGGAAAGGCAGGCGCATCGATCGCGGTTCCTGCGGGATCGAGTCTTTACGGCACCGGAGAAGTCACCGGCCCCCTCCTTCGCAATGGAAAATCAGTTCCTCTTTGGAACACCGATAACCTTAAGTATGAAAAGGATCATGGCCGGCGTCTCTACCAATCGCACCCTTGGGTCTTGGGCGTGCGGCCGGATGGGACAGCCTTTGGCGTTCTCTTTGACACAACGTGGAAGGCGGAGTTGCAAACCAATTCGGATCGGATCGTTCTCACCACTCAGGGAGCGCCGTTTCGAATCGCGGTGATCGATCGAGAATCGCCCCAGGCCGTGGTGCGGGGACTGGCGGAATTGACCGGGAAAATGCCAATGCCGCCCAAGTGGGCGCTCGGCTTTCAGCAATGCCGCTTCTCCTACTATCCCGACGCGAAGGTGCGTGAGATTGCCGATGAATTCCGCAAACGCAAACTGCCGTGTGACGTGATCTGGGTGGATATCGATTACATGGATGGTTATCGCACGTTCACGTTTGATCCGACGCGCTTTCCCGATCCGAAATCGACTAATGACTACCTGCACAAGATTGGATTCCACTCGGTCTGGATGATCGATCCGGGGGTGAAGGTGGATCGGAGCTATTCCGTTTACGATTCGGGCAGTAGCAGGGGCGTGTGGGTGCAAACGAAGGAGGGCAAGGAGTTTCAGGGGAAGGTATGGCCGGGCGTAACTGCCTTTCCGGATTTCACGATGCCCGTAACGCGGGAGTGGTGGGCGAATCTTTACCAGGATTTTATGGCCAAAGGAGTGGATGGCGTCTGGAACGATATGAATGAGCCATCGGTCTTCGACGGGCCGGATGGGACGATGCCGGAAGATAATTTCCATCGTGGTGGTGGCGATCTGCCGGCCGGTCCGCACGCGCTGTATCACAATGTCTACGGCATGCTCATGACCATGGCGTCGCGCGATGGAATCCAGCGCGCCCAACCGGAGCGGCGACCCTTTGTCTTAACACGCGCCAACTACCTTGGCGGACAGCGCTACGCTGCGACCTGGACCGGCGATAACCAATCGGGCATGGAGTTTTTGCAGATGTCCATTCCGATGTCGCTGAACCTGGGTCTTTCCGGTCAGCCTTTGAGTGGTCCGGACATCGGCGGATATGCCGGCGCGACCACCCCGGAACTGTATGGCAAATGGATCGCGATGGGCCCGTTCTTCCCGTTCTCGCGCGCCCATACCGTCAGGGATAATCCGCCGCGGGAGCCGTGGGCGTTTGGCCCCGAGATTGAAAACGTTTCGCGCACCGCGCTGGAGCGCCGCTACCGCCTGCTCCCTTATCTCTACACCCTTGCTTATAACGCCTCGGTAAACGGCGATCCCATCATGCAGCCAGCCTTCTTCGCCGATCCCAAAGATCCGGAACTGCGCACAGAAGATCGCGCGTTTCTTTTCGGATCTGATCTGCTGGTCGTGCCGCGCTGGGCCGAAGCGCCGAAGCTTCCGAAAGGGATTTGGCGTGACGTTTCGCTGGTCGATTCAAAACGCGAGCAGGACGGTTATCAACCCGCAGTAAAAATCCGCGGCGGAGCGATCGTGCCTCTCGGCCGGGTCATTCAAAATACGAACGAAACCTCACTCGATCCGCTGACCCTGCTCGTCTGCCTCGATGACAAAGACCAGGCGCAGGGCAGTCTTTACGAAGATGCGGGCGACGGCTTTGGCTACAGCAAAGGTGACTATGCCCTGACCCGTTATCAGGCTCGCCGGGAAGGTGATTCCGTGATAGTGCGCATGCAAGACCGGAGCGGCCACATGAACATTCCAAAACGCGACATTGTCGTTAGGCTGATTACCGCAGACAAAGAAAAAGAGGGGCATGGAGCGGAATCCAAAGTTGTGGTTGTTTCTGGGGGGCCGGACTAGCGTGCGCGGATAAAGGTTGTAACAGGGCGTCCAGGAATCCTTTTTAGCCACGGATGAGCACGGATGAAAGACAGATGTGTTCAGCGTCGTCTTGTGAGTCCGTGTTCATCTGTGGCCTTCCTGATCTCGAGACGAAGCGCTACGGTCGCATCCTCCGGAACCTAAAAGCGTGACATGTTTAATCAGGACGATCACTCCCGCACTGTAATCATCGCGCCGTTATCCGGGGAATTGGTCCCGCTGGAGCGCGTCTCCGACCCGGTTTTCTCGCAAAAAATGGTGGGCGACGGAATTGCGATCGATCCGCTCGATGGCGTTCTGCGTTCGCCCTGCGACGGCAAGATCACGCAACTCCATTCCGCCAGCCATGCCGTGACGGTGCAGATGATGAACGGCGTGGAGATCTTAATGCATATCGGCCTCGACACGGTGAGTCTCAAAGGGCAAGGCTTCTCTCCGAAAGTGAAGGAGGGCGATCAGGTTACAACCGGCACGCCGCTGATTGAATTCGATCTGGACTACCTTGCGACAAATGCCAAAAGCGCGCTGACGCTTGTCGTGGTTACGACGACCGAAAAAATTGATTCACTGACTCAGGCCTCGGGCATGGTCGCCGCGGGGCAGAACCCGATTTTCACTTTCATTTGCAAAGGCGGCGCTGAAACCGCACCGAGCGCCTCCGGAGAGCGTGTGGCCTCCGACGCGATCCTCGTGCCGAACCCGGCCGGATTGCATGCGCGACCAGCGGCGGTGCTGGCGAACGTAGCCAGGAGTTACCGCAGCGACATCCGACTGCATCGCGGCGAGAACCAGGCCAATGCGAAAAGCGTCACGTCGATCATGGCGCTCGATGTCAGGCAAGGCGCGAGGGTGATCGTGATCGCGCAAGGCGTGGACGCGGCGGAGGCCATTGCGAAACTGAGCGGCTTGCTCCAGCAGGGGCTCGGCGACGAAGGATGCAAACCGGCTGCGGCGCCGGCGAGTGCCACCAAGGACGAGGTCGCGGCCGCTCCGACGCGGCCCCGGCAGTCGGATGAACCGAATCTGCTGTTTGGCGTGGCGGCTTCGCCTGGGCTCGGAGTGGGCAACATTTTTCAAGTCCGACATGGAGAGATCGCTGTCACTGAAAACGCGGACAATCCCGATGACGAGCGCAAGCTCTTTAGTGCGGCCATGGAAAGGGCCAAGGGCCAGCTCGGGGCGCTTCAGTCCCAGCTGCAAGCGGGCAACGATCCAGCGAAGGCTGCAATTTTTGCCGCGCACTCCGAGTTGCTCGAAGATCCCGAACTCGTGGACATCGCAACCTCATCAATCGCCAAAGGGAAGAGCGCACCCTTCGCGTGGCGGTCCGCTTTCACCTTGCACGCTGAGCGCCTGGCGGGAATGCCGAACCAACTCCTTGCGCAACGCGCGAACGATCTGCGCGACGTGGGTGGACGCGTACTGGAATTGCTTGCGGGCGTTGAGCGCAAGAAACCGGTCTATCCGGCCGAGGCTGTGCTGATCGCCGAAGATCTTTTGCCGTCCGATACCGCTTCGCTCGACCGCCAGTGCATCATGGGATTTTGTACCACACGGGGCGGCGCGACGTCGCACGTGGCGATTCTCGCACGTTCGTTAGGCATTCCGGCGCTGGCCGGAATGGAGCCGCGCGCACTCGACCTCCCAAACGGCACGCCCGTTATCCTCGACGGGGGCGGCGGGACTTTGCGCTTGAATCCGTCGACCGCCGAGATTGAGCACGTTCGCCGCGAGCAACGAGCGGCCGAAGCCAAACGTCAGGAGAATCTGGCGCGCGCGCATGAGCCGGCCATCACGCTTGACGGACACCGCATTGAAGTCGTCGCCAACATTGGCGGACTGCGGGACGCTCAACAGATCGAGGGACTCGGCGGCGAAGGCGTCGGGCTCTTGCGCACGGAATTTCTGTTCATGGAGCGCTCCTCTGCGCCAAGCGAAGAGGAGCAATTCGAGGCCTACAAAGCCATCGCGCAAACGGTTGGGCCGAACCGGCCGCTCATCATTCGCACGCTCGATGTCGGAGGCGACAAAGCGCTCGCCTATCTGCCGATTCCCGCGGAGGACAATCCTTTCCTCGGCGAACGCGGCATCCGGGTCGGACTCGACCGGCCCGAAGTTCTGCGCACGCAACTCCGCGCCATCCTGCGGGCATCGGCTTTTGGAAAAGTCATGATCATGTTCCCGATGATTGCTACGCTCGCTGAACTGCGCGATGCCAAAGCGATCCTGTGCGAAGAAACCGCGCGTCTTGGCGTTCCAGCGGTGCGCATCGGGATCATGGTAGAAATCCCTGCGACTGCCGTGATGGCTCCGCAATTCGCGAAGGAGGCGGACTTTTTCTCTATCGGCTCCAACGACCTGACTCAATACACGCTCGCGATGGATAGGGGCCACCCGAAGCTTGCGCCCCATGTAGATGGTCTCAATCCGGCCGTGCTGGCCCTCATCGCGCAGAGCGTCAAAGGCGCGCACGCTGGAGGCAAATGGGTCGGCGTCTGTGGAGGCATCGCCGCGGACGTGCACGCCGTGCCGATCTTGGTCGGCCTGGGTATTGACGAGTTAAGTGTCAGTCTGCCGGCCATTCCCGCAGTCAAAGCACAGATTCGCTCGCTCCGTCTCACTGTCTGTCAGCAGATTGCGCAGAAGGCGTTGGACTGTGACACGGGAGCCGAAGTGCGAGCGATTGTTTCCAAAGCGACCGAGTGAACCAACCGATCCCGATGAGCTTTTCCCAAAACACGTTCTCCCTTCTGCAAAAAATCGGCAAAGCGATGATGCTGCCGGTTTCAGTGCTCCCGGTTGCCGGCATTCTCCTCGGGGTTGGCAGTGCGAATTTTACGTGGCTGCCGCCGATTATGTCGTTGATCATGGCCCAGGCCGGCGGGGCGATCTTCGGATTCCTCCCACTTCTTTTTGCCATCGCCATCGCGGTTGGACTAACGGAAAACGACGGCGTTGCCGCACTCGCTTCCACCGTCGGATATCTAGTGCTCCTCGCCACGATGGGTGTTGCCACTGCGTTCTTCGCGCTTTGGCATCACACACCGCCGGTCATTCCAGGTGTAACGCTCGCGACCGATTTGATCGGACAGATTCGCCAAGTCCTCAGTGCCACGGTCACCCAGGGAAAATTCGCGGTCGGCGGCGCGGAACTCAAGTCGATCATGGGCATGGGTTCCATTGAGACCGGTGTCTTCGGTGGCATCCTTATCGGTTTAGTCGCCGGATGGGTCTTCAATCGCTTCTACCGAATTCAACTCCCGTCGTATCTTGCCTTCTTTGCCGGCAAACGGTCGGTCCCTATTATTACCGCCTTTGCCGCTATTGCGCTCGGCATCGTCCTCAGCATCATCTGGCCGCCGGTGGGCGCCGTTATTCAACGCTTCTCAAACTGGGCCGCCACGGGCCAGCCGGTTGTCGCCTTTACGCTCTACGGATTCGTCGAGCGGCTCTTGATCCCGCTGGGGCTTCATCACGTTTGGAACGTGCCTTTCTTTTTCGAAGTCGGTCAGTATGTCGATCCGGCCACTGGTCAGGTGGCGCGCGGCGAAATCAATCGCTTCATCGCGGGCGATCCGACGGCCGGGAACATGACGGGCGGTTATCTCTTCAAAATGTGGGGACTGCCCGCCGCGGCCATGGCCATGTGGCGCGCGGCGCGACCAGAGAACCGCGCCAAAGTCGGCGGCATCATGGTTTCCGCGGCACTGACCGCGTTCCTTACCGGGATCACCGAGCCGATCGAGTTTGCGTTCCTGTTTCTCGCGCCGGTCCTCTACTTCATCCACGCCATCCTCGCAGGCGTCGCCTACGGCACCTGCATCGTCCTTGGCGTGAAACATGGTATGACCTTTTCGCACGGACTGATCGATTTCGTCGTGCTCTTTCCGAAGTCGCACAATGCCGCGTGGCTCTTTGTTCTGGGCCCGATTTGGGCCGCGGTTTACTACGGCATCTTCCGTTTTGCGATTGCGAAATTCGACCTTAAAACGCCAGGCCGGGAAATCGAGACGCCGACCATCGCCGACGCCAAAAACGCCGTTGCGGAAAACTTCGCGCTACAGATCGTCCGCGGCTTGGGCGGCCGCAACAACATCGCCTCGCTCGACGCCTGTATCACACGCTTGCGCGTCAAACTGCACGACGTCTCGAAGGTTAATGCTGCCAAACTAAAAGCCCTCGGCGCGGCGGGCGTCCTTACGGTGGGCGATAGCGTGCAGGCGATTTTCGGAACTCGGGCCGAGAACTACAAAACCGACATTCAGGAATATCTGAAGGTAGCGGGACCCGAAGCCGACCAACTTGAAGAACCTTCGCCGATCAAGGCGGCGCCTGCCTCGGCTATCGCGAACAATCTTCGCGATCCGGATGCAGTGCGCAAAATCGCCAGTGTGATCACAGCGCTAGGCGGTCGGCGCAACATCGGCCAGGTGGATGCGTGTTCCGAAACACGTTTGCGAATCGTGGTCACGGATTCAGCGCAGGTGAGCGAGAAAGAGATTCGCGCGTCAGGAATCACGGGATCGGTGAAACTCCCCGGCAACGTCGTTCATTTGCTCGCCGGCCTCCACGCCGACCAATACGCCGCGGAGATGCGCGAGCAACTAGCGGCGGCGCAAACCTGAGTGACAGCTGCAGCGATCCCTACTGGGATTCACTGCCATGAAATCACGTCATCGTCCGAATCGGCGGATTTCTTAGAGCCACCGTTACCTATGGTACCTGTTGTCGCGCCTTTACCGTCCTTGCCGATCGACCAGATCATGGTGCCTAAATTCATAACAGAAAATCCGGCCCCGGTGTTGGCCGTGTACGGATTCTCCAACTGATTGTTATAATTATTATCCATTTTAACCCGATAGGGGGCGCCCCACGGATCAAAGTAAATACCAGCGGTACTTCCGATACTTCCGATACCGCTCCTCGGGACACTTGGGTCCTTTGCGATCGGCGGTTGAAGGAAGCTGATGCCTTTGGTGTTCAAGCCAGAAGCACCGAATTGACCGCGTAAATTATCCATAAGCACGGCGTCGCCCGCAGTGAAGTAGTCGTTCGAATCCGGGCCACCCTGGGCGCCGCACGGATACTGTCCGTACTCTGTATAGAAAGCATTAATGGCAGTGACGATCTGCGTTACGTCGTTCTTCGCTTGCACTCGCTTGGCCTGATCCTGCACACCTTTGAAGGCAGGGAACAAAAGCCCCATAAGGATGATGATGATGGAGATAACGACCAGCAACTCGATGAGGGTAAACCCTCCAGACTTGCAGTTGCGATTCTCAAACATCTGCGTCAGACGTATCACTACCGTAGGTTTAACACGAGCGGCGTAATCCCGCATTATTTCTTTCTGAAGTGCGAGCGGCGAGCGGTCGGTGATTGCAGGCGAGCAGCCGCGACGCACGCAGCACGTCTTGATCCGCAGTTCAAGTTCGAACCTCGGGCACCCCGCTCAGGAGGTCGCTTGGTCTTACTCCCATTTCTCCCTTAAAAGAGTGGAAGGATTGGAATACTCGGCGAACTGCTGGCCTCCCTGCGTAAGACGCACCCAAACCCCTACCAGGCTGTCCTGGGCGGCCTGCCTGCCCCCATCAGGATAATAGTAACCATTGTTCAAGTGGGCTTTCTTCAGCTCCACCGCATTGGTCGTGAATGACTTCTTCTCGTGAGGCTTCAAAACCCCGATCGTAACGGTTCCGGTCTGCCGCTGAGGTTTGTCCTCTTTTCGATTCCCCAACTCTTCTTTCTTATAGAAGATCTGGTAGGCCACCTCGACCGCGGAGAGCTCCTTGAAGGTCTTATTTTCCACCGTGACCTCATAGGTCCAATGCTCCTGCAGATGGGCCATGCTTTCCGTCGAACTCTTGTTTACTTCGTCCACTTTCCGGGCCACGCAGTGAATCTCCACGTCGGAATTCGCGGCGGGACAATGGCGAGCGAGCAACGCCGCGCCCAACATCACGAGGATTATCTTCTTCATCATTCCAAACACTGAATCGGTCTACGTTCGCGCCGTGGTTGCGAGCAAGCCCTTCTTATCACTCCCCCAAAGATCACGAGGCCTCGCCTCAAACCGCCAAATATTTCTCGATTTCCTCCGTCAGTTTTTCCGGGGTGACCGGCTTGGAGATAAATGGGAACCCGCCGAAGAGCTGGCGCTTCTTCGTCTCCTTTTCCGTCACAATTGCGGTCAGAAAAATAATCGGGACTTTCCTGAGCGACGCTTCAGCCTGGAGTTGCGCGGCAATATCGCCACCGTCAAAATCAGGCATAACCACATCGAGCAAAATTAGGTCGGGCTGAAAACGGCGAGCGGTTTCGAGTGCGCGGGCCGGATTGTTCTCCTCGCAGATTTCATAATCCGACAGGGTCAGCTTGGTCAATTTGGTAAATCCCTTCTCGTCATCCACGATCAGGATTTTCGGTTTGTTATTTCTCATCTTTATCCCGGCTTCGCAGAATCACCGTTACAATGACACCGGCCTCAACGCCATTCCTAACGCTGATGCACCCTCCGTGCATGTCGATGATCGCTTTTGTGACGGTCAACCCCAAGCCGGTCCCCTTCCCGGTCGGTTTGGTCGTAAAATAGGGATCAAATATCTTGGATAGCTTCTCTTCCGGAATTCCGGTGCCGTTGTCCGCGATTTCGACCAGGACGACTCCATCGCCGGGCTTAAAGCGGGGTCCGGTCCGGCTTCGAGCCACGCCGTTAATATCGCTCTCGCTCAGCTGATGGTAAGACGTTGTAATCGCGAGAACGCCACCGTCAGGCATGGCGTGGCAGGCGTTGGTAAACAGGTTCACAAAGACCTGCTTGATCTTGTTCGAATCGAGCCGGCAAGCCGGCAGGCTGCCGGCAAAATTCGTCACTACCCGAACCTTAGCCGCATTCAATTCGTGGCGGACCAGAGTGAGAGAGCGCCGGATAAGCGGTTCGACCTCGCGGTCGCGTAATTCCGGCTGCTTGGGAGCGGCGAACTCGAGCAGATCTCCCACGACCGCATCGGCGCGGTTGACCGCATCGCGCATTTCCTTAACGACCATGGCGGTCTGCTCAGCTTCCGATTCGGGCTGCTTCGCCAGATAGCCAAGCCCCATCTGAAGGACGGCCAGTGGATTCTTCACTTCGTGCGCCACGCCCGCCGCGAGTTGTCCGATCGTTTGGAGCTTTTCCGCATCGATCAGCTGCATTTGTGTCGCCTTCAACTCCTCATGGGATTTGGTCAGGCTGGCTAGCACCTCGCGCAAACGCACATTCGCTTCGGTCAGCGCTTCCTCCGCCTGTTTGCGCGACGTGACGTCCGAGACAAGGCCGTCGTAGCCAGCGAAACGTCCTTCCGGACTGTAATGCGGGACTCGTTGATTCCGCACCCATCGGATCGAACCGTCCCGATGAAAGATGCGGTGTTCAATCTTCGGCGGCACTTTCCCTTCCGCCATCTGAGCGGCATTCGCCACGACGGCGGTACGATCGTCCGGGTGGACCATGCGATGCCACAGATTTGGATCGATCGCATATTCCTCGGGCTGATATCCGGTCACGGCAAGACAACCGGGACCGTGCGACGTCTCGATGACGGCCCCGTTATGCAGCCGCACCGTATATATATAGTCAGTGACCGATGCCAGCAGTTCGCGGTAACGCTCTTCACTATTGCGAACGGCCGCTTCCGCCCTGATCAACTCGGGTTCTAATTGCATGTAATTCCCGAGGTAGCGGTCAATCGACCAGCTCAGCCAGAATGGCCTTCTGCACGTGCAGTCGATTCTCGGCTTGATCGAAAATGGTGGCGGCGTGCGCTTCGAATGTCTTCTCGTCAATTTCCTGTCCACGGTGCGCGGGCAGACAATGCATGACGAGCGCGTCCGGCTTGGCCAGTTGGACGAGCGACTCGTTGATCCAATAGGGGCCGAGCTCGGCTTCGCGGCGCGCCTCTTCCCCTTCCCGGCCCATCGAGACCCAGATATCGGTGTATAACACATCCGCTCCGCGCGCGGCTTCCTGCAAATCATCGGTACAAATGACGCGGCCGCCGGCCCGCTTGATCAGGTCAGGACGAGGCTGATAACGCCTGGGCGACGCAATGCGCAATTCGAAATCGAGCGGGGCCGCCGCGAACAACCACGACTGAGCCGTGTTGGACGCTCCGTCTCCCACAAAAGTGACCACCTTGCCGGCCATGCTTTCGCGCTTTTCCTGAATCGTGAAAATGTCGCCCAGGATCTGGCAGGGGTGCTCGTCATCGGTCAGCGCGTTAATCGTGGGCACATTGGAAAACTCGGCGAACTCTTCGATATCGCTTTGCGCGAACGTGCGAATGACCGCGCCATGCACCATGCGAGCGAGCACGCGCGCGGTGTCCTTGATGAGTTCACCGCGGCCGAGCTGCGCATCGGAGGCATTCAGATAAATGGATTCGCCCCCGAGTTCGCGGATACCGACCTCAAAGGAGACCCGCGTGCGCGTCGAAGGTTTCGAGAAGATCAAAGCCCAGGTTTGGCCGGCCAAGGGTTTGGACGAGACCTTGCCCCGGTTCTTCTTTAGATCGGCTGTCATCCGCAGGATTGTGTCGATCCGCGGCCGGTTAAGGCCTTCGATGCTGAGAAGGTGTTTCACAGACATAAAGAGATCATTCGAGCCACAGATTGATACGGATTTTCATAGAGTACTAGAACGGCGTCATCCCGAGCTGCGCAGACAGCGAGGAATCTCACCTGCGCCGAGTGAATATGCGAGGTCCCTCACGTCCGTTCGGGATGACAGCCGTGGCGTAAAGCGCATTTTCTTAGTCCTTCAATCGTTCAAACTTTCTACGACAGACTTGATCGCATCGAGTCCTTCCTCGGCTTCGGCGCGGCTGAGATTCAGCGCGGGCAGCAGGCGGACCACTGAAGTTGCAGCGGGCACAGTCAGCAAATTTCTGGCATGCAAGCGATCAACCACCTGCAAGGCGGGCGATCTTGTTCCCTGGGAAAAGGCCGGAGCGGTCGAATCGAATTCGATTCCGATCATCAATCCGAAGCCGCGCACGTCCCAAATGATTTGTGGAAACCGATGTTGCAAAGATTTTAGCTCTCCCGCGAGAAACTCGCCCACGTCGCTGGCATTTTGTGCCAGATGATCTCGTTCGATGATTTCGAGAATCTTGAGTGCAACGGCGCAACCGAGCGGCGTTCCGCCAAAGGTGGTCGCATGCGTGCCGGGCGAAAGCAGGTCGGCATATTTTTCCCGCACCCAGAACGCGCCAATGGGAAAACCTCCGCCTAACGACTTAGCCATGGAGATGCCATCCGGCAGGTAGGGACTGTTCACCGAACCGCCTACCTCAAGGATCCGCTGCCAGCTTTGGAATCTGCCGGTGCGGAAATGACCGGCCTGCACTTCATCAAAGAGCAGGAGCAGATTGCGCTCGTCGCAAAGCTGACGCAATCCGAGCAAATACTCCGGCGTCGCCACGGTCACGCCGCTCTCACCCTGGATCGGCTCGATCAGAATGGCCACCGTCGTGGGCGCAATCGCTTTTCGCATCGCATTGAGATCGTTGAATGGCACGTGTTTGAATCCCTCGACCATGGGCCCGAAGCCCTTCTTCACCTTCTCCTGACCGGTCGCTGCAATCCCGGCCAGGGTGCGTCCGTGGAATGATTCAAATGTGGCGATGATTTCGTAGCGGCCGCTCTCATGACCGAATTTCCGCGCCAGTTTGAACAGCCCTTCGTTCGCTTCGGCGCCGCTGTTGCAGAAAAAACAACGACCCGGCCCGATCAATTCGACCAGTCTTTGGGCGAGCCGGCCCTGCGGCTCATTATAATAAAGATTGGAAACGTGGAGCAGTGTGCGGGACTGCGCGACGAGCGCGTCGGTGACCTCGACGTTAGCATGCCCTAACGAGCAGACTGCGATACCTCCTCCAAAATCAAGGTAGCGCCGACCCTCGACATCCCAAACATAACTCCCCTCCCCGCGCTCCATCACAAGATCGAAGCGCCCATAGGAAGGAACGACGAACTGCGCAAAAGTCTCCTGCACACTCTGAATTGGACGTTGCACGTTGGACGTTGGACGTTCGGCGTTTTCTTCTTTCAAAGAACCACCTCCGTCCCAACCCCGGCATCGGTAAAGATCTCAAGCAAGACCGAGTGCGGAATGCGCCCGTCCACAAACTGCACCTTCTCCACGCCGCTCTCAATCGCTCGAACCGCGCTGTCCACCTTCGGAATCATTCCGCGATCGATGACGCCGCCGCTCTTCAACTCGGGCACCTCGGCCGCGCGCAGATGAGTCATTAGTGTCGCGTCGTCGGTCGGTTCCCTCAATAAACCCGGCACGTCGCTCATAAAGACGAGCCGCCGCGCCTTCAGCGCGATGGCCGTTTTCGCGGCCGCCACATCGGCGTTGCAGTTGTAAATTTTTCCGTCCTCGCCTTTCGCGGTTGGACTAATTACCGGAGTGATATTGCGACGGATACATTCGCGCAGCGGATCAACATTCACTTCGTAGACGTCGCCCACGAATCCAAGGTCTATCTCTTCCACCTCGCCTCCGGCCGGCTTTAATTTTCGGCAACGGAAAATATCAGTGCCGGCAAATCCGCGCGCCTTGCCTCCAAAGTCCTGAATGGCTTTTACGACCTCCGGATTAATCTCGCGCGAGAGAACGCGGTCCACAATTTCGACCGTGGGCGCGTCCGTCACGCGCTGGCCCCGCACAAATCTTGCCTCCAATCCAGCTGCTTCCACCGCACGAGTGATCGCCTTGCCGCCGCCGTGCACGACCACGGGATTAATGCCGACCGCTTCCAGAAAAACGATGTCGCGGGCCAGCCGATGCCTCACCTCTGCGTCGGGTGAATCCATGAAGCTGCCTCCGTATTTCACCACGAAGACTTCGCCGCGAAATCTTTGAATATAAGGAAGCGCTTCGAGCAGCGTAGCCGCTTTGGAGATAATCTCTTCCATTCTTAGCCTCCCAGGCTCAACGGATCAGTCACGTTCCCTTTGTTGAAGCTGACATAGTCCTCCGTCAGATCGCTCGCATAGATTACGAACTCGCCGGTCCCGGCATGAAGATCGACATACAGATCGAACTCCGGCGCCGACGTGATCCGGGCCAGATTCGAGAATGACGCGATCGTCGGGCGGCCGCCGCGAAAGGCGAACAGAATTTTGCGAGCGCCCGGCAAGCTATAGCCAATGTCGACGATCGATTCGTCGATCCGGGCGCGGGAATATCCGGCCGCGCACAAGACTCGACCCCAATTCGGATCGCCCCCGCACCAGCTGGTTTTGACCAGTGAACTGTTGGCGATGGACCGCGCGGCCGCTTCCGCCTCTTTCGCGCTCCGTGCTCCGCGCACCCGCACCGACACGAAACGCGAAACGCCTTCACCGTCGCGCACGATCATTTTGGCCAGCTCCAGCGTAACGAAGTTCAACGCTTCTTGAAATCTGCGCCGGTGAGGCGAAATCCGATCGAGCCGTCGATTGCCGGCCAATCCGTTAGCCAAAAGAATGACCGAGTCATTCGTGCTCATGTCTCCGTCGACCGTGATGCGATTAAAACTTTCCGCCACGGCCGTTTCGAGCGCCCGTTTTAAGAAGACGGATTGGACCGCCGCATCAGTCGTAATGAAGGCAAGCATGGTCGCGTGCAATCCGACCGCGCTCCCCTTTGGGCTCATCCCGGGTTGAATCATCCCGGCGCCTTTGCAGATTCCACCAATACGAACGCGTGCGTGGCCGATTTGAAACTCGACCGCGATTTCCTTGCGCCGCGTGTCGCTCGTCATAATCGCTTCGGCCGCATCCTGGGCCTGCCTAACGGATCGAGTGAGCAAAGGTGCGCACGCGCGGATGCCTCGTTCCACATTCTTCATCGGCATGGACACGCCGATTCGACCGGTCGAACAGACCAACACGTCCGCGCCTTTGATCCTATAGCGGTCTACGACCGCCGTGGGATCTGCGGAAGGTCGGCGGTCATAGACCGCCGCTACAGAAGAGGCCGCGAGACGTGCCATGCTTTTGGCGTCTCTCATGCCCTGCTTTCCGGTGCACGCGTTGGCGTTTCCGGAATTCACCACGATAGCCCGGGCGAATTCTCGCGCGGCATGATCTGCGCTCAACTTCACCGGTGCGGCGCACACCTGGTTGCTCGTAAACATTCCGGCGACCGCCGCTGGAACATCGGAAACGATCAGAGCGAGGTCACGCTTCTTCCCCTTCTCCGAGCCTTTGCCCGTGCCGAGTTTTTTGATGTCACAAAAAACCGCGGCCGCCTTGAAGCCGAGAGGCGCGCAGATCGATCCGGAGATCTGGCGAAAAGTTTGTTGTCTGGAATCCGATGCTTTCATTTCAATCGACGCGGCCAGGGGCCGCGACATTCTCCTTTAGAGGAGCCCAGCAGTCTCGGCATAGCCGCGCATCAGGTTGAAGCATTGAATCGCCTGGCCGCTTGTGCCCTTGGTCAAATTGTCGATCGCGCTCATCATAATAAGTCGATTCGTCCGGGGATCGAGCCTCCAGGCGAGATCGATGAAATTTGTGCCTACGACATTCTTCGTGTCCGGCAATCGGGTCTCGTGCAAAAGGCGAACAAACGGTTCTCCTCCATACGCATTCTCGAAAATGGACCGGATCATGGCCGCGTCACCCGCGCCGTTCAGATCGGTATAAATCGTGGAAACGATTCCCCGGCTCACCGGCACAAGGTGGGGCGTGAATTGGACCATGATCGCCTCGCCCGCCGCGACCGACAGCTCCTGTTCCACTTCGGCCAGGTGCCGGTGTTTCGGCACACCGTAAGGACGCATGCTCTCGTTGCATTCGGCGAATAAATAATCTGCCTCGAGCTTCCGACCCGCGCCAGTGACGCCGCTCAGGCTCGTGACCAGGATTCTCTTTTGATCGATCATTTGCTCCCGCAATAACGGCACAAGCGGCAGCAGAATGCTTGTCGGATAACAACCGGGACTCGCCACCAGTTCGGCGTTGCGGATTTTTTCACGATAGACCTCGGGCAAACCGTAAACGGCGCGCCCCAACAGCTCGGTCGCGGGGTGCTCCCGACCATAAAATTCCCGATAAACTTTTGAATCGCGGATGCGAAAGTCGGCGCTCAGATCCACCACGCGCACACGCTGTTCGATCAGGGCCGCTCCGACTTCAGCCGAGACACCGTGAGGCAGGGCCAGGAAAACAACTTCCGCCACGTCCGCCATCTTCCCGTCTTTCGGATCCGTAAAAGTCAGCGACTGCGCTTTCGCATGATGGGCAAAACGGGAAAAGACTTCGGCGACTGTTTTACCGGCGGACTGGCGTGATGTCACCGTCGTCAAATCCACCAGAGGATGGCCCAACAACAGCCGCACGAGCTCTTCGCCGGCGTATCCGGAAGCGCCTATGACGGCGACCTTGGTGGCAATGTGATCGGTCACAACGCGCAATGCGTATTACGTCCAGACTCAATTGCAACGAAAACTGTGCGCCTCGAGGCGGCCTTGGCACCTCACCCAGGCGCCCATTCCTCGATTAGTCTTTTCCCGCTCGCAAACGCGAAGTAACTTCACGCCATGGAATCGCTTAGCTATGTCGGCCTCGCCATCGTCGCGCTCGTCGGATTTATTTTCTGCATCGTCCTGTTCAATTTCTTTGGCATCTGGTTGCGCGCGCGCATCGCGAACGCTCCCGTCGGCATGGGCAAAATGATCGGCATGCGACTCCGCCGCGTCCCCGTCGGACTTATCGTGGACAGTCGAATCACGGCCGTCAAAGCAGGCATCGAAATTCCGTCGGACCCGCTCGAAGCGCATTACCTGGCCGGAGGCGACGTCGGACAAGTCATCCTCGCCCTGATCGCGGCGGACAAGGCGGGTATCTCGCTCGATTTTAACCGCGCCTGCGCGATCGATCTGGCCACGAAAGGCACGGGGAAAACAGTCCTCGAAGCCGTGCGCACGAGCATCAATCCGAAAGTGATCGACGTGCCCAACCCGACCTCGGGCCGTGCCACCATCGACGGCGTGGCCAAGGATGGAATCGGCGCAAAGGTCAAGGCGCGCGTCACCGTGCGTTCGCATCTCGATCGGTTCGTCGGCGGCGCCACCGAGGAAACGATCATCGCGCGCGTGGGCGAGGGAATCGTGAGCGCGATCGGTTCGGCTGATTCCTACAAGGATGTGCTGGAAAATCCGGATCGCATTTCCAAGGCAGTTCTGGCCAAGGGTCTCGACAGCAATACGGCATTTGAAATTCTCTCAATCGACATCGCCGATGTGGATGTGGGCGACAATATCGGCGCGAAGCTGCAGAGCGAACAGGCGGACGCGGACAAGCGGATTGCTCAGGCCAAAGCCGAAGTGCGTCGAGCCGCCGCGGTGGCCGTCGAACAGGAAATGCGGGCCAAAGTTCAGGAGATGCGAGCGAAAGTGGTTGAAGCGGAGGCGCAGGTTCCCCAAGCCATGGCCGAAGCCTTCCGCTCCGGTAATCTCGGCATCATGGATTATTACAAGATGAAGAACGTGCAGGCCGATACTTCCATGCGGGAATCCATTGCCGGCACGGACAAACCGCAGGGCCAGGGGACGTAATCTGCCCTCCGGCGAAACGAACAAACAGTCAGGTGTCCCTTTCCAACATGTTCGCGGTTCCATTCTTTAGAGGGCTCGCTGTCCATCTCGATGGCATTCTATTTTTTCTGCTGATCGGAATCACCGCCTTGCTTCGTTTGCTCGCCAAAAAGGCGAAAGACGCCAAGGAAGGTGAGGAGGAGGAAGTTTTTCCGACCAGCGTGGAGATGCCGCCGCCGCTTCCCGGACCGGTGACTCAGACGGATGAAGAACGCATCCGGAGATTTCTGAATGCACTGGGTCAGCCGGCCTCTTCCCAACCACCGCCTCCTCTTAAGCGGCGCTCCGTCCCTACTCCGCTGACCGAGTTTCAGCGTCGCCAATCAGAAGTGGCCAACAGTGCTGCGCGAAGACGGAACGTGCTTAATCCCGTTCCACCTCTCACCACCGTGCCGAGCGCTGAACTTCCACGGCGCGTGACGGTGCCGCGACCCCTGGCGCCTGAACTACCCGAGGCAAAGATTTTTATTCCGCAAGCAGCGGAGTCCACCGTGTTTGAGGTGCAAGGCGCAGCGGCGCGAGCATCGGCCCTGCCCGTGACGGCGGCTGAAGCGGCCCGCGTATTTGAATCCGCGGCCGCGCCGGCGGTGACCACCAGACCGCTTATCCGCACCCTGCTTGGCTCGCCCGAAGACTTGCGACGCGCCATCATTTTGCGCGAAGTTTTCGGACCACCCCGAGGTTTGCAGGCACTCGATTCCATCGGCGCAGAAAGCGTTTGATTGCAGCCGCTTCGCTCTGCGAAACGCGCTCTGGTTCAGAACCACTTGAGCTTCGCTCCCGTTTCCGTAACTTCCCCACTTTCGCCGCCGGCGTGGCGGAACTGGCAGACGCGCTGGACTCAAAATCCAGTGATCGCAAGATCGTGTGGGTTCGAGCCCCTCCGCCGGCACTATCAGCCAGCCGCGATGCGTTCCGGTTTGCTCAGACGATGTCCGGAAAACCCCGTAAATGGTCTTGGAAACATCCCCGTCTCGCCCTATACTTTTCCTATGAATAACCTGCTTCGCCCCATCGTTGTGACGTTCGGTGGATTGATGCTACTCGGCGTAAATGCCTTTGCTGCCTCGGCCACGATTGAAGGGTTGGTGACGGATGACAAGGGACAGCCAATGCCCGAGGCGCAGGTTCGCATCGAAGGAAGGGAAGGAAGCGGCCTCAATCAAATCACCAAGACTGACGCGCGCGGCCATTATAGCTATTCCGGCTTGGGCAGCGGAACCTTTAAAGTGACGCTGATCGTGGACGGCAAGGTGAAGGCCTCGATTGCCAACGTCCTAGCCGAGGTGGGTCAGACGGAAAAACTGAATTTCTCGCTGAAAAAGTCGGCGGCGGCAAGACCGACCGCGACGGGAAAACATTACGTGTGGGTTCCGGCAGCGACGGGCAGTCAACTGGCGGGAAGCTGGGTCGAAATCAATGATGATCCGAATAAAAAGCCCGCTGGGATGAAGGAGCGGCTCGAGTGGAAAGCGAACGCCACGCTGAGACAAATTCAGGCCAACGCCGGTCAGGCGCGTCAGATGTAAGTCTTTGACCGGGCGGGAAACTGCTCAAGGTACGGAATAAGCGGCCGGCCGCTCATAGAGCGATCGATCGCACCTAACCAAGCCGTGCAGAAGGTACCCGCATCGCGAGCTTGAATATTTTCCGCCGACCGCGTATTCTTTCGGCATGTTTACGTTTCCTAGTAAAGTTGTCTCGATTATCACAGCCCTCGTCCTTGTCGGCGGCGGTGCTTGGGCTGCGGCGATTGAAGGCATTGTCCTCGACCAGAAAGGGCTACCACTCAAAGGAGCCGACGTCCGCCTTGAACGCAGCGGCGGTGGCACTTGGAAACAAGTCGTGAAAACGGATGACAAGGGACATTACACCTGCGGTAATTTGGAGGCGGGGGCGATTTACCGCGTCAGCCTAGCCGTAAACAACACGGTCAAAGCATCCATCACCAACGTGAAAACACGTGTGAGCCCGGCGGTCGCAATGAATTTCAACCTGCAGACGGACAAGTCGGGTGGTTCAGCCACTGTCGCCAGCTCGTCTTCCAAAAAGAAAACGCACAGAGTGTGGGCCCCAGGCGAGACGGGCAGCAACTTGGGCGGTCGATGGGTCGAAGTCGAAGGAGATGGCGTGGAGCCCAGCGTAAACAACGTTAAAAAGGCCAGCGGCGATTCCGTTCGATCAATGCAAATGGGCAGTCGTTGATTGTCGGAAGTCTTTAACTCTAACAATTCACGAAGCGCGTGATCGCACCAGCGGTCACGCGCTTTTTGTTTCGGGGCGCTGTCGGTCCGGCGGAGACCCGGGAAGCCTTACCATTGACAGATTATGTCGAGTTTGTTCAACATGACCAACCTGTGAGGGCGGGAGTGCGAGTGCTTCCCTCATCACTAATCCCGTCGACCGATCGCTTATGAACGAAGCCATTACTCAAATCAAGGATACCACGGCGAATCCGGCGCCCCTCGGGCTGTTGGGCTTTGGCATGACGACCGTGTTACTCAACCTGCACAATGCCGGCTACTACGAAATGAACAGCATGGTTCTGGCCATGGGCATTTGCTATGGCGGCATCGCGCAAATCATCGCGGGCATCATGGAATGGAAGAAAAACAATACATTCGCCGCAACCGCCTTCATTTCGTACGGCTTCTTCTGGCTATCGCTGGTCATGCTGCTGGTCCTGCCGAAAATGGGATTGAGTGCGCCGTCCAATGAGACGGCCATGGCGGCCTACCTTGCGCTCTGGGGACTGTTCACCGGCGTCATGTTTCTCGCTACCTTCCGACTTAGCCGCGCTTTGCAGGTCGTTTTCGGCACGCTCACAATTCTATTCTTCATGCTGGCCTTCGGCGATTTCACCGGAGCGAGTGCCGGCTTCAAACAGGCCACCGGTTATGAAGGAATCGTCTGTGGTTTCGCGGCGATCTACACAGGCCTTGCGCAGGTCCTCAATGAATTGTTCGGCAAAACGGTCCTGCCACTCGGGCTGACCCAGAAATAGTTTCGGTTAGACCATCCAGTCGCGGCTGTGATGTTCCATATAATCGGCCGTCGTCTGAGCCACACTGCGACCGAAATACCGTTCGACCACATGCAGGGCAAGATCGATCCCCGCGGTGAGTCCGCTCGAGCTTGAGATCCGTCCGTCGTCGACGAAACGGACCCCTCGCTCAACATTCACCTGGGGGAATTGCTGGCTCAGCTTGTCCGTAAACAAGTGGTGGGTCGTGGCTGATTTCCCGTTCAGAAGCCCGGCCCTTGCCAGGACGAAAGCGCCCGTGCAGACCGACATCACGAGATCTGTGGCGGGCGCGGTCCGGGCCAGCCATTCCTCGATCTTTTTTGATCCGCGCTGGGCCGGCACCACCACGATCTTCGGCACGGGAGCCGTTTCCAGTGTGTAGTCCGGCACTAACTTCAATCCACTCGACGCGGCAATGATCTCTTTCTTATCGGAGACCGTAAAAAGCTGGAAGGGCATTCGCTCTGTGCCTTCCCCACGATCGCTCATCATCACATCCTGGAAAACTTCCCAGGGGCCGGCGAAGTCGATCACGGTAGCGTCTTCCGAGATAACAAAAGCGACTGGGATTCGCCCGTGCACCGGCGGCACAAGTTTCACTCCGGAAGCACGGCCCCGCACGGGTACTGACGGTCCAGTCTCTTCTTCGTTAGGTGATGCCATGATCCGGGTCAGACGGACGGAAAGCCGACGTCACTCCACCGGCTGCAACTGTTCGGATGAAACACCTTCGGTCCAGTATATTTTTTCCCGTCGATTGCCGTCACTCAATTAATCAAGGAAAAACTCCGCCGAGCGGCCGGTCGGGCCCGGGTTAAGAAGCTCGGCGGAGTCTCTGCCTCAAATCATTCAAATCCGGGTCGGCCGAGGAGTGTGTGGCAGAGTTTGGGTCGACACTTGCTCGACCGACGAACCGTTACTGTCGTCTTCGTCCACGTCTTGTGCATCGTTGTTCTCTTCGTTATCCCCGGGCGAAACGACGGAGGGCAGATCTTTCTCCTTCAGTTTGTCGTAACGGTCGCGCACTTCCTCCGGCACCTTATCTAAATCTTCCTTCGTTTCGATCGGCCCGCTGAATAACAGCCGGCCCTGTGGATCTTTCGCCGTCAGAATTTTTCTGCCGTCGTTGTGATCAAGCCGCAGTTCGCCCTTGTCGTCGGAAAACACGATCTCCGCCCTGGCCAGGTCTATCCGGGTCGTGCGCAGTCCGGTGTCGTCCGATCGCGTGATCTTGATCTGACCGTTACGGCCCGATTCATCCCGTACGCGCTGCGCTGCGTCGCGCACCTGTTGTGCGTTATCCCGTGCCCGTTGCGCATTATCGCGTGCTTGCTGGCCGGCCCGCAACGCCTCCTGGCGGGCTCGCATGACTTCTCCGTGCGCTTTCATGACTGCTCCTTGCATCATGTCGTGCTGTGAGTCTTGCATCTCTTCTTTCATGTCTCTCATCCGATCACGCAGGTCGCCTAAATCGATATTGAAGTCGCCCGGCATGCGGGAACCGGGGCCGAAACCGCGACGCTGTGGGACGTCCTTCTTTACCAGCTTCACCGGAATCTTTTGCTCCTGTCCCTTTCGCAGGACGGTTAACGTAATCGTGGTCCCTTCGGAAAAGCTGCGGATCAACTTCGAAAGTTGGTCCGGTTCGGTTAAAATCTGATCATTCAACAGCTTTAAGATGTCATTCGTCTGCACTCCCGCGACGGCAGCCGGTCCATCCGGCACCACGTAATCGACGACCAATCCAAAACCCTTGGCCAAGCCGAGCTGTTCGCTCACGACCCGGGGAACGTCCGACGTTTCCACGCCGAGAAATGTGACCGGCACCATTGGCATCTTTTCATGGCGGTCCGGTCGATTGGGTGGAACCGGCGCGGTTGGCGGGGCGGGCGGCGCAGGTGGAGCGGGTGCAGGCTGCGGCAGGCCGGTCGCAGACAGGAACACGGTGATCAATAGCGTTAAGGTTAGTTTGATTTTCATTTTTTGGTTTGGTTAAGGCTCAGTAAAATTATTGTCCGGCCACCGGGACGAGTTGGACTTCCTCGCTCGGGTAGGAAACGCGCAGCGATGCGCCCGTCTCGGGATTGTGCCACTGCAGTGTTTCACGGCTGCGCGAGCGAACGCGGCGCACCGGCGCAGCCGAGTCCCCTCGGAAGAGTAAGCCTTCATCCTGCGTGTGATAGACAACGCGCGAAGCGCCCGCCGGAATAAATTGAGCCGAGGCGAACGCGCCGGCCGACGCCGGATTCGGCGTCATCGCGATGGTGGGAACGTGGCGCGGGAAAATAGGGAAATCTATTCGAGCCAGGATGAGGAAGACCGCCGCCGCCGCCAGACCCAACCCTAACGATAGCCATCCGAAACGGAACCGATTCGGCTGGACAATATTGTCGACCGGCCCGGCTTCGGCCGGCCCGTCAAGCTGATGCGCCACCGATTCGTACAGCTTTTGCGAGGGCCGCACCGGACGCAACGCGCGCAACTCGTTCTCGATTTCGGAAAAATCGTTCATCGCGGCAGTAAATCCTTTTTCAACGCCACTAGCGCGTAGCGATAGCGTGAGGCGGCCGTGTTTTGCGAGATGCTCAGGCCTTCTCCGATCTCGGCGAAAGTAAGATCATTCCATATCTTCATGACAAGCACCTCGCGCTGTTCATGAGGCAGGCGGTTGATCGCAACGGCGAGGAGGCGCCGCGAATCATCGTCGTCTTCAAATTGCGGTTCGATCGTTTGGACGGCATCGGCATACGCTTCTGCTTCGCGTCGAGCGCGACGGCTGTCCTTGCGAATAAGGTCGAGAGCGACCGACCGAACGGTCGCGTAGAGCAGGCCGCGGTTGGCCACATCCCGATTTTGACGCCAGAAACGAACGAAGGCTTCCTGCACAATGTCTTCGGCATCGGCGCCCGACCGGACCCATTGCCGCGCGAAAAGGACAAGACCCGGGGCAAGCTCGGAGAAACAAGTTTTCCAGTTTTCATGGGTAACGACACTTTCCATGACCTCTTCACGGTCTTTCATAAGCCAGACGCCGCCAACCGCGGATTTTGTCTAATTACGGGCTCTTTCCGGCGAATAATCATCCTCGCGATGAGTGACCGAGCACCGTCGGATGGGCTCAATGCGATTCGGTCGGGCGAATGGCGCGCAGGATCAGATTGCCCAACCAATCTGGATTTGCCACTCCTTCGCGATAGGCATTCAACGAATCTATCGACGAGTTCACGCGCAGATTGCTAAAGGACTGATCCGGATTCTGCCAGCGCTCATGCCAGTAGACGGCTGCCTTGATTCGCGGATAACGCGTTCGAAAAAGATCAAGGCCGTCCTTAATCCAATCCCCCTTGTTGCCGGAATGGGGAAATTCGCCGGTGGCCCACTCTGCAATCATGATCGGCTTTTCGGGATCGAGTCCGCTCATTTCCTGGTAGGGCCAGTCGACCAGCGAAGCCATATTCGCCCACGGCTCGTCCTTGAACTGTTGCCCATAGACACTCATGCCTAACCAGTCGACGTACGCGGAGCCAGGATAATAGGCGGGCGCGAAATTCCAGGTATCGAGCGGATAGGAATAGTTGTTGGTGTGAAACATCCACTGCACGTTTTTGGCGCCGCGCGCGCGCACGTGATCAACCACATGACGGAAAGCGGCCCGGAAATTTTCGGGACCCTGCCAGTTATCGTGGTCGTCATCCCAATCCTCTCCGCCGTAATAGGTCCCGGACCAGGGAAACCAGTCACCGTTCATCTCCACCCCGAAAGCCACAACCATGGGATGACCAAATTCGCGCGCCGCTTCGCCCCACTTGTCGATATAAGCGTCCCATTTCCCAGCGATGATGTCCTTCAGATTAAATTTATCGGGCCCGTGATTCTGCTCGTAGGGCCGATCCCAGGGCGACCAGAAGACGAGAGGGAGAGAACCATGTCTCCAAATCACGTTGAGATTCGCGGTCGGAAAACTCTGCTCTCCCCAATAACTCGACGAAGCGATGATGGCCTGATGTTTGCCGACCATCTTCTCAAAGTCCTCGATCGTCTCGAGCGAGACGGTGTCCTCTTCGTCCCCGAAATCCATGAACGCGCCCGTGTAAGCGCCCTTGGCCGGCAGCACCACCGCGACCGGGCCATTGGGATCGACCTGCGTTTCGGAAACCTGTTTGCGACAGGCGGCGCAGGCAAAAACAACAAGGATAGGGGCGATCCTAAACCAGCCCGCGCCGCGCTTCGTCGCCATCACGCTCGCACCGGCACGCTCGCCGTGCGCTCGAGTTTACCCCAGCTAACGAACGCGCCTTTGACCGCGCGAATAATGGCCTTCCAGATGCAGTAGCTGAGCAGGGGGCGATAAATCAGGCGCATCGGTAAAATCCGCCAGGCGCGTGTGACCGGTTCCTTTTCGAGGATGCAGGCGAGCGTAGCCAGAATCACGTCCATGGAAAGAAACGTCGCCACGAAAGGTAAAAGCGCGCGCCACGCGCCGAACGGGAGAGACGCGAGCAGGAACAGATCCACCATCGGGGTAATGGCGACGAGGATGATTTGAAAAAACCAGACACTCGGTAGGCTAAACCATCCCAGCGCGCGATAATTCCAGTTGAAGACCATGTCCCGATGTTTCCACAAGCATTGCAAGGTACCGTAAGCCCAGCGAAATCGTTGCCGCGCCAGCGTCCGAACCGTCTCGGGAGCTTCCGTCCAGGCAATCGCGCCCGGCACATAAATGATGCGCAGCTTGTGTCTATGTAAGGCCAGCGTGAGGTCAGTGTCTTCCGCCAGCGTCTCGAGACTAAGCCCTCCCACCTGATCAATCGCCGCCTTGCGAATCGCGCTGATCGCGCCGGGCACAACCGTAATGCAGTTCCAACGGTCGTAGGCCCGCCGATCGAGATTGAAGCCGCATGTGTATTCGAGCGCCTGACATTTGGCCATGAACGTGCGCAGATTTCCAACCTTGGCGTGACCCGATACCGCCGCAACGCCCTCATCGGCGAACGGTTCCAAAAGACGCGGAAGAGTATCGCGCTGGAAATGCGTGTCGGCATCGATAAACACGATGAGACCGTGGCGGGCGCTGGCCAGACCGCGCTGCAAAGCCCGCGCTTTCCCTTGATTCTCCTGCTGCATCAGACGCACGCGTGCATCCGCCGCGGCGATGCGCTCGACCTCGGTTCCGGTGCCGTCGCGCGAACCATCGTCAATCACGATGACCTCTATTTCAGCGGCGTAGTCTGTGTTGAGTAAAGATTGCAGCGTGCCTGCGATTACCTTGGCTTCGTTGTAGGCCGCGATGACGACGCTGACCGGCTGATTAAATTCATTCCCGGGCCGCCTGCGAAAACGATAGGCCAGCCAGATGACAGTGAGAGTGCGAACGACCACCAGAGCGGTCGCCACGATCATGAAGGCCCAGAGAAATTCTTCAATCGCGTGATAAATGCGGAAGCCAGTACTGCTGACGAGACGGGCGAGCGACTGCTCACTGCGTGGCAAGGGAGGCATCACTTCATCACGCGTCGTCCCGAGCAGCGTGCTTAGCGGTACTACGGCGTCTCCGCGGGTTTTCAGCCAGTCGAGAATGCGCGGCAGGGCCTCCACCGTTTGCGCGCGATCCCCGCCCGCATCATGCAGAAGGATGATGCTGCCATCCCGGCGCTGTTGTTTGATCCGTTGCAAGATAATGTCGGCGCCCGGCTTGGCCCAATCCTGCGGATCGATATTTTCCAGGACGACGAGGTAATCCATATCCTGCGCGATCTGTAACGGAGTCAACTCACTCAATTGCGACGGACTTGTATCGGCGGCGTAGGGCGGTCGAAACAGCGTCGTGGCTCGCCCCGTGATCGATTCGATCAACAACTGTGTGGCGTTCAGCTCCAGCCGGATATGCTCCGGCCAACACAAGGCCAGGTTCGGATGATAATAGGTGTGATTCCCTATCTCGTGGCCTTCATCCACGATTCGGCGGACCAACGATGGATAATTTTCCGCGTTTTTACCCACGATAAAAAACGCCGCCTTCACGTTGGCCGCCTTCAGGATGTCGAGAATTTGCGGCGTCCACTCCGGATCGGGTCCGTCGTCAAACGTGAGAGCGACTTGATGTTCGCCCCCTGCGCCCTGGTGATACAAGGTTGGAAACTGCGGGAACTTCACATACCGCGCCGTCAAATACTTGTCACCATCCACGAGCAGTTCGCGCATTCCGTCGGAGCGCGTCTCGTCCACGGTTACAATTTCCCCGTCGCCCAAATCCGTGATGGTGTCCGTTCCTTTTAAAACCTCCAGTGCGCTGCGCGTCGCTCCATTTACTTCAAAATTGCGCGAGACGCTCAGTGCATCCCAGATGGCGGTGTCCTCCGTGCCTAACCGGTATAGAGCGAAGCCGCCCGCCTTGTCATCGCGCACTTCGCGCAACTGATTGAGAAATGTAACAGCGTCGAGAAACCAGACGGTGTGAATCTTATCCGCGTCCTCATAATAGAAGGAGGGGTTGTAGTCCGGCGCGACCACCGACAGGGAAGCGACACCGGCACTGCTCGCGCGACTCATCGCTTCGGGAAAACTGATCAACTCGGCCTTCCTCGCCCCTTCCGTCCAGTCGTAGCCGTAGCTCCCCAGCGTCACGATCCATTGCTTGGTATCGGCATCTTCCATCAACACGTGCAGCCATCCCTCAAACCAGGCACGGGAACCGAGCGGGCCCGGCGGATCGATATCCGACGTCTCATCGAAAAGGAGCGCGACGAAACGGTCGACGTTGCCGGACAGGTCTTCGAAATCCATGTAATCGAGTTCCTGGCCCGGTTGGACGCACAACCACAACTCTTTGTGATCGTCGTGCAACGCGCCGGCGAATCTGTCGATGAACGCGGTGATATCTTTCTTGTAGGCCGGATCGATTTGTTCCCAGTCCACCACCACACCGGCGGCCTTGGCATTGCGCAACACGTTCAGCACGCTTTCGATGAAGTGGTCCTGCCGATCAGCCGGACCGTGCGCCAGATTTTCGATGGCTTCCGGCTGCCACGTGTCCCCGACCAAGTTTGACAGGAGTGGCATCAAGGCGATGCCTTTGGCCGCGGCGAGCTTGGGCAACCGATTGTCCGCATCGATCTGCAAGTCACCCATGCCGTTCACGACGGCCATCCACTCCGGGCAGACATGCGTGATCTGGGCGGCGTGGCTCTCCAGAGAAGTGTAGCTGTAGGGATCGCCGTTCGTGTAGAAAGCCAATCGAACCTCGTTGGTCGGCGATTTCCTGCGCGGCTTGACCGCCGGAACCGGCGTGGGTCCGCCCAATTTTTTGGCGGCTTGCCGGGCCGCTCCAAATTTTTGCCAAAGCAGTGAAGTAGGCGACGGCGCTAGCCCAGCCTGGTTTTGTTTTTGGTAAACTTTGAGCTGCCCCTTCAACTGCCGCAGGGAAAAAGGCACACGTATTTGCGGAGAGACAAACAACGTCTGCACGAAGAGAACGGCTCCGATGAAACAGAGAATGCCGCCCACGAGCAGGATTAGACGCAGCCGCGGCCAACGCTTGCCCGCCGGGTCAGAAAAAACAAATGGAGTGACTGTGTGTGGAGGAATATCCTGCATGAACCCTTAACATCCCGGAGCCGGGACAATAGCAAACTCACCCGCGATAACACCAACCCTTCTTCCGTTGGACGATCGATGTGGGATGTTAGACGTTCCCGCCTGATGGATGTTCAGCCAGATCCGTTGCCCACTGGTCACACCGGTATCGATGCGCGCCTGCGGCAGGGACCGCGCATCCACCCATCGGCATGGGTGGCCTCTGGCGCTACCGTCATCGGTGACGTCACCTTGGAGGTAGAATCGAGCGTCTGGTACGGCGCGGTCCTACGTGGTGATATCAATCGGATCGTCATCGGACCGCGTTCCAACATTCAGGATAACGCGGTTGTTCACCTCGATACGGCTTATCCCGCAATCCTGGGCGAACTCGTCACCATCGGCCACAGCGCCGTTGTGCACGCATGCAAAATCGACAATGAAGTCCTCGTCGGTATGGGCGCGATCGTTCTGGACGGCGCCGAAATCGGTGCGCGCTGCATCATCGGAGCCAATGCTCTCGTGACGCTCGGCATGAAAATCTCAGCCGGATCGCTCGTCCTCGGATCGCCCGGAAAAATTGTCAGACAGCTCACGAACGAACAACAAAAAAGCATCTCGCGCTGGGCTTGGAGCTACGTTGAGACAAGTAAGCGGTTTCGAGAGTTTTACGAAAAACCCAAACCACCCATCTTGTCATCCTGAGCCAGTCCGGCAGCCGCCGGAGCGAAGGATCTCACTCTCAGCACGAGCGTCACACCAGGAATAATGGCGTGAGCAACAGCGCGAATGAGGGGCGTAGCAACGGAGAGCGACGGCCGCTAAAGGAGAAATTTTCCCAACTGCCGGCCTCCTTCCCGCAACAGGTCCGGCGCGCGACTGATATTTTCTTCCTCGCTCAGGGCAGGATCGGCTACGGCAAAAATACCGGCGAACAACTCCTCCAGGCGCACATCTCCATCGGTCCGACCTACCACTGCGAAAACGCGTTTCCCAAGTCGGCGGCCTAACCGCGCCACTTCCGCCGGCGCTTTTCCCTCGAGGGTCTGCCGGTCCAGACTTCCTTCGCCGGTAACCACAATGTCAGTGCCCCGGATTTTGCTTTCCAGACCGATCGCCTCCGACACAACCTCGAAACCGGGACGTATGCTTGCTCCACAAAAGCTCATCAATCCGAAAGCGAGTCCACCGGCCGCGCCTGCTCCCGGCGTCGAACGGTAATCCACACCAAAGTCTCGCGCGATGACGTTGGCCAATCGTTTCAAGGCTTCTTCCAACCGCGGCACCTGATCAGCGCTCGCCCCTTTTTGGGGTCCGAACACCCAGCTCGCTCCATTTTCGCCCAGCAACGGATTGCGCACATCCGCCGCCGCTATCGCGCTCAGCCATGGGTGTGGCCGAGAAGGCTTTTCTATCCGGTCTAGCCTTTGCAACTCATCGACATTCCTTTTCAACTCCACGCCGTCGGCATCGAGGAAGCGAAAACCGAGGGCGCGAGCCATCCCGAAGCCGCCGTCGTTCGTGACACTGCCCCCCAGTCCAACCACAATCTCTCGCGCACCGCGCTCGGTCGCGGCCAGCATCATCTCTCCGATGCCGAATGTCGTTGCCGTCTCGATATCGCACCGTGCCGCATCCCGGTGCGGGCCACCTGCCACTGCGCTAATCTCCATCACAGCCGTTTCCTTTTCCTCCAGCCAGACGTAACGCGCCGTCACCGATCGATCCCACGCATCGTGCGCCAGACATTGACGCCACGCCCCGCCCAGCGCGTCGCACATGACCTCTGTCGTTCCTTCGCCTCCATCTGCCACTGGCACCACCTCAATGCTCGCTCTAGGTAAAACCTCCCGGATTCCGGCCGCGATATTTCCGGCCGCTTCCCGAGCCGTCTGAACTCCTTTGAACTTATCGGGCGCGATTAGAATTTTCATCGACGCGTCAAACGCTTCTGCGCTCGCGCTATTCCCGAAGCTTTCGCTCCAAAATCTCTCCAACCAGCTGCGGATTCGCCTTCCCGGCCGACAATTTCATCACTTGTCCCTTCAGAAAATTGATGGATGCGGTGTGACCAGCCCGGAAGTCCGCCGCGGGCTTCGCATGCGCCATAATCACCTGATCACACAACTCTTCGATCGCCGTCGTGTCGCTGAGTTGCTCGATCCCCTTTTCTTGCACAACCTCACCCGCACTTTTCCCGGTTCCGAACATCTCGCTGAAGACCTCCCTCGCCTGACTGCTGCTAATCTTTCCGGCATCAATCAGTTCAATGAGCTCATCCACCGCGCCCGGTCGGACCGGACATTCCGTAATCGACTGACCGGAACTGCTCAACGCGTTCCGTAGATCATTCAGGATCCAATTGGCCACGGTCTTCGGTTTTTTTGAATTTTTCGCGGCCTGCTCGAAATAGCCCGCCAAGGCGAGATCATCTGAGAGCACGCCGGCATCGTAGTCACTGACCTCATAATCTTCCACGAACCGCGCCCGTTTCGCCTTGGGCAACTCAGGAACTCTGCTTTGCACGTCCTTGAGCAGTCCGTCCGTCCTTACGGGCACCAGGTCGGGATCCGGAAAATAACGGTAATCGTGCGCCGACTCTTTTGTGCGCATCAGAAAAGTTTCACCGCGTTCATCATCCCAGCCGCGTGTCTCCTGACTTAAAGTCTCACCGCGGGTCAGCGCCGCCACCTGGCGCTCCACTTCAAAGGCCAGAGCCCGTCGCACTCCGCTTATTGAATTCAGGTTCTTGAGTTCAATTTTCGCGCCCAATTCATTTTGTGTCTCCGACCGGATCGACACGTTGCAGTCGCAGCGAAACTGACCTTTCTCCATATCGGCGTCACTCACTCCACCGTAGATCAGGATCTGTTTAAGCGACGTGAGAAAGGCGAATGCTTCTTCCGGTGATTCAATTTCCGGGCGGGTTACGATCTCCATCAAGGGTGTGCCAGCGCGGTTAAAATCAATCCCGGTAGTCGTCTCGAAATGGAAACTCCGGGCCACATCTTCCTCCAGATGAATCCGGACCAGCCGCACTTCCTTGTCCGAAACCGGAATACTTTTCTGCGCATCCTTCGGATAAGCCAAATCGTGCAGTGGAACACGACCGTCCCGGCAAAGCGGCCTATCGTATTGCGAGATCTGATAATTCTTGGGCATATCGGGATAGAAATAATTCTTCCGATCGAATTTCGAGGCCTGGTCAATTTCGCAATCAAGCATCAGCCCGGTCAAAACAGTCAGGCGCAATGCTTCGTGATTCATGACAGGCAAGGCCCCCGGCAACCCGAGACAGGTCGGACAAGTGTGCGTATTCGACTCCGCCCCAAACTCGACCGGACAACCACAGAACATCTTGGACCGCGTCCTCAGCTGGACGTGAACTTCAAGACCAATGGTCGGGAGGTATTTCATTTGAGCTCGTCCGTGGTCATTACGACAATTTGAACTGTGAAATCATCGCTCTTAACTCATTCAATCGCGCTTCAGCGCGTAGTCGAGCGCGGCAGATAGATCGAAGTTCTTCACTCGTTGCAGCACCGAAGGGTCGTTCGCCGCGTCGCGGATCTTCTGATTTTGCAGAAGATCAATAAAACGACCCTGCGAGATCAGCTCTGCTATCTCCGGATCATTTCGGAGCGCCCCAATCCGGGGATTTTCACCGAGCTCACGCGCACCCGGAAAACTGAGAAATCGCTGCGCGCTCTCTCCATCGGAAAACACCTTGCCTACTTTGCCGAGTGTATCGTAGGCCCTGGTTGGAACGACGTCCGCTTTTTTCACGGCGCTGCCGACGCTTCCGAGTTCGAGCGAATTCTTCAATCGGGCCAGCGAAGTGAGCAGCGGCGCCGAATCGTTCGCTTCTTTGAACAATCCATTGCGAAGATCGACCGCATGAAGCGAACGCGCCGTGGCCGGCGCGGCCTGTGTGGCCGGCTGCTGACGGACCTGCACATCAGCCACGGCTCCTAACGACCGGACTGCCACCACGATCAGCCAAACCAGAAAACCGCCGAAGAATAATCCAAGAACGGCGCCGCTCGCCCCGGAGAGAAGACGAACGAAGGAAGACTCGTGCTGGCTCGTCCGCTTAAAAAACATCGTGCCCAACGCATTAATCGTGACATAAACCAAAAGACCCAGGACCGCGCCGGCCAGCAGAGACAGAATGGCGTCGGGGAGCTGTAAAAAGGGGCGGACCCACGGCCCCATCAGGTCGCCCCCGTAGTACGCCGCGAAATATGCCGCAATCAACGCCCCCAGCCGTGCCAGCTGTCGCGCGACTCCCCGCCGCCAACCGCGCAACACCTCGAACAAAATCAAAACACACCCGAAGGAAATGAACAGAAGTTGCCACAGAGAGGACCCAGCCGAGGGCGGGATCGTCGGCGCGGCAACGGCTGCGAAAACAATCATGTCGCGGATCCGCCCGTTTTAGGACCCGGCGTCGCGCTGGCCATCGCCTTCTGCCTCAAAGCATGGTCGCACAGAACCAGCAGGGCCATCGCCTCGACCATAGGAACCGCCCTTGGCAAGACACACGGATCATGTCGTCCGCGGGCGGAGAGCTCCGTGTCCGCACCTTCTGCCGTCACGGTTTGTTGCGCGCGCGCAATCGTGGCCGTCGGCTTGAACGCAACGCGAAAATAAATATCCTCGCCGTTACTGATCCCACCCTGAATCCCGCCGGAATGGTTGGTCAATGTCCGAACACGCCCGTCTCGCATTTCAAACGGGTCGTTATGCTCGGAGCCACGCATGCGGGTGGCGCCGAAACCGGATCCGACTTCGAATCCCTTGGTCGCGGGCAGACTGAGCATGGCCTTGGCCAGATCGGCCTCCAGTTTGTCGAAGACTGGCTCGCCCAGACCAACCGGGACATGGCGCATCACGCACTCAATCACTCCGCCTAACGAATCTCCAGCAGATCGCGTTTGCTCAATCAACGCGATCATTTTGGCGGAGGCATCCCCATCGGGGCAGCGCATCACGTTCTGTTCCACCTCTTCTCGGCTGACCCGCGCCCGATCGACCTGCGCCGAAACTTCATGAACCTGCACCACGTATGCGACCGTTTCGAGACCTGGCGCCATGGACTGCAGGACCTTGTCTGCGATCACACCAGCCGCGACGCGCCCAATCGTTTCACGGGCCGAGGCACGACCGCCCCCCTGCCAGTTTCGCGTGCCATATTTTGCCTGGTAGGTAAAGTCGGCATGGGATGGCCGGAAAGTTTTGGCCATGGCATCGTAGTCACCCGGACGCGCATCCTGGTTACGAACCAGAATCGCGATAGGTGTGCCGAGCGTCCGGTTTTCGAAAACGCCGGAGAGGATTTCACAACGGTCGTCTTCCTGTCGCTGTGTCGTGATATGACTTTGGCCTGGGCGCCGCCGGTCCAACTCGACTTGAATCTCTTCCGTCGTGATCCCGATATTCGGCGGGCAGCCGTCAATCACCACGCCAAGGCCCCCGCCGTGTGATTCGCCGAATGTCGTGACGCGGAATAATTGGCCGAAAGTGCTGCCCATGGAGGTGAGGATTTTAGACGCCGTCGTCGTCCACGACAACGTGCAAAGTCAGATTCTGTATATGCCATTGTGCCCCGTCCGCAATCGTTCGAGAAAGCCATCGGAGTCACCTTAACGCTGCCGCCGCCTCACTCTGTTGGGGCGTCTTGGCTTTTTGGTTTGGCCAGCATTCCGAACAGGGCAACAGAGTGCCGTGGCTACAGGGGAAAATTAAATCTTGCCGAAGGCAAACTGGAGGTCGTCGATCAAGTCGCGCACATCCTCCACTCCGACCGATAGCCTAACGAGAGAATCGGTCACGCCGAGGGCCTCCCGTTGCTCTTTCGGCACGGAGGCATGCGTCATGAGGGCCGGATGATTGATCAGACTTTCCACCCCGCCCAGGCTCTCGGCCAGGGCGAAAAGATGCGTGCTCTCCAAAAAGCGACGCGTTCCCGCCAGATCTGTCTTGAGAACGATGGTCACCATCCCGCCAAAGCCATGCATCTGGACGCGCGCGAGATCATGTTGTGGATGGGACTTCAGTCCGGGGTAACTGACCGACTTCACGCCCGGTTGCTCTTCCAGCCAGCGCGCGATCTCGAGCGCATTCGCGCAGTGGCGCTCCATACGGAGGGCCAGTGTCTTCAAACTGCGCAGGGCCAGAAAACTGTCGAACGGACCGGCAATCGCCCCGACCGAATTTTGCAGAAAGGCCATCTGGTCCGCCAAATCCTTGTTCGCACCGGCCACCGCGACGCCACCCACCATATCGGAATGTCCGTTCAAATACTTCGTGGCTGAATGAATGACGAGGTCAAACCCAAACTCAATCGGCCGCTGAATCCATGGGCTGGCGAAAGTATTGTCGGAGACCGAAATGATTTTTCGCTCGCGCGCCACTTTGGCAATGGCCGCAAGATCGATCAGTTTGAGGAGCGGGTTGCTCGGCGTCTCCACCCATACCATCCGAGTGTTCTTTTTGATGCTGCGCTCGAACTGCGACGGATCGGTCAGATCAACGAAAGTGAAATCCAGATTGGCCGAGCGGCGACGCACGCGTTCGAATAACCGGAACGTGCCCCCGTAGAGGTCATCGCTCACCACCACATGCGAGCCACTGTCGAGAAGATCGAGCGTGGTTGACATGGCCGCCAGGCCAGAGGCAAAGGCCCAGCCGCGCGTGCCGCTTTCCAAGTCGGCGATGCACCGCTCATAGGCCAGACGCGTCGGGTTAATGGAACGGGCGTAATCAAACCCCTTATGCTTTCCCGGGCTCTGCTGGACGTAGGTCGACGTCGCGTAAATCGGCGTCATAATCGCGCCGGTGGAAGGGTCCGGTTCCTGTCCGGCGTGGATCGCGCGCGTGGCGAATTCTTGCTGTCTCTTCATTGTGGTGAAAGGCGATTGTAACAGCGAATCCGCCGATTTCACGGATTAGGTGTCGACCGTGACGAATCGGCGAGCGAAAGCTGTGCTTAACTGTACTCGCGGCTCGTGGGGACGGCCGACTTCGGCATGTTCAAGCGCAGATAGGACAGTAAATCGGTACGCGTGATCAGACCGAGAAACTTATCGCCTTCCATGACAATGGCGACACGCCCGCGGTTGAACACTTCCAGAAGATCCTTGATCTCGGCCGTGGGCGGTAGCGTTTCCAAACGGTCGGTCATGGCGTTTTTAGCTACGTCATTAAAGTTGGTCGAATCACGATGCACTTTCACGAGCACGTCGGATTCATCCAATATTCCCACCGGCTTCCCCTGTTCGTCGACCACGGGCACCTGGGAGACATCGGCTGCACGCATCCGTTTGAAGGCGGTCAGCAACGTGTCGTTAGGGCCGACCGCGATGACCTCGTCCGCTTCGTAACGATGCGAAATCAGATCTTTTAGATTTCCCTGGGGCGGGCGATGAATAAAGCCTTGTTCCGCCATCCAGAAGTTGTTGAACATCTTGGAGAGGTATTTGTTCCCGCTGTCCGCCACGAAAGTGACGACGCGCTTGCGCGTGGTCTGTTGCCGGCAATAACGCAGGGCCCCCGCGAGGAGCGTGCCGGTGGAAGAACCGCCCAGAATTCCTTCCTGCCGCAAAAGGGCGCGCGCCGTCGCAAAGCTCTCCTCGTCATCAATCTCAAAGGCGTCCGTAACGAGGGACATGTCCGCAATATCGGGAATGAAATCCTCGCCGATGCCCTCCACGGCCCAGCTGCCAGCGCTGACCAGTTCGCCGGTTTTAACGTACTCGTAGAGAATAGAGCCGGTTGGATCGGCCAGAATCATCTCGATTCCGCGGCGCGGCTTGACCCGCGAAAAAAATCGGCCCAACCCAGTCAGAGTTCCGCCCGATCCGACCCCGCAAACAATCGCATCCACGTCGTGGCGCATTTGCTCCCAGATCTCCGGACCGGTCGTGCGTTCGTGGGCGATTGGATTGGCCGGATTGGCGAACTGATTTACATAAAAGGCTCCCGGAATCTCTTCGGCCAGGCGAGCCGCCACATCCTGGTAATATTCGGGATGCCCGCGGGTCACATCCGAGCGCACGATTTTCACTTCGGCGCCCAGAGCGCGCACATGAAAAATCTTCTCCTGCGACATCTTGTCCGGAATAACAAGCAGAACGCGGTACCCTTTCGCACCTGCCACGAGGGCAAGGCCAAGACCGGTATTACCGGCCGTCGCTTCGATGACAGTGCCGCCCGGTCTCAACTTCCCTTCCCGTTCCGCCGCTTCGATCATGGCCAGGGCGACCCGATCTTTAATGGAGCCCGTCGGATTCTGGTTCTCCAGTTTCACGAACAGTTGGCAGGGTCCCGTATCCATGCGGGTGATTTCGACCAGCGGCGTATCGCCGATGAGCGATAAAATAGCCGGAGCCTTTTGCAAGGCGGCGGCCGCGGGGGCAGCGGTCGGGGCGTGGGAAAGCTCAATCATGACGGAAACCAGCTTAATATCTGGCGAGGCTCATATCTTGTCACGTTGTAGTTGCGCAGGGAGTTGGAAACAATGATGACACCGCAAGGAACGGGCCACGGGCTGCGTTTCTGGATATCGCCGGCCGGGTTAGACGACATTCTGCCGGAGTTCAAATCGCCCTGGACCATGGGTCGACATTCCAGCGTCAGTTCTATTGCGCGCCCTCGCCTTCGCCCTTGTGCGACCACTCTGATTTACTGTCCTCCAAAAATTGCTGGAGCATCGGGAAGCGCACTTCCCCGTAATTCAGCGCGTAGCGAAGATCGCCTCCTTGATAAACCCACGTCGTCGGGATCCAAGAAAGCGGCAGACCGGCGAACTGCTTGATCTTGTTTCCCGTGCGCGGACCCGGATCAGCCAGGATCGTGACATTGGGCTGAGCTTCGATCCCGTACTTCTTCAGCATGGCCGCACCGTCTTCCCCGCCGTTCCAAATCGAGACGAAATAGAATTTCACCTGCGGATTGTCCTTCACCATCTTCAACCAACCGCCGCTCTTCAATTCGGCCTGGCAATTTGAACACCAGGGCGCCCAGAGGTGGACAACGCTGGCTTCTTGCGATTTGATGGCTCCGCTAATCTTTTCTTCCGCGGGCGACGCCGCCCGGAGCGATGGGCCGTTCAGACAGGCAACAAACAGAATGAGAATGAATGCGATTTTCATGCGTTGAACTTAACCGCAATATCACTGGATAACACGGCGACTCAACCCATTCCCACCGGCACTGCCCTGGAGACCGTGCCTCGTTTCATGGCCGTCCCATATCCTGAATCGCGAAAATCAGGCGTATAGCTGTCCAGATCAAAAGGACAAAGGCCAGCAGGCTAAGAACGACCCAGATGGGCGGCGGTCGTCGCTTCGGATCGGGACTGTTCATGAGCGGATCTATAGAGAGAGCATGGGCGGGATACCCATATGGGTCACGTGCGAAATTGGCACTCGCACAAGGGCCGCAAGGAGGTGGCAGACGTCCTTCCTGACCCAATGGGACCCTCACGAAGCGAGGGTCGCAGGGAGCCAATACCAGAGCGGTCAGCCGCAGTTGACCTGCCTCAGGAAAACCACTACTGTGGCGCTCCGTTTCCGCGGGTCTAATTGCCATTAGCCCGTAGAGCGGATCGGTCCGGCCATGGTCGGACCGCGAACAGTGCCCAAGGAGGCCTTTTTATTTATGGTACAAATGCAGGATTTGATGTCGAAACCGATGCCGGACTTCCGGGAAGGCAGCATCGTCAAAGGACGTATTCTAGAAATCCGTCCCCGCGAGGTGATGGTGGACATTGGTTACAAATCCGAGGGGATCATTTCATCCCAGGAATTTGAGGATGTCGACTCATTGGAAGTCGGCGACGAAGTGGACGTGTTGCTCGAGCGACTCGAGAACGATGAGGGCATGGTCGTCCTTTCCAAAGAGAAGGCGGCCTACCGCCAGAATTGGAACAAAATCGCCGCCGTTTTCCAGGGCGACGGCCTGATCAAGGGCAAGGTCAAATCCGTCGTCAAAGGCGGACTCATGGTGAACATCGGAGTCGAGGCCTTTCTCCCCGCTTCGCAAATCGACATCGTGCCGCCCAAGGATCTGCAGCAGTTCGTCGGCAACACCTACGATTTTAAGATTGTTAAGATTAACGACGACCGCAAGAACGTAGTCCTGAGCCGTCGCGAGTTGATCGAGCAGGAACGCAGCGAGAAGCGCCAGAAGTTCCTGGAGGGCGTCAAAATTGGCGACCGCGTTAATGGGACGGTCAAAAACCTGACCGATTTCGGCGCATTCATCGATCTCGATGGCATGGACGGCTTGCTCCACATCACCGATATGACGTGGGGCCGCCTTGGCCACCCGAGCGAGCTGGTCAAAGTGGGTCAGCCGTTGGAAGTCATCGTTCTCGACATTAACAAAGAGAAAGAGCGTGTTTCTCTGGGCCTGAAACAGACCCAGAAGAATCCGTGGGATCAAATCGAAGAGAGATTTCCGGCCGGACAAAAGGTCAAAGGGAAGATCACGAACCTTGTTCCGTACGGAGCGTTCGTCGAACTGGAAGAGGGCGTCGAAGGCCTTATCCATGTTTCGGAGCTCTCCTGGACCAAGCGCATCATGCGACCATCCGATATCCTGACGCAGGGGCAGGAAGTGGAAGCGGTCGTCCTTGGCGTGAACAAAGAAGAACAGAAAATTTCGTTAGGCTTGCGCCAGCTCGAACAAAATCCGTGGGATGAGATCGAGAAGAAGTTCACCATCGGTAGCAAAGTGAAGGGCAAGATTCGCAATATGACGGCCTACGGTGCCTTTGTGGAATTGGACGAAGGAATCGACGGGATGATCCACGTCTCCGATCTGAGCTGGACCCGCAAGATTAATCACCCGAGCGAAGTCTTTAAGAAAGGCGACGAGATTGAAGCCGAAGTCATCGATATCGATAAGACCAACCAGCGCATCAGTCTGGGCATCAAACAGCTGGCCGATGATCCGTGGAAAGAAATCGATCAAAAGTACAAGATCGGTGACCTGGTCAACGGCCGGGTAACCAAGCTGGCCAGTTTCGGGGCCTTTGTTCAATTGCAGGACGATATCGACGGTCTCGTTCATATTTCGCAACTGAGCGAAGATCACGTGGCCAAGGTGAAAGACGTGCTCAAAGTCGGTCAGGATGTGGAAGCGCGCGTCATCAAGGTCGACAAGGTGGAACGTCGCATCGGTCTTTCCATCAAAGCGGCCAACTATTCCGAGGAAGAACTGCGCAAAGAGTCGGAAGCGTTCGACACTCTGCGTCCCGGCGAAGACATGGTCGGCCTGGAGAAGGCGTTTGCCGCCGCCGAGGAGGACTACCGTCCCGGCGAAGCCAAGGCCAAAAAAGAGCCGAAAGAGGCGAAAGAGCCCAAGGCGTCCAAAGACTCTACGAAGAAGAAGTAGGGGCGATAGGGCGATCGTCGCCGCGTTTTATCCTTCAGCCAGATCCCCGCGTGTCGTTAGACAGGAGTCTAACGAATACCGGTCGTCTTGTCGTGGAGCCCACAGCAGAAAGAGCAGGAGAGCGAGACGCGGAATGACATGTCCGCTGAAATCGTAGAGAGGCTCCCTTAAAAGATGGCCGAACGTGACGATGGCCAGAACAAAACCCAGTGCGATCAAGGCATCGCGCGTGCGCAGCCCCAGAATGACGAGTGCGCCCGCGACTAGTTCGACGATCGGCACAGCGACACCGATCGACCAGAGAGACCAAACGGGCAGGAATGTGTCGGCAAAAGGGAGAAAGTATTTCCGGGCGTGCTCCAGCGGGCCCAACTGAAACACCTTCCACACGCCGGCCATGAAGAAAATCAGGCCAAGCACAAGACGCGCGAAGAGGATTGCCCATGCACGGTTTAGATTCGTAGCCACAGATCCACCCAGATTAATGCATTGATTTGGCCGGATCGAGGCCAATGCGGCGCAGCAGATCAGGAAAGCGCGGATCGGAACGCAAAGGCCGTAGATCGCGAATAAAGCTGATTCCATGAATCGCTCCCGAGTGTTCTTTTATGGCGCGATCGATCCAGTGGATCGCTTCATCGTTTTGGCCCAGCGCCACGTAGACCGATGCAATCTCTTCTCCGGGAAAGTAGGCCTTGTCGGCCATGCGAATCAATTCCTCCAGAACTTTTCGCGCGTCGTCCTTCCGGCCGAGCCGGGCATAGGTGATGGCCAGACCGGCCGTCGGTTGATGTCTGGTCTGCTGGAGTCGTAAATAGATATCGAGCGCCTCGCGCAGCTTTCCCTGCTGCCGATAAACCAGGGCCAGGTTTGGTTCGAAATAGACGTAATTCGGGTCGATGTCCATGGTGCGGTTCGCCTCTGCCAGCGCTTCATCGAACCGATCGTTCGTAAGATAAATCATGACCGACATGGTGCCGACAATGGGCGAGAGCGGGTCGAGGCGGATGGCGGCCCGCATCTCCTTGAGCCCCTCCTCATGATCCCCTTCCGCGGTCTGCCACAGGCCCAAAAAAAGATGAGTTATTGCGGAGTTCGGGTCGATTTGGAGAGCGCGCTTTAGTTCCAATTCCTCGCCTTTCATGTCGTAGGCGAGAATTTTTTTTGTTTCTCCAAGGTAGGCGTGCGCTTCCGCATCCCGCTCCTCGATGGCCAGAGCTTTGTTCGCAGCCATCTGGCATTGGGGATGACCGACGAGCGGCTTAACGTAGGCGTCCGCCAGCCAGCTCCAGGCTTTGGCGATGCCGGTCCAGGCCCGACCCAGCTTCGGATCTTTCTCGAGAGCGCGCTGAAAAAAATCAATGCTTTTACGCAAATCCTGCTCGGTGCTCTTGTTAGAAAAAAAGAGCCCCTGCAGGTAGAGATCGTAGGCTTCGGTGTTGGGCGGCGGGCGCGGCGGCGGTGCTACTGTCAGTTTAATTTTCAGCGCTTCGACAATGGCGTGAGTAATTTCATCCTGTAGAGCGAAGACTCCCCGCAGTTCGCGCTCGTAAGTCTCCGACCAAAGATGAAAACCGTCGCGCGCGTTGATCAACTGCGCCGTGATGCGCACGCGGTTCCCTTCCCGTCGCAGGCTTCCCTCCAGCACGGTGGAGACATTGAGTTTGCGGCCGATTTCGCTGGCATCGTCGCTTTTACCTTTGAATGAAAAGGAAGATGTCCGGGCCACCACGCGCAGCCCATCTGTCCTGGCCAACGCATCGAGAAGTTCCTCGCTCATCCCGTCGCAAAAATATTCCTGATCTTTCGTCTGACTCAGATCGACAAAAGGCAGAACAGCAATGCTTTTGTCGGGCGGCGTCAGGGCCGGTGGCGTTGGACCGATCGTGGCAAAGCGGCGATGAACCACCAGCACCCCCACAGCCGCGAGGAACAGGATTAGCCCGACCGTCCCGAGGATCATTGTGCGACGCGCCCGGGCCGCCCGCCGGGCTCTCGCCAATACCTCTTCCTGATTCTTCCTGACTCGCTCCGGCACAGCTGGATTTCCAATTTCTTCGACGTAAAAATTCACGAGCGAAATCTTTTGGCCGTGCTTCACCTCGCAATCACCCACTTCGTACAAGTGTTTGTTCCATCGGGGCAACGGGGCCAGGTCGTAAGCGACTCTGCGGGAGAGAAGAATGTGACCGGCGTCACCGCAATCCATGACGCGTTGCGCCATATCAATGCCGGCCCCGGCCACGTTGGCTCCTTCATTGACGTCGGTGACACGGTGAACCGGCCCGCTATGAATGCCCATGCGAAGGTGGATATCCGGATGCGCTTTCAGCGCCGCGCTCACTTCCATGGCGCATTCCACGGCCGCTTCCGGATCTCCGAAAAAAACGAGCGCCATCCCATCGCCCGTCGGAAGCGGGACCAGTTTACCGGCCGCCTGCGCCACGCGAAAGCGCACGGTCCCGCGGACTACGCGGTTTAGTTCCGCCATAATACGCGTTTGCACGTCGATCAAGAGCTTGGAGTAACCCACCACGTCCATGGTGAGCACATGCCCGATCTCAACTTTGTTTGGTTCCGCGTTTTCCAAAGCCACCGCTCAGATTTTGCGACCGTCTCTGACTAACGAATTGCCCACCACACCCCACAACCTATTGCTTTGGGGTAATCTGGATCTCCACTACATCGTTCTCTTCCGCGTTCACGATACTGGTGTTCGGCACGTCGAGTCCGATCGCTTCGAAGCCCTTTCGCACGGTGGCGAAATGGGGCGGCGCATGAGTGATATCCTGGCAGCCAATTCTGATTCCACCGGATGGGCGGCTTGTCGTAAAAAAATTGACGGGCGCGCGCTCGACCGCGTCGAAACCGGCTTCCTTCAACAGGGTTAGGAGGTCCGCGCCAAAGTCGTGCGTCTCCTTGTTCTCAAAAAATGCGGAGACGAGAATTTTGCCGGTGGCGAGTCCACGAACCGCTTCCAAGAACTGAGTTCTTTGTTCCGGCTTAATGAGACGTGGGCCCTGTTCCGATTCGAAGCGTTTGGCTTGCTCCTGCGCCTGGTCAGCCGAGCGCCGGGTTGCTTTCAGTTCGGACTCCAGCTCGGAAAGACGCGAGGTTTTTTGCTGTTCTGACTGGCGAGTCAGAGCCAGTTCTCCTTCCAGCTGTGAAACGCGCGACGCTTTCGCTTCCGCGGAATGCTGCACATCGGTCAGTTTGCCCTCTAGTTGCGAAACTCTTGAGCTCCTCGCTTCTTCGGCTCGACGGGCCGCAGTCAGTTCTGTTTCAAGTTGAGATATCCGCGATGAGTTGGCCGCCGGCGATGGCCGCGCCGTCGCCTCCCCATTGGTATGATTTTCCCGTGCGAACATCACCGGTGGATTCGCTTTCAGCGCTTCACTCTTCGCTTTCATCCGGCCGGTTAATTCTGCCCCGCTCCAATACATGAGGCAAAGGCAGATCAGGACAATCGCCGCGGCGATCAGGCCGACGACAGTGGCCGTCGTACTCACGGCGTGGAGCGCGTGGTCAGACCATGATTGGAAATTCATGATTAAGATCGCATGGACACCTTTGGAATCGACGGGCCGGCCGGACGGACGGGGCGGAAGCAGGGCACCCTTTTTCCGACCAGCATCGCTCATCCAAAGCGGTATTACTCACTCTTCCCGGCAATGGGAAGGAGAACCGCAGAGAAGAAATCTTTCGCGGCGGCCGGACGGTCGCCCTGCGCTTTATTCGAGCGCGTAGAGATATCCGTCCGTGCTGCCGAAATAGACAACGCCATCGATGACGAGCGGAGACGAAAAAACCGCACCGATGCTGAATTGTTGATCGGTCGCGGCAATGGGCGTTTCCCGCCAGTTCGAATGGAAAAGGAGCGGATTGTCGAAGCCACGCTCCGATGTTAGCACCCAGCCTTTGTTCCGCTTGGCCGTCTCGACTTGGAATTCCCACAGCAGCTCACCGGTTTTTGTATCGCGCGCTTCGAGTGTCCCATTCAAGACGCCGATGAGGACGACATCATTCGCCACGGTGGGCGAGGAAAACATGTAGGCCTTGTCCTTTTGCTGTAGAACGGGCTTCCCCGTCATGGCGTCCAGGACATGGTAAAGACTTGAATCGGACGTTCCGAAAAACACCTTTCCCTGCGTCACGGCCGGCGAACTGATCACCCAACTCAGTTCATTATTGAACCTCCATCTCTCTTTGCCGGTGGCGGCGTCGAGCGCGTAAAGATTCGAGTCGCGACAACCGGTGTACACAACGCCGCCGGAGACGGTGGGCGATGACTGAAATCCAACCTGATTGTGAATGAGATTATCTTCGCCTCCATGGAAACGCCATTTTTCCTTTCCGGTGGCCGCGTCCACCGCATAGAAGTAGCTGTCCCAGCTGCCAAAAAATAGTACGCCATCCGCGAAGGCGGGCGACGAATGAACGACATCATTCGTCTTGAACTTCCAGCGCAGCTCGCCCGTCCCGGCGTCGACCGCGTAGAAATTACTGTCGCCGCTGCCAAAATAGACAGCTCCCTGCGCGACCACCGGACTCGACAAGAACACGTCGTAGGGATCGGCGATCGTTTGATTCGCGGGTAACAAACCGTGCAGACCTTTCGCTTCGAAGCGGCGTTCGCCCGCCGTCGCGAATTTCCATTTTACCGCGCCTGTTTTGCTATTCAACGCGTAGAGTTTTCCGTCGTAGCTGGTCACGTAAACAGTTCCTTCGGAAACCGTCGGGGTCGACGGCACCGGTCCGTTCGTCGCATGTTTCCAGATTTGACGGCCGGTCTCGGCCTCCACCGCATAGACGTTGCCGTCGTCGCCTCCAAAGTAGAGAATATTCCGATCCCAGACCGGCGAAGAAACGATGCGATCACCCGTGGCGAACTTCCACTTCACGCGATGAAACTGGCGCGGCGCCGCACCATGAATGGCGCCCGTGTGCGCCGTGTCACCGCGGAACATCGATTGGCCGCGACAGGTTCCGGGAGCGTCGAAGAGGAGGACGAGAATAGCCGCGTAGAGAGGCAACCGGTGGTGGCGGTCTACGACCGCTGACACCAGATGGAAGCCACGCTCATGGAGTGCCGCTACAGAAGAGAGTAATTTCACAAGATTATTCCGTATTTAGCGCGCCGAAGAATCAGCGGCACGTCGATGGCTCCCTGTTGGATGGTCCCTTTTAATTCACCTGCGCTTTTATCGAAACGCCCTTCGAATCCGAGACCGGTCGCGTGCGAATCGACGCTCAATAAGTTCCCTTCCTGTGTCACCAGATCGACCGGCAGATTGTTCGTTCGCTTACCGATGACGACAAAGTCCGCGTTCGCTCCTTCCGCGCCGCGGTTCACGAGCTTGATGGTGACGTGCCGCGCGTAGCCACCCAGTTCGTAATCCCCTTTCCATTCACCTTCCAATTCCTTATCCACGGCGGTGCTGCGAGGGGGGAATTCCACTTGCGGCGGACCAGTCTTCCCCAGATTAAAATCCGCTCTGTTGCCGGCCTGAACAAAATTGCCGGACAGTTTGCCATCCGCGTGCAGCTCGCCTTTGAACCGGGCCGGGCCCATCTGCTGCGCACCGAGAGCATCTTTGATGGCGAAGGCGATTTCCGAATCTTTGATCGCAATCTCGGTGAGTCCGGCGCCTTTCACACCTAACCCTGGGATGGTTATGGATCCGATCCAGGCGCCGGCGTCTCCGCCGTTTTGGGCAAGATCCACAATCACGTTGAGTTCACGGCCGGGAATTTGAACGGAACCTTCCCAACGGCCCGAGACTGCATTCTCAGAACGAACCGTGCCGATGGAGGCAGCGAATAGAAGAACAACGAAGAAACGCATCCAGTATCGTTAGGCAAAGGCTGTGCCATCGTTTTTGATAAATCTCAAGTCACTCACAAACAACATGTTAGACCTGGATTCCACGACTGAGAGTTCACTGCTCACTCCCGGAGATGGGACCGCGCTGTTCCGGTTTTGGAACATTCGAAGTCCGGAACTGTCGGATGAGTCCGGAAAGCGCGTGGAGCCGCAGTGGGTCCCAGGGAACGCGGACCTACGCAGTGCGGTACCGTACGTCGAGCGTGCTATACGACAACGAGGCGGAGTACCAGACTTGCCGCGTGAACTGGAAAATATTTGCGCGCGGCGCAGCCGCGATGATAACCGGGTACGTCGTGATCGTTGGCCTCACGTCGATCGGGTTTAACGGAGTCTTCGGGGGCCGGGCTCTCTATGGCGGCTCGGTCCTTCTGCTCGCCGCGGCCACTCTGTTGGCAGTCGTCGCGGGGCTGGTCGGCGGATACCTGGCTGGCTGGATTGGGCCAGGCCTGGGCCGAATCGGCGCAGCCCTCGTCCTGCTTCCGCTCGCCGTCGATACCATATTCGTTCTCTTTTTTTGGCACGGCACGAGTCCCTTCTGGTTCGATGCCATGGGAAGTATCACCCTCATGGCCTGCACCATGGCTGGCGGACTGCTGCGGGAAAAAGTGGAGAAGCGTGTCTCGGTCGCCTAACGACTCACGGGCGGAACGCCTAAAACTCAGCACTGCCCGGGGTGCGCGCGAAGGGGATGACGTCGCGAATATTTGAGACACCGGTCACGAACATGAGCATGCGCTCGAAGCCAAGGCCAAAACCGGAGTGCGGAACAGTTCCGTAGCGACGGAGATCGAGATACCACTCATAATCCGCCAGATCCATTTTGTGGCGGCGCATATTTCCTTCCAGGACGTCGAGCCGTTCTTCACGCTGGCTTCCGCCGACGATTTCACCGATGCCCGGCACGAGCAGATCCATCGCCGTCACGGTCTTTTCGTCGTCGTTCAAGCGCATGTAGAACGGTTTAATTTCCTTGGGATAATTGAAAACCGTGACCGGACACTGGCAATGCTTCTCGGTCAGCCAACGCTCGTGTTCTGATTGCAGGTTCAATCCGTACTCGACGGGAAACTCGAATTTTTCTCCGCTCTTTTTCAGGAGTTCGATCGCGTCGGTGTAGGAGATACGCTGGAAGCGACGCTCCATGACGAAATCGAGGCGCTCGACCAGATCCTTATCAACAAATTTGGCGAAGAGTCCTAGTTCCTCCTCACAGGTCGAGCGAATATCGTACACAAGATACTTCACAATCTGCTCGGCCAAATCCATGTCGCCTTCCAGATCGCAGAAGGCCATTTCCGGCTCGATCATCCAGAACTCATTGGCATGCCGGGAAGTGTTGGAATTTTCAGCCCGGAAAGTCGGTCCGAATGTGTACACTTTTGAGAGGGCCGAGGCGAACGCTTCGGCTTCAAGTTGTCCACTCACCGTGAGGTAAGTGGAGCGGGCAAAAAAATCCCTGGCGTAATCAATCTCGCCTTCTTTCGTGCGCGGGGGATTCTTGACGTCCAAGGACGTGACGCGGAACAGCTCCCCCGCTCCTTCGCAATCGCTACCCGTAATGATGGGCGTGTTGAGATAAAAGAAGCCGCGCTCCTGAAAGAATGTGTGAATGGCATAGGCCAGCCGGCTGCGCACGCGGAAGATAGACCCGAACAAGTTCGAACGAGGGCGCAGGTGCGCAATCTCTCGCAGGAACTCCGGTGTGTGTCCTTTCTTCTGCAGCGGATAAGTGTCGTCTGAGGAACCGACCAGGGTCAGTTCTTCGGCCACGACCTCCCAGCTCTGACCTTTTCCCTGCGAGGCGACGAGCGCGCCACTCACTTTAATAGAGGCACCCGTGATCAAACGCTGAACGTCCGCATAATTCGACAGCGTGTTTTTGGCAATGATCTGCAAACTGCGCAAACAGGAGCCGTCGTTCAGCTCGATGAAGGAAAAATCCTTCGAATCCCGCCGCGTGCGCACCCACCCTTGAACGAGAATTGAAGGGAGAGGCGCTGTCCGCTTGAGCGCGTCTTTGATCGGGGTGGCTTTAAGGGAGTCGGTCACGGGATGGATGTAGCAGGAAAAACGTCCAACGCTCCGCGTTCAACACCCAACTTTCAACCGCATAAAGGCGGCGCCCCATCGACCACCCTTCAGCCGGAGCCGGTTCCCGGCCTAACTCTCCCGGCGCGGTTGGCTCATTTCGTCGCTTTATGTTAACTCTGGGTGCGCGCAATGAATTGGCGACTCTTAACTACAATCAACGCCATGATCGCATTGGTGACGGTCGGGGCGGTGATTTTTGACCTGACACGCACGCGAACACCAACCGAGCGATCGCGCTTTGAACCTCAGCAACCCACAGTCCAATCGAATTCAGCCAGTAACTCGCCCGCGGAACGGACGCCTGCAAATCGCATCGAGTCGGTGGACGACCTGACGAACGCGCGGGTTGATGATTTGGGGGCCGTACCGGCCGCAGAACTCGTGGAGCTGATGCGCCACGCGACGCCCGAGCAATTGGCGGCCATGGCGCTCAAATTTAACGATGCGCCCACGGACGCGCGCACCTTTGGAGGAATGGGAGTATTTTTTCAGGCCTGGGCGGAGATCGATCCCAAGGCTGCCCTGGCCGGGGCCTTTCGAACCAACGACGTGGCCATGCGCAAATTGGCGGCAAACACCGTCCTTGGTTCGGTGTCACCTTCCGCCTCGCCGGAACTGATTACCTTTCTCACCAGCCACCCGGACAAGGATCTTGTTACCGAGTGCAAGAGCGACTTCCTCGTGCGGCTCATCACCAATTGGTCCCAGCTCGATCCGGCGGCCGCATCGAGATTCATCGATGAAATGGGCGATACCAAAAACGGCTCCAGTTACAGGGGAAAGGGAGATGTGGCCTACAACTGGGCCACACTCGATCCGTCGGCAGCGCTCGAATGGGTCGCAAAGCAGAAAGAAAAAGACCCTGACGGCAATCCTGGTCTGTACAACGACGTGATCAGAGGCTGGTGCCGCAAGGATATCGGGACCGCAGCCGCCTACGTCGCCCAGCACCTCGATGAGCCGGACGCCGGAGAAAGCGCGTCCTCCGTGGTCACGGCAATGTTCGATCACGATGATGTGACGGAGGCAACCCGCTGGTTGAGTCAGATGCCAGCGGGAGATTCGCGTGGCCAGGCCGAAACGACCATCGTCACCTTGTGGTCTTCCAAAGACCCCTCATCCGCGGCCACATGGGCGGCCACACTTCCGGCAAACGAACAGCAAACCGTCGTCCGGACCATCGCCGACAATTGGGTGGACACCAACTGGCCGGACGCTTCTCGCTGGATCGCCACCTTGAGCAGCGACGTGCGCGACGAAGCCGTTGCCGCCGCGGTCAACCGTGAAGGCGCCACCCGCTTCGAATCCCTTTCCCTCGCGCTCTCCATCGGCCAGGAGGAAATGCGAAACCGCGTGGTCGAGAACTTCATTCGGAACTGGGCCGCGAACGATGCCAATGCCGCCGAAGCCTGGGTCAAAGGAAGTCCGCTGGCGAGCGAGCAGCGAGAGCAATTGCGTTCCGTTATTTCACAGACCCAACAGAACGCGGCCGAGGTGGAACGGGTTATCATCACCCATTGAGCGACCTCCCGATCGGCCCGCGAAAAGGTCAATCATTTCGCGACGTCAGCGAGTCGCTTAACGAGTTGATTCATCAGGCTCACGTAACTGTCTGTTCCAGAAACGCCGGGAAACTGCGAACATTCCACCACTTTCGCCTGGGTCGAGCGCGCGAGCGTGTCCACGATCCGGCGATCCTGATAGGGTTCGACCATAATCGCCCGGACGTGATCCCGTTTCATTTTCTGGATGACATCGCTCAACTGCGAGGCCGACGGCGGAATTCCGGGATTCGGCTCCAGAAAGATGTCGATCTTTAAGCCGAAGCGATGAGAAAAGTAGGGCCAGGAATCATGGTAGGCGGCCACATGCTGATCTTGCAGATCCCGTAGAACGCCGCGCCACAATGGTAACTTCGTATTGATGGTGGTTTCGAACTTTTTGTAGTTCGCGTCGTAAAACGCCGCATTCGCTGGATCCACCGCCGCCAACGATTTCGCGATGTGCTGCGCGACCGCTTCGGCAACAAGGGGGTCGACGGTGAAATGCGGATTGCCGCGCGGATGCGCGTCGCCGGCGGCACCCGTGACCTTCGTCGGGATATCGAGCAGGCGAATATCGTGCGCTGCCTGGACGCGCCCTGGTTTGCCCACCTCGAGCTTTGGATTCCGCGCTTTTTGCAAGAGCGGCGGCAACCAGCCGAGCTCAAGGCCCGCGCCACCATCGATTAAAACGTCCGCGCTGCGCAAGGCGCCGACGAAGTTTGCCCGCGGCTCAACAAAGTGCGGATCCTCGTTCGGTTTGCCGAGGACCACGAGGTCGATCCTGTCTCGGCCAATTTCCCGGACGAGCGAACCAAAGTCCGGGAGGGTGGCAACCACGTTTAACCGGGCCTGCGCGATCAGCGGACAGAGGAGGATTACTGGAGTGATGCAGTAATGGAAAAAGGATCTTGGCCGATTCGCGCTCATGATTTCACCGCGGGCGACTTGAGTCGAAATGAGAAGAGGCTGCGGGCATGAAGGAAATCAGCTCAGGGGCAGCCAGTTCCCGGGCGGGGGCGCGGGCTTGGTGCCGTTGAGGTTCAAATAAGTGTACTCCTGGAGAAGGCGTTCATAATCCATGAGCAGTCTCATGCCTTCGTTAGGCTTGAGAAAATCCGTCTTGATGGCGCTGTCCACCTGCGTTTTGAGAAGCCGCATCAGCTCCACCTTATCCCATTGGGTCATGGCCAGCACCTCGCCGATCGTGCTGCCTTCGATCACTTCCTCGATGTACCAGCCCGTTTCTTCATCCGGGTCGAGAAACACGTGCACCTCTGTGACGCGCCCGAACAAGTTGTGCAGATCTCCCATGATGTCCTGGTAGGCGCCGACCATGAAGACGCCAAGGTAGTACATTTCACCCGGGATGATGCGATGCAGTGGCAGCGTCTCCTTCACGTCCTGCAGATCGATAAACTTCGAAATCTTGCCGTCGGAATCGCAGGTAATATCAACGATCATGCCGTGGCGGTCGGGCGGAGTGGTGAGGCGATGAATCGGCATGATGGGAAAGAGTTGACCCAAGGCCCAGTGATCAAGAAGCGACTGGAAGACGGAAAAATTGCAGATGTACTGGTCCCCCAGCGATATCTCGAGCTGCTTTACTTCCTCCTGAACGAAACGCAGCCCGCGATGCATGTTCACGATTTGCTGGGCCAGCTGCCAGTAAACCGTGTCGATCTTCGCTTTCGACTCGAGATCGAGCAGGCCCAGGTCAAAGGCCTGCTGCGAATCTTCCTTGATCTCCTGAATGTCGTGCAAACTTTCGATGCGATTTCCGCGCTTCAAGCGCTGCTTCACTTCGAGAATCTGTCCGACCAGTTTGTGATCTTTCTCGGTGGCTTCGACTTTCAGTTTGGGCGCAGTTTTCTCGATGGAGCTAAAAGCCTCCATAACCAGAACCGAGTGGTGCGCGACGATGGCACGTCCGCCTTCGTTCACGATGGCCGGATGCGCCACGTTCTCCGAGTCGCACACGTCGGCGATATTCCAGACGACGTCGTTGGCATATTCCTGAAGCGAATAGTTGGTGGAACTGTCGAAATCACTGCGCGAACCATCGTAATCGACACCGAGGCCGCCACCCACATCGAGATAACCGAGCTCGTGTCCGAGCTTGGCCAGCTTGGCATAGTAGCGCGCGGCTTCGCGCACGGCTTTTTTGATGGTGGAGATATCCGGCACCTGCGAGCCGACATGGAAATGGACCAGCTTGAGACAGTGCGCGAGGCCGGCCGTCTTTAGCATCTCGCTCGCGGCCACGAGGCTGGTGGTGTCCAGACCGAACTTGGCGTTTTCTCCTCCGCTCGGAGCCCATTTGCCGGCCCCCTTATTATAGAGACGCACGCGAATGCCGATATGCGGCTCGACGCCGACCTCTTTGGCCGCGCGAATGGTTTGTTCCAACTCTTCCAGTTTTTCCACCACGATGACGACGGACTTCCCGAGTTTCCGGCCCATCAGCGCGATGCGGATGTAGGCCTGATCCTTGTAGCCGTTGCAGATGATGAGACTCTCCGGATCCTTGTGCATGGCGAGCGCGGCCACCAATTCGGGTTTACTCCCCGCTTCGAGTCCGAAATGAAATTGCTGACCCGCGTCGACGATTTCTTCGATCACTTCCCTCAGCTGGTTCACCTTGATTGGGAAAACCCCGCGGTAAACCCCGCGGTAGCCGAACTCGGAGATGGCCGCCTGGAAGGCAAGGTTGACCGCTTCGACCCGGTGCCGAAGGAGGTCCTGAAAGCGTATGACGAGCGGGAAACCCAATCCGCGCATGCGCGCTTCATTGACGACGGCCAGAATGTCGATGGAGCCGCCCTTTTCCTGGAGGGGGCGCGCCTCGACGTTACCGTCCGCATTGACTGTGAAATATCCGCCTCCCCATCCATCCACGTTGTAGGTGGCGATGGCGGACTCAACGTCCCACTCGTTTTTCATTTCACAGTTGACCGCGGCGATGAGCCGCAGAGCGCATAATCAATCACCGCGCCGAACATGCAAGCCGTGCTTCACAAAATCTGCGCGCGTCCTGTGAATAACTTTGGGCTCGCTTGTTTTTCACAACCGCGCGCGTACCCTTTCCTCGATGAACAAAACGGTGATCGAAGTGCAGGTGCGCGCGGTGTTGCCGACGAGTGGAGGGTGCGCCGTATTTCTGGGCAACAACGACAAGGTGTTCATCATTTACGTCGACCAAACGGTCGGCAGCGCCATCACCATGTTCATGCGCGATGTGAGTAAGGAGCGGCCGCTGACGCACGATCTGATCGCTCATTTAATGACTGCGCTGGGAGCGAAGGTGGAGCGCGTCATCATCAACGATTTGAAGAACGCCACCTACTACGCGCGCATGATCATTCGCGCCGAGAACGAATTGCAGCAGAAGAAGATCATCGAACTGGATGGCCGGCCGAGTGATTGCATCGCCATGGCCACGCAGCAAAAAGCGCCCATCTACGTGAGTCAGGAAGTGTGGGATGAAGTCGACGACATGAGCGACGTGTTGCGCAAGATGGAAGAAGAAGGACTCAAGCCCGATCCGGAGGAAAATTCGGAAGAAAGTGAATAGTGATCGGTGAATCGTGAATGGACGTAGCGCTGCCTACCATTCACTGATCACCAGTCATGAGTCACGCCCCCTCAGCCCAGTAGATCGCCGTAACGGCGACCGGCCAGATCGAGACAAAGGCGCATGATCTCCTGCGGCGTTTGCAGCCGCAAAGCTTCATCCACGAGATGCCGGCACTCCGGGATATCGAGGCTCTGCACCGCCCGTTTCACCCGCGGAACGAGCGACGCCCCCACGCTGAGCTCATCCATCCCGAGCCCCAGCAAAAGTGGAATGAGCGCGACATCGCCGGCCATCTCGCCGCAAACGCCGACCCAGATCTCATTCCCGTGCGCCGCGTCCGCAATCATCTTGAGTAAACGCAGCACGGCCGGATGCGTCGGCTCATAGAGATGCGCGATCTTCTCGTTCACTCGATCCACCGCCAGCGTGTATTGAATCAAATCGTTCGTCCCGATGCTGAAAAAATCCACTTCGCGCGCGAGGGTGTCGGCGGCAATCGCGGCACTTGGTATTTCGATCATGGCGCCGACTTCGGTTTTGTCGCCCATGGCGTGCCCTTCCCGGCTCAGCTCGGCCGCACATTCCTTTAAGACTGCGACGGATCGGCGCAGCTCGTCCAAACCCGAGATCATCGGGAACATGACCTTCACATTTCCCACCGTGCTGGCCCTCAGAATGGCGCGCAGTTGAGTCTTGAACATGTCGAGGTTTTCCAAACAGAAGCGGATAGCGCGGCATCCCAGGAACGGATTCATTTCGTCACTCACACTGACCGTACCGGTGGCCACCTTGTCTCCCCCGAGATCGAACGTCCGGATGATCAACGGTTCCGGAGCGACGCGTTCTGCCACCTTTAAGTACGTCTCGTACTGCTCCTCCTCGCCCGGCAGAGTGTCGCGGTTCAGGTAAAGGAACTCGGTGCGATAAAGGCCAACCCCTTCGGCGCCGTTTGCCTTCACGGCCGCAACGTCATCGGGCAACTCGATGTTTGCAGACAGGACGACATGCCGCCCATCTCTCGTAGTTGACTTCGTTTCGCGCAGTTCATTGAGCTGCGAAACGACTTTAATCCGGCGCGACTCGATCTCACCGTATTGCGCCAGGGTTTGCGGAGTCGGATCGACGATTAGGAGCCCGTTCGTCCCATCAATCAGGACATGCTGGCCGGTTTCCAAACGTTGCGTGATGTCGTGCAGGCCAACAATGGAAGGAATGCCAAGAGATCGCGCCATAATGGCCGTGTGAGACGTGCGACTGCCCAGGTCAGTGGCGATGCCAAGCACGCGTTGCTTGTCCATCATGGCGGTGTCAGACGGGGTCAGGTTGTGCGCCACCAGAATGTGCGGTTCCGCCATGGCCAAAATGGATTTGGGCGCTTTGCCTTGCAAATTTTGCACGACCCGTCGGGTCACGTCGTCAATATCGAGGGCGCGTTCGCGCAGATACGGATCATCAATCTTGCTCAGAGTCTCGGAATAGCCGGTGGCGACTTCCTGGAAGACCCATTCGACGTTGCGCAGGTCGCCCTCCAATTTGCGCAGCACTTCGTCGATTAGGGTGCGGTCTTCCACGACGAGCAAGTGCGCATCGAAAATGGCGGCGTCTTTTGCGCCGATCGACTCAGCAATGCGCTGCTGCAATTCGAGGATCTGCATCCTCGTCTGGATGAGCGCCGCTTCGAAGCGCCCTATCTCACTCGCAATCTGAGCCGGCTCGATGCTGTAACGAGGAATGTCGTCGCGATCGTCGCGCACGACATAAACAAGACCGCGGCCGATCCCGGGAGATACCCCGGCGCCGTGAAACCGAATTTCCTGTTGTGCCTTATCGGCGTCGCCACTCATGCAAGGCGACGCTAACGGGATGTTACTCCTCGTTAAAGCGCGATTTGATCAGTTCTTCCAACTCCTCCATCGCCTTGTCGGCGTCGGCGCCTTCGCACCGGATCTGTAATTTCGACCCCTGACCGGCCGCCAGCATCATCAAACCCATGATGCTCTTGCCGTTCACCTCTTCCCCTTCTTTCGCCACCCACACCTCACAGCGGTGACGACTGGCGATCCGGACAAACATGGCGGCAGGGCGGGCGTGCAATCCCAGCCGATTCACAATCGGAATCTCCTTCACGATCTTCAGGGCGCGCGCTCCGCTAATTTTCCGGTTGAGCAGGCCCATTAGTTTTCCTTCGGCTCCATCAGGTTTAGCAATTTTTCATTAAATTCCACAGCGCCGTTGCGCCCTAACCCTTTCAGCTTTTGATCCATCGCCGCAACTTCAATCAATCTCGCAATATCCCGGCCCGGCCGCACCGGGATAGTTACATGTGGGACCTGCATCTGAAGAATCTCGTAAAATTCCTGGTCCAGTCCGATGCGATCAACTTCCTCCAATTCCTGCCAATCCTTCAGAGTGACGACCAGGTCGAGCCGTTTTTCGATGCGGATGCTGCTGATCCCAAAAATGTTCGATACATTAATAATGCCGATGCCACGCACCTCCATGTGATTTCGCGTCAGCTCGGGAGCCGTTGCCATTAACTCTCGTCCCTCCAGGGAGGTAATCCGCGTCACGTCATCCGAAACCAGGCTGTAACCGCGCTCGATCAGGCCAAGCACGCACTCGCTTTTGCCGATGCCACTGGCTCCGCGAATCAACACCCCGACCCCGGAGACGTCGACCATGCTGCCGAACTCAGTGACGGTGGGCGAGAAATCCACCTCCAGCGCGATCGTCGCGGCGTTGATAAACTTCATCGTGATCATGGGCGTGCGAAAGACCGCGATCTTTTCCGCCGCCGCCACGGCGAGCAGGGCCGCGTCAAGGTGTGCTCCCCGCGAAATAACAAGGCACGGGATTTTTTGTGCGCAAAGCTCGCGAAAACGCTCGATGCGCAACTTGGGAGACAAACTCTTCAGATAGGTGTTTTCGGCCGCGCCCAGAACCTGCACTCGTTTTTCGGCAAAGTAACTGAAGAAGCCGGCCAGAGCCAAACCGGGCCGATTGATGGTGGGCTCCCGGATCTTGCGATGAAAGCCGACGCGCGGACCTTCCAGCTTCATATGTAACTTCTCAGCGTGGGACCGATAAAAGGTTTCCACCGTCACGACCGGGATGCTCTTCCGTTGGCCGCTGGTCGAAGTAATAGTCTGCGTCACGTGTCGGGCTGCTCCCATGAGCGGTTTATGTGTAGCGCGGATAAGACGTCATTTCCAATGCGTAGTAGGAGGACAGGAACGGAAAGGGCCCATCGTAGAAGGATACGGGGCATGATTCGTCTTGAAAGCAGAGCGACACGGGCGGCTGGTGGCTAATTCGGCTTGACCGTCTGCTCCTGCCTTCCTAAGACTTTCACGTTCTCGTTAACCGACCTGCCATGAATTTATTTCGATCTGTCTCATCCACTGCTGCGGCGTTTATGCTCATTTGTGCGGCAACGCCGCTCCCTGCTCAGGAAGTCTGGGTCGGCGGCGCCAACCCCGATCCTAATTGGAGCAACGCGGCCAACTGGCAGGATGGCAGCGCTCCACTTTCCAATCAGGACCTGCATTTTCAGGGGAACAACCAGACAACGAATAACAACGATTACGGCCCCACCGGGTATTCGATCGCTTCCCTTACCTTTGACTCCGGCGCCCCGACCTTCACCCTGCAAGGCAATCCGATCATTTTCTTCAACGCCGGCTCCGCCAATAGCATTACGAATAATTCGACGAGTACGCAGATTCTCGAGTTCACGGATTCGGGCAATTTCAGAGGTGTCACGATTGCGGCCGACCACGATTTGACGATCGATGCGGCCGCCGGTGACTTTAATATCCGTTCCAATGTCGGGTTACTAAATTTCAGCAACCTGGGCGGGAATCTGATTGTGACGGGAGCGCACACTACGACGATTGCCGGCATGATTGTGGACGATGTCGGACTACGGGCCTCGCTGACCAAGAACGGCACCGGCACCCTGATTCTGACTAACGACAATACGTATCGGAATGGCACGATTATCAATAGCGGCACGCTGGTGGTGGGAAGCGCCAATGCGCTCGGCATGCAGGACCCGTTTTTCTTCGCGCCCAGAAATGAGGTCCATCTCAACGGCGGAACTCTCCAGACGGACACGCCGCGCACATTCAACATTCCGCGCGACTATTTCCAGACCGCGGGAACCTTGCGGCTCCAGATTGGAAGCGCGGTCACGGGTGTGAACAATGATTTGATGCAAGTCAGCGGCGCCGCCAATCTCGGCGGGCAACTCTTTATCCATCAGTTCGGCGGGTTCATCCCGGCCAATGGCGACCGGGTCACTGTCATTACCGCGGTGGATGGCGTGAATGGCACGTTTGCTTCCGTGATGGACGATTTCCCGGGGCTGATTCAGGCGATGGCCGATTACAGCATTCCGAACCAGGTCGACATCGTTTTCAGCATTGGCTCCTTCGTCTTCTCCGGACTCACCCCGAATCAGGAAGACGTCGCCCAGGAACTGAACGAAGTCGCTAACGATTCGAGGGCCACCGAGTTGGTCAATTTCCTGGTGAGCGAGCCCCTCGCGAATCTTCCGCGCGATTACGACTTGATTGCGCCGGAGGAGTTCGCCGCGATTTACGAAATTGGGTTCTCACAGACTGTCGTGCAAAATAATAACCTGCAGCGGCGCATGGATGATATCCGGGCCGGTTCCAACGGCTACTGCGGGCCGATTGTGGAAGCGCCTCGCATGGACGCAAAGGATTATAATCCGCCTATCCAGGACAAGAATGTCGTCACCCAGGATAAAAACGTTGCCTCCCCGGTGACTCCATGTCCGGAAAATCGCTGGGGCGTCTTCGTCACCGGAACGGGGGACTTTGCCAGCGTCGGCCACGAAGATAGTAACGCTGGTGGTTACGACGTCCAAACGGGCGGCGTCACGGTGGGCGTGGACTATCGCCTGGGCAACCACTTCGCCGTCGGCATCGATGGGAATTATGCCAGCAGCACGGCGGACCTGGTCAATGACGGACGCGTCAGCGTGGACGGCGGAAAGATTGGCGGATACGCCACGCTCTTCGGCAACGGCTTGTGGGGAAGCAAGCTCCACCTCGACGGCGCCGTAAACGGTGGGTGGAACAGCTACGACACGCGGCGCACCGGACTCGAAGATTTACCCGTGCGCGGCAGCACGAACGGAGCTGAGTTCAACGCGCTCCTCGCCTATGGCGCCGATTGGGCGTTGGGCTGCTTCAACATCGGAACCTGGTCGACCCTGCAATACACCAACGTCCAGATCGACAGTTTTACGGAAGAGGGTTCACTCGCGCCTTTGGAAATTCAGAACCAGGACGAAGACTCACTCCGGGCTACGACGGGGCTTCGTGCTTCCTACGACCTAAAATTCGGACGCTGCTCGATTTTTCGGCCCGAAATTCGCGCGGCTTATCAGCATGAGTACGGCAATCCCTCTTATGCCATTGACGCGCGCTTTGCTTCGGGAGCGGGCGATGTCTTCCGCGTGCACGGACCAACCATCGGTCGCGATTCCGCCCTCGTGGGGGCGGGCTTCAATATGCAGTGGTGCGCGCGTTTTTCGACCTACGTCTATTACGATGGGGTGCTGGGCCGCTCCAACTATGACAACAACGCGGTCAGCGGCGGCATCCGGTTCGGATTTTAATTAGGCCAACTGGACCTACATCTTGAAGCGCTCGCCCAGATAGAGCTGGCGGCTGATAGGATCGCTGATGAGGAAGTCTTTACTGCCTTCACTCTCGACCCGACCCTCAAAAATCAAATAGGCCCGGTCGACGATGGACAACGTTTCACGCACGTTGTGATCGGTAATCATGATGGCCAGACCGGATTTGCGCAGGTTCACAATAATCTGCTGCACATCGTAAACCGCGATCGGATCCACCCCGCTAAACGGTTCATCCAGCATCAATAGCTTCGGCTTGGTCACGAGCGAACGCGCAATGGTGAGCCGACGCTTTTCGCCGCCGCTCAGGGTCAGCGCCTGATTCTTCGCGATTCTCTCGATGCCGAACTGGTGCAGCAATTCGTCACAACGATTCCGACGCTCGGCCTTGCTCAGCGAGAGGGTCTCGAGAATAGCCATGATGTTTTGCTCGACCGTCATTTTGCGAAAAATGGACTCTTCCTGGGGCAGATACCCCATGCCCAGGCGGGCTCTTTTGTACATGGGGAAGTCGGTCACATCCGTGCCGGAAAAAATAACCTGGCCACTATTCGGCCTAACGAGTCCCACGATCATGTAGAAACTGGTCGTCTTGCCCGCCCCATTGGGACCAAGTAATCCAACGATCTCTCCGTGACCCACGGTCAGGTCCACCCCGTTGACGACCGCACGTCCGCCGTAAATCTTGACCAGCTGCTGCGTGGACAGGACATACTCGGTCTTCGCTGGCGTAGAAGATCCCACCGGAGCACCAGGAGAAACAGGCTGACCGATCATGGCTTTGGGGAAGACTTCGGTTTCTCCGTTTTCGCTGGCGCCTTGTCTTCCGACTTACCACCGTCCTTGCCCTTGCCGCCGCCTTTGCCCTCCGCTTTGCCATCGTCCTGATCCCCTTTCGGTTGCTGCCGAATGTCGGTCCGACTCGGGCCATGCGTGGTTAACTGGCCGTTTTGATTGATAATCATGATCGTTTCAGGACTGGTCGCGATGTGGGTGTTTTCCCCCTGCTGAACCCGCGGCGTTCCTTTCAGTTCCACGTCACCCGTAGACGAAATGTAGGTGGCAATCTCGGAGCGGCCGACCGCGCGGGTTGGGGGTCCGCCGTTGGCATCGGGCCGATCCCGCACCACTCCGACGTTTCCTTCCGCCACGGCCCTCTCCAGCCCTTGATTTTCTCCTTTGGAGATATACACGGTCAGTTTGTCAGACTGCAAATTGAAGCGCGGATCGGTCACCTTTACGTGGCCGCTAAAAATTCCCATGCTCTTGCTCGAATCGAAGAACGCTTCGTCGGCAAAGATTTCGGTTGTAGTCGGTTCGTTGGATGCTGAATTTTTTCCATCGCCCATGAATTTATTGAGAGGCGACTGAGGGTCCTTGTCGGTCGCCTTCTTCTCGGTTTTTTTTGGCGAAGGCGAGGCCGCTGGTTCACCGCGTGCATTCTGGGTCGTCCACGGCGCGATGACGAGGGCCACCGACAGAAGGATTACGAACGGCGTGCCCGTCACTCCTTCTCCTTTTCGATCAATTTCGAATTGCTTGTAATCACCATCTTGACGTGACCAATCATACGTCCGGTCCGTTTGTCGGTGTCGAAATCCAGGGAGTCGCCGATAATGTTAAAATCGGTGCGCTTGACTGTCCCTCGTTCCTTCGAGCTCAGAATTTTTGTTTTTAAATTGAAGATGGCCGTGTGCAGGTCGACTTCGAGGTCGGTCTCACTTTGGGGTGTAAAAGTGGTGATCTTCAAATTGGTGAACGCGACCTGCTCTTCATCGAGCCGGCGCGCGCTACCCGCCACAAACCTGCCACGTAGATGACCATCCGTGTCAAAGTCCGGGAGGACGAGCCCCTTGGCGTCGTGTCCGACTGGTAGGGGGATGTCGGTCAGGCTTTGTTCGCCGGGCGAACCACTCGCGGCCGGCGACGCATTCGTCCGCTTCTTGGCGCCTTTACCTTTGCCCTTTTGCGCGAAGGCCGGTCCGCCCGTGGCGCAGAACAGTAACGAAAGGAATAAAAAACAAGCAAGCGCGCGGCGACTGCCGGCGCGCCAGCTACGAAACAGCAGCATGGATTGCTTTTAACATGCGCAAATGCTTCGGCAAATTCTTTAGCGGAATCTGATTCGGTCCATCGGAAAGGGCGCGCGATGGGTTTTCATGCACCTCCATGAAAATTCCGTCACAACCGACCGCCACCGCCGCACGCGCCAGGACCGGCGCCAGGTCACCATCTCCGGAGGTGGCATCCCCCGCTCCACCAGGCCGCTGCACGGAATGAGTCGCGTCAAAAACAACGCGATAACCCGCTTCCCGAATCCAATAGAGTGAGCGCATATCCGCCACAAGATTGTTATAGCCGAAAGTGGTGCCGCGCTCCGTAAAACAAAAATCATGGCATCCGAACGCGATCAGTTTTTCGGCGATATTTTTCAAATCCCACGGCGCCAGAAACTGGCCTTTCTTAACGTTGACGGCTCGCCCCGTCCGCGCCGCCGCCTGCAGTAAATCCGTTTGGCGGCAGAGAAACGCCGGAATCTGTAACAGATCGATCATTCCTCCGGCCAATTCCGCCTCGGCCGGCGAATGCACATCCGTCGTGACAGGCGTTCTGAGTTCGCGCCCGATCTGGGCCAGAATCTGACAGCCCTGCGCGACGTCGATCCCGCGGAACGATCGGCCCGACGTTCGATTCGCCTTGTCGTAGGATGCTTTAAATATCCACGGCACATCCTCCGCCGCACAGATCTCAGCGATTCGGCGCGCCATTCGCCACACGAACTTTTCTGATTCGATCACGCAGGGACCCAGGATAAATACGGGGCGCTTTCCGCCCATGGCGACCTTGCCGATTTTGAATGGCCGAACTTTCACGATGCTCAATGTAGCGGCAACCTAGCGCGCTGGGAAGCTGGCCGGTCAACGGGGCTTGGTCTCAGGCGATTTTGCGGTGTCATTTCGTTTCCAGTCGGCCCAGACCATCGTAGATCGCAAACGGCGCGTAAAGAATGCCATAAAAGAGCAGCGCCACGCCGTGCATCTGCAAAAGATAAAGCGCCCGCTCGTCCGCCAGGTAACTCAGGAGGCTAAAGGCTTCCGGCTTGTGCAGGAGAAAGCCGTAGTTCACACCCGTGAGAAGATCGATCGAGAAGGCCACGACGAAGTACACTTCCGTCCAAAGAAACGTGCGCACGATGGAACTCGGGTAGGGCCGGAATTTGTGCACGAGCATAAGGAAAAAAATGCCAATGACGATGCCGCAATGCGCCACGAAGAAACTGATGAAGCGCGGGTCGCGCACGCCGAATTGGAGATTGGGAGTAATGATCGCCTGGAGGGTGCCCCCGATGCCCCAAAAATAGGCCACTTCAAACCAACGGCGACGCCCTGTCCACATCGCGGCGATAATGACCGCCATGGCCCAGTCGCACAGCTGCAGAGGCAGCGTCTGGAGCCATGTGACGGGGTGAAAATGCCTAACGAAAGTAACATAGGCGATGTAGTTGAGCAGAAGCAGAGCGCCCAGGCAGATCGCGATGATACGTTCGGTCCGCCGCGGCTGGGTGACGCGGACCAGACCGGCCAGAAGGAAGGGCAGCCCGATCGTTAACGAGATGATGATGAGGTGGGCCGGTCCGAACGCGTGAAAGGACGATTCCCCGTTCATCGCGCGATGACACCGCGAATCAGAACGATGATCAAGCCTTGGTTGGCCTGCCGGGCCCGGCCACAGAGCGACCGTCGCGGCAAGGGAGTTAGCGGATGATCCACAAGTTGCATGGAATGACGTCAGTGAGCCATGCAATGTTGGCCGGCAGAGAGGATTCGCCTCCGGCGGGCGGCGGGACAGCCACGGCCAGTAGATCCGCTTCGACGGATTGCACGAAATCGGCGGCGGCGAAACCGGTGTTGCCTCGGATATAGCGGGTCTCAATGGGAACGTCTGTCGCGCCCGCAGACAGGACAAAATTATCCAGGGCGACATCTTCTTCCTCCGGTGTTTTCAGCTTCTCGGCGCCAGCCGACTCGCTTTGCCGCGAGGCTCGAGCTTCTTCAAACGTGGTCACAATTCGAATGACATAAAGCCGCTCGCAGGATTCGGCCGCGGCCAAGCGGAAGGCTCTCTGCAGAGCGTGCCGCGCGTGCTCGGAATGGGACTCGTCCGCCACGAAGACGATGCGACGCAATGGCTTCGGCTCCGCGGCAGGTTGCGTGAAAAGCATGACCGAACACTTCGCCTCGCGGACGAGGCGACGAGCCACATTTCCGAGGAAGGGATGAAACACCACCTCCTTCTCGAGCGCGCCGGCCACGATCATATCGATCTGATGGTTCTTTACGGTCCGCAAAATACTCTCGGCCGGATCGCCCGGTTCATAGTGAATGGTCGAATCCGGCGGCAGGCCAAGCTGGTTCAGGACCTTCCCGAATTTTGAGGTCGTTTCGTCGGTTCGTTCGCCCGCATAGATCAGACGCAGGTCCGAGGAAAAACGATCGCGAATCCGCTTCGCCTCGGCCAGAACCTGCAGGAACCGGGGAGAGAAGGTGCTGGCCACAGCAATCGTGCGGTAGGGCGAAGGAGTAAACATGAAAGGCGAAATATCTTCCCCGCATCGTCCTCGCTCGGCAACTCCGACCGCATCAAATTCTCCGGCTTGATGTTCGATCTTGCGCGTTCCACCTTAAAAAGCGGAGGCTCCGACCATGAGGCGCGCAATTTATCCAGGCAGTTTCGACCCGATCACGAATGGACATCTCGATGTGATCGAGCGCGCCTCCAAGCTTTTCGACGAAGTGATTGTGGCCGTCGCACATAATGTGGAGAAGGAGCCTCTCTTCAGCCTAGAGGAGCGGCTGAACATCCTACGGACAACGGTCGGTCAGAATTCCGGCGTGCGGATAGGACAATTTGAAGGATTGCTCGTCGATTTTGCGATGGCGGAGAAAGCGCACGCCGTCATCCGTGGATTGCGCGCCGTCTCCGACTTCGAGTTTGAATTTCAAATGGCCCTGATGAATCGAAAACTGCAGGGCAGCGTCGAGACGATATTCCTTATGCCGAAGGAGGACTACACCTACTTGAGTTCCCGCCTGGTCAAGGAGATCGCCCGCCTGGGAGGTGATGTGTCGAAGTTTGTGCCCGCTGAGGTGGCCGGGGCGCTGCGGGCCAAGTTTTCGAAGTGAAAATTCATCTGCGCCAAATCCCGGCCGACGGATTGCATCTCGGAGGCGAGGAGGCTTGTCCCATCACAGAAGTCGAGACCGGCGATGTTCGCTGTGCTGGACCGCTGCGCTATGATCTGGACATCGGTATTTCGGAGGGCGCGCTTTGGGCCAACGGTTCGCTCATCCAACCGGTGGAGCTGCGTTGTGTGGCCTGCCTGGAGAATTTCCCGCATGAGATCACGGTGCCTGCATTTGCCCTGCACCTTGAATTACAGGGGCCCGAGATCATCGATCTGACGCCCGCCATGCGCGAGGATATCCTGCTCAATCTGCCGGCCCATCCTCATTGCGACCGCGATGGACAACGCCAATGCAGTGGAGCCATTTCCGGGCACGCGACAGCCGCGGAGAAGCAGGAACAGGAGGCGCGGCGCGAGCATGATTGGGAGGCGCTGGATCGGCTGAAGTTAAAATGATGAAGCGTTAAAGGGTTGACCCGGAAAGTCACCCCTTGTCTAGCTGATCGCTTCAACCCGTCATCGCTTGAACGTTTGTCTTTTTGCCAAAGCATGCTTTCATAGCCGCCTGCCATGGGAGTCCCAAAACGCAAAACTTCGAAGATGCGCTTGCGCACACGTAAAGCCTCTCACCGCTGGAGCGCGCCTCAGCTGAATAAGTGTCCTCAGTGCGGCAGTACAGTTCCAGCCCACGTGGCCTGCCCTTCCTGCGGCTATTATAAGGGCCGCCAGGTTCTCACTATTAGCGGTAAATAATGCAGAAGCGGCACCCTCGCCGCTTTGTGCTGACCTAACCGGCTGGAAGCCGCAGCCACCTTGCCCTAGTTTCGATTTGCAATGCACCCCGGGAATTTGCATCCTTTCCCTCTGTGAAAATCGCCTTGGACGCGATGGGCGGCGATTCGGGACCGCCCAATCTGGTAGCTGGCGCCGTGAGGGCGCTGCGCGCCTATCCTCGTATCACCAGGCTTTTCCTCGTAGGCGATGCTGCGACGATCGAGCGCGAACTGACGAAAAATGAATGCAATGATGGTCGTATAGAGATCGTGCACGCTACGCAGGTCGTCGAAATGAGCGACGGCGCGGTCGAGGCGGTGCGACGCAAGAAAGACTCTTCCGTGAGTCGCGCGGTTGATCTGGTTAAACGGGGCGACGCCGATGCCATCGTGAGTGCAGGCCACACCGGTGCCGCGGTCGCTGCCACGGCCATCAAATTACGCATGCTGCCCGGGGTCGAGCGACCCGGCATCGCCGCGGTTGTACCGACCGAGAAGAACGTGTTTGTCCTGATCGACGCAGGTGCCAACATCGACGCCAAGCCGATGCATTTGGTGCAGTACGGAATCATGGGCAGTGTCTATTCCCAACACGTTCTCGGCTACGCAAATCCGACGGTTGGCCTGATGTCGATCGGCGACGAAGATGCCAAAGGGAGCGGCCTGACCAAGGAAGTTTTCAAGCTGTTGAAGGAGAGTTCCTTAAACTTCCGCGGGAACATCGAAGGGCGCGATCTTTTCGAAGATCCATGCGAAGTGGTCCTGTGCGAGGGCTTCGTCGGCAACGTCGTTCTGAAAACATGCGAGTCGATCGCCCACGCCATTTTTACCTGGCTGAAACACGAGATCACCAAGAGTCCTACGAGAAAGCTCGGGGCCGTTCTGGTCAAAGGCGCGTTCAAAGCCATCCATAAGAAAACGAACTGGGAAGATTACGGCGGCAGCCCCCTGCTCGGCGTGAATGGTATCTGCATCATCGCACACGGCCGGAGCACTCCCCTCGCCATCCAGAACGCCTTGCGGGTCGCCGCTGAATCCATTGAACAACAGGTGAACCCGCATATTATCGAGGAAGTTCGCCGTTATAATGAAACGACAGCCTCGCTCGAGCCCGCCCTCCGCTAAAACGCAGCGCACCGTCTCGATCATCGGCACCGGCAGTTACCTGCCGGAAAGAATCCTGACTAACGAAGAACTTTCCAAGATCGTCGATACGACCGACGAATGGATCACGACCCGCACCGGGATCCGGGAGCGGCGCATGGCCGCGCCGGACGAGAATACGAGCGACATGGCAACAAAGGCCGCGCTCAAAGCGATGGAGCAGGCCAAAATTTCCGCCACCGACATCGATCTGATACTTGTCGCCACGGCCACGCCCGACATGCTCTTTCCCGCGACCGCTTGTTTTGTGCAAAAAAAGATCGGAGCAAACAAGGCGGCTTGTCTCGATATTTCGGCGGCTTGCGCTGGCTTTCTTTTCGGCGTGGAGATCGCGCAGCAATTTATCACGTCACACACTTACGACATCGTGCTCGTGATCGGCGCGGAGAAACTCAGTTCGATTACAAACTGGACGGATCGGAATACGTGCGTGCTCTTCGGCGACGGCGCCGGCGCCGCCATCCTGAAGCACCGCGGCAGTGCCCACGGCGTCATCAGTACGCACATCGGCAGCGATGGCGAATATAGCGACATTCTGTACATGCCCGGCGGCGGCTCGCGCTGTCCAATCACGCGCGAGAATGCGGACCAGAAACTCGCCACCATTCATATGAGCGGAAAAGAGGTCTATAAACAGGCCGTCACCGCCATGCTCAGCGCCGCGCAGATAGCCCTTACCAAAGCCGGCCTCACCATCGACGACATCGCCTGCGTCATCCCGCACCAAGCCAACCTTCGCATCATTGAAGCCATCGCCGATCGACTCAAGATTCCCCTCGATCGATTCTACGTTAATCTGGACAAATACGGGAATACTTCCGCCGCCGCCGTCGCCATCGCGCTCGACGAAGCCAATCGCAGTGGTCGCATCAAATCGGGGGATTACATTTTAATGATCGTATTCGGAGGCGGACTGACCTGGGCAAGCACGATCATTGAATGGTAGGAAATTGTAGATTTCAAATTGCCGATTTCAGATTTATCTGAATCAAATCGCCTCCCCTCAGTCTTAAATTTTAAATCTGCAATCTGCCATGCTCATCGAAACCCACGCGCATCTCGACTATCCGGATTTCGCGAACGATTTCGACGACGTCTTGCGTCGCGCGAATGAAGCCGACGTGACGCGAATTATCACGATCGGAACTTCCATCGCGAGTTCCCGGCGCGCGGTCCAGTTGGCCGAAAAACATCCAAACATCTTCGCCGTCATTGGAGTCCATCCGAGCACGGCCATCGAGGCGGAAGAAGATGTGATCACTCCTTTGCGCGAACTGGCGAAGAATCCGCGCGTGGTGGCTTTAGGCGAGACGGGCCTCGACTACCATCGGTTACCCAGCGTCGAGGCAGCCAAGCAGAAAAAGGTGCAGGTCTTTGCCCGAGCCTTACAAGGCGAAACGGATGAAGAGATTGAAGCGCAAATCGAAGACGGCGCCTACAAGGACAAGCAAGTGGGTCTCTTTCAACAGCAGCTCGACCTCGCGGTTGAAGTGGGACTCAATGTCGTGATCCACCAGCGCGATGCGTGGGATGACACGCTCGAATTGCTACAACCCTACGCTGGAAGAGTCCGCGGTGTTTTTCATTGCTTTGGAGGGACCCTCGACCAGGCCAATGAAGTGGCCGCGCTCGGTCACCTCGTTTCCTTTACCGGCATCGTCACATTCAAGAACGGCACGGCCGTGCGCGAAGTGGCCCGGCGCATTCCGAACAATCACTTCATGGTGGAAACGGATTGCCCTTACCTGGCACCGGAACCTTTCCGCGGAAAACGCTGCGAACCCGCGCATACGCGCATCGTGGCACAAACCATCGCCGCAGCTCGCGGTGTGACCATCGAAGAAATTGGTCGCGCGACGACCGCAACTGCGGAACAATTCTTCTGCTTCAAGCGACCATGATGCGAAAACTACGGAATAAGAAAGGTGGATCGTGCTCTCCGAGCGCGATGCTAAACAATGGCGACGCAGCCGCGAATCTTTCAACGGCGCGTCCGAAGGTCCGGTTCCACCTTGGCCGCGTGTTGTTGATTGCGACCAGTGTCTGGTTGAGTTCGTGCGCAACGAAAGACACTGAACATCACATTGTCATCAGCGCGCGCGATCAAAAACTAGCCCTGATCGATAAAGGCAACGTGGTCGCGATGTATCCGATTTCGACCTCTAAATTCGGATTGGGCGATCAGCAGGGAAGTTATCGGACTCCCTTAGGTGAGATGGAAGTTGCTGACAAAATCGGAGACGGCGCGCCCTCCGGGACGGTCTTCAAGGATCGGCACCGCACAGGGGAAATCGTTGGAGCGAATGCCCCGGGGCGCGACCCCATTGTGACGCGGATTATCTGGCTGCGCGGGCGGGAGCGGCAGAACGCCAACGCTTTTGCCCGTGACATCTATATCCATGGCACCCCGGAAGAACGAAACATCGGGCGGCCCGCCAGTTATGGATGCGTTCGCATGCGCTCGGCCGATATCATCAATCTTTACGGTCTCGTCGGCTCCGGCGCCCAGGTAACAATCGTCAACGCGCCCCTTACCTCCGTCGTGCCGGGCCTCACCTCCGCGTCGCAGATGTCAGAATCGAATCACGCCGGCATGGTGATCCGGTAGGGACACCGCGCGGCGCCGCCCGCCGCGAGTGGGTCATATTAGTGGGAAGACACGGGGGGCGCTCCCGCCACCATCAGCCGCGCCAGCACAGCGCGTTGCGCAGCGATGAGCTCGGTGATTCCTTTGCGCGCTAACACCAGCATCTGCTCCAGCTGCGATTGGGCAAAGGTGGCTTCCTCGCCCGAGCCTTGCACTTCCACGAATTCCCCATCCTCGGTCGCCACCAGGTTGAAATCCACACTCACATTTTTATCTTCTTCGTAATTCAGATCGACGATCGAATTTCCCGAAAGAACGCCGGCGCTGACCGCGGCGACGAGTTTTCGCAGAGGTGGTTCCGATACTTTTTTGTCGGTCGCGAGTTTGCGACAGGCCATGGCGACGGCCAGGCTCGCGCCGGTGATCGCGGCCGTTCGAGTCCCGCCATCGGCTTGAAGCACGTCGCAGTCGACCCACATGGTCCGGGAGCCCAGTTTGTCCAGGTCCACCACCGCCCGAAGAGAGCGTCCGATGAGGCGCTGGATTTCCGTGCTGCGACCGTCCAGCCGGCCCTTCGAAATATCGCGCGGTTTTCGCGTCGTCGTGGAATAAGGCAGCATCGAGTATTCAGCGCTCAACCATCCTCCGGTCACGCCCTGCTCTTTCATCCAGCGCGGGACCGTTTCCTCGATCATCACGCCACAAATGACGCGGGTATTCCCCATGGCTACCAGGACTGACCCGGCCGCGTGTGGCGCAATGTTCAGTTCGAAGCTGACGGGGCGAATCTGGTCGACGGCGCGACCGTCGGCACGTGGGATGGGTGAATTCAAACGACCGCAGATTACGCAGGCGCTCTGTTGAGCCAAGTTGAATTCGTGCGGAACGATGAACGTCGGCCAGGTGAAGTATGAGTGGCGACTCCCGCCGCCCCAAATTGACATCGCGCTCGGAGCGCCCGATCCACCGCGAAATTAGATCGGATGCCAGGCAGAGATGCAACGCCACCTTAGGACGCGTTGTTCCAAGCAAAGGCCGGGCTGAAGTGGCCTGCGTAAGGGGTTTAAGGCGTGCGAATTGGGGCGCGCCAAAAAAAGTTAAAAAAAGTTGAGTTAGCCGTTTGACGGTTCTGCGGACTACGCTATTTTGTTCGTCCCGCTGGCCGCGGGCCCCGATGTAGTCGGGGTTGTTCTTGTACATTTGGGGACTGCAAATTGACTCAATTTTGTCCCGGCAACGAGAAACGGAAACGTGATCTTAGTCGGGAGGCACAAAGTTGGGCCTTTTTTTTGTCTGAAATGTGCAGAAACGCTGGTTCTTTGACATCTACATACAGGGTAGTAAGAAAATACAACTTTTTAGAGCTGAGTCTGAAATAGAACGGCCGCTGATCGAAAGATTGGTGGCCAGAGAGTTTCAGTTATCAAAGAATCTCTGGTTCCGCGCAAGCGGGACTGGAACAGATTGATCAAGCTACAAAGAGCACATCATGGATGCCTTGGTGCCAATAGGCGATGAAGGACGTGGTAAGCTGCGATAAGCTTCGGAGAGCGGCAAACACGCTTTGACCCGGAGATTTCCGAATGGGATAACCTGAGTGGGATAATACCTGCTCGAGTTCGTGTGAATCTATAGCACGAACATCGCGACACCAGTTGAAGTGAAACATCTCAGTAACCGGAGGAAAAGAAAGCGAATGCGATTCCGTCAGTAGTGGCGAGCGAATGCGGAAGAGACAAAACCGGTCAATTTATTGACCGGGGTTGTAGGAGCCCGATGTGGCAGTGCTTAGGTTAGGTGAAGCGAATGGAAAATCGCTCCATAGAGGGTGACAGACCCGTAACCGAAAACTGGAGCACGCCTAGGGAATTCCTGAGTAATACGATGCACGTGAAACTTCGTATG
>JBBRNL010000008.1:0-130395 GCA_038230335.1 Chthoniobacterales bacterium | reverse complement strand
CGGTCGCCGCATATTTCCCGAAAGGCGTGCATTCAGCACCGACGTCGATCGACTACGACGTCGCCTCTCCGCTGATCCAGTGTCACGCAGACAAAGCGAACGCGCAGGTCTTCGAGTTCAGCGATGGATGCGAGATCGTCAAGGTGCTGGCCTTCGATGAGCGGGAAGCTCGCAGCTTAGCTGCGCCGATTCTATTCGAGCTCACGTTCGGCGCTCAGATTGATCTCGGCGACGATGAGCCGCTTCGCGCATTCAAGCAGGAGTGCGAGCAGGAGTTGTCTCTATCATGAAGCTCTCGAAGAAGCAGCAGCGCATGCACTGGTCTCTGTGGAAGCGCGTCAAAGATGCGCTGATGAACGGCCGCGAGACCTGGTCGAAAGACGAAGAGAATCGCCGCAGGCATGAGCTCTATGTCAGAGCGCTCGGCTGCGAGAAGTCGCTGACGCAGTTCAACGATGACGACCTCGATCTCGTGAAGGCTGAGTTCATGGCAATCCTCGAGCCTGGCAATCTGAACGCGCAACTGCGGCAGCTGAACATGAAGAAGACGCGCATGCAGTTCGGTCTGCGCAAAGCGATGAAAGAAGCCGGAGTCGGCGCAGCTTACGTCGCCGCCATCGCGAAGCACATGAACAGCGAAGGCCAGCTCGGCAGCTCGGAGATCGATCAGCTCGACGCTGACGGCTTGCGCAAGGTCATCATCGCGCTGCACAAGCACAAGGTGCGCGGCGGCGGCACCGTGAGTGACAGCACCGCGCTCGCGCGCAACTACGAGCTGAGAGAGGCGTGATGCAGATCGAGCTCTCTCTCTTCAGCTCGACGGCCGCCGACCAGGCGGCGCGACTCGGAGAGCTCCTGCGCACGTTGCGCGGCCGCGACTGGATCACCGCGAAAGAGTTGAAGGTGCACGGCTTCAGCGACCGCGAACTGCGCGACCTGGTCGAGCACTCCGAAGGTCAGATTCTGAGCTTCCCTGGTTCGCCTGGCTACAAGCTGTTCGACGAGGCGACGCTCGAAGAGATCGCAAGCTCGGGATCACTCCGCAACCAGGCGAGAGCAATGCTTCGCCGCTGGCTGCGTTATCAGCGCCGCCTGCACCGCAGATCATGACATCGGCCGAGGCAGCAGCGGCCGCCGCTGCGATGGATTCTTTCAGGAGAGAGATGCTGCAGGTCTTGCGGCGCACGTTGTTCGCGAAGCTCACCGAGAAGCAGTTCTTTCAAGAGAAAGCGATGCTCGAGAGCGGCATCACTTACCCTGCGCGCTGGCTGAACGATCGCGGCGCTCGAATGCCAGCGGCGAAATATCGGCGCATCTTGCTGACCGTGATCGACACGATCAAAGCGCATGGAGATCTCGCCGCGATCCGACGCGCTTCGGTCTATTTCCTGCACTGCGTTCAGCTGCACATGCAGAAGCATGGCGACGAGTATCTGCAGCAGGCGAAGTCGCCGCGACTGACGGCCGAGACCGTCGCGAAAGTGATGCGCCAGGCAGGCAAGGCGCACACTGCTGCCGAGCCAGATCGCACGGTCGAGATCCTGGCCGAGATGCACCGGCTCAGCGCGCGCAAGCGGCGGCCGATTCTGTCGGCGAAAAGCGAGGCTCTGCAGGCGGATCTGTTCAGCCAGTGCAAAGGCTCTGCAAAGCGGCCGCAGAAAGGCTGATTCTCCCTCAACCCTTTGCGTGATCGGTCAGATCCGGCCGATTCCCCTCAGATGAGCTCTTCGAGGCGGCGCGATTCGTAAGTAGCGCAGATTCGAGCTTTTAGGACATCTTCCGGGCTCTATCGACCTCCCTGAGACCAGGCAGCGGCAGTCACAACATCCGAACGACTGGGACATGGCGGATGGGGGGGGATTCGAACCCCCGGTGCCGGTAAAGGCACACACGCTTTCCAGGCGAGCACAATAGACCGCTCTGTCACCCATCCAGGTTTCGGCGAAACGCGCCGATCAAAGTTGCACTCGCCGGAACAATTCGTCGAGCGGGAGTTGAATCCCGATAAAGAACTCGCCGAAATCGGCGTAATCAGCGCTGACCGGATCGAACCGCATCTGATAAACGATCGCCTTGATCTGAAAAGTGTCGCGCGCGAAAAGCGTGACCCCCCACTCCGCGTCATCCAGACCGGTAGAACCGGTGATCAATTGTTTGACCTTCCCGGCGTATTGGCGACCGACGGTGGCATGCCCCTTCATGAGGTTGCGCCGCTCCGCATAAGGCAGCGCATACCAGTTCCGCTGCTCACCGCGACGCTTATTCATGTTGTAGAAACAGAAGACGGGCCAATCCGGTAGCGTCGGATAAAGGCGATCGTGCCGATAATGTTTCATCCGATCCCGGAACGAATCCATCGCGGCGGTAAATTCAGCGGAACCCGGTTCGATCTTTTGTTCCTTGGCCAGGGTCTCGGCGTGTTCTTCGTCGCTCGTGGTGTATTCGCTCTCCTCCGTGAGTGACAAATAGCTGTAGACCGGCATCAGGATATCGGGGCCGAGTGATGTGCTAATTCTCTTCTCAATCCGGTTGGCTTCCTGCAGGTCGGGGGTGATCAACATGAAGCCGAGATCGGCTTTGGGCGTGACCACGCTCAGGGTCAGCAACTGGGTCGATTCCAAGGCGCGCACCTCTTGCACGAGGGCTGTCAGATTCGTCTTGGCCTCATTCTGCTCTTCCCGGTTGAGCATCTGCCACGGCCCCAACTCGATGCGGTAGAAAAGGTGGACACAGTGCCAGCCGTGTTCCGGAACCAACGCCGAGTTCTTGTCTGTCATCGCGCTAGTCTCCGCCGTGTCGATTGATGGTCAAGCGCGCCGCCGAGGCGGCCCTTCATCGCGATGCCAGCGCTTAACGTGGCAAATGAGGCACGCAATACTCCTCGCCATCCCGCGCCACGCGAAACTCGAGGGTGGCGTCGGTCAACTCCGTCGCACCGCACGTGGCGCATTTATGGAGCGGCTCGCTCTCGCTGCGGTTGGACGTTTCAAAACGTTGACGCCGGCTGCTCACATCCCGCCGCTGCCGGGCTTCATTCCAAATCTCCGGCCCGAAGAAGATGAGATAGTTGCTCAGTGCAGCCGCCACGGCCATGCGATAAGCGTTTGTGCCAAGAAAAAGTCCAATAAACAAAAACAAAGCCATGGCCCAGGCGACCCACTTGATTTTGAGAGGCAGGATAAACATGACGTACATGACTTCATCCGGGTAAAAGCGGGCGAAAGCATAGAAGAGGGACGTAACCAGCATTGAGCTGGCGAAATTACTGCCGAAGAAAAACGCCGCGGCGGTCGTGCCGATCATTCCGATGACGAAATAGAGCGTCAGTCGGAACGGTCCAAAGGCCCGCTCCAATCCCTCGCCAATCCACCAGAGAAACCAGAGGACGAACAGAATCCACAGTGGACTGAGCGTTTGCGGGATGAAGATATAGGTGAACAGGCGCCAGACCTCGCCGTGTCGGATGCGAGCCGGATCGAGATCGAGAACGGAGATGTATTCGGGATCGAGCCAGACGAGCAGAAAGACGAGGGCGCTGAACCCGACGACAATCCGGATCAAACCCGGGATCGCGATGAAGCCGACGCGCCGTTCCAGTTTATCCAGCCAACTCATGCCGGCGGCAGGGTAGAGAGGCAGCGTTCATCTTCAAGTGCAGTTCCGTGCGTTGACACCCCTGTGACGAAGTCTAGCTTGCCCGCGTGAGCGAGGCTGGTGACAAAAAGACAGCGCTTTATCAGGAGCACGTACGACTCGGGGCCAGGCTCATCCCATTCGGCGGCTGGCTCATGCCGGTGCAATACGCAGGCATCGTGCAGGAACATCAGGCCGTGCGCAAAGACGTGGGCATGTTCGACATTTCGCACATGGGCCAGTTTGTCGTGCAAGGGGCAGGGGCCAGCGAGTGGCTCAATCGTATGCTCACTAATAATGTGCAGAAATTGGAAGCTGGCACCGGCCAGTACACTTTTTTGCTGAACGAACGTGGCGGTATCATCGATGACCTGATTATTTACCGCGTAGCGCCGGATCGCTTTCTACTCGTGGTCAATGCCTCCCGTTCTGATGAGGATTTTTCCTGGCTCGAGCAACACCGGTCCAGGGAAGTCAGCCTGGTGAATCGAAGCAACGATTTCGGCGCCGTCGCCATTCAAGGACCGAGAGTGCAGGAACTCTTTCGCGCACTTCTTGGCCCGGGCAAAGAGTTGCCGGCGCGCAACCACCTCGTCGACGTCACGATAGACGGAACCCCTGTTTCCGTCGCTCGCACGGGCTATACGGGCGAAGATGGAGTCGAAGTCTTCTTTCCGGCTGACCGAGCCGCGGTCTTTTGGAATCTTGCGCTGGAAAAAGGCGCCGCGGTCGGACTCAAGCCCTGCGGACTGGGGGCGCGCGACACCCTTCGGCTTGAGATGTGTTACCCGCTGAATGGTTCGGATCTCTCTCCCGAGCATAATCCGCTCGAAGCCGGGCTCGGTTTTTTTGTCGATCTCGACAAACCCGAATTCATCGGGCGGGATGTTCTGAGCAAGGTGAAGGCGGAAGGACCGGGGCAAAAGCTGGCCCCCTTCCGCATGTCAGGCAAAGGCCCTCCACCGCGGCCACACTATTCTGTCTTCCACAACGGAGAGCGAATCGGCGAGGTCACGAGCGGCACGCTTTCACCGAGCTTGAATTACGGAGTCGGCATGGCATACCTGTCACCGCAGCACGCGAAGATCGGTACGGAAATCGAGATCGAGATTCGCGGGCAAAAATTTCCTGCCCTGATCGAAAAAAAACCGCTCTACAAAAAACCATGAACGTCCCCGACGACCTGCTTTACACCGAATCTCACGAATGGATCAAACGTGAAGGCGAGAACGTCCGCGTCGGTATTACCGACCATGCCCAGGCTGAATTGACCGACGTTGTTTTTGTTGAACTGCCAAAAATTGATCGGGCCGTGACGGCGAAGGAAGCGATCGCGGTGGTTGAATCGGTCAAAGCCGCAAGCGACATCTACGCGCCGATCAAAGGCCAGGTGGTTGACGCGAACAAGGCGCTGGAGGGCAATCCGGCGTTGATCAACACCGACCCCTTCGGGGAAGGCTGGCTCTTTGTTTTAAAGGTGGAGAATGCCGACGACCTGAAGCAGTTGAAAGACTCGGCTGCCTACAAACAACAGATCGGGTAGATCATGTGAACTCGCGAGAGCGGGTTGGCCTTGCGGCATCAATCGGTTGCTCTCAACTTCAACGCGTCTCCCTCTCTCTGTCATCCCGAGCGCTAGCGAGGGATCTCCCTCGCGCAGGCTGTTCACTCTAACTACGTCTGCGTCACCGCCGTCTGAATGGGCGAGATCCTTCGCCGTCTGCGCGGGCGCAGGATGACAAATGTGGGTGAGCGCTTCACTCGGCGCGGCATCGACTGTCAGTCTTTGCCGAAAAGCAACTGCTCCACACCACGCAGCACTTCGTCAATCTTGACCGGCGCAGCGAAGAAGCTGTAACCGCTCAGGATACCTCCCGAGACCATCTGGCTCTCCGGCTTCAGGCTGCTCAGGCAAACCATGGGTGTTTCGCGCAAGGCCGAATCGCTTTGCAATTCGCGCGCCAAATTCTCCCGGTCCGAGCTCGCCGTTTTGGAATCAAGCAGGATCAGATCAGGCTGAAACCAGCGGGCCGAGTGCAGGGCAAACTGGCTGTCGTGTTCCTCCTTGATCCAGTATTTACCCGTTCTCTCCAAGGCTCGGCGGATGATGCGGGTTACGCCTGGTTCACGATCGACTAACAGAATTTTTTTAGGGATGGCCATTGGATTAATTGGGTTGTTGACCTCCCACGAGAGCATCGGATGTGCCATCGCCCTTCTCAGGCGGAGGCGTAAGTCGCCCTTTTTTCTGCCCGACGCTGTGCTTAGTTTGGCATCCGACTAATGAGTGCAAAGCCCAAACCGGCCGTCCCCGAGACAAACTTTGAAACCGCGATGGATCGGCTCGAAGCTATTGTTGAGCAGATGGAATCGGGGAAGCTGCCACTGGAAGAACTGATTGTGCGCTACGAAGAAGGAATGAACATGGTCAAAGTCTGCCAGGAACGCCTGGCCACGGCCGAACAGAAGATCGAGATCATCGCCCGCAACAGTGCGGGCAAGCCGGTCGTAAAAAATTTCGAGCCCATCACCGAGATGCCTGCTCCGGCCATCGCAACGGAACCGCAACGAAACGACAATAATGACGATGTCAGCCTCTTCTGAGACAACTCCGCAAACACGGTTTCTGGATGGGGTTCATTCCCCGGCGGATATCAAAAAGCTACAGGAGCAGGATTTACCGCAGCTCGCGCAGGAGGTGCGCGAAAAGCTGGTCAGCGTTTTATCGGAAACGGGGGGACATCTCGGACCCAACCTGGGCGTCGTTGAGCTAACGATCGCTTTGCACCGCGTGTTCGATACACCGCGCGACCGTTTTGTCTTCGATGTGAGCCATCAGGGCTATGTGCACAAGATGTTTACCGGGCGTCTCGATCGCATCGCGACGATGCGTCAATATCAGGGGTTAAACGGTTTTCTTCTGCGGACCGAGAGCGAACATGACTGCTATGGCGCCGGTCACGCCGGGACCGCCCTATCGGCCGCTCTCGGCATGGCGGTGGGACGAGATTTGCGCGGAGGCAATGAGCACGTCGTCGCCGTGGCCGGTGACGCTGCCCTCACGTGCGGCATCAGCTATGAAGCGCTCAACAACGCTAAAGCACAGACGAAACGCTTCATCGTCGTGCTGAATGACAATGAATGGTCCATCGCCAAGAACGTAGGCGCGATTGCCAGTTACCTGAACAGCATCGCTACCAGTCCCACCTTTGCCCATCTGCACGATAAAGCGGGCCGTTTTGTCGAGGCGATCGCCGGCAAATCGCTCGCCCACTTCGCGCACAAAGTCGAAGAAGGCATGAAAGGCCTGATTGTTCCAAGCGTCATTTTCGAAGAGCTCGGTTTGCGTTATTACGGTCCAATCGACGGGCACGATATCCCCCTGCTCATCCGCACGTTTGAATTTCTGAAAGAACAGGACGAGCCGGTCCTGCTCCATATCCTGACCAAGAAAGGCAAAGGCTACGAACCGGCCATTAAGCAGCCGGACAAATTCCACGGCCTCGGCAAATACAAACCAGAAACCGGCGAGACGGCTCCCGCTCCGACGCCCACCTATTCCGAGATCATTGGTAAAACCCTGGCCAAGTTCGCCGACACCAATCAAAAGATCGTGGCCATTACGGCTGCCATGCCGAGCGGCACCGGGCTGGGACACTTCGCCAAGGCGCATCCGGAGCGGTATTTCGATGTCGGCATCGCGGAAGAGCATGCCTCTCTGTTTGCCTGTGGTCTCGCCACCCAGGGCCTGAAGCCTTTCCTCACGATCTATTCGACTTTCATGCAGCGGGCCTACGACATGATCATTCACGATATCGCCCTGCAGAAGTTGAACGTGGCGCTCTGCATGGATCGCGCCGGCTTGAGCGGCGACGACGGTCCGACCCATCACGGCCTGTTCGATATCGGCTATTTGCGCCATGTGCCAAACATCGTGCACATGCAGCCGAAGGATGAAGATGAGTTCGTCGACATGCTTTGGACGATGGCTAATTATAATTCGGGACCGATCGCGGTGCGTTATCCGCGCGGGGCCGGCACCGGGGCCAAGCCAAAAGCCGAACCGAAGCTGCTCGAGATCGGCAAGGCTGAAGTCGTTCAGCATGGACGCGACGTCGCCATCTTCGGGTTGGGAAATATGTTTGAAGTTGCCGAAGAAGCAGCCCGCAAACTGGAAGCGCAGGGCATTTCGGTGGCGCTGATCAATCCGCGCTGGATCAAGCCGATCGACACGGGCACCCTCGAGTTCTTTGCCCGGAGCGTTGAAGTGCTCTGCACCCTGGAAGATCACGTGCTGCATAACGGCTTCGGTTGCGCCGTCATGGAACACCTCTATACCCAATCGATTCACACTCCGGTCGTCCGGATCGGTTGGCCGGATGAGTTTATTGAGCACGGCACCATCCCGATTCTGCGCAAGAAGCATGGCCTCACGGCCGATGCCCTGGTCGAGAAAGTACTACCGCTCCTGCGCAAACCGGCCGCGTCCCAATCTACCGTCGCGTAGCCCAGAAAGATGAAGGGTGTCGCAATCCTTCATTCCTGACATGCCCGCGATCGAGGCTCGTAACTTAACCAAGACATACCGGACATACCGGAAGGAGCGGGGCTTGTGGGGTTCCGTCAAAGGCCTGGTCAAACGCCATTACGTCGAGACCCGCGCAGCCGACGATGTGTCGTTTCAAATTGAAGAAGGCGAATTCGTCGGTTTTCTCGGACCGAACGGAGCGGGCAAGACGACTGTCTTGAAGATGTTGTCCGGTCTGCTCAATCCCACGTCGGGCGAAGCCCAGGTCCTCGGCTTTGTCCCATGGGAGCGACGCAACGAGATGAAGCGGCAATTCAGTCTTTTGATGGGACAGAAAAATGCGCTCTGGTGGGATCTACCCGCCCAGGAATCGCTCGAGCTGAATCGCGCCATTTATGGAATCGATCGCAACCGCTTCGCCAAAGTCGTGGGCGGCCTAACCGAACTGCTCGAAGTGCAGGACAAGATGAATGTGATGGTGCGCGAACTCTCCCTTGGCGAACGCATGAAAATGGAATTGATCTCCGCCTTGATCCACGAACCGCGCGTTCTCTTTCTGGACGAGCCGACTATCGGCCTGGATGTGGTCAGCCAGAAACGCGTCCGGGAATTCCTGCGCGTTTACAACAAGGAGCATCGTATCGTTACCATGCTCACCAGTCACTACATGCAGGATATCGAGGAGTTATGTCACCGCGTTATCATCATCGATCACGGCAAAATCTTCTTCGACGGACCGCTCAGCGACATCATCGATCGGTTTTCCGGGTCCAAGATTCTCAGCCTCACTTTTGCCAAGCCGGTCACGCGTGATTTTTCATCGTTCGGTGAAGTAGTCGAACAGACTCCCGTGTCCGTGCAATTGAAAGTTCCGCGAGCCCGCGTCACGGAGACCTGCCGGCAATTGCTCGACGCCTGCGACGTAAGCGACATCAACGTTCAGGAGATCCCTGTGGAAGAGGTCATCCGCCAGCTTTTTGGCGAGCGACGTGCGCAGAACGCCGCTCATGCGGCAGCGGGCGCGTAACTATCGTTTGGCGATGGCGCGACGCAGCTCTTGCGCGTAAGCCGGATTCACCTCGAAGGCCGTCGCCGGCATCTCAGCCATCTGCACTTCGTCGAAATAGGGAATACTTTCGACAAAGCCTGCCGACATGAGGCCGTTCAACGTGTCAGTCACGTCTTCCAATTCCATGCGCGTGGTATCCTGGATCTCCGCCCCGATGGACGCCTCGGTGAACCCCATGGCCCGGACTACCGTCGCTTCGCGACCGGTCAGTTTAATTGCGCGCATATTCAGTCAAAGAGCACCTTCCATACCGACTCAAGTGGGCGCAAAGTGTTCGCTCACATTGTCTAAAACATCCCGCTTTCAGGAAGAACACTATTTTTCATTCCATCCATGAACGAAGGGAATGCCGGCATCCATCCGGCTTGGCGAAGCTTGGAGTTACTGACTCGTTTATTGCTGTTCCCGCGCTTGCGCGCCGGTCCCTCCTCTTCCGTCCGCGGCAACGGACGGTTCAGTGTTTCGGCCAACCAACGATAGCACTCGCTTAACCTCAGAGGCAGGCCATCTGTCACATTGAAGATCTGTCCTCGCGCCGCATCGCCTTTATTCCCCAGGAGGAAAAGCGCGGCAGCCGCGTCGTCCCTGTGCAGTTGATTGACGAATCGATCGTGGCTCGGATCGATCACCGCTTCACCGCGCAACAACCGCTGCAACAAAGCGGACCGGCCGGGACCATAGAGACCAGACAATCTGGCAATCGTACCACCATGTTCCAAAACAAGCTTTTCCGATTCGCGCAAAACCTTGCCCGTTTCGTGTTCCGGCTGCGCCGCGCTCTCTTCCGTGATCCACTCGCCGGTGCGCTGCGCATACACGCTTGAGCTGCTCACAAAAACGAAAACGGCTTCGGAAAAGCGGTCGCGCAGATAGTGTGCTCCTTCCAAATAGACCCGCCGATAGGCTTCGGCATCTCCTCCACGCGTACTGGCGGATTGTATGACGACATCAAAGGTTCCATCCGCCGCCCGGACTTGATTTTCATCTCCCAGATCGACGGCGCGCTTCGGCCACGTCTTAACCGAATCGGTCTCCGGCTCCCCGCGGCGCGTCCAGCCTTCCACCGTCCATCCGGCCGCGTGAAACAATTCAGCGGTGGCCGTGCCGACGTAACCGCATCCTGCAATAAGAACTCGCGGCACCGGTTTGCCTCTCAGGCGGTCGCCGCCGCGATCTCAATTTCGCCGAAAGGACTCGGCTGGATCGCCTGGATCTGTTTGAGCCGGATCAACTCGAGCAGCGCCAAAAACGTGACGACGATTTCCACCCTCGACGCAATTTCACCGAACAGTTCTGAGAATCGGATGCGCCCCCCGTTCGCGACCCGGCCCAGAATGACGTCGATCTTGTCCGAGACCGTAAAATGGTCGCCAAAGATTTCCCGTAAATCCTCGCGCGCCTCCACGCGCTTGATCACATTCTGGAACGCATTGATGAGTTGGAAAATTCCGACCTCACCGAGGCGAAGGGGCGCGTCCGCCAGAGCCGCGGCCGCTCCGCCGTCACGCGTGAACATGCGTTCCTGCTCGAGCTCGCGGCTGTGCAGTTGCAGCGCCGCTTCCTTGAATTTCTTATACTCAATGAGCTGGCGAATCAGTTCCCAGCGCGGATCATCCTCCTCCGCGTCCTCGTCCGGCGGCTGCTGATCGACCGGAAGCAAGCTACGGCTCTTCAGGTAAATCAGGTTCGCCGCCATGACCACGAACTCACCGGCCAGATCAACATTCAACTCCTTGAACGCCTGGATGTATTCGAGATACTGCCGCGTGATCCGCTCGATCGAGATATCATAAATATCGATCTCATCGCGCTTGATCAGATAAAGCAGGAGATCGAGCGGCCCCTCGAATATCTCCAGCTTAACCTTGTAATCGCCTTCCATGTCGCGGGCCGATTGTAAGTGACGCGGCGACGATGTAAACCCGCGCCGGCGTCAGTTCCGGGTTGGCTGTGCCATCCGCGCCTTATTATTCGGAAACCATTTTCCGATGAACCCAAACACTGTTCACAATGCCAAGCCCGAACATGATCATCAAAACGAACGAGCCGCTATAGCTCACAAGCGGCAGTGGCACACCCGTGATGGGCAACATCGATATGGTCATCCCGATATTCTGGAAAATATGCGTAAAGATCAGCGCGGTCACGCCGATGACCAGGAGCAAGCCGAGCTGGTCGCCGGCAAAGAAAGCGACGAAGAGGCAGGTTAAGAGAAGCAGGGCAAAAGCGCCGATTAGGAAAATTCCGCCGACAAATCCCCATTGCTCTCCAATGGCGGAAAAAATATAGTCGTTATGCACGGCCGTGGCGGGAAGAAAACCAAGCTCGATCTGGGTGTTCGGCGCCTTGAATCCCTTGCCCGCCCAGCCGCCCGAACCAATCGCGATGAGCGATTGGTTGATCGCCCAGGCTGAACCCTGCTTGTCGATATCCGGGTTGATGAACGCCGTAATGCGCTCCTGCTGATACGGCTTGAGGCCAAGATTGATCGCGATCGGAATGAAGGTGAGTGCGATCAGCACAATGCAGATTAGATAACGCAGAGGTAATCCGGCGACAAAGAGGAGGGCCATCAGGACCGGCGCCCAGATAATGGTTTCGCCCAGATCAGGCTGCATCAGGATCAATAGACACGGCGCTCCCACGATGGCGCCGCACAAAAGGAGCCGCAGCATCGGGTGCATCTGTCGAAACTGGCTCAGAAATAATGCCAGCACCATAATGCCAGCCACGACCGCAAGTTGCGCCGGCTGGAAATTGATCGGTCCCAGATGCAACCAGCTGCGCGCGCCGTAAACCCGCTGGCCAATGAATTTGGTCAGAACGAGGAAAAATATGCCGCCCAGGTACATGGGAAGAGCGCCCCACCGGATCCAGTGGTAGTCGACCAGACTGGTAAACATGAAGGCAAAAAGGCCGACCACGACCCAGTTCGCCTGCTTGCGCCAGAATTCGGATGCAACCGAATCCTCCCTCATATAAGTGGCGCTATAAATGGCGATGACGCCAAAAATGGCCAACGCCAGCATATTGGCCAAAAGCAGCCAATTGAGGCCGAGGAGTTTCCGAAGGAAAGGCGTCATCTTTTCTGTTGTGTCACGTCATTCAGCGAGCGCCGTTGCGGAGAAGATTATATGCACATTTTAGAGATACACAAAAGGTGCATGCTGAAGGGGGCGAGGCCGAATCAGCGAAGAGGAATGCTAACGAACATGGCCCTGAGCGGGGCCGTCAAAATCTCTCACAAACGCAAAGGCTGATCGTAAATATCTTATCACTAATTACTTACAATTTGAATAGAAATTTCCGAACGCCTTCGCTTGTCAGCTCCTCAAACACTATTAGAATAATTGAACTCCCACTTAGTTCACACGAGGGCTCGATCCAATGGCGAAAAAAACTAAGCGCAAACTGGCTCACCCAAAGCTGCCCATGCAGGGACAGCTGAATCTTCGGCACGAAGGACAATACTTTGATTTGGAGCGCATTTTTGACCGTTTAAATGAGCGATACTTTCGCGGTCGATTGCGCGGTTACGATGTAAAATGGGGGCGACGTCGCAAGCATCGTCCGAAAGAGTATTTCATCTTCGGAACGATCCAAGAGGAGGATCGCGTCATTCGAATTAATCCGGCGCTGGACCAGCCCTTCGTTCCGCTTTGGTTTCTACAGTACGTGCTTTATCACGAAATGTTGCACTCGGTCGTGCCCGACCAAGAAACATCGGGGGGCCGGCGCCGTGTCCATACGGACGAATTTAATCGCCGCGAGCAGCAGTTCCGCGGTTATCGACGGGCCCGCCGCTGGGAAGAAGACAATTTGGCGAAGTTCCTGCGCTAACGAGATGAGCGCTGCTCGATTCCGGCCGGAGCATTAATCTCAGACGGCGAGGCGGTCGTCGCTACGTTCTTTTTGATCAGGTACCACAGCGTGGTCGCGAGCAGGAGGGAGGTCAGCTTCGCGCGCCAGTTTTTCAGGATCAGTCTCTTCATAATTGCCATGCAATAGGATTTCGGAAATGCGCTGTCGAAATGTCTCGGCCGTAAAGTTGCGCTCGATGCGTCGCCGATGACAGATCGAAATTCCGCCCGTCTCCTCCGACACAATGATCGCGACAGCGTCCGATTCTTCGGTAATGCCGAGGCCGGCGCGATGCCGCAAGCCCAGACTGCGATCGAGCGTCTCCCTTTGGCTGACCGGAAAAATGCAGGCCGCGGCGGCCAGGCGCCCGTTGCGAATGATCGCTCCTCCATCGTGCAGTGCCGATTTGGGGTGGAACAATGCCAGGATCAGTTCCACCGAGAAATCCGCGTCGATGGTCACGCCCGTTTCTTCGTAAACGCGGATGGAAGTGTCCCGTTCGATGGCGATGAGCGCACCGAACTGTTTATTAGCCAACTGAATCACCGCTTCGGCAATGTCATGGACTGTCTCGCGCTTCTCGCTCGTGAGCGAAAAAATGGGATGGCCCCCGAGCTCGGCTAATCCGCGCCGCAGCTCGGGTTGAAAAATCACGACCAGGGCGACGGCCAGAAAAACGGAAAAGCTGCGCACAATCCAGCCGATCACGATCAGGTTCAAAAGCGTCGAGATAAGCGTGAGCGTCAGAAAAACGATAGCCAGCCCGGTCAACACTTTGGCCCCGCGGGTCCCGCGGAAATAGAGGTAGCCGTAGTAAACGACCACGCTGAGCAGAATGATCTCGAAGACACTGCGCCAGCTGCGGAGCCAAACATGAAAAATTTGCTGAATCATCGGGCCATGGTTGCTTCGGCTACGCGCAAGGCTTGCAGGTTCTCGGCCACGTCATGCACCCGGAATACTTCCGCGCCGCGCGACCGCAACAATGCGGTGAAGGCAACCGTCGATATGAGTCGATCGGCCTCGGCGGGCGTCTTGGCAAGTTTTTCGAGAAAAGATTTTCGCGAAACACCGATCATGATCGGCCGATCCTCCACGCGGAGCCGATCGAGATTCCCGAGCAACTCGAGATTGTGCTCAAGCGTTTTGCCGAATCCGATTCCCGGATCAAACGCGATGGCCATGGGATCAATACCGCACTCTAGGGCGCGGGCATATTGTTGTCGAAAAAAATTCGCCACCTCATCAACCACATCAATATAAACCGGCGCGGTCTGCATGGTCTTCGGAGTTCCCCGAATGTGCATTATAATGAGAGCCGCCTCATGGCGTCCCACCAGAGGCAACATTTCCGGATCGGCTTGACCACCGCTAATGTCATTCACCACACTTGCCCCCGCGTCGAGCGCAGCCCGTGCCACCTCCGCCTTGCAAGTGTCGATCGAAATGAAACGGTCGATTTGATGACGTAATCGCTCAACCACAGGGATTACCCGTCGCAGCTCTTCGCCCACCGGGATCGACTCCGCGCCGGGCCGGCTCGATTCTCCGCCCACGTCGATAATCTGCGCGCCCTCCTTTGCCATCTGCACTCCGTGGACCACTGCCGCTTCCAGATCGAGAAAGCGGCCACCATCTGAAAATGAGTCCGGCGTCACATTCAAGACACCCATGATCAGGCCGCCGCACGACACGTCGATCACGCGGTCTCTGATTTTCCACGGCCTCGCACCCATCATGGGTCAGACTAGCATTGAGGCCCGCTTATTCGAACCGTTCTGCCCGACCCCCATTATTTCAAGAAAGATCACGCTTGGTCTTGTCCCGTTTCGCGTGAACAGTTGCCCCTTCACGTGAAAGGCAATCCACCGCAACTTCGCGAATCCGTTCTGCGCCTTCTCGCGCGCCGCGATTATCGCCCGCTCGACAAAGTCGAAATGGCGCGCGAACTCACCCTAAAGCCGCATCAACGCTCCGAACTCGGCAAAACGCTAGGTGAAATGGAACTCGCCGGCCAGATCGCGTGCATCCGAAAAAACCGTTACGTCCTGCCGGATGAAGCCGACCTCGTCACGGGTACGTTGTCGATTCACCCGTCCGGCTTCGCTTTCCTCGTCACGGAAAAGGCAGGCGAAAAAGACATTTTTGTGGCGGCCGAAAACACCGGGACCGCCATGCACGGAGACCGCGTGGTCGTGCGCATCGCAAGAGAGACTGCGCCCGCCCGCCGCAAGACTCACGCGCGCGCCGAAGGCCGGGTGATTAAAATACTCGAACGGGCCCACGACACCATCGTCGGGACGCTCCAGCGATCGCCCAAAAGTTTCTTCTACGTCATTCCAGACGATCCCCGTCTCACGCACAACGTTTACGTGCAGGTGCCGCCCCAGGCCCGGTTGCCTCGCTCACCCGCAATCGGCGACAAGGTGGTGGTGCGCCTCGATATTTGGGAGTCGCGGCACGTTAATCCGGAAGGCGAAATCACCGAGGTGCTCGGTTCAGCCGACGCGCCGGGCGTCGATGTCCTGTCGATTGTTCGGAATTATCACCTTCCCACCGAATTCCCCAAGAACGTCCTGGATGAGGCGAATCGGATTCCGCAAACCGTCGAAGCTGGCTTGATCGCAGGACGCGAGGATTTGCGCGGAAAATTTATCGTCACGATTGATCCGGACGACGCCAAGGATTTTGATGACGCCGTCGATGTCGAAAAACTTGGCGGCGGCTGGCGTCTCGGCGTCCACATTGCCGACGTCGCCGCCTACGTCACACCGGGCAGCGCCCTCGACCGCGAGGCGCGCCTCCGGGGCAACAGCGTGTATTTGCCTGATCGCGTCATTCCGATGCTGCCGGAGCGGTTAAGCAATGGCGTGTGCAGTCTTAAGCCCGACGTGGACCGTCTGACCCACTCCGCGTTTATTGATTTTGATAATAACGGCCGCGTCACCTCGGCTCGATTCGGGCGAACCGTCATTCGCAGTGCCAAGCGTCTTACCTACAAGGAGGCGTATGCGATCCTGAAATCGCCCGCGCGCGATCAACTGGGCGAGCGACTGCACACCGCCTGGGATTTGGCCGCCTTGTTACGTCGCAAGCGATTCGAACAAGGATCCCTCGATCTCGATTTCCCGGAAGTGAAGGTACGTCTCGACGCAGAAGGACGCCCGGTCCGACTCGAGCGCATCGAAAACGACGAGTCACATCAACTCGTCGAGGAGTTCATGCTGGCGGCTAACGAAGCCGTGGCGCATGAGCTAAAGAATCGGTCGATCCCGACTATTTACCGGGTCCATGAGAATCCTGACCCGGAAAAACTGGCTGAGTATCGGGAACTGGCGCTGAGTTATCAGTATAAGGTTGGCGATCTGAGCCAGCGCCGTGAGATTCAGCGGCTCCTCGCCGCGACCAAAGGCAAACCGGAGGAACAGGCATTAAAAATCGGACTGCTCAAGAGTCTGAAGCGAGCCCGCTATCTGCCTCAGCCACTCGGTCACTATGGCCTGGCCAAAAACAATTATCTCCATTTCACCAGTCCGATCCGGAGATATGCGGACCTGGTAGCACACCGGTCCCTTGCCGAACGAAGCGAAAAAAGGCCCGCCCGAGTCGACTTGGGAGAGCTCGCCTCGTTAGCTGAACACATCTCGACCACCGAACGAACAGCGGCCGAAGCGGAGATGGAAGCAGTCCGGATGAAGAAGCTGGAATTCTTCGAGCGTCAGCTGGCTGAGCATGATCCGCAGGATTTTCGCGCCACCGTGGTGGATGTCCGCAATTACGGGCTGGTCATCGAGTTGCCCGATGTCCTGCTCACTGGCGTGGTTCACGTCTCCACCTTGACCGACGACTTTTATGTCTTCGACGCGGCGCAACGTCGCTTGACCGCAAGACGCTCGCGCAAACGCTTTTCCGTAGGAGACGAGCTTCGCGTCTTCGTCGCTCGGGTCGATCGGTTTAAACGCCAGATTGATTTTGCTTTGGCCGATCAACCGAAGCGGGCGACACCGCGCGGACGGCGGCGGCGTTAACTTTTAACGTAAACGACTAATAAACAGGGTTAACGAACATCGCATAATCTTCTTCCCTTCCGGCGCGGGCCCGATCAAACTCACAGCCTTTAGGAATGGACAACATCATCGAGGCAAAAGAACTCCAGATTGAGCGCAAGCACTTTCACGTGGAGTTCCGAGAAAACGATCGCGGTAAGTTCCTGCGGATCACGGAAGAAGCACATGGCCGGCGCAACACCATCATCGTCCCAAGTACGGGCGTCGATGAATTCAAAGCAGCGATCGGCGAAGTGTTAGCGGGCGTCGAAAGCGCGCACGCCTGATCCGCGGAATGACCTCATCGGGGTAGGCGACAGGTCTCTCGAAAATTAATCGCAGGCGCGACGTCCCGCGCGTTGACACGCAAACCCTGGGAATTAGTGTGCGCTTCCTCCCGCAGGTTCACTAAAATTTTTATGGCTAAGAACACCAAATCAGCCCGCTCCACCGCGGGCTTCAAGCGCAAATCGGCTTCAGGTTTAGGGGCGCGCGCCGCTCGAACGGGTCGCCCCACCAAGGTCTCGCGCTACGTTTACTATTTCGGTAATGGCCGCGCCGACGGCGCCGGCAACATGAAACCGTTGCTCGGTGGCAAAGGTGCCAATCTCGCGGAAATGACACGCATCGGTCTGCCGGTTCCCCCCGGCTTCACGGTCACGACAGAGGTGTGTACCTATTTTTATACGCACAACCGGACCTACCCTGCCGCCATGCCGGCGCAGATGGAAGAAGGCGTTCGCCGAATGGAGCGAATCATGGGCACAAAATTTGGCGACACTCAGGCCATGCCGTTGCTGTTGGCCGTCCGATCCGGCGCACGCGATTCGATGCCCGGCATGATGGACACGATTCTAAACCTCGGTTTGAACGACGAAACCGTTGACGCACTTGTCCGGGCGACCAAGAACGAGCGCTTCGCGTGGGATTGCTATCGCCGGTTCATCCAAATGTATGGCGACGTCGTCATGGGCGTGCAGAAACGGGAAGGCGAGGATCACGATCCTTTTGAATCAATCATCGAGCATTACAAAGACGAGAAATACGGCCAGCACGATATCGACGATTCGAAGCTGGACGCCTCCGATTATCAGGAGCTGGTCGCGCGTTTTAAGAAACTGGTGAAAGAACGCAGCGGCCGGGCCTTCCCAAATAATCCATGGGATCAGCTGAAGGGCGCCGCCGGCGCCGTCTTCGGTTCATGGATGAACGATCGCGCGATTGTCTACCGCCGGAAGTACAACATTCCCCAGGATTGGGGCACGGCGGTCAACGTGCAGGCCATGGTTTATGGTAACACCGGCACGAACTCCGGCTCGGGCGTCGCCTTTACGCGCAACCCGGCCAACGGTGTAAATGAATTTTACGGTGAATTCCTGATCGACGCGCAGGGCGAAGATGTCGTGGCCGGCGTACGCACGCCGCAACCGGTGCTCGAGTTGAAGAAGTTGATGCCGAAATGCTATGCCGAATTGCTCAAGGTTCGGGCCACTCTGGAAAAGCATTTCAAGGATGTGCAGGACGTGGAGTTCACCATCCAGGATGGAAAGCTTTTCATGCTGCAAACGCGCAACGGCAAACGGACCGCTGCCGCTGCGCTCAAATTCTCCATGGACATGTTCAAGGAGAAGCTGATCGACTGGAAGACCGCCGTCATGCGCAATCCGGCGGATCAACTGGACCAGCTCCTCGCACCGATCTTTGACGTTACCGAAGTGAAGAAAGCGAAAGCCATTGCCAGCGGTCTTCCGGCCGGTCCCGGCGCTGCTTCCGGGCGGATTTATCTGAACGCGGATCGCGCCGCCGCCGCGGCCGAGAAAGGAGAAAAAGTCCTGCTCGTGCGCAACGAAACAAGTCCAGAAGACTTGCGCGGCATGATCGCGGCGGAAGGAATCCTCACGGCGAAAGGCGGTGTCTCTTCGCACGCCGCGCTCGTTGCCCGTCAGATGGGCAAGGTTTGCATCTGCGGCGCCTCCGCCTTGCAGATCGATTACAAGAAGAGGACGGTTTCCGTGGCCGGACAAACCTTCCAGGAAGAAGATTTTCTCTCCATCGACGGCACCGCCGGCACGGTTTACGCCGGTCAACTCGCGACCGCACCCAGCGAAATCATCACCGGCATGCTGCACGGCGACAGAGCCGCGCAGAAAACGGAGAAATTCAAAGCATTTAATCAACTCATGACTTGGTGTTCGGCAGCCGCGCGACTCGACGTTCGCTGCAATGCCGACAACCCGGAGCAGACGGAAAACGCGCTCGCCTTCGGCGCGGTCGGCATTGGCCTCACACGCACCGAGCACATGTTTTTCGAGGGCGATCGCATCGATGCGATGCGTGAGATGATTCTGGCGGACAACGTGGAGGATCGGAAAGCCGCCCTGGCCAAGCTCCTTCCCTATCAGCGCAATGACTTCATCGGGATCTTCCAAGCACTCAAAGGCTATCCCGCGACGATCCGTTTCCTCGACCCACCACTCCACGAATTCCTTCCGCACGAAGCGAAATCACAGGCGGACCTCGCGAAAAAAATCGGCGTCAGCGCGGAGAAAGTCGCGCATCGGGTGGAGCAACTCCACGAGTTCAACCCCATGCTTGGTCACCGCGGCTGCCGCCTCGGCATTGCTTATCCGGAGATTACCGAAATGCAGGCCCGGGCCGTCTTCGAAGCAGCCGCCCATGTCGCAAAGAAGAAGATTAAGGTGAAGCCCGAGATCATGATTCCACTCGTTGGTTTCAAGAAGGAATTTGATCTTCAGGCGGAGATCGTCCATCGCGTCGCCAAAGAAGTGATGTCGGAGAAGAAGGTGAAGTTCGATTACATGGTCGGGACCATGATTGAAGTGCCTCGCGGTGCGCTCACGGCGGATGAAATAGCCACGACTGCGGAATTCTTCAGCTTCGGCACAAACGATCTCACGCAAATGGCGCTCGGCATCAGTCGCGACGACATGGGCAACTTTCTCATGCCTTATGTGGAGAACGAGATCTTTAAGAAGAACCCATTCGCTACCCTCGATCAGACCGGCGTCGGCCAACTCATGCAAATCGCGGTCGAGAAAGGCCGGAAGAGTCGTCCAAAAATAAAGTTGGGCATTTGCGGCGAACATGGCGGCGATCCCGACAGCGTAAAGTTCTGCCATCGACTCGGACTGGACTACGTCAGTTGCAGTCCCTTTCGAGTGCCGATCGCGCGGTTGGCCGCGGCCCAGGCAGCTCTGGCTGATTAGTTCAGCAAACGGTATAACCAAACGTCCGGCCCAAACGCCGAGGTCGCCGAAGTAATCACCTGGAATCGGCCACCCGCCGGAGCCGGGCCGTGACCGAGTTCTGAATAGTGCTTTACCGGCAGCGAATCTTCCGTCGACATGAACACCAGGTATCCCACATGCCGGTCGCGCAAGTACCTCTCGAAGAGAGTAACCTGATCCCAGGCATCCCGCGGTGCCCCAAGCGAACTAATAAACCGATCGGCCGGAAGGTGCGACAAAACCCGAATAGCCACGTCATCCGAAAAACAACGCGTTTCGTGGTCGTTAGACTTCTCCAGATTCGAGACGAGCGCATCGGCCACCATGGACTGCGCGCGGAAGTCATCGAGCACGTGCGGAATAATCGAGAGCTGCGGCCTGACCAATGAGGCACAGGCCAGCAAGAGCACGATCGCTCCGACTCGCCCCAGCCAGAGCGGCCTCGCCTTCTCGAGCAATAGCTGCGTGAGCCACGCCATGAGTGGCAAACCGAGGACGAAGGCGAACAAACCGTAGCGCGGAAGCCACACCGGTTGGCGCTTGGTCACATATGCCGTCACAAGAAGTCCGAGGATCGCAAAAAGATACGAAATGGTGGCGAAACAAGCCCACGTCATTCGACGGCGCCGCACCATTTCGACAAAAACTAAAACCGCCCCCACCATGCTGGCAATAAAGACGACTTGATTCGCACCCAGCAAAAGGTAATCGATGTCGCCTCTGACATCAGCCACGGCAAATCCGCGACGAGAGGGATGGAAATCAATGTAATGAGCATGATACAAAGCCCGTTCCGCAAAGAAGGCGAACCAGTCTCCCCGCGCCATCCGACTGATAAGCAACCAGCCGAGCAGCGGAGAAATTAGAATTAAGCAAAGGAGCGGCGAAACACGCCGCTGCCGGATGAACTGCAAAAGAGGCAGAAGCGGAATGAGCGCCCATGCTTCCACCCGCACAGCGCCGGCCAGTGCAGCGAAAATCGCCGCCGCCCACCAACGATCTTCGAGAAGAAACCAAAGACTGGCGAGCGCGAGACAACCGAACGGCACATCGGTCATGCAGGCCGCTGAGTACAAGAGGTGCAGCGGGTTCAGCAGAACGAGGACAAACACAGCGAGGCTGAGAGCCATGCGACGCGTCAGACGGTAGGCGATGGCAAAAACCAGCACGCAACTCACGCCCCCACAGACAGAGGAGACAACCTTCCCAGACAGCAGGGGATCGCGTAACCAGATGTTCAGGATGGCGGCGACGAATTGGAAAAGGGGCAACCAAAATCCATAAAGATCCGCGAGACGAAACTGTCCGTTCGAAAGACCGGCCGTTAGCCGAGCGATTGTTTCGGCGTCCGAATAGCCATCCTGTTCGGCATTCGGAATGTAGAACGCAGCCCAAAGACGACTGGCCAGCGCAATCAGCCACAAGGCGACCCAGATCGAAGGCCCGGCTGACCTCGTCCTATCCGGGGGGTCGATCAAAGGACCCGGGGCCACCGCCGCGGAAATTTTCATTTGGAATGTGATGCGGGCGGACTATTTCTTCGCTGCATCACGGTAAGCCAGCCATGCACTCCAAGCCCGCTCATAGTTTTGTTTGGCCGCCCAACCTTGCGCCTCCAGAAAATGAAAGTAGGCCGGCGCGTTTGATCGTTCGCTAAAATGCCTCGCCGTCAGGAGTGCGTCATCGATCCGCCCCCGCTGCATCTGCACGCGGTACAAGGCGTAGCCAGTCGCATAATTATCAGGGTTTGTGTAGTAGCGGTTCTGCAGTTCTTCGAGAGAACCGCCCCCATTTAACCGCGGCATGGCGACGGCGTCCCCGAATCGCTCGGTCAGTCCATAGGCCGTTTGAAAATCACTCCGGGCCGCGTCGTACTTGGCCACACCAAACCATGCATAGGGCATCCATTCGGAATGTTGCTGGATCTGTCGGGCTAGCTCATCCAAATCTCCCCGCTCCGACCAGAGTGCGAAGATTGCCAGTTTCTCCGTCTCCGCGAGCGTATGCAAATCGGGATCATCCCGTAGAAAGCGCTGTAGCTCTTCGTTGAAACGCGGCCCGTTTACCCGATTCAGATAAGCCAGCACCAGGTCATGCTGGGTCAATCCAACCTCCTGGAGGATGCGTCCTACCTCCGGATTCTCGACCGATGCTTTGTTCACCATCCCGCCGAAAACTTCGAGCCGTTGCCGGCCGGTCGTGGTCCGCCGCAAAGCCTCGCGCCAAGCCGTCGCAGCAAAGATCGGCTCGGACGCGAGCCACGCCGTTCCCTCGGCCAACGGCACCTCAAATGAATTTGGTTCAAGGAAACGGGCGCGCCGAAAGTCATCCAGCGCATTATCTTGCTGCCGGGCGCCTACTTCGGCCAGGGCGCGCGAAAAGTATAGCTGCCAATCGAGCGGCGCCCATTCCAGTCCACGGGTGTTAAACGAAATGGACTCGGCAAAGTTCCGGCCGCGGATCGAGACCGGCGAAAGTTGTTTTACACTGGAAACGCCGACCGAACCGGGCAAGAGCATGTTCTTCTTCATGGCCATGGTCCATGAGGCGCCGGACACGAGCAGAACCAGGCCAATCAGGCGGAAGAAAATCGGGATGGTGAAACTGCGTTTCAACGCGAGCGGCCGATGCAAGGCCGCGCCTAGGAGAAACAATCCGGCATACGCTGTTCCAACGCGATGTCCCGAGACGTCAACGATGCCATGCACAGCGAAAATCACCGCTCCGAGGAGAGCGGCCAGCCGAAAGCGTTGATTTGTCCCTTCCTGCAGAGGCAGAACGTGACGGATCAAAAGCGCCGCGCCCACGATCGTCAGAAGCACGGCGGGCCAGCCGAGTTCGGCCCACATCCATATCCAATCACTTTCCGGATGCAACGCGCGGGTCTCCGTCAGCGATTCGTGCCGAAAAGTCGCGAAAACCGCATCAAAATTACCGAGGCCAATCCCGCACCAGGGCGACGCCCGGATGAGTTCGAACGCATCATGGAAAATCTTCCAGCGGAAATCGACCGTGATCCCCGTTCCGCCGAATCCGTGGAGATGAAAACGCTCCAGGGTTTGTCCGCCGAGCAGCAAAATTGCGCTGACCAGAAGAAGCAAAAACGAAAACCCGAGAGCGATGCGCGCGCTCGAACGCTGACGCAACGTGACCACCACGACCCATAAGGCACTGCCTCCCACGAGAATCGCGATGCCGGCCCGCGAAAGATTGAGAATGAGTGCGGTGACTAGAATCCCGAGACCTGCAAGCCACAGCACCCACCGGTTTCGGCTACGCCGCAAGTCATCCTGTCCGCAGGCCAGAACTACGATCGAGGCAATCCCAAAAAGATCTCCTGTCTGATTGCGATTAGGGAAAGGCCCGAAGTTGCGCTGGTTAATCCAGAACGGCGGCGACCAATGGGCCAGGTAAAGCACGATCGAGATTGCCGCGAGGAAGATGATGCCGGTGACGAAGAGTCGCAGCTGAAAGCGCACCGATCGAAGTTCAAGCTCCAGTGTGCTGACAAAGTAGAGCCAGCTGATTCCCGCGATCAAGCTGACCAGGCAGGTGGCACTGATCCAGGGTTGAGCGGATGCCGTGTGGGGCAGTGGGATTCCAAAATCCTCAACCAGGATGGTTCGCCAGGCCGGGGCAAAGAACCAGTTCGCTGGAAGGAATGCGATCGCGGCCAGACTGACAAATAAAACGAACACGACGTTGGTTACCCGACCCAGCGAAACTCTGGGCGGCCGGACCAGGAGAAGGAGTCCGAGTAACCCGACTACGATTCCCTCCGCCCATTTCGCCGTGCCACCGCCCAGAAAGCAGGCCAGCACCGGGAGGAGGGCAGCGGCGGTGCCACTGCTCGCGCGAGGGAGAGCTCGTCTCGGTGGAGGAAGAGATTCGGATGGAACGGGGTCTGGCATTACCCGAAGAAGACTACCATGGTATGGGAATAGCTATTTTACAGACAGAGGTACAGGTTTCCGCGGCCCTATCTTAGCACGAGTTGAAGGGACGCGGCCATCGCGTACTCTGAGCCTGCCGCAACTGCAATAAACCATGGTGACGCAACGCACGGAAGGCCTCTACCGCGTCTTTCTGGTCTGCCAGATCGTCATGGTCGCCGTTCTCTTCTGGTTTGGTGTCTGGATCATGGTGACGTTCTATTCGCCCGGAGCCGGGGCGGAATTCACCTGGCGCCGCTACAGCATTTACTGCGGCTTAATCGTGATCGGCATGTTTCTAGAGGCACTCAGTCGTTCCAAAAACTATTTCCTGCAAAACGAGCTATTGCGCCCCCATCGCCTCAGTCTTCGCCAGACCGTGGCCAGCATCGGTTTACTCGTCCTTTACCTGATCGCGACGAAGGATGGTTTCATTTCGCGCATATTTTTCTTCAACTTTGTGCCCTGGCTGTACGTGGCGTTGCTTTTTTCGCATTACTATCTTCCCGGATTCCTGGCCCGTCGGATCTTTCGGCGAGAGGAGAGGACATTACTGGTCGGCTCAAGCCGCAAAGCCGCCCAGTTAACCGAATGGCTGCAGCGCAAGTCCGAAATCGGCCTGCGCACGGTGGGCCTCATTTCAGACGATTCGGGCGACGGCACGGAGCGGAGTGTCCCCATTATCGGACGAGTCGATCAACTCGAAAACGTCATCCGAGAACATCATATCAGTCAGGTAATTCTGCTCGAATTCCCCTTCTTCACCGAAGCAAATCAAACGGTCATTCGCACATGCGACCAGAGCGGCGTGCGCTTGTTTATTCTGAGCGATTTAGAAGAGCGCTTGCGGCACTCTGTGACCCATTTCGAGGATGGCGGCTTTCGCTTCATGGGCTTGCGCGAAGAACCCCTGGAAAATCCGCTCAACCGTTTCGTCAAGCGCGCCATTGATCTGGCCATCGCCGTGCCAGTCATTCTGTTCCTCTTCCCAATCCTGGCCATGCTGGTTTGGCTGCTCCAACGCGCGCAATCGCCCGGGCCACTCTTCCATGTGCAAAACCGCGCCGGTATGCAGAATCGCCATTTCCGAATTTATAAATTCCGCACCATGCGAACGGATCACGAGGAACTGGCCCTTCAGGCTCGCGACGGAGACAGCCGGGTTTATCCGGCCGGAAAATGGCTGCGCAAACTAAGCCTCGATGAGGTGCCGCAGTTTTGGAATGTGCTTCTGGGAGAAATGAGCATCGTCGGGCCGCGCCCTCACCTGATCGAGCACAACAATAAGTTCGCCCGCCTCATGGAAAATTACCACGTGCGCGCCTTCGTTAAACCGGGTATCACCGGCCTCGCCCAGGTGCGCGGGTTTCGCGGTGAAACCCGGGAACATTCTGATATCGAGAATCGCGTGGCCTGCGATCTTGAGTACCTGGAGAACTGGAATATTTCCCTCGAATTCGGGATCATCCTGCGCACTTTCGTGCACGTCCTTTTCCCGCCGCGCACGGCTTACTGACCGTCTAACGAATCACCGAATTCAGCTGCGTCGTGAATTTCTCGATGATACGGCTCCGCTCGAACTGCTCCACATAAGCCCGGCCGGAACGCCCCCACGCTCGGCGCTTCTGGGGATCTCGCGCTATTTCGGCAAGAACACGGGCGAGCTCGGCCGGCTGACCGGGAGAGACATTCACACCGAAACTCCCGTCCGCGACGGCCCGGGCGAGAGCACTGCCTTCGTCCGACACCGTCACGACGGGACTGAAGTGCGCCAGGGTCACGAGCAATTTACTCGGGAAAAATGCATTCCCGGAGCCACTTTGTTGGGTGATGAAAGAAACGTCGGCATCGATGAGCAACTCTTCATAATCGAGACCGCGTTGGAGTGGCAGCATCGACACATTCTGGAGCTGGCGTCGACGTGCATTTTCCTCCATGGCGACGCGTTCGGCTCCATCCCCACATAGTACAATCCGAATATTCGACTCCGTCCGCAAAAACTCGGCCGCATCGAGAAGGATTTCCAATCCCTGTTTTACGCCGAGGTTTCCGGCATAGACGGCAAGAAACTCGTCCGGTCGGAAGCCGTGTTTGCGTCGGAACGCGCCAGACTCGGGCATGCTGGTCATGTCCGGCAGCTCAACGCTGTTCGGATACAGGATCAGTTTTTCTTCCGGCACATGCTTGCGACGGAAGGCGTCCAGGATTTCGGGGCTGATACCGGACACGCGCAACGCATGTTTGTAGGCAAAGTCTTCCAGCCCATAAAGCGCGCGCGTAAACCAGCCCTCGCGCAACATGCCAAGGCCAACTGCCGCATCCGGTTGCAGATCCTGCACGTGAAAAATGAATGGTGCCCGTTTGAGCACTGACACCAGCCAGGCGGCCGTTCCGAGAATGAGCGGCGGCGACGCTACCACATAGACATCGGGCGTCTTAAGAGCAAGGACCCGGAGGGTGGACCCGATCGCGAAGGTCGCTTCGTGCAGGATTCGCTTGAGTGAGGTCACCCGCGCGGGAACAAAATGCCAGCAACGATGAACGGGCACGCCGTTGATGCAGTCGGTGCGATAGAGCCTGTTTCTATCTTCGAGGCTCTTCCGCCAGGCCGGGTAGTAGGCGAACGTCGTAACCATCTCCACGTCGTGCCCGTGCCCGTGCAGATACTCGCACAATGAAACATTGTGCGGCGCGATTCCGGTAATTTCCGGCGCATAATTGATCCCCCAGACGATTACGCGCATCGCAACCGCTCAGTCTTGTACCACTTCGGCGCGCCGGCGCAGCTCGTACGTTTTGACAACGGAAAGAAACTCGTAGGTCGCGTGCAAGCGGGCAAAGTAATATCCGTCCCGACCGTCCAGGAAACCCTTCTGCCACACAAAAATGTAAAGGAATCGCAGGAGGGGGCGGAAAGGAAGGCGCTGCGACAACAGTTTGAGTCGACGGCGACGCTCCACCCGCCGGTGACTTAAGTCACCGGCGCTTTGCGGCAGCAAGCCATCGACCGCCACCCGTGCTTCCCAGTTGGAATAGCGGTTATGTTTCTCGACAAATACATCGACCGACGGGAACGCATAATGGTCCATCTCGCAGCGCAGACGTGCGGTCTGTCCCTGCACGATCACGTGTTCATGCACCTCGTTATCCCCACTTTTCGTCTCCGCTTCCGTTAACCGCTCATACCGACCGAGTTGATGTCGAAACAAACGAAGATTCCAATTCGGATAGTAGGAGTGCCGCAACCAACGCCCCAGGAAAAAGAAACGGCGGTTGATCCAATACCCGGCGATGTTGCTCGGGCTACTCACCGCCCTGGCGATTTCCTCAGCCGCTTCCGCCGGGAGCGCTTCATCGGCATCCAGGATGAGGACCCATTCATGCCTGAAAGGCAGATTTTGCAGCGCCCAATTCTTCTTTTTGGGCCAGGTTCCCTGGAACTCAAACTGAACAACTGTTGCGCCGAGTTGTGTGGCAATTTCGACGGAGCCGTCACTGCTGTGAGAATCGACCACGAAAATTTCCTCCGCCCACTGAATGCTCCCGAGGCAGCGCGGCAGGTTCTCCGCCTCGTTCTTGATCGGCACAACAACTGAAATCGGAACACGCAGGGATTTATCGTTCATTTGTGCTGAAGGCGGGTGCGGTGAATCCCGAGCAAAGCGTAGGCCGGCGGCGCCTCATCGCATCGACGCATGGTCCGCCCATCAAACAAAATGAAGTCCCGCTGGCGCAGGAAATCCGGAATGGCAACGCCCGTATACCCATCGAGATAAACAACCTTGATGCGCCCATCGGCAAAGAGCCGTTTCGCGCCTTCCAGCACCTGCAATTCGTGTTCTTCCACGTCAATCTTCACGACGAGATCGCCCTCCGGGAGCGACACTGAATCGAGTGGCTCGCAGTGGATCTGCATCGCATTTCTGACCGCAGCCGATGCCCCTACTTTAAACACTCCCGAGGTAACTCCAGGTTCAAAGTGAAGGTCCCCGGCCTGATTGGAGACGCCGATGTTTAACACTGTGACCTCGGACTGATTGACCGAGCGTCGTAAACGCGCCGCTGTTGCTGGATTCGCCTCTATGGCAACACAACGGTTTTGCGGAAACACGTTTCGAAATCGCGACAAGATCGAACTGTAAAGCCCCACATTTGCACCAATATCGACAAAAACGTCCCCTGGTTGCAGGAGGAGAGCCAGATTCAAAAGGGAAGCGGTTTCGTCGCGGAAGACAACGTTTTCATCGGCCATGCGCGAGGCCCGCCACAATCCAATCTCTTCACGTGTGTTGATACAAAGATGGGCGCCGAAAAGTTGAATTTCTGTTTCGCGCGACGGCACCAGAGCCCGGGTCAGGGCGAGGCGGAAACGGGGATACTTGAAGGCGATAATCCAAAACCAGTGCCGGAGCTTGCTCTTGCCGGGAAAATTCATTTCACGGCAGAGCCTGCCTTCGTGGCGTTATGGGGGACATTCAAAAGAGAATCGTAATCCATACGACAGAGCGCCATTTCTTCGGTGGAAAGGTTAATCGCGAAAACGCAAGACCTTGCAGGGATTTCCCGCGGCAATGGCGTTCTCGGGAATGTCACGCGTAACGACCGAGCAGGCGCCAATAACGCTGCGTGCTCCGATTGTCACGCCCGGCAAAATAAATGCGCGGGCGCCCACAAACGCGTCTTCCCCTATCGTGATTTTGGCTGTCACAAGCGGAAGCGCCGCCTGGGTAAAATCGTGGCTGCCTGTGCTTAAATACGCTTCCTGGGCGATGATGGCGCGCGCTCCCACTTCAATCTCGCCAAGAGTGTAGGCATTGGCGCGGTCGCCCAGACAAGCGCGGTCGTGCAGGGTCAAATTCCACGGAATGGCAATACGCGCATGCTGATGCACAAATGGGGTACCGTGAATTTTAGCGTCAAAAATCCGCAGCCAAAAGAGTCTCCACTCATTCAACGGTTTCGGGGTCCATTCGCAAAATACCATCCAGCAACACTCCCACAGGACGCGCATGAAACGGCTACGGCCCGACCAGGGTGACTCCTGCGCCAGCTTCTGTTCCGGGTTAACGATTTGGGCTTCAGCCATCACGGATTCTGCATCATTGAATTGAAGTCCTGCAAGAAACGGTCGGCCACGCGCGACAAGGAATACTCAGCCGACTTCTCATAACCTGCCTCGGCCACGCGGGCGAGCATTGTTTCCTCGGCCATGGCACTTCGAATCCTAGTCGTTAACGTCTCCATCGGATCGCTCGAGCGATGATCGAACACGAATCCGTTCACTCCGTCGTTAATGAAATCCTGGAAGCACTCCAGATCTGAAACCAGCACAGCACATCCGTGCGTCATCGCTTCCAAGGGAGCGAGACCGAATGATTCACCACGTTCAGCCAGGGAAGGATAAACAAAAAGGCGCGCGTCCCGCAACGTCTTCTCCAGTTCCGCAGCATCAAAAATCGGGCCCGCCAAAATCACCTGATCGGAAGCCGGCTGAGCAAGTTTCCGGAGAGAAGCGAGATAGGATTCTCCGCCTCCCCCAAACTTTTCTTCGGTCGGTCCAACGATCATCAGCTTCCAGTCAGCAAAAACAGTGCGCGCCTGGGTGGCAAACGCTTCGACCAGCAGGTGCACCCCTTTTTCCGGATGAACCCGGCCGACGTACAATATTATTTTCTTCCGCTGAGCCAGCGCGGGTGGAGCAGTCGAAGACAGAGCCGGCGGGGCCGGGTACGGGATGACAATCGTTCTGTCCATGAGCGCCGGGGCCTGTCCTTCGATCGCCTTAGCCACGGCTCTCGATGGCGCCTGCAACCGGGCGGCGCGTCCGTAGAGGGAAAGTTGCCCTTTCGGGAAACGCGCCACATGCACATAGATCCGTCCTCGCGCGCTGGCTCGAACCAGCACGGGCAACCAAAACGTGTTGGTGATAAGCACATCCGCTTCCGGCAGGTTCGCCTTGGCCCTGATCGAATAGATCAAATCCAGGCACTTTAGCCACACGAGCGAGCGCGGCGCATTGAAACCTGGCACCCGTAAATGGCGCACACCGCGCAAGGTTTCTTCGCGCTGAAACTGCGGAACGGCGCGGGAGATGATCCTGACGTCGTGGCCACGCGAGGCAAACTCCTCGGCTAACATCAACCATGCCTTTTCGACGGCGCCGCCCATGACCGCCGGAACAGGCAGGAAGGCCCCGAGAACAATCGTGATTTTCATCCTGCGGCCAGTGCGCCGGACAACACTTGAACGAGGGAGTCAACCGCACGGTCGATATGGAAGCGCTCGGCAAAGCACTTCTCCGCATTCATCCGCATCTGAACACGCTCTGCCTCCGAAGTGCCTAACCAGTGCTCGATGGATGCGCTCGTCCCGGCAACGGTGTCTTCCTCGGCAAAACCGGCCCCGGCCTGCACGATTTCGCGCCAAATATTAACCTTGTTCGAGATGAGAACCGGAGTCGCGCAGGCCAGCGCCTCCACCACGGCGATGCCGAAGTTTTCCTGGTGGGACGGCAGAATAAAAACTTCGGCGGCGCTGAAGGCGCCCCACTTTAAATCGCCGCTCAACATGCCGGTAAAAGTAATGGGAAGCTGGCCCGAACTAGCCTTGGGCAACATCGACTCAGCCATATCCTTGAGCCGGGCGAGATAGGTCGATTCGGAGGGGCCAGCCACGACGAGATGAAAAGGCTGCGCCGCCGCATGTTTCGGAGCGGCTCCCGCAAAAGCTTCAATTAATAGATCGCAGCCCTTTTTTTCGTGGAGGCGGCCGAGGAAGAGAAAAATGCGTTTTCCGCGCACATCCGGGAATCGTTGAAAAAAGGATTCGCGCGCCGCCGACAGATCAACAGGCGGTGGAGCCGTGCCGTAATTCACGACCAGTTCCTTGCAGCGATAAGGGAAGAAAGATTCGCGCGCCAGACGCTTTTCTTCTTCGGAGGTAAAGAGCACCGCTGCCGCATCGCGGAGCACGCGATACTCTGCCCAGGGCCAATAAAGCAACTTCTTCAGATGCTTGAGGGGATAGGTTTTTCTAAACCATGGGTCGAGCATCCCGTGAGGGAAAACGAAATAAGGCGTGGTGGTGCCGCGCAACCCACGCCATACGCCGAAGCTGCTGTATTGCCAGACGCCCTGAATAAGGACGGCATCGAAATCGCGATGACGCTTTCTCACCCAATCGAGCAACCTCGGGGTGTAGCCATAGCTGCCACGGCCCGGGCCGAGCGCGTGGGTGGGGACCGGCGAATCACCAAGCCATGGAGCGTCCGGCGCATCGAGTGAAATAATCTCTACTTCATGACCACGCAGACGCAGGGCCTCGGAAGATTTTCGGACGGATTCTATCGGACCGCCGACGGCCGGATCAAGCGTGTGAATCGACCTGAGTATTCTCATCGTAAGGACGACAGACGGAACGGGCGAAATTACCGATCGATCGAACCATTGGGCGGGCTGGATCCCGTGGTGGGGCCATGCATTCGCTCGGCAAAAACCGATCGGGTCCGCACCACTCGTCGCGAGGGCGGTTGAACTTCAACCGGCACGGCGGCGGCCTCCTCGGCCTCAGGCGTTCGCGTGGCGGCCAAGGCGAGACCCAGCGTAACGACGGCGAATCCCAGAATCGTCGGTTGCCCGAATTGCCCCCAAAACAACGAGACTGCGCCAGCCGTAAAAAGGAAGAGAGGAAGAAGATTGCCGGCCTTGAGGGCCCTAAACGAAGCCACTAAAATATAAAACGTCAGGGCAACCCTCCAGACGACGAAGGCGAGACCGAGCAATTTGCCGCTTTCGAGCAGGATGCGCGGCCATTCCCCTTCCGTTAGGAGAAAAACATTGTGACCAGTCAGGATGTTGGCGCCGGCATTAGTGCCGATTCCCAATCCGTAGCCAAACCACGGAGCTTTCGTAAAGATGTAGGCACTTTCACTGAAACCGGAAAAGGTCCGACCGATGATACCGCGCGCGACAGATTCCTGGGTTTGTTCCGCAACTTCGCTGAAGCGCGTGCTTAGAACGTTGACTCCCTCCTTAAAAATCGGGGTCCGGCTAACGATGAAGCCAAGGACGACTACAGCAAGCAGGATTTGGCCGACGCGATTCATGGCATCGCGCCGGAAAATGATGACGGGCAGGAGCGAAGCAACGACCAGCGCACAAGAGGCAACGGCCGAGCGGCTGCCGGAAACGGCGATACCGATGACGAGCGCCATTCCAGAGGCCATAAGCAGCCAGTTCTTGTACATACCTTTCCTCAGAACGCCCCACATCAGAAAAGCTGTGGCCAAAGCGAAATAGAGAACCACTCCGATAACAAAGGAAAATGGTCCGGCTGTGCGCACCTTGCCCAAAGCGGATGTCATCATTTCGCCTTCGCCACCAGCCGTGCTGTTAATGAGCGCATCCGGGCTGGCGCGGAACTGAGCAATCATCAGAAACGTCATCGGGATGATGAGCACAAGCGTCCACCAACCGAATCTCCTGACGTCGTCCAACCGCAGCACTTTGGCCATGACAAAGATCAACGGAAGGTGGAAGAAGTTCGCGTGAACTCCGTAGCCGCAAACCAGCGCAATTTTTGAGGGCGGAAGATAAGGATCCAACACAATGAAAGTGCAAATGCTGGAAAGAATCCCGATCAAGAGCAAAACGACGAACCAGGCGTTGCGCGGAAAAACCCCGGCGCGCAGGGAAAAAAAGTAGATACCAAGCGCGACTGGATCGCGCACGACGAGCAGCGGATTAGAGAGTTGCGGAACGACCCATTTCCGCAGCGCTCCTTCAATGAGGAGCAGCCCAAAATACGTCCAGATGAGGGATCGAACGATACGCCTGGCGCGTTCCTCTGGAGTATTTGGGGCCATTAATAAAAGAGGCGCGGGTCGTTATCAGACGTGTCCCGGGCCGGACGATCAAATCCTTCGGTCCTTTCTGAACCCGCAATCCCCATGCCATATGCCCTCATTCTAGTCACGGCGCCACCAACGTTAACGGAGACCATAGTAACGTGAGAGTCATCCGTCATCGCGCCACCACGTTAACGTTTGGCAAGGGTGAGTCATAGAGGGTCTTCGCCTTCAGTTTTGAACCGGAGCAGGTAAACAACTCATATCCGCATTCTTCGAGCATTTCGACGACCGCTTTGGCGGACAGGCCCCTTTGCTCGAGATAATCCAGATGCAGTTCCAGGAAAATCGTGGGTTTGTGGCGGGCGAGGAATTCCAGTGAGCCTTTGATTGCCTCAAACTCATACGCCTCTATATCGAGTTTGATATATTGCGGAATGATATCCAAACGCACGGCCGCATCGGCAATGCGTTCCGTTCGGATCTGAACAGTCTGCGGAGATTCCCACATCGTGTGGTCAAATCGTTTTGCTTGAACAAAGCCGCTCACCGGATCCAATAGCATTTCCGTGGTCGCCGTCGTTTCGCCAATCCCAATTCGTTCGATACGCATTCGTTCTCCGAACCGGTTAAGCTGAGAAATGTCCCGCAGTCGCTCCGCCAAAACTGGAGATGGCTCAAAGCTGAAAACTCTATTGCGCGGGTGGGCCGCGCAAAACAAGGCCGAGATCAATCCGGAATGGGCCCCGATGTCAAAAAGTACTCCACCCTGCCGGGCGGCCGCGGCGATATTGTAAATTTCGCCGCGTCCTTCGGAAGTGGTCGTTAGGTAATTTAGGTCGTCCTTCCACGCCGCAGGGACCAGGAATGACCACAAACGATCGACCGTGCAGCACAGCGCGGAATCGATCTCCTCCACGCGGAGTTCCGTCTGCACGGTGCTGTTGAATTTCGCCTCGAACCGCTGTCTTAAGGTGCGGCGGACGGCCCGCGGCAGGAACCTTCGAAAGCGCTGCTTAAGAAACCGCCGCATTCTTGATTAAACCACGGATTGCGCCTACCACCGTCTCTCCATACGATTGCCAGGTAATCTCGCGTGCCCGAGCTTGCGCGGCGAACCCCATGCCCTCAAGGGCCGGCCTGTTTTGCACACACCATCCTATTTTTTCGGCAATTTGTTCGGGAGAGCGGATTGGGATAAGGAAACCGGTTTCACCGTCCGTGATCAAATCGTCTGCACCCGCGTTTCGAGTGGCGATCACGGGAAGTCCACCAGCCATGGCTTCCTGTTGCACAAGAGCCCGTCCTTCGACAATCGAAGGGAGAACAAGCACGTCACACGTGCGCATCAATTCGAGGAACTGGCGGTGCGGTCGCGGCGGTTCGTATATGAAGTTTGGCGAACGCTCCTGATACCAGCTTAACGGCTGCACGAGCGAACCCATGACGACCAGTTCAACCTGGGCGGAATCCATCATCTTGACGGCGGAAAAAACGTCGGCCAAGCCCTTCCGCTGAGTCAACGCGCCGGCGAAGAGAACTCTTAGAGGACCTTCGCCCGATCGAGGCACTGTCTCATCGGTCTCCACTTCGGGAGAACCGAAGGGAACACATAAACATTTCTTCCGCCCGCTGACGTCTGCGGGCAAAGACTCCAGGACGAAGCGGCTCGGACAAACGACCAATTCGGCCAGCTCAAGTTCGCGCGTTTTACGGGCTAGCTTTTCCTCTGAATCACGCGTTCCTGCAAGCGTCGGCTCCCAGTCCGGATAGCGTTCCGCTTCTTCATGGAGAAGCCGCTGAGCCGTTTCCCAATAGGCGATAGGCAATTCGTAGACTCTGCGCAGATCAAGATCCCGCGCCGCTTCAAATAATTGATGCGCACAATCCTCGTAGGCATACACGCCACGCACCTCGGCGCCGTAGCCTCCGCGCCTGAGGCAGCGGGCCGCATGTCCGTCCACATCCTGAAAAACCTTATCCAGGCTAGCCCAGCCGGTTTCATGCTTTGTCAACCAACCGGCCCGCAAGGGACCGGCCAGTAAACGAAGCGCCTCGCGCAAGGGATGGACATCCATCTTCTCTACGGGCAGGGCGTAATTGCGACGGAGCTTCCCTCGAATGTGGTCGCTTAAAAACGGATGCGAACTTTTGGACCAGGCCAAAGTTGTGACAAACCGCTCGAGCAAGTTTGCCTGATAAAGCGCGTTAAGAATGGCGCGAACATTTGCGTTGCCTGTCGGATGCGTGAGAACAATCATGACGTTGCTCCCATCGCCTGCAGATAAGAATTCGCGACCTGCCGCCGGCTAAACGGGGCAAGATGTTCCTGCGCCCCTTCTCGAAGACGGGCCACGCGACCTGGATTATGCAAAAGGTCCTGCAGAACGCGGGCCAGCGCGCGGGCGTCCCCATTGGGAAAAGTCAGTCCGCACGGGCCCATGGCCTCAGGTAATCCCCCTTGTTCGGATCCTACCACCACGCACCCGCAAGCCAGCCCTTCCAGCGCGACAATCCCGAAGGGCTCCGGCCAGCGAGACGGAACAACAAGAATTCGGTGGGCATTCATTGTTTTCGACAACTGCGTGCCGGTCTGACTACCCACGAAACTGATAGAGGATCCCAATCCCAGATGCTCTGCTTTCTGTTCGAGAGCCGTACGCTCGACACCGTCGCCCACGACAGTCAGCCGCGGGTGCATTCCCGATTGCAGCAGAATCGCGAGTGCATCGATCAAAACATCAACGCCCTTGTCTGAGACGAGACGTCCCACGAAAATCAAATCGTGCGTTCTTTTGTCATTTTCGGCTGATCGAAAAACTTCGTCGTTGAATGGATTTCCGACTTTGACGGACGGAACGGGCACCTTGTCGGCAATGGCACGGCTGATCGAAAAATTTGTGGCATGGCGCAAGACGGCGAGTTTGAGACGCTGCGACCAGGCGGGAGAACCCGTCTCATCTCCGATCCACGTTTGATGAGTGATGAAAAGGGGACGCCGAAAAAGCAGTAACGGCCAAACGGTGCGCAGCGAAATATTGTTTTGTAGAAATACGTTGCACCATTTTACCTGGCTGATCAGCTCAGCCAGACCGGGCCGCCGAATCACCAGGAAAGGAAAATCTCCCTCGCCTTCCGTTTGCGTGATCACCCGGACGTCGTGTCCAAGCGCCACAAACTCCCGAGCCAGGATATCGCTCACGGTTTCGATCCCGCCCGTGCTCGGAAAAAAGTGGTGGGACCCAAGCAAAATCTTCAAAGCAGTCGATCAACAGGTTGAATCACGCGCGCAGCCAAGTTCCAATAAATTCTCGTGGGGTAGGCAAAGATCGAATGCATTCGGATCGCATCTTGAGAAATAATCCGAGTTGATGGTCGATGTGAACCTTCCAAAAGCGTAAGGCGCGCGAGTTTTGCCGGGCCAGACGCAAACTGAAACGCGTCACGACCGGGACCTCCAAATCATCGAGGACGATGACGGCACCGACTGGCGCATAACGGAGGGCGAGAAAAAGCGCGTGCTCTCGTTTGGCCGGATTGGGCGGACTGTCTACCAGGATCAGATGAGATTCCCGCAAAGACTGGATGACCTGAGGTTGTGACTGCAAGTCGAACGATTCAATCAAACGCAGACGATTCCAGCAACGGCGCAACGGAATGACGAGCGACTCATCGCCGGGACGTTTGTCCCCGCCACCCTCTTCGGTCTGGTGCAGCCAATCGGCCGAATTCTCCACGCTTGTTGTCCGGGCGGAGCCGCTTCGCAAAGCATGGGTCGAGCGACCTGATCCGAATTCAAACGCGTGCAGAGGAGAAGGAAAAGAAGCGGCCAGGTCGCGCAAGAATTCGCAGCTTGTTGGAGGAAGAACCCATGCAGGGACCGGCCCCTCCGGTCGGCTCTGCTCGTAACGCGTAATCAACTGCTGAATCTCCAACTCTCGTGGGCTGATTCCCGTCGTTGATTTCATTTTAGTGGTAGTCGTAGAAAACTCCTTTCAGCATCTCGACCCGTGCCTTTAGTCGACTGTCTTTCTTAAAGAGTCGCATCATTCCAAACCAGGCCACTTCCAGCAGGTGTCGAATGAAAAGCACGGGGCGCAGGTAAATCCGGCTGGCTGGATACGCATTCTCGTAAAGATGAACGCGCGACCGATAGAGGTCCAAGACACGCGCCGCGCCGCCGCCCTTCCCACCAGCACCGTCATGTTTCACCTGGTATCCGAGATCGACTCCGACGCGGTATCCGCGTTCGCGCAGACGTAAACTCAGATCGACATCGGACTGACATTGCCAGTACCAAGGATCAAATCCACCAATAGCGAGGAATGCTTCCATTTTGACCAGGGTGCAGCTTGAGTGAGCCACTTCGACCGGAGCGATTCGATCGCCTTTGTTCTCCGGCTCGGGCGGCCGATGAAACCGTTGCCACCAAAAGAAGACCTGATTACCAGCCGCAAACACCCACGGAGGCAGCAAGGGCTGGTCATAAGACGCCTGGGCCTGGCCCGCGAAATTGATCTGCCGGAAATTGACCCAGGCCCACGCGGAATCGCGAAACTCCGAGAAGCCGTCGGCAAAATTTCCCGGCTCAAACAAGACATCTGCGTCGACGAGCAAAGCGTATTTCGTCTGAACGGCGCGCAACGCCAGATCGGAGGCCTTGCAAAATCCGAGAGACGCACTCGATCGAATCAACCGCACCGGCGAAGAACAAAGCGGCACTGAGACGGGCGACTCCGACCGGTCATCAACCACAATGATTTCGGACACTTGTCCGAGATTTGCCTCAAACGAATGCAACATCGCAGCGCACATCTCCACGTTATTGTGCGCGGTGGTTGCAATCGTGAGGTCGTCGAAGAGCATCATTTCAGCGCCTCTGCATAGAGGGCGGCGGTGCGAGTGGACGATGTATTCCGGTCATACCAGCCATGCAGAGCCCACTGAATCTCAATCACTTGTCCAGGCTCCGGGAACCGGACGGAGTTCACAGTGCAAAAAAAAGGTCCGGGTAAAGCCTCGGCGCCAGCCGAGAGAAAACGTTCGTCATGCGCAAGAATCGGAACAATTCCATGAGCGCAAAGGGCGGCAAAGGAACCGGACTTGAAAATCATACCCGGCCATGGCTTGCCCATTCCAAAATAATCCAGCCAGCCGAAGGTGCATGCGGCGAGAAGCGGCGAAGCGGTTTCGACGGTAACCTGCGCATGATGCCGAAAGGATACGTTAGGCATGGACTCTTGCAGTCCGCGTAACTCATGACGAATTCCCTCCGTGGCCGCTCCTCCGATGATCTCCATCTGTTCAGGAAAATACTCCGGCGGAATGAATCGCTGTATTCTGGCAAACGTTCGCAAGGACCGTTCGATCAGGGCGGTTCCTCCACAGATGGCCCAGCGGTGCAAAGATTTCGCACTTAGCGCCGAGAGTGGAGGCTCCCCAAAATTCGATGTCACCGGCACGACGTGAACAGGTTTGCCTCGGTCATGACGCACAATCTCCCGTTTGATGATTTCGTTGCTCACCACACAGCAGCTGGACAGATCCACCAGGTCGCGCGCGATTTTTACCTGAAACGGCCGGAGCCAGAAAGCGCTGCGCCAGGGCGGTCCGGAAGCGTAGATTTCGTGAAACGTCGTGATCCAGCGACCACGCAACCGGCGGTGAAGCTCCCGCGCGCAATGGAGGAGATCAAAAGGAACGCCGCGCGGCTGATATCCGTAGTTGGCGTAGTGCAGGATGACGTGATGAAAATCTGCGGCCAGAGCGGAACGCAATCCGGAGACGACTTTGAAGCCTTCTTTCTCCCCGACCGCAGTTTCCGCAGCCACGGCGAAGGTGGTTCTTAATCCATGGTTGCTCTGCAAACGTTTGGCCAGGGCAAGCGCATAATCTCCCACTCCGTCGTAACTTCCGGGAAGTTGCGGAACAATCTGTAATACGGTCGCTTCAAGCGGCATGGTTCGTCCCCCGGGTGAGCGGCATCTTGCCGAGACGCGTTCGATAAGTGTCTGCGGTGTCGCGCGCAATTGTCGTCCAATCGAAACTGACGCTGCCTTCCTTGCACCGGCCAGACAAACCGCGATAGACCGTAAGGTCGGATCGCAGGATACGGATTAGCGCATCCGCAAACTTTTGCACATCTCCCACCGGCACTAACAAGTCGGGAGAGATATGACGAAGCATATCGCGCGGCCCAGCCACATCGAAGGCTACGGTGGGAATGCCGGCAGCCAGTTGTTCCAGCACCGCTATGCCGAACCCTTCGACGAAGCTTGGAAATGCTCCAACCGCACACGGACCGAGCAAGGCAGGCAAGTCTTCCTGTGCATATTGCGGTAACACTTCGATTCGTTCCGAAGACTTTAAGCCCAGGTCCTGCAACACCTTGTCCGGTTCAACCATCGTGCCCAGGAAACAGAAGTGCGCCTCCGGAATCTGCTGCCAAACCAGCCGAACAATATTGGACCAATCCCGCGAACCCTTTCGAGGAGACCACATTCCGAGGAAACTGACTCTTCCGAGCGGCAGGCGTGTTTCGGCCGGTGCCGCAGCCTGATCGAGGGCCTCGCGACGCTCGGGACTCAAACCGTATGGTTGAACTGTGATAGAAAATTGACTGACTCCTTCGTTTTGAAGACATTGCCTCTCTTCTTCGTTAGGCACATTGATTAGATCGGCTCTCCGGACGGCAGCATTAGAAAGGCATCTAAACCATCGATTGACAGCATCATAGAACACCCCAGTTATAATCCTGCCTCGAGTCTCTGGCCGGCGCCGTCGAGCTTCCTGGTCAAAACGCTCGTAGAGCAGATAAAGTCCCACGGAACGTGCGACGAGCAGGCCGCTCATCCTGAGACTTTTTTTCGATCCGTGGAGCGACCCGATCAAAGCATCGATCACGTCGAAGCGGCCCCTGTTTTTTCTCACAAACGCCGCGGCCTTGTAGCCGAACAGGAGCTGGCGGAGAGCAGTGAGCGCGGGCCAGGAACGGCCTGCGCCAAAAGCATCAGCAACGCTGTATGTCTCAACGGTGTGACCGGCCGCGCGCCATTGCTCAGCCAGTTCCATGAACACTCGAACCGCGCCCAAGTGTGGATCCCAGGCAAGATTTACCACCAGCAGGATCCGTAGTGGGTCGGGGCCGGCTCCAATGGAATGCCGTTCGTCTACCTCAGACTTGTCCAAAATTTGTGCCTGACTGGATTAACATAATGACGCAGAGCCAATTTATCGCCTGCGTATCGGTCCGGAAAAGCAAACTGATCGTCCAGTTGAAGCACATATCTCACAGGATCGAAAGGGCGGGCCAAGTTCTGGTGCATGGTCAGATGTGTCATCGTCTGGTTAGTGAAGAAAGTGGGATCTCCTTCGAGTTCGGCAAAACGCGCGACACTGAGCGACCAATCAAGTTTTCGGAATAAAAGTAAAACGCCGGTATTCACTGGATGTTGGTGCTCGGCAGCATCGCGTAAAAGCCGCTCATCCCCGGCGAACTGACAGTCGGTCAAATAATAGGCGGGCATATCACGGTCGTGCAACCGATCGAGAAGATCTGATATGCCAGCAAAAAAAAGAACATCCGAGTCCGTGTACAAGGCGGGCCCGCCGCGCGGGAGATTCATGATAAGATCGAGCTGTTTGCCGGTCGGATGAGTTTCCAGATAATGACGGAACTTGTCGAACGAAGCGGGCACGGAAACTTTGGCTTGTTCCACGGAGACGCTGGGATCGATCCGTTCGAGGAGGCGAATGCTTGGTCCTGAGTGCGAACCATCAGACACGACAATGAAGTTCGTGGGGCGCCCGGCGTGTCGCAGAAACGAACGAATGGAAGCCACCTGCTCGGGCATGCTCTGCTCATTCGAATAGGCGAAGACGTCGAGATCAATCGTGCGGGACGGCCGGATAGGGCGACGGACGATGAGTGGCAGGAAGAATCGATAGAACCGGCGAATCACACGTCCGTAAAAACGGGCCAGATGATAACCGAAGTTAGGCGATTTCATGTGGTGGCCACCGAAAACCGGCGAAAACCGCGGTAACTCAGGACCACGTTGAGTAATAAGCTGGGAATGAGCGAAACCAGGTTGAAGGTCAGCACTCCCATGACATTGGAGAAATCAGTAAAAGGAATCAGAGCCACTTGTGTCGCGAGAGTGAGCGGGATATATAGCCAGGATCCGGCCACCCATGCCTTGGAAGCGTTTAGAGCCCAGAGCGCGCCGGCCACGGCATTGAGGACTGCGGCACCCACCATCAAGATCAGTTCACGATGCAAATGAGAGTACTTATTGCCCAGAACAAATAGAAACTGATCGGGAAATAGAGCGGCCGCCGTAACGATCACGGCGCTAAACGCCGTGACTGCGCCAACGATCACGAAAAACAACCAGCGCAGTTTGCGAACGCTCCCACATCGGGCAAAAGCCGGCACAAACACGTTCGTGAGAAGGTTGCCCATGACGCTAAAGATCATGGCGAGACGTCCCAGCGCGCCAACCTCCGCGACAGAACTGGCGCGATGCGCGAAGAAACCAATCAGAAAAATCGTGATCTGTCCCTGCACACAGTAGAAAACAGCGTTGGCCGCAAGGTGCCTGGTTAATCGAACGATTTCGCGCTTGTCTTCGACGTTCTCGGGAGCGTTGAAGTCAACGACGCCGGCTACGTATCGGCGCAGCATGAAATATTGGAGCAGCAACACCGCAGTGGCTATGAACACGGCCATGCCTGCATTCATGAATACGAAAAGGAGCAGGCCGATTAAAAGGAGACGCGTGATGGCACCGGTTACATCGATGAGTTGAATACGCCCCAGATCGGAGCGTAATCGCGGCACAACGCTTAAGACGCCGAGCGAGAGTTGCACGAGTAATCCGCCCAGAACGACAGCGATCAAAATTCCGGCGTAGAGCGGCGACGAACCGTTTCGGACCAGCATCAGGTACATGATTGGCGTGATGACTAGGACGGCAAACGCCCCGAGTTTCCGACGCAAAGCGAGAGCGGTGTTCACCAATTCGCCGAAGCGGTGGCGATCCTGCCAGACGCGACCTCCGATTGAAATCAAACCGACGCTGATGCCTATATCAGCGAGCAAATTAATCGTCCCCTGCATCGCGTTGGCGATGGTAAAGTAGGCGTACTCGCGCTGCGAGAGACAGCGGACCAGGAGAATGCCGCTGAAAAATCCGATGATTTGGACGCCCGCCTGGACAACAGCGAAGCTGCCGACGATGCGGGCACGGTGCAAGGCGCGCCGCAGGATGGGCGCGGAGCTCTCATCGAGAAGTGGCGGCGTAATTGGTCCAAAGAAACCCATGGGCTTGGCTAATCCTTGGAAAGAAGCTGGCTAAATGCCAGAACGCAGTTCGCGAGGAAGCGAAGCGACAGGTTTATATTTCTAGCAGGAGTTTCTCGCCCCGCTCTCACGCAAACGCGCTCGCGATGGCGAAAACCCAAAACGACCTACGAAAGGTTAGTCAGCCGGGGTTCCTCGTGATGTGAAACCGCGGCGACCGGATCGGTCTCCGGGTTCGGCGTCGAGTAATACTCTGAATATTGATAGTAGTAATATTCAGGCAGAGACGTATCGACAAAGTTCAGGATCACACCGGGCACATTCACCTGGCGATCATAGAGCAATTCCAGGCCCTTGCGGGTCAGCCGGGCCGAGGTGTAGCCGAGGCGGACTACGAAAATAGTGGCATCAATCTTCGGCGCCCAACTGGTCGTGTCGTCCGCAGCCAGGACGGGCGAACTGTCGATTAGAATGTAGTCAAAGTTACTGTAGATCTCCTTTAAGAGTATATCGGTCGACTCCCGCAGAAGATGCTCGCTCGGTTGCGACAAGGTTCGGCCACGCGGCAGAATAAACAGACTAGGATAAGCCGTCGGCACGATCACTTCGCGCCAGTTGACTTCCCCTTTCAGTACCTCGGAAAAACCGATCTTGGAGGAAATACCAAAAGCTTCGCGGATGGCGCCCCGGCGAAGGTCACCATCGATTAAGAGGGTGCGCGCGCCGGAGAGGGCCATGGTTATGGCCAGGTTGGACGAGATGGTCGATTTGCCTTCGTTCGGGACTGCGCTGGTAATGAGGAAGGTCTTCGGACGCGGTCCGTCATAGGGCATGAAGAAAAGAGACGACCGGACGTTGCGATAAGATTCGGCAAAGATGTGACGGGCATCCTCTGCTTGCAGAAGCGTGACCTTGCCTTTCGCTTTTTCTTTCGGAATCTGGCCGAGCACATTCTCGGAGAAATGGTGCTGGAACTCCCCGAACGAAGCCATGCGATCGTCGATCCGGTCGAGCAAAAGAAGAATGCCAAGTCCGGCAGCGGCGCCGCACCCAAGCCCAATGAGGAGGCTCTTGATCAGACCCGGGCGAACCGAGATGGGGGCGGTGGCCGGTTCCATGATGGCGACCTGATCCCCGCTATCCACCACCTGCGAAACGTCGATCTCCTTAAGATTATTGGTCAGTCGATCATACAAGGTTTTGAGCCGGTCGACCTTGCCCTTGACGCGATTGAACTGAGCCAGCCGCTGGCTCAAATCGAGGGCCTTCATTTCCCATTCCTTAATATTGGACTGCAGATTTTCCATCTGCTTGCCGATGGACTTACGACGGGTATCGAGTTTCTCGACCGTATCGGTCCGGAACAGCTCGATGAGGCGCCCCTGCTTCGTAATTTCGTCGTTGAGCTTAAGGATCTTGGGATGTTTCGGCCGAAGATCCTTGGCCAGAGTGTCGCGTTCGGCCTTGAGCAGTTGCACCTGTTGTTTGGCTTTCAGGTAATCCGCTTCCGGCCCGACATCGGCAAAAGGCATCCCCTTGTCTTCGGAGGCTTCGCCCGACGGAGATGAGGAGGCCTCCGATTTGCTCTGCGCACGATCCAAATTCTGATCCAAGTCGAGAAGGTTAAGCAGGTCGTACTCGGTCTTGAGCGAGGCGTACTCATGATTCAATTTCACGAGGTAAGCCGCCGCGCTGTTTCCCTCTTCCTGGATAAAACCGATGTTATTCTGCTTTTGAAACTCAAGCATATCATCCTCGGCCGTGCGCAAATCTTTCTCCGTCTGGATAAGTTGTTCCGTGATGCCGGTGATGACCGTTTTGCCCGATTCTTCGCGCAGCCCTTTCTTAAAATCGACATACTTCTGCATCAGCGCATTGAGGTAGGCCTGGGTGTATTCGGGGGCGCTGCCGATGGCCGAAAGATCGAAAATGGAGGCGCGCGGCTTTTGCACAGCCGAGACCTCGACGGGTGCCGGTGCCATCTCCGGATGGGTCGATCGAACGAGGGCCTCGGCCCCACGCTTGACCTCGGCACTCTGCATCAGCTGAATCTGCGTTCCGTAAAAGTTCTGCGCTTCCTCGCTATAGATAGCGGCTTGGGGAATGTTCAGCTTGCCCGACATCATCATTTTGCTCTGGGAAAGAAAAGAGGGCGGCGTCTGGTAAATGAGAAAGGCCTCGACGAACAATCCAAGACAGATGGTCAGAACGGGAATCCACCAGCGACGCAGCAGCAAAGATTTGTAACGATGCAACCTCGTGACGAATGAGGTGGACCAGGATGCGGGAGACGATCGGTCTTTGGAAGGCGCTGGCATGATCACATGTTGATCAGACGTTGCGGGACATAAATCTGATCATCCGGCAATAAGACCATGTCCGCATCCGGTTTGCCTTCTTCAATGACCCGTTTGAGATCGATCGTGAAATCCTGCCCGTTTTTGCGCGTGACTTTGACTTTGCGCTTATTGGCAAAGTCACCGAACCCACCCGCCCGAATAACAGCCTTGCTCACGGTATACGTTTCGTCGGTTGGAATCTCCTGCGGCCCCTGGGCCCGGACCGATCCGTAAACATAAATCTTGCCGCGCGATTTCTCGCTCACCCGATCGAGCGCCAGGATGACGGTGGCGTGATAGTAATACTCGCGTTCGAGCGCTGCCTTGATGTTGTAGGCAAGTTCCTTGCATGTTTTTCCCTCGGCCGGGATCGGCCCAATGTAAGGAACTTCGAGTTCGCCGTTGTCGCTCACGCGCAAACGTTGCGAATCGTTGTCACGATCCTCGACCACGCGAAAACTAACGTAATCGTTTGAGCCGAGCTTCTTCTTTTCGTCCAGCGCCGACATGGAGTTGGTGCGCAGAACGGTGCTGGAAGTGGGTGGCAGATCAGGCGCTGTGGCCTTGGGCGCCTGGGGAATCGGAGCAGGTGCGGGTTCTTGGTTGTACCCAGGATTATATCTCTGTGCGTAACTCGGGAGCGAACCCGAAATGATTACAGCGAGTAGAATTGCATAAGCCCCGAATCTCATTCCCTCTTCATGCCTCTAGAAACTATACGTGCCGTCGACGGAGACTCGATTCTGGATGTAGTTACGGCCCGGCACGTTGGAATCTTTCTGCGTGTACTGATAGCGCAAGCCCAGAGTGATGTGCGGGGTCAACTGATAGCCAACCGTCCCGGCGGCGCCAACGCGCTGGAAATGTTCATCGATAAATCCACCGGAATCATCGGCGTCTTCATAGAAAAACTCAGTCGTGAGAAGAGTATTGCGAATGATGTTCCAAGTAATGGTGTGGCGGATGTAATTCAGTGTGATGTAATTCGAATTCACCCCGAGCTGACTCTCATGCCCAGCGCTCACAGACTGGGAGAGCATGGCGTTGAGGCGATGCGAAATCAGGATGTTCGCATAATAATCGGAGAGATTGTGCTGATCGCCAACCAATCCGTTGTTATCGAAATCGATCCATTGATAGCCGGCCGCGCCCCGCACCCGGAGATAGCTGCTCAGCTGTGTTTCGACAAATCCGCCACCCGAAATGGCGCGTGAATCATTCAGAACATTTTGATCGTAGTAACTAAAAGCGGCATTGCCCTCAACCCCGACATTAGTGGTGCTGGTGGCCGCGAGCGAGAGAGAGCCAGACAGCATTTCGGAATTACGATTCAGGTAATCGAAGTCCGAGTTGGTCGCGATAAAGTTATAATGGTCGTAACCGATGGTGGCCAAAACCTTGTTCAAATCCCACAGCACAGAAATGCCAGCCGTGTTCTCGAAACGTCCGTAGTCCGTCGTGTTATTGAGCTGTGGCTCCGTAATCGGGTCCTGCTGGACGGACATTCTGTCGTGAATGTTAATTCGGAAATCTCCCACAAAGATGTCAAAGGCGAGCTGCGACCCAGGCGTGACCAAAATGCCGTTGGTATTACTGCCGGAATGCTGAAGGTAGGCGGAATACCCAATGCCGATGTCGAAGCGCAGCGTATTCAACTGAGTGATAGGCCAGACCGCGTCGAAATTGACCTGCGGACGGAGAATGATGTCGTCCTCCTTCTCATCATGCTGAGCCAGGTTGATGTTGTCGTTGTACTCGACACCCATCGTCGCGCTGACGCGAAAGCGAACCGGGCCCATCAGAAGATTGTACGGAATATGTTCGATATCCTGACGGCGCGCTTCCGAGGTCGCTTCACCGGCCAAAGATGGTCGGATCGCATCCTGCGACTGAGTCACAGCCGGTGCGCCAAGCAGCGCCAGCGAAAACAACAAAGCGGAGCGCTTCAGGAAATGGCCAAATGAACGTGAAACAGCGATGCGGGTCATAAGCTGGTGAGGCAGGTTTAGGTTAGCAGTTGTGGTACCAAGGTCTTTTCTTCGCAGGCGCGTCGCCTCAACACAGGAGTCTCTTCAAACAATGTGTCCAGGCGGCGATGCTGCTCTACGGGTGTGTATATTCCCCGCCTTTCTACTCAAAGATCGATGGTAGAAGCAAGCGAAATCGGCTTGTTCTCCCTCTGATCTTACTTCCTTTTCGAAGAAAACTGCAGGATCGCCGGAACAGGCGCCCAAAACGGTGAATCTCCCAACAACTGGCGCGATCTAAGCTCTTTACAGTCGCGTATGCCTTCCGCCACCTCACAGACCGCCCAGACGGTTTTGTTGATCGCGGGCCTTATCTCCCTGGCAACGCCAGCACTGGGCGCGAACGAAGCATCCGAGGCCTCCCCGGTCACAGGGAAACTCATGCAGATGAATTCCGGAGCGCGCATCGAATGCGTCACCCCGGACGGCCAGAGTGGTCGCGTCTCGAAACTGTCCGCGCCCGAGCCAGGAGCGAGCGCACTGATCATGGAAGACGACACAGTGACCTGCGTATTGCAGGAGGGTCAGACCGATTTTGTCGTCGAGTTGCCCAAGATTCCCCTGCTCGATCGATTGACGTTTCTCAATGAGAACGTTCGGGCCCAAGGGGAACTTAAAATCGCCGTGTCGAATGAGCGCCTGAAGGCCGACAGCGTTGCCTGGGTGGACGTAGAAGGCGTTGTCCCTTTCTCACATAAACGGTTATTTGGGGTTTCGCTTCTCGGCATCGAAGCGAAATTCGTCCGACTTTCTTTCCGGGTTGAGAAAGCCGGCCGCGTTGCCGCCTTGATCAATTTGGGAAGTGACCTTCCCGAGAGCAAACCGGCCGCGGTGGTAATGGACAAGCCATTTACGGCCTCGGCCCTGCAGGACGCGCTGAACTCAAAGTTCGCGACGCGGCACGCGCGCGAAAGCGTTCTACTGTCCGTAAACACCGCTTCGGTTGGACCCCTTTCAGCGAGCGCTCGCTAGACTGCTCGATTATCCACCGGTGGCAAAGCCGGGATACAGCGTCATCCCTCCGTCCACGAACAAGGTCGTTCCAACGACATAATCGGAAACATCCGAAGCCAGCCAGACGGCGGCCCGAGCGACATCTTCCGGAACGCCCACGCGGCCTTCCGGGATCAGGCCCAGCAAACGTTGCTCAGCTGCGGGCGTCTCCCAGGCTTCGCGATTGATGGGCGTCTTGATCGCGCCGGGCGCGACACTGTTGACCCGGATTTTCTGCGGCGCGAGTTCCTGGGCCATGCTTTTCATCATGAGCATCACACCCCCTTTGGAAGCGGCGTAATTTACGTGCCCTGCCCATGGAATCACCTCATGCACCGAACTCATACAAATGATTTTGCCGGCGGCGCTTGAGACCGACGGAACGACGCCCCTTCGCAAAAATTCACGGACCGCTTCGCGCGCGCACAGGAATTGACCGGTCAGATTGACGTTCATCACGGTGCTCCATTGCGCGAGAGTCATTTCGTGAAAAGCGGCGTCGCGTTGCAGCCCGGCATTATTAATAAGGATATCAATCGTTCCGAAATGTTCGATCGCCTTGACGAACATCTGCTGGACCTCGCTTTCCTGGCTGACGTCGGCCTGAAACGTCATCGCGTCGCTCCCGCTCTCCCGAATGACGGCCGCAACTCTCTCCGCCTCATCGGGATTCGAAACATAATTTACGACCACGTCGGCCCCGGCCGCGCCCAGCGCGATCGCGCAGGCTTCGCCGATTCCGGAATTCGCACCGGTGACGAGCGCTTTCTGATTTTTGAGAGGCCGGGCCGGATCACTCGGGATAGTCATGATAAATTTCAGGCTTAACAATACTTTCAGGAACCAAATAGCGACAAAAACGTCGCCGGTTTCCGTCTCAGAAAGGAGGCACAGAACTAGCTCGATTCAACATCGCCTTTGATCGCTGTTACACATGGGATTGGCTACCGGGAATCAGACTTGCAAACCAGTAGCGCAATCGTGCCGACGCGATGGGGCACAGGTACCACATGACCACAACGGAATCCAACATGAACAGAATCACACCTTACCTGAAAATTGTTCGTCGCAGAGCCACGACTATCTTCCGATCGTTGCCCGGGCTACGAACGATGCAATTCGGGATTGGAATGTAATTAGCGGAGCGCTCTTTTGGCCGCAGGGCTTGGAGAATTTGCTCGGCTATTCCCAATCAGACCAGGCGCTCAAAGTCGGGTTCTGGCAACAGGGTGTGCACCCCTCGGATCGCACGCGCGTCGCGGCCAGTATTCGTGAAGCCTTCGCCAATCAGGTCGATAACTGGAGTGGCGAATATCGCTTTCAGCGAGCCGACGGAGAGTACCTTCAAATTCTCGAACGCGCCGTTATCACGCGCGACGTGACTGGCCAGCCCATCCGTTTCGTGGGATCGCTCATGGACATCACCGCCCGCAAACAATTACAGGATCAGCTCTGCCACTCCCAAAAGATGGACGCCTTCGGGCAGCTGGCTGGCGGGGTCGCGCACGATTTCAATAATTTCCTGACCACTATTCTGGGCTACAGCGATCTGGTCCTCTCCGAATCCAGCGTGAAAGGCGCCATCGCCAGCCACGTCGGAGAGATCCGGGGAGCAGCCGGACGTGCCTCAGCTCTGGCGGGCCAACTCCTCGCCTTCAGCCGCAAGCAGGCGCTCGAGCCACACGTCATTGAGGTGAACAATTTTGTGCAGAATCTGGAGCGCTCCCTCTTGCGTCTTCTCGGCGACAATATTACCGTTGTCTGCCATCCGCATCGCGAACCCGGCGGTGCTCACATTAAGGTCGATGCAGGACAGCTAACGCAAATCATCTTAAACCTGGCCGTCAACGCACGCGACGCGATGCACGGCGGCGGCCGGTTGACTTTGGAAACGATTTCGGTCGCTGTCACACAGGACGACCAGGCATCCGGTGGTTTAGATGTGCTTCCACCCGGTGCCTATATCGTTATTCGCGTTACAGACACGGGGGTTGGCATGAGCGACGAGGTCAAAAGCCATCTTTTCGAGCCATTTTTCACAACGAAAAATGAAGGGACGGGCAGCGGACTCGGATTGGCCACCAGTTATGGGATTGTGCGGCAAAGCGGCGGATGCATTCGGATCGAGAGCGAATTAGGAGAAGGAACCCGCGTGGAAATTTACCTGCCTAAAGTTTCAGCTCCCCCACCGCCTTCCTACAAGAAACCGGCCGACCGAAAATTGCCCGTCGGCACGGAATCGATCCTTGTCCTGGAAGATGACATTAGCGTTCGGCATATGTCGGTGCGCATTCTTCGCAGTCTTGGTTATCAGGTGGTCGAAGCAGCCAATGGCGATGACGCGCAACGTTTGTTTGGCGAAGACGCGAAACGAAAGATAGACCTCCTTTTGACAGATCTGGTCATGCCCCAGATGAGCGGACGTTTTTTTGCGGATTGGATGCGTAAGGTCAGCCCCGCAACCAAGGTGGTATTCGTCTCCGGTTACCTGGAAGAATCCCTCCATCCCGGCGATCGCGTGGGAAACGGCATGTTCTTTTTGCCAAAGCCGTTCGACCCCGAGCAACTGGCGAAGACAGTCCGGCAGGCACTCGATTGCCGATCGCAGTCCTGACGGCCGCAGCGAAACATTGCCGGTCGCGCGCGCAAGGTATATTGGACGTGCGTGGTGACATTCCAGGATATCGAAAAGGCGCGCGATCGAATCAAAGACGCGGTCTACTACTCCCCCTGCCCGCACTCCATTCCGCTGAGCGAACTCACCGGCATGGACATTTTCTGCAAACTCGACAACCTGCAACGCACCGGAAGTTTCAAGGAACGCGGGGCCCGTAATGCCCTCGCTCAACTCCCCGCCGAGCAACAGAAGCGAGGCGTCATCGCAGCGTCCGCCGGCAACCACGCGCAAGCGCTCGCCTACCAGGGAAAACTGCTCGGCATCCCTGCCACGGTCGTTATGCCGAAGTTCGCTCCTCTCATCAAGGTCAACAATTGTCAGAAACTTGGAGCCAACGTTGTGCTTTACGGTAAGGACTTCGGCGAAGCGAAGAAGCGCGCGCATGAGATCGCGCAAGAGCAGGGACTCGCTTACATCGACGGTTACGACGATCCGGCCATCATTGCCGGCCAGGGCACGGCCGGACTCGAGATCCTGGAGCAGGTGCCGGATGCCGAGGTCATCGTTATTCCAGTGGGGGGCGCCGGACTTCTGGCGGGCGTGGCCCTGGCCGTGAAAACATTGCGACCGGAGATAAAAATTGTCGCGGTCGAAGCGGAGAACGTGGCCAGTTTCTCCGCGGCGGTGGAAGCGGGACGACCAACGCGCATTGCCTTGCATCCGACTTTGGCTGACGGATTGGCCATTCCCGAAGTAGGAGTGAATGCCTTTGCTCTCGCGCACTCGCGCGTCGACAAAATTGTCACTGTTTCAGAGGAGCAAATCGCCATCGCCATCCTGCGCATCGTCGAGTTGGAAAAGGGTGTAGTGGAAGGAGCGGCGGCCACTCCCCTGGCCGCATGCCTCTCCGGAAAACTGCAGGAGTTCGCAGGGAAAAAATGCGTTCTTCTTCTTTGCGGCGGTAATATCGATCCGAACGTCCTCAGTCGAGTCATCGAGCGCGGCCTCGTTGCGGACGGTCGGCTCGGGCGCTTCGCCGCCGTCATTAGCGATCGACCGGGCGGCCTGGCCGACCTGACCGCGCAGATTGCTTCGACCGGAGCGAGCATCAAACAGGTGGTGCACGACCGAGCCTTTGCCGGCACTGACGTTTCAGCGGTGCATGTGCTCTGCACCGTCGAAACGCGGAACCACGAACATCTCGCCCAGGTCCGCGCGCAGTTAAAAAGTCACGGCGTCGAAACCTACGATACGAAGTAGCAGCGTAACGCTCTCGGGACGTCTGGACAGACAAGGAGGTGAAAGCTGCCATTCGCGTCAACGTCCCGGCATTGAAGAGTTGAACGCACACTTTCGTTCCGTAGGCTCATGCATGCACAGGGAAGCCTCACGGGAAGCTGCGACGGAGCGGACGGAGATCGATTCATTTCCGCAGCGCCACATCGGGCCGAGCGACGGCGAAATCGCCGAGATGCTCCATCATCTCGGCTTTGAAAACCTGGACGCCCTAATCGAGGCAACGGTTCCAAAAAGTATTCGCCTCGAGGGTGAACTCAATTTGCCGGAGGGCGAATCCGAAGCGGACGCCCTGGCTGAACTGCGCGCCATTTCCCGCAAAAATAAAGTGGCTCGTTCATTCCTCGGCGCCGGTTATCACGACACCGTTACGCCGCCTGTGATTCAGCGCAATATCCTGGAAAACCCAGGTTGGTACACTGCTTACACTCCGTACCAGGCGGAATTGGCACAGGGCCGGCTCGAGGCGCTCGTCAATTTCCAAACGATGGTGACCGATCTGACGGGTCTCGATATTGCCAACGCCTCTCTGCTCGACGAAGCCACCGCCGCCGCCGAAGCCATGGCGCTCTGCCACGCGGCGGTCCCGGGTCGGAAAATATTTTTCGTCGGAGACAGTTGCCATCCACAGACAATCGAAGTCGTGCGAACGCGGGCCAAGCCGCTCGGACTCAAGATAGAGATCGGTAGTTTTTCGCAGTTTTCATTCGGTCCCGACGTTTTCGGTGCGCTCCTGCAATACCCCGCCACGGATGGAGCGATTTGTGATTATGGCGATTTCGTTAGGCAGGCGCACGCGGCGGGCGCGCTCGTCGTCGTCGCAGCCGACATCCTCGCGCTCACCCTGCTCAAGACGCCGGGTGAAATGGGAGCTGACGTGGCCGTGGGCAGCACCCAGCGTTTCGGCGTTCCGGTCGGTTTCGGAGGTCCGCACGCCGCCTATTTTGCAACGCGCCACGAATACAGGCGGCACATGCCGGGACGGCTCGTCGGTGTTTCGCACGACGCCGAGGAACGCCCGGCCTATCGCCTGTCTCTTCAGACACGGGAGCAACATATCCGGCGGGACAAGGCCACGAGTAACATCTGTACCGCGCAGGTTCTGCTCGCCGTGATGGCGTCGATGTACGCCGTCTATCATGGGCCGGAAGGTCTTTTGGCCATCGCCCGACGCGTTCACCAAACGGCGCGTCTTCTTGCGGCCGCGCTCGAAAAAGTGGGTCATCCGCCCGTGCATGACCGTTTTTTCGACACCGTCAAAGTGCAGACCCACGGAAATGCTAACCAGGTTTGCGAGGCCGCTGCCCGACGTGGAATGAACCTTCGTCCTTTGCCGGATCGGTTTCTCTCCCTGACAGTAGATGAGACGACCACTCTGGCCGATATCCGCTCGATCATCGACGTCTTTCTCGAGGCCCATCCGGAATTGCGCGGACGCGATTTTGACCTCGCTGAGATGGCTCAGAACTCTTTACCCGAATCGCAGATCGAAAATCGAAAATCGAAATTTCTCCAGCATCCGGTCTTCAATACGCATCACACCGAGACGCAAATGCTCCGCTACATGAAGAAACTGGAGTCGCGCGATCTCTCCCTGTGTCATTCGATGATTCCGCTGGGATCGTGCACCATGAAGTTGAACGCGACCGCGGAGATGTTTCCGGTTTCCTGGCCGGAGTTTTCCAAACTTCATCCGTTTGCGCCGGCAGATCAGACGAGCGGCTACCTGGAAATGTGCATTCAGCTCGAAGCATGGCTCGCCGAGATCACCGGTTTTGCCGCGGTCTCCCTGCAGCCAAATGCCGGGTCGCAGGGCGAGTATGCCGGGTTGCTCGCGATCCGGGGCTATCACGAATCGCGCAACGAAACACATCGCAATATCTGCCTTATTCCGACGTCGGCCCACGGAACGAATCCCGCCAGTGCCGTCATGGCCGGTTTCAAAGTAGTGCCGGTGGCCTGCCTGAAAGACGGCGACATCGACCTGGCCGACCTGCGCGCCAAAGCGGACCAGCATGCGCGTGATCTGGGCGCCCTCATGGTCACCTATCCAAGCACTCATGGTGTCTTTGAGCCGACCATCCGCGACATCTGCGAAATTGTGCATGCGCACGGGGGGCAGGTTTATCTCGACGGCGCAAACATGAACGCACAAGTCGGTCTGTGCCGCCCCGGTGATTATGGGGCCGATGTTTGCCACCTGAATTTGCACAAGACGTTTTGCATCCCGCACGGCGGAGGCGGCCCCGGAGTCGGACCGATTGGCGTGGCGAAACATCTTGTTCAGTTCCTGCCGGCGCGCCCGAATTTGTTGGAGGCTTCCTCGGATTCGACGACCGGCCCGGTGGCCGCCGCCCCGTATGGCAGCGCCAGCATTCTCACCATTTCGTGGATGTATATCCGGATGATGGGTCGGACCGGGCTGACTCAGGCAACGAAAGTCGCCATCTTGAACGCAAACTATATGGCGAAGCGGCTCGACGCTTATTTCCCCGTTCTCTTCAAGGGAAAGAAGGAGCTCGTGGCGCACGAGTGCATCATTGATCTGCGGCCATGCAAGAGCGCGGGAATCGAAGTAGAAGACGTGGCCAAGCGACTGATGGATTACGGATTCCATGCGCCGACCGTGTCTTGGCCAGTGGCTGGAACGATGATGATCGAACCAACCGAGAGCGAATCGAAGGACGAGCTCGACCGTTTCTGCGACGCGATGATTTTGATTCACGCAGAGATCGGCGCCGTGGCAAGCGGCCAGGCCGATGTGAAAAACAACGTGCTCAAAAACGCGCCGCACACCATACGGCAAATCGCCTCGACTAAATGGGATCACCCCTACTCGCGTGAACAAGCCGCCTTTCCTGCGCCCTGGACGCGCGATTACAAATTCTGGCCGTCAGTCGCGCGGATCGACAACGTCTACGGCGATCGAAATTTATTTTGCTCCTGCCCGCCCGTGGAGGAATTCAGCAAAGATTAGACACAGAGTCTCGCCTATCGGCAAAGAAGTAATCGACGAACCTCATCGTCCTCGACCTGGGTGAAATCTTCGTAGAATTCTCCGACCGAACGGAAGTTATCTGACTCGATCAGGCAGATCAGTTCATCTGTTTGTGGCCGCAAATCGCGGCAAGTGTCGGTCGGCGCCACGGGGATGGCGACGATGATCCTCGCGCAACGATGGCAGCGCAGAGCTGCCACCGCCGCCCGCATACTCGCGCCCGTGGCCAGTCCATCGTCCACGACAATGACGACATGCCCTTGCAGTTGCCGCGGCGGATGATCGTGGCGATACAAACTTTCGCGCCTTTGCAATTCCAGGAATTCCCGGGCGGCGACCGATTCAATCAACTCGGCCGCGCCGGGAAAACCGGCCACAATTTCATCGTTCAGGACGCGCACGCCTCCGGAAGCAATGGCCCCGAGAGCGAGCTCCTCAAAGCCGGGAAGACCGAGCTTGCGGACCATGAACACATCGAGCGGCAGACAAAGTTCCTGCGCCAGGGCTTGCGCGACGAGCACACCACCGCGCGGCAGACCAAGCACGATGACACCCTCGCGGCCCGCGTATTCGCGCAGCGCAGCCGCCAAACGGAGCCCGGCCTCCTGCCGATTTGCGAAGGGCGCCTCCATTACCACGCGCGCCCGGTCATGCCGCCTACCTCATTCGGATGCCACCGTCGCGGACGTCGCAGGGTCAACGCGCATGGGCACGAGACGTAGCGCAGTTCCCTGCGATTCTTCCGCGGAGGCGGAGCCGGCTTCGTGATATTCGGCGTCCCCGTTCACTTGCCAGAGATCGTACAGTTTCGTATCCGCCAGAATATTCTCGGTGCACAACATCGCCGTCATCATGGCGTGATCCTGGTTGTTATACTTGTGCATTCCGTTCCGTCCGACCAAGTGCAGGTTGGGGTAACGGTCTTCCAGCTCCATCCGAATGGTGTCGACGTGACTGGCATAATGGTCGTCGTAAACCGGATAAGCTTTCTTTTGCCTAACGACGCAGCCGTCGAGCACATCCCCTTCTTCGGCCAGCCCGATCTGGATCAGCTCGCGCGTGGCCAGGGCGATCAGTTCTTCGTCTTTCGCGTCCCAAATGCCGTCGTGCTCGAAACAAAAATACTCCAGTCCATAGCAGGCCTTGTCCGGATCCGGCACCATTTCGGGCGACCAGGAACGGAAGTTCTGGACCCGGCCGACCTTCACGCTCGGGTCGTGGATGTAAATCCAGTTGTCATCGAACTTCTGCCGATCCTTCAGGATCAACATGACCGTGAGAAAATCGCGATACTTCAAACTATCGGCCGCGTGGAGGGCTTGCTCCGAAACTTTCGGCGTCAGTCCGCGCACCAGTTCGCGCATGGGTGCGGAGGAAATCACATGCTCCGACTCGAGCGTTTGCGTCAGCCCTTGCCGGTCGGTGAATTGAATGGTCCAGGCCGAAGCGGCCTCATCGTAAGAGCATCCCGTCACTTTGCAGCCCATCTCAATCTGGCCCCCCATTTGTTTGGTCTTCTCGGCACATGCTTCCCACATCATGCCGGGACCCTTGCGCGGATATCGAAACGAGTTAATCAGCGTCTTGATCACTTTCGTCCGATCTTTCGACTGCCGTTTCGGCAGGAGGGCGTTGCGGATGGCGCTGCCCAGGGATAATCCCTTGATTCGCTGGGCCGCCCAGTCGGCCGAGATTTCCTTGCAACTCATCCCCCAGACTTTCTCCGTGTAACTCTTGAAGAAAGTATTGAAGAGGCGTTTGCCGAATTGATTGCTCACCCAGTCTTCGAAGTTGCGCGGATTGCGCACCGGCAAAACGCGCGCCTTCAACCAGGATAGAACACACAGGATGGAACGGCCGATACCGAGCTTAAAAAGCGCTTCAAATGCCCGCAGCGGGTAGGCGAAGAATTTACCGCCGTAAAAGATGCGAGAGGAGCGCGGCCGCACCAGCATATCGTTAGGCAAAATCTCCGTCCAAAGATCTTCCACTGCTTTGCATTTCGAGAAAAAACGATGACCGCCAATGTCGAACCCAAAGCCCTTATAGGTGGCCGTGCGCGAAATTCCACCGACGTAAACCGGGTCCGCTTCCAGCACGGTTACGGCAACCTGGTTTTTCGACAAGAGATAGGCCGCCGTCAAACCGGCCGGTCCCGCTCCAATAATAGCGACGTTTGTTTTCATGTTTTCCTAAGCAACCCAGTTTCCCCTCGTAAAATTCCACACGTACCACCCCTGCACGCTTAATCCCGCGGCGCTGCCCAGCGTCATCACCGCCATGCCGAGGATCCGAAGAAGGGCCGGCGGGGTGCGAAACTGCCGTAAAAAATGCAAAAAGGCGAGCACGATTAACGCGTGCACGCAGAATTCGTAGCGGAGCATACTTTCCATCTCGACACAGGCCACCCCGCTCACGGATATAAAGTAAATAATGGCGGCGCAGAAATAGAACCCGATCCGCACCTGCCAATGGGTGCGGCGCCGGATCGCGGGCAGCGCTTCACAGAGGCCCGCCCCCAGCAAAAGGAGCCCTCCCAACGTCATGGCCATCTGGCTCGCCTCGGTCGGATTATTAAGAGTTGGAATGAGCCAGCGGTAACTGGATGGTTTGAAAACGGCGAGATAGTCCGGGGTAATTCCCCACCCGGCCGATTGGGTGAGCATGTAGATGTCCCAATGTCCCCAGCGCGCCTGGCAATAGATAAAAAACAGGCCCGCTCCCATGGTCGCCGCGACCATCACGGTGATAGCCGGCAAATATTGCCGGAACCACGCAACGGGCTGGCGAATTTTTCCAAACCCGTGTTTAAAGAACGATCGCACGACCGGGACAGCGGCGCAGGGAATCCCAACGATGCGAGTCGCCGACATGAGCATGCCATGCAAAGCCGCCCAGATTTTGGCGCGGCCGCCTTCTTCGCTGCTCCAATAAATAAATCCCAGCAAAGCCATCAAAAATAAGGACTCGGAATATCCGGCGATGAGGAAGAACGCGGCCGGATGCGCGACGATGGCGAGGGCGCCGAAGAATCGAAGGGCCGGAGAAAGATTCCAGCGTTCGCAGAAGAGAAAGAAATAACACCAAAAACCGAAAGCCGCCGCCTGCGCCGTAAGCAGCAGCGCATTATCGGTTTCCATGCGCAGGCCATACCGCAAAGCCGCCGCGATGACGGGATACGCCGGGAAGAAGGCCACATTGGAAACTTCGATGACCTTGTGATTAATCGGAGGAACGATGGTCACATAACCGCGATCCACGATATTCGTGAACCAGTAACCGTCGTGCTGCACGAGGGTGGAATAGCGGTAGGAGAGGGGCCCCTCTGGGGCGAGCAAACCGACCGCGACGATCAGCTGTGCGAGCGTCATGAGCAAGCCGGCCAGCAAGGCCCTGACTACTGGTTGAACGGAAGTCGTCGGCTCGGCCACAGGAAGGGCCGAGGAGATACCAAAGCCGCTGGATTGGCAAGAACTTGTCCGCGAGCTGACGATGGCGACATCCCTGGGCCTTAGTGCAGGCATTTGTGTCTGTAATCGCATTGCTTTTTGTTCGTGGACGCGAGTTTCGGTGGCAGAGTTTGACGGCGCCCTCTTCCGTTTATTCGCGAGAAAGTAGTGCCGGGAGCACTCCCGCCCCAGTCGGGCTCAGGCAGCGGCCTGATCGACCTTGCCCACCAGTTCAACGTAGATCTCTTCGTAGCGTTCGGCCGCCGCCTTCCAGGAGAAATCGCGGGTCATCGCCCGCTCCATCAACGTCGTCCACAACGTGATGTCACGAAAATCACTACGCGCACGCTTGATTGCGTCCCAGAAAGCCTCGCTGGAATGCGCATAACAGAGGAACCCGTACCCCCGCTTCGTGGTCGGATCGTAATCCTCGATGATTTCCTGAATGCCACCGGTGGCCCGCGCCACTGGGAGCGCGCCATATTTCAAACCATACATCGCGCTCAGCCCTGAAGGCTCGAAGCGCGAAGGGATCAGGCTAATGTCCATGCCCGCTTCGATGACGTGCGCGCTCTTTTCGTCGTATTGCTTCCGATACGCGAATTTGGTCGGGAACTTTCGTGCCGTGACGGCGAGTCCCGTTTCAAAAGCCGGATCCCCTTCGCCCAGGATGATCAAACGCACGTCATCGGAAAGCAGCCGATCGAGCAGGGGCATGAGAATCTCGAATCCCTTCTCCTGAACAACGCGCGTCACCATTCCGAAGACCGGTCCGGTCGGAGCAGGTGCCAGGCTCAAACCGTTCAGGAGTGCGTCCCGATTAAGCTGCTTCCCCGGCAGAGTCCCCAGGTCGTAGCACGCGGGCAAAAGTGGATCGGTCGCCGGATCCCAGCGCGAATAGTCCGCCCCGTTCAAAATGGCGGTCAACTTGTGTGCATTCTCGCGCAACACAATGTCGAGCCCACTCCCACCCGCCGGTGTCAGGATTTCTCGCTTATAGCGTTCACTCACTGTGGTGATTCTATCAGCGTAGAGAATTCCGCCCTTCAGGAAATTCATCCGTCCGAAAAATTCGACCCCGCGCAGCGTAAAAAAGCGTTCGTGCAGGTTCGTTAACTTGAAGTCGAGGCCCCAGAAACTGCCCTGCTCCGCGACATGATGAATGGTCAGGACCGTGGCCAGCGGAAGATGGTACGCGTGCACGAGCACAGGGATCAGAGCGGCCGCCCAATCGTGCGCGTGCACGATTTGCACGGCCGGCGTCAGACGGCGGGCCAATTCGATGGCCGCTTTGCTAAAGAAAATGAATCGAGCCGCGTTATCCTCATAGGGCTGGCCCTGCTCGCCATAAATCCCGGGTCGGTCGAAAAAGTCGTCGCACCGAATGAGAAACAACTGCACGCCGCTGGGGCTGCGACCTTCCAGGTATTCGGCCACATAGGTTTTCTCTCCCACCCGCACGTCCACTGTGATTCCAGTATCCTCCGTTTGAAACGTCGAACTCTCGCGAATCTCGCGGTAATACGGCAAAGCCACGCTCACTTCGTGACCCTGATTGCGCAGCTCATGCGGCAACGCATCGATCACGTCGACGAGCGCTCCGGCGCGTTGCAAGGGGGGCCCTTCCGCGCTGACCATCAAAATTCTCATGCGATCTTTGATGTTCGATCTTTGAGGTTTGATGTCAAAGGGGGGCTCACCAACGCCTCTCCGAATGACGCCACGGCGCGCGGCGGCAGGGATCGGATTCTCACATTACCTTTTTGTAATTATGGGGCCACCCCGTCTCGCAATCACGATTGCATCTCCAACACAGGTCACCATCCCGCATGAAAAAGAAATCAGTTTCCGAATCCCGTTTCTTCAGTCCCCGCCTCTTCCTCGCCTTTGCCCTCTGCTCCATTGCGCTGGTGCTCGGAGTTGGCATTTTTGCGGCGCCGTCACCGACTAGCGGAACTTTATCCCCCGGTAACCCGACCATCACCTATACCGGTGGACCGTTCGTCATCGCCACGAACGCGAGCGATAACGCGGCTGGACCAGTGACCTGCGACGCGACCAACCCCTGCGAGGATTTTGGCCTAACGATCAATATTCCGCAAACCTACATCGACACGCATCCGTCCGATTATGTGAAGATCGAGATCTCCTGGGGCGGTACTGGGCAGGATTTGGATACCTGGCTGGTCAACAATCCGGATACCGGTGCGATCTACCCGGCGCATGGAAAGAACGGAAGCGATAACCCCGAAGTGATGACAGTGCCCATCGCCAATATTCCCGCCGGTCCCCAGCAATTTTTCGTGCGCGTGGCGCCCTTCACCAGCACCGGTCAGAATTACACGGGAAAGATCACTCTCGTTAGTCCGGCAGCGCCAACGCCGACGCCAGTCCCGGTTCCCCCTCCAAGTACTTCCCCTCGCTATTACAGTTACGCACCCGGCCCGGGAATTGGAGAGACTGCGGGCGAGCCATCCATTGGCTACAACCTGACTTCCCATAAAGCCATGTATATCTCAGGACTCCAGACGCTTCGGGTCACTTTCCCGGAGACGGGGGCCTGCGAAGCGAACTGGGAGGACGTCTCCTATCTCGTGACCAAAACACGGTCGTTGGATCCGATCCTATTCACCGATCAGCGCATTGGACGCACGTTCGTTTCACAATTGGACAGTGTGCCGCCCCCAGCCGGCCCGTCACTGGTGTTCGCGGGACTGAACAGTTTTATGGCCTATACCGACGATGACGGCGCCACGTGGACGCCCGCCCAGATCAATCCGCCTGATGGCAGCTATGATCACCAGACCGTTGGCGCAGGTCCCTACCCGCTTTTGCTGCCTCTGGGCAATTCGATCAATAAAGGCGAAGCAGTTTACTACTGCTCCCAGGCCGGTGTGACCGCGTTCTGCTCGCGCAGCGACGACGGCGGACTCAATTTCGGCCGCTCCACCGCCATCTATAATTCTGTCACCGACGGCTGTGGTGGCATCCACGGTCACGTTAAAGTGGCTCCGGACGGGACGGTTTACGTTCCAAATCGCGGCTGTAACGGCGTTCAGTCGCTGGTTGTCTCCGATAATGCCGGGACGACGTGGACTGTCCGGCCCGTGCAGGGAACAGGCTTCAGCGCCGCACCCCCGCCGGTTATTCTCGATCCGTCGGTCGCCATTGCCAGCGATGGAACTCTCTATTTCGCTTATGTCAGCGGAGCCGTAGCCGATGCCGGCCACGTGCACGTCGCGGTCAGCCACAACCGGGGTCAGACCTGGACTAACGACACCGATATCGGCGCCCAGCAAGGCATCAACAACGGCGTATTTGTCGAGGCGGTGGCGGGCGATCCTGATCGTGCCGCCATCGGTTTTGTCGGCACGACCGAACCGGGCAATCACGAAAGCGACACTTTCAAAGGGACATGGTACGTCTTCGTCGCGCATACGTATAACGGTGGTCAGTCCTGGGTGACAGTGAACGCCACACCCAATGCGCCCGTGCAGCGCAACGCCGGAATTTGGAATGAAGGAGGCAGCAACCCTCTCCGTAATCTGCTCGATTTTAACGAAATCACGATGGACGAAAAAGGGCACGTGCTTTACGGGTTTGCCGACGGCTGCATCAACGAGTGCGACACTGGCGCCCCTAATTCTTTCACCGCCAAGGCCAGCATTGCCCGGCAATCCGGCGGCAAGGGATTGCTCGCGCAGTTTGATCCCAGTCCGGCCGAGCCGGTCTTGTCGCAGGCGGCATGCCTGACCGGCCGGCGCGATGACCTGGCTTCATATTTGCATTGGCGAGCACCCGATAGCGGCGGCTCCGATATTACCGTGTATAAAATTTACCGGGGCACGGCCGCAGGCAATGAAGTCTACATTGGCCAGACGGGAGGAAGTAAAACCTCGTACAACGATCGCAGCGGAGATCCGGCGGTCGCGACTTACACTTACAAAATCACTGCCGTCAACTCGGTAGGGGAAGGCCAGCCCAGCAACATCGTACCTCTTACGGTCGGCCCACGCGTCGAACCGACCGGGGCCTGCTCCTTCCCTGGGGTTCAGGTGGTGGTCGACCCGGCGGGCGACGAGAACGATACCGTGGCGAAGCACGACATCACGTCGGTCTCCATTTCCGAGCCGGAATCCCTGCCCGGGAAACTCGTGTTCACCATGAAAATAGCCGATTTGACGGCGCCGCTTACGCCCGCGTTCCGCTGGTCCGTCCGCTTCAACGTGCCTAATTACGGCCCACCGGATTCCACCGTTATCGGACCACAGGAAGACTGGTTTGTTTCCATGATTACATCCGACAACTCGGTCCCGACATTTACCTACGGAACGACCGGCTCGTTTACGCCTCAAGGCGCCTCCGTGCCGGCTCGTTTCTTCACTACCGTCGGAAATTTGGATCCCGCCAGCACCTTCACAGCTGATGGCACGATTACCCTGATTATGAACAAATCAGATATTCAATCGCATGGTATTTGCACGGGAGCGTGTGGTCCGTTGCAACCTGGCCAGGCCATTAACATCAACCTCGCCAGTGTGCGAGCCGCGCCACCTTCGGTGATCCCGGGCGCGGGTGGAACAAACGAAACCATTCCGGATACGACCGGACCCGGTATCTACAACCTGCGACCGGCGAACCTGTGTCTCCCGAACACCGCGCCGCTGGCAGGCCTCAACGCCGACATCGACAGCGGGCTCAAGCCGGTAACGGTCCATTTTGATGCCAGCACCTCCCTCGACCCGGACTCGATTGACACCATCGCCAGCTACACCTTCAACTTTGGCGAGGGCGCCGACGATGTCGTGCAGAGCACGCCCACGATCGGCCATACCTTCGCAAATTCGGGACTCTACGACGTCAGACTGGTGGTCACCGACTCTCGCGGCAAGGTCAGCTCGAACACGGCGCATCATCTTGTTCTGGTACAGGTGCCGTTGCAGGTCGTCTCTCGCATGGTCCATGGCAGCGCCGGAGCATTCGATATCAGCCTGCCACTGACTGGCTCGCCCGGAATCGAATGCCGCACTGGTGGCGCCAATGGCAACTTCCAAATGGTCTTCGTCTTTGCCAATCCGCTGACCAGCGTGGGCGGGGCCAGCGTAACGAGTGGGACCGGCACAGTCAGCAACCGCACTCTGGGGGCCGATCCGCATCAATATGTGGTCGATCTCACGGGGGTCACTAATGGCCAGAACATTACGGTGACTTTGACCAACGTCGTTGATTCAACCGGGAATCTTGGATCCGTCGGCGCGGCCATGGGCGTGCTGGCCGGCGACACCACGGGCGATGGAGCGGTCAATTCGGCCGACATCAGTCAGACCAAAGCGCAATCGGGCACTGCGGCCGGGAAGAACAATTTCCGCGAAGACGTGAACGTCGACGGCACCATTAACAGCGGCGATATCTCGCTCGTTAAATCGCGCTCCGGCACAGGCATACCGGCCCAACCGGCCAGCCCGCCCGCTCCCGCCTCCGGGAAAAACCCGCGCTCTGTGCCCCGAGACGGCAAACCCAAGGCGACTCGTTAGGCGACGGCGGGCCCGGCAAAGAATTCAGGCGAGCACTGACAACTGTCAGCTGCTCGCCTGCTTTTTGTCCGTCGAATATTCCCGTTTCACCCAGGCCAGAGCTTCCTCCCGCTCCGTCAAAGCTCCTTCCAACTGACGCGTTTCGACCGCTTCCAAAATCTCACTAAACTGCGGACCCGGCCTCAGGCCCAGCGCAATCAGATCTTCGCCGCGCACGAGGGGAGGCGGGATAATCGGCTCACTGGCAAACTCCGCGCGCTTGCGCAGTAGAAACTCGTAGTTATCGAGCATCTGATGGCTGCCCGCGCAGTCGACCCGGTGCAGTTCGAGCTCTTCGGGAAAGGTCGGACGGGCCATGAAGCGCTTCAGCTTGGCCACCCGCATATGCGGCACATCCTTGAAGACCATGTGCTGACGGACCATTTCTACGGTCGCATCGATCTCCGCGCGCGAAAAACGCAAACGTTCCATGATCTGTTCTGTCATTTCCGCTCCAACACGATCATGCCCGTTGAAACGAATCCGGCCGGCCTCATCCACCGTCGCAGTCACGGGCTTGGCCACATCATGCAGAAGCACCGAGAAAACGAGCGGAACAGAAACTGTCCCGGGCAGCAGACCTAACATCAGGCGCGTGTGCAGGAACACATCGCCTTCCGGATGAAATTGCTCGGGCTGGGCGCACCCTTTCATCACCTCGAGTTCCGGCAGGATGGCCCGGAGCAGACCACTCTGGTCGAGAAGATCCCAACCGCGCACGCGATCCGGCGATACAAAAATACGGACTAATTCTTCGCGAATTCGCTCGGCACTGATTTGCGTGATGGCCGCGGCATGGGTCGCGAGCGCGTCCCATGTCTCCTGGTCGATCTCGAAACCGAGAACCGTGGCAAACCGAATTGCGCGCATCATGCGCAGGCGGTCCTCCTCGAAACGCTCCGTGGCCGCACCAATCGCCCGAATCAGCTTCGCTTCGAGATCGGTTCGTCCGCCTACGTAGTCGATGACCTCTTCCTTGGCCGGGTCGTAAAACATCCCATTGATCGTAAAATCGCGCCGCTTCGCATCCTCTTTTGGGGAAGAGAAATGCACCACGGCCGGTCGCCGGCCATCGACGTAGGCGCCGTCCGATCGGAAAGTGGCGACCTCGAACTGGCATCCGGATTCCAGGACCACGATCACTCCAAAATGCGCGCCCACCGCGTACGTCCGGGCAAAAACCTTTTGCACGATTTCGGGCGTCGCGTCCGTCGCAATGTCGAAATCCTTGGGCGTCTCGCCGCGCAAAAGGTCACGCACGCAGCCGCCCGCGAAGTAGGCGATATGCCCAGCCTCGCGCAGTCGATCGACAATCTTGCGCGCGGCGTCTTCCATGGGCGATCGAGTTTTCATCAGCGGAATATCGAGAGGCTTCCGCCCTACGTTGCTCTTACCGGCAGTTGATTTCAATCAGGCGTATTTCGCCGCCCAAGAGTCTGGAGGATAACCTCTGCGCTCTCCACCTTCCAGCGCGCTGTCATCCTGAGCCAGCGCAGACGGCGAAGGATCCCGCACATTCAGACGGCGTTGCGCGCTCTATTCAGCGTGATCACAGCGCGCGCGTGAGATCCCTCGCTGACGCCCGGGATGACAGCATGTGCTGCGAAAACTCAACGTCAGTCGCCCCTACACCTCAGGGTCTGTCACTTCCGCCACCTTGTGCTGGAATGAATGAATGATAAAGCAGAACACCGCGATACAAATACAGGAGTCCGCCACGTTGAAAGCCGGCCATGGATGAGCCAGCGGAATGTGCAAATCAAAGAGCAGGAAATCGATGACATGTCCGTGCAGTAAGCGATCCGTCAGGTTCCCGAGAATCCCCGCGAGCAGCAAGGCGAGGGAGACATCGCGCCAGACATCGTGGGAACGGCGCCGCACCAAGAGTGATAGAACGAAGAGCAGAGCCACGCAGGAAACCGCAATAAAAAATCCATTGTTGTTCTTGAACGAACCGAAAGCGGCGCCCGTGTTCGTCACGTTGACCAGGTCAAGAAAGCTGGGAATGACCACGCGCGGTTGATCGGGATCGACCGATTGCAGGACGAGATACTTAGTAATCTGATCGGCCGCGTAAAGTGGCAACGACAAAAGGAAAATAAACTTCATTGTTTTAACTTTTTCGGCTGACTACTTCCTCACACCGATCGCACAGCTCCGGGTGCGCCGCGCTCGCCCCGACGCTCGAACGATGGCGCCAGCAACGCGCGCATTTCTGATGCGCTGTTTTGGTCACCACGGCGTTGGCCTCGAGGCCAGGCTGCACGGTCAGGTCGCTCAGAATGAAGAGTTCTTCGAGTTCCTCGTGCGCGATCTGTTTGGTCACCTCTGAATTAGAATGCAAAATCACGGCTGCTTCGAGAGCGTTACCGATCAATTTTCCCTGGCGGGCCTTCTCGATCGCCTGCCCAATTACGCCGCGCAGCTTCAGGAGTTCGTTCATTTGCGCAATCGCCGTTTCCTGTCGGACCGGCTCGATCGGGAATTCTTCGAGATGGATCGATCCGCCCGTTCCGGAATATTGCCAGGCTTCGTCCGCCGTAAAAGCCAGGATCGGCGCGAGCAATCGGCAAAGCGCATCGAAAACCTTGTGCATGGCCGCCTGCGTGGCACGCCGGCGGGACGTATTGGGCAAGTCGCAATACATCCGGTCCTTTGTGATATCCACGTAGAGACTGCTCAGGTCGACCGCGCAAAATTGATTGAGCGTGTGGTAAACCTTGTGAAATTCGAAGGCCGCGTACGCGGCGCGACATTCCGCCGCGACCTGATCGAGCCGTTCCAGGATCCATCGATCGACCAGGGTGGTGACCGGGGCCGAAACCGCTGCTCTATCGTAATCGTAAAGATTGCCTAACAAGATGCGCAGCGTGTTGCGAATGCGGCGGTAGGTGTCGCCCAGGCGCGTGAACATCTCCTCCGAAAAGGGCACGTCATCCGTGTAATTAATACTGCTGGCCCAGAGTCGCACCAAGTCTGCTCCATGACGGCCGACGAAGTGGCCCGCATCCATCGGCTTATCGTAGGTGCTCGACTTGGAAATCTTCTTCCCGTCAACATCCACGACGAACCCGTGCGTCACACATGTCTTGTACGGCGCGCGATCGCTCAGCGCGATGCTCGTCATGAGGGATGATTGAAACCAGCCGCGGTGTTGATCGGTCGCTTCCATGTACAAGTCGGCCGGATCATGCAGCTCCGGCCGCACCGCGCAGACCGCCTTGTGCGAAACACCGCTATCGATCCAGACGTCGATCGTGTCATTGCGATGCTTCGTTCCTTCGGGCAATCCGAGCTCACGCGCCAAATCGGCGTCGTTCAGCTCGAACCAAATATTCGAACCGCGTTCTGCCACAAGATCGGCCAGCTTGCGAATGAAAGCGGCGTCCAGGATCGTTTCGCCCTGGGCCGAGTAAAACACCGGCAAAGGGACACCCCAGCTACGTTGTCGCGAGATGACCCAATCGGGCCGGGATTCGACCGTGCCGGCGATGCGATTCTCACCCCAGGCGGGAATCCATTTCACTTCGTTATGAATTGCTTCCAGAGCGCGGCCGCGCAGATCGTCGATGCGGATAAAAAACTGCTCAACCGCGCGAAAGATAATCGGCGTCTTGGAACGCCAGCAATAAGGATAGGAGTGATGAAAGACCTGATCGCTTAATAGCATCCGGCGTTCGCGCAGCAATTTCACGACATCGGCGTTCGCATCAAAAACATACTTCCCGACCAGAGATGGCACTCCGACTTCTTCGGTAAACATTCCGCGATCGTCCACGGGCGACAGAATGGCCAGCTTATTCCGGACGCCTAACAAGTAGTCATCTTCGCCGTGCCCGGGAGCGACATGGACACAGCCGGTGCCCGTGTCCATAGTCACGAAATCGGCCGGCAACACGATCGAGTCCCGCTCGAGGAAGGGATGGCGCGCCGTTATCTTGTCGAGCACGCCACCGGGGAACGAGTCGAGCAATTTCCCCGCTTCGAATTTTGTCGTCGCGCAAAATTGTGCGACCAGCTGTTCCGCCAGAATCAAAGTCTCGGACTGGCCGTCGCGCGAGAATTCCTGAACCACGTATTTCTCTTTCGGATGCACGGCGATGGCGAGATTGGCCGGCAACGTCCAGGGCGTTGTTGTCCAGATGGCGATACTGGCCCGACCGGCCAGCTCGCCGCTGACGACCGGGAACTTCACGTAAACCGAGGTATCGTCGCGCTCCTCGTATTCCACTTCCGCTTCGGCCAGGGCGGTTTGCGCGCCGGTACTCCAGAAGACCGGCTTCATTGATTGATAGACCAGCCCTTTCTCGACCAACCCGGCAAAGGCCCGCAGGATCTCGGCTTCGTATTTCGGATCGAGCGTCAGATAGGGATGATCCCAGTCGCCCAGTACGCCAAGCCGCTGAAACTGCTCGCGCTGGATATCCACATATTTCCGCGCAAACGCTTCCGATTTTTTTCGCACCTCGAGGGGTGATAAACCGCGCGATTCTCGCACCACTTTGTATTCAATCGGCAAACCGTGACAATCCCAGCCCGGCACGTAGGGCGCCCGTTTGCCTGACATGCTCTGCGACTTCACGACCAGATCTTTCAAAATCTTGTTTAACGCGGTCCCCATGTGCACATCGCCATTGGCAAAAGGCGGACCATCATGAAGGACGAACGACTCACGCCCTTCGCGCGCTTTCTGAATTCGCTCATAGAGGCGACTTTCCTGCCACGCTTTCAGCATGGCCGGCTCGCGCGTGGCCAGGTTCGCCTTCATCGGAAAATCCGTGCGCGGCAGATTGAGAGTATCCTTGTAATTCTGACTCATGCGGAAGGGGGGACGCTACCTAGCATCCGGGCATCCACAAATCAAAGCCCCGCGCCTGGAACAATCCTGCACGGAAAAACGGCACGACAGGCATCCAAACAAAAGGCCAAATACGGATTACGAGAAGCCGCTGAAAAGCCTGACTCACATGAAGACTCTCCCCCGGACAATTACCACGATTTTTGCGACCCTTTTGCTCGGTTGCGGACTTTTTGCTCCTTCCGCGCAAGCCGCGCCCATTACGGGCAGCATTGATTTCGGTGGAGTCGTCACCTTCGATACCACTTCGCTTCTGACCGCCTCGCGTGTCAGTCTTTGGAATAGTTCGTTCGTTCTGCAGGATTCAGGCGACTTCGCCACGTTCGTTAGTCCGGGCGCTACCGCCACCATGGCCGCGCCCTGGATCTTCAAGCCATCGACCGCCACGCCGAGCCTATGGAGCGTCGGCGGATTCAAGTTCGATCTGGCTTCCTCAGTTGTCGTTACGCAGACAACAACATTCCTTAACATCACGGGCACCGGAACTCTCAGCGGGAATGGTTTCACCCCCACTCCGGGAACATGGAGCTTCACGTCCAGTAGTTCGAATGGCTCGGACCACACAACTTTTGGTTTTCAAGCGCAGAGCACTGCGATACCTGAGGCCAGCTCCATCGTGCTGATCGGCCTTGGAGCGCTCGGACTGGTCGGGCGGCGCGTGTTTCGCCGGAAGGCGGCGTAGGCCCGCATCTCCGGACCGTTGGCGTATTCAACGTCTAAACCGGAAGAGTCGGCGTAAACCGTTTACCGCGAACGGTGCTCACATTTGACCTCCGATGGATCGTTGGGAGGGGCAAAAATTTGCTCCTTACATTTTCGTCATACAAGGGGCCATCGGTGCGCGTCCGCACGAATCCTTCACGTTGCCTCGCACCCGCCCATCCATGAAAAAGAAATCGTCCTCGCAATCCGCCTTTTTTAATCCCCGCATTTTAATCGCGTGCGCGCTCTGCTCGATCGGCGCGTCCATCGGTTGGCTTAGCTTCGCTGCGCCTACCCCGGTTAGCGGAACACTGAGTACTTCGAATCGGTCGATTACCTACAACGATCCCGTGGGTTCTCCCCCTAATTTGACCGGATTTGCACTGGGCAATCCAAACTGCGGGCCTAACGATTCACTCTGTAGCGTCTTTAACCTAACGATTGATTCAACCGTGGGCACTCCCGCCGCGGGCTACGACCCAACTCAATATCAGATCACCGTGCAGTGGGCCTGGACCCCTCCCGTCGTGGACAACGACGTGTTCATTAAGAATGCAGCGGGCGCGGTCGTGGCCAAGAACCAATCCACGGCGGATCCCTCGACCATCATTCTTCCCACCAACCTCGCTCCCGGCCTCTACAAGTTGATTCTGGTTCTTTCGACTGGTGCACCCGTTCCTTACACGGCCACCGTTAATCTGGAGAAGGCTCCGAGCGGCCCCGGGCTTTGCAATCCAGCGGTTTCCAATTGCGCCCCGGCGCGTTTCCAAAGTTTCCCGGCAGGTCCGGGTCAGGCGGACGACGCGGGCGAGCCTTCCCTCGGCGTGGATTGGAATCCAAACGTTCCCGGATTGCAACACGACCAGGTGAATACGGGCGGCGTTGCGTTTTTCACCTCCGGCAACCATGAGTGGCGCGTCAACTTCGACGACTGTTCTTCACCGGCGATTTTCAGCTGGGAGGACGTTTCCGCGGTGTTCGATCAAACGGCTCCTTTGGCCGATCCAATCGGTTTTGTTGACCACTACACGAACGTCGAGCTCGGTTTGGCCTATCCGCCGCCCCACACGCCCGGCCGAATCTTCTCGTTGCAACTGGTCGGCGGTCAGGGAAACAGCCTCGGCGCATTCTCGGACACCGATGGCAATAGTTACCTGCCAGGCGGCAACGGCGGTCCCGGCCAGGGACCCGATCACGAAACGCTCGGTGGTGGCCCCTACACAGGAACGCCTCCCGCGCTGGCGTCTTACCCTGCCACCGGCGCGAAGAACGCCATCTATTACTGCTCGCAGGACATCGCCGCGGAAGCGCAATGTTCGCGCAGTGACGACGGGGGGCAAACGTTCGGCCCAGCCGTGTTGCTCTTCAATCCGACCGTCTGCACCGGTGGCATTCATGGCCACGTGAAAGTAGCTCCAGACGGGACAGTTTACGTTCCGAATTCTTCCTGCGGGACCGTCGGCACGACAGGCGTGGCCGTCTCGACTGATAACGGGGTGACGTTCGTCGAGCACAACATTACGAACAGCACCAGCTCGCAGGATCCCTACGTTGCCATCGGTCAAAACAATGTCGGTAAACCAGCCGGGCAGGCGAGCAACACGATCTACCTCGGCTATACCGACGGCAATGGGCACCCTAAAGTTGCCTTCTCCGGTGACCGGGGCGTGAACTGGTCTATCCCCGTCGACCTTGGTCTTCCCTTCGGAATTACTCACGCCGTGTTTCCAATTGCGGCAGCCGGCGACGACAATCGCGCCGCCATTGGATTCCTTGGAACGGGCGACGGCATTGCCAGCACTGGAACGTGTAATCCCTACGGCTCGGTGCTGAATTGTAAGAACATTTGGCATCTCTACGTGGCGACCACCTATGATGGCGGCCAGAATTGGATCACGACCGATGCCACCCCGGACGATCCTGTTCAAACCGGCACGATTTGCTTGGAAGGCACGACCTGCGCGGGCGGGCGGAATCTGGCGGACTTCAATGACATGGCGATTGACAGTCAGGGTCGCATTCTGGCCGGCTTTGCCGACGGTTGCCCTAACTGTACCAACACCTTCAGCGGCCAGTCGAGTGCATCCCACGGCACCGTGACCCGGCAATCGGGCGGTCGTCGCCTATTTGCCTTCTTCGACCCAGTGGAACCGGCCCCTCCGGCCCCACCGCAAATGGTCTCGGCCGTGCGCAACGGGATCGCCGCCTTGGTCACGTGGCTCGAGCCCGACAATGGCGGCTCGCCCATCACCGGGTACAAGGTCTATCGCGGCACATCGTCCGGCGGAGAAATATTCCTGGCTGATGTTGCAGGTGCGACGACGACGAAATACTTTGATCCCAATCCCCCCTCGGGTCCCGGCGTCAACGTTTACTATTATGCCACGGCCGTGAACGCGAACGGCCAGAGTGGGCATTGTCGTGAGGTCAGCTTGCTCGCTCCGCCGGTCGGCGGCGGCACTTCATGTGCCTACCCTTATCTGAATGTTGATCCGGCGGGCAGTCCCGGAAATGTGGCAAGCGACCCGACTCAGGGTGAACTGACAATTGAGAACGTGAACATCGGAGAGCCCTTCACGAGCTGCACCGATAACTCCATCACATTTTTGATGAAGGTGAAGACACTGGATCCCGCGGGAACAGGCACCGCCACGCCTCCTCCGAATGCGGAATATCAGTTCCTCTTTACTGTGACCGATACCCTGGGTCGCCCGCAGACCGTCTACGTCGAAGCGGACACCTTCAACGGAACTCCGCAATTTGCTTACGGACGACGGGATCCCAGCGCAACCGGTGGCTCGTTCGATAGTGCCCAGTGCACCTCGCAACCGGGGAATCCGCTCGCCACCTGCCCGCAGATTTCAGGCAGCTTCAGCCCGGATGGAACCGTGCAGGTCAAGTTGGACCTCAGCGCCCCGTTGCATTTTGATGCGCCCGGCAGCACTGCCCCTACGGCCGTGGCTTTCGATTGGAACGCTAGTGCGGCTGGAACTCATCTCGGCAGTATCAGTGGCAATACCATTCTGTTTGTCGGAGTCGGTGCAGGTTTCCTTGAGACCGTTCAGACGACCGGGGGCGGTGCCTACACGCGCATCGGTAATAACAAATGTTCGGCCGGCCTGCCGGTAGCGAGGTTGACCGCGACACCCATGACCGGCAACGGTCCCTTGCAGGTGAGTTTCGACGGTTCGACCTCGAGCGATCCATCGCCCTGCGTAGCCGTCAATTCCTACACCCTCGACTTCGGCGATGGGACTGCGCCGGCCACGCAGAGCACTCCGCTCTTTAACCATACCTACAACTCGCCGGGCAATTATCCGGCGCGGCTCACCGTGAAAGATGTGAACGGCAACATCAGCACCAATCCCGCACAAGTCATCATCACCGTGACCGGTGGTTTGCCTCCAGTGGCCGGTGTTGTATCCCGCAAAGCGCATCTCAATGTCGGCAACTTCGACGTGGTGATGCCGGGAATTGAATGCCGCACCGGCGGTGCCCAGGGTAATCACACGCTGATCGTTGCCTTCGAGAATCTGCTCAGCAGCGTCAGCAGCGCTACCGCAACGGCCGCCACGAGCGCGGGATCGCAGAGCGTTACCGTGCTCAACACTAGCGGTATCGGAAACAATACGCATCAGTATATCGCGAATCTAAGCGGCGTGCCCGACGCCTCGCGCGTCACGCTCACCCTTCATGGGGTGGTCGACTCAGCCGGTAATACCGGCGACGTTTCGGTAAATGCGAACGTCGTCGTTGGCGATACCAACGCGGACGGCGCCGTTAACTCGGGCGACATCGGCCAGACCAAGAATCAATCAGGTCAGGCAGCGACCGGCAGCAATTTCCGCGAGGATCTGAACTTGGACGGCGTCATTAACAGCGGCGATATCTCACTCGTAAAATCGAAGTCGGGCACAGGTCTTCCCGCCGCCCCCGCCACTAATCCGGTAACGCCTAACCAACCGCCCTCGCCTAACCAGCCGCCCCCGCGCAAACATCCCAGATCGCGCGGGCTCGAAAACTAAACGCGATTCGATGAAAGCATTGCAACGGCGCCCACTTCGGTAGGCGCCGTTTGCTTGGGTAGAGCTGCGCGCGCCGCGAGTTCGGAGCGGGACTTCCCTTTGGCCGTGCGAACAAGGTTTTTTTATTAGAAATACGTTTCGCCCCACACAACCACGTCGTTGTGGTGTTTTCGAATACATCTGAAACCCCGACGGTTAACCCAAATCCCATATATGCATTCATCAAGCTCTTCTCTAAGGCTCGCCCTCGCCGCCCTCGTCGTTAGCGCCACTCTCTCGCTCAACGCCACTCCTATCCCTCAAAATCTGGGCAATGGTCTCGACAAGATCGTAGAGAATAATCTGCTTCAACAGGAAAAAATCCAGCCGCCCGCCCCGTCCAAAGATCCGGCAGCGGCGACGCCAACCGATTACATAACCAATTACAAGGCCGCCGTCGCGCGCGACTCGGCCGCCGCTTCCAAACTCGCTCTGACCGACTCCCTCACCGGAAAATATCTTGTTGATATCATGCCTGACGGGCGCGTCCCGCTGGCCATATTACAATCTTCACTTCAGGCGCAGTTCCCGGCGTTCGATGTCCGGCATATTGATACCAAGTATGCCGGTCATGGTGTCCTCGAGGGATACATCACGGTCGATGATGCGCCCAACATCGCGAAGTACAAGGGAGTCGGCTCGGTTATCCTCCAGCTCCGACCCATGCACAGCGTCGGGGCCGTCACTTCGCAGGGCGTGAATCAACACCGCATCAATCGCATCAACACGTCCTATAACGCGGGCGCGGCCAGTAACTGGGATGGAACTGGAATGTCGGTCGGAGTCATGTCCGACAGCTACAACTCGCAGCCGAGCGAAGAAGGCGGATTCACCACGGCGGAAGCAGACGTTGCCTCCGGCGATCTGCCCGGCCTGGCCGCTGGCGCGAATCCTCAACCAGTCGTTGTCCTGGAAGATTTTAGCAGTCCACCGAACGCGACGAACGAAGGCCGCGGCATGTGCCAGATCGTGGCCGACATAGCCCCAAAAGCCCGCATCGGTTTCGCCACCGCGGACACGGGAGAAGTCGGTTTTGCCAACAATATTAGAGCCCTCGCCGGTCTTCCTGGATTCACCTACCCAGCGGCCGTGCAGCAGGGTTTCAAAGGCGACGTGGTCTGCGACGATGTCTCTTACCTCGATGAACCCATGTTTCAGGATGGCATCGTTGCACAAGGCGTGATCGACGTGGTCAACGCTGGAACAACCTACTGCTCGTCGGCGGCGAACAACTGGGGCACCGACGGATACGCCTCCACGTTTCGACCGGTCGCTAATGGCACGGGCGCGACCGCAGCTGCAGGCAATACCGCCCTAACAAATACCAATATTAATCTCGCTGGAGTTGATCCTTCGCTCTACGCCGGCGGCTTCCACAATTTCAATCCGAGCGGCCTCGATGTGGCCCAGACCTTTAACACGGCGAACGACCCCCAGGCGGCCGTCTTCCAGTGGAACGATCCATATGACACCACTCTGCCGACCCTCGGCCCGATTGTCTTCGGACCGGTTACCGGCAACAGCACAGGCGGCGCGGCGGTGGACTTCCAGGTCACCCTGACGGCCGGCCAGGAGTATGTCGTCACCGAGAAAGCCACGCCGCAAAATCCTACGGAAAATCTCGATGCCATCGTTGCCATCATCGATCCGAACGGCAAGACCGTGGTCGACCAGGATACGGGTGTCGACGAAACCGTCATATTTTTCGCCCCCGCCAGTGGTCAATACACGATTCGCGTTCATCCCTTCGCCACCGCGTCACCTGTGGGTGGTCCCCCGGTTCCCACTCAGGGTACTTTCAGCCTCCAGGTGAACACAGCCAATGGCGTGGCCCGTATCACCCAGGATTTCAACCTGCTCTTTTTTGATATGAACGGCGCCTTCATTCAAGCCATCGCGAGCAACAACATCGCCAACAACCGGCCTTACGAGATTTTCGTCCCGGCCTTCAGCGGTTCATTTTCGCAAGTCCAGCTGGTCATCAGCCGTGCCAACACCACCACCCCACCCAACGCGGCCGATCAACTGAAGTACGTATTTTTTGGTAACGGCGCCAGCGGGATGGGCCCGGCCGAATATAATAGCTATCTCACTCCCGTGACCTTCGGCCACAGCGCGGCCGCGGGCGCGAATAGCGTCGCCGCTTACGCCATGTTCCGGCCCAATCTTCCGGAAGACTTCACTTCGCCCGGACCAGTCGCCATCTATTTCGATACCAATAATAACCGGTTGGCCACACCACAGATTCGCCAGAAGCCGGACATCGCCGCCGCTGATGGTGCCAACAACACTTTCTTCCCGCTCGGGCCCGGAGGTGACTATCCATTCGACCCTGACACGTTCCCGAATTTCTACGGCACGAGTGCGGCCTCTCCTCACTCCGCGGCCATCGCCGCGCTCGTTCTGCAAGCTCACAAACCAGCCATCCTGACGCCAGCCCAGGTCAAGACGATCATGCAGTTAAGCGCGTTCCCTCACGATCTCGATCCCTACGCCGTGAGTGGTGTGGCCACGGCTGCGAACGGCGGCGCCGTTTCCATCAGCGTGGTCAGCGACAACAGCGCGAATACCAGCACCGGGGCGAATGATCCCAACGCCTGGAGCGTTACCTACACCGGGCCGGGATTCTTGAAGAGCATCACCTTCAACCCGGAAGGCACAGCGCAAACCGGGGGAAATCCAACGGGCGGCAACTTCACCGGCGTCACCCCAGCCGACTTCATGAACCCGGCTCTCTATAAGTTCACACCGGGGATGGTATTCACTTCGACGTTCCTCTTCGGCAGCTCGACCGGGCTCACCCCGTCTGATGTCACGCACACTCGGAGCAATCCGGCTCCGCCCCCGTCCAATCCATCTCCCGGTAACCCGACCGCGCACGAATGGACGCTCAATCTGGGCTTCCCGAACAACAACTTTACCAATGGCAAGGTGGTTCGGTTCGACCCAGGTCGTAATCAGCAGCAGGATGCCAACTCCCCGCAGGGGATGACGACTCCCGTCCCGCTCTTCGGCCAACCCAACACCAATTCAGCGGACATTCTCGGAAGCGGTGTGCTCCTGCCCGAATATGGCGATAGTCCGAATATTCTACCCGGCATGACCTTCAGCGGGGTCGTTTCGGACGGCGTGACCGACTATCCCTTCAGCGGTCGCCTAACGAACCGCGTAGGAAAGGGATATTCACCCCTCGATGGATATGGTTTCATCAATGCCGAAGCCGCCGTGGCCACCCCACTCCCCACGCCCGGCGTGGTCTCTCGCAAGGTCCATGGCGGTGCCGGAGCTTTCGATATTCCACTGCCCGTGAATGGGCCGGCCGGAATCGAATGCCGCTACGGCGGTCCTAACGGGGACTACACCATGATCTACAGTTTTGATCGCATCATCACTGCGGTCGACAACGCCAGCGTCAGCCAGGGTAGCGCCACCGTCAGTGGCACGACTCTCGGCCCGGCCGTTAATCAGTTCACGGTCAACCTGACCGGTGCTACCAACCCGCAGCATTTGGTTGTTACCTTGAACGGCATTCACGATACATCCAGCGCCGTGACCAATGGTGTGCTCGGGCGAATGGACGTTCTGGTGGGCGACACCAACGCCGACAGCTCTGTCAATTCGGGTGACATCAGCCAGACCAAGAGTCAGTCGGGCCAGACTGCATCCGCCAGCAACTTCCGCGAGGACCTCAATACGGACGGCACGGTCAACAGTGGCGACATTTCGCTCGTGAAATCACGTTCCGGGACAGGCCTTTCCTCGGCCGGATCGGTCACGCCGAACCAGCCACCCTCGCGCAAGCCGCCCAAATCGCGCGTATCCGAAAACTAAACCGGTTGGTCTAAAACGGATTTAACCAAACGGCGCTCGTCCTCCCGAGCGCCGTTTGTTTTTAGCAGACTCATCGCAACGATTTTTTTCGGAGAGCCAGCGGAACGCTGCTTCGTCCTCCGACCCTCGTCAGAAAGCGAGTCCAATAACTCTCTTGAATTTTTTTCGTGCAATCGCCGCGCCTTTCATCATAACATTACGAAAACGTAACCTAACGAAATCCGCCGGCCTTTGCCTTTCAATCGCTAATCCACTAAACGACAATATTTTATGTATTTCAATATCCCAAATCATCGTGCCTCTTGCCTCGTATATTCCAAGGGATGGCGCGTTTTTCTTTGCACAGCCGTCATCGGCGCTGGCCTTTCCTCGAGCCAAGCCCAGAGTGCATCTTCCGAGAGCATCGTTGTCACCGGTGACGAAGTTCCCAGCGCCTATGGCGCGCCGCCCGCATTTTCGCGCAGCCGGTTCTCCAACTTAACGAATGCCTATGTCCTGCCGCCGGGTGCGGTTTATATCGGATCGATATACCAAGGCGATGCTCTTCACTTCAACCGGCCGGACCATGGCTTCACGCAAGAAATCGAAGTGGGCTTGCCTTATCGGTTCGGCGTCGCCGTGGAAAACTCGATCGAGACTTTTCGCGGCATTACCCAGGAGCGCACGTTCAGCATTGAAGGGCGCTATGCCTTCGCTGACTGGAACAAGATTCCCCTCAATCCTACAATCTTCTTTGAATACAAATTTGGTCTGGGAAACATCTTGCACGACGAAGGTCCTCCCGCTCCCTTGGGTCCGGGTGAAGCTCGGGCTTTTATTAACGAACACCGCCCCCTGCCGGATGCCTATGAAATACGGCTGCTCCTGGCCGAGGACATCTCAGACAAGCTCGAATGGGCCGTAAACTGCTTTTTCGAGCAGGAAGTAGGAGGTGATCTTGGCCGGGAATATGGCTTCGCTCAGAGTCTGATGATGCCTCTTTTTTCTCGCAACTCGAATGGAAATGCAAACCCGGGCGGCAAAGCCGTGGCGGAGCCCAGTCAATCGCGCAATGAATGGCTAAAGATTGGCGTCGAGACCCAGCTCACTCTTTTCACAGACAAAGGCATCCGGAGCACGCCATCGCCCCGCTGGGTCCTCGGCCCGACCATCGCTTGGAAGCCGAGCAAAAATACGCGACTGGATGTTTCGCCCTTATTTGGAATGACCGCCGACGCACCTAAGGCGTCAATCTTCGTCGTCTTCTCGTGTCTCTTTGGCCCAGGCGGCGAAGCGCACGAAGGCGAGGCGCCGGTCTCAACTCGTAATCGTTAGAGAACACAAGATCTACGTAGACTTGCGCATCGGCTGCGGGACAGAGCACTCAAAATTCTCGCCCATCGCGGTTTGGCGGCTCTTGACCGGTCCGAGCCGGTCTCGTACTCTTTCTCCGGAAAGGAGTTTACGAATGAAACTCGAGATCTCGATCGAATACTGCGTAGTCTGAAACTACACGCCTAAGGCCGTCAGTTTGGCGACCAAAATTCTCGAGCTCGGCGAACGAATCACGTCGCTCACCCTCGTTCCATCGAAGGGCGGCGCGTTCGAAATTCGGGCCAATGGAAAACTCCTTCATTCCAAACTCGATTCGGGCGACTGGCCCGATTTCGACGCCATTGTTAAGGCGGTCAAATCGACCAAATAGTCGGGCGATTGCGCATTCTTTTTCTACGTTTAAGCGTTGGACGTTCGGCGTTGGACGTTCGGCGTTTTCTTTTTCGGGGAGAGTGAAGGGTGCCTGGTGGCCCTCGCGGTCTTCAAAACCGTTGTTGATCCCGCGTATGCGGGACCGAGGTAGGTTCGATTCCTATCCTCTCCGCCATTTTACCAGAGGGGCGGTGATATGACATGACCCGCGAACGAATTCGTACACTTACTTCTCTCTCCTCATGCGCCGGGTGAGCTTCCAAGTTGAGCCAAAAGGCCCTGCGGCAAGTTTTGCCACAGTTTCCCATCTCCCCGCGCAGCCATGTCCTGGTCAACTCCGGCACGGGCGACGACGCAGGCGTCTACCGCCTCGATCGCCAGCGCGCGCTCGTTCAGACGGTCGATTTTTTCACGCCCATCGTGGACGATCCGTTTGCCTACGGACAAATCGCGGCAGCCAATGCGCTATCCGACGTCTTTGCCATGGGGGGACGTCCGCTCACCGCTCTTAATATTATGGGCTTCCCCGCTGATCTCGTCTCACCCGGAACCGTCTCGGCTATTCTACGCGGAGGTTTGGAGAAGGCCGCGGAAGTGGCTTGCGCCATCGTGGGCGGCCACACCATCCGAAATCCGGAACCGATCTATGGCCTGGCTGTCACCGGTCTTGTCAAAATCCGGCATCTCATGACCAATGCTTTGGCTCAGCCTAACGACTTACTGGTCCTAACCAAACCGCTTGGCACGGGCATTGTCACCACCGCCATGAAACGTGGCCTCTGTTCGCGCGCGCTCCAGAACAAAACGATCGCTCTTATGTCGACGATTAATTCGATCGGCGCCAACGTGGCCGAGCGCGGATTGGTCCGCGCCGCCACTGATATTACCGGGTTCGGTTTAGTGGGACACCTCGCTTCCATGTGTCGCGCCAGCCGTGTCACCGCCGTGCTTGATCCGGCCGCCATCCCCGTCATCGATGATGAAATTCACGCGCTGATTTCGCGTGGATGCGTCCCCGGTGGAACTAAAGAAAATCTGAAACTCACCCGCGGCATGGTCGACTGGCGAGCCACTGCCATGGCCCGAAAGCTCCTGCTCTGCGATGCCCAAACCAGCGGCGGCCTTTTGCTCGCCGTCGCGCCCACACGGCTGCAGGAATTAATGCGTCTCCTGCGCAAAAACCAAACTCCTTGTCTTGCCTTGGTCGGGCGTCTGACACGTCGGAAACAACATTTGATATGCATGAACGCGTAAACTCACGCCGCTCGATTCCGGCCGTCTCCAAGGTGCTTCAGGCGCTCGGCCCGGTCGATCTCCCGCGACCGGTCGTCCTGGACACGATCCGATGCGAGCTGGCCGCGCGTCGGAAATCTGAAGAAGGTCGCGGTTTCGATGAAATCGTAAACGCCGTTCGTTCCTCGCTCGCTCGACATCGCCACAGCCGCCTTCGCCCGGTCGTCAATGGGACCGGCGTTATTCTTCACACAAATTTCGGCCGGGCCCCTCTCGCACCAGACGTCGCCCAGGCGGTAGCTGCCATGGCGGCAAGCTATGGCAACGTCGAATTCGACATGGATACCGGAGCGCGGGGGAATCGCGCAACTTATCTCGAGCGCAACCTTGCCATCCTTTGCGGGGCCGAGGCGGCCACCGTCGTGAACAACTGTGCAGCTGCGCTCGTCCTCGTGGTCGGACACTTCGCCGCGCCCGGTCGCGAAGTGATTATCTCACGCGGCGAACTCGTGCAAATCGGGGGCGGTTTTCGCATCGGCGAGATGCTGACCGCGGCGGGCGCAACGCTGCGAGAGGTCGGAGCCACGAACCGCACCTCGCTGGAGGACTACGACATCGCCATCAACGCAAACACCGCTCTCATCCTAACAGTACACCGCAGTAATTTTTTTATGGATGGCTTTGTCGAATCGACCAGTCTGGCCGCGCTCGCACAACTCGCCCGGAAACAACATGTCCCGCTCTTGGCCGATCTGGGCAGCGGAGCCTTGGAATCCTATGCGGAGTTTTCGGCCGACCCGGAACCGACACCGTCGGATGCGTTGAAGAAGGGCGTCGACCTTGTCTGTTTCAGCGGAGACAAACTATTTGGTGGTCCGCAAGCCGGCATCGTGGCGGGTCGTCGACGCCTTGTCGCCGGACTCAAGCGCGAACCGATCTTCCGCGCCTTGCGCTGCGACAAGCTCTGTCTCGTCGCTCTGCAATCCACGGTCGATCAGCATTTACACGGCTCGAGCGCCGATATTCCGGCGCTCGCTCTCCTTCGCGTTTCGAAGGATGAATTACGGGCCCGCGCCGCCACCATGTTCGCTCGGCTGCGCGGCTTGCCCGCGCAAATCAGCATCGGACGCGGGACCGGAAAAGTGGGCGGCGGTACTTTGCCGCGTTCCGTCATTCCTTCCGTGACAATCGACATCGTCCCCGCCGCGTGTTCACTCGACGAATTCGCTGCCGCTCTGCGCGAAAACAACCCGCCCGTCGTGGGTTACATCGGCGGGAATTCGTTCAAGCTGGACTTGCGCACAGTCTTTCCGACGCAGGATGAAACCGTAGTGGACGCGATCCGCCAAGCCTGCACCCGGCCAGGCCTGGAGAGTTAGTCTTGCCATCGTGCCAATCCGCCATTTTGCCATCGCCACGGCCGGTCACGTGGACCACGGCAAGAGCGCATTAGTCAAAAGCCTCACGGGCACTGATCCCGACCGATTACCCGAAGAAAAAGCGCGCGGAATTACTATTGATCTCGGGTTCGCTCATTTGCAGATGACCTCCGCGAAGGGTGAACAGTTTGTCGCGGGCATTGTGGATGTGCCGGGACACGAAGATTTCGTGCGCAACATGATTGCCGGCGTGGGCTCGATCGACCTCGCTCTATTAGTGGTGGCCGCGGACGACGGATGGATGCCGCAAACCGAGGAACATCTTCAAATTTTGATGTATCTCGGCGTGAGCTGCATGGTTGTCGCGATCACCAAGACGGATCTCGGCGACAGGGAAAGAGTCGAGGAACAAATCCGCCAGGAACTCGTCGATACTCCATTTTCGAGCTCCCGGATTATTCCGACGTCAGTCAGCGCCGGCTCCGGCATCGCTGAGTTAAGGGAGGCCATCCTGGACGAGTTGTCCGCTTTGCCGTCCCCCTGCCATGGGGAGAAGCCGCGACTTTCCATTGATCGGGCTTTCACTATGCACGGGCTCGGCACGGTCGTGACCGGTACTCTCGCGGGAGGATCGCTCCGTCCGGGGCAATCCGTTGTTATTCAGCCTGGAAATCTGGCCACTCGCATTCGATCAGTTCAAAGCCACGGGCATGACGTAGAGACTGCTCAAACGAGTGCGCGCACTGCCTTGAATTTACCAGACGTCGCTCTGGGGGCATCAGCGCAGACCGTCAAAAGAGGAGATATCATCACCACTCTGGCAGGTGAAGCGAGCTGCACGATTGATGTCCTGCTTGAAGTGTCGTGCCGACACGTTACGCAAAATTCGAAGGTAAAACCGATCAAAACATCGTCGATGGTTGATGTGCATCACGGAACTTCGCGCACGTCGGCCAAGATTGTATTCATGGGGTGCGAACAGTTGGAGCCGGGGGCAAAAGCCCCCGCTCAATTAAGGTTGAGTGCGCCGCTCTTCGCCTTCCTCGGAGATCGCCTGGTCATCCGCGACCGATCCCAGCAGCATACCCTCGCGGGCGGCTTGGTGCTTGACCCCGATGCCCGTCGTCCTTCCATCCGCCGGGAGGCGCAGCAGACATTTCTGGAGTCGCTGAGCAGCGGGTGGCAGAACGCGGACGTCTGTGTTGCCGCTGAAATAGCGCGGAGCCAGTTCGTCGAGACCTCGGTGCTTCTCCTCAAATCAAGGTTCACCGCCGCAGAGATCGCCCAGTCCATCGCTCGTCTGCACGGGCAAGGCCAGATTACGGTTTTGGGTCACATCGCCGCGGACGCGGGAGCGTGGAAAAAACTTCGGGCCCGAGCGGCCGACCTTATCGACCAAGCCCACGCGACTAACCCGGATCGTCCCGGACTGGATATGAACACTTTCCGTTCGGCCTTTCGGGACTTATCGCCCGAAATCGTAGAGGCCCTTCTGCGCGATCTTTGTCAGGAACACTTCGCACGAAAAAAACAGACTATCGCGCGGCGAACGCATCAGACTGCGTTGCCTCCGCAACTGGAGCCGGTGGCAGCCGGAATTCGCCAGGCTTTGACTGCGAAACCATTCGACCCGCCCGCCCGTAAATCAATCGCGCCCAACCAGGCCGCGCAACAAGCGCTGCAATTCATGATCAACCAGGGATCAGTCGCCGAAGTTTCCCCGGAGGTTGTGCTGCTGCGCGATCATTTCGATGTGATGAAGGAAACGATACTCCGTTTCATTTCCACAAATGGTCCCGCCAGCACCAGCCAGATCCGTCAGGAATTGCAAACCTCGCGCCGCATCATTATTCCCTTGCTCGAATATCTCGATCGCCAGGGAGCGACTCGCCGGATGGGCGATCAACGAATTCTGGCAGATTGAGCCATTGCCGGAACGGCCCGCCCGTTCGATTGAGTAAGCATGCAAAGCGAAGGCGATACGTGGTCTGGTCACGCCGAGCTTTATCTTGGTCCGTCGGTCGAAGACGCCTGGGAGAACGTCATTCTTCCGTGGTTCAGGTCTGTCACGCTGGCCGGATGCTCGACGGAGCGGCCTACCCTCGTCGTTCTCCCGTATCAGTCACGCGCCCAGTTCTATCGTCATCTGCTCGTGCAAAAGAGAATTCCGCTCCTCGGTGTGGAATTCGTCACGCCCCCACAACTTCGTGAGCTTTTACTTCGGTCCACGGACGTCAAGATTCCGTTGCGCGAGCATTTGCGGCTTCTTCTGTCCATCGCCGCCGAACAGTCGATGCAAAAAGCGTCCGTCGACGAAACAGAGCAATCGGTCGTGGTCGCCGCGCGCGCCGTCTTGCGCGAACCGGATCATCTTCTTCGCACGATCGACGAATTAAACGCGGCCGGCTGGACCTTCGAGGCGACCGGACCCCAGACCTTTCGCGAAGTCGTCGCCCGGTTCGATTCGCTCGTCGCGCAATGCGGGTTCACTTCGATCCAAGCAGCTGACCGAACGGCGGTGGAACGAGCGAATCGCGGCGAATTGATGTTCGAGAATTTGCTGATAGCCGGGTTTGATGGCGCCCATTGGCCACTCTGGACGCTGCTGGTAGCAGCCGCGAAATCCGCCGCCGCCGCGACCGTCGTCCTGACCGACCCGCGGGATGAAGCGCGCGACCTCGACGAATGCTGGGCCGGAAGCTGGGAGCAAATCTTTGGCGCGGCCCGTCCCATCCATCCGTCGACCCGTCCATCCCCACCGCCGGCGCGGAAATCGGCGAAGCGCTCGGCTGCCGCAAAACCGCAGCTCGAATTGTTCAGTGACGACTCAAGACCACCGGCCCGGCTCCATTTTCTTGTTGGACAGGAAGTCACAGAACAAGCGCATGCCCTCGCCGGGCTCATTCTAAAATTTCTCGGTGAGGCCGGCTGCCGCCGTATCGGCGTGCTGTTTCCGGCACCGGGCGCGCTATCTCGCTCGGTCGCCGCTTTGCTCCATCGACTTGGTCTTCCCCATTTCGATTCTATCGGGCACTTGATCGCCCCAACGCTGGAAGATGTCGCCTGGCTTGCCTGGTTGGACTTGCAGGAGAGCAACCGGCTCAAACCGCTGCTTCACTTCCTGTCGACACTCGACGACAAAGCCGGGTTTCTCGGCGAAGTGACGGTGCCGCAAATCGAAGACGTCCTCGGCCGCGCTTACAGTCAACTCCTGATCGATGACATCGGCGTGTTGCGCGCGTTTTGCGCGCACCACTCCGAACTGAAAGACGCAACCGCTGTGGCGGAATGCATGGAAACCATCACATTCCTGCCCGCCCTGGCCACGCTGCGCGTCTTCACCGATCAGGCGCGACAAATTTTCGACCAGTTAGGCTGGAACAATCGTAAGGGCGAATTGGAAAGACTGGCTCGGGAATGGATCGAACAGGTTCAATATCCGGTTTCGCGCGCCAGTTTCCTGCGCTGGCTCGGCGAAATATTGGGGAAACCAACGCGCTCGCGCGACGCGATTGGAGATCATCCCTACAGCCGCATCCAGCTCTTGTTATTGACCGAGGCGGAGGGGCAGAGTTGGTCTCATCTGATCCTGGCCGGGTTGAATGAGGGCGCCTGGCCTCCGGCCAACGACGAATCCGATTTCGTGCGCGACGAAGAGGTTGATGCCCTTAACCGACGCATAAAAATCCTGAACCGGACCGCCACGGTGCGGGGACGGCAGGGCGAGGGACAATGGAGCGTGCAGGAGGGGAAAACCTTGTGTCTGGGAGCGGCGGAACGGCGACAGCTGGCCCGGCGACAGATGGCGAACCTGATGGAGTCGGCCGAGACGGCGATCGCGATGACCGCGGCGTTGTTCACTGAATCGGTCCCGCGCCGCATCGCTAATCCGAGCGAGTTTTTCACCCGGCTTTATTTCAATCTGCATGGCAGCGCTCTTTCGCAGACGACCCTTGAGGCATTACAGGCTCAGACGAAACGATGGCTCGACAAGATCGCTTTGCCGCAAGAGTCATCGCGCGAGGAATCGAGTATTCGAGCGACACGCGTTGCCTATGATTCGCGTCGCGCCGAAACGAAAGCCGGCGAATTCGAATTTGCGCTACGCATTGCGCCAACTGAACCGATCTCTCTATCCGCGTCGGAGTTCGAAAGATTCTTTAGAGCACCGGCCTTGATCTGGATGAAATCGCTACTCGGGGTGCAAAGCGACGATCTGGACATGGAACAATGGAGTCTGGCCATGGGCAACTGGGTTCATCAATGGCTGCGGCCCATCGTCCATCTGACGTCGCCAAACCATCTGGGCAAACTCGCGCCCGATTTGACGTCTCGCGTGCAGCGGGCCGCCGCGGATTTCCGCAAACAGATCAGCGCCTTGCTCAAAGAAACGGATCGCGTCGTGCCGGATTGGTGGATATCGACGTGGAGCCACGCTTCCTACATGGCCAACTTGTTTGCCGCGCACGTTGCGCACGTGGAAGGATGGCCCTATGCCACCACGGAATGGTCGCTGCGCGCGCTTCCTTCCATTCCCGTCGGGCCGGACGCGAACTTGAAGCTGCGCGGCCGCGTCGACCTGGTTCTTGCGAAAACCGCAGCCCGGTTAAACGACTTCTCCGGAGCCGATCTTTGGGTGATCGACTACAAGACAGGCAAGCGAAAAAGTCTCCGCTCTTCGCAGTGGCGATCGGAAGAAGACGTGCGCAAGGGCGTCTTGCGACAACTACTTCGGGGAGATGGAATCCAAGTCTCCTTGTATGCGCTGGCCCTTCGTCAACTTGGCGGTGGCAACATCGCGATGAGCCTGCTGGCCCGCGGCCTGGATCTATCGAAACCGCAGCTTCAGCTTTCTGAGATCACCATGCACGGACAAGTCTGGCGTGAACTCGCTCAGATCCAGAAAAGCGGCGTGTTCGGAATGCGGGGAGCAATTCGATCGGAATTCAGCTTCAGCGGAGCTTACCCCCTGGCCACGCTCGCCATCGATCCCGATTTGCTCGAAAAAAAATGGACTCTCACGCACCCGGCCTTTGCCGTTGAGGCGGCGGAGGACGAACCATGACCAAGCCTTCCGACCAGGCGGAACGGGATCGCTTTTGCCGGGAACTTGAAAAGAACTTCTCCGTCGTAGCCGCGGCCGGGTCGGGCAAAACCCGCGCTGTCACGGATCGGATCGTAGAAATCGCGCGGAGCCCTCACGCGCTGACATCTCTGCCTGCGCTGGTGGTCGTCACTTTCACGCATCGCGCCGCCGATGAAATGCAAAGGCGCGCTCGCCAACAGATGCTGGAGGCGCGCGTTTCGCTGGATGTGGTCGCGGCCTTCAACCGCGCTTTTTTTGGCACGATCCATAGTTTTTGCGTCCGCCTTCTGGCGGATTATGGCCATTACCTCGGCCTCCCGCCTCATTTGTCACTCATCACGGATGATGCCGAGCTGTGGCACAATTTTGTGCAGAGCCAAACTTCGATCGGCCAATCGTTAACGGCCGAGAGCCGGCGTGTTCTTCTACGCCATGTGCCCGTGCGCCAACTCATGGAGTTGGGTCGGTCGGGAAGCTTCCCATTGCTCGGGTGCGATGATCCCGGCCCCCGCCCTCCGATCGATCTCGAGACCATCCTGGCATTTTCACCGCCCGCACGCTCGGCCGAAAAAATCGAGCGCGTTCAGGCCGAAATACGAGAATGGCAAAAGCATTACCGCGCCGACGTCGATTTTCTTCCGCTCCTCGATTGTTCCTCGACCGCGAAGGAATTTGTCGCCATTTGGGATCGAACCTTCGGCCCTTTTCGAAAATGGCTTAACTGTTGCGTCCTTTCCGTGGCCGCCGAAGTGCAGGCCGCCTATCGCGAATTTCGGCTCGATCATGGCGTCTTAACCTATGACGATCAGATCCGGCTGGCTGACGCGCTCGTGCAACAGCCCACGGCTGCCACTCGCATTCGCGAACGAAATTTCCGGGTCATTCTGGACGAGGCACAAGACACAGATCCGCAGCAGTTTTCAATTTTGCTCGAGATCACCCGCCCCCCTGATGCGAAGGGACGATGGCTCGAAACTCGCACCGATCCACCCCGACCCGGTCACTTTTCCATGGTCGGCGATTTTCAACAATCGATCTTCGGAGATCGGGCCGATCTTCGACAGTACCGCCGCATCCACGACACACTCAGGCAAACCGGGGCGGGCGAAGCGGTCGAACTCGCGGTCACGTTTCGGCTCGATCGGGAACAGGTGAATTTTATCAATGCGGCCTTCCCCTGCCTCTTGAGCGACGCGGACGGACAGGTCGGCTTCGTCAAACTCAATGCGCGCCCCGCTGTCCTGCCTGGTCAAATCATGGCCCTGCCGATCGAAGTAGATAATACTCAACGCACCGGCGACAAGAAGTCAGAGCGCTCCAAAGCCGACCATGAAGCGCGGCAGATCGCGGCCTGGTTAAAGAAGACGAGCGTCGAACAACTGCGCGCGCGCTCTTGGAGCGAGGTCGCAATCTTGTGCCCGCGCAAAGCCTGGTTCGCCCCATTACGGCAAGCCCTCCGTCAGGCTGGATTCGCGGTTCAGACGCAATCGGAAAGCGAACTCAACGCAGACAATCCAGCCCACGCCTGGCTGACCGCGCTCCTGACTATTATGGCAAAACCCCATTTGCGCTTTGAGACGGTGGGGATTCTGCGGGAAGTGTTCGGTTTGTCTGATCACGACCTGGCGCAGTTTTGCGATGGCCACGCGAACCGGTTCGATTTTCTAACCGAGGTTTCGGGGGAAGGCGCTGCGGCCGAGGCGCTCAATTCATTGGCCGCCCTGCGCCAGCGCGTGCGGAATGCACCCCTTTACGATGCCGTTTGTGCCATCGCGACGGGTGTTCGCCTGCGTGAACGGCTCGTTAGCCTGCCAACGCAGGAATTCGGAGACCTAAGTGCCGAGTTGGATCGACTCCTCGTCATCGCCGCTACGGCCGAGGCGGAAGGAAAAACTCTGTCCGATTTTGCGCACGATCTGCGCGCGAATTTTGATACTCCACGCGACAGCGAGCCCGCCCAGCGCGATGCCATCCAATTGATCACCGGCCAAAAAGCGAAAGGCTCGGAATGGGATGCCGTCATCCTCCCGTTCCTTTGCCGCGAAGTGCGCACGCGATCGTCTGATTATGCGCGCATCGTCCGTATTCCGCAGACGGGTGAACTGGTGATTGCGCTCGGACGCGACGACATGACCCGCGAAGTCAAAGAGGCGCTCAAACTGGCAGACCAGCAGGAGATGGAGCGCCTTCTTTACGTTGCCTTCACCCGGGCGAGGCACAGCCTGGTCCTGGCGCTAGACCACCAAGTCTTTCACACCGCGCAGGGCGCCATTCCCAGGAATTCGCAGGCGCGATGGCTGCGCAGCGCACAGGAAGAAGCAAACGGGGAACTCTTTCAAAAGTTGGCCACTGCAGCGGTCCGTTGTGTTGCCACGATCGGTGCGCAAAAGCTCGATGCGGATCACCGCGAACAGGAGCAAAAGTTACCGGACCTTCCATCGGTCGAAAAGGAAGTAGCGAAGATCGGTTTCGATCAAGCCGGAAAGTTCGTTCGGAAATTGACGCCCAGTCGAATGGCCTCGGGTGACGAGCCGCCCCTGGCCATTAGCGAAACGGACGTCTGGAAGGAAACCGATCCGGAGTTGCGTCCGCTCTCGGTCGACGGTGCGGCCAAACGCTACGGTATCTGGTGGCATGAATTCGCGCAGCGTATTCCCTGGAAGGAAAATGAGACGGCGCGCGAAAATACCTTTCAAGAGTTTCAGGCGCAGTCTCCTGACCCGGCACGGTCGCTGCGTGAATGGAAATTGTTGCGGAAACAATGCGCAAATGAGGACGGATTCCCGCAGAAACTCTTGCGCGAGTTCGCGCTCTGGCGCACGGAGTTGCCCTTCCTGTGGCCGGTCGACGAGGCCACCAGCGTGGAAGGCATTGTCGACCTCGCTGTCTTCGAAAAGGACCGGAAGAGCGCCTTCATCATCGATTGGAAAACAAACCGAATCGATCGTGAAGACTCGGACGAATTACGCACCCGCTATCTGCCGCAGATGGCTGCTTACTGGCAGGCCATGACTCACCTGACCGATCTATCCGTTGAAGCCGCCATCTATTCGACGTCGACCGGACAGTTTTTGCTTTATCAAACGGACGAACTCGCGCGCGAATGGGCGCGTCTCCATCCAGTTGAGCGCTGAACTGAACTGGGAGTCTGCTCAAAAATCCGCGCTCTCTTCCTGTTGACACGGCACTCTGCTGCCGTGTTCCCAAGGCAAATCAAACCCGGGAACGCTTCAACAGAGCGAGGCGACTACAGCGCAAGCGGCAGGCAAGAATCCCTGCCATCTCGCTCCTCTTATGTGTCGCGCTCGCCGCGGATAAACTGTTCGACGCTGCGATAGGCTTCGTCGTCTGTCATCTGAACCGGCGGATGTTTTGAAAAATATGCGGATGGGGAATGAAGCACACCGCCAATCCCGCGATCGAGCGCGAGTTTGCAGCAACGGATCGAGTCAATCGCGACCCCAGCGGAATTGGGGGAGTCTTCCACCGACAGCTTGATATCCAGTTCCATCGGAACATCCCCGAAAAGCTTTCCCTCCACCCGGATGAAACAAATCTTGTTGTCCCGTTGCCACGGCACATAATCGCTCGGTCCAATATGGATATTGTCATCGGCCAGTCTCTCGCCAATGACAGACTGCACGGCCTCGGTTTTGGAAGTCTTTTTCGAAGCGAGGCGACTGCGATTGAGCATGTTCAGAAAATCAGTGTTCCCGCCCGTGTTCAGCTGATAAGTGCGTTCCACCTTTACGCCCCGTTTCCGGAAAAGATCGACGATCGTCCGATGCAGGATGGTCGCGCCTAACTGCGCCTTAATGTCGTCGCCGATGAGCGGAAGATTCTTGTCTGAAAAACGTTTTGCCCAGACCGGGTCGCTCGCGATGAAAACGGGTATATTATTGACGAACGCCATGTTCGCTTCCAAGGCGCAGCTCGCGTAGAAGCGCGTCGCTTCTTCCGAGCCGACGGGCAGATAATTAACCAGAATCTCGGCCGCGGAATCGCGCAATTCACCGATGATCTGCTCCCGGGTCGATTCTTTTTCCAGAGGAAGAAAGGTGCGCAGAGGGTCGTACTCGCGCATGTGTTCGGCATAACTGTCGAAGACGCAGCCCATCTTGACGATGGCCCCGGTGCGCCGAATCTTTTCGCAGAAAATTTTTGTGCAGTTCGGGGGCGAAAAAATGGCTTCGCTCACGTCGAGCCCAACCTTGCGACGGTCGATATCGAAAGCCGCCACCACTTCAATGTCGTGCGGCTCATACGTGCCGATGCGACGATGCATCAGCCCAACACTGGCGCCGCTGCTGGACCCGCGATAAAAGTTGATTCCCTGAATCAGGGAACTGGCGCAATTGCCCACACCGACGACGGCGATTCTAATTTTGCTCATTCCAAAACAGTAAGATTAGCCGGAGGCGCAAGCCCCGGGCAAGATGCATTTATGTAGGATTCTACCGCACTACTCCTCCCGTTAGCCCGGAAAGTGGCGTGGTCGAGACTTCTAGCGTATTCTGGAGAGGGTGCAAGCACTTAGCCCACCGGATTTTTATTGAAAACCAAGGCTCCGAAGAAAAAGTAGAAACGAATGCGCGTGGCCTTTGGTTTACGATTGGTGCTGGCGTGCTTTTTGATCACCCCGGCCATCGCCGCTACTCCCTCCTATACCGTCGAACAGGCCGTCTCCCTCGCTGAGTCGCAGAACCCCGACATTCAGATCGCTCGGAAAAAGATCCAGGCGTCTCATGGCGGGCTGCTCGAGGCTCGCTCCGGCTATCTCCCCTCCGTCGTGTCGACCGGTTTATTTCGCGAACGCGAACACCAGTCGGACTCGCGGCTGCGCAATGAGGATTACAACGCTTCTGTCCGCGTCGTGCAGAATCTTTACTCGGGCGGCGCCGTCCCCAATGCGGTGGCCCTTGCCCACCTCAATCTGGCCAAGCAGGAACTCGAGCTCAAAGCGGTTTCCAACCGCGTGGCCATGGATGTGCGGGTCGCGTTCAACGAACTCCTTTTGAATCGGGCGAAGATCCGCGTGCGCGAACAATCGGTTGGTGTCCTGCAGGAGGAACTGAAAAGCCAGCGCGAGCGTTTCAGGGCCGGCATCGTCGGCCAATTGAATGTGAGCCGCGCCGAAGTCGCTTTGGCCAGCGAACAACCTCAGCTGATTGATGCGCAAACGCAGTTAAGCAATTCGTATCTCCGCCTGACCGAGCTCTGCGGCGTCGCTGCCACGCCCACACCGCAAATCATCGGGCAACTGCAATACCGTCCGCGCCACCCCGATTTGAACGAATGCCTGGCCCGCGCCGATACCGAGCGCCCCGAAATTCGCGCCCGCCAAATCGATGTTGAAATTGAAGACCGCCAGGCCGAACTCGATCGCAGCGAGCTCCGCCCGCAATTGGAGGCGTTCTCCGGCTACGAGATTTACAATGAGCGCGACCCGACTGTCGGACAGGAATTCAACCATGGCTATGTCGTTGGCTTAAATGCCAGATGGCACATCTTCGATGGTTTCGCGACGAAGGGCCGCCTGCTCGCCACCCGGGCCCGGCGCGAAGCAGCCGTGCAAAGTTTGGAAGCTGCTCGACGCTCCGTCGCGGCCGATGTGCGAAGTGCCGTGCTAGACCTGCAACAGGCCGACCACGTGCTCGACTCCGAGACGAAGAACGTGCAAACGGCAGATGAATCCCTCGAGGTGGCGAAAGCCAATGTGGCTGCCGGCCTCGGCACGCAACTCGACGTCTTGCAGGCAGCTTCCGATATCACACGCACGCGTACGACGCGCCTCAGCGCGATCTATCTGCATAGCGTTGCCGTCGCGCGGCTGGCCCGCGCCTGTGCCTTGTCGCCAGACGGCTTGGAGTTTTCTCGTAAATTAACCAAGGCCGAAGCCCGCCAGAAAGAGCAGGAGACCGCGCGTGTTCTGGATATCGCTCGGCCGCCGACAAAGTTGAGCCAGCAATGAGAATCCGTCTCGCTCTGATCACGTTGCTTGCTTGGGTCGCGCTTTCCGTTGCGGTCACCGCGCCTGCGCTCACGCTCGAGGAGGCGTTGCGCAGAACGGTGGAAAAAAATCCGGCGATTCAAAAGGCCAGGCTGGATGTGGAAAGGGCTTCCGGGAAACGACTGATTTTCCGATCCATCGCTTTACCCGATGCGCTGATCGGTGTGGCCGGCGGCGACCAGGGCGGAGATAGGGCCGGGCAAAAATCAAACCAGCCGTTTGGATTCGGCTATGGCGGCTTCACTCAGCCACTCTTCGAGGCAGCCATTCCCGCATCTTATCGGCGTGGCGATATCGAAGTATTGATCGCAAAGCAGCGACTCAACATGGCCGTGGTCGAGCAACTTTATGCCGCTCGCGTCGCCTTTTATACAGGAGCGTACAATCGATCGTTCCAGCAGCTCGGTCAGGAGCAAAAGCAGCACCTGCAGGCGATCAGCGACGCGCAAAAGGCGCGATACGAGTCCGGCCTCGCTCAACGGAGCGCGTTTATCAGCGCGGGGATGCTCACCCGCGAACTTGATCCGCGGCTGGCCGGGGCCGACCGGGCCTATCAAGGCGCGGTTCTGCAATTGGCCGAACTGATGGGTGACGATCTGAGTGGCCGGAACCCCCTGCCGCAGCTCGAATCTGAACTGAGCTACCAGCCCATTCCGTTCGACGTCGCGGCTGCCACCACCGCGGCCATGGATCAGCGCGCCGATCTTAAACTCGCGCGCCTTCTTGTCCGTGCAGCGCATGAAGATGAAAGAATCATGGAGGCCGCCTACTACCCGGCGATCAATGCCACGGTGGGTGGTGACTACATTCCGGTTTCCGGCGTGCGACGCCAGAGCGAAGGATCGCCCCACCGGACGGACGACATCATCTCTTCGGAAGTTCGAGCGGGCGCCGCCTACAGTTGGAAAGTCATCGATAACGGCAAAGTCACCGGAGCGGTTCAGCAAAGACGTTCCGCCCGCGAGATTAACGAGCTGCTACTGCGCAAGATGGAGGCTGATGTTCCGCGCGATTTATCACGGATCCACAATAATCTGGAGGCCATCGCGAAAAACTACTCATCACTAACGCAAGCCACGACTGCCGCCGCGCAAAGCGTCTCCACCGTGAACGAGAATCTGTCGAGCGGAGTGACGTCACAAATGGAATACCGCCTGGCCGAAAACGCTTCGCTCGAGATCAAGACTTCGTTGCTCAAACTGACCTACGAGCAGAACCTTGCCCTGGCCGATTTGGACCGTGTGAACGGGAGGTATTTCCAATTTTCCGACGATCACACGCAAAACATGCCATAATCCCGTCCTTGAAGTTGCCCGCAACGAAAACTCTGGTCTGGGCCCTCGGGCCGTTTGTCATTGTCCTGGCGGCGATTTGGTATCTCATGCTGCCGGTCGCTGAGGTCGCCATCGTCCGGCGCGGCACCGCCCTGGCTGCCGTTTACGGAACAGTGCGGATAGAATCCGCCTTCGTCGTGCATGTGCGCGCGCAAAATTCCGGTTTCATTCGTTTGGCTGAAGCATTTTCGGCCGGACGCGGGGCCATTGGGAAGACCGTCGGGAAGGGCCAGCTGCTCGCCACCATTGCCGATGAAGCGACAGCGCGGCAGTTAAAACAGGCACGCGCAGATTTGCAGGCCGCCGGACAGCGCGCAGCCCTGCCCTTGCCCTCCTCCGAATTATTGAAGACGGCCGAGGATAACGTTCAGCGCCTCGAGAAACTGTCCGCCCTCAGCAACGTGCCCATGGTCGATTACGAAAAGGGGAAAAGCGAAGTGAAGCGCCTTCGCGGCGTCGTCGAGACGGAGCGCATCGAGCGCGACCGCAGCCTGGAGACACTCGAAGACACGTCCAAGAAGCTGGAAGCACAGATGAAAAATTCCGAAATCCGGGCACCCATCGATGGCCTCCTCACCAGCGTCCAGACAATCGATGGGGAACTGGTCGGCGAGGCCAACGAATTGTTCACGGTGTCGTCACGCAAGAATTATGTCCGCGGCGAGGTCAACGAAGAAGACGTCGGCGAAGTGAAGGCGGAAATGAAGGCGACCGTGCAACTTTACGCCTACCGCACCCAGCCATTTATCGCGCGCGTCTCTTCGATTCAACCGGCGGCTGACCCGGAAACGCAACGCTATACGGTTGTCCTGCAGTTGGAGAATCCTCCCGAAAACTTAATGGCCGGGATGACCGGAGAAATGAACATTATCACCGGTACGCACAACAATGTTCTGATTGTGCCAAGCCGCGCGCTCCTCGTCGATCAGGCTCTCGTGATAGATCACGGCATGGTGCAGGCCCGGACGGTGAAGGTTGGCTTTCGCACTCTTGACGTGGCCGAGGCCATGAGCGGTCTATCGTTAGGCGAACATGTCGTGGTGGCAGACCAGGATCGCCTGCGTCCCGGGCATCTCGTTCGCTCGCACGCGGTCGATCCGTCCACCGTGTCAAAGGCGCCGTGACGTGACGCCGCCGCTCTACATCGCGGTGCGGTTTATCAGCCACCGCAAACGGCCTTTGCTCTTGAGCCTTAGCGGAGTGGTTTTTGGCGTCGGCTTCTTCATTTGCACGCAAGCCCAGACGCAGGGATTCGCTAGCTTCTTCATCGACTCAACGCTCGGCAGCAATGGCGCATTGGTCATTCGTTCCCGCTTCCAGAACCGCGGCAATTCCATTGTGCCTGTGAAAACTGCCCAAGCCAACTCCGCGCGCCGCCAATATTTCGAAGGAATCCAAAACCCGAGCGAGATCATGCGTGTCAGCCGCCAATTTCCCAACGTCGTCGCTTGCTCGCCGGTTTTACGCGGCACCGTCAGCGCCCGCTCCGGTTTCGAGAACGCCACGGTTGATCTCTTCGGCATCGAGCCCGCATTACATCTGCAAACAACCAATCTTGCGCAACAGTTGGTCGAAGGCAGCGTCAACGACTTCCGGAACAAACCGACCTCTGTCATCGTCGGCTCGAAACTGGCCGAGACGTTGAACGTAATTGTCGGGGACTCCGTGCAATTGCTTTCCCCCGGCGGGCAGTATCGGCGCTTTGCCGTGGCCGCCATTGCGCGCAGCGGCGTCGGCGCGATTGATGCCACCCGCATCTATTGTCATGCCCGCGTGGCCCAGGCGCTTTTGCGCAAGCCTTACTCCGCTTCCATGATCGTTTACAAACTGCGCGACCCCGATCGAGCTCCCGCTTTGGCCCAGCAGTTTGAAACGCTGTTTCAGCACGACTCGCTCAGCTGGCAGGATCGCGAAGAAGCCAATCTTCAACTCTTCCTCACTCTGCGCATGTCGGCCGCCATCACCGTCTCGCTCATCATCCTTCTGGCCGGTTTTGGCATTTTTAACGTGCTGACCATGTCCGTCCTGGGCAAAGTGAAGGAAATTGCGATCCTCCGCTCGATGGGTTATCGGCGTCAGGACATCGCCGCCATCTTTCTCTGGCAAGGCGCCATGATTGCAGCCGTCGGATCCGTTTTCGGTTGTTTGCTTGGGGCGCTCCTGACCTACGGGGTCTCCCATATTCCAATCCGCGTGCGCGGACTTCTTTACGCGAACCATTTTCTCGTCACATGGAATTGGACCCATTACGCCTCGGCCACACTCCTCGCCATGATCGCGGTATTTATTGCCAGCTATGTGCCGGCCCAGCGCGCCGCCAGTCTTCCGCCCGTCGCGACGTTGCGCGGTTCCAGCGTATGAGCGCCGCGCCCTGTCTTACCTGCGAGAATCTTGAGCGCTATCTCGGCGAGGAGGAATCGCGTGTGCACGCTTTGCGTGGCGTAAGTCTACAATTGGAACCCGGCAGCCTGCACGCGGTCGTTGGTCCCTCCGGCTGTGGCAAGAGCACCCTGCTCTACATTCTTGGATTACTCGATCACCCCGACAGCGGCTCCGTCTCCATCGAATCTGCGCCTGTCTCACATCTCCCGGACGAGATGTTGTCGCGGCGACGTAACGAGTTCATAGGTTTCATCTTTCAGTTCCACTTTCTCATGGAGGATTTCACGGCCCAGGAAAACGTCATGATTCCAATGCGGAAATTGGGCCGGCTTGACGAGAAGGAAATGAGCGATCGAGCTGCTTCTCTGCTCGACGCGGTCGGACTCGGAGAAAAATTGTACCGCCCGAGTCGGCATCTTTCGGGCGGCGAGCAACAGCGCGTCGCCATCGCCCGCGCGCTGGCCAACGATCCACGCGTTATTTTGGCGGACGAACCGACTGGAAATTTGGACACGAAAAATTCAGAACGCGCCTTCGACCTCTTGCAAAGTCTGGTGCGCGAAGGCGATAAGGCGCTTTTCCTCGTCACACACAATCAGCAGATCGCGGAGGCGTGCGACTGGATGCACGAGATGCAGGACGGACGAATTATCGGCAGCCATCCTCGCGCGCCTCAGTTTTAGCTTCCGAACGAGGCGGCGACTGGCCGCGTCTGACCTGCAGGTGACCTTCCAAGTGGTCCGTGTAATTCGTCCACGATCGAAAAGTGCGCGAGCGTGCTTCGGCCGACAATCGTGCATGAAGGGCTGAATCAGTCAGCAATTTCTCCATCCCGGAGGCGAGCGCATCCGGACTCGTCTGGTCGATGATCAGACAACCTCCGCCCGCGGCGATTTCGCCCAGAGCACCGTTGCCTCCGCAAAGGCACGGTTTGCCATGCAGCAGGCTCTCCATGATGGGAAGCCCGAACCCCTCCTTGAGCGACGGATAAACAGTGAACTGACAACTGCCATAGGCGACGCGGAGTTTCTCGTCATCCACGTGCCGAAGCCATTCGACAGGCCGACCGCGATGGCGCAGGCGACGGATGGCCGCGACAACCTTGTTCCGGGCCGGGCCCGCGCTTCGTCCAATCAAGTTCAACTGAAACCGAATTCCGCAATCCCATAATCTCTCCGCCGCATCCAGAAGGACGCGATGATTTTTGCGCGGCGTGAAGGAGCTGACGAAAAGAATAACCGGGTCCGACACGTCTGTTGATTGGTTTTCGGCTACCTCGGTGTCCGCCGGCCATCCCTCGACCGTCGCCGCAGTGGCCACGGCACCGTATTCTTCCCAGAGAGAAAGAAGATCCTGTCGGGATTCCTCGGAGACACAAATAATACAGTTAAAAAGGGCAAGCGACTGGATATAGCGACCGACTTTTTCCCCTTGGCCCCGATGCAAGGCCGGCAGGCGCACGTCCGCCGCATCGTGAAAGACCGCGACAGACCGCGCGGCCGTGTCTTTAAGGAAGGCAGCGAGAACTGCTCTCCGACCGTCGCGATAAATATCCGGAATAAATAGGACATCACCGGCGCCCATCGTCTCCAGAGTGAAGCGGTTAAGGGAGAGCAGGCGCCAAAGGTTAATCAACGGATTTTCACCATACCATTCCGGTCGGGCGCTCGGTCGATGACCCGGCGCGAAAGGCTGTTCGAGGAGCCGACGTTCGCGTCGGCCGAGTTCCTGATAGCGATGCCCGACGTTGTTCCAAAAAATTGGATGCACCTCCGTCCGTCTTTTCAGCTCCGCGAAAATTCGGCGCGCCATTTTCGGCATGCCCGTGCTTTGTGCCGAACGGCATGCGCAGGTGGCGTCGAAGTAAATCATGGCTGGCGGGGGAAGAGGCCGTGCTGCCTCGTTCCTTGATCCTTCCGCACTATCGCCTTCCCGTCACCATCACTGGTAACAAAGATCGGTCGAATCGGCCTGCGCTCGCCTTGCATCGCGTCCGCAGTTAAAATAGGAATGCCGGCCAACGCAACACGCAAGAGATGATCTTAAATGCACCTTCCCGCTGGTTGGAAAGCGTCACCGACTGTCCGGCCGGCCGTGTTGGACAATATCTTTGGGTGAAAGCGGCGGGACTTTCTCTGATCGCCTTCCTTTTGTACTTCCTTACGCGTACCCCCGGTCTCGACGAGTTCGATTCGATCAACTTCGCCATGGGTGTGACGCGGGGATTCAATCTTTGGCAGAATCAACCTCACCCGCCCGGCTATCCGCTTTTTATTTTTCTCGGCTGGCTCGGCTCAAAAGTTTTCGGGGCCCATCCGGAGACGTCGCTCCACTTCGTATCCGCACTGGGCGGGGCGCTTTTGGTCACGGCTTGGTTCGGCATTGTCCGGTTGCAGTTCAACGAAAGACTAGCCTGGTGGGTGGCGACGTGCCTGGCCATCACGCCCGCCGTTTGGATGGCGGCAACCAAAGTTTTAACCGACAGCCTCGCGGCCGGTTTGATCAGTCTCGAACTTCTGGCCGCGGTTTGCTTCTTGCGAAGCGGAACTCGCGCATCCGTGCTGCTGGCTGCGATTTGCGGAGCCGCTGCCGTCGGGGCGAGACCGCAACTGGTTTTGGTGGCCGTGATTATTCTCGTCACAACCCTGCGCTGGCGCCGAGCGGCTCCAAAATTGTGGGCGGCGAGCATGATCACGTTCCTGATCGGTTGCCTTTTCTGGCTTTTACCCATGTGCTATTTGCAATGGCACATTCATCCCGAGCTGCCTGCCTGGCTGGTTTACCCAAAACTCCTCTATCAGCAGTGGCAATGGCGTCTCGACAAACCCGCCACCTACATCGGTGCCGGTGATTGGAGTCCGCGATATCTTGCCGGGCGCGCCGTTTACCACTTGCTGGGCTGGTTTAATTACGGGTTCGGTTTCATCCAATCCGTGTGGACTCTTGTGCTCGGCGCGACGTTGGCCGTCGTAGGTCTGGTGTCATACTTCGGTCGGGCGCGTCCGGAAGAATCCGACCGGGAATTCTGGCGACTGCATTGCTGGTGGGCGCTGGCGCATATCCTTGTCATCTTCATCTCTCTCTCCGCCGCGCAAAGATATTACCTGATCATTTTCCCCCTGCTGCTGGTCGCGTTGCTCCGCGGTTTTGAGCGGCTGCCCTTTCCATCCAATCGCGCCGCTCTCGTGCTGCCGGCGCTCCTTCTTTACATCGCTGTTCCTCTCGCCATTCAAAATTGCCGCGACGACGCACCCTCCGTGCGGTTGGTCGCTTTTCTGGAGCAGCTTTATCCTCCGGAACGGCGGCCCCAGGTGGTTTTGCTTTTCGACAAGGCGAGGCGCCACGCAGAATGGTACGCGCCGCAGTTTGTTACTTACGAAAATTTGCCGCCCACGGGCGACATGCCCGCTCTTCTCGCGCGAGCCTCGGCCGTTTACACGGACGACGCGAAAATTCCCCTCCCGGCCGGATGGCGACGGGTCCCGCTCGCGATCTTCGCCCGATCCCCTCTTATATATATGAAGGATCATTTCGTGGAGCTTTACCTGGTAGACCGAGGGCCATGAGCGTGATCGAGAGGACGACGCCAGACCATCCATCAGGCCCGGTTGACCCTCAGCGCGTGGACACATCTGCCGCCGAGTTGAAACGCGGTGCCTTCGTGAACATGCTCACCCTGATCGCGTCCAATTTTCGCAGCATCTTTACCTTTCTGGTGGCGCGCGTGCTCGGTCCGGCCGCCCTCGGCACCTTCTCGGTGGCGTGGGCGACGATCGACCTGCTGAGCAAGATTGGGATCTTCGGCCTGGACGATGCCATTACAACGTTCATCGCGAGGACCGAGGCGGTCGGCGACAAGGCTCGCGCGCGGACGCTCTTTCGGCTGGCTATTGCGCTGGGTTTCACGCAGTCCGTCGTGGCTGCGGGCGCTCTGAGTCTGGCCATCCGCATTTGGCAACATCAGCTTTGTCTGCAACCCGAAGTCGTGTCTTCACTGACTCTGGTCCTCTGGGCCATGCCTGGCATTGCACTTTTTCGCATCAGCACCGGCGTGTCACGCGGATTGAAGATCATGCGACACGAAACCTATTCGCGTGGCCTAACCGAATCGTTAGTCACGACCCTCGCATTCGTGACTCTGATCGCGCTGGGGCTGCGAAGATTCGGTCCGGAGATTTCAGCTATTCTTGGGTCCAGTGCCGCTGGAGCAGTGGCGCTGGGACTCGCCTCAAGTCGGTTTCAAAGCGTGCCGGTCAATCTTCAAGGCGCCTCCATCTTCCGGGAAGCGCGAGCCTTGCTCAACTTCGCCGCTCCCATCGCCGTCTATCAGTTTCTCAATGTTTTCATACTGCGATTGGATTTCATCATGCTCGGCTTCTTCGTGGGGCGCGCTCCGGGAGTGACGCTCGCCACGGTCGGAATTTACGGAGTGGTCATTGGCGTCGCGGGCGGGTTGCGCAAGGTGAATCACGCCTTCAATCCGATTTTTGCCCCGGTCGTGGCGGGACTGACGGCCGGCGGAGACCAACACCAGGCCGCAGCCACCTACGCACGTCTTGCGCAGTGGATGCTTTGGATATTGCTCCCCATCGCGGCGATCCTGACCCTGGCGGGAGAACCCATTTTGATGATCTACGGTCCCGCTTTCCGGCAGGGAACGGTTTGGCTCGCTATTACCGCGGTGGCTTGCGCAACCGACGCTTTTGTCGGTTTCGGAGAGACCGTTATCATGGTGCAACGGCCTCGTCTCAATCTCGTTAACTCAATGATTAGCTGCGCCATCGCGTTCGCCGCCAATTTGTGGCTGATACCGCGCTACGGTGTATTAGGCGCTGCCATCGGTCTGCTCATCCCATTTGTGGTGCAGGGTGTCCTTCGTTTTCTGGTGCTGCGAGTCGTGTTTGGGTGGCCCACGCAGTGGAACAATCTTCTGCCGCCCATCATCGCGGCCACCCTCGCGCTCGGCCCCGCCATCCTCTGCCGACTCATCATCGCTGGCATGGCCGGGCAGTTCACCGCGGCGGCGGCGTTTCTCGCCATCTTCGGTGCAGCATGGCAATATCATCGCATGCGCGATTCAACCATGATTCTATGAAGCGCATATTTCTTTCCGGCGCGAGTTCCGGCATCGGTTCGGCGACGGCGCAGCTTCTCACCTCGGCCGGCCACCAGGTCTGGGGGACATCCCGGGATATCAATCGTCTCTCTCGCACGCCATTGTTTCATCCCATCGTAATGGATCTGCGCCAATCCTCTTCCGTCGATACAGCGTTTCAAACGGCGCTAACCGAGGCCGGCCATTTCGATGTCCTTATCAATAATGCGGGAAGCGGCCGCTTCGGACCCGCTCAATTTCTTGCCCCCGGAGATCTGGCCGATGAGTTCCAAGTCCTGTTTCTAGCTCATGTCAGTCTCATGCAACTGGCTCTCGCCGACATGCGCGCCACCGGCTCCGGTCTCATCATAAATGTCACCTCGCTCGCTTCCCGTCTGCCCGTGCCGTTCATGGCCGCGTATAACGCCGCCAAGGCCGCCATGGCATCGTTCACCATGACCACCCAACTCGAATTGCCCGATTCCAGAATTCGCATCGTTGACCTGCAACCGGCCGACATCTCGACCGACTTCAACCACGCCGTGACGCGAACCGGAATCGATCCGCGCGACGCGGATGCGGTCGAACGCACGTGGAAAACGGTGGACCAGAATATGAAGGCTGCGCCCGGCCCGGAGTTGGTCGCGCGGCGAATCCTGCAGCTCGTAAATGGGGAGTCTTCTCCTGCGCGCCTGACTGTAGGTAACTTGTTCCAGGCGAGGATCGCCCCTTTCATCTTTCGTTTTATCCCTCAATCGGTGCGAATCTGGGGACTAAAAAAATACTATCGCCTTTCATGAAAAACCATGCGCGCCCGCAGATTTCTGAAGCCGTCGTTCTCATGGCCGGATGGGGTTCACGCTTGCGCACGAACGGCGCAACCCTGGCCAAGCCGTTGATTCCCGTGCTGGGTCGTCCGCTTATTTGCTATATCCTGGAAACAATTATCCAGGCCGGAATCGAGAAGGTCTACGCGGTGGTCGGCTACGAAAGCGCGGCTCTCATGACGCAAATGGAACCGATCATCCCGGCCGGACTGCATCTTGAGTTCGTGCACAACGCGCACTGGCAAAAGCAAAATGGACTTTCCGTTCTCGCCGCGGCTGGCCGGGTCACTGCACCTTTTCTCCTCACCATGAGCGATCATCTTTACGACGCTGCCGTCACCGATGTCCTCACGGAGGGCGCCGTTCCCGACAAGATCAATATCGCGATTGATCGGAAACTGAGCTCCATATTCGACATGAACGACGCCATGAAGGTGCGCACTCATGGTGATCAGGTGGTCGCGATCGCGAAAGACCTGGCCCCGTTCGATGCGATCGACACCGGGATGTTCGTCTGTCCGGAGAACATTTTCGATTATCTGGAGCGCGCCCGGGTCGATGGAGATTGCAGCCTGGCGGACGGAATTCGATTAGCCGCGGCCGACGGTCGTGTTCAAGGTGTCGATGTAGGCGATGCGTGGTGGCAGGATGTCGACACCCCCGAAATGCTGGCCCACGCGGAAAGGCATCTCCTAGCTCGCCCTGGCCGAATCCTTGCCAGTTCCAGCGGAAGCGAAACGCGCAACGCTGGAAAGCGTTAGAGTCACCGCCGCCACACCGGCGGACAGATGAAGACTCCATTGCGCCCGGTTGATAAGAGCAAGAAGCACAAAAAGCAGAATCCCCACATCTCGTTTCGTGATCTGCACAAGCCACCACACTGACTTTTCTCCGAGGAAACTCAGACCAGAGTCCTGAATCATTTGCCGGTGTCTTGGATAGAAAGCCTGGGTAAGCGCACTCGTTCCCATCGCCACTTCCTGCTTCGGCCGGCGTAACATCCATTCATTCGCGCCCTGCATCATCGCGCAGAGCAGTCCCTCGGCCGAGTAAATCCAAGAGTGCGCGCCCGCATGAAACGACGAAAGGCCGAAGCCCAAACCGATCACAAAAAAGAAACATCCAAAGATGTCACAGAAGTCGTCGATTCGTCCGCCTCGCTTCGACTCCAGATATTTGGCCCGCGCAATTTCACCATCACATCCATCCAAAACGCTATGGAGATGGTAAATGAGCGTCCCGATTAACAAGCCGGCGTAATTTCCACGGCACAAAAACAGGAAGGAAAGAACGGGCAAGAGAAAGATGGCCAACGTCCAACCCGTTGGAGTGATGGGAAACCTGAGCAACTGTCGCGTGACGAACCTCGAAATGGGGCGATTTAGAAATCTCGAAACCATCCCGTCCTGCGGCTTACCGGAACCTCCCAGAAGCTCTTTTTCGGTTGTGCCACATTCACTTTTCGCTTTGATAAATCGCCATCCCTGCCCATTGCCCTCTTCAACACGGGGAAAACGATTAATCAAGCCATCCCAGCTTGCCGTCGTGATCTCCGTCACTTCCTGCAAGTGCTGAACAGCGCATGAGCTCAAATAATCGGCGAACCCGTCCCGGCCCACGAAGAGACTCGTGGGAACGATGCAACCTCCAACGGGCAGCGAGGTGAACGAATCAACCATACGCAAGCGGGACAACCGCCGACTGTCCGGCCACCAGTCCTGCGCGCGCAGCCGCTCCGGTTTCCAGAAAACGAAAACATCCGTTTTCTTTTCCCGCCCCGATTTCTCGACGAATTCATTCAGGGCCAGAGCAAGCCGGTCGAGTTGCCGCAGCCCGCCAATAATCCAATTCGCCGTTTCGTCAGCTACGATCACAACGTGATCTATATCCGCTCTTTCGTTAGGCACAGGTGAATTCATGGTCGTGGACCCAGCTTTCAATTGGACTGCCGGAACGCCGGTACGTCTTTCAACGCGACAATCGCGATGGCGCACGCGCACACGGCCAGGATGTGAAGAATTCCCTGCGGCCAGCCCATCAGAGCGAGCAGCATGAAAACGAAATTAAATACGTCGCGCTTGGTCAGCTGGGAAAAGAGAGAAGTCAGACGATCCCCAAGAAAAAGCACGCCGGAATTATTGATCAACCACAGCTTAAGCTGGTCACCGGGATTGAAGGTCGACCGATGAGTTTCCAGGTAAACCGGAGACATTTTATCTTGGCGCGACGATTCCGCGGCGACATCGTCTAACGATTTCCGCGATAGCCAGGTTTCGCTGACTCCAATGAGCAACGCGGCCACGATGCCTTCCCAGGGATAAATCCAGCGCAACTCGGAACCGGCGCCCGGCCGATGGAACAAGCCAATGCCCAGGCTAACGGCGTAAAGCAAAGTGGAGAAGCGGTCGCATAATCCATCGAGTTTGGCGCCAAGATCCGATTCGAGATATTTCGCGCGCGCAATCTCACCGTCGCACCCGTCCAAAGTGCTGTGGATTTGAAAGAGGACCGCCCCCAGGGCGAACCCGCTATAGCTGCCCTGCATGACGAAGATCGATCCGCCCACGGGTATCGTGGCCATGATTAACGTCCAATGATTGGGGGACAGCGGAAGCCGGGAAAGCAACCGGCTAACGCTGCGAGAGATCGGACGGTTGATAAAACGGGAGACCACTCCGTCCTGGGACTTGGCCGTGCCAGCGAACAGAACCCTCTCCGCGCGGTTGATCTCTTCCCGACCGCTCAGATAGCACCACTTGCGATCGCTTCCGGCAAACTTTGCCGTCGACAGGCGACTCTGCAGGGAGCTCATCAGGGCGGAAGCATGAGGAACTGCGCTGGCGGAAACGACAAGCGCGGGAACCTCCGTTCCTTCAACACTCGCCTGCAAAATCTGATCAAAACCGCCGCGACCAACCAGAAGCCGCGTGTTCACCACGACGATGACGCCGCCATCCTCTCTCGTTTTCGACGAAAATCGCTCGAGGTCGTCCGTTAATTGCACGTGCGTCAGCCGTTTGTTTTGAGGCAGCGGTCCTCGTTGCGAAGAGTGATCACAGGTCCAGCAGATACAGACCTGAATTGATCGCCCCTCCGGTGCCCGACCAAAATACTCATTCATCTCGAGGACCAAACGAGCTATCTGGCGCACTCCGGCGATCCGCCACTCCGCCGATTCATCCGCCAGGATGAGAGCGCCCCATATTTTTTTACCTTCGGTAGGCACGATTGAGCAAAACCTTACACATATCTGCGAATTTCATCCGCGATCTTCCACACCGCGTCAGGTTGGGCAATCCGGGTAAGACCTGCGCCCAGCGCTTCAAGTCCCGCTCCCTCATGCTCGAGCAGCTTCTCAACCTGGTCCGCCGTCTTTTTCGCGCCCGGTGCATAAACTCCGGCCTCACGTTCAACTACATAATCAATGTTGGGCGACTCTTGATACTTGAGACCGCCGTTGAGCACGAGAGGCAGGCCCAGGATGGCGGCCTCCGTAATCGTGGCCGGACCGGCTTTCGTAATCAAAAGATCGGACGCGCGCATCATTACATGCATATTTTCGACGAAGCCGTAGACCCGCATGGCCCCTTTCCAAGGGGCGGATTCCAAGGCTGTCTTTAACGACTGGTTGCGCCCGGCTATGACGACGAGTTCGCAGTCCAGTTCCCGCTCATCAATGGCACGCGCGGTAGCCAGGACCGGTCCCGTCCCATCGCCACCGCCGATGATGAGAACCACACGTTTGTCCGGGCTCCAGTCCAACTGCGTGCGTGCCTCTGATTTGGAGAGGCCGAGTTTGGAAAACTTCGGATGGACAGGCGGTCCTGTCACAAGCATTTGCGCTGGCTTCATCCCGAGAGCCAACCCGCGCTCATAGGCCGGCTCCGTCGGGACAAGACACCGATCCACCCTGGGATCGTACCAAAGACAGGTCGGCCAGGCATAGTCGGTGATCACTGTGATAAAAGGCTTATTGCTACATGTTTTGCGCAGGGCGTGGACGGCTGGCCTAACGAAAGCAGCATGCACACAAACAATAACATCAGCGGGGTGCTCGACATGGAGTCGTTTCATCCACGAGGACAACAGCCCGCAATACAAACGACTCCACCAGCGACTTCGCGCGAGCATGTCCCACATCCAAAAGGTGGCCGAATAACTCGAGGGAAGAGCATCGAGCCAGTGCGAGGCACTATCGGGAATGGTGTTAAAAGGGAACGGAGTGTAATCCTTCCATAAATCGACCAGCTCCACGGTAAACCGGCCCGGTTCGCGCTCCTGCAAAGCCGCTTCGATCGCGCGGGAAGCGGCTCGATGGCCGCCCCCGGTATCCGACATCAAAAAGAGGATGTGTGGCATCGTTCGGAGTAATGATGTCTAAGCCGCCTCGAATCGTCTCATTTTTTGAACGATCAAACTCTCCGGCAAAAACCAAGATGCTACCGGCCGCTCTCCACCAGACTTTTACGATAAATGCGATACGTCTTGTATTTCTTCGCCCCAATCGAGTCCACAAAATGGTTGATCATATGGTTGTCCTCCAGAGTCAGACTGAGTTCTCCTCCCGTCATCTTGCGTTTAATCATCACTTCCTCAATGACACGTTGCACCAGCATTTCGGCGATTCCGTAACGCCGATATTTCTCCACCACGCCGAGCGCGATAAGACGCACCGTTTTAATGCGGCTCTTGTGATACAGCAGTTTGATCAGGCCAATGGGCAGTCCGAAGGTGGTTAAGCGGCCGTCGATGTGTTTCAAGGCCACATTAATGTCGGGCAAACATAAAACGAAGCCGACCGGTTCATCACCAATTTCGGCAAAGAGAGTCCATTCCGGAACCAGGAGCGGCTTCATCTCCTTGGTCATGAATTCGAACTCCGCCTCAGTAAATGGAACGAAGCCCCAGTTCTTTTCCCACGCCTGATTGTAAATCTGTCGCAAGCGACGGCCCTCTTCTCCGATGTTTTTCAAAACGCCTTGGCGAATTTTGACGGAGTGCCGTTTCTGCAAATAGCGCGCCACCCTTCGCAACCGGATGTCGGCCGGGCCCGCTTCGCCAAACCACCAGGCAAAGAAGTCTTTTATTTTCGTAAAGCCGCACGATTCAATCAAATCGGAGTAATAAGGCGGATTGTGCGAAGTCAGCAGGCTGGGCGGATGCTCGAATCCATCGATGAGTAAACCGCAGACATAATTCGTCGAGTAATCGATCGGGCCCATCATCTCATCGCGTCCCTTGCGCCGTAGCCAGGAGGCGGCGGCATCGAACAAGGCTGAGGCGACTTCGCGGTCGTCCATGCACTCGAATAATCCGAAACAACCGGTCTGCGACTGATGTTCCGCATTATAATTTGGATCGTCGCTCGCCATGATGCGGCCAACGACTTCGCCATTTCTTCTGGCCAGGAAGAGGGCGGCGTCACCGTGCTCGTAAAACGGGTGCTTCTGACGATCCAAAAACTCTTTTCGCTCGATGATCAGCGGCGGGACCCAGACCGGGTCGCCCTCATAGATTCGCCAGGGAAACTTGATAAAGGCATCATGTTCCTTAGCCGTGACAACCTCTGAAACGGTAATGGCTGACACAGGAAACTGCTTTCGGACGGGCGCTAAAAAAAGCGGACCGTCGCGCTCAGGCACTCTGCAAGGCAGCCGGAACGAGCGTGTCCGCCAGGATATTCAATGCCTCGTCCAGATCGGCGCGCGTGTGTTTGGCCGTCACGCAGGCGCGGAAACAGATCTTGTTTTGCGGCACGGCCGGATAATCCACCGGCGCGACCCACAAACCGCGCGCGCGCAATTCGTGGCACATGCGGTACATGCGCTCGCGATCTCCGATTACGATGGGCATGACATAACTGGTCGATGCGCCGGTATCGATCCCCAACCCTCGCAGTTGTGCGTGAAAATAATCAGCGTTCTCCCAAAGTTTTGTGCGCAGCTCCGGTTCGCGTATCCCGATCTCAAGCGCTTTGAGAATGGCGGCGACCACGACTGGAGGTAAGGCGCAGGAATAGACGTAGGGGTGCGCGTAGAAACGCAGATACTGCAGCGTTTCCCTGGACCCGGCTACAAATCCCCCGAGCGCACCAAAAGCCTTGGAAAACGTGCCGTAAACCAATGGCACCCGATCTTCGACCGCAAACTTTTCGGCCGCCCCGCGGCCATTTTCACCGCAGGCCAGAATGGAGTGCGCCTCGTCGACGAAAATACTCGCCCCGTGCGATTCAGTCACGTCGATGAGTTCCTTCAGGTTGCCGAAGTCGCCGTCCATCGAGTAGATCCCTTCCACCACGACGAGTTGCCGCCGGCCTTGCTGCCGGCTCAAGGCAGTATCGAGGGAAGCTGGGTCGTTATGCTCGAACTTCTCCGTTTTGCAGCGCGCCAGGACCGCACCGTCTCGCAGGCTTAAATGCGAGCGGTTATCCAAAATTGCTACGTCGGTTTTGCGGAGCAATCCGGAGATGGTTCCGAGTGCGCCGCCAAATCCGCTGTTGAAAAGCATCGCGTCTTCGCGACCGAGAAACTCCGCAACCCGGCGCTCCAGTTCCCGGTGCAAATCGGTCATGCCCGAGAGCATGGGAGATCCGCACGCACCCATCCCGTGGGTGCGAAGGGCTTCCTGCGCGGCGGCGATGACCTCGGGGTGATTGGCCAACCCGAGGTAATTATACGAGCATAAGTTGATAACCGAGCGCGGCTTCCCATCATAAGTAATGGTGGTGCGCGCATCAGCCGTCGAAAGCATCTCGGGCTCATATAACTCGACCGCCCACGCGCCCATGCGCATCCATTGCGTAAAGCTGGGTGGGGCCTTCAGCGGATCGCGGCTTTCGCCGGCCAGGAAATTACTGAGACTGAATTTTGCCGGATCTTCGCTCATTGCGGCAAAGGGTGGGCGCCGGAATACGCGGCAGGCGATCCGACGAAGTTGAAAGGGCGCGTGTCCGAAACGAATCGGCCTGAGGGAAAGAGATTTTTGTCGTTCACCAAAACGGCTGTGTGCAGTGGTTTATCCTTAAGGAGTCACCGGCTAGCCACTCTGCCAGCGGGAAAGTTCCCTGTCGGGGCATCTATTTTACCGTCTTCGGCGTCTGCCACAAGAACTTTAGTAAGGTAGAATCACCTCCCTAAACCCTTAGATTAGCGTCGGATATCGCCTGATGAGTCAGGGCGCGACGTCCCAAAAACGTAATCCCACAGCGGGGAACTCACGCCAAATCCGTTATGATCGTCCTTGTAGTGATGGCGCAGATGATACTGCTTCAGCCACAGTCCGATGCGGCCCTTCATGGCGAAGTGATGCGTCGCATAATGGATGCTGTCGTAGCACACATATCCAAAGAGCAGACCCGCAAAAACGGCGGGGGCAAAACCACCGAAGATGACGGCAAAGGCAAAATAAAAGAACAAGGCGAGCGGAATACTGAGACTTGGCGGCATGACCAGCCGCGTCGCGTCTTGCGGATAATCGTGATGCACTCCGTGGGCCACGAAGTGCAATCGCTGTCCCCAGCGCGACTTCGGTTCGTAGTGGAAAAAATAACGATGAATCACGTATTCGAGGAGGGTCCAGATCAGAACTCCTCCAAAGAACAGCCCGGTCGTGACAAACGCCGTCAGATTCCGATGAGCCAGGGAGAGGAAAAGCATGTAGCCGATGACCGGCACATACAAAACGAGCGGCGTCACCGGATGGACGTGCGAAAAGAATTCGAGGAAATCGCTTTGAAACATCCGGACTGTTTCATTTTTGTTGGAGACAAACTTTGCGGACATGGAGTTTACCCGGTGACGACCACATCATCCGTTGCCAGATCAGGATGGACCCCGGAGGCCGGCGCCGCCCGTGAAGGCAATGGATGGAGTTCGCATTGATAGAAGGGATGCACGGACAAGGTCCAACGGTAATCCAACCGGTCAGAATTCCAAAGCAAACAGCGTGGCAAAGCAGTATCAAAGCACCAGTAAGGCGACCGCTGACACTAAAAAGGGGTTGGCCTCACCGGTGCCCCCAGTCAACGTGCTCTGTCACGGCTCATCCGCACCGACGTCTTGTTCTTGTCCGTGTGGTTGAACCCCTTTCTCGCATCAATGACTCCCCATCCGCGGCGCCTCGAACTTTCCCCCAGAACCGAGCGGCGAGTCGCGGCTCTTTTTCTCGGTTTGTTACTCACCGCGAAAATGCTCTACGTTTTTGCCTGTCGCGTCGATTCCGACGAAACGCAGCATCTCCACGTGGTTTGGGCATGGGCTAACGGGTTGCTCCCATATCGCGATTTGTTCGATAACCATTCCCCGCTCTTCCAGTTTCTTTGCAGTCCGCTTCTCCGCGCCTTTGGTGAACGTCCCGACATCGTCATGGCCATGCGGTGGGTCGTGATTCCCCTCTATTTTTTGTGCCTGTGGTGTGTCTATCGGTGCGGCACGATTATTTTTTCGCGCCGGCTCGCCTTGTGGGCGGCCATTTTGACCGGCGCCTACCCAACATTTTTCACGAAGTCCACGGAGTTCCGGACCGATGATTTGTGGGCGCCGCTTTGGCTGCTCTCGATTATGGCTTTAGTGAAACGCCCTCTCCAACCGCGGAGCGCCTTTCTCGCAGGACTAGCGCTTGGCGCCAGCTTTGCCACCTCCATGAAGACGAGCGCCCTCGCGGCGGCTATCCTCATGGCGGCTGCTGTCCTTCTCGGCCAAAGAATGATTCGTCGGTCCCCGGTCGAATGGAAACGCCTGTTGATTTGCCTAACGGCTCTGCTTGCAGGAATGACAATTCTTCCCGCCATAGTCGTGGCCTCCTTTGCCTGGAAGGGAGCGCTTCCGAACCTCTATTATGGCGTCATCGAACATAACCTTGTCCCCGGCTTGTTTCGCGTCGACGTCTCGAAGCGAGCCGGGTTACTCGTCATCCCGATCGCCCTCGCCGTGGTCGGCGGCTATTTTACGGTCACCCGCGCCACTGGCACGGCCAGCCGGAATCGGCTCGCTTTCATTGCGCTAACATCCGCCGCTCTCTCGCTAATATTTGGATTTTATTGGCCCATCATCGAGCCGCACGACCTTCTGCCCCTGGTGCCCCTCGCTTTTCTCTCGGCTGTCCCCGCCCTGTCGGAGTTGCTAAAACCGGACACTGGCTACAGCGGTCGCGGCTTATCGACGTTGGTCCTGCCGCTGGTGGCTGGCGCTGAGATCATTGCCCTTGTCATCGTGAGCCCCCCTCGTCTGCACGCTCTAGACGAGACGACTGCGCTAATCTCCGACGTGCTGACGCTCACCGAAAAGGAAGAGTATGTTATGGATGCGAAAGGCGAAGACGTCTTTCGCCGGCGCGCGTTTTACCACGCTTTGGAAGGCGTCACCCTGGAGCGGATACGACTCGGCCTGATTGAGGATAACATCCCTGAGCGATTGATTGCGACACGGGCACCGGTCGCAACCATTCTTCGAACACCTCCTCGAGCACGGCAGTTTATCGAGCAAAATTACATTCCAGTCGCAAACCAGGTTCGCGTCTTGGGCCAGATGCTCGGTCGCGACGACCAGGAATTTGGAAAGAGTCGCGAATTTCAGATTGCCATTCCCGAGGAGTATATGCTGGTCGCCGAGCGCGGAAACTTGGAGGCCGTTCTTGATGGCACCCCATGGCAGGGTCCTCGCTACCTTTCGGTCGGGCGCCACCGCGTTGAGGCATCGTCCGGAGGAGGCCGGGTCGCTCTAGTCCTTGCCCGTGCTATCCAGAAAGGGTTTTCACCTTTTTCGCCAAAAGCCAAAGATGTTGCGAAGGGCGATCTTTATTAGTCATTCGACGCGTTGCCAAACGAATGATCAGTGCCACTAACGCAAAACAGCCGCCACGCGATAAAGCGTGACGGCTAATTAGGAAATATGGCGTCGTATCACTGACTCTCTAAGTGGCTCGAAAAGGTGAGTCCGGTCAATGATCATTCACTATTCACTGCGGGAAGGCCGCGAGGTCGCCGGCACCAAGGCCCCTCCCACATTCACGGCTCCAAGCCAAGGCGGTAAAAACGCCGGCTCGCACCGGAGTTCGAGAAGTCAATCACTTGAATAGTTGCTCCCGTGCCGAAAATTTGATCGGTCAGGGTGCTCCAATTGCCAGTCACGAGATCGTTACGGTATTGCAACTGGTAGGTCTTTCCCGAGATCGAAGGGAAGCCGATTTGAATATTGGCGGAGCTCAGGGCAATGCTCGAGATGCGGAACACGCTGTTCGGATTCAGCGGGTCAAGGCCGGCCCGAAACTTCTGCAGATTCGTCATACCCGTGCCGTCGGCATCATCGGTGGCCCGCGATTTGTCGCCCGCCTGGCCGGTAGGATGGTGAAAGTGCGCGTTCATCCAATTATCGGGGATGCCGTCGCCATCCGAATCGACTGAGCTCACCGAAACGGGAGGTGAAAACTGCGAGGTGTTACCGTTCGAATCGGCGGCCGTGGCCGTGATCACATAACCGGCGGGCATCGCCGCAGCCAGGGACTTGCTGAAGTTACCGGAACCTCCGACGGCCAGAGATCCGACAAAGAATTGCCCTTCGTCGTTACCCGTCGAGCTGGCAAAGAATTCGATCGTGCTTGCGCTGCCGCTAAAATTTCCGGTGATGTCCGTGCCGCCGGGATTGGCCATGGAGGGACTGAGGAAGGCAGTCGTGAGAGCGGGAGCTGGCTGATTGTTACTCGAGTTCGTGTAAACACCGATGCCGCGAGGGGCGTTCGAGAAAATTGAATTCCGGCTGATTAAATTCTTAATCGTCGTGCTATCAAATGTGGCGATTCCTTCCGCGAAATTACCGGCGAGGACATTGCTCGCCCCGTTGGCCGATCCACCAATGGTGTTCGATTGCGCTCCGCCAAAAATCGCGATGCCTTGATGGGTATTTGGCGTGGCCGTCCCCGCGACATTGAGTCCGATTGTATTGCCTTGAATCAGAGTCCCACTCGTTCCCGATCCACTAATCGCCACGCCGGAATCATTCCCGGAAATGAAATTCCGAGAACCCGCGGCTGTTCCGCCGATGTCGGTGGTCTGCGTGCCGCCGAACAGGTAGATCCCGGCCCCGGCGTTGCCGATGCTCGTGATGCCGGTGACATCGATGCCGATATAATTTCCATGGATGATCGTGGTGGCAACGCCGTTCAAGTTCAAACCGTCGCCCGCGTTGCCGGATATGATATTGCGCGCGCCCGCTAAAGTTCCACCGATCGTATTCGAGGTCGCTCCACTGAAGAGCGCGATGCCGGCGGCGTGGTTAGGCATGGCCGTTGCACCTGCGGAATCCAGCCCAACGTAATTTCCCTGCACGGTCGTATTGCTGACACCGTTCAAATCGATTCCGTCTCCGGTATTGCCGGAAATCACATTGCCCGCGCCTGGGTTTGGACCGCCGACCGTTGTGTTTTGGGAGCCATTCGTGAGGTAAACGCCAGCCTGGCTGTTAGGGACGGCGCTACTTCCAGCGCTGGTCGTGCCGATATAATTGCCCGTGACGATTGTGCCATTGCAGCCGTTAACGATAACGCCGGAAGCGGAGTTGCCAGAGATGACGTTGCCAGGGCCGACGATGTTCGATTGTGCGCTGCCGTAAACATCCACGCCCGCGCCTCCGTTGGGTAAAGCGACCCCGCCGGTCGCTTTCAGGCCGATCAAATTCTGTCGCACGACATTTATGTTCACATTCGCGCCATCGAAGCGGACGCCATCCAACGTGTTGCCCGAAATTATATTGGCACCGCTAAGCGCAGTCCCGCCGATAAAGTTCCCCTGTGCGCCGCCCGTAACCTCGACCCCGGAAGACGAATTGGGGCTGGCCGTGGCACCGTCGCGTGCCACGCCTACATAATTTCCTTCGATCACATTGCCGGTCGTCCCGCTGTCCGTGATGTAAATGCCGACCTGGGTATTTCCGGTAATCACATTGCGCGCCGCCGATGTCGTCCCGCCAATCACATTATTCGACGCGCCGCCGAAAAGAACCACACCGCTGGCGGAGAAGTTGGAGAATTGCAAACCGCGCACGGCACAATTCGCGTCGCTGATGCGGAGGCCATATTCGTAAACGCCCACCATTTGGCCCCCGTACGCGCCGTCGAGAACAATCACCGGATTGCCCGTGCCTCCGGTTTGGGTCGTGCCGTCGATGATCGTACCGGTCCCAGGCCGCGTCATGTCGTCAGTCGGCTGAATGGTGAAAACGCTGCCGTTGAATCCGGCATCGCTCGTTGGAATGTTAAAGGTGATCGTCGTGCCTGGATGATCGACGCTGTAATAAAGAGCGGCGCGGAGCGAACCGAATCCCGCCATCAGCGAATTCGTTAGGCCAGTGCTTGGATTATGACAATCCCACGTATTGGTTACTACCGGAGAAGTCGCGGTGAAATTTGCGCCATAGACCTGCGCCATCCCGCTCCGATCGCCCGCACTCAGCACGCGATCGAACTGCAGGCCCATCAAATTCAAATACTGGCTGTAATCGATCGGCGACGTCTTCGGTTCGATCGTGTCCATACCATTGCTCGATTGCAGGTTCCGCGAATAATGCATGACCGACAGGAAGTCATAAGCGCCTTTATTCAGGGAGGAGGGCAGCAGCGTGAAGTTCCCGTTGCCGGCGCCTCCGATGATATTCGCCGTAAAAATTGTCACGAAATTGTCACGATCGGACCGTTGATGCTCATGCACCATTCCCAGCACGTGCCCGATTTCGTGGCAAAGCGTGCCGCGGTTCCAGCTGTTAGTCCCGATCTGGATGGATTGCATGCCCCCGACCATTCCGACGCCTGAAGAAATTCCTCCCTCCCCGGCGGCGGGCGCCGCATTTTGGACCACTAAGTAATTCGTCTCCACCGTGCGGGGCACGAAATGCAGATTGGCAAACATGGCCCATTCCCCCGCCGCATCGAGAAAAGCCTGCTGATGCGGCCCTGTCACCGCAGGATCAAAAGTGTAAGGAATCTTCCCGTTCGTCCAGATCGTTACACCGCCCGCAAACGCGCTGTCCGGTTCTTCGTCCACGGTCGATGGCGATCTCGATGAGGCCGATGCGAGATGATCGCGCCACGCCTTTAGCACCGTGACTTTAAATCCCATGTCTCCGATAGCCACCATTTCCTGGCCGGGCCCCGCGTCGGCGAGAACCTGATCGATTACCGCGATGTCCCAGCTGCGGTCTATCATTTGTGAGGCCGATAGTCCGACCAAGCCGAAGATCCAGACCGCGAATGGAACTGGGAGGAATTTCACAGCATCGGGAGATGCGCTGAGCATGCCCTAAAGACGAGCGTCTACGAAGTAAATTCGCCGTGAGAAATAGGCCCACAATTGCGCTTGTTGGCCACGGCGCAGCGTTTGCCATCTAAGCGTCATCACGGTCCATTTAGTTCCACTTGGACTTTCATTTAAAAGGGTCATTATCAGTGGGATAGTTCGCGCGGGCAGTCGAACCGGGTTCGAATTGGCTGCGCCATCGCTTTTGCAAAGCAAAAGCGACCCTAACGGGATTCGAACCCGTGTTACCGCCGTGAAAGGGCGGTGTCCTAGGCCACTGGACGATAGGGTCAGGGAAAGCCGGGCAATATCGGAATTGCCGGACCCCGGTGCAAGGCAAATTGCCGAGAATCAGCTGAGCACGGGGCGATTCGTCAGATTGACCAAAAGGCGGGCCGTTCGCTCGGTCGCACCCCGGTGGCCGGACAGGACCTGCCCGGCGTTCACTACCAGCCGTCGCCGGGCCTCACCATCTTGCAGAAGGGTGCGGGCAGCCTTTTCCAGCGCAGCCCCGTCAGCTACCTGGACCGCGCCGTTTCGTTCCACCAATTCCTTCGCCAGAGTTGAGAAGTTTTCCATGTGCGGACCCAAAACAACGGGCACGCCAGCCGTAATCGGCTCAACGGGATTTTGTCCGCCATGTGCAATCAGACTCTTCCCGACGAAGACAACGGTGGCCATGCCGTACCAGGATTGCAACTCGCCCGTTTTATCGAGGAGCACACAATCGGGGTGCACCGCGGGATCATTCCCTCTCTCGCTCACGAGCAGAACGGTCAATCCCAGGTTCTCCAACTGTTTCCGGATCTCGCGTGCTCTCTCCACGTGACGCGGTGCGATAAACAGACGCAACGATGGAAACGAAGACCTGAGTTTCAAAAATATTTGCGCGAGAACTTCTTCTTCACCGCGATGCGTGCTTCCGCCGAAAAGAACAAGATCATTCGGGGCGAATGCGACCCGGGAAGGCTGCATGTCTATTCCCTGATCAGCCGGATCATATTTAATGCTGCCGGTGTGATGAATTCTGGCGCGATCCACACCCAGCGCCATCCATCTTTCAATATCCGTTAGATCGGGCACGCCGACGAGATCCAATTGGGCGAAGAGCGGACCGACAAAGCGACGGAAACGGAGAAAGCGTCCTTCCGAACGCGGCGAGAGACGCGCATTGACCAGGACGAGCGGAATTTCCAAGCGGCGGGCGCAGGCCACCAGGTTCGGCCAGACCTCCGCCTCGATCAGTACTATCCGCAGCGGGCGAATGGTCGCGAAGGCGCGCCGCATGATGGGCCAAAAATCCAGCGGCATGTACATCACCTCGATCCAGGGTGGAGCAATCTTTTCCGCGAAAGAAAATCCGGTCGTCGTTGTCACCGTCAGAACACAGGAAAGATCAGGCTCGAGCGTGCGCAATTGCCGCGCCAGCTTCAGCGCGATGGCTACCTCACCGACACTGACCGCGTGCATCCATGTCGTTTGCTGTCGGGCCAGCTTCTCCGTCAGCGCCGCATGGTAAATTCCGAGGCGCTGCCCAAATTTCTCTCGATAACCTCCGCGCCGGAACATCTTAACCAAATAGCCCGGCAAAAACAGCAGGAGACCGACCGGCCAGAGTAAATTGTAGATTAGGCGAATCACTTATTCAGAGGCCGGGGCCGCCGCATGACCGAGAAAAAGCACTTCGGTGGCGCCGTACGTTTTTCGCCGCGATACCACCCAAAGCAAATTCTCCGGCAAGTGTTCGGAAGGACGCTTTTCCAGGACCAAGACACCATTCGACTGGAGTAATCGCGGTAAAGATTCGTTGGTGAGAAGCTTCTCCGTAAAACGCTCTCCCGTCTTGGTTTGTTCGTAGGGGGGGTCGGCCATGATGAGATCAAATTGATCGGCCAAAGGTGAACTCTGCAGAAACTCGAACACTTCATCGCGACGGGTGCGACCCTCCAATTTCGTCCTGACCAAGTTCTTCTCGATCGCGGCAATCGATTGACGGTCCTGATCAACAAACAGGACTGAGGCGGCGCCACGACTGAGAGCTTCAATTCCAAGCGAACCAGTCCCGGCAAACAAGTCGAGCACGCGCGCGTTGATAATCCGATCAGCCAGACTCGAGAAAATGGCCGCCTTCACCCGATCCATGGTGGGACGAACACCTTCCTTGGGAACTTCGAGCTGAATTCCGCCAGCGGAACCCGCAATCACTCTCATGGGTCAGATGGTGAAGCGGTCGCCGTCGCAGAAGGCTCGGCTGAAGGGCTCGGCGATTCGTCCGGACTCACGTCTTCTGCCGGGGGCGCAGCGTTTTCCATGCGCTTTTTCTTTTTCGCTTTATCCGCTTTTTTACCGCCCAAAAAACCGCTCACAATATCCTTCAGATCCCGGCCGACGATGCGATCGACTAAATTGGTCTTGGGACGATCCAGGGTTCCGCTGACCTGAAAATCGACCGCCGAGTATCCAGGGTCGGGACCGGGCTGAAAATTTTCGCGGATCGGTTTAAAAAGCTGTCCACGGACTTTTTCGTTGATAGCCAACTGAGAGTTTAGACGCAATTTCCCATTAAAATTTACCGTACCGGTGGCGGATAATCGAATATTGGGCGAGCGCAGAATCAGTTCATCGATTGTGACCAATCCCGGCGTGATATGATACTTCGCTTCGGCCTGTTCGAGGTGGAGCTGGGTGAGCTCTTCGATTTGCAGGACCTGTCCCAAGGCAACAAGCAGACTGTACTGTTGCAGCTGGCCATCGTGCAGAACGATCTGGCCCGTGCCGGACAGCGAGTTTGCATCGGACGCGTTACCCGTCGCCTCGAAAGTTCCTTCCAGTTTTCCCTGGATCATCCCGTGAGAACCTCCGGCATCGCTCACAATTTGGTCGGCCAGCAGGTCGTGAAATTTCAGGCTGACCTTGAAGGGGGAATCCCTGGATTGTGGTTGCATGGTGAACGCTCCGTTCACTTCGCCACCGGCCGCTCGCGCTGAGATCTTTGGAAGATCGAGTTCGCTTTGATCGTAATGGAAAGGAGAACGCAACTTCTCCAGAAAAAAGCGATCATGGGCCGACATCCGGGTGATTCGAGCGATGCCACCCAGGGAAGCGGAATTCTGAACGGTGGCGTGAAGGTCCACGCCTTCGAAGGCAGCGACAAGACCTCCGGAGCGATCGAGGAAGCGGAAATCGCCGTCGTTGACGGTGGCGTGCTGCACGTCCGGCACAAGTACGGCTGTTACCCTGGGCGGTGGGGGCGGAGTGGGACTGATCGCCGCAACACGCGCGACCTCCGGCACCGGCGTGGCCACCGCGCCGGGCGGTTCGGGCGCAACCGGGGCGGGACTCACCGCGAGCGACTCGACCTCAGAAGCGCCGCGCACGGCCATGGGTTTTTCCGATTTGCGGACACCGGGTAGCCGCCATTTTCCGTCTTCGTTCTGCGGCCACACGATTTTTGGACTAACGAGCGACACTTTCTTGATGACAAGGCTGCCCGAAAAGAGCGACGAAAGTCCGGCCCGCAGTTCGAAACTTTTAGCGGCGAGAAAATCGGACGCGTTACTGGCCGAGCTCTGCGGAATAGAAATTCCGCTTAGGGTCAGGCCGCCCCACGGGGTGACGCTGACCGCCTTTATCCGCACGGGTACGCCCAGGCGCTGGCTGAGTTCCTGCTGAATCCTCGCTTGTGTCCCGAGCGACTGCACATACAGGTTTAGGCCGATCACCCCGACGGCAAGGAGCGCAATGACGGCTCCTGCCGCGATCCCCGCGGTTCGGATCAACTTGTTCACGACCAGACGTTACGCAGCCTCAGTTCCAAGAAAAGATCAAAGCCCAGCCGAATCGCAGCGCCTTGAATAATACCGTTGTCATCCTCAATCCAGCCGCGCACAGCGACCGCGCCACTCGGGCCATCGCGCGCGTGGAGGCCCTCGCCCAAGGCTGCACGGTTTGCACGACGTCGGCGCCGGGCGAAGCCGAGATCCTGGCGCGACACGCGGTCAGAGAAGGTTTCGAAACCATCGTCGCTGCCGGTGGCGACGGAACCATCCACGAGGTGGTGAACGGATTGGCCGGAAGTAACGTGACTCTCGGCCTTTTGCCCATGGGCACGGTCAACGTCTTTGCCATGGAGCTTGGCCTGCCTTCACACAGCCTCGAGCTCTGCTGGAACATTATCCAGGGCGCGAATACTCGCGTGGTCGATCTCCCCAGTGCGAACGACAAATATTTCGTGCAACTTGCAGGTGTTGGCTTAGACGCGCAGGTCGTGAAGGAAACGAGCGCAAATCTGAAGCGCAATTTCGGCCCATTGAGCTATCTCATTTCCGCGGCACAGGTCGCGGCGCGGAAACCGCCACGCCTGTTCATTGAATCGGAGGACACGCCGGTTAAGGAAGCGTCTTTCGTTTTGATCGGAAACGGCCGGCGATACGGAGGACCTTTCCCGTTCTTCAAACAGGCGGTCATTAACGACGGATTGGTCGACGTTGTCCTTTTTAAGCAACTCGGTTACCTCGAAATCATCAAGTATTTGCAGGACGTTTTCTTCAGCTCGGAGATCCGCCTGCCCGAGGTGGAATACTTCCAAACGCGCCGAATCCATGTGGCGAGTGAGCAGGAAGTGCCAGTCGAACTGGATGGGGAGCTGGTCGGTCAGTGTCCGGTGGAATTCCAAATACGCGAGCGCACCCTCCGCGTGCTGGTGCCCGAAACGGCACAATAATTCCGGCAGCGCTTACGAAAAAAGGCCCGGCCGCGCGGGGCGGCTGGGCCGTGCGGCATGGTCCTTTGTCTCGGTACGCAAAGCAGGCTAGTCCCCGGGCGATTTGAGAAGACAAAAACAGGGCGTTGAGATACTCTCGGGAGATGCGTTTGTCCGGCCGAAAGCGTACGTCCTACACGCAACCGTGGACGGAACGCCAGCGCGTCGCGCTCCTTACCCTAATCGGCGTCAACCTCGCTGTTTTTGTCGGGCAATTGTTCCTCGAAGTCTATCAGCCAGGCTTCGTTCGCGACTACCTTGGCTTAAGCGATCAGGGAGTGCGCGACGCCTACGCGTGGCAATTCATCACCGCCATGTTTTTGCACGACGGTCCATGGCATCTGCTGGGCAACATGCTGATCTTATATCTGCTGGGCCGGGATCTCGAGGTCATCCTGGGGCAACGGCATTTCGTTTACCTCTTCCTGGCCGGCACGGTCGGCGGCGAATTGGGACATCTTTTTCTGATGCCTTCGAATTCGGTCTTGTTCGCGGCCTCCGGCGGTGTGGCCGCGGTCGTTGTCGCGTATGCGACGATTCTGCCTGAGCTGGAACTGACCGCCATGATGTTCTTCATTATGCCGGTCCGACTGAAGGCCAAGCATCTTGCCTCCGGGGCGATCGTTCTGGCTGTCATCTTATTATGCGTCGATCGCACGCACACGGTCGTGCATAGCGCCTATCTCGGTGGTTGCGCCGCCGGGTGGCTTTACGCCCACCTTCTCGGATTCGGACGCCCTTCTTTTCTCCAGCGCATGCTTCGCCATCATCGCGTGGAGGCGGAGCGTTACGAGCAAATGACGATCGACCAGTTGATGTCTCAGGAGATCGATCCATTGCTCGAGAAAATCTCAAGCAAAGGGCTCGTTAGTCTGACCCGGGGCGAGCGCCGCAGCCTGGCGCGGGCGCGCGAAAAGATCCTGCAAAAGGGCCGCACCGCCTAGCCATCCGACTCGATCGGGAGCAACTGCTGGTCATTCACCTAAAGTCGCGCCATGTTCGGCGCGATGGATGGCTCTGAGGGTTGGATCCGCGAGAAAGCGGGCATTGCGTTCGACCCCAGCCGGGTCGAGACAGCCTTGATCGGCTTAAGCAAGGCCTGGCCGGAAAAGGCGCTCCCCCTTCGCCAGGTCGTGGAGGGCTTCGCTCTGGGCGAGGCAAATCTGATCCATCTTCTGGCTGTGTCGGATGTGAGCGCGACAAGACTGCTGCGCGATCCCTCCGTGTTACTCTGGCTGAACCGGCGCGAGATCTCCATGGCGTCGCGGGACCATGGCGAGATGGCGGCGGATCTGGCCAGAGTGGGTGGAGAATCTATCGCCGCGCAAAACTTCCGGGCTCTACGGCTTTGGAAAGCGCGTGAGATGGTGCGGATCGCTCTGCGGGAGGTGGCCAACGCGGCCCGGCTGGAACAGACCACGGCCGAGTTATCGCAGATTGCGGAGATCTGCATTCGAACTGTTTACGAGCACTGGGATGCCGAGTTACGGAAGCGTTTCGGTTCACCCAAGGCGGAGTTCGCCATCCTGGCCCTCGGGAAACTGGGCGGGCGCGAGCTCAACTACAGTTCGGACGTCGATCTGATCTTCCTCTACGATGAAGAAGGCGAACTGTCGCCACGGCTTTCCTACCACGAATTCTTCAATCGTCTGGCTAAGAAAATTCTGGAAACGTTTTCCGCGCCGGCCGCCGAAGGTTTGTTTCTCCGGGTCGATCTCCGGCTTCGTCCGGAAGGCTCGGCCGGACCGCTTGCGCGCTCGCTTGAAAGCATGGAGCACTACTACGGAGGGTTCGGAGAAACGTGGGAGCGGCTCGCTTTGATCAAAGCACGCGGCATCGCTGGGAGTCGTGAAACAGCCTACGAATTCCTCCGGCAACACCAGCCGTTTATCTATCCGAAAAGTCCGACCCCGGATTTGCTCGCGGAGATTGCGAGTATCAAACGGAGAATCGAGCGCGACGTCCTGGCCGCGGAAGACTTGGAACGAAACGTAAAACTGGGACGCGGAGGGATACGAGAAATTGAGTTCGTTGTGCAGACGCTCCAATTCATTCACGGTGCGCGCCATACTTTCCTGCAGGAACCGAGCACATTGAAGGCTCTACGCGGGCTGGCTGAGTTGGAGCTGATTCCGCGAGCGGAGATTATGGAGCTTGATCGCTCGTACCGTTTTCTGCGCAAGACAGAGCATCGCCTGCAGATCGAAGCGGAACAGCAAACGCACACCGTCCCGGCGTCGCCATCCGATTTGCGACGGCTCTCTCGCAGTCTTGGCTTTCCCGAAAGCGAGGCCTTCAAGACCACATTGAATCATGAGATGCAGGCGGTCCGCTCGGTCTTTAACCGAATTATCGCCGATGTGCCTCACGCTAAAGAAGGGCCGGTCGACGACTACAATTTCTTCGCCGTCCCCGGGCAAGCCAAGCGGACCATCGCCGCTGCCCTGCAAGGCGCGGGAAAAACCCACGTTTCGCCACGCACCCGTCAGGTTTTCGCAAAGCTGCGGCCGCTTCTGCTTGGTCGTCTCGTCAAATCGCCCGACCCGGACGCGACGCTGAATCAGTTCGTTCGCTTCGTCGAAGCGTACGGCATGCGCAGTTTGCTCTTCGAGCTTCTCGTGACCAATCCGAATCTGCTCGACCTGCTCGTGCAGACTTTTGATGCCAGCCGATTCGGAGGAGATTTGCTCGTGCGGCGACCGCAATTTTTGGAAGAGGTCACGCGCGACGAACGTTTGCAGCGCGCGGTTGGCACAGCGGAACACCTGGACCGACTGGGTTCGGTCTCAAAAAAGAGCGACCCTCTTGAAGCGGTTCGCGCCTATCGGCAACGTCAGCTATTGCGAATTCTCTTGCGCGATGTGCTGGAGTGGACGGACTTGAACACATTGTTCGAGGAGCAATCCGCGCTGGCCGAGGCCTGTCTGATTTTCGTGAATGATCTTCTCGGGGGGAAAGATCTGACCATCATCGCCATGGGAAAATTCGGCGGGTGCGAAATCACCTACGGAGCGGACTTGGATGTTCTTTTGGTTGGCGAAGAGAGTGGATCGGCGCAAAAGCTCCTGGGAGTGCTGGGCCAGCCCAGTGCGGAAGGAAGTCTTTCGCGACTGGATGCGCGCCTGCGACCCGAGGGAGAGAAAGGTCCATTGGTGTGCAATCTTGACGGCTATGCTGCGTATTGCAGCAGCAGAGCCCAGCCGTGGGAACTGCAGGCACTCACCCGGGCGAGACCGATCACGGGGCCAGTTCGGGAGGATTTTATGGAGATCGCACGGACGGCTTGGAATCGGGCGGGCGACGACCTCGATCTCGAGCGGAACATTGACAGCATGCTGGAGAGAATCCGGCGCGAGCGAGGCACCGGTTCCGAGTTCCTGGACTTAAAGACCGGGACCGGCGGGATTATCGAAGCGGAATTTCTCGTCCAAACCCTGCAAATGCGGAGCAAACTTTGGCAGACGAACTGGACTAAGGCCGTTTTAGCGCTGTGCGACGCGGGTCTATTGTCGAGACCGGAAACCATCGAGCTAAAAAGGGCCTACGAATTTCTGCGTCGATGCGAATCGGTTTTGCGCCGATATGAGAACACAAGCGTGTCCGCCTTACCGGCGGAGGCGAACCAGCAGCTTTTATTATCGCGCCGGCTCGGCGCCGAAACAATGGAAACGTTTCACGAGCAATACAACGCCGCCAGATCTGTCATTCATCAGGTCTATCTCGTCCGGATGAAAGCCAGTCCGTTAGGTTAAATGGAGCAGACGCAACAGCTCCCGGATAAAGAGGATACTGACGACTATTCCAGTCGCCACCACGAGCAGTAGAAGCACGAGAACAGCGGTCACGAAAATCCAGTCGCTCCTGCGCGATCGATTCGACGTGCCGAGGTGCTCCTGCACAATCTGATAATTGCGCGCGTTCGATTTAAACCAGAATGAAAACGCGTCCCCTAGCCCGGGAATAATACCGACGATTTCATTGATCAGGATATTGAGCGACATGCGCGCGAGCGCAATTCGCGGGACGCCGCAGCGCGCGGCATGAATCAGGGAAAAGGCCGAGACCAAGGCCGAGGCAGTGTCACCCAGGCCGGGAATCAATCCAATGAGAGGATCCAGGCCAAAGCGAAATTTTGTTCCCGGAAATCGGACGAACTCATCCATGACGAGAGCGACCCACTTAAAAAGCGGTTCGAGCGAAGCGCGCCGCTTCTTCTCCTCGGGAGGGAGTAGTTCCCATTCCACCTCCCGGACTTCCGACGGCTTCACAGCCACGTCTGGTTGCGGGGCCCTTAGCCCGGAATTTCCTTCAGCATCTGCGTGTTGGTCGGAAACTTCTTCACGAACATGAGCAGACGCTGGATCGCCTCTTCCGGCTTGTGGCCGGCCAGACCGCGACGGATAAGATTAATCTTCTCGAGCTCCCACGGCTGCAAGAGCAGTTCTTCGCGGCGCGTGCCGGAGAGAAATATATCGATCGCAGGGTAGATGCGCTGATCGCCAATCTTACGATCCAACACCATTTCCATGTTCCCTGTTCCTTTGAATTCCTGGAAGATTAACTCGTCCATCCGGCTGCCTGTATCGATCAAGGCCGTCGCCACAATGGTGAGCGAGCCAGCCTCTTCCGTGTTACGCGCAGCCGCGAATATTTTCCGCGGGATCTCCATGGCTCGGGCATCAATGCCACCGCTCATGGTTCGCCCGCCGCCGCCCATCGAATTGTTAAAGGCGCGGGCCGTGCGGGTGATGGAGTCGAGCAGGATGAAGACATGTTTACCCGCTTCGACCAGACGCTTGGCCCGTTCAATGGCCAACTGGGCGAGGCGCGTATGACTCTTAATATCGCTGTCGTTCGAACTGGCGATGATCTCGGCGTTCGGATGTGATCGTTTAAAGTCGGTCACTTCCTCGGGCCGCTCATCCACCAGAAGAATGATGAGCTTCATCTCCGGATGATTCTTCGCGACAGCTTCAGCGATATGATGCAGGAGCGTAGTTTTTCCGGTGCGCGGCGGCGCCACGATAAGTCCTCGTTGCCCCATGCCTAACGGAGTCATCAAATCCATGATGCGGGTGGTGTAACGATCCGGCACTGTCTCAAGTTTAATCCGTTTATTCGGATTGATCGTGGTCAACTCCTCGTAGGGGCGGAGGTTTGTGTACTTGGTCGGCTCTTCGTCGTTAACCGTAACCATTTTCGTCAATTGCGGTCCGCGATTGCCGCGACGCGTCTCGCCCTTAACCCACATGCCGTCACGCAGCCCAAAACGACGGACGATTTCCGGTGTGACGAAAATATCCTGCGGCGTTTGCACGAAGTTCCGTTTGGGATCGCGCAAAAATCCAAAACCTTTGCCGGAAATTTCGATGATCCCCTCGCCGAACTCGGGTTCCGCCTGGCTCTGATCGCCATCCTCAATATTATCGTTTTCCCGCAAGGCCCCTTGCGCATCAGGAGACGATTCACCAGCCGGACCATTTTGCTCGTAATCCGATCGCGCGCCTTCCTGCGGCGCGGCGTTGGAATTGTCACCTCCGGGGCCGCGGTCGTAGAAACGACGACGCGGATAACGGCGGCGGGGCCGGCGACGACGCTGGTCGGCCGATCCACCCTCTGTCTCGGCGGGCCGGGGGGCTTGGTTTTCGGTCTCCACCCGTGGTGGCTGGTTCTGGTTATCTTGCTCCATAAAACAAATGACTGCGATCGCGCTCGATCAACGCCGCGAAAGTCCTGCGGCAGTAAAAAAAATTCAGGCTGGCTGTTTGGCCAGCAATTCGTCGGGTATATCTAAGTTTGAGTAGACGTGTTGCACGTCGTCATCGTCTTCGAGGGCATCGCAAAGGCTCAGAACCTGCCTTGCAACGGTCTCGTCGGCGACCGGAACAGTCGTATCGGGAATGAACGTAAACTTTTGCCCAGCGGTGTTCACGCCCCCTTGTTTGAGGGCTTCAGCTACGGCGTATAGCTGGTCGTGGGAAGTGGTGATAACATACTCATCCTCCTCGGTTGTCAACTCTTCGGCCCCCGCTTCCAGGGCAATCTCAAAGAGTCGCTCTTCGGCGATGGAACCGCGCGCGACCGTTATCCGGCCTTTCTTGTGAAACATATAGGAAACGCTGCCGGAAGCGGCAAGGTTGCCACTGTTCTTCGTGAAGATGCAGCGAATCTCTGCCGCCGTGCGGTTCTTATTATCCGTCGCGGCGTCCACGATGACGGCTACACCGCCGGGCCCATAACCTTCGTAGACGATCTCATCAAACTGCGCGGAATCGGTTCCTTCACCAGTGCCCTTCTTAATGGCGCGCTCAATATTGTCGTTCGGCATACTTTGGTGGCGGGCCGTTTGAATGGCGCTTCTAAGACGCGGGTTCGCGTTGGGATCGCCCCCGCCGGTCTTGGCCGCGATGCTGATCTCCTTCGATAATTTGCTAAAGATCTTGCCCCGCTTGACGTCCGTTGCGCCTTTGAAGCGTTTGATCTTCGACCACTTGCTATGTCCCGACATACGGTGGGAGAACGTTTAAGGATAACGACTTGCCGGACAGACCTTGTTCGCGATGGATCGGAACCGGAACGCCTCGAAAAGACAGCGATCGAGGAGGCAAAGTAACGCTCCTACTCAAAGGGAAGGGCAGGGTCTTGTCAACGGGATTCCACCCGCTAAACGGTCAGAAAAGGCGGGCCAAAGAATTGTCAGCCTGAACGAAGTGGCGGAGCCGCAAAAGGTTGATGACCAGACAATAAAGTAGGGGTAACACTCGCTTCGTGGATGAGATCCCTCGCCGTCTCAGGTCTCCCCACGGCCCTGTCGATATTGGATCACCTTCACCTTCTCCATCGTGACGAGGCCGCCGCCCATCATTTTGTCGAGAAGCGGGAGAAAGGCATTCACCTTCGCTTCCGTATCCACGATTTCGATCACCATGGGCAGATCCATGGAAAGGCGAAGAATCTTGGCTGTGTGCAAGTGACTGGATTTTCCGAATCCCATCGGTCCGCGAAAGACGGTGGCGCCGGCCATCTGCGATTCGCGCGCCTTGAGCACGATCGCCTCGTAAAGAGGCCTGTGCTCGTAGCGATCACTCTCGCCGACGAATATTCTGAGCAGGACGGCATCCCCGGGAAGGTTCATAAACTATTTCCTTATCTGGGTATGACGGACAAGCCGACGATTCGACCGAACCAGACCGCGCCGAGACAGCAAAACACGGAAAGCACCGTATTGAGCCCCGCTTTCAACCAATCGCCTTCCTGCACCAGGTCGAATGTTTGCAGGCTGAAGGACGAGAAGGTGGTATAACCTCCGCAGAGTCCGATCATGAAAAACTGACGAAACCGTGGGGCGATGAGGAAAGGGCCTTGCGGATCGGCCACGGCGGCAAACAATCCGATGATAAAAGAACCGCTCACGTTCACGAGGAGCGTGCCGAGCGGAAAGTATTCTCCGATGCGCTGCGCGATCACCCCGGACAACCAAAAGCGCGCACCCGTTCCCAGCGCGCCACCGATCATTACCCACAAATAATTGAGCATAAAAAAACTCCGACCGCTGCCCTTCTGGCACCAGTAGGAGTCATCAGCTCGAGCGGTTCTTTCCTCGCGGAAACGGCAAACTCCATTGCCGGCGAAAATCTAGGGCGAGCCTGTATCTGAGCAACAAGAATCGCGCGGGCCCGGATCGAAAGGCGGTGGATCAACCCACGTTAACCGTTGCGCGCTTTCGCGCGCTCGCGTCAAGAATGCGTTTGCGCAGGCGGAGTGATTTCGGAGTGGCCTCAACAAACTCGTCCGGACCGATATATTCGATAGCGCGTTCGAGCGTCATTTTAAGCGGAGCTTCCAGCTGGATACCCTTGCCGTCTCCCTGACTGCGCATATTCGTGAGATGCTTCGCCTTGCAAGGATTGACCGGCAGATCGTCGAGGCGGGCGTTCTCGCCTACGATCATTCCGGCATAGATGTCTTCCTGCGGTCCGATAAAGAGCCGGCCGCGCACTTGGATATTGTTGAGCGCGTAAGCGGTGCTGGTGCCGGGCTCCATCGAAACCATGACTCCGCGGTTTCGTCCCTCGATCTCTCCCTTGAACGGCGCGTATTCGCGGAACAAATGACTCATCACACCCTCACCCCGGGTCAGGTTGACCAAGTCCGTTTCGAAACCGATCAGCCCGCGCGTGGGCACGATCGCTTCGACGGAAACGCGGTTGGCGTGGTGATGCATGTTCACGACCTCACCCTTGCGCGCGGCAATTGATTGCATGGTGTCGCCCAGGCTCTCCGCGGGGAGATCAATATAAAGATTTTCGAGAGGCTCAAGCAGATTGCCGCTGGCGTCCCGTTGGAAAATGACTTCCGGACGCGAAACCATCACCTCGTATCCTTCGCGCCGCATCTGTTCGACCAGGATGGCAATTTGCATCTCGCCGCGCGCGTTAATTTCGAAGGCGCCCGCCGCTTCGGTGTCTTTCATTTGCAAGGAAACGTTGGCGCGCGTTTCGCGGACGAGCCGTTCCCGCACGTGGCGCGCAGTGACAAACTTTCCTTCGCGGCCGGCAAATGGCGAATCGTTCACCAAAATACGCATGCGGATGGTGGGCGGATCAATGTCCACGAACTGAAGGGGCACTCGCTCCTCCCGGTCCGTTAACGTTTCGCCGATATATACTTCCTCAAAGCCGGTCAGACCCACAATAGCACCTGCGGTCGCGTGCTTGATCTCCACCTGCGCCATACCTTCGTAGGTAAAAAGCGCAGTGACGGTGGCGCGTTCGCGCCGGTCGTCGCGGTGAATACAGACGATGGAATCACCGACCGCGACGCGGCCGCTGACGATGCGGCCCAGGGCAATGCGGCCGAGGTAATCGCTGTAATCCAAATTCGAAACCAACATCTGCAAGTAGGGAAGGGGCGAGATGGTGGGAGCGGGGACGTACTTCACAATCGCTTCAAACAGAGGAACCAAGTCCTCGTTGTTGTCGTGCAGTTCACGCATGGCGAAGCCGTTCTTCGCGCTGGCGTAGATGATGGGAAAATCGAGCTGTTCGTCGTTTGCTTTTAGTTCGACAAAAAGATCGAAAACCATATCGAGCACCTTGTGCGGGCGCGCGTTTTCGCGATCGATCTTGTTGATGACCACGATCGGTTTCACCTTGTTCTCCAGAGCCTTGCGCAAGACAAAACGGGTTTGTGCCTGAGGGCCGTCGTGCGCATCTACCACAAGCAAAACGCCATCGACCATTTTCATGATCCGTTCCACTTCGCCCCCGAAATCGGCGTGGCCCGGGGTGTCGACGATATTAATGCGATACCCGTTCCACTGAAATGAAGCGTTCTTGGCCCGGATGGTAATTCCCTTTTCGCGCTCCAAGTCCATCGAATCCATCATGCGATCTTCCACTTTCTGGTTAGACCGGAAGGTACCGGATTGACGCAGCAGTTGATCGACCAGCGTTGTCTTGCCGTGATCAACGTGCGCAATGATGGCGATGTTACGAATCTTATCCATGGAGTCTTGCCATTGTTGGAACCCGCTCCGATGAGCATGCCTGGTTCGGCAGGCGCTGGCCTGCACTACAACGAAAGGAGGGCGGAATATGCTCGCGGGCAGGGTTCTCGTCAACTCACTGCTTTAAGTCGGGCTTCGTTAAAACAAGGCGGGCCAGCATTGCTGCTGGCCCGCGCTGAAGATTGTTTGAGTGTTCTACTTACGAATACGCCGACGCACGGCCAGGCATGAGACAGCACCGGCCATGATGAGGCCGATAGTGGAAGGCTCTGGCACAGCCGAGGTGACCTGGATATTGTCCACGAGAAGACCCGAAGGCGTGTCGGAGGTGGTTTTATCTTCCACGCCGAAGCCCAGAGTGTAGGTGCCGGCGGCCAAACCCGAGATCGTGAACGTTTGATAGCCCGTATGGAAGCTAAACGGATTCGTCGCGAGAGCTCCCGCGGGAAGCTGCCGTGTCGGATCATTGAAGTTAATGCTGGCGGGCGTCGCGACCGAACGAATCCCACCGATCAACGTATTCGAGCTATTCAACAGAACGGCATAGGCGAAGTCCTGGTGCTGAATCGCTCCGCCCCCTGACGGCAGTTCGTTCGTT
>JBBRNL010000007.1:0-156069 GCA_038230335.1 Chthoniobacterales bacterium | reverse complement strand
GGCGTTTTTCTTCATTTCCCCGGCCACCTGCTCGGGCCGTTCATCGTCTGGCTGGCCAAGCGCGACGACTCGCCCGAGATTGATGCGCACGGCAAAGAAGCGCTCAACTTCCAAATATCGATGCTGATTTACAACGCCGTCGCCGTGGTCTTCTGCCTCGTTCTGATCGGCTTCGTCTTCCTGGCAGTCCTATGGGTCCTGAACGCCGTCTTCGTCATCATCGCCTCCATCCAGGCGAGCGAGGGAAAGTTTTATCGATACCCTATGACGATCCGGTTCATTCAATAACTAGCGCGCCGCGAGCACAGCTACTTTCTGACCTCCGTCCTCTTACCTCTGTTTATCTCCGTTTCGCTTCTGGGACGCTTCTTTCCCACCAACGGAATGAATTTCACCACCGGCTGCTTATTCGATATTCATAACTCATTCACTACAAATGACTTAAATGATGTTCACGCCGGGTGGCACGACGGGTGCATAGCAGTGCAGTAATCGTGGACCATTATTCCAAGCGAATGCGACGAACGCGCCTTGGCTTCACCCCAACGCAGCTTCAATCCTCACCCAACCAAAGGTAAATCATCATGATTCTCGAATCATTCAGTCAGGACATTCGCATCGGATTTCGCGTCCTCCTGAAGGACAAGGTTTTTTGTCTCCTCGCCATTCTTGTGCTCGCCCTTGGAATCGGCGGGGCCATGACGCAGTTCGCTGTCGTCAACGCGATCGTGCTGCGCGGATTTTCATTTCCGCATCCCGAAGAGCTGGTCAGCGTCGGTTTGATCGATCCCAAGGCGAGCGATCAGAACAACAACTTCGGCAACGGCAACATTCCGGCCGCGCAGGATTACGAGGACATCAAGACCGCGCAAAAATCCTTCTCCATGATGGCCGGCTATCTCAACGGCTCGACCATCAATCTCACTTACAACAACAATCCGCAGCGTTACACGGGTGCCTATGTGACCGACGAAATGTTCAGGATCATCGGCGTGTCGCCCGTGCTCGGCCGCGATTTCACACCGGAAGATAACAAGCCAGGCTCACCGAAGACCGCCATCCTGGGCGACAAGATTTGGCACCGCGATTTCAATGCCAATCCGAACATTGTCGGCCAGAACGTCACCATCAACGGCAAAGCCGCCACCATCATCGGCGTGATGCCACCTGGGTTTGAGTTCCCGATCTCGGAAGAACTTTGGACGCCCCTCTATAATGAGTGGCCGCCCACGCCGCGCGGAGAGCTGTTCCTCGGTGCAAACAGCCGCGCCCCGGCGGTCATGGGCCGGCTCAAGCCTGATGTCACGCTCGATCAGGCGAGCGCGGAGATGATCGCGATCGCCCGCCATATTGCGGCCGACAATCCGAAGACGAACCAGAATCTGACCTCGGCCGCCGTCATTCCGCTGATCAAATTTTTCACCGGCGTGCAACTGCACCAGATCGTCTGGGCCATGCTCGGTGCAGTCATTCTTGTTTTGCTGATTGCCTGCGTGAACGTGATGAACATGCAGTTCGGTCGCGCCGCGCTGCGGGCCAGGGAACTCGCCATCCGCGGCGCGCTCGGCGCCACTCGCGGGAGACTTGTTAGGCAGATGTTGACCGAGAGCCTGGTCGTCTCGGTCCTGGGCGCGATTGCCGGCACGCTGCTGGCGTTTTGGGGCGTGGATATGTTTGCCAGCGTGGTCAAGACCGCGCCCTTTCCGCCGCCCTATTGGTGGCGGTTCACGATCGACGGACGCGTCCTCTCCTTCACGCTCGTGGTGACGCTGGTCGCGACGATTGTTTCGGGTTTGCTCCCCGCCCTTCTCAGTTCGCGCAGCAACGCGGCTGAGGCCATGAAAGAAGGCGGACGCGGCAATAGCAGTCGTATGGTTAACGTGATCACCCGCGTTCTCGTCGTCGGGCAAATTGCCCTGACCGCCGCGCTGCTCATCGCTGCGACGTTGCAGATCAAATCGATCCGCAACCAGACGAAGCTCGACTATGGCTACGACGAGAACGGCCTCTATACCGCGCGACTCGCGTTAATGGAAGGCCCGTATCCCACCGAAGATTCGCGGCGCAATTTCTTCAAGAATGCCGTGCGCGCTCTGCGCACCAATCCGCAGTTCGAGGGCTCGGCCATGACCGACCGTTTTCGCATGACCTTCGCGCCCTCCGGCCAATATGAAGTCGATGGCCAGAATTACCGGACCGATCGCGATCGGCCGCGCGGCAATTTCGAATCCGTCTCGGATGGTTACTTCGCGACGCTGGGATTGAAACTCCGGGAAGGCCGCGACTTCACCCTCGACGACAGCGATTCGAACCAGCCGGTCGCCATCGTGAATGCGAGCTTCGCGCGCAAACACTGGGGGAACCAAAGTGCGCTCGGGCATCAGGTGCGCATCTTCAATCCGGGCAAGGAACAGCCCTGGCGGAGGATCGTCGGAGTGGTCCCGGACACACTGATGCAGGGTCCGTTCGATCAGCAGACGGAAGCGGCGGGATTTTACATGCCGCTGCTGGGCGCTTCGCCGGCCACGCAGTTCGCTACCGTGCTCGTTAGGCCGCGCGCTGGCCAAAGGGCTGACACCCTCGGGCCGGTCCTGAGCAGAGCAGTCGCGACCCTCGACTCGAACCTCCCGACCTATTTCGCCGGGACGCCCGCCCAGTTTCACAACGAAATTCTTTCCGGTAACCGGGTGATTGCATCGCTCTTCACGATTTTCGGTGCGATTGCCTTCATCCTTTCCGGGGTCGGACTTTATGGCGTGATGAGTTTCTCCGTCAACCAGCGCACCCAGGAATTCGGCATTCGCATGGCGCTGGGCGCGGATGCGATGCGCATTCTGCGCATGGTCATGAGTCAGGGCGCGTGGCAACTCGCGATCGGCCTGATTATCGGCGCGGGCGGCGTCGCCTTGCTTCTCGGGGTGGTGGCCGCGGCCGCGCTGAAAAACATTCTCTTCAAGGTCAACCCGCTCGACCCGACGATCTACCTGGCGGTTGGAGGCCTGCTCACCCTGGTCGCAGCCCTCTCCTGTTTTCTGCCGGCGCGCCGCGCCACCCGCGTCGATCCGATCGTCGCCCTGCGCTACGAATAGCGCGGCAGCCGTGTCGGCTGCGTCTTCCGCAACGGTCCGGTGGATCGGCCGCTCCGAGGGCGATGTTAAATTCATACCGAAGGCACATGCCTGCGTTCTGGGGACAGGGGCTAGGCGCGCGTGGTGCCTCGCGAACGCAACTTTCTGTAGGGGAAGCTGGTAGCTTCCCATCTTCTTTCACTGACCTCTGACTGCTGATCGCCAACCAGTCAATCATGTCCACCAACACTATCCGGCTTCATCGTGTCAGCCGTTCTTCGACGCAGGCGATTTCGGACATTCCGACAAAAGCGGACATATTTAGTTCGAGCTAAGAAATCTGCGAGACAAAGCCGGGCGCGGCTCGTAATCTTTGAGCATGCTTACAGGTCACTGGTTGAAGGTCGCTGTGATCAGCTTCCTCGCGCTGCAAGCTGGCTTGTCGTCCACACATGCGCAACGGCAGCAGCACGGACTCGAGGCAGAAGTACACACCGGAACGCCGGCCGGTTTAATCAAAAAGGTCGAACCCGAGTTTCCGCCTAATGTCGTGTTGCGTCACGTTTCGGGCCGAGGTCTTTTTCGGCTGACCATAAGCCCCGGGAAAGGCGAAGTGGACGAAGTAAAAATCGTAAACAGCTGTGGTTACAAAATCCTGAACGAGTTGGCCGCCAAAGCTCTTTTGCAATGGCGGTTTCAGCCCGGAACTCGCGGACCGGTCGAAGTGCCAGTGGAGTTCTATGTTCGCGGCGGCGGCCGCATCCTGCATGATGGGGACAGAGGCTAGGCGCGCCGTGGTGCTGCGTGAACGCAAAATTCTGTAGGGGAAGCTGGTAGCTTCCCATCTTCTCTCACTGAGCTCTGACCTCTGTTTCAGAATCCGCCTTGCTCGTCCACCTGCCTCTCGATGTTCGCGATGATGCGCTGATAAAAATCGGCGATGTTCTGGGCTTTAGTGAAGTCACTGCATTCTTCGCAAACGAAAGCGTCGTCGTGGAAATATCCATCGCGCAAATAAATCGCCGTGTCCGTCCACGCCTGCTGACGACAACGTATCCCGTCCAGGATTTGACCAACATCTAGGACGTCGAGCCGGAGATGAATTTCTTTGCCCATGCTGGGCATCTATTCCTGGCCAGGTTTGTGGCTGGGGACAAGGACGTTTTCCGAATAAAATCTCTACATCGTCAGGCGCGACCCTGGTAAACGTCAACCCGTGGAAGTCGACGATATTATCAGCTACGGCCAGTTGGTCGGGGCTGAGAAGGTTAATCTGCAGAAGGGAATGAACTTCGGGATTGGCCGGCATTACTCGGTCTTCCTGATGTCGGTCCGTCGCGGCGCGCCTTATCGCGATGCGATCGATGAAGCGACCGGTGCGTTGATTTACGAAGGGCACGATCAGCCGGAACGAATCGGTGCTCCGGATCCGAAGTCGGTTGATCAAGTTTTAACTACTTCGCGCGGATCGTTAACCGAAAACGGAAAGTTCGTGCAAGCTGCTATTGATTTCAACGAAGGCCGCCGAAAGAAGCCTGAGATCATCAAGGTCTACGAGAAGATCGCCAAAGGCATTTGGAGTTACAAAGGCTTCTTCGAATTGGTCGATGCCTACGAGGTTTTCGACGGCAGACGTAAGGTGTTCAAGTTTCAGCTCAAACCAGTCGAGAAAAAGGCCTTCGGCCGGATAATTGAGCTTCCGCACACGCGCCTGATTCCCACCGAAGTGAAAATTGAAGTTTGGCGTCGCGACAAAGGACATTGTGTTATCTGCGGATCAGCGAAGAACCTGCATTACGATCACGATATCCCCTTTTCCAAAGGCGGAAGCAGCTTGACGGCGAAAAATGTTCGGTTGCTCTGTGCGAAGTGTAACCTTTCGAAATCAGACAAGATTATCAGCGTGCTTCCGTGGCTTTACGCCGTCTCAACAGCGGCGACGGAGGTTCACAAGACGTGGCGCGCCTGAATTTTGCACCATTCACAGACCGACCCCGTAGAAGAGGAATGTCCGGAATTGTCGGAACTCAGGGATGGCTTGTCTCGTGGCCTCGTACAGAATGATCGAACTTATGAAGTATTCGTTTTGTTTCGTCGCCAAGGTCGCGACGGTGTTGTGTCTCCTCGCAGTGGCCACTTCAACACACGCCCAGGAAGCGGCGGAGTTACCTCAGCCGCCGAATAGCGATAATCAGCGAGCTGAGGTGTCTCAGTGGATCGGGCCGGTCAAGGTGTCGATCGAGTATCATAGTCCGCGCGTGCATTTCAAAGGCGCGGAACGGACCGGTCATATCTGGGGCGAGCTGATTCCGTTCGGTTTCTTTGACGAAGGATTTGGTCCTTCGAAAGTTCAGCCGTGGCGGACCGGTGCCAATGAGACGACGCGGATCACGTTCTCGCATGACGTAAAAGTGGAGGGCAAGGATCTGCCGGCCGGCACCTACGGATTGTTTTTGGTGCTGGATAAAACCGGACCGTGGACGTGGATCTTTTCCAAGAGCACGATCGGCTGGGGCTCCTTTCAATACGATCAGAAGAACGACGCTCTCCGTTCGCCAGTGACGACGCAGCCGGCGCCGTTCACAGAGTTCATGACCTATGGGTTCGATGAGCGGTTGCCGAACGCGGCCACGGCCTTTCTGCAATGGGAGAACAAGCGTGTGCCGATGAAGATCGAGGTGCCGAACGTGAACGAGATTTATGCCGGGGAAATGCGGAAGAAATTGCAGGCATGGCCTGGCTTTGAATATCGCAGCTGGCAGCAGGCGGCCCAGTTCTGTGCCGATCATAAGGTGAACCTGGATGAAGCGCTGGTCTGGGCGGACAAGGCGATCAAGGAACCGTTCCGCGGCGCGGTAACGGGAAAGGAAGATTTTTCGACGTTGGCGACAAAAGCGGCAGTACTGAGCGCGATGGGACGGCAGCCGGAAGCGGAGGCAACCATGGACAAGGCGTTGCACTTGCCCGGTACGGACGCGATGGCGGTGCATCAGTATGGGATGCGCATTCTGGCGGCAGGGAACAAGGAGAAAGCGATGACCATCTTTAGGGTGAACGGGGAGACGCATCCTAATGACAAGTTTTATCCTTATGTGGGATTGGCGCGCGGCTACACGGCGTTAGGAGACAAGGCGAGCGCGATCAAGAACTGGGAAATGGCGCTGCGTAATGTGCCGGAGGATCAGAAGCCGAATCTGCCGGTGTATGAGAAGGCGCTGGCAGAACTTAAAAATGGAAAATAGAAGAGGGTCTGGTTTTACTCTCCCTGGCGCTAGACGGGCCAGTTTGATTACCCTATTTGATATATCGCTGTCGCGACGGGCCGGCGACGCAAAGTCAAAGATATGAAATTCTTACAGCAGCGATTTTCAGCGGCTCCGGAAGGCACAGCCGTCCTCTTTTTCATTCAGATCTTTTCTACCCTCGGGTTCGCTGTTCTTTATTCGACGCTGGTTCTCTACGCGACGAAGCATCTGCAGCTCTCGACGAAAGTGGCCACGACTTTGATGGGTGTGTTCGGCGCTTTCAACTATGGCCTGCACCTGTTCGGCGGTTACCTGGGCGGGCGCTTTCTCTCGAACCGGAATCTTTTCGTCGGGGGCATGGCGCTCCAGGTCATCGGTTGCGGGTGTATCGCCGCGGGTTCGCTCGCGCTCTTTTACGTGGGTCTCGCTTTCTTCCTTACCGGCAGCGGCCTGAACGTGACCTGTATCAATATGATGCTGACGCAGCGTTTTACCCCGGAGGATCCGCGGCGCGAAGGCGCTTTCCTCTGGAACTACGCCGGCATGAACGTCGGATTCTTCGTCGGGTTTACCGTCGCCGGGTACTTCCAGGGGACCGAGAGTTACACCAACCTTTTTATCTTCGCGACGCTCGGCAACTTCGTCGCCATCGTCCTCGCCCTGCTGTGGTGGAAGATCCTGGCCGACCGCAACACAACCCTGCTCGATACGACGTCGAAGCAATTCCGGCTGCGCCTGCTAGCCGGCATCGGCATTCTCATCGGTCTCATACCGGTCGTGTGGTTGATGCTGCAGCATCCCGACATGACCGAGACACTCGTTAAGGGCATCTGCGGCGTGGTCGCACTGACGCTCATCTACCTCACAGTTCGTCACTCGGATCGCCGGGAGAAACGGAACATGACGGCCTACCTGATTCTCACGATCGGCTCGCTCGCCTTCTGGTCGCTCTATCAGATGGCACCGAGCGGTCTGCAGTTGTTCGCGGTCAACAACGTGAACCTGATGATCGGCAAGGTGCAGATTCAGCCGCAGTGGATTCAAAACATCAACACGGTTTGCATCGTAATCGGCGGACCGCTGCTCGCGTCGTTCTTTACCCGGCTGCGCGCGCGCGGTTGGAGAATCGACATCCCGAAGCAGTTTGCGACGTCGCTGATCCTGATGGCGTTGGGCTTTCTCATTCTCCCGTTAGGCATCAAGCTGGCCGGCGTCGATGGCCGGAGCGCGTTTGCGTGGTTGTTCATCAGTTATGTGCTGCAGAGTATCGGTGAGTTGCTCATCTCGCCCATCGGGTACGCCATGATCGGCAAGCTCGCGCCGAAGCAATATCAGGGGGTGATGATGGGCAGCTGGATGCTGGTGACCGGTCTGGCGTCACTCTTCGCGGGTGACTTCTCGGGCATGATCCCCGAGCCCAAAGGGACAACGGCGCTCGCGACCAACCCTGAGTATGTGAAGCTTTTCGGCGCGCTCGGCGCGGGCAGCCTCGTGGTCGGCATCGCGCTCGTGGTGCTCATTCCGTTCCTGCGCAAGCTCATCACCGATAAGGCCGAGAGCGCCCCGGCGGAAGCAGCGCCAACACCCGTCGGGCCCGCGATTGCTGCGACGTAATTTCCGGCAAGGTCGTCCGAGTTTAAGAACGGGACAGGATTACGGATTTGCTGGATTGCAGATTCCTCTTATCCGCAGATTTCGCAGATTTTCTGCGCTGGTATACTTGATTCACGTATAGCCCTCCCCCGACTGCGAAGCAGTCCGCGAGATCCGAGTCCGTGACAAACTCTAGTAGCTTACTTGGAAGCCTGCGCTGATGCTTTGCGAAGTGTAGTTCTCGCGGCCGAGCTCGGTGGTATAATAGCTAAAGACGCCTACCCGTGGAGTGATTTGCACGCCGAGACCCGCTTCAAGCCGTAGACTATCCCGGCCGAGGCGTGGCCCGATTACTTCGAAGGAGTGGATCCCATCGAAGCTGGCGTCGAAGCTCGCATGATCGTCTCCGTATTCATGTTGCCATTGAGCGCGGACGAATGGGCGAATGGGGACATGCCCGGCCCGGCCGTCAAGAGCCAGTTGGAAACCCGCGGTCGACCGCACGGAGTCCAGCTCGTGAGCCGCCACTTCGAGACTGCCAAGGGTAAGACTTTCCGTGAACCCGTCGATGTGCGCATGCGCCAGCCGCAGGGAAGCGATCGGACCAAAGGTCCAACGCCCGATACGGTGTTCGTAGCCGGCGCCGATCAAGCCCGCCACATCCTGCCCATCGGTATCGCCGTGGGTAATTCCCCCGACCGTTTGGCGTCGCGTTTCAATGCTGCTGAGGCCGCCAGTGACAACGCCGTCGAGATAAAAGCCGCCGGTATAGTAGGTGGCGTAGAGACTCGCGTGTCCGCTGTTGCTTCTGATGCTTCCTTCATAGTTCAGATCGGCGTGGGTGTTGGCGTAACCTAGAGCCGCTCCCGCTACGAAATGTGCTCCGAGGCGGTAATCGGCCCCGACCGTCATTCCGCCCGTGTTGAAGTCTCCGCCCAGACGCGTCCCTTGGTTTTCGACGTCCACGAATTCGCCGGTTCCGGTCAGGAAGAATCCCCATCGCTCTGCGCGTGGCAGGTACTGTGCGGCAGGCGGCGTGAAATCTTTCGCGTCGAGAATCGTTTTCCCGTCGCCGAGGCTCTCCTTGCCATCGCTCACATACGCGGGGGGCTGCGGCGCTGTCGGAGGATTGCCGTGCCGGAGGACGTCGAGCCGCGGGGTGATGTTATCGATCTGGATGCCCGGGAGGGTGAGTTCGATTACGGGCAGAATCGTGAGGTCAGTCGGGTAGATGAGTCCGATCGGAATCGGAGTTCCTCCCGGAGCCGGTGTGGGAGTGATTCCCGGCGTGGTGCTTGGGCGTGGTGTCGCGGTCGCACCGGGGGTTGAGGTAGGCGTCGGCGTCACGGTTGGTCCCGGCGTGGCGGTTGGTCCCGGCGTGGCGGTTGGCCCCGGGGTTGCGGTTGGGCTCGGGGTTGCGGTTGGGCTCGGGGTGGCAGTGGGACCGGGGGTCGGAGTCGGTGTGGGCGTAGGCGCTGTGATGGTGTTGCTATCGAGCGTGACGGCGCCATTGATGGCGAGAGCGCGCCCGTCGAGTGTCGCGCCGGTGTTCAGCGTGATGCTTTGGTCCGCGATGATCGTGCCGACAAAGTGGCTCCCGACGCCGAGCGTGGCCGAGCTTCCAACCTGCCAGAAGATATTCACGGTGTTGCCATTCAGGAGCGATATCTGCGAGGCGGCGTCAGCCAGAAGCGCGGTGCCGATCTGAAAATGAAACGCCGCGTTCGAGTTCCCCTGTGTGTCGAGAATCAGAATGCCGCTCAGCTGCGCGAACGTATTGAAACGGTAAATCCCCGGCAGGAGAGTCATCCCTCCCAGGTTGCTGCCGGTCAGGTTCATGGTCGGCATTTCGTTGACGAGCTGGTTGTAGGCACCCAACGCACCGGCGTGCGCGGCGATCGCGGCCGCGTCGTTGCTGTGGATTATCCCGTTAATCACGGTGCCCGGCGGGAAACCAGTGATCGCCGTCCCCGGCGAAACCGAGACGTCGCCGGAGATCACGCTGGGGCCGGTATTGGTGACCGTGCTTCCACCGAGCACGGCGGTGTCCTGCGCGCCGCTCAGAAGAATGTCCTGCGCGCCGGCGCTCAGCCCCATCCCCAGCAGGCCCAAAAGGATAAAAGCGATCGTTTTGGCCGTTTGCGAAATCTTACGCACACTGCTGCAAAAGCAGGTTGCAAACCCTTATGCGGCTTATCGCGAGCGCTTATAACGATTCCGTCACAGTGCAGCGGCCGCGCGTTCCAGCTCGGCCAAGTCCACCTTCTCCATCTGCCAGACCGCAGCCGTCACCCCGTTGGAAGCGCGCGGGATCCTCGCCGCGCAGCCAATCCCACACCTTACTGGACACGATCTGCCACGGCATCCCGAACTGGTCCTTCAGCCAACCGCACTGGATCTGCTCGCCCCCATCGGCGGCCCGCTTCTGAAACAGCCGAAACGACGATGCGCATCGCCGATTGCGCAGGATATCTATTTCATGCGGTCGAATGTTTTTTGCAGAAGGGCCAGATCAGAGGCGTGCCCGACTTTTTCCCTCGTGGTATCGATCCACTTTTTCTCCAACGCATTCTTGGTCGGTCGGTCGTTTTGATAGAAGACGCCAAAAACTCCGGGGAACGGGATTTGGGCTAATTTATACGCGGCGAGTTCGTCGGTGACGTCGTGTCTTAACTCGTCCTCGGGCGTGTTGTCGTATTTCTTTTCTTCGATCAGTTCGAATGCGCCGCCTTTGCGCGGGTTGGCTGGGTCGAAGACTCCCGGGTAGAATTCAACGCACTCACTTAGGCACTCGATCACGCTGAAGCCCGGGTGATCCATGGCGCGCTCGATCATTGAAATCATGTGATTGACCTGGGTGGCGTGCGTGCGCGCGACGAAACTGGCGCCGGCGCTGATCAGCTGCTTCATCGGGTTGACCGGCATATCGATCGCGCCGGTCGGGTCGGTCTTACTCTTGAAGCCGATGGGCGAGGTGGGCGAGGTCTGCTTCTTGGTCAGGCCATAGACGAAATTGTCCATGATGAAGTAGACCAGGTTGATGTTCTTGCGCGCGCCGTGATTCAAATGATTTCCACCGATGGAGAAACCGTCGCCGTCGCCGCCGAACAGGAAAACCTTGAGATCAGGCCGGGCCAGGCTGATACCACTGGCGAGCGGGACAGCGCGGCCATGAATGAAATGCGCGCCGTGACCATTCACGAAATAGGGAAAACGGGATGAACAGCCGATGCCGGCGAGGGTGACGATTTTTTCGTGATCGATCTGGCGCTTCTCCAAAACCTTGTAGTAGGAAGCGAGCACGGCGAAATCGCCGCAACCAGGACACCAGGTCGGGTGATCGGCGGTGATAGCTTTCTTGGTAAGTTTCTCGCGCGGCGGTTCAGCCGGAGGAGGTGTGGCGGTGGTGGTTTCGCTCATGGGGAATCGTTAAAGGGTTGAAGAGTTCAAGCGTTGAAGCGGAGAGAGCGCCGGCTGCGCCGGATAATTTAACATCGTCCTCGGAGCGGCCAATCCACTTTGGATCGTTCTTTCATCACTCGAGCTCTCCATTACTTCATTCTTCATGGCTTCAGTCTGCTCCGCCGATGTCGGCTGGGACGGGCGACGAGCCAGTTTGAGTGTTGACGCTTTCGTTGGTGCCGGCGGCGGCGATGGAGGCTTCGGCACCGGGCATGGTGGGAGTATTGTCCCCGGCAAGATCGGTCCGGCTGGAAACCTTGCGCTCCGCAGCCGACACGGCTGCCGCTACCGAAGAGGATCCATTTTGGGGACGACTCGGCGAGCCATCCTTACCTGGTTTGTCGGTGAAGGCGCGCCCTTTGAAAACGCGTTCCAGAATTTCCTTAACCCGATAGGTCAGTCCGTCGGTTTTGGTCACGCTCTCGATTTTTGGTTCGCAGAATCTTGCGCGCAGAATGGTGGCGAGCTGGCCGTAGCCGTACACGCCCTGGTCGTTCATCTCCACCACAACGATGCGCTTGAAGGTGGCGAAGATTTTCTCGAGACCGTTCGGTAACGGATGGATGTGACGCAGATGAATGGCCGAAATCTTTTCGCCATGTTGCCGGCCCAGTTTGGCGGCGTCGTGGATTGGACCGTAGGTCGATCCCCAACCGACGAGCAGAACATCGCCGGAGGCATCGCCGAACACCTGCGGGACTGGAAGTTCTTCCGCTAATTTTTGCAGCTTGGCGCGGCGCTTGGCCGTCATGGCCATGTGCATCTTCGGACTGCCGGTCGGGTGCCCCATCTCGTCGTGCTCGAGGCCGGTCACGAGCGGATATTTTCCGTCCAGCATGCGGGTGCCGGGCGGAACGTGCTGCGTGATGCGGCTCAGGTCGTAAGGCTTTGAGCCTTCGCGCGGGGTCAGGTCCGGCTTCGGATCCTGCATGATCTCCGCGAGTTTCGGTTCGTCGAAAGCTTCGATGCGCGTGGCGAGCGAGGTATCGCTCAAGATGAAAACCGGGCAGCTGTATTTGCGCGCGATCCCGGCCGCTTCGATCGCAATGTAGAAACAATCTTCCACCGTCCTGGCCGCGAGGACGACACGGGGGCTGTCGCCGTGGCCGCCGTAAATGGCCTGGTGCAGATCGCTCTGCTCCACATTGGTCGGCAAACCGGTACTGGGGCCGCCGCGCTGTACATTAATAATAATGAGCGGGATCTCGGCCATCGAGGCCCAGCCGATCGCTTCCGTCTTGAGCGAGATACCGGGACCGGCGCTACCCGTGACGGCCAGGTACCCCGAATAAGACATGCCGAGAGCGAGCGAGACCGCGCCAAGCTCGTCTTCCGCCTGCACAAAAAGCCCTCCGTATTTCGGAAACTCACTGCGCAACACTTCCATGACCGACGACCATGGCGTGATCGGATAACCGGCGCCGTAACGAACACCAGCTGCGATCAACCCGTAGGCGAGCGCCTGGTTTCCATCCATGGTGATTTGGTCTCGCGCGCCCGGCTTCTTCTCCACCTTCTCGAACTGATATTGGTGCGAGAGAACTTTCCCGACCGGGTAAGCGTAACCGGCCGTAAACGCCATGATGGCGGTGTTGACGATGCTCTCGTCTTTGCCGGCGAACTTTTCCTTGATCAACGTGGTCAGTTTTTCGACGTCGAGATGGAAAATTTTGGCAATAAGGCCGAGCACGAAAATGTTTTTGCCCTTGTCCTTGGCCGTGCCGCCAAGCGCTTCAACGGTCAGGCCGGTGATGGGAACGCCGACGTAAACGAAACGTTTGTCGTCGAGGTTCGGCTCGACGTTGTCCGAATCGTAAAGAAGGACGCCGCCTTCTTTGAGAAAATCGATGTGGTCCTCGTAACTGTGCTGATAGAAGGCGACAAGGAAATCGGCTTCGTCACCGGCCGAAAGCACTTCGCCTGTGCCCATCCGGACCTGGAAAATGGAGGGGCCACCGGAGATGGTGGCGGGGATCGTCATGTAGGTCATGACATCCTGATCGCTGCGCCCGGCGAGGCGGGCGAGGAAGGCGCCGGCGGATTGAATGCCGTCCTGCGAATTGCCGGCCAGGCGGATGACGGCGTCGTCGATGCTGTCGGGGCGCAGATCGGCGCGCTCGGGGCCAGGCGATGCGCTTACGCCGTGGCCGGGCGTTTCGGGGGTTTCATTCACGGGATTGACACTTTATCAAAAGCGCGGCGTGAATCCAGCAGGCATTATTGCGTGGGAACGGGATAAAGGCAGAGACTGGCCACAGATTTAGACGGATCTTCACAGATTCGGAACATCCGGGAGCAGGCTCGCTTGGTCCGTGTTGATCGGTGATTAGGAGCATGAGCATGAATAGGAACGGCCCTCGCGGAAGATTGACACCCGCTGGCCGGCTTGGTGTTATGACATTCATGGTAAAACGCGTAATTCTCATTGCTCTCGGCATCGCAAGTCTGGCGATCACGGTTCGCGCCCAGGAGACGCTCTATGCGGCCACCGGGTCAAAGGGTGCCGCCGGAGTCTTGTATACGGTCAATCCCGTAACGGCTGCGTTCACCATGGTGGCCCCGATTACGACCAGCGGCGGCGCGATTGGCATGACCGGCATGGCGTTTGATCCCTTAAATGGCATTCTTTATGGAGTCACCGGTTTCGAGTCTCCCACTTCCAAGCGCAGCCTGGTGACGATCAATCCCACGACAGGGTCGGCGACAGTGATTGGGGCGTTGCTGGATAGCGGGAGCGCAAACACGATTTCCGATATTTCATTTCGATCGGATGGCACTCTTTTCGGACTCAGCCCTAGCTCGCTGTACACTATTAATTTGGGGACGGGCGCCTTGACCTCGATCGGTTCTACCGGATCAAATACTCCCGGGGGTGCTCTCGCCTTCAATTCTGCGGGGACGCTTTACACTGCCTCGTCGGCTGTGGGCCGGGTCGATACCTTGAATCCTGCAACGGGAGCCCGGACGACTGGTCCTCTTTTCACGAATTCGCCGCACGCCGGAACTCTGGGCGCGATGAACGCGTTCGCTTTTAGCGGCGCGAATGTGCTTTACGGGTCGGACAGCGACCGTGCGCAGAACGGGGCGACCACGGTGGCCGTCAACCTGGTCACGATCAACACCACGACGGGGGTGGTCACGAACGTCGGCGTATTGCCGAACGATGTCGATGCGATCGCGTTCGGGCCTGCCGTGCCGGAACCGTCGACTTTATCTTTGTTAGGCGCCGGGGCGGTCGTGGCCGCTTTTCTGAGGCGACGCGCCAGGCGCTAACACGCCGCGGACGACGCTGGCGTCCTGAGGCGGTCATAGACCGCCGTTACAGAAGACGAGAACGCGCGAAGACTAGTTTTTCCTGCGGGGAGGCGGGGTCTTTCCGCCGAAGAGATGCTTGAAGCTTTGGCCGATTTTGTCGATGGCGTTCGGCGGCGGGGTGGCCCTCGATCTGGAAGAATGACTGCTGCCGGAAGATCGAAGCTGAAACGCGACTTTGGCCTCGGCCGCGGTGGCGATCGTGACGGTCTGGCTTTTGTCGCTTAACTCCGGGTAACGCGCGACGAGTTTCTGTTTGCCTAACGGAAGATCGACCGTGAGCGGAGCCTGGCCAAGCGAGTGCGATCCAAAAAAGATTTCAGCGCCATCGGGAGTGCTGGTGATGGTGGCGCTGCCGTGCGGAAAGGTATAGTCGACCGGCACGCTCTCGCCCGCGCTGACGCTGATCTCGGCGCGATCGTCCGGCCAGCCTTCGTGGTGAAAGAAGAGCGTGTAACGTCCGGGCGGAAGGTCCTGCACAGAGTCGGGAGCGGAGCCGGTGCGGAACGGGGTCGCTCCCGGTGCGGTTTTTCCGGCAATGACGCCCGGATAAACCGAAAACGTGGCGCCACCCGGCGTGGTCGTTAGCTGCAAAGTCGCGTTTTTAGACTGAACCTTCGAGGCGGGCGCGGGCGTGGTGTCGGAGACAGCGGCATAAACTTCGGCCGCGGAAAGTTGGCGACTGCGCGGCGCTTCGGGAGCGACCACGGCTTCGGGAGGGGCCACCGCTTTGATCGGTTTCTCCACCGCATATCCCATCGGCTGCGACGCATGGGCCAACGCTGTTGTGGAAACCGTTTCCATCTTTTTCGGATGATTAAAGAGAAGAGACGCGGCGGCCACGAGAGCCACGACGGCTCCGGCCACGGCGATGATTCGCGTATCGAGCGTAAACATCGGCTTGCGCTGTTCCGTCGTGACGCGGACGGGTCCGGTCAGGCGAAGGCGGCGCGCCACATCCCCGGGCGTGCGCGGCCGATGAGCCGGATCTTTGGCGAGACATTGCGCGATGGTTTCCTCCCAACACTTCGGAATCGATTCACCCTGAATGTTAAACTTGACGCGCCGTTGCGTGATGGTCGGCGCGATCACGTCGCGCACCTGCGAAGCGACGTCGCCGCTGAAAAACGGTGGCTTGCTCGAAAGCATTTCGTAAAGCGTGGCGCCCATCGCGTAAATGTCATCGGAGGCCGCGGGGTCTTCGCCGAGGAGCTGTTGCGGGCTCATATAATTGAGAGTGCCGCTGGAGGTGCGCACGCTCACGCAACTCATGGAATCGCGCAACGTGCTGGCGATGCCGAAATCCGTCACCTTCAGTTCGCTCCGACTGTTCACCATAAGGTTGGCGGGCTTGAGATCGCGATGAATCACTCCGGCTGTTTCGTGGGCATAGCCGAGAGCGTCGCACAACGACGCGGCCCAGCCGGAAATCTCGGCGATTTCAAAACATTTGGCCGGCTTCTTCACGCGCAACGACGAAAGAGTCGAGCCGTCCACGTATTCCATGGAAATGGCGGCGGTGTGCCCGTCTTCGATGAAATCAAAAATGCGCACGATGTTGGCGTGCGTGAGCATGAGACTCTTGCGCGTCTCGCGTTTCAAGTCCTCGTGCGCGGACGCGTCAAAACAGACCGTTTCCGGCACCAGCTTGAGTGCGACGAGTCGATCGAGACGTTCGTCCCTGGCCAGCCAGACGATTCCCATTCCGCCGCGGCCCAGTACTTTCTGCAGAGTGAACCGATCAAAGAGTTTCGTCCCGCCGACGACGCCACGCATGGTCTGCCCGAATTCGCTCTCTTCTTCGGGAACAGATTCGGTGTACATGCAGGGAAGCAAAAAGCACGGGCCATGCCCTTGACCGTGTCTGGCACGCATTCGGCTTATGCGAAGGCATGAGTAACGCGGCCCTGGCCGCCTGGCTGGACGTGGGGGATCAACAATTTCCCCTGGTCGGTAAGACCTTTTCGCTCGGCCGGGCCAAAGGCAACAACGTGGTGTTCGGCTCCGCCAAAGTGTCGCGGCGCCACGCTCTTGTTCATGCGCAGGGTGGCTCCGAGTTTTCGTTAGTGGATCTGGGGAGCAGCAACGGAACGCATTTGAACGGCCGGCGTGTCATTCAGCCAATTCCCTTGCAACACGGCGACGTCATCCAAATCGGGGAGCAAAATCTTGTCTTCCGTCTGGAGATGCCGCGCGAGACGGAAGATCAAATGTACGTCACCGAAACCCAGCTGACCGTGCGTGATGTCTCCGAGTTGACCTGCTGGTTTCTGCTGCTCGATATTGAAAATTTTGTAAAGCTGACCGGCGACATTCCGGCGGGAGACCTGGCTCGAATGGTCGGCGTATGGCTGGCGGAGTGCCAGTGGATCATCGAAAATAACGGAGGGACGATCAGCAAATTTCTGGGGGACGGACTTCTCGCCTATTGGAACGCAAAACTTTGTCCGGCCGAGAATGTGTCCGGCGCGCTGAACGCCTTGCAAGCGTTGCAAAGCCGGCGATCTCCGGCCTTTCGCTGGGTCCTCCACTTCGGTAAGGCCGTTTTCGGCTCAGCCGCGGCGGCGGGCGAACTCAGCGCCCTCGGGCAGGATCTCAATTTCCTCTTCCGCATGGAGCGGGTCGCGTCGACCCAGGGCTTTTCTCACATCCTGAGCGAAGCGGCCCAACGCGAACTGACCCCGGACGCGCAGGGCCCGTCGCGCGGGGCATTCCCGCTCAAGGGATTCGAAGGCGAACACACCTTTTTCGCGCGCTGACCAATCGGTGAGCCGTTGCGTCGAGCAACACGAACGCAACTACAAAAGAGCCGCCGCCGCGAAGAGAGGACGTCGATCGGACTGGCCTAACGATTTAGGAATAGCGGCCGGGATCAGGATCTCATCTTCCTGCGCGGCCGTCACAAGCAACGAGGCCGGAGCCAGAGCGCGGGCCGCTTCGACCATGGCGTCGATTTCCAAGTCCGTATGAGACGGATCGTGGTGAAAGAGCGCGAACTGCCTCACCTCAGCTCTCTGGGCGACGAAAACACTATCGGGCAAACATCCGTGGCCCCAACCGAGTCTGCTGGCGTACTCGGATTCGGTGTATTGCGTATCCAGAATCAGCAGATCGACGCCGCGCACAAAATCAATCAGCGCCTCCGTCTGCGTCGTCGCGTTAATAATTTGACCGGCACGAGTCACGTTCGCGAAAGGTTCATGATCAGGCAGATAGGCCAAAGATCCGCCGGCTGCTTCGATCCGAAACCCAGCACAGCCGCCCGGGTGATTCAGGGCAAAGAGTTGAATGCGGAATGCTCCTAACGTGACGTCGTTCGAAGCAATTTCTTCAATCGCGGCCAAGCCCTTCATTTGATCCAGGCTAACGGGAAAGTTGATGGGGTTCATCTGGTTGGACAACGCCTCGAGCAACTTCGAACCAGCACCGGGAGCGGCCATCAGCCGGATTCGATTTGTGGCTGAATAGGCGGGCGCAAAAAACGGCAGACCCTGAATGTGATCCCAATGCATGTGGGACATCAGGAGAGTAGCCTCGAGCGAGGCGGAACCGAATTCGGCGAGCAAATCAATGCCGAGCGCGCGGATGCCGGTGCCCGCGTCGAGGATCAGGATCTCTCCGCCCGCGCGCACTTCGATGCACGAGGTATTCCCACCATGGCGCGCCGTGTGCAGCCCGGGCGAGGGCGTCGATCCGCGCACGCCGCGAAATCGGACCGTCATGTCAGGGGCGGCGGAGCGGTTCATCTGGATAAGTGAGCCCTTACGCCTCTAAAGGTAAATCGATTTCGAACGTCGTTCCCTTGTTCGAACTCCTGACCGAGATGGTTCCGCCGTGCGTTTCGATGACCGCCTTGCTGATGGCGAGTCCCAGTCCAGTGCCATTGCTCTTTCCGTGCGTCACGAAAGGCTCAAAGATTCGCGGCAACAATTCCGCCGGAATCCCGTGGCCCGTGTCGGTCACGACAAAACGCACGAATGAATCCACGCGCTGCACGAGAAGACGAAGGATATGACCATCGCCCTCCTTCATCGCCTCCCGCGCGTTTCGAATGAGATTCCCGAACACGCGCAAAAGTCGGTGCCGATCGACGTTCATCTGGCCGTCGTAAAGTATCTCGATCTGAACATCCACGCGGGTCCGACACTTGGCGAAATCCTGATCGAGACCGTGGACAAATTCGCCGAGACTGACGGACTGCAGATTGAGTTGGGTATGACCCCGCGAAAAATCGATCAGCTCGCGCGTCATCGTCTCCATCTTATCAACCGCCTCACGAATCAAGCCGGCCATCTGACCGGTTAATTCGTCCTGGCTGGTGCCGCGAATGATTTCGCAGGCGCCAAGAATGCAGCCGATCGGATTGTTCATGTCGTGCACGACTGAGCTGATGGTGGTGCCAATCAGAGCGAGCCGCTCATTCCGCATCATCTCTTCGATGAAACGCTGATTGTTATTGCGCAGGCGGCGCGTGACCGACTTGGTGAAATTGCTCAACACTTCGTGCGGCGCGAGGCGCAGAAGAAGGTCCCAACCCTGGCGATCTATGCGCCCGAGCACAGCGTGATCGACGGCCGCCGCCTGCGCGGAACGCCGACCGGTGTCGACCAGGGCCATTTCGCCGAGGAAATCGCGTTCCATCAAATAGGCGAGTGTTTCCTGTTGGCCGGCCCGGCCTTTCTTGGAAATCTTTACCGAACCCTCCGCGATCAGGTAGAGGGAGCTGCCTGGTTCGTCTTCCTCAAAAATAATCTGATTAGGGCGATATTGGATCACTTCAATGTTTCCGGCGATCTGGCCGTAGACGTCGTCGCTCAGTCCGCCCAGTAGCTCATTCGTCCTGAAACGTTCCTGGCTGAGGCTGTCTGGCCGAGGCAGATCGCCCGAAATGAAGGCCGGAAGCGGGATGATGTTCTGAGTTTGCATTTAGCAGGCCAAACGCCCGGTAAGCGGGGAGCACCAAACATGCCTTCTCGCGTTAGGCGGGGGACGGATGAAGATACGGCACTCTGTTGCCGTGTTCTGAAAGTTGGCCTGGTCACCACTCCAGAGAAAGGCGTTTTGCCACAGCGGCCGCTCCGATTAAGTTTAGCAAATGACGAGAGAACCTGAACCCGTTCGTCCCATTGAGTTGGCTGACATCCATGAGGCGCGGAAGCGCATTGCCGACACAAGCATCCGCACGCCTCTGGTGCGGCTGGAGCTGGGGCCCGGCTTTCCGGATATCCGACTGAAGTTGGAAAACTTGCAGCCGATCAATGCGTATAAACTGCGCGGAGCGGCCAACGCGGTCGCGATGTTGCCGGAAGCGGACCGAAACCGCGGGGTCTGGACCATTAGCGCGGGCAACGCCGGACAAGGTGTGGCCTACGCAGCCAGAAAAGCAGGTGTCCCGTGCACGGTTGTCGTAATCGAGACCGCACCCGAGTCAAAGATTCGGCGCATGAAAGAGCTCGGAGCCAAACTGGTCGGCGTGCCATTCGATGTGGCGTGGGCGGCCCTGGAAAAACGCTCGCATCCCGGGGTGGAAGGAACCTTTGTGCATCCGTTCGATGATCACGATTTCATCGCCGGCCATGGGACGATTGGCCTGGAAATCCTGGAGGACGCTCCCGAAACGAAAGCAGTCATCGCCAGTATCGGAGGCGGCGGGCTGATCACGGGAGTGGCCAGCGCGATCAAGGCGCTCCGGGCCGACATCAAAGTCTGGGGTGCGGAACCGGAAACAGCGGCGCCGGCGGCGCTTTCCTTCGCGTCTGGAACGGCGCAGAAGTTCAAGGATTGGAAATACTCGTTTGTCGATGGGGCGGGCGGGCAAAGCGTGTTCCCACGGATGTGGGAACGGATGAAACCGGTCGTCGACGGGAGCATTGCTGTGACTCTCGAAGAAACGAAGAAAGCGATGCGCTTGATGGCGGAGAAGACGCGCATCATCTCGGAAGGAGCCGGAGCGCTGTCTCTGGCCGCGGCGTTGACGGGAAAAGCCGGAGAAGGTCCCATCGTCGCCGTTGTCTCCGGTGGTAATATTGATCTGAAGAAGTTCTGTGAACTGATCGAGTCGGTGGCTGATTGATCTGGGATCAGACAACCACCGTTGGGCGCAGCCGGTAGTTCAAGTCTAAGCTTCGGGCGTTTAACGAGGGAGGGAACGCGTGCTCTTCGCTTCGTGGGGAAGATCCCTCGCCGTCTTCGCTGGCTCGTGATGACATGGGGAGAATTCGTTTGGGCAAAGCGTTGAGCCCTGCTGGGTGGTTGGGTTATATTCGGCGTCACATGAAGTGGTTCATTTTCGTATTCACTTTGATTCCGCTCATTTGCGCGGACGCTTCGGAGAATGCGCAACCCAGGTTTGACGCGGCTGCGGCGGACCGGTTTGCGTGGCTTGCCCTGGCCTGCGTGCACAAGGAGTTTCCGAACAAGATTAGCCATGTGCTCAATAGCGAGGCGGACGTCGCGCCACCGCACAAACTGACGCCCGCTTTTTGCGGCTGCTATGACTGGCATTCATCGGTTCACGGTCATTGGTTGCTCGTTAGACTGGCTCGGACTTTTCCGGATGCATCCTTCGCTGCGCCGGCCCGGCAAGCACTCCGTCAGAGTCTGAGCGCTGAAAATCTAAAGCAGGAAGCGGCTTATCTTAGTGGGGAAGGCCGGGCCAGTTTCGAGCGACCCTACGGTCTGGCCTGGCTGTTGCAGTTGTGCGCCGAGCTGCGGGAGTGGAATGATCCTCAAGCCAAAGAGATGTCAGCCAACTTGCGGCCCCTGGAAGAAGCGGCCGTGCATCGTCTGCAAACGTGGTTGCCGAAACTTTCTTACCCAGTGCGGTTCGGCGAGCATGATCAAACGGCGTTCGCCCTGGGTTTGATGCTGGATTACGCCCGCTCCACGGGCAACACCGCCTTCGCCCGGCTCCTGACCGACTCCGCGCGGAAGTTCTTTCTGGCGGACAAGAATTGCCCGCTGACCTACGAGCCGTCGGGCGAAGACTTTCTCTCGCCTTGTCTGGGCGAAGCCGATGTCATGCGTCGCATTCTTCCGCCGAAAGAATTCGCCGAGTGGTTCCGCGGTTTTATGCCACAGGTGCCGATGACATCCAGGACTGATTGGCTGTCAGTGGTCGTGTCACCCGATCCAAGCGATCCGAAGCTCGCGCATCTCGATGGTTTAAACCTGAGCCGAGCCTGGATGCTCGATGGGATTCTCTCGGCCCTACCGGTCGATGATCCGCGCCGGCCGGCTCTGTCGGCCGCGCTGGAGGCACACAGTCGCGCGGGCCTGGCCGCGGTCACGGGTGAACACTATGAAGGCGGGCATTGGCTCGGAAGTTTCGCGGTTTACCTAACGACCAAGCGCGGAATCGAAGCAGGCAAGACTTCGAAAGAATAACGAAACGTTCAACGTTGAATGCGGAGCGGCATTCTGCCTGTCCGTTTCCTCTTCCTGTTCTGACGAGCAGGTAAAAGTGAATGTGCCAGGATAAAGGGCGCGCCGGAGGCTTTGCCTAGCGAACCGGGGTGGCGCGAGGAGCACTGTCGCCGCCCGGCTCCCAGGCGTGTTCCTGCCAGAAAGCGACTGCTTCGGCGGGGCTGCCCCGGAACATGTTGCGTTCCGCTCTCGGGATGTTGGCGACGTCTTTCGGATAGGCCGAGCGAGGACGCAGATCGCATTTGCCGTCCCCGGTGTACTGCCACATCTGCCAGTGACTCCACGGATCCGTGGCGCGCGGTTCCCAGTGGTAATTCGCGATCCAGAGCCAGCAATTCGCCAGGACGCGTCGCTGCGCCGCGGTGACATTCGGTGCGTGCAAAACAGCGCGCAGCCTGTTCTCGCTTCCATAAACCCCGGGATACCTGCCGGTGCGCTCCTTGATGCGTTCGACAAAGGCGACCGCCTGATCCGCGCGCATCGTGCCGCCCGGATAGTGACCGTTTTTTTCGAAATCAAGGACGAGCAAAACGCCGGCAGCGTGCGGTCCGAGATCACGTCCAGACGACGATGACGACACGACACGGAGAAAATGATCGGCCTGCCGCACTGGGTCGGACGCATCCCCAAAGTGATAAGCGCCCCAGAGTAATCCGGCGCGGGTAGCGGATTGTTGCCGAGTGCTATAGAGAGTGTCCCGATCGAAGCGCGGGTAGGTTGCTTCATGAATGACGCCGATGATGCCCTGGCTCTTCATGAAGCCGAAATTCGGATGCATCATGTCGTAGTGCGAGAGATTCACGACGCAGTTACTGGCGAAGGTAGTGAGAGGCAGCGTCAGAAATAGGAGCAGGATTCGCAAAAGTTTCATAAGAGATGATGGCGACATGAGTCGCTCAGCGTTATCGGCCATGCAAAGGCTTAGTTTAGAACCCCGTACGAAACCGACCAATTTTTCGACTGACTGACAGGCCGGCCAACCAATCGAGAGAGAGATCGACGGTTTAACGTTTACGCACCCGTCTCTGCCGCGCCACGGCGGCGATTCCGGTCGCCGCCAAGAGGCCGCCGATCCATGTCCCGGCCTCGGGAATGGGGACTACTTCGCCGGTTGCTAAAATGACCGTCGCGCCGGCCCATTGCGTCGTGCCGGAGTCGCTGTAGAAAACGATGTCGGCAATCTGAGTGGCGCTCAAACCATTGTTGTCGGTCCCAAAATAAATCTGGTCGGTGCCGCCACCGCCGCCGACGGCGGTCGTGCCGCTCCAGTTGTAGATACTCAGCGTACCGCTCCAGGTTTGGTTGCTGCTATCGGCAAACTGCAAAACGCTCGCGCCGCTGGCCAGGTCGATGATTGAGTTCGAGGACAGGGTCAATGCACCGAGAGTCTGCGAAGTGCCGGCGGTATTGAAAGTTCCGCCGGCCAACGTCACGGTCGGGGGGGCGGCGGCGTTGAATTGCTGATCACTGGCGGTTAACAGCGTGCCGCCCGGGTTGACCGTGATGCCAGTGGTGCCTCCGAGCGCCTTCTTTCCGCCGGTGCCATTAGCGATCAAAGTGCCGGCGTTGATGGTCGTTAGGTCAGTAAATGCATTATTACCGGTTAACTCGAGAGTCCCGGTATTATTTTTCGTCAGTCCTCCATTAATAATCCGGGCGGAAATCAACAAGTCGGTCGCGGCCGATCCGTTGTTGATGTCGAAGATGCGGGTACCCCCGTTGAGATCAATCCGGCCGGGATTGGCATTGCTCGAGCCGCTCAGGATTTGGGCGGTTCCGGAAGTCAGCCCAGTGTCGACGTAGAGGTCATTCTTGAGCAGGATTTCCCCCGCCACCGAATTCGAAGAGTCCAGGGTAATGGTGGGACTGGACGTGCCGGTCAGGTACAGCCCGGTCCCGGCACCACCTGCTTGCACCTCCAAAACTCCTGCCGTTGTGCCCCCATTCACCGTATTGGTCCCTCCACTGATCACCCAATGGGCGTCCTGCACCAATCCCCCGTCGCTGATCGTGCTGATTCCTCCGGACAAGGTCATGGTCGAACCCAGACCGATCAGCGTGTTCGCTCCGGTGGTGAAAGTGCCTCCGCTATTGCTGAATTTATCGACCGTTTCTACCAGCCCGGACCCAGAGTAGGTAAATGACCCACTGCTTATATTAATGGAACCGCTGTCGGCAATTTGCTCGCTCGCACCAATTACGAAACTGCCGCCGGTCACTGAGATATCCGAAGTCGTCGCGGTGTTGCCATCGGTCATGATCGTGGCATTGTCGGCGGCGGAGCGACTTAAGATCAACGTGCCTGCCGAAACGGTGGTCGCGCCCGTGTAAGTATTCGCTCCTGTCAGGTTCACGCTGCCGGTTGTTGTTTTGTTCAGGGTAATTCCGGCCCCCCCGAGGGAGGTGCTGATCGAACCGTTTTTTAGTTCAAAACTGCCCGTACTGGTCAGGGTCGATGTCCCAGATCCCGTGATGCTGCCACCGTTATCCAGTGTGACCGTGCCCACTGTATCGCTATGATTCGCGCCCAGATCCAAAACGGCGGTGGCGCCATCCACGGTCACATCTCCGGTGGCAATGACATTACTCGCTCCGTAGACCAGCGCGCCGGCCGAAATGGTGGTGAGTCCGGTAAAAGTGTTTGCTCCCGAAAGCGTGACCGTGCCCACCGTCGTTTTTGTCAGCGTGATACCCGCGCCGCCGAGAATCGCGCTGATGAAACCGCTGCGCACGTCAAAGCTGCCCGTGCTAGTCAGAGTCGATGTTCCCGATCCTGTGACGCCACCGCCATTATCGAGGATGACCGTGCCCACTGTGTCGCTATGATTCGCCGCAAGATCCAGCACTGCGGTAGCGCCATCCACGGTCACACCGCCACTTGCGATCACATCGCTGGCGCCATACACGAGCGTGCCATCAGAAACGCGGGTCAATCCAGTGTACGTGTTGGCACCTGTCAGGATGACTCTGCCAGAGCCGTTCGTTTTCGAAAGATCGACTGCGCCGGTGCCATTGTCCGCCATGACGGAGTTAATTGTCACTGCATTGGTGATATCCTGGTTCTCCAGGAAAAGCGTCGCGGACGTGTTATCAAGCGGACCGGCTGTAAGCGTTCCGGTGTTGGTAAAAACAAGCGCTCCGTTGCCGCTGGAGAGGAGAATGCCACCGGTCGCCAGGCGCAGAGTATTGCCCGCGCCGATGTCCACTGTCGCGGTGCCACCGCTGGCTCCTTGCGTCAGGGTGTTGATGGTCGTCGTGCCCGAAGCGGAAAGGGTGATGTTGCCGCTGGCATTGCCGGAGTCGGTAATCCGGGTGTTGGTTGCACCGCCCAGAATCGAACCGCCGAGACGAGGGATATTTAGAAAACCATTGTAGCCCGTGATCAATCCATCCGCGGCATTCGTGGAATTGGTCGCGAATTGGCCGCCGACCGTGATCCAGGCACCGAGAATACCGGTGACATCGTTGAGATTATCGGTCGTGGCGATGTTGTCTGCCGCGAGGTCGAGAGCCGCGCCGGAGTTGTGCGTAATGGTGTTCAGATTAATGATCGAACTTCCGGTGCTGCGCGTGATGAAGGCGGTGCCGTTAATGGTGAGACTGCCAACCACTTCGCTATGGGTCACGGTGCCGGCCAGATCCAGCGTGCCGGCGTTCAAGATGAGGGCCGCTGAATCGGAAAGCATGGAACTGTTCGCTCCGTAGGCCAATTGCAGCGTGCCGCCATTCAGGGTCGTGGCGCCGGTGTATGTGCTGGCCCCTGTCATAACCAGGATTCCAGCGCCGTCTTTGGTCAGGGTACCCGCGCCGGTCGCGATGGAATTATTGACCGTGATATTGCCGGCCCCACCGAACGAGAGAGCGAAGGCCCCCGCAAAGGCGTTGCCAGAAGCCGGAGAGATTGTCAACGTACCCGAGTCTGAGTTGACTCGCGTGGCACTTCCGAGGGTGATGTTACCGGTGTAAGTGTTGTTACCCGAAACATTGCGCAGCGCTCCGCCATTGGAAACACCCGTGCCATTGAGCGTGAACGCTTCGCCACTGATCGAAATGTTCCCTTGTATTTCCAACGCTCCGCCGCTGCTCACACTCGTTCCGCCGGCTGTCGTTCCGAGGGCGGAGGCGTTTTGAATATTAAGCGCACCCGCGCTCACCGTGGTGACGCCGGAATAAGTGTTGGCGCTGGTCAGGGTTGCCGTCCCCGCTCCGGTCTTTGTCAGTGTCCCGATGCCCGTCGCGATCGCCTGATTGATGACGATATTGCCCGCACCACCGAGAGTAAGATTAAAGGCGCCGGCGAAGGCGTTGCCGCTCGCCGGATTGATCGTCAAGGTGCCAGCGTCTGAGTTCACCTGCGTTGCGCTGCCCAGCGTGATGTTCCCGTTAAAACTGTTATTGCCCGAAATATTGCGCAAGGCGCCACCGCTGGAAATGCCAGTCCCATTCAGAGTCAGTCCTTCTCCCGTAATGGTGAGGCCACCTTGCAATTGCAAGGCCGCGCCGCTCGTCACACTGGTGCCGGCGGCGTTTGTGCCAAGCCCCGCGTTATTCTGGATATTGAGCACGCCGACGCTGACCGTCGTAAGACCGGTATAAGTATTTGCACCACTCAGAGTGACGGTTCCGGCACCGTCTTTCGTGATCGTTCCTGCGCCAGTCGTGATGGCCTGGCCGATCACCATATTTCCTGCGCCGCCCAGGGTCAGATTGAAGACGCCGGTGATGGCATCGCCGGACGCTGGATTGATCGTTAGTGTGCCAGCGTCCGAATTCATACGGGCCGCGCTGCCCAGCGTGATATTGCCGTTCAAACTGTTATTCCCGGAGACATTCCGCAGGGCGCCGGTTGCTGCGACTCCGGTGCCATTGAGCGTGAGAGCTTCCCCCGTGACGGTGACACCCCCTTGCACCTGCAGGGCTGCGCCGCTTGCGACGCTTGCGCCGGACGCCGCCGTTCCGAGGGCGGAGGCGTTCTGGATATTTAAAACACCAACGTTCACGGTCGTTAGGCCGGTATAGGTGTTGGCACCGCTCAGGATAGCGGTACCGGTGCCGTCTTTAGTGATCGTTCCGGAGCCGGTGGTGATGGCCTGGCCAATCGTGATATTACCCACTCCGCCCAGCGTTAAATTGAATGTCCCGGTAATGGCGGCGCCGGTAGCCGGATTGATCGTTAACGTATTCAAGTCGGAGTTAATCCGCGCATCGCCCGCCAGGGTCACGTTGCCGTTGAAATTATTGTTACCGGAAATGCTTCGCAGCGCGCCCGTCGCTGCGACGCCGGTGCCATTGAGCGTGAGCGTCTCTGCCGTGACCGTGATGCCACCCTGCATCTGCAAAGCTGCGCCGCTCGACACCGTTGCTCCTGCCGCAATTGTCCCCAAGGCGGCCGCATTTTGAATGTTCAACACGCCCGCGCTCACGGTCGTTAGGCCAGTGTAAGTATTGACTCCGCTCAGGATGACGGTGCCGGTGCCATCCTTGCTTAACGTCCCGCTGCCCGTGCTGATGGGCTTTCCGATGGTGATGCTGCCCAGGCCGCCCAGCGTCAGATTAAAGGATCCGGTGATGGCATCTCCCGTCGCCGGATTAATCGTCAAAAGGTTCGCGTCAGAATTGATTCGGCTATCGCTGGCCAGAGTGATATTCGCATTGAAGCTGGTGTTGGTGCTGATATTGCGCAGGGCACCGGTATTGGCCACGCCGCTGCCGTTAAGGGTGAGAGACTCTCCCGTTACTGTGATCGTATTTTGCAGCTGCAGGGCCGCGCCATTGGCTACGGCGGTTCCCGCCGTCGAGGTTCCAAGGGCGGTGGCGTTTTGAATGTTTAGCACGCCCGCGCTCACCGTCGTCGCACCGGTGTAGGTATTGATTCCGCTAAGTATCGCGGTGCCCGTTCCATCCTTGCTCAACGTCCCGCTTCCAATACTGATGGGCTTGCTGATCGTGATGGCGCCGACGCCACCGAGCGTAAGATTAAAGGGGCCTGTGATAGCGTCACCGGAGGCCGGGTTGATCGTCAATACACCGGCATCCGAGTTGACGCGCGTGTCGCCAGCCAGCGCGATATTGCCATTGAAGCTGTCGCTATTTGTCACGTTGCGCAGCGCACCGGTGCCCCCAATGCCTGCGCCATTCAGGGTAAGGGATTCGCCCGTGATGGTGATCGTGCCCGTCAGTTCAAGGGCGGCACCGCTTGCCACAGTGGTTCCCGCGGCCGACGTGCCCAGGGCCGTCGTCGTCTGGGCGCGCAAGACCCCGGCGTTCACACTCGTTAGACCAGCGTAAGTATCGATTCCGCCCAGGGTAAGTCGACCCACTCCATCCTTGGTCACTGTGCCAGCACCGGTGGCGATCGGTTTTCCGATCGTGATATCACCCGCTCCTCCAAGGGTCAGATTGAAACTGCCGCTAAACGCGTTGCCCGCCGCGGGGGTGATCGTGAGCGTGCCCGCGTCCGAATTGACCCGCGTATCCGCCGTCAGTGTAATGTTGCCATTGAAACTGTTCGCGCCCGAAACATTGCGCAGAGCGCCTCCCGATGAAATGCCAGTACCGGCCAGCGTCAGTGCCTCGCCGGTTTCCGTAATGACGCCCTGAATCTCCAAGACGGCACCGCTCGCTACACTCGTCCCGGCCGCAACTGTCCCGAGCGCCGTGGCGTTGCGGATATTCAAAACGCCGGCAGTGATCGTGGTATTGCCGATGTACGTGTTCGCTCCAGCCAGCGTGACCGTGCCACCACCGTCTTTCGTGACGGAGCCGCTGACGGTGGCAATGGGATCGTTGATCGTGATATATCCCGCGCCCCCAAGAGTAAGATTGTAGGCGCCGGCAAAGGCATTGCCGGAAGTCGGATCGATCGTCAAAGTGCCCGCGTCCGAGTTGACCCGGGTGTCTCCGACGAGCGTGATGTTTGTGTTGTAGTTATTGCTTCCCGAGATATTCCGCAGCGCACCGCCGGAGGAAATGCCCGTTCCATTCAAGGTGAGCAGTTCGACGCCCACTGTAATGCCGCCCTGCATTTCCAGGGCGGCTCCATTGGCCACAACCACTCCACCCGCGGTTGTGCCGGTGGCTGTGGCATTTTGGATATTCAAAACACCCGCGCCTACGGTCGTTAGGCCGGTGTAAGTGTTCGCGCCGCTCAGCGTAACCGTCCCTGTGCCGTCCTTGATCAAAGTGCCGGCGGCCGTGGCGATCGGATCGTTCACAAAGATATTGCCCGCGCCACCGAAGGTCAGGTTAAACGCGCCGGCGAAAGCATTGCCCGAGGTCGGATCAATCGTCAGGCTTCCGGCATCCGCGTTGATTCTGGTCGCACTGCCGAGGGTAAGATTGCCATTGAAACTGTTGGCGTCGGCAATATTGCGGAAAGCGCCGCCATTAGAAATGCCAGTTCCGTTGAGCGTCAGAGCCTCGCCCGTGATGGTAATGCCGCCCTGCATTTCCAAGGCGGCTCCACTCGTCACACTTGTTCCGGCGGCCGTCGTGCCGAGCGCTGAACTATTCTGCAGGTTCAAAACCCCGACACCCACCGTGGTCGCGCCCGCGTAAGTATTCGCGCCTCCGAGAATCACCGTGCCCGTGCCATCGGTTTTAGCCAGGGCCACGACGCCCGTGCCATTGTTTGCGATCGTACTATTAATAGTGAGCAAACTGCTCGTGTTCTGATTTTGCAAGAAAAGCGTGGCGGCGGCGTTGTTGGCCAGGCCCGCTGTCAAAGTGCCCGTGTTGGTCAGGGTGAGAGCGCCGTTGCCGGTCGGTAACAAAATGCCGCCGGTGGCGAGCCGCAGAGTATTGCCTGCACCAATATCCAGCGTGGCCGTCCCTCCGCTGGCGCCTTGTTGCAGCGTGTTGATGGTGGTGGTGCCCGCGGCCGCAAGAGTCACATTACCGCTCGTATTACCCACATCGGTGATTCGAACATTGGTCGTGCCGCCCACCACGGCGCTGCCGAGTCGTGCAATGTCAGTGTAACCGGTATAGGCGACGATGGCGCCGTCCGCCCCATTGGTCGAATTCGTGGCCCACGATCCATTCACTGTGGCCCATGCACCGAGTATGCCGGACGCGTCATTGAGATTGTCCGTTGTGGCAATTCCATTTCCCGAAAAATCGACCGCACTGGAGGCGCCGACGGTAATGGTGTTGAGATTAAGCGTGGAACTGCCCGCGCTTCGGGTGATGTAGGTGGTGCCGCCAAGAGTTGTGCTCCCCACAATTTCGACGTGGGCCACGGTTCCGGCCAGATCCAGCGTGCCCGCATTGAGAATCAATGCGGCGGTGTTCGAGAGCATCGAACTATTGGCCGCGTAGGCAAGTTGAAGGGTGCCGCCGCTCAGAGTCGTCGTTCCGGTGTAGGTGTTCGCGCCGGTCACGATCAGCGTCCCGCTACCGTCTTTTGTGAGAGTGCCCGCGGCCGTGGCAATGGGATTGTTGACCGTGATGTTCCCCGCGCCGCCCAGAGTCAGGCCGAAGGCTCCCGCGAAAGCGTTGCCCGAAGCGGGATTGATGGTCAGGAGTCCAGCGTCGGAGTTGATCCGGGTGGCGGCTCCCAGAGTGATGTTACCGCTGTAATTGTTATTCCCCGAGATATTACGCAACGCGCCTGCACTGAGTATTCCGGTGCCATTCAACGTAAGGGCTTCCCCCGTGACGGTAACCCCACTCTGCATTTCCAAGGCGGCTCCGCTCGTCACAGTGGTGCCGGCGGCGGTGCTGCCTAGCGCAGCATTGTTTTGAATATTTAATACGCCCACGCTTACAGTCGTTAGGCCGCCATAGGTGTCGACGCCGCTCAAGGTCGCCGTCCCCGCGCCATCCTTCGTCAATGTTCCCGACCCGATGGTAATGCCCTGAGCGACTGAAATATTGCCAACGCCGCCCAGCGTCAGGTTTTGATTGGTGCCGGTGATGGCATCGCCCGTGCCGGGATTGAGCGTTAACGTCCCCAGGTCCGAATTAATGCGCACGGCGCTGCCCAGCGTGATCGTGCCGTTGTAACTATTGTTGCCGGAAATGCTGCGCAACGCTCCCGTTGCGCCGACACCGGTACCGTTCAACGTCAGAGCCTCATCGGTGACGATGATTCCGCTCTGCACTTGCAAGGCCGCGCCACTCGTTACGCTCGTGCCTGCGGCGGTCGTGCCGAGAGCGGAACCGTTTTGAATATTGAGCACACCCGCGCCAATCGTGGTCGCACCGGTAAAGGTATCAGCACCGGTTAAGGTCACAGTGCCCGCGCCATCCTTCGTCAGGGTGCCACTGCCGATGGTAATCGGCTTGTTGATCGTGATGAGACCCGCTCCACCCAAAGTAAGGTTGAAAACGCCCGTGATGGCGTCACCAGAAGCGGGGTTGAGCGTCAAGGTTCCCGAATCTGAGTTGATCCGCGTGTCCCCGGCCAGCGTGATGTTCCCGTTAAAACTATTATTGTTGAGAACGTTGCGCAGAGCGCCGGTGCTTCCCACGCCGGTGCCGTTGAGAGTCAGCGCTTCACCGGCGACCGTGATGGTGCCCTGCGTTTGCAGAGCGGCACCAATCGCCACAGTGGTTCCGGACGCGTTGGTGCCGAGAGCGGTGGCATTTTGAATATTGAGGACGCCCACGCTGACCGTCGTCAATCCGGTGTATGTATTCGCAGCCGACAAGGTCAATAGACCAGCGCCGTCCTTTATTAACGTCCCGGCCCCAGTGGCGATGACTTTACTCACCGTGATGTTGCCGGCTCCTCCGAGCGTTAAGGCGAAGGCGCCGCTGAAAGCATTTCCCCCGACCGGAGCAATGGTCAGGCTGCCCGCGTCCGAATTCACCCGGGTCGCGCCGGCCAGCGTGATATTTCCGTTGTAACTGTTCGTCCCTGAGATATTGCGCAAGGCGCCACCGGACGAAACGCCGTCGCCAGTCAAAGTGAGCGCTTCCGCGCCGATCGTAATTCCGCCCTGTAATTCCAAGGCGGCTCCGTTGCTTACGATCGTGCCTCCCGCGACCGTGCCAAGCGCCGTGGCGTTTTGAATGTTCAGAACGCCGGCACTAACGGTCGTTAGGCCAGTGAAGGTATTGGCTCCGGCCAGGATGAGAGTGTCCGCTCCAGCCTTGGTCAGCGTCGTTCCCTTCAAGACCGAACTGATGGTCGCGCTAATTACCCCAGCCGTGCCGTCATCCACCGTGATTGTCCCGGTCGTTAGGGTGAGATCGCCGGACGACAGGGTATAACCTGAACCCGAAAACAGCAGGCTGTTGGCAAGTTCGCCGGTGACAAGAGTGATGGTCGCTCCCAGACCGCTCCCAAATGTGACGTCGTCCGCGCCGGTTGGGACGAGGTTTGTGTTCCAGTTATTGCCCGTCGACCACGCCAAATCGCCTCCGCCCGCATCCCAGACGATGGCCGCCGCGGGAAGCGATGAAGGGAGGAACCAAAGGGCGACGGCAAAAATGGCAAAGGGTCGCCGGCTTATGGCAGAATTCATCAGGGTTGGGGACGTACGTAATTCGCTTGTGCGGAACTACGTATGCGGGCGTAGAGCTGTCCCTGTGCCAGACAACGACCTATTAGGATCGGGCACCCTTTAATTGCCCGGCGTCCCTCCGCACGTTGTCTTAGGCGCCTTCCCTCTGGCAGGGCGCTACTTCAACCGTCTGTTCGAGGCGGCAACCACCGGCCGGCAGGGCCGCCGGGCTCGAGGTTTCCCCTACGAATTCGATTACCAAAGACGGCCGCGTTGATTCAGGCCGGTCCAGGCTTTCTCGGCTCCCTCGATCGGGATGTCTTGGTAAAGCGGATCAGCCGTTCGCGCCGCGTCGCGGATGCGCGTGTGCTGGGCATGGGCCGTGTTAATCGCGTCCCAATATTGCGAGCCGGTCGCCCGGGCCATGATGATCGGGGCGCGCCAGCCAATTTCATCGATGATCAAGCCACCACTTTCATGCGGCGTGAGCAGAGCAAATTGGTTTGTCTTGCGATCTCGCTTCAAGCGATAGCCGCCACCTATCTCCCGCGCATCGGAGCTGAAGAGATCACATGAACACAAACAGACCAGCGCCACGAACGAGGCGACGCGGGAAAGGATCTGGTTTGGCTTACACATGGGCCTGTTCGAGAACGAAATTCCATTCCGCCTTTTCGGGCAAAAACAGACAAGCCATTTTTGGGGTGGTGCGCGATCTAGCGCGGCCTGGCCGGAAGGGGCTGGCGACTCTTAATGATCTCTTCTTCCGGTGTCAGCTTGGCCGGTTTGCCGCTAAAAATGATGCGGTTCGGTTTTTCGCCGAGCGCTTCGGTCAACGCCTTGGCGTGGGTCGTGATCACTTTTAAGTTCAGCAAGGTCACGTGCAATTGATTGAGCTGTTCCTCCAACTGCTTGTCAGTGTTTCCGAGAAAGTCGTCCGCCGTTCCCAGAACTGTGCCAGCCTTTCCCAAAACCCCCCCTAACTGACTTTCGACGCCGTTCAGTCCCTTGATGACTGACTGTAATTCATCAAGATCCACCTTGGCCACGTCCACGACCGCCGGAAGCTTCGGCATGAATCCGGCCAGGCCGCTCTTCACGTCGGTGACAGTGCCGTTCAAGTTATCGATTAACACATTGGCGTGATCAACGAGCGGGCCGGCCGCGGCTGTGATCTGTTCAATCCCATACGCCGGATGCCCTTCGATGACAGAGGCGTTCGCCAAAGTCTTTTGCCCAGGCGTGCCGGCCGATAGAGCCACAAATTTTGGCGCGAGCAAAGTATCCGAACTGAGGGTTGCCTGAACATCGGACGGCAAAGGTGGAATCTTATCGTCGAGGCTGACGGTCACGCGGACGGCGTCGCGTTTATTGGAAGAGCCAGACCTTTCGACCGCGCTCAGATGGCGCATCCCAATCACGCGGCCGGCCGGCGCGCCTGCATATCGCACTTCCGAGTGCAGCTTGATGCCGGTGACATCTTCGTAATCGATTTGCAGGGTCCGTTCCGGCTTCTTTAAGTGAAAGCCCGAGAGAGCAAAGGTCAGCGCGCCTAACAAGACTACGCTGCATGCAATCACGGAGAGGGCGACGAAGTAATCAGACAGATTCTTTTTCATGCGGTCTTGTGATGAAAGCGATTTCGCGCGCGCACGAATGGCCGTGGCATCACGTTTTGATGTTTTTCATGCTCGTCGTGGGAAAGAACCAGCGGCACAGCACCATCTGGCTCTCCACGGATGAACTGCTGCACCTCCGGGTTAGGGTCATTTCGAATCTCATCGGGTGTACCCTGGGCCACAATCTGGCCGTGACCGAGCATAATCATGCGCGAGGCGATGCGGAACGCGCTCGTCATATCATGTGTAACGACTACGGCTGTCATATGATTTCCCTGCGTGAGCTTAAGCGTTAGTTGATCGACGACCGCGGTCATGATTGGATCGAGGCCGCTGGTGGGCTCATCGCTGAAAAGTAATTCCGGATCGAGCACCAGCGCTCGCGCCAAGCCCACGCGTTTTTTCATTCCACCGCTGATTTCGGACGGTTTCAGATTTTCAAAACCGCTCAGGCCGACCATGGCCAGTTTTCGCCGGACGACTTCCTCCACCTCCTCCGGTAACAAGTCGGTGTGCTGCAGAAGAGGAAGCGCGACGTTCTCGCCCACCGTGAGCGAGGCAAGGAGCGCGCCCGATTGGAAAAGCATCCCGAAGCGACGTCGCACATCCTCCATCTGCCGTTCTTTCATCGCCGTGATTTCTTCACCGAAAATTTTAACAGATCCGGACGTCGGCTTCATCACGCCGATGATGTGCCGCAACAAAGTACTCTTGCCACAGCCACTCCCGCCCATAATGACGAGCGTCTCGCCGCGATGGATCGTGAACGAGACGTCATCGATGACGGAGCGATCTCCGAACTTCCTGAGCAAATTGGATACTTCGATGACAGGCGAATCGGCCGGCGGTGGAGCGGTTATTTCCATGAGCTTCCTTCGTGCTTCATCATTCTTTCATGTGGCGAAGAAAAACAAGCCGGTCAGGACGGCGTTGGTCACGAGCATGGCCAGAAGCGCCTGCACTACGGATGCGGTGGTGGCCTGTCCGACCCCTTCGGCCCCGCCATCCACGTGCAGACCGGCGTTACAGGCGACGGTGATGACGATCCAGGCGAACACGGCGCTCTTGATCATTCCCGAATATAAATCCCAAGTATTGGCACTCTCCAAGGCGCGCATGATGTAACCGGCCGTATTAAAATCGAGCGCGAAACGACATACCGCCCACCCGCCCAAGACACCGACATAGTTTCCAAAGATGGTCAGGACGGGGAGCATGACGAGCATGGCGAGAAATCGAGGCACGACCAGATATTGGATCGGGTTAATCGCCATGACCTCGAGTGCCTCGATTTCCTCGGAGACGCGCATCGTGCCGATTTCCGCGGCCACCGCCGAGCCGCTCCGACCGATGACAATGACGGCGATCAGAACCGGCCCCATTTCGCGCAGGAGCGTGACCATGACCAGATCGGGGACATAGATTTCCGCACCGAGTTGCTGAAGGGAGTGAGCGGCCTGCATGGCAAGGGTGACGCCGACGCTAAACGCGGTCAGCGCCACCATGGGGGCGGCGCGGACCCCGATGAAAACCATCTGCCGAAAAACGGGTGAGATCTTGAACATCTGGCCGGTGAACGGCGCGACGAAAATCCAGTAGAGAAGACTGAGATTGAGTTGGAGATATTTCTTCAAGGGGTGATGCGGGAGATTCGACAACTCAGTGGCGCACAGGATGACAAGCGGGCGCGAGGGAAAAAAGAGAATTCCAAGCGGACGCCGTTGTAGAGGCTTGAATTGTGGCAGGCCCGATCCTTTTCGCAGCATCGTAGGAACACGGCAGAAGAGTGCCGTGGCTACAGGAAGAAGAGCGCTGGAGCCGCCTCACTCTGTTGAGGCGTCTTTGATCTTGTCCAAGGCGGCCAGCCCAAGGTCGCTCCGAGGATCCTTCGCGAATTTAAAACCGCTGAGGGGCGGCGAACGATCGATCTCTTTGCCCAAGGCCAATACCTGAAAACTGCGGCCCAGCAGTTCCGGATGGAGCAATGTTTGTAGTTCGCGTCGCGTTTTAGTGGATGATTTCTCCAGGAAGTCGGGCGAGCCGGCCAGAATTCCGGTCAGAAAATGGTGCTGATCGGTCAAGCCGTGCAACAAAAATCCGGACGCTTCCGCTTCTTCGGCGAGAGAAGTCCATTCCACGTGCGCCGTGATATCCGAAAGGCCTACCCTAACGAATGGCGATTGAAGCAACTGATGCTGGGCCCGGACCTGCAGGGTCCCGGTGGTGCGATCCTCCACATAAAAGCGATGGCGAGGAAACCCGTAATCCACCGCGATGACAAATCCTCGGGTTAATTTCCGAGAAAGATCATGAATCCATCGCGGCACGGCCAGACTAACTTCTGTTTCATAAACGCCCGACCGCAAGGGGAGTTTCGCGACGTGGGCGTGCAGCGCCGCGTCCACGATGGGCTGCTCGATCAGAGTAAATTCATCATTCACAATGACGACACATCTTTCCGTCCACGGAGAACCATCCTGCGATGAGATTAAATAAACGGGAAAAGCATCCAGCAATTCGTTGCTGAAGTGAATGCCTTCGAACGGTGCAAGCACTGCAATCGAAGGACCCCAGGAAACCTTCTCGTGAAATTCGACCAGGGTTTCCTGTTGGCGATTCTGGAGCGACGCGCATGGCTCTATAATTCGATAGCGCATACTGGCGAACAGATCGGGCGCGTCGTCCCGTATCGATTGGAGCAGGTCGCGCGCGAATTGCCCGTTCTGCGCTCCCTGCTCGACGAGGACAAAATCGCACGCCCTGCTCATGGCATTCCAAATCTCCGCAAATTGCCGCGCGAACAATTGAGCGAAGGTGGCTCCCACACTGACGTTCGTAAAATAATCGCCGTCACGCCCGATGCTGGCGCGGCCCGAAGAGTAATATCCGTGCTCCGGATGGTAGAGCGCCTGCTCCATGAAACGGGCGAACGATATGGGGCCGGATGCGCGAATCTCCGCGCGAATAATTTCTACGAGCGTGGCATTCCCGGAAGTCACGACGCGATAGTGCCCGCGATTACGCGCTGCCGCTCACACGCTGGGCCGAGAAATTCCCCTGCCGGCATCCTTTGTCGTCGCGATTAATCGAGTGATCGCGTTGCGCAACCGGTCCCAGTCGACCGGCTTCGTCAGATGCTCCGCGAATCCGGCGTCCTTACTCGCCGCGAGGTCGTCATCCGTCCCAAACCCACTCAAGGCGATGCCGCAAAGTCCGTAGGCCCGGCGGAGTTCGCGCATGAGTTCAAGTCCCGTTCCGTCAGGCAAGCCGACATCGCTGACAACCAGATCGAACTTGCGACTGCTGGCCAGATCACGCGCCTGGGCGACGCTCGAGGCATGGGAAACGGCATAACCGGCGGATGTCAGAACGCGCTCCATCACGCGCGCCGTGTCTTCGTGATCTTCGACGAGAAGAATTTCCGCGGGACCGGCGGCGACGGCGTCAAAATCGAGCAGGTAGGCCGGGCCCTCCAAGAGGGAAGTTTGCATGGCCTTCAGTTTGATTATGAAGGTTGCTCCCTGGTCGAGCCCACCGCTCTGGACTGTGATCGAGCCGTGATGCAGATCAATCACTCGCTTTGAAATGGCTAACCCCAAGCCGAGGCCGCCGAACTTGCTCGTGACCGAGCGGCCGCCCTGCTCGAACGCGTCGAAAATTCGCGATTGCAGGGCGGGATCGATACCGATCCCGTTATCGGCCACCTCGATGGTAATGAAATGATCGGCGTCGTTATGTGTCCTGACCTCCAACTTTCCGCCGGCGGGCGTAAACTTGACGGCGTTCTTCACAAGGTTCCAAAAAACCTGCTGCAAGCGGGCCGCGTCCGCCCAGCAATGATGTTCCCGCGCCTCGAAGTTCCGCGTCATCGCCAGATCTTTTTTGGTTAAATCGGCCTGAGAGATTCCGATGGCATGATCGATGGAAGCATGGATGTCGACCGCCTCATGGTGGAGCTCGAACTTGCCGTGCGCGATCCGGGTGAGGTCAAGGAGATCGTCAATCAGAAGAGCTTCCAATTCCACATTGCGTTGCATGACTTCGAGGTCGCGCCGGAAACGTTCGTTCACGTCTGAATCGCGTCGCAGAGCGGCAATCGTCATCAAGACGGGAGTGAGTGGAGTGCGCAGTTCGTGCGATAACATGGCGAGAAATTCATCCTTCGCGCGGTTCGCCTCCTCGGCCTGTTGTTTGGCGCGCTGCAGCGCTATTTCCGCGGTTTTTCGCTCGGTGATATCGAGAATCGCACCGATAAATCGCGATGTTTTTCCCGCCGCGTCGAAAACGGCGCGCCCTTTCTCCGACAACCAGCGCTCCTTCCCATCCGTGATGCCGATCGTTCGATACTCAATGTCGTATCTCCCATTACTGCCCGGCCACATCACTCCGTCCACGGTCTCACGGATGATGTGGAGGTCCTCCGGATGAATGCCGTTCAGATAGGTTTTATAATCGAGTTCGGAATCCGGCCGCAGTCCAAACAACTCGTTGCAACGATTCGACCAGATTAATTCGCCCGTCGGCGGATAGAAATCGAACGTCCCCACGTCGGCTGCTTCCACGGCAAGACGCGATCTTTGTTCCAGCTCATGCAGCCGGCGCTCACTCTCCCGTAACAATTCCTCCTGTTTCCTGCGATCTGTCACGTCCTCCCGGAAAACAACCATTCCGTCCCTTGTCGGATAGATGCGGGTGTCCAGCCAGCGACCCCACGGCTCGTAAAAACTTTCGAAACGTTCGGGTTTACGCGTTTCGCGCGCCCGATGACATCGAATGTAAAATTCGGTTCCAACCGCTTCGGGAACGACTTCCCAAATGATACGGCCGATCAGATCTTTTTTCAAAACGCCCGCCAGCTCTGCGACCTTGTCGTTCACGTAGGTGTAACGCCAATCCCCATCAAGGGCCGAGAAAGCGTCGCTGATGCTCGACAGAATCGTGTCCCTTTGTTGCAGCAGATCACGCACTTCGCGTTGCTGGCGTCGCGCCCGCAGCGCCACCCTGGCGGCAGCGACCAACGTCACGGCACGCAAGGGACGCTCCAACAAAGTGACACTGGCGGTCGGTCCGAAGATCTCCGATGCTTCGAGGCCAGTCCGGGCGCCGCCGCCGGACGCTGTTAATATAATTACCGGAACGTCGGACCAGGGCGGTTGCTGGCCGAGGACGTCGCGAAGGACGGGCAGCTCGGGAAACGCCAGTACTTTTTCGGCTATGATGATTGCGTTGGTCGAGTCTCCAAAACTCTGGGCCAGTTCCCCGAGATCCGCGCAGAGGACCGCCTCCATATCGGCGCCGGTCAGCGCCGCCACCGCCTGGTGTGCATCCTTGCCCTGGGGGGCGAGCACCAGGACGGCGCCATTTGCATGATCGCTGCCGGGCATTTTTCGAGGCTTATCGCGATTCAGTCATCTCCGCCATTGTACGGGTGCCGCATAAAATTGACCAGAAGAGATCGGCCAGCCGTGTTGGGGAACGATTCGTTCCGGTTGGACGTCATTCTTCAAATGTTGAACACTCCTTTCCCATGCCGAGTGCCACACCACCCACTAAAAATGAGGCACCGGCCAGGCTCGGTTACCGGATGCCGGCGGAATGGGAGCCCCACGCGGCGACCTGGCTTTCGTGGCCGCGGCACGAAACCATCAGCTTCCCCGGTTCGCTGGATCGGGTCCTCCCAACCTTGCGAACGATGGTCGAGGCCCTGATCGGCTCCGAGCAAGTCTGCATTAATGTTTGCGATGACGCGCATGAGGCGGAAGCGCGCGCCGTGCTCGACGGATTGCGCGTGGAGCGCATCTCTTTCCATCCCGTTCCGACGAACGAACCGTGGTGTCGCGATCACGGGCCCATTTTTTTGATACGCCGGGACGAACCGCGCCTGGCCGTGGTTGATTGGGATTACAATGCCTGGGGCGGAAAATATCCGCCCTTCGAACTGGACGAGGTGGTGCCGACCCGAATCGCGGAAATTCTCGATTTGCCTGTTTTCTATCCGCGAATGATTCTGGAAGGCGGCTCCATTGAAGTGAACGGGGCAGGAGCTTTGCTGACGAGCGAAGGATGCCTGTTGAACAAAAATCGCAATCCCGGATTGGGCCGGGAGGAGATTGAGAATCGTTTGCGCGATTATCTCGGCGTGACTGACATCCTCTGGCTCGGCCAGGGCACCGAAGGCGACGATACAGACGGACACATCGACAACCTGGCCCGCTTCGTCAGCGAACGCCGCGTGGTCACGGTGGTGGAAGACGATCGAGCGAGCGCCAACTACGAGCCCCTGCAGGAGAATCTGCGCCGTCTTCGCGCCATGAAAATCAGCGGCCACCCGCTGGAGATCATCGAATTGCCCATGCCACGCCGAATGGTGCGAGAAGATCTCGTGTTACCGGCGAGCTACGCCAATTTTTACATAGCCAACAGCGTTGTTCTTGTTCCCACCTATGCGGATCCGAATGACCAGAAAGTTCTCGAGACGCTGAGTGGCTTGTTTCCCGACCGGCGCGTCATCGGGATTGATTGTCGTGAACTCATTTGGGGCTTGGGCGCGTTTCACTGCCTGACGCAGCAGCAGCCAGCCGTCTAGCGTACGCTGGGCCTTTCTCGGGAACGCGGACAGCTCGGAGAGCCGTCCACCTACTGATGGGAGCAACAAAGCATCCGCCTCAAGGAGGGAGTGAGCAGTTCGCTGCTGCAGCGATAACATCGCTCCCGGAGATCGCGATCCACCTTGCCGAGGGCTCTGACCGGGCGCACAACTACACTGACGCAATCCGTCCTGTCCGCCCGCCTATCTTTCAGCGCTGACTTCGCGCGCGATCGGCTCGAGCACGCGCCAGACGTTTTCAGCCAAAATTTTGTGGCCCGCCTTGTTCGGATGGATCCGATCCGGCAAATTTAAGTTTGGATCCCCGGCGACTCCGGCGAGCAACGAAGGGACGAGGGCCGCGTCGTTTTTCGCGGCCAGATCGGCGTACATCTGACTGAACGCTGAAACGTAATCCTTCGCTGCATCATTTGGCATCTGCATCCCCGCGATGATGATTCGTCCATGCGGGTTGCGGCCACGCACCTGGTCGACAATCGCCTGCAAGTTCTCGCGGATCTCCGTGGTCGGAACTCCGCGGAAGGCGTCGTTGATCCCGAGCTCCAGGATAAAAATATCGATCGCGCGCTGGAGAAGAGGTGGCAATCTGCTCAAGCCATCGTCGCTCGTTCCTCCGCTTTGACTGGCATTGGTCACGTCGAATTCCAAGCGGGCCGCGCGCAGGTTCTGCACGAGCAAAGCCGGATAAGCCTCGCTTCGGTTCAAACGAAAACCGTCCGACAAACTATCGCCCAAAACGAGAATGGTCTTCACGCGAGGAGAACGATGCGTGCCGGCATGAGTGAATTGCATCAGAAACAAGCAAACCAAAAATACAGTGACTCGGCGGTTTTTCATTAGTTGAACATCCAATTATGAACGAAATTCGATTGCATCCTGGACTCACTCCCTCTCTTTCCGAGGGCGAGCTGTTGAACCACGGGCGTTTCAGGTTTAACGATGTACCTCTTCAACCGTAACCTTTAATCATCTTTTCCTATGGCTAACTACGCTATCAACGGCTTCGGACGAATCGGGCGCAATGTCCTGCGCGCCATGACCCAGCAACAGGTGCAGCAGGTGCGCGCAGTCAATGATCTGACCGATACACATACTCTCGCCCATCTCTTGAAATGGGATTCGGTGCACGGGAAGTTCGACGGCGAAGTCGGATACGATGAGGAAAATATCATCGTCCGCGGACATAAAATTAAAATCCTCAAAGAACGCGATCCCGGAGCCTTGCCCTGGAAAGACTTGAAAGTGGATGTGGTCCTCGAGTCGACCGGGTTTTTCACGAGTCGCGATAAGGCGGACCTCCATATTTCGAAAGGCGGGGCGCACAAGGTTTTGATCAGCGCGCCGGCCAAAAATCCGGACGCCACCATTTGTCTCGGCATCAACGATCAGATTTACGACGCGAGCAAACACCACATCGTCTCGAACGCGAGTTGCACGACCAACTGCCTCGCTCCCATGGTCAAAGTGCTGAACGACAAGTTCGGCATCGAGCTGGGATTCATGAGCACGATTCATTCATACACGAACGACCAGCGAATCCTCGATCTGCCGCACGAAGACTTGCGGCGGGCTCGCGCCGCCGCGGTGAATATTATCCCTTCCAGCACGGGGGCGGCTAAAGCCATCGGTGAAGTCATCCCGGAGTTAAACGGAAAATTGAACGGCGGCGCCTTCCGCGTGCCCACTCCAGATGGATCGGTCACCGATTTCACGGCCCTGCTCAAGAACAAGGCGAGCACGGACGACGTGAACGCGGCCTTCAAGGCAGCCGCGAGCGATAAAAGTTACAAAAACGTGCTCGAATTCTCGGATGAACCGCTCGTCCTGCAGGATATCGTGGGCAATCCGCATTCCTGCATCTTCGACAGCAAACTGACTCTCTCCCTCGGCGAGAAATTCGTAAAGATTGTCGGCTGGTATGACAATGAGTGGGGCTACAGCAATCGCTGTGTGGAAATGCTGGGGCTGTTAGGAGGGTAGGACTTCCTACTCGTGCTCGTAATCGTGCTCATAAACGAATTTCATTAACCGATGAAGATCGTTTTCGATCACGAGAAACTGGACGTTTATCGCGAGGCAATTGATTTTTGCGCACTCGATTACGATTACGAGCACGAGCACGAAAAAGAATGAAACAGAAACTCGCCGTCCAAGACCTGAACGTAACCGGCAAGCGGGTGCTCGTGCGGGTGGACTTCAATGTCCCGATGGAAGAGCACGGCGACCATGTGCATATCACGGACGACACGCGGATCCGCGAAGCTTTGCCCACCATTAACTACCTGCGCGAGCACGGTGCCCGGACCATCCTCATGTCACACCTTGGACGGCCCAAGGGAAAGCCCGCCGAGGAGTATTCGCTCCGACCCATAGCCGACTATGTACATAAGCTTATCGAGCGTCCTGTTATTTTCAGTCATCACACGATCGGCGACGATACGGAAAAAATTATCGCGAGTATGGGCGACGGCGATGTTGCCCTGCTCGAAAATCTGCGCTTCCAACCGGAGGAGGAAGTGAACGATCCTAAATTCGCAGAGGCCTTGGCCCGACTGGGCGATCTCTATGTGAACGACGCCTTCGGCGCGGCTCATCGCGCACATGCTTCCACCGCCGGCATTACCCAGTTCGTCCCGCAATCGGCCATGGGTTTCCTCATGGAAAAGGAACTCAAATATCTCCACGAAGAACTCGATAACCCGGCCAAGCCCTTCCTTGTCATCATGGGGGGCGCAAAAGTGTCGGACAAGATCGGCGTCTTGAAAACGTTGATGCAAAAAGCCGACACCATCCTGATCGGCGGCGCCATGGCCAACACCTTCTTTCAGGCGCAAGGAATTCCCGTCGGCCAAAGCCGTGTTGAATCAGACAAGCTGGATCTCGCCCGCGAACTGATCGAGTTCGCGAAAGAGAGAAAGGTAAACCTGGTCCTGCCAGTTGACGCGCTCGAGGCGCGGGAAATTCTCGCCGGAACCACGGTGCGCAATACGAAACGCCTGTCGCCACAAAGCGGAATCGACGAGGGCTGGATGGCGGTCGATATCGGCCGCGCCACCATCGCGCTTTTCCGGGAGGAAATCGCCAAGGCCAAGACCATTCTTTGGAACGGGCCGGTCGGCGTTTTTGAGATTCCAGATTTTTCAGAGGGAACATTCGCAATCGCGGAGGCGATGGCGCACTCCGGCGCAAATACAATTATCGGCGGCGGTGATTCCGTCACGGCGGTGAAGCAGGCGGGACTGGCCGACAAAATGACCTTTATTTCGACGGGAGGCGGAGCATCGCTCGAACTCCTGGAAGGCAGGGAATTACCCGGAGTGGCGGCTTTGAGCGAGAAGAACTAGACAGGATTTACCGACTGTCCAAAAACTCATGCGAAAAAAAATCGTAGCCGCGAATTGGAAGATGAATATGACGCAGGCGGAAGCCGCTCGCTTTGTCGAAGTGTTTCTCTTGGAACTGGGCGACGTGGCAGACGTCGATATTGTCATCATCCCCCCCTTCACCGCGATTGCGAAAGTCACGGAATTGCTGGGCGAAACGCATAACGTCAAAGTCGGCGCGCAGAACATGCATTGGGAGCGAAGCGGCGCCTTCACCGGCGAGATCAGCGCCCCGTTGCTGCGAGATCTGTTTGTTCGTTACGTCGTGCTCGGCCACAGTGAGCGGCGAAGTTTATTTGGCGAAACCGACGAAATCGTGAATCGGAAATTGCGCGCGGCTCACGAAGCCACCCTTCGCCCGATCGTTTGTGTGGGGGAAACGCTCGAGCAACGAGATCAGGGCGAGGTGGAGAAGGTTCTTTCCACGCAGTTGCGCGGCAGCCTGGCCGGGTTCACGGCCAAGGAATTGCAAGAAACGGTGCTGGCTTACGAGCCGGTCTGGGCCATCGGCACGGGTCGCAACGCCACGCCCGATCAAGCGCAGGAAGCGCATGCTTTTATTCGTAAGACTCTGACTGAGTTGTCCGATGAATCGACCTCAGAGCGCATCCGCATTCAGTATGGCGGAAGCGTGAAGCCCGATAATGCGAGCGAACTAATGGCCCAGCCGGACATCGACGGCGCCCTCGTGGGCGGGGCTAGCCTGGACCCGCGAAGCTTTGCTCAAATCGTGAACGCCGCACGTACGCCCGAAAAGGGGTGAAGGCGCAGAAGTCCTGCGCAAATCTCTTCCGGGCATTTGTCATCCTGAGCCAGTCCGGCCGCTGCCGGGGCGAAGCATCTCACCCATTCAGACGGCGCCACCCAATTTACTTTGCGTGATCCCAGAAGCGGACGTTCGGAGAAACGTCCCTACTTGTTTTTGATCTCGAGATAGGTCCGCGATTGAACGCGATTTGTCCCGGGTTGGAATTGCTCGATCCTCATTTGTTTCAAAAACCAGCGGTTATCTATTTTCTGCGCGGACACGACCTCGAATCGCTTGGACAACGCGCCACTCGGTCCGTAACCCTCCATCCGCATGAGCGCGCCGCCTGACTTGTCCACCCACAACAACATGCGCGCATACTGTGATTGCCGGTTGGGGGCGTTCAGCTCCAATTTCCAGCAATTACGCGTTCGAATATTGTTCGACCCAACCACTTGCGCGTCCGGCCAGTAGAGAAATTTCAGGGCCAAATCTTCGTAAGTCACATCTGTGCCCCGAATCTTGTGATCGAATTGAGCGGGCGTCACTTTCTCGACTCCAGCGCTGGTCACTTCTTCAAGGCGTGAGTCGGCGTCCCCGATCTGCAGTTGCAAGGTTTCGCCCGGGTTCGAAAAAATATAACGGACGCGCGGCCCATTTTGCACCAGTTGAAAGGGCACGACGACGTTGTTCTGCCGGAGCTGTCCCTTCAGATCGATCTGCTGCAGCGTTTGGCGCAGGCGGACCGACTCGAGAATATCCTGCGCGGACGGCGCGGGCTCGGCCTGCAACAGGGTCGAGAGGATGCAGAGCGTCAGGCTGATGAAGATTTTTTGCATTCCGAGAGAGCTTTAAGTTTCAAGTTTGAAGTGTTAAGTGGAGTTCGTTCGTGGCGCGCGCGCGTGCTTACTTAAAACTCAACACTTAAAGCTTAATAACTGCCGTATCATGGATGAGGCGATTTTTCATCTAATCAACGAACGATGGACGAATCCCGCTCTGGATTTGTTCATGGCGGTGATGAGCGATGCGGAAATTTGGAAGCCGATTCTTATCCTGATCGTTCTGTTGGTCGCAGTCTTCGGCCGTTTTAAAGGCCGGGCCTTTCTCGTCGCTCTGATCATCACGCTGGTCGTCGCCGGACAGGTCACCAACTTCCTGAAAACGGCGATTGATCGGCGGCGGCCCAAACAGGTCGACACCGTCCGAATGGTCGTGCTGGCCAAGGCTCAACCCGCCTTTCTGAAGATGTTTCACAAACCGACAATTCGTTTTTCCGATCAGTCGGACCGAAACTTGAGCCGGTCCGGACCGTCTTTCCCTTCCGGACACACCACCAACAACACGGCCATCGCACTCTGTCTTACCTTATTCTACCGGCGGCGCGGATGGCTTTATTGGATCGTCGCGGCGGTCATCGGATACTCTCGCATTTACCTGGGGGCGCATTGGCCGAGCGATGTGCTGGGCACCCTGTTTCTGGCCGCGGGCGAGACGCTACTCATTCTCGGGATTCTGGAATTAATCTGGCGATGGACCGCGCCAAGATGGCTGCCGAGTGTTTACGACCGCCACCCTGCTCTGCTGACTGATTCCAAATGAGTACGAAACGCGCGGCTTTCATTTTCATCATCGCGCTGACCGCCATTCGGCTGACCATGCTGGCGACGAAGGATTTGGAGTTCGACGAAGCGCATTACTGGCTCTGGTCGGATCGACTGGCGCCAGCCTACTTTACGAAGGGCCCCGGCATCGCCATTGTCATCCGCGCCAGCACCGCCATTTTCGGAGCGAACGAGTTCGGTGTGCGCTTTCCAAGCCCGTTACTCGCGGCCGGCACCAGTCTGCTCCTCTTCTTTTTCGGACGCCGCCTCTTTGGAGAAACGGCCGCGCTCTGGCTGGTGCTCGGACTCAACGTCACTCCGATTTTCAACATCGGCGCGTTCCTCATGACGATCGACCCGTTATCGATTTTCTTTTGGACCGCCGCCATGTTCACCTTCTGGCTCGCCACCGAACGCAGTCCGCAATTTTCACTTTATTGGCCGGCCACCGGTTTGTTGATCGGGCTCGGTTTCTTATCCAAGTACACGAACGCGCTGGAGCTGGTTTCTGTCCTGCTCGTGCTAGCCCTGGCCCCGCGGCTTCGTCAGGAATTTTCCAAGGCCGGGCTGTATTCGCTTCTCGGACTGTTCGCCCTCTGCACGGTTCCACCGATCATCTGGAATGCGCAGCACGCCTGGGTCACCATTTCGCATCTTCAGACCAAGGGCGGCCTGAGCGAGGAGGTTGGCATCCACCCACTCGAGCCTCTGAAATTCCTGGGCGCGCACTTTCTGTTTTATTCTCCGTTCCTCTTCCTCGCCCTCGTCATTGGCGTGATCAAAAGTTTCGGCCGCATCAACCAGCAGTTGAAAGTGCTCTTTCTCTTCTGGTTCGGCGTGCCCGTCTTCGTCTTCTATCTTCTCCTCTCCATCAATAAAGTGGCCGCGCCAAATTGGGATGCCCTTGCCTTTATCGGATTCGGATTGCTCGCCGCCTATGCCTGGCGGGACAAACTCGAAACGAGCGCGTGGTTGCGGCGGAGCGCCTGTCTGGCCATGGCGATCGCGCTGCTCATGAGCATGATTGCGCTCGACTCGGATATCCTGAACACCTTCCACATCGGCCTGACTCGCCGCGATCCGAGCGATCGCCTGCGCGGCTGGCGTGTTGCCACGCAGGCGGTGGAGAAATTGCGCGACGAATGGGACGCGACCCTCGGCGAGAAATTGTTTCTCATCGCGGACGATCGCGATCGCGCCTCCGAGGTTTCGTTTTATCTCCACGATAAGAGACTGGCCGGTCCGGGGCATCCGCCGGTCTACCTGGTCGAGTCCCAAGACTTGTTGAACCAATTTTCTCTCTGGCCGCGCTATGATGAATTCGTGAATGCACCGAACGCAAACCAGAGCGACGACCAGCCTTACAGCGAAGGAGGGGTGAATCTTTTCTCCGGCCGGAGCGCTCTCTTCATCCGTGACGGCTCAAATGGAAGTCTTGTTCACAACGTGCGTGCCGCTTTTGCCTCGGCCGATCCTGTCGCCACCTTGGAAGTGCTTCGTCATGGCCGGCACGTCCGCACATGGCGCATCTTCCTTTGCCAGCATTACCGGACCCTGCCGTTATGACAGAGAGTTCGTTATCGCCCGGCTCGATGGAGGAGGCGGGCCTCCTTTCCAAAACAGGGCCCGACATCTCGGTGGTCGTGCCGGTTTACAATGAAGAGGACAACGTCGTCACCTTACAGAATGAAATCAGCCGTGCCCTCACCGGGTTGAACTACGAAATCATTTTTGTAGACGACGGATCGAGTGATGGGACGTCTGAAAAGATCGAGCGCGGCCCGCAGATTCGTGTTCTGCGTTTTGAAAAAAACGCCGGACAAAGCGCGGCCACCTACGCGGGCCTGCAGGCGGCCCGCGGCGCGACCGTTATCCTGATGGACGGCGACTTGCAGAATGATCCGGCCGACATCCCTAAACTGCTGGCCGAGATGCCCGGCGCCGATCTCGTCTGTGGTTATCGCGCGAGTCGCAAAGATACGGTGGTAAAGCGGATAACCAGTCGCGTGGCGAATTTTGTGCGGAGCCGCTTCACCGGCGACGGGGTGCGCGACACCGGTTGCGGGTTGAAAGCCATGCGCCGCGAATGCGTGGAAACGCTGGTCCCATTCAAGGGGATGCACCGATTTGTTCCTGCGCTGGTCAAAGGCGCCGGCTATCGCCTGGTGGAGGTGCCGGTCAATCATCGGCCGCGCCAATTCGGCGAAAGCAAATACGGTCTCGGAAACCGCGCTATCCGCGCCACCGTCGATATGTTCGGTGTGCGCTGGATCCTCTCGCGTCGCCTCAGCTACAAGGTGCGGGACGATTAGGCGAACCTTTACCCAAATCCGGCTTGTCAACCAATAGGGCAACGGTAAGCTTCCGCTCCCCGAATCGGGACATTCCGCATGTCTTTTGGCGATCAATTATCTGCTGAGCAAATTATCCCCGAGATGAACGCAACCGAACGGTGGCCGGCCATCGTGGAGTTGATCGATTTGCTCGTCGGCCTTGGCAAAATCCAAGCGGACGACCGGGAGAGTATTTTGGCGTCGCTCAAGCAGCGTGAAGAAACGATGAGCACCGGCATCGGGTTTGGCATCGCCATCCCGCACTGTTCATCGGACCGGTTGGCCGAAGTGGTAGCCGCCTTTGGACGCTCCCCCGGCGGCATCGAGTTCGACGCGCTCGACAATGCCCCCGTTAAGTTTGTCGTCCTCTTCATTGTCCCGAAGAATCAGTTCCAAACGCACCTCCGCACCCTCGCCTCCATTGCAAAATTCCTGAACGACCGTTCCATCCGCGAGAATTTGGGGACGGCGAAGTCGCGCGAAGAAATCCTGGCTATCTTTCGCGGTCCGCCTCCGAAAGCGTAACCATACATTGCCGCGTGGGTTTAGCCCGCGTCTGATCACATACGGGGTGGTGGATCAAGCTCTCCGCAGCTCGATGCTAAAATGGCGGCACGGCGCAAAATCTTTAACAATGCGCTCGGAGATCGCGTTCCACCTAGCCGCTTCGCTCTATCCGTGTGAATCTGTAGGGCTCTAAATAATGGACACCTTCCAGATTATCTTCAGTCAGAAACTAGCGGAGGCGCTGGCTACTTTGCAACTCCCGCAGGCCGGCGATGTCACGCCCGCGACGGATCCGCGATTCGGTGATTACCAAACAAATGCCGCGCTCGTTTTGGCCAAGCAGCGTGGGGAAAATCCGCGCGAGCTCGCTGCGAAAATTGTGAGTGCTCTGCAAGTCGGCGAGTTTGCCGAGACACCAACCATCGCCGGGGCCGGTTTCGTAAATTTCAAGCTGCATCCCGGCGTCATCGCGCGCCAAGCCGACCAGCTTCTCCAGGACGACCGGCTGGGCGTCGCTCAAACGCAATCGCCTCGCCGCATTGTCATCGACTTCGGGTCACCCAACGTGGCCAAGCCGATGCACGTCGGCCATATCCGCAGCACCGTCCTGGGCGATGCCCTCGCCCGGATCGCGAAGTTTCTTGGGCATGATGTCATTCGCGACAATCACATCGGTGACTGGGGCACGCAGTTCGGGATGGTCATTTACGGTTGGAAAAATTTCCTTGATCGGGAAGCCCTGGACCGAGATCCGATTGCGGAACTGGTCCGTATCTACAAGGAGACAAACGAGCATGTCGCGGCCGATCCGGCTGTGCGTGACGCGTGTCGGCAGGAACTAGTCAAACTTCAGGCTAACGATCCTGAAAATTTTTCCATCTGGAAACAAACGGTCGATCTGTCCCTGCAAGAATTCGAGCGCGCTTACCAGGTGCTGGACATCCATTACGACATGCAACGCGGCGAAAGCTTTTATAACGACCGGCTGCCGGGCGTGGTCGAACGGCTGTTGCAGTCTAAGATTGCCGAAATTAGCGAAGAGGCAGTCTGCGTCTTTTTCCGGGATATCCCGGAGCTAGGCGACAAACCATGCATCGTGCGGAAACGAGACGGTGGTTACAATTACGCGACTACGGACATCGCAACGATCGATTATCGCATCCAGGATTTGAAAGCAGACACGGTTTGGATTGTGACGGGCGCGCCGCAGATTTTGCATTTCAAACAGATCTTCGAGATCGCGCGGCGCGAAGGGTTCACGGCGGATTTTCGCCACATCACCAATGGCAGCATTCTTGGAGAAGACCGTAAACTGATGAAGACGCGTTCCGGTGAAAACGTGCCGTTGCGCGATGTGCTCGACGAGGCCCGCGAGCGCGCTCGTAGGATTGTCGAACAAAAGAATCCCGATTTCACTGCGGCGGAGACCGAAGACATCGCCCGTGCGATCGGGATCGGGGCCGTCAAGTACGCGGACCTCTCGCAGTACCGCATGACTGACTACGTCTTCTCGTGGGACAGGATGTTGTCGTTCCAGGGGAACACGGCGCCCTACCTGCAGAATGCCTACGTCCGCATTCGATCCATCTTTCGGAAAGCGGGTGAGGCGGAGAACGGGTCAACCCACGCTCCCATCGTTCTGACTGAACCGGCGGAGATCAACCTCGCGAAACGGGTTGCCCAATTTGCCGAGGTAGTGCCCCAAGTCCTGAACGATTTTCGTCCTAATATTCTGGCGAACTATTTATTCGAGCTGGCCAACAGCTTCCACGCCTTTTACGAGGCCTGCCCCGTCCTTAAATCAGAGGAACCGGTCCGGGGTTCGCGCCTCGCTCTTTCCGAACTGACCGCCCGCGTCCTTCAGAAGGGGCTCGATCTTCTCGGCATCGAGGTGCCAGAAAAGATGTAGATATTTGACGGATTGCCGCTTCCCGCAGCATCGACAAAACTCCGGCACGGGCGACTTAGGCAAGCCGCTGGATAAAGATGTGTCATCCCGAGCGCAAGCGAGGGAGCGGCAAGCGCTCCATTGACCACACGAGCCGTGCTTGCGTAATGCCGTCTGAATGGTGAGATCCTTCGCCGTCTTCGCTGGCTCAGGATGACAGTTTGCCCGACGATAACGAGGAAGGGAAAAGCGCGCACGGAAGATACGCCGTGTTCTTTCATTGGACGTTGAACGTTGAGCGCGGGACGTTGAACGTTCTCTTATCCGAGTGATGACGTTAAGGACCCCACATCCGCGCATCCCAAACTGCACCTACCGATTGCAGTTTAACCGCGATTTCACATTCGCGGACGCGCGCGCCATTACGCACTACCTGCATGAGCTCGGCGTGAGCGACGCCTACGCCTCTCCCTATTTTCAGGCGCGGGCCGAAAGTCTGCACGGTTACGACATCACCGATCATAACAAACTGAACGCTGCGATCGGTTCGCGCGACGAGTATGACGCGTGGATTTCGGAATTGCACGCCCACCAAATGGGACAACTTCTCGACTTCGTGCCGAATCACATGGGGATCGGCGAACCGCTCAATCAATGGTGGATGGATGTTTTGGAAAACGGGCCCAGCTCGATGCACGCGCCCTATTTCGATATCGATTGGCATCCGTTAAAGGCGGATCTGCAGGAAAAAGTTCTGCTTCCCATCCTGGGCGATCAGTACGGACGCGTCCTGGAGCGCGGGGAGTTAAAGGTGCGCTTCGAAGCGGGCGCCTTCTCCCTTTGCTATTTCAAACACGAACTGCCCATTGCCCCGGGCACTTACCGTTACATCCTGGAGATCGCCCTGGAGAAGCTGGCCGGTTTCCAGGACGAAGAGTTCTATGCTGAATTCCAGAGCATCCTGACTGCGCTGGAGTATTTGCCGAAGCGCACCGAGAGGGATGGCGATCGAATCGCCGAACGGGTCCGCGAAAAAGAGATCATCAAACGCCGCCTGGAACGGCGCATGGAAGAGGCCCCGCAGGTACGGGACGCCGTCGAGCGGGCCATCGTGCAGATCAATGGCCAACCGGGTGATGCGCGCAGCTTTGACCGGCTGGACGAACTACTGAACGCACAGTCCTACCGGCTGGCTTTCTGGCGCGTCGCCGCAGAAGAGATTAATTATCGCCGGTTTTTCGATATCAATGATCTCGCTGCCATTCGCATGGAATTGCCCGAGGTCTTCCATGCAACCCACCAGCTCTTGCTCGAACTCGTGCATGCCGGCGCCGTCACCGGATTGCGCATCGATCACCCGGACGGCCTGTTACTGCCGCGGGAATATTTCGAAAAACTCCAGCAGAATTGCGCCGAGGCGCTCCAAGTTCCTCCGCCCTCCGATCAACGCGCTATCTACCTGATCGTCGAAAAGATTCTAACCGGTAACGAAAAGTTGCCCCAGGACTGGCCGATCCACGGCACCACTGGTTACGAGTTTGGAAAAGAAGTAACGCAGCTGCTCGTGGACGCTTCGGCCGAAGCGGCCATGACGAATATCTACCGGCGATTCATCGGGCATTCCGTGCATTTTGGTCATTTGGTTTATGCCAAGAAGCGGCAGGTCATGCGGCTCTCTCTCGCCAACGACGTCAATGTGCTCGGGAATATGGCGGACCGCCTCTCCGAGCAGAACCGCTGGTTTCGCGATTTCACCCTGCAGGCGCTGGCCCGTGCTGTTCGTGAAACGATCGCCTGCTTTCCAGTCTACCGGACCTACCTCGCGCCAGGACAGTCCGTCCGGGAAGAGGACCAGCAGGTGGTGGAACGGGCCATCGCCGCGGCTAAGCGGCGCAATCCCGCGATCGACACCTCTGTCTTTAATTTTCTGCGCGACATTCTTCTCTTTCGGTTTCCCGAAAATCTCGACGACGCAGCGCGCGCAGCCCACACCCAATTCGTTTTAAAATTCCAGCAATACACGGGGCCGATCATGGCCAAGGGGCTGGAGGATACCGCCTTCTACATTTTCAATCGACTCGCCGCCCTGAATGAAGTGGGAGGCGAACCGCAGCACTTCGGTATCTCAGCGGAGACTTTTCACCAACGTAATCTGGAGCGGCAGCGCGATTGGCCGGCGACCCTGCTGACCACTTCGACGCACGATACAAAGCGCAGCGAAGACGTCCGCGCCCGGATGGTTGCGATCTCGGAGGTGCCCGATCTTTGGCGCCGTTCCGTGCAGCGTTGGCGGACAAACAACCGCCGTTGGAAAAGGCAAATCGAAGAGATCGAAGCACCGGAGGCCAATGAGGAATATCTGCTTTATCAAACCCTGCTCGGCAGTTGGCCCATTCAAGCCGGCGGCGTGGCGGCCGGGAGCGTCCCTCCGGATTTCGTGCAGCGCATTCAAACCTACATGGCCAAGGCGCTGAACGAAGCGAAACTGAATACGAGCTGGATCCAGCCTAACGAAGAATGGCTCGGCGCCATGAGCGAGTTCATTTCCAGAATTCTTTCCGCCTCCCCGAAGAACAGATTTCTGCCGAACTTTCTGCCGGTGGTGGAGGAGGTAGCCCGGCTCGGCGCGATCAACTCTCTCAGCCAGACACTTCTCAAGTTCACCTCGCCGGGGGTGCCCGACATCTATCAGGGCAACGAAATCTGGGACTTGTCCCTGGTCGATCCGGATAACCGGCGCCCCGTCGATTACGGGAAACGTCAAGGCATGCTCGATGGACTTCTCCAGACCAATCTGGATGAGCTGGTTTCAAACTGGCCGGACGGACGGATCAAAATGTTCCTCACCCAGCGGGTCTTGCGCTTTCGAAGGGAACACCCGGATGTTTTTCGTCACGGAAGCTATGCGCCGACCACCGCGAGCGGGAGTTTCGCAGATTGTTGTGTCGTGTTTACGAGAGAGTTTCAGGGAGAATGGATCATGGTGATCGCACCGCGGCTTTCATCGCGCGTGGGCTTCCCGCCCATTGGCGAAAAATGGAATGACACAATCATCGAGATCCCGGAGGGCCTCAGCATGGAACGCGTCCGCGAGGTTTTTACCGGGCGTGACATTCAGCTCGACGGTCGCCGTCTGAAAGTCAGCGATGCCATGTTGACGCTCCCGTTCGCCCTCATCACCAACGCACCCGGCTAGCTGACCCTAAGGTTAGCCCTGGGCCCCGCGACTAAAGCGTTCGCACAGAGAGACAATCCATTGCGAGAAATTGCTGATGTTCGTCAATAAATCCGCGCCCAGGGCGAGGAAAGTAATTTGCCGCGCGGCCAGCACCAGCATCACACTGAGCAACATCAGATTCATCAAGTAGATCACGACGAGCGAAAAGAACGTGCCGTGGTCGCTCAGGTCTGTCTGTTTTTTGGGAATCATCCAGCAGGTGAAGGTAAAGTGGAACGCCCACGTCACGCCGATCACGGCATAGAGCAGCCGCCCGTAGGGCCGCACGTCATAAAAGAGACTGACCACCCCGTAGACGGTGATCGCGAGGATGCTGTAGAGCGGGAAGAAATACGGGGCGAGCGCGATGAGGAAGTTGTTCTTATCCGTCACGATATGTCCGCCATCCCGGCTCACGCGGAACCGGGTAACACGTCCTCCCATGACCCAGACCCACAGCGCATGGGTGAGTTCGTGACCAAAAACATAAAGAATGACCGGGCGGCTCAAACCGAAGAACGCGATCAGCCAAAGCACCGCGCCTAACGAAAAAAACCAGAATTCTTCGGCCGCCCAAAGCCGTTGGGCGATCGTGGCACGAGCAAAAGCGGTAAAGAAAGTCTGCGTCAGGACCGCACAAAGCGGCAAGAGGAAGAGGGCAAAGACAAATTTAACCCAGCGGGTCGGGATCATGAGCGGGTCATAGGTGGGACGCAGCCGCGTGTTCGGAACGACATACGGAACCACTTTAACACGACGCCCCGGCTGACGTGCCTGCGCCATGGTCGTCGCCCTATGTTTCTTCGTTCCCGCCACCTTTACGCGACTTGTTAATCAGAAATCGCGCAAAAAGGCCAAATCAAAACGGCAAGCGGCGCGCTTGCCCTACAACCGCGGAGACCGCCAGGAGACGGACATCGTAGCCGTCGTGTCCTTTGTGGCCGTCGTGCGAGGCCATTCCTAGTTAAGACGGGACGAATCAGGAGCGGCCCATGTAGGCGCCGGTGCGAGTGTCGACTTTGATCAACTCGCCTTCCTTGATAAAGAGCGGGACGTTGACCGTCTTGCCGCTTTCGAGGAGGGCGGGCTTGGTCACATTACTGGCTGTATCCCCGCGCAGACCCTCGGCCGATTCGACGACCTTCAGGTTGACTGAGGCGGGCAATTCCACTTCAACTGCCTTGCCTTCAGCATAAAGGACTTGGACGGACAAATTTTCCACAAGGTAATCTTTCGTCTCTTTCAGGAAATTCTCCTGGTACGTGATGGTCTCGTACGTCTCCGGATCCATGAAGTGATAACCCTCGTTATCCTTGTAACTGAAATCCAACTGCTTCCGCTCAATATCGACAAACTCCACCTTGTCGGTCGACCCGAATCGCACGTCGGCGCTTTTACCGGTGTTGATGTATCGAATGATGGCCTGCACGAAGGCGCGCAGATTTCCCGGCGTGCGATGATGCACCTCCAGAACGATGGCGGCGTTGCCATTGTATTTAATCGCCATTCCTTTGCGGAGATCGTTTGCGGCGGCCATGGGGAAAAAGTGATGAGCGGGAGGAGGCCGACTGTGCCACGGCTCACTGCTTCACGCAACGAGCGAAGCTCTAAAATCCAAGCCCTCTTACAGCAGCTTCAACCGCGTCAAATCCTGCGAATCCACAATCCCAACCGGCACCTTGTCGTCATCGACCACGATCAGGTCGTCGATACGATGGCGCTCCAACAGATTCAGCACTTCCACGGCCAGCTTGTCCTTGTGTACGGTCACGGGATTTAAAGTCATCAAATCGGCTACGGCACGATCGCCGATCTTCGAGTCGGATTGGAAATGCCGCGCGAAATCGCCGTGCGTGAAGATTCCGGACAGGTGCTGGTTCTGGTCGGCCACGACGGCGGCGCCCGCGCGCACACTCGTCATGGCTTTCAAAACCTCCCGGATCGGCGTGTCGGTGGCAACAATGGCCATGGCTTCGCGCGGTCGCATGATTTGATGCACCCGCATGAGCAGGCTCCGCCCAATCATGCCGGCCGGGTGAAATTTGGCGAAGTCTTCCTTTTGGAAGCCGCGCGCCTCCAGCAGGACCATGGCGAGTGCGTCGCCCAGCGCGAGCATGACGGTCGTGCTCGAGGTGGGAGCGAGGTTCAAAGGACACGCTTCCTGTTCAATGTTTACGTCCAAAAAGACGTGAGCATTCTGCACGAGCGTCGATCCAGCCTTCCCGCACATGGCAATGATCTTGACCTGAAAGCGAGCGATCGCTGGCAGAATCTGGAGTAACTCCTCCGTCTCACCGCTGGCACTCAAGGCCAGTACCACGTCACCATCGGCCACCACGCCCAGGTCGCCATGAAGTGCATTCGATGAATCCAGCACCACGGCGGGAGAGCCGGTGCTCGTAAGGGTGGAGGCGATCTTGCCACCGATGTGTCCGGACTTTCCGATGCCAAGGACGACCACCTTTCCCCGGGCGTCCACCGCCTCCTTGATCAGCTCAACGGCCTGTGCGAAAGGAGCCCCCAAGCGGTCGCGCAAGCGCTGCAGCTCGAGAATTTCGATGTCCAAGACACGAATCGCCTTTTCAAGGTAATCCATCGTCCGGTATATTGCGGTCTGGCGTTGTGACGGGCAAGGAACTTGCGCGACTTCGCCAAAAGGAAACTTATGAAGACAATCCTGAGTATTTGCACGGTCGTCGCGATAGTGAGTAGCGCGTCAGCCGAGCCGCAGAAGAAAAGCTATGGCGCGACGACTAAGCCGCAGGGGTCTTCCAAAACGGCGCCGGCTCCTCCCATCTCCAAGCCGGGCGACGTGCAGGGAGCCGTCCCGCGCGGTCTGCGCGGAGGTAATCCTTTGCAGATGTTGAATCCGAAAGCGCCGGCGAAATACGGCACGTGGGTCGAGAGCACCTCGTTCGACCCGAACGTTCCGGGCAAGTGGAAGGGCATCAAGCTCTTCGAGGTCGTGTTCTGAAGATTCGGGCTCTTCCTCCTGCAATTGAGTCTAAAGACAGGGAATCCAGGAGGAAGCTAATCAGGAAAGCAGGAAGTAAGGAAAACAGGGGCGATGGCCTCTTCCTAGCCACAGATCCTGGCTTTTTAGTTTTCAGCTAAATCTAGAATCCCTTCCCGTTTTCCTGTTTTCCTCATTCAATGATCAGGATGGGTGTCGGCTCTTGTGGGTGAGAAGTTTGATGTGTGACCTCTGCGGTTCGATGTAACATCGGACCTTGCACCCTGATTCCCAGTTGCCCCCCGTCGTCGCGTCCTATTGCGCGACTTTTCTCAAGCCGGAGATGCTGCACATCTACCGGCAGATTACGGCACTGCACCGGGTGAAGCCGATCGTCCTCGCACAAAAGCGCGAATCCGAAGATCGTTTCCCCTTCGATCCAGTTTACCTCGTGGGCAAACCGGCCACGCATTTCTTGCGGCGCTTCTGGTTCCGCCAGTTACTTGATCAACCCTGGCAAGTCTCCCGTGTCGAGGTTGAAGCCCTCACCCGCATCCTGACCCGAAGCGACGCCCGTCTCCTGCATATTTATTTCGGACATATCGCGGTGCATTTATTGCCGCTTATCCGGTCCTGGTCCCATCCGTCAATCGTTTCATTTCATGGCGCCGACGTGCTGGTCGATATGAATAAGCCGGCCTATCGACGCGCGACCGAACAAATGCTGACCGCTGTTCGCCGAGTGCTCGTTCGATCGGAATCGTTAGGCCGCGCCATCGTTGATCTTGGTTGCGATCCTGCGAAAATCGAAACTGTGCGCACCGGAATTCCGCTGGGTGAGTTCCGTTTTCGGCCGCGAAGTATTCCGTCGAAAGGCGAATGGCGTCTCATGCAAGCCGGCCGCCTCATCGAGAAGAAGGGGCTTCCCACCACCCTGCGCGCTTTTTCCAAGTTCGCCACGCGCCATCCGCGAGCCACCTTGCACATAGCGGGTGAAGGCCCATTACTGGAAGATCTGCAAAAGATGGTGCGCGATCTCGGCATCGAGCACAACGTGGTCTTCAAGGGTCTGCTCTCGCAGGATGAGCTGCGCGAGCTGTTCCATGCATCGCACATTTTTCTCCACCCGAGTGAAATCGGACTGGATGGTAATCAGGAAGGCGTGCCCAACTCGATGTTGGAGGCGATGGCCAGTGGCCTGCCGGTTTTCGCCACTACGCACGGCGGAATTCCCGAAGCCGTCGAAAACGGCGTGAGCGGTGTGCTCGTATCAGAAAGCGATAACGAAGCTCTGGCGCGCGCGTTGTTGGAGGCGACAGAGGCGCCCGATCGTCTTGCGCAATGGGCCCGGGCCGGCGCCGAGTCGGTCGCGCGAAAGTTCGATCAAGCGGCGCAAGTTCGCCGTCTGGAGGATATCTATTTAGAGACAATGTCTCCGTAGCAAGGGAAGGCGTTGCTTCCCGGGGAAGCCAACGGCGGCCCTCCATCCCGAAGCGTTTTAGATCGACTTCGCGACGTGGGCAAAAAAGGCGGCCAACTGCGGCCGGGTGGCCTGAAACGAAATTCGTTCCAGCGCGCGCCATTGTGATTCCATGATCGCTGTTGCGCGCGCTGCCGTGTCTTTTACCAAATCCGTCGCGATCGAAATGATCTGGTCAAAGGCGCGTCCGTTGCCGCAGGAATTGGGAAAGGCGATCCGCTCGATCACGCCATCACCGCCGACGCAAACGGTCCGGCCGAGAAGAGCGTCGCCGGCGACCTGTCCCGGCACGCCGCTGCGATCCAACTGCAACACAACCTTGTGCGCCGCCACCACGCGCAAATATTCGGCATACGGCTTGCGCCCATCAATGACGCGCAGTTTTCCGGCTGGAAAATTCATTCCAGCGAGGCGCTTCGCGCCGCGTCGGCCATCCAGGTTAAAAACCGTCACCGGTTCGTCCGTGGCCTCGCAGATGCGTCGCGCCAGGAGCAGCGCCGCAAAATGGTTACGGGATGGAACATCCCATTCGCGTGTTCCGATCAGGATTCCTTTTTGCTTGTCCGGTTGCACGGAGAAATTCCATTTCGAATCTTCCAAAGGATATGGAGTGGCCGCGAAGCCAACGGTCGATCGATCCAGTTTGCCTCGAGCCTGTTGATAAAGATCGGCTGCTTCCGGGGTCGTGGCCAAACAACCGTGGGCGCGGTTCATGATGTCGAGAAATCGAGAAATTCTCCCGCCGTCGGACATTTGTTGCGCGATTTGGTGCAAGCCGGTCTCCTTGAGAGAAACAATCACCGTGCGTTTTGCCTCCCGGCATTCCATGAGCGCGCGCTGCGACGCTTTAAAATCGCCGCGCAGCAAAAGCAGGATCGGCGTTTTCTCAGCTATGGCCGGCTTCACCTCACGATGGAAGGTGCCTTTCGTACAAGCGGCGAACCCATGGAAGTTGACCGGCGGATGGCCCCCGGACTCCGGCGTGGTTGGTTGATCGAAGTACTGTTCCAGATCGCGCCCGTGCGGACTCAGGACAGTGAGCTTGAACTCAACCGGGTCTTTTTTAACTGCGTCTTTGGACGCCATCGTTATTCATTAGGATCCTGGGTCGGCGGAGGGGTCGCTGACTTCAAGAGGGTCCTGTCCTTTACTTCATCCAAGGGTCCGACCGGCTCCGCTTTGCGAATCTCGAGCGGTTTTTCCTCCCTCGGTTGAACCGGTATGGCTTTCATGATGGGCGCACCCGACTCAGTTGTCGTTGCGTCGGGTCGTTTTTCCGTTCCACTTTCCGCGTTCGGCGGCTCGGGCGGGGGCGACGGCGTCGCTTTGATGGAGGCTCTGGCGGAATTATAAGGATCCTTGTCCGCGATAAGGGCGGCGCTTTTCACAATCACCGCCTGCACATCATTGAGATCAACGGCCGAAGCGGCCCGCGGGAATCCGCCTTCGGCTGTCTCCCGCGCCAGACGCGCGCGCGGTTCCCCGTGAACGTTGCATGCGTCCGTCGGCAATTGCGCGGCGGTGCCGATTTCCACATAGGTGGTCCGCCGTTGCACCGACTCACCGTTCGGCCCCTTCACCGTGTCGTAACATTTATCGGTGGCCAGTAACCCGGAGCGCGAACAGATCTCGATTTTTTTGAGCGTGGCTGGCGCCACGATCTCTTTGGCGGGATAGCGCTCCACCGATGCGTTCATGATGTCGACCCAGACGGGCAACGCGATTTCGCGCCCGAAGGCGCCGCGATAAATCTTCTGCGGCTTATCGAATCCCGCCCAAACCGCGCAACTCAAAATGCTGTCGTACCCGGCGAACAAGGCATCCGTGAAATCGTACGCGGTGCCGGTCTTGCCGGCTGCCCCCGGGATTTTTTTCAAACCGAATTGCGTATAGGCCGCTTTCCCGGTCCCGGACTCGAGCGCATCCACCAGGCAGGAGTGTACCTCATAGGCTGTCTCTGGTTTGATGACTGTCGTCCTGCTCCGGTCGCGCTGCGCATCCCAAACAACGGTGCCATCTTTTTCTTCGATCCGTTCGAGAATGTGCAATGCATTCGGCCGCCATCCGCCATTCGGGAAAATGGTGTAGGCCATGGCCAGTTCAGAAAGGGTGACTTCGCTGCTGCCGAGAAAAGTGGCCGGGTAGGGACGCAGGGCCGACCGAATTCCCGCTGTCTTGCAAAGTTGAAGGACGTTATCAAGTCCCGCATCCATGCCGATGCGGACGCTCGCGCCGTTTTTGGAGCGAACCAGCGCCTGCCGCGCCGTGATGGCGCCGTCGTAGCGATTCTCCTCACTCTCCGGTCCCCATTCACCCAGAATCCCGGTGGTGCCACCAATCATGACCGCTCGATTATCGAGCGCGGAATCTTCCACCACAGTTCCCGGATAGTCCCCATTTTCGAAGGCGGCTGCGTAAACGAACGGTTTCATGGCCGTGCCGGCCGGACGCTTGGCCTGGAGGGCACGATCATACTGATTGTGTTCGAAATCACGACCGCCCACGAGCACGAGCACGCCGCCGGTCTGATTATCCAGCGCGATAATCGCGCCTTGTAAATATTCCGGCGTGGGTTGACTCGCCATCGTGTTAGTCGACTTCGCCTTCTTAAAAGTAGCTGCGTAGTCGGCGTAGAGCTGGTGACTAAACCCGGCATGCTCTTCGGCCTTGTCCAGATTCTTGCGCAGCGAATCTTCGGCCACTCTTTGCAAATCGGCATCGATGGTCGTTTGAATGCGGAACCCTTCATTCATGGCGCGGTCCCAGCCCACCGCCGCGATGACTTGCTGCCGGATGTAGTCCACCGCGTAAGTTTGCCCCTGCGCATTCTGGCGACTGCTCAGGGCCAGTTCTTCGGCCTGCGCGCTCGCGCATTTATCGCGGCCGATAAATCCGAGGTCCCGCATCCGGGTCAGGGCGTAATTTCGCGCCTCGCGCGATCCCGTCCTGTCCCCCCACGGCGATAACCGGTTCGGGCTCTTGATCAATCCAGCCACCGTAGCGCATTCCGACAGCGTCATGTCTCGCGCCGGCTTGGCGAAATAGCCGCGTGAAGCTGCCTCGCAGCCGTATAGGCCCGCGCCGAAATAAATGCGGTTGAGATACAGCTCCATGATCTTCTGCTTGCCGAAATTCTCTTCGATGCGCCGAGCCAGGAAAATTTCGAGCATCTTGCGACCGAATGTCCGCTCCTTCAGCGAGAAACTATTGCGCGCCAATTGCTGGGTGATCGTGCTCGCGCCTTGTCGCACATGGCCGGCCGTGAAGTTCTTCAAGGCCGCGCGAACAATGCCCCAAAAATCGTAACCATTGTGCTGGTAAAACTTGCTGTCCTCCACCGCCACGACGGCGTTGACGAGGTCACGTGGAATCTGGTCGTATGGAATTGTTTCGCGATTCTCGACGTAGATCTGTCCAAAGATCTTGCTGTTTCGATCCAGGATCACGCTGGATGACTCCATCTGCTCGAGCTGTGAGAGGTCGAACTTCGTCGCCTGCGCTTTCAGGTCGGCTGCGACGATGGAAAGGTAAACGGCGGCGGCCCCGATGAGCACCAGACCAGCGGCGATCGGGATATAGAACCTGGGTTTGCGATACCAGGGACGCTCGAAGCCGTAACGTAGCGGCGGTAAATATGTTGTTGGGGTTCTCAACCTCGGGAAAAAACGGGTGGATTCGCGCGCAACCTAGGTGCGACGTGAGAGAGGTTCAACCTGTAGGGGAAGGCGCTGCCTTTGCTCGGGAAGCTGGCAGCTTCCCCGAGAGAGATCATATGGCGTCAACGCTTCCCCAGCAGCATCTGCCTGACCGAGACGACCGGCACCGCGAGATGCGCGTCGACCGTCAAGGCTTGTCCGGGCGCGTGGTACTGATGGCAGGTAATGCACTCGGCCGAAACTTTCCCGGCCGGACTGTGGCAAGTGACGCAGCTCGCTTTGACCGGCATAAGAATGTCAGCCGTCTCGCGGCTCTGCGAAGCGTGATGGCAATCGTCGCATTTAATACTGGCGTGTTTGGCGTGATTAAAATCCGAGCGCACCATCCAACGGTCGACCAGGATCGGTTTGGTCATGACGGGCGCGCCCACCGATGCCGATTTTACGTCGTGACATAAACGGCATCCCGCGAATGAAGCGCGCGTGGGCGCGGCCGCCCGCTGCGGCGGCTTGTAGGGATCGGCTGTCATAAAAACGCTGCGGATCAATTCGTCGTCCGAACCAAATTGATTTCTCAATTGTCTGCGCTGCTGCTCCACAAAGGAGCGGATCTGACCAGGGTTCGTGCCTTTGGTCCGGGCCAGCTCTTCGTAATGAGTGGGGAGCGAGCGCAAAAATCCGAGCACCGCAGTGGAGTCACCGTGCGGCAAAGTGAGTTCGGGATTGTTGAGGTCGAACTGAAGCGCGTGACACGTCTGGCAGTTCGCCGCGAATGTGATGCGCTTCATAAAGCGCCCTTCTGTGTCGGGCTTATGGCAATAATTGCAGTCCAGTTTTGTCCCCTGCTTATCGGTCGGCGGAATGTCGGCCGCAAAATGACGCTGGTGATTGAATCGCAGCGCGTCCGGATCGCGCACTTTCGGGTTGTGCGCCTTTTCTGTATTTAATTGAAATTCGGGATGATCCCCCGCGAACGTCTGGAAGACCTGGGTCTGCCCTCGCGCGGGCCGCGGCATTTCGAAGACGACCTGCTGAGGCGGGATGAGATGCCGGCGAAAAAGAGCGGGCTCCAGCTGCATCCCTTTTTGCGCGGATGCTTCCATGACCTGACTATTTCCATGGCACGAGATGCATTGTGAACTCGCGACGATTTTCATCGCGGCCGGCCCCTGATGTTCCTGGTGGCAGGCGGAGCACGATCGATTCTGCACCACGTTGGCTTCGTGAAAAGTATGCTGCTGATGACAACTCTCGCATTTCCGATCGATTGGTTCGAAGGCAATGCCGTGGTGAAATCGTTCCTGCACCACCGCCTTGAATCGCGCCGGGGTGAGGCGGCCGCCCGTCATGAGCGATGCGTCATGACACGACGCGCAGTTGTTTACCAGGTGGGCGTGATCGGCGGAGAGCGTGCCAGCGTTAAAGAATTTTTCGTGACCGCGCTTCTGAAATAACCAAATGCCGATGAGACCGCCGCTGATGGTGAGCAGGCTAACGACCATACGGGCGCGACGCCAGGGATGCAGCTTGTTGTAGTAGCCGAGATTGCCTTTGTAGCGCTCAGCGATCTGCTTCTGCGTACGTCCGGGAGTGGCCATGGGCGCTTAGTAGTAAAATAACGTCACGAACGCATGCCACACCGTGAGAATGAGAAGGAGGAACGAGATGGGCGCGTGGATAAAAACCCAGCCGTGCAGCCAATGATGCAGCTTCGTTTGCAGATCGAGCATGCGGCGCTCGTCGCACCAGCCTTGGATCTCTTCGACCCGCTCACGGTAACCTTGGGTGACGCGAAGCTTGACGAAGCGAAAAGTATCTTCGGAAAAGCGCGCATTTCCCAGCCGCAGACCCTCGCCGCGCTTGGCCGCGAGATAGGGTAAAATTTGACGCTCGAGGAAATCGACGAGCGACGCTTCTGATGCTGCATCCGTGGTGGGGGGAGCTGCGACCGGCTTATTAGACGCCGCCGTCGGTTTCGCGACAGGGGCAGGCTGCACAATCGTCGCGGCCGGTTGCCTCTCGCCCGGCCGCGCGGACGACGCGACAATCGGAATAGGCGCGGTGACCGAACGCGGAATTACTTCCGCAGGCGCCGCGCCCGTCACCCGCTCCGTCCCGGGTGGAACAGGTTCGCCTTCCGGGACGCGCGCCGTCGGAGTTCCCATTGTTTCGGGCGGCTTCCCTTCGGCCGAAGAACCCGTTTGCGCAGGGGCAACCTTGGGAATCGCAGTCGCCGCGTCGCTCTTCGGAGCAGCCGGCGTCGTCACGGGTTCAGCTGTGATGGTTGATCCAACCACCGTTTTCGCGCGCGCGGTGGGAGTGCTGAGATCGACGGACGTCGATGCCATGGGGGTTGAGCCAGTCGTGACCGCTTTCGCGGCGCTCGGCGCCGGTGCACCTGCATCCGTTATTTTGGGTGGCGCCGGCTTGAAGGAATCATGCATCTTTTTCGCGGCGGCGTACAGTTGCGCGCGAATATGCGGAATCTGTTCGTAAACGGATTCCGCGGGCAAACGCTCCATCATAATCCGCGGCATCTGATGCTGCAGCGCGAGTCCGTAAATGCCGCTGACCATGACAATGGCGTAAAGCACGAGAAGCAACGTGGTCATGGGTCCGCCCAACCGGAAGCCACTGTGCAAAATAACGAGCGGAATCGTTAAAAGCGTCAACCAGATATGGGCTCGCAGCCAGCGCTGCACCGTGCCGATCCGCCAGAGGACCAGCTTTTTTCGCACCCCGAGCAGCGCCGCGAAAATGAAGATGGCGAGGGCAATCGAGCCGAAGACCAGACCGAGCGGAGTTCCCCCGACGCTGCGGTGCTGCGAAGGTTGCTGGATCCAACGGTGCGGCAGTTGCAGGTTCGCCGGGAGGAGATCGGGATTGAAATTTCCGACATAAAGCCAGGACGCAAAACAGGTGGCGGCGGCGACGAAGATGGCCCACGGAATGTGCGCCCGGTTAAAAATGCGCATGGCTTATCTAGTGAGTACGATGCGCTTCGTAGCGCGAAGTCGGTGCCCACGTCTTTCCGATCAGTTCGCTTTGCGCGTTGATGGCGTCGCCAAAATATCTTTGCGGGTCGACCCGCTTGGCCGCGTTATGCGGGCAGGCGTAGACGCAGCTGGGTGTGGAAAGCTGGGTACAGAGATCACACGTGTTCGCCTTGTACGCGGTCGTCTTTTTCTTCTCGATCTTGATTTGCGGAGGCACGCCTTCCTCCTTCGATTTGATCTCCGTTTTAACCTCCTTGATCACCTCGAGCGGATGCATGTTGATGTTGCCGTAGGGACACAATTCCGCGCATTTGCCACAGCCGATGCACCAGTCTTCAATAATGATTTCGAGGTTCTCCTTGCGGCGAATCGAGCCGACCGGGCACTGCGTCATGCAAAGCGGATCGCGGCAGGAGCGGCAGGCCGTCGCCACCAGGTAGTGCTCGTAGCGGAGGCCGTCGCGCAGCAATCGCGAAACACCGTCATGCGCTTGGGCACACGCGCGCACGCAGGCATCGCAGCGCGTGCAGTTATCCAGGTCGATGAGGAGAAGATTTTGCGCCTCGAATAATCCCTGGTTCAGGAAGTCGTCCAGATGCAATCCTGCCGGGATTGTTTTTAGCTGATCGGCCTCAAAGCGGGCCGTTGCCACCTTTTCAATTTGGCGGCGGACGGCCGGAAATTTCTCAAGCATCAGGTTGAATTCACCGGCTGGAATCTTGACCAGATCCACGGCATCGAGCGCACTGCAGGTGGCCGTGCGCTTGATCGCGCGGAGCAGCCCGATCTCGCCGAAATAGTCACCGCGACTCAAATACGTCCGCACCATCTCGCCGCCGGGCAGCGCATTGGAGACACGCACCATGCCCGAGCGAATCAGATAGAAAGCGTCTGCCTCATCGCCTTCTTTGCAGATGACCTGGGTTTGGTTGTAGGAAACGAGCTCCACGTTCTGCCTGAGGTGTTCGAGGAATTCTTCGTCGAGCGAGGCGAAGAGCGGGACGCTGCGCAGGTGGTTATTGAGCGAACGCTCGCGATATTTTTGATCGAGATCTACTTTGAACGACGTTCCCTTGAACGTCGGCATCTTCACTTTACTGGTGGCCTTGCTCGCCTCGGAGACCTGCCGGTTCCCCACCAGCATGTCGAGAATCACGCGCAGCATCTCGACCATGACGCAGCTCTCCTGGGCCTGAACCGTGGCCGAGCGCGGTTGATACGTGCGGCAGGTCATCTCGCCAAATAACTCGCCGGGCCCGAGCTGAGCGAGCGGGCGATTGATCGGCAGATCAATGTTCGCGTCGATTCCGATGAACTTGCGCTGTTGCGCTTCGGGCCGCCGATCGGTGTGATCGTCGGTCAGAAAACTGCGCATGCGCTTAAAACTGCGACCGAACAGACCAACCACCGGATTGGTCCGCAGATGAGCGAGCGGGTTATGAATGAAAATATCAACCGTGCCCGAAACGATGTAGTAGGCGGTTGACCCGAATGCTCCCTCTTCGCAGACGATTTCGCCTTTCCGAAAGCGATGCAGGACAGCCGCGCCTTTGGCCCAATTTTCCAGCTGGGCGCGCGGAATCTCCTTGAGCGCGGGCAGATACTCGATGAGCTGATCAATCGTCAGCGGCTCGCCTGTCGTGAGTTTTTCAACGGTGTCAGCCATGGCGCGGTATGGACAAACGATATTCGGCGGGGAATGGCGCTGGAAGGCAATTTTCGCCGCCGGCCACGAACCACCACCACCCTGATGAGGCGGTTGATAAAACCTCCCGACTATCACCGGTCGACATCGGGCAAATCATCCGCGATGGTCCGATTCGAAACGCGCCCGAAGTACCGTAGCGCTGACCATTATCGATCTATGAAAATTCTTATCCGAATCCTCCTCTGCCTGGCCCTAGCCGGCTTTACCATGGCCCGCGCCAAAGAGCCAGCCCACGCCGCGAAAACGGCGCAACACAAGCCGAGCGGAAAGAAAGCGAATGCGAAAACTCTGCTAGGCGACTCGAATAAAGCCCTTGGTGTCATGGTTAAGGCCGCGCGTTCCGACAAGGGCCTGGATCCGAAGACGGCCAAGAACAAACCATTTTGGAAATCGACCCAGACCATCGCGAAAAATCTGAAGATGGCGGACAAAGGACTAGCGGCCAAGAACGATGACTTCTTCAAGGGTGTGGCGCACGCGCGACGAGCCGAAGAGCAACTCAAGATCGATTGGCAACTGACCGGTTCGAAAAACAAAGCCGTCATCGAGAACGGCAAGACACTTGGTCATTCCATCGCGCTCTTGCGCACGCAATACTCGAAGGAAGCGGAGCGGAAAAAAAAGGGAGGCGAATTGACCGCGCCGGAGAAGGCGGCCTTCGACAAGATCAAGGCGCAGCAGAAAGGGCTGCTCGCCAAACTAAAAAAACTGGAAAAGGAAGCAAGCAAGGACAAAGCGCTTGAGAAAGGCCTGAAGAAAGTTCAGGCGCAAGCCCGTCACATCCTGAAGGAGCCGATCACGCTCGATACCTATCTCGCGACGCTTTATCTGCTCGATGAACAATTCGGTCTTATTCGCGGCTATGAATATTACGTCGATAAAGGGTGGCGCGACGATTACCTCGTTCTCGTGAATCTCGAGACCACTTACGATGCCGACTATGTTTCATGGGAAACGTCAACGTCGTATGATTGGGCTTCTGTGGATACGAGCGTCGATATTTACGAAGGTGAAGAGGTCGACGTTTCCGAGTCCATTTCGGACGAAGAGGTCAGCAGCGAAGAATCCTATGCCTCGGATGAATCGTTCGATATGTCGGACGCCGAGGAGGAACAAGTCGCGGCCGATGAAGACACGGACGCCGAAGTCGATGCGGATGACACGGCCGATGACGACAGCATGGACGACTCAGCCGACGACGAAGGCGAAGACATGTCGGACGATGGCGGCGGCGATGATGATGGGGGCTCGGACGATGACGGGGGCGGTGACGACGGCGGCGACTAGGGCGGTCTTCTCCCCACCTTACGTTTGGCGATGCGCACTTTTTTTGTCATCGCAGCGGTTACTCTCCTAACGAGTCAGGTCGCGAGCGCGCAAATCGATCGCATCACGGGCAAGCCCTTTGCCACGCGTTCCGAAGTGGTGGCGCGCCATGGAATGGTGTGCACGAGCGTGCCGGCCGCCACCCAAGTCGGCCTGGAGATTTTAGAGCGCGGCGGCAGCGCCGTGGATGCCGCCATCGCGGCGAACGCGACCCTCGGATTGATGGAGCCGGTCTCCAATGGCGTGGGAGGCGATCTCTTCGCCATCGTTTACAGCGCCAAAGAAAACAGACTTTACGGCATCAACGGGAGCGGTCGCTCGCCGCTCGGCCTCAGTTACGAGCAAATGAAAAGCGAGCTGGAGAAATTAAAGCGCGGTTCCATTCCGCCCACCGGAATGCTCCCGGTCAGCGTGCCGGGCTGCGTCGATGCCTGGGCCGAGTTGCACAAGAAATTCGGCAAATTGAAACTGTCGGACGATCTGGCTCCAGCCGCGCAATACGCGGAGGAAGGATTTCCGGTGACGGATCTGATTGCCTATTACTGGTCCTTCGGACCGCGCATCTACAAGGGTTTGCCCGGCGCCTTTTTAGAAACTTACACCCTGGACGGAAAAGGCCGGACGCCGGGCAAAGGCGATATTTTTAAGAACCCGGCACTGGCCAAAACCTTGCGCCTGATCGGAGAGAAAGGACGCGACGGATTCTACAAAGGAGAAGTGGCGGACAAAATCGATGCCTTCATGCAGGCGAACGGTGGTTTTCTACGGAAGGCCGACTTTGAAAAACACACGAGCACGTGGATCGATCCGGTCTCGACCAATTACCGCGGCTTCGACGTGTTCGAACTTCCTCCCAACGGGCAGGGCATCGCCACACTCCAGATTTTGAACATGTTGGAAGGATTCGACCTGCGCGCCATGGGACGGAATTCGCCTGAGGCGTTGCACGCCATGATCGAAGCGAAAAAAATCGCGTGGGCCGATCGCGCCAGATTTTACGCTGACCCAGCCTTTTCCAAAATTCCGTTGGCGCAATTAATTTCGAAACCGTACGGAGCGGAACGGCGCAAACTGATCGATCCGAGTCACGCGGCGAAAAAAGTGGAACCGGGAACTCCCGCGCTCGGCCAGGGCGACACGATCTACCTGTGCACGGCCGATGATGAGGGAAACATGGTCAGCCTGATCCAGAGTAATTATCGTGGCATGGGCAGCGGCATCGTCGTGCCGGGATTGGGATTCATGTTTCAGGATCGAGGAGAACTTTTCTCGATGGAAACGGGGCACGCCAATGTTTACGCGCCCGGCAAGCGCCCTTTTCACACCATCATCCCGGGGTTTGTCATGAAGGAGGGCAAACCGTGGGAGGCGTTCGGCGTCATGGGGGGCGGCATGCAACCACAAGGCCATGTGCAAGTACTGACGAACCAAATCGACTTCGGTTTGAACGTCCAAGAGGCGGGCGACGCTTCACGCTGGCAGCATGAAGGCGATAGCGAACCGACTGGCGAAAAAATGACAGAAGCGGGGGGTTACCTCGAAGTGGAGAGCGGGATTCCTTATGAAACCGTTCGTGAATTAAAGAAGAAGGGCCACGAAGTGCGCCTCGATGTGGGTGGTTATGGCGGTTATCAAGCCATCAAAGTCGAAATGCACGACGGCCAGCGCGTCTACGTCGGCGCGAGCGAATCGCGCAAGGACGGACAGGCCGCGGGATACTAGAAGAGTCACTGGCATAACGGCTGCTGGGTGGATGACAGCTATGTCTTTGCTCAGGCACCTTCTTGTCGGCGCCTTGTTCTGCGCTAGTGCGGGAATCCTCCCAGCCACGCAGAATGTGACTTCCATCACCACGAATACGGTCACCGGAATTCCATCGAGCGCGGAGGGCTACACCTTCGACAATAATCAGAGGGCTCTCAGTTCGTTTACCACGGCAGCAAGCACCTATAACGTCTCATCAATCTCGGATAACGTTTTTATTCGACGTAACGCCGTGAACAACAACCAGTCCTCGGTTTGGTACGTGAGTAGCGGAGTCGGCACGAATCTCAGCGGCATCCATCAGAGTGATTATGGAACATTGCTCCATAGCAACAACCTGTTCGGCGGTTCCGATAACACTTTTGGAAATGGAGTCACGGCGGACTTAGGAAATATCGAGCGCGTCGATTTTACCTGGAATTCCGCTCTCACTGTCACCAACGCGCTCGCGTTCGCCGTCTTCGAGCGCGGGGCCATCGCGGTGCATGACTCTTTTGCCATCGCCGCTGTCACCGCGATCGACGCCTCCGGAAATCCGACGGCCTACGGGGCTCTGCTCAAGATAAGTGCCGGCTGGGGCGGGGCGACGAATGCGGGAGCCGATTTCAACTACCGGCTCTTTCGCTACAACAACGGCAATGTCATCACCGCGACAACCGACAGCAGTCCGACCAACACGCAGGGACTGGGTGGTATCATGATCAGCGCCGCGGATCTTGGTCTTACTCTCGGCTCAACCATCTATGGGTATTCCCTGATGGCCATAGACGTCACCGCCAGTACCTCCGCCCAACTGGTGGATTGGACGAATGGCACCTTTTATCCAACGACGACGGACGGAGCCACGGGCGGCGGCGGCATCGATCTCGCGGCCGTCAACGGAATGGCCTTCAGCCTTGTGCCCGAACCCGTGTCCAACACGATCGTGATCAGCTTTCTCCTTCTCGTCTGCTTCTGTCATTTCCGGCGGACCCGTCTCTCCCGTTCCTGATCGTGCGCGGCCAGGCGCGCCGTGGATTCTCGCCCTTGTTACTCGTCCACGAATGACGCACGATGCGCGCATGGTTGACGATGCACCGCGGGCCGAAGAGCAACTCGTTCGCGCGATCGGCATCCCGGCGTTGACCGCCAACATTGTCAACACCACCATCGGTGCGGGGATTTTTGTGCTGCCGGCTTTAGTCGCGAAAGGACTCGGGGCGGCCGCGCCGGTCGCATTCGTATTTTGCGCTCTCGCCATGGTGTTGTTTGTGACCTGCTTCGCCATGGCGGGGAGTCGCGTTTCGTTAACGGGCGGCCTCTACGCCTACGTGGAAGTCGCGTTCGGACGTTACGTAGGATTTCTTTCCGGTATTCTATTTTATCTGACGGCGGTCTTGAGCGTGGCCGGGGTGGTCAATGTCTTTGCCGGATCGGTGAGCGCGCTCGTGCCGCTGCTGGCCAATCCGACGGGCCGCGCCACCATTATGATCCTGGTCTACGCCGTCCTCGTCGCGATCAACGTCCGCGGAGTCAGGGCGGGCGCCCGCGCCGTCACCGGGGTCACGGTGGCAAAGTTGCTGCCGCTCCTCATTTTCGTGATCGCCGGATTGTTCTTTATTAAACCCGGATTCCTGGCCTGGCCGGGCTTTCCCACGAGCGAGGCACTGGGCAACAGCGTTCTGCTTCTGGTCTTTGCTTTCGTCGGCATCGAAGTCGCGCTCGTGCCGAGCGGAGAAGTGCGGAATCCGAGCCGCACTGTCCCGCGGGCTATTTACCTTGCGCTTGGCCTAACGACCGTCCTCTACATTTGTATCCAGCTGGTCGCGCAGGGCACGCTCGGGTCGACTCTTGCGACGAATACCGTTTCGCCGCTGGCCGAAGCGGCCAGCCATTTCCTCGGCAATTTAGGTCGTCTCCTCCTCCTGGGCGGCGCCCTGCTCTCGGCCTTCGGATTTGTGACCAGTGATATCCTTAGCTCGCCACGCATTCTATTCGCCTTCGGGCGCGACGGCGTGCTGCCGCGCTGGTTTGCCCACGTGCATCCACGCTATCGGTCCCCCGACGTGGCCATCATCTCTTATGCGGTGATTGCCTTCGCCTTCTCGATCAGTTCCAGTTTTGAGGCGCTCGCCATCATGGCGAATGTCGCCGTTCTCTTTCTTTATATCTTGTGCTGCGCGGCCGCCTGGGAATTAACGCGACGCGATGTTCGGACGGACGGCGCGCCTTTCACATTTCCGGGAGCACGCCTGTTTCCAATCGGCGCCATCGCGATCATCATCTGGATTCTGGCGCACGCCACCAGCCGGGAATTCATCGTGACCGCGATCGTGCTGGCTGCCGCGTCGATTCTATACTGGGTGCGCACGATCGTTGCGCGCATCTGACGCGCGTGCGCCGGAGCTCGCCCTCCGTTTTTGGAGCTCTAATTTCGCGCCGCTTTCAACGCGGCCAACTTCTGCTCCGCTTTCGCCACGTCCGCTTTTCGGCCACTGCCTAACGAAAGCAGTTTCTGTTGGCGCGTTAAGTTTGTTTCGGCTGCCTCGAATTCGGCCTCTTGGCGTTTTCGATCGGCCTGGTGGGACGCCTCGATCGCTCGGGCCAGTTCTGCATCCGTCGGTCCCGCGGTCAGGGCCGCTGCGTCCGGCTTGGCCTCATCGCGCGTGACCAGGTCAACCTTGGCCTGAGCCAGCCGGGCGTTCTCCAGGTCCGATTCGAGCCGGACCGCTTTCAAAGCACGCTGTTCCGCTTCGACTTTGGCCAGCGCGCCCATGCGAAAGAGACGCTCCGCGCTAAGCGCGCTTCGTTTCGCACGCTCGACGCTTTTCGTAAGCCGTTCGAGGTCGACCGGCGGAGTTGGCGTCGCCACTGCGATCGCTCCACCCGCCGTTTCGGGTGGGCGATACGGAATCAATAAGGGAGGTTCAACCTCGAAAGAATCGTCCGGGTCGCCCTTCGGCAACTCGTCGCCACCGCGGGCAATCGCCACAAGCCCGATCAGTGCGGCGGCCAAAACGAACCATCGCGGCATGCTGGGATCATAACATCGAATGGACGAATGTGGTCAGTTTACTCGCGCTGACCAGCGTTACGAAAGTGCGAGGTGGCGACAGGAATAAATCCGTGCTGCGCCCTAATGCCGGCTGCCGCCGGTTCGACCCATCCTCGTGTGGCCGTCGAGTCCCCCGCCCGCGCTGCCCAGGCGTCCACGCAATCTGCTGAGTTCTCTGCCGGCACTCGCTCCACCGACACCGCTGCTCACATTGGAGACGCCGCCACGCGCCGAACCCAGTGTCTGCTGGGTTGTGCTGCTGATAGAACTCGACGCCGCGGAAGCCGTCTGCGGCGCCTGTTCTCCGCGCGCTGAAACTCGATCGGTCGCTTGAGCCACTCCATCAGGTGCGTTCGCCGGGATTCGAGAATGGCGATCAGCCCGTTTCCCTCCTCGCTCCACAACCGTTCGCACAACCCGGACGGTGCGCTTCGCCTCCATTTTGGCCGCACGCTGGAGATCCGACACCGCCTTGTTCAAAGCTTGCGTCAAACCATCTCCGCCGGGCGCGGGAAGACCGAGCCGGGACAAAGGCGACACGGCACCGGGCAAACCTGCGGCTCCACCAAGGCCGATAGATGACGCCGGTGAGTTGCCGCTGCTGGAAGCGCCCCGCGCCAATCGGGAGTTGGGAGGGTTCAGCGAGATCAAATCGCTCGTCCGCGAAAACGGGTCTCCCGAACTTCCGCCGACTGCTTTGCCGTCGGGCGGTGTCGGCAATCCAAGCGACGCGGCTATACGCGCACGCTCTCTGTCCTCGGCGGACGATTCGGGTCGTGGATACAAATATTCACGCGGCCAGGCGGTGGCGGTACGGAGCACCTCGTTTGCACCGAAAAAATAGAAAGCGCAGAAAAGACCACCCAGCGTGGCGATCGTCGCGAAAACAATATTCGTCCATTCGGAGTATCCCATGTGCGACTGATGATGAAGGCTCCCCGGCTCACTGTGCCTCATTGATTCGAGGACCGGCTCCGCTAGAGGCGTTCCGACGGCCTCCTCGCCCGGCGAGGGGGTCACAGTTTTGTCTGAATTCGAGAAAGCGCGGCCGAAATCGATTAGAGGCATGGCTGATGAACCTAGTCGACGATTGTCGCCGAACCGGTCCCAACTTTAGAAGAGCAATAACTGTTCCGATATTTCATAGTTTCAGTCCACCCTGAGAAATGAGCAGACAGACGAAAAGCGCGATTTTTTGCTTTTCATCGCCCCAAAAAGTGGCATACGACACGCTCCCATATCCTTTGTGTGCCGCTCCCTCCTCCTGACCTTTTTTGCCACGGCGAGTTTCGCTGCAGTTCCGCCGAGTCCCAGCCCATTCCCGCAGGCTGGCCCCACCGTTCCGGGCAACACCGCACGTCTTCACTACGGGCAGGCCGCGGCTCCCGAAAACGCGCCTTTGACCGTCAAACGGGCTATTTGGGCGGCTAATCAGCTTCATTCCAAGCCCTACCGTTTTGGGGGCGGTCATCGTTCTTTTCGTGACAATGCCTACGATTGTTCCGGCACCATTTCCTATATGCTGGGCGGCGCGGGATTAATTAAGTCGCCCATGAGCTCGTCCGATTTTCGACGGTTCGGTGAGCGCGGCAATGGAAAGTGGATTACGGTCTACGCGCGCAACGGCCATGCCTTTGCCGTGATCGCCGGCCTTCGGCTCGATACCACTCCTTATATCCACGCGAACGACAAATGGGCGCCGCGCTGGCAGCCCACCGCGCGCAAGCCCTCCGGCTTCGAAGCGCGGCATCCGGTGGGACTGTAAATTCCAACGGCACCAAACTCCGCCTTCACGGCGTCGGAACTCCGCATCATGCGGAGACTGAAAACGCCGCACGGCATCCAGACTTTTCTCGACGCACTGCCCTACAATCTATCCATCGCCGCGGCCTCGCCGCGGAAAGTGCTGCGCCATAAAACCGCTTCCTGCCTGGACGGCGCCATCTTCGCCGCCGCGGCTCTGCGTGTGCTTGGATTTCCTCCCCTCATATTCGATCTCGAAGCGGACCGGGATACCGATCACGTCATCGCGATCTTCAAATCGCGCGGCCTTTGGGGGGCGATCGCCAAATCGAACTTTACCGGGTGTCGCTATCGCGAGCCAGTTCACCGGACGTTACGTGAGCTGGCCCTGAGTTATTTTAATACCTATTTCAACCTGCGCTTCGAGCGTACGCTGCGCCGCTACTCCAGGCCGGTGAATCTGAAAAGGTTCGATCGACTCCACTGGATGACCTCGGAAAAGCCCATCTGGTTTATCGCGGAACATCTTTGCCAAATTCCGCACACCTCCCTCATGCCGCGCGCGGTGGAGCAAAGTCTGAAGCGAGTCGACGCGCGAACGGTCCGGGCTGAGATGGTCGGGCACAGGAAAAAGGCGGTGCGATAACCATCCCCGTCCGACGTTCGGGCTGGAGAGCGCGGGCGTCTCGCCGAAACAAAATTTCATTGAAGTCTGCGCAAGCGAGACGCTTCCGCCAACGCCCGGGACGGGCGTGCTCCCCGACTTGGCCCTGCGCGAACGTGGCAAGATGCCGCATCTGCCTCTCCCTCTTCGTTTGATCAGGAGAACGAAAATTTCTGGTCGATCGCCGTTTTGTCCGGAATCAGGCCGATCTCGCCCGGCACATCCGCCACATAAACAAACGCATAGCGCCGACGGGGCGTTTGCCAGCCGCTCGCTTCGGCTACGACGGTACGGCCTTTCTTCTCTTCGTAATCGAAAAAATCCGCGCCCGTTTTGACCGACCAGTTCGAGTATTTACCGATCTGCATGAGGGCGGCGCGCAAATCGCCTTCGCCCCACGGCGTTCCGGTTCGTTTCTGGAAAGCGATGTAGCGCACCTTCCCCTTGAAAATACCGACTGTGACTTCGAACCCCTCGCTCATATCTCCGGTCAGAAATCCGAAAGCTTCCTCGCCCTGCGCGACCATGCCGAGAAGGTTCGGCGCCATGGTCGCTTTCTTGCCGAAATGAATTTCGGCGTCCTCTTTTGTTTGCAGTAGCAGATTCACGGACGGGTCACGTTTTATTCCTGACTACGCGATTTTTTCGGGGGCGTTTCAGACGCTAGCCCAATGCCGGATGCCCCGCTGATCGCTTCGCCTTCCAATGGGGATGCGGCGTAGCCTACCGTCGCACACTCGAAAAGATACTGCCGCAGGAATGGTTCGATGCCGCCGAGCCGTTCGTATTGCGCAACATGAACGAGTTCATGCGCAATCAAATGGCGGTCTCGCCAATAATCGGATCGGACAAACACGCCGTAAAAAACTGTGAGCCCGCGGGGCATGGCCGGAACAAAATTGGTCGCGCGACAGGCGGCCTGCAGGCTGGGATGCGTCGGAGCCGGGATTGTCTCTACCTTTAGAAGTCGCACTCGCTCCGGTTCTTTTACACCAACTCTCCGTGCCTCGGAAATCTCCGCCTCTAAAAGCGGAACCCCTGTGCGCAGGATTTGCTGCTGCTCCTCTGCGGCCCAGGCCGTCGCCAGCGGAAGCAATATTTCGAATTGTGAGACAAGCAATCCGCCTTCCATTCCCGCTTTCCGAAGCAGGAAGCTGGCCGCCCGCCAACGTGGAGACCAAACGTGAACGGGCCGTGTGGCAGCAGCCGGATCATGGCCCCTCCTTAATATAAAGGCCAGCCGACCTCACCACCGCCTCCTGTTCCAAAGGCGACTCAGAGTATCCAACCGTCAGGCACTCCATTAAGTACTGACGCAGGAAAAACTCGATACCGCCGAGCCGTTCGTATTGCGCCGTGTGCACGAGCTCGTGCGCGACCAGTTCCCGCTCACGCCCACAATCCGATCGCACAAAGATTCCATAACCCAGGGCGAGGCCGCGGGTCGTCGGGGTGAGAAAATGGATCGCGTCACATGCAGCGTTCAATGCCTCCTGGGGCGGACGCGGCACCGTTTTGACGAGCAACAGGCGAACGCGTTCGGGCTGAAGCACACCGACCGAACGCGCCGTCGCCTTCTCCTCGTCCGTGAGCGCTACTCCGTCGCGCAAAATTCGCACTTCTTCGCCGCCGGCCCACTCCAGCGCCAGAGGAAGCAAAAGATCGAACCGAGAGATCAGCGACGAACGATCCATCATCGTACCATTCCAAACTTCTTGTTCCGGGCAGTCATTTTTAGAAAATAACGGAGCCTCTGTTGGAAGATCTCGGGACGGTGCCGGCCGGCGTCGATCCAACCGACCCGGATTCGCCGATACCACTCCGGAAAAGCCTGGAAGTTTATCCAGGTAGCCTCATCTCGTCGGAGCTGGGCTATGACATCCGCGGCGAAGACGAATTCCTGATTGAACTGTGTTTCGATGATGGTCAGGCCGGCTCGCGTCATCTTTTTAGACTTAATCAACCGGCGCACTCGTTCCTTGTTTGTTTCAGAAAGAAAACTCCTGGGGCGCCGCGGAGAAAACCTTTGCGCGCTGCGCTCGTCATCCACCCGTTTGACCGTGCTGTCGATCCACCCGTAACAAAGCGCTTCGTCGACTGCATCGCCATACGGAATCCGGCGCTTCCCCGAAGCCTTCTTATAATAAATGAGCCAAACTTCGCGGCACACCTTGTGGTTTTTTCGCAGCCATGCGCGCCATGCCTTGCGGTCGATCACATAAAGCGTCCGGCCGAGTTTCATCAATGGAGAATTAGCGAATCAGCCGTCCCGAAAACAAGAAGTTCCTTATCGCTCCTCTATGGTCGTTCCAAGCGCAAGACCACGCACCGAATCTGACCATCAGCGCCACGGGGCGCGACGCTTCGGCTACCCGCTTCTTCCGTAGACGGCTCCTACTTCGCCGTGGATTTTGTTCCCGCTTTCGGGCTCTCGCAGGATCCCTTTTTCGTCAGCCTGGGTCGTCGATTTCGTGTTCTGACAACCGGCAAAGAACGCAATCGCCATCCCAATTGCGAGCAGGACAGAACCTCCGCGGAGCGCCTCGATAAAGACGAAGGAGCGAGTCGTAATACCAAGCCATTTGCGTTTCATTGCTGATTGGACCCGCCAGAGGCTGAAACGTTGCGAAAAATCTGCGTAATGTCTGATTGCGGGTCGCTTATCGTAAAAAAGTAAGAACCGATCGTTGCGCCGAGTGCCATTTTAACCGATGCTGTCCGGAACAAAGCAAGAAACGCTTGCCATTGACTGATGAATAAAAGCCTCGCGGTTCTTCTAATACTCGTCGCGATGATTCCGTGGCGAACCGACGGGGAAGGCCCGGCCGGCCCGCGCAGTCCCTATTACCTGACCGCCGGGGAGCAGGGCAAGAATTGGATCGTCCAAGGACCGAGTGTCGTAACAACTTGGGCGCAGCATCATCAACAAGGCGTAGGGGAGTACGCCATCGCCGTTACCGATAGCGTCCGGGACCTTGGCTCGTTTTACCTGAATACCACGAGCAAGGGCTCGCAGTACACTCTGAGCGGAACTTATACCGGAGTGGATTACCTATACCCGGTTGCGATGGCAGCCTTTTGGGATGGGGCCAGCGACGGTATTTCGAATTACTCGGTCGATTTCAATCACGGAGGTGTTTACGTCTTTAACCAGGATTGGACCAACCCGCAGCTCCTCTTTTCCACCTCCTCCGATTATCTCGGCATCACTTTTGACGTCACTACGAATACCCTCTGGATTGCGACGTTTCACTCCAGCGTGGTGGAACATCGCGATCTGGGAGGCAACCTGATTTCTTCTTTCTCCGTCCCATTTACCGGCATTTCTTGCCTTGCCATCGATCCGGCCGATCAAACGCTCTGGATGGGGTCGCAAAATACGCAGGGCACTTTCTATCAATACTCCCAGGGAGGCGCACCGCTCACGAGCGTCTCGTATCCTCAGTTACAGAACCAGAACACGTTAGGAGGAGAGTTCCTGATAACCGCTGCAACTCCGACTCCGACTCCAACTCCGACACCGACTCCAACACCAACACCGACTCCGACTCCGACTCCGACACCGACACCGACTCCAACACCAACACCAACACCGACTCCGACTCCAACTCCAACACCGACTCCAACACCGACTCCGACTCCAACACCGACTCCAACACCGACTCCGACTCCAACTCCAACACCGACTCCAACACCGACTCCGACTCCAACACCGACTCCGACTCCAACACCGACTCCGACTCCAACTCCAACACCGACTCCGACTCCGACTCCAACTCCAACACCGACTCCGACTCCGACTCCAACTCCAACACCGACTCCGACTCCAACTGTAGCGGCGACGGAAGTAAGCGGTTCCGGCTCAATTGCGACGACGGGTGGTCACGGCGATTTCTCCATGAACGTTTCCCGGTTGAAGACGGGCAAGGTGAAGGGGAGCTTTTCTTACTCCGATTCGTCAGTTCCACTTTCCTTCAGCACGACTAAATTCTCCAACCTCGTCATCACGGGAAATCACGCCACCTTCAGCGGCACGGCCAAAGCCGGGAAAAAGAAAAATATAAGCTTCACCGTGGACGTAACCGATAACGGCGATCCCGGCACGAACGACACTTTCTCGATTAGCGTGAGTACCGGTTACTCAGCCGCCGGCAACCTGATGAGCGGCAATATCAAGTTTCAGTAACGATCGCCGAAACTTTCTCGATCAGCCCGAGCACGGGCAATTCGGCCGCCGGAAACCTGACCAGCGGAACATTAGATCAGTAACTGGCACCACGGCCCCAAAAGCCGGGGCGAGAAAATTGCCTTGTCTCCTTCGGCAACGATGAAGTTTCGCGCCCTGATCCGTTCCGATCCGGCGCTGATTAGATCGTTAGGGAAATAGATTGACGCACGCGCCTTAATCTGACCAGCATGCCGATGCGCTTTGGCGCGACAATATTAGACCGGCCAACATCAAACAAAAGGAGCAGCCATGCCGTCTTTCACCTCCCACGCGATCGCCGCGCTCTGCCTCTTCATTTCCGGTAACCTATCCGCGCAGGTTCTGACAGCGGATTACCGGTTTCAAAATAATTACGACAGCTCGGTGGTTACGGCGCCCGCGCTCACGGATTTAATATCGCCGGCTCAGACCTGTCCCGCTTACTGCAACACGTTCGGTAACGACACCGTCTTCAACGTTTCCACCCCGGTCCTGCAGTTCCCCCAGGACAACGGTCTTGTGCTAAACCCCGTGAACAGCGGGGTCCTGAGCAACAACGGCATCTACACTATTGGCGTAATCTTCAAGTTTCAAACCCTCCCCAGCTATCGCCGAATCATCGATTTCAAAAGCGGCACGGCCGACACTGGCGTTTACCTATCGAATGGCGCGCTGGTCCTCTATAACAGCGCGACCAGTTCCAGCGTGACCGTCACAGCCGACAATTATGTTGAGGTCGTCATCACGCGCGACGGTAGCGGCATGTTCCACGGATACGTGAACGGCAAGCTTTACGTCACGAACGACGACTCGACCAATCAGTACGCCGTCATCGATGGCAATAACATCCTTCGTTTTTTTCAGGATAATCTTTCCGGAGGCGCTACGGGAGAGGACAGCGCCGGCTCGGTCTCTCGCATTCGAATCTACGACGGCGCTCTGACCGCCGAGCAGGTGGCTTTGTTAAGGCCCTGCACGCCGCCACCGCCTAACATGATCAGTTGGTGGGATGCGGAAGGAAACGCCAATGATATTCAAGATGGGAACGATGGAACTCTCCAAGGCGGCACCGCCTTCGCCGCGGGCAAGGTCGGGCAGGCCTTCAGCCTTGATGGCATCGACGATGTGGTCGCGATCGGCAACCCCGCCAACCTTCAATTCGGCACGACCCTGCCCTTTTCGGCCGATGCCTGGGTCTACTATGACTCGTTAGGCGACCCGGCCGATCCGCATAGTTATTGTGGAAGCGGCATCGGTTGCGACATGGAGGTCGTCCGCAAAGGGCCTGATAACAGTGATGGCTGGATGTTACTGAAACAGTCGGACAACCATTTTTGGGTTTGCCTTGGTGCGGGGCGCTACCGAGTTCGCCCTTTACGTGAACGGTGTGAAAGAGGCCTCCAAACCAATCCCGCTCTTCACCAACTCTGATACAGGAAACGTTCGCATCGGCTCGACCACTGCCGGCCGGGTTGACGAAGTCGAAATTTTTAATCGCGAACTGACTGGCGCTGAAGTCGCGGCCATCTACGACGCTGACAGCACGGGCAAATGCAAGCCATGTGTCACTCCGCCAGCCGGCATGATCAGCTGGTGGACCGGTGACAATAACCCGCTCGATCTTTTAAACGTTAACGACGTCTCTTTTTCGGGAAGCGGAACATTTGCTCCGGGGAAAGTGGGAGCAGCTTTCAGCTTTGACGGCAATGGGTACGCGACCGCTGGCAACCCGGCTTCGCTCCGGCTGACAGGCACCCAAGTCACACTGGACGCGTGGGTCAATCCGGCCGCACCGGCGCAGGATGCGTTCATCGCCGGAAAGACACAATCGGGCTTCAATGACTACGTCCTCTTCTTGAATGGCGGTATTTTAGAAGGCGGCGTAAAAGCAGCAGGAACAGAATATTTTATCGCGGCTAGTACACCGCCCGCGAATACCTGGACACACGTCGCGCTGACCTACGATGGCATTACGTTGAACCTTTATTCGAATGGCAACGTCGTCACCTCTACTCCCGCCACCGGCAACCTCGACGGCACCAGTGCGGAGTTCGCCATTGGTGGCCGCGCCTTCGGGGAAGGTTTCCTCAATGGTCTGGTCGACGAGGTCGAAGTCTTCGATCGTGCCCTAACGACATCGGAAATTCTTGCGCTAACGAATGCGGGCGCGGCCGGGAAGTGCAAATGCGTGCTCCCATTAAAACCGGAAATGGCGCTGGTGGATGACAGTTTCCCCGGAGGCAACAACGACGCTTATTCCAATGGCCGCGGAACTGTGTTCCAAGCCAACCAGACGATTTCTGTCTTTGGTGCCGGGTTGTGGACCAATCCCGTCGCCGCGGATACCTACCTTTATAAATTATGGGCGGTTACAAGCTACCCCGGAGGCGTCAATAACGTTCTGCTGACCAGCGGCACTGCCACACTCGCCGACAGCGGATTGGGGTTCTATGACGTCCTGTTCGACAGCCCTGCCCAACTGACCGCTGGCAGCAAATACCACGTGGAAATTTCATTCAATGGATTGCTGGAGGGAGATTTCTTTTACGAATTTGATCTGGGCAACGTCAACATTGGCCCGGTCACCGTGCTCGACGGAACAAATGGTGGCGACACCGGAAACTCGGTCATGCCGCTCATTCGCCTCCTGACCTGCGAACCGTCAACTCCGACTCCAACTCCGACTCCGACTCCCACTCCCACACCGACACCGACACCGACACCAACACCAACACCAACACCAACACCAACACCGACTCCGACTCCCACACCAACACCGACTCCGACTCCGACTCCCACTCCCACTCCCACACCAACGCCAACTCCGGGTCGCGGCACAGAGGCCCATGGCAATGGCTCTATCTCCGTCTCAGGGGGGCAGGCCTCGTTCAGCTTCTCCGAGCAGCAACCCGAAAAAAGAGGCCATCATTTCCTCTCTTACAGCGATCCAGCCCACAACTTCTCTTTCAACACCAAGAAACTCGGGCCCGTCACCATCACCGGCAATCACGCTCAATTCACCGGCTCGGCCAAACTCGGTAAAAAAGGTCCCTCCTTTACCTTCACCGTCGATGTCTACGATAACGGACCCAGTGGCGACCAGTTCTTCATCAGCGCCAGTAACGGTTACTCCGCCGGCGGTTCCCTCACCAGCGGTGGTATCACCATTCAGTAGGCGCATTGACCTGGCGAAAATGTAATGGCGTTTCTTCATTACCGGTAACCACGCCCAAGTCACTGGCACGGCCAAGATGGGCAAGCACGGCAAAATCACTTTCACCGTCGACGTCTATGACCATGGGTCCAGCGGCGACCAGTTCTTCATCGCTACCAGTAACGGCTACTCCCGGGGCGGCACTCTCACGAGCGGTAATATTCTTATCCACTGAACCGCTGGTCACGGCCGAGACCGTCCTTGCCAAGCAGGGCGATGCTTGGATTGTGAACAAAGAGTGATTTCGTTCATTGTCCCGGCTTATAACGAAGAATTGGAGCTTCCGGCCACGCTCCTTGCCATTCGGCAGGCCGCCGCCACGGCCAAAGAGAGTTACGAGATGATCGTGGTCGACGATGCGTCAACCGATGCGACGGCGGCACTCGCCCAGGCGGCCGGAGCCGTGGTCTTACCAATCAATCGTCGCCAAATCGCCGCGGCCAGAAATGCCGGCGCGAAACATTCCCGCGGCGAGATCCTGTTCTTCGTCGATGCCGACACGCGCATTAACGCCATCCACATTCGCGACGGAATCGCGGCTCTGCGCGCTGGATGTTCCGGCGGCAGTGCCCGCATCGTGACTGACGCCAATGTCCCCTTTTGGGGTGGCGTCTTTGTGAAACTATTCTGCCTGCTCTACTTCGCGAACAAACTTGGCGCGGGTGCCTTCATTTTCACCACTCGGAAGAACTTCGACAGCATCGGAGGATTCGATGAGCGGTACTTCGCCGGGGAAGAGGTTTTTCTCAGCCTTGCGTTGAAGAGGCTCGGACCTTTCAAAATCCTGCGCGAACCCATGGTCACCTCGGGGCGAAAGTTGCGCATGCATTCCGGCCGGCACCTCTGGTGGCGTTCCACCTGTATGATGCTAGGAGGACTGAAGGCTTACCGCTCCCGCGAGAAGCTCGACCTTTGGTACGACGGCAAACGCGAGAGCAAACCGACATGAGCTTATCGAGCGACGGCAAGTCGCCGCGCATCGCTCTCGCGCGGACTCCGCTTCAAATTCGACGCTGTCACGCCGTCATGCGCGAGTTGCGACCCCAATTCAAGACGGCCCATGGTTTTGTCCAACGGGTGCGCCGTCAACAACGCCAGGGTTATCTGCTCGCGTTCCTCGAAGCGGGAGGCCAGATTCGCGCTGTCGCCGGCTACCGCTATCTCGAATCACTCTTTTCCGGTAAGTTCCTTTACGTCGATGACCTGGTCACAAGCGAGAACGCGCGATCACAAGGGTGGGGAGCAAAACTGCTCGACTGGTTACTCGAAGAGGCCAACGCCCACGAATGCCAGCAACTGGAGCTCGATTCGGGTGTGCAAAGGTTCGAGGCCCACCATTTCTATTTCACGAAACGAATGAAAATCGCCTCATATCATTTTTCCATCAAAATGAGCAGCGCGGATCGACAGACCCGCGGAAAACAAAAAACAGGCTTATGAAAAATACCAATCCCTGGATTGAATTATGTCCCGGCATCAAACGCCGCACGCAAACGAGTGGAAAGGAGATGTATCAGATGGTCGCGCAGCTCGACGCCGGAAGCCAAATGCCTGAGCACAAGCATCCCAGCGAACAAATCGTCCATATCCTGGCTGGACGCATGCGCCTGATCGTTGACGGGGAGCCGTATGAACTCGTGACCGGCGACTCGTTTTACCTGGCCAGTAACGTCCCGCACGGGGTGGAGACGCTCGAAGAGACGCGCGTGCTCGACACCTTCAGTCCACCGCGCGACGAGTATCTGGCAGCCGACGCGAAAGCCTAAAGCCCGCCTGCCCGTGAAGAAAAACAATCGCTTTCTCATGTACCATCATGGTACTCTTCACGCCTAACCCGAAAAAAATATGTTACACATCATCTGGTCTATTATTGTCGGTGCACTCATTGGTTGGATCGCCGAGGTCGTTCTTCCCGGTCAGCAGCATCTCGGATTCTGGAAATGCGCGCTTCTCGGCATCGCTGGCTCCGTTATTGGCGGCCTTATCGGACGGATCTTCTCCAAGCCGGCTCCCGGTTCTTCCTTCCACCCGGCCGGCTTTATCATGTCCATCATCTGCGCAATTCTGCTCCTCGTTATCTGGGGCAAGATGTACCCGGCTTAGCCCCGGGTTCAGCGCAGGGAGGTAGGGGCGGTTCACCCGAACTGCCTCCAACGGCAATGTCTACCATCCGCTTTCAGCCGAAAGATGAGGCGATTGGGGTCATTCGCCCCTACCTGCTCGACGTCAGGGAACCTCGAACCAACTTTCCATCTTGAAGGCGTGCTATTTCAAGAACGACGATGAGGTGGTGGCGCTCGTCCACGCTTTTGAGGATGCCAGCATGCCTGCTTCCGAGTTCACTCACCCGGCTCACATCGCTGTGGCGCTCAGCTATTTGTCCGAAATGCCGGCGGAACAAGCGATCGCCAGAATGCGCCATTCTATAAAGAGCTTCGCCAGCCATCATGGCGCAGCGGGTCTTTATCACGAGACTCTCACCACATTCTGGATGCGCCTGCTCGAACACTTGGCTGCTCTCTACAACGTCGATCTCCCCCTCTTTCAGCGGATTAACCTGATCACCGAGCGTTGGGGGACCCGGCAGCCGGTCGATGCCCATTACTCGCCGGAATTAATCGGTTCGGCAGCCGCCCGGCAGAGCTGGATTCCACCGGACCGATTACCTTTGCCATTTTAATCGCGGCCCCGACTTGCGGACAGCTGATCTTCAATTACAATGGCCCTTCGTTATGGCAGAAAGCACGGAAACGTTGGACCTCAAGGAATTCCAACTGCACGAAAAGGATACGGGCAGCGCCGATGTACAAGTCGCACTGTTGACGCACCGGATCGCGCAGCTCACGGAACATTTGAAGAGCAACGCCAAAGATCATTCCTCGCGGCGCGGCCTTCTCCAGATGGTCGCGCAACGCCGCAGTCTGCTCGATTACTTGAGCCGATCGAAATCGGATCGCTACAAGAATTTACTCGAGAAGCTGAATCTGCGGAAATAGCCGCGAGCTGATTGATGCCGATGTTCGCGAAACGTTCGGCTCAACCCACAACGAAAAAGAAACAGTAACGCGCCGACCAGGCCGATACGGCACCTTGGATTCTAGGTTTTAGCCCCGCCCGCATTCGGGGTTAAAACCTACAGTCAGGGTGACCGGCCTGGAACTCGCACATCCAGGAGAGCCATATGCAACACAAGGTCACGGGCCAAATCGGGTCCACGCAAATTTCAATTGAGACAGGCAAAATCGCCAAGCTCGCCGACGGCGCGGTCGTCGTCTCATGCGGTGAAACCATTGTCATGGTGAGCGCCGTCTCAGCCACTACTATTAAAGAAGGGCAGGACTGGTTTCCGCTCACGGTCGATTACCGCGAAAAAGCCGCGGCCGTGGGAAAATTCCCGGGCGGTTATTTCAAACGCGAAGGCCGGCCCTCTGAAAAAGAGACACTTACCTCACGCATGACGGATCGGCCGCTTCGGCCGCTCTTCCCCGCCGGTTATCTTTACGACACGCAGATCATCTCCATCCTGCTCAGCGCGGATGGTGAGAATGACCCGGACATGCTCGCCATGAACGGCGCCTCCGCCGCGCTTTGCGTTTCCGATATCCCCTTCGCCGGTCCGATTGGGGCCGTCCGGATCGCCCGGGTCGATGGCAAGTTTATCGCCAACCCCACCCACACGGAGCGCGAGCAAAGCGATCTCGATCTCGTTTACGTCGGCACCGAAAACGATGTCATCATGATCGAAGGTGCGGCCGACGAATTGCCCGAAGCAGAATTCATCAAGGCGCTCGAATTCGCGCATGAGCATGCCCGCGAAATGATTCGCATGCAAAAAGAGCTGGCCGCGAAAGTCGGAAAACCGAAGCGCGAGATGCCGCTCATGACCGTCAATAAGGACATTCTCGAAATCGCCTATCAGGTTGCCGGGGAACGCATCGAAGGCGCTCTCTACAACGAAAGCAAGGTCACGCGGAGCAAAGCGGTCAACGCTTTGAAAGAGGAAGTGAAGACGGCTGTCCTGGCCAAGTTTCCTGAGGCCGACAAGTTCTCCATTTCTCAGGCTTTCGATTACGTGCAGAAGAAAGCGTTTCGCATCAGCGTGCTCGACAAGCAAAAGCGCATGGACGGCCGCGGCTACCAGGATCTCCGTCAGATTACCTGTGAAGTCGGAGTTCTCCCTCGCGCCCATGGCTCGGCCATTTTCCAGCGCGGCGAAACTCAGGCGCTCGCCCTGGCCACGCTCGCCCCGATTGAGGAAGCCCAGAACATCGACGCTTACGGCGGCGGTGAAACGTCCAAGAGATTTCTGCTCCATTATAATTTCCCTCCCTTCAGCGTGGGCGAAACGGGCCGCACCGGCGGCGCCAGTCGACGCGAGATCGGTCACGGCGCGTTGGCCGAGCGTTCGCTCGAGCCCATTATCCCGTCCATGGAAGACTTTCGTTACGCCATCCGGATCAGCAGCGAAGTGATGGAATCGAACGGCTCAACGTCGATGGCCAGTGTTTGCGGCGGCATGCTCGCCCTCATGGATGCCGGCGTCCCGATCAAGACACCGGTCGCCGGAATCAGCGTCGGTCTCGTCACCGAATTTGGAGAGGGCGGCGAACTAAAACGTTATGAGTTGCTCACCGATATCATCGGATCCGAAGATCACTTCGGCGACATGGATTTCAAACTCTGCGGCACGGAAGCCGGCATCACCGGATTTCAACTCGACCTGAAACTTCGCGGCGTCAGCCACAAGATCATGGCCGAAGCAATTGGGCGCGCCAAAGAAGCGCGGACGAAAATCCTCGGCCTTATGGCAACCGCCCTCGACAAGCCGCGCGCCGACTTGAGCAAGTATGCGCCTCGTATCGAGACGATCAAAATCAATCCAGAGAAAATCGGCGCCCTCATTGGACCGGGCGGAAAAACAATCAAAGGCATCGTGGCGGAAACTGGCGCGGAGATTAACATCGACGACGACGGATCGGTCCACATTTATGCGACCAGCCCGGAGAGTATGGCTCGCGCTAAGGAAATTATCGGCGGCATGTCGCGCGAAATCGAGGTTGGCCAGATTTATCAGGGCCGCGTCGTATCGATCAAGGAATTCGGCGCCTTCGTCGAAGTCTTCCCCGGGCGAGACGGTTTGGTCCACATTTCAGAGCTCGCGGATTTCCGCGTCAAGCGCACCGAAGACGTCGCCAACATGGGTGACATGATCTGGGTGAAGTGCATCGGCATCGATGATAAAGGGCGCGTGAAACTTTCGCGCCGGGCCGCGCTGAAAGAACGCGCTGAATCTGAAACCGGACAGCCAGCTCCCGCCGAGACGCACGCGTAAGACAAAGGAGGAGGCAGGGCCTCCTGTTCTCATTCGTTTGCGAGTCGCCCCCGCTTTATGGTTGTTGCTTAAAACGCGGCGGCCCAGCGCGGTGCCCCCAGCATGAAATCCAGCTTCGTCGAGAAACTCATCGGTCGCCTCGGCCGGATCGGTCCCGAGGATGTACAGCATTATTTCCTGCGCCTGGCCCAGGAGAAGGGTTTTCTCGAAACCGTTTTCAACGCCATTCAGGAGGGAATCATCGTGACCGATTCGAATGGTCGCATCACTTACCTGAACGAAGCGGCCTGCGAATTGTTCGGGTTGCAGGGACCCGACGCGGTCGGCAAACACCTCGATGAAAGGGTGCGCGGTCTCGATTGGAGTTCGCTCACGCAAAGCGGCGGGCCTCTCAGCCGCGACATCGAAATTTTCTATCCGGCCAATCGTTTTATTAATTTCTACGTCGTGCCCCTGATCATGGAGCGCCGCGAAGCAGAGACCGCCGCGAGTCCAGCGGCCACTCCGCCCGCCGGCGAGCTTGTCGGCCACGCCATGATTTTACGTGATATCACGGAAAGCCGCCGCTCGGCCGAACAGACGCTGGAGTCGGAACGTCTGAACGCTCTCACCCTGCTGGCCGCTGGCGTCGCTCACGAAATTGGTAATCCGCTCAATTCGCTTCACATCCATCTTGAATTGATGGAGCGCAAAGTACGCGAACTCGACGCCCAGCCGCGCGAAGAACTCCAGGGATCCATCGCCATCGCTCGCACTGAGATTGCGCGTCTGGACTCCATCGTCACACAATTTCTCCGCGCCATTCGACCGACCCGGCCCCGGCTTCATCCCGAGAATATTAACTCCATCATCGAGGAAGCCGTTCGCTTTTTCGCACCGGAGATCAAGGATCGCGACGTTGTTGTGGAGCAGGAGTTACGCTCGGATCTTCCCCTGCTTCAGCTGGATCGCGACCAGATGAAGCAGGCTTTTTTTAATGCGATCAAAAACAGCCTCGAAGCGATGAAGCGCCACGGCATCCTTCGCATCCGTTCCGATATGGACGATACGCATGTGCTGATCCGCTTTACCGATACGGGTGGCGGTATTTCCGCGGAGAATCTGAGCCACGCTTTCGAGCCATATTTCACCACGAAAGCCACCGGGTCTGGTCTTGGGCTGCTCATCGTGCGAAGGATCGTACGGGAACACGGGGGCGAATTGTCAATGCAAAGCACGGAGGGAAAAGGACTGACTCTGACTGTGCGGCTGCCTTATCTCGACCGCCGTGTTCGCATGTTGGAAGCGGGGCGGCCTCCCGTGGTTCAAAATGACGAGCCTCACACCACACCTTTGTCACTCTAAGCCAGCGACCTACTCCGTGTGACCCCACGCTTGCGCTCGGCCTGACACAAGCGCACCACCCCCCGGTGGATTTACGTTGAGCGGATGTTTGATTCGCGGACAGTTGACCCGTCCGTCCCATGGATTCCACTCAACCCACTGTCCTCATCGTTGATGACGAGAAGCACACGCGCGACGGGCTGCGGCGCGTCCTTGAGGAACAGTACGATGTTTATGTCGCGGCCGACATCGCGGGTGCGTTTGATGTGCTGGAACGCGAACAGATCGACCTTCTCCTAACCGATCTCCGGCTGGGCAGCGAAGATGGCATGATCCTGATCGAGCGGGCTTTAAAAATGCCGCACCCGCCAGTTTGCATCATGATGACCGCGTACGGATCGGTCGATACGGCGGTCGAGGCGATGAAGCGCGGCGCCTACGATTTTGTGACGAAACCGCTTAACCTCGACAAGGTCGAGTTGTTGATCGCGCGTGGCCTGCAGGGACGAAAACTCGAGCAGGAAAATCGCACGCTGCGTCAGCAGGTGGATGAGCGCTATGGCCTGGACAACATCTGGGGCGAATCCTCCGCGCTTCACGAAGTCCTCGACATCATCAAACAGGTGGCACCGTCCTCCGCGAATGTTTTGATCGAAGGCGAAAGTGGAACCGGCAAGGAACTGGCCGCGCACGCCATCCATAATCTCAGCCGGCGCAACAAGGCCCGGTTCGTCGTGGTGCACTGCGCTGCGCTCTCCCCACAGCTCCTGGAAAGCGAGCTATTCGGTCACGAGAAAGGCGCATTCACCGGAGCAAGCGAACGCCGTCTCGGCCGGTTCGAGCAAGCCAACGGGGGAACCATCTTCCTGGATGAGATTGGCGAGATCGATCCAAGCACACAGGTGAAACTGCTGCGCGTGATTGGCGAGGATCGCGCTTTCGAGCGCGTCGGCGGCAATCAAACACTCCATGCCGATGTGCGGCTGATTGCTGCGACGAACAAAAATCTGGAGAATCTCGTGAGCGACGGAAAATTTCGCGATGATCTTTTCTTTCGACTGAATGTTGTTCGTATCACGATGCCTCCGCTGCGCGACCGCAAAGAGGATATTCCCCTTCTCGTGCGCGGCTTTTTGCGCCATTTCAGCAAGCTCAATGAAAAGGCCCTTCTCGAATTAACCTCTGACGCCATGAACGCGCTTCTCACCTACGACTGGCCGGGCAACGTGCGCGAGCTGCGGACTGCGATCGAACACGGGGTAGTCATGACGACCGGCGTCAAGATCACGGTGCGCGATCTGCCCATGGCCGTCCGACAGGCTGGCGGAGTGGCTCTGCCCCGCGGCATCTCACCGTTGAAGGCTTTCGGCGAGCGACTTAATCCACTAGACCTGCACGAAACTGAGCGCAAACTCGTCTTGCAGGCGTTGGCCGCAACGAATGGCAACGTCACCGCCGCGGCCAAGCGACTCGGCATCAGCCGCCGCACCCTGCATCGTAAAATTAACGAGATGAACGCCCAGAACTCCGAAGACACATCCGCCCCCGCGACGGACCAACCACCGGAGAAAGATGCCAGGTAGCGCCGAATTCGTTCAACGCGCCGTCCATGCGATCGAAGCCGGGGTCGGCTCGGTCTGGATCCGTCGGGGGCTGGCCCTGCTCGGAGTATTCAGTATCGCGGCTCTCTTTATGTACAACTTCCGTGGCCTCGCCACGTCGCAAGCCATGGATCAGGCGCAGATCGGACGCGCCATCGCATCCGGTCAAGGCTGGCACACCAACTATGCGCGACCTCTGGCCGTGGAGCAGCTGCAAAGCCATGGTAAGAATGTGGCGCAGCGACTTTGGGTCGACACGTATAGCGCTCCTCTCCCGCCTTTGGTGAACGCGGTCGCACTCTTCCCCATCAAATCGCATTTGAAGATGTCGCAACGCGATCCGGTCTACCTCGGCGACAGAGCAGTCGCTTTCATGGCCATCCTGCTCTTTCTGGGAGCGATCGTAATCCAGTTCATCACGGCCTGGCGTCTGTTCGATCGATGGATCGCTCTCCTCGCCGGCAGTCTCATTCTGCTCTGCGACACCATGTGGCAATACGCCGTCTCAGGTTTGCCGCAGATGCTGTTGCTGTTTCTTTTTAACGCCACGCTTTACACCCTGGTCCGAGCCGTCGAAGCAAAATATCGAAGCGGCGCGGTCGGTCCGTGGCTGGCCGCAGTCGGTGCCGGTTTCGGTCTGCTCGCTTTGACCCACGGCCTGACTATATGGATATTCATTCCAGCCCTGATCTTTATCGGAGTCTTCTTTCGCCCACGCGGTTGGGCCGCCGCCCTGGTGCTGTCCGCCTTTCTTGTTCTCTACACTCCCTGGCTGATCCGCAATTGGATCGTGTGCGGCAACCCGACTGGACTGGCTCTGTACTCGGCTCTTGACGGCATTGGTCACAGCGAAACGGGCTGGATGCGGCAGCTGACCTTTAGCGCCGAAGGAATCGGTCCAGGAGCAGTTCGCGACAAGATGATCACGAACGTCATCCAGCAAATGGGAAGAATTTTCGAATACCTTGGATGGAGTGTCGTGGCCCTTGCCTTTTTTGCCTCGTCGCTTCACCGATTCAAACGGTCGGAGACGAGCGCCCTTCGCTGGATGCTCCTTGCCATGTGGGTGGGCGCAGTTTTTGGCATGGCCATTTTTGGCATAAACGAGGAACAAGGCGTCTCGGCCAACCAGTTGCACCTGCTCTTCATCCCGCTCATGACCTGCTACGGGCTTGCCTGGTTGCTCGTCCAATGGAGCCGGCTTGGCCTTCAAGTCCGGCTGCTGCGAATCGCGTTTGTCGTCCTGCTCTTCGTGCTGTGTTGCTTCCCCATGCTGAATTCGCTTTATGCGATGGTCCTGGGGCCGCCGCGGGTTTCTTTCCACTGGCCTCCTTATGTTCCTCCTTACATCGGAGCTTTGAACAGCTGGATGAAGCCTGACGAAATCACCGCGTCCGACATGCCTTGGGCCATCGCGTGGTACGCGGACCGCCGGAGCATCCTCGTTCCCATAACCGTCAAAAATCTCACCGAGCTCAGCGACTACAGCGTTTTGGGCGGGCCGATCCTTGCCCTCTATTTAACGCCGATCAGCGGCACGGATAATAAACTGCGCGACATCATGAAGGGTGACTACAGCGAATGGTCCAGCGTCATTGAGCAAACACCGGATACGGGCAAGCTTCCTTTCAAATGGGGCACGCTCGCGCTCGGCTTCGATAAGGAATGCGCTTTTTTGAGCGATCACGATCGCAGCCACAGCCCCGCGAAATGATCCAGGCCACATCAGTTTCGACGATCCGATCTGCCCTGATCGCGCACGATTTGGTTTGCGAAGCAGAACCCAGCGCCTCCATTACGACGTAGTGCAAACCAAGAAAATTTTTGGTACCGACGGGGTTCGCGGCGTCGCCAACGTCGAACCCGTTACGGCGGAGACAGCCTTAAAGCTGGGGCGCGCCGCCGCCCATGTCTTTACGCAGTTGAATCCGCGCACCATCCCGGAAGGCGCTCGTCCGAAGATCGTCCTCGGCAAGGACACGCGGCTGTCTGGATACATGCTGGAAAATGCTCTCGTCGCCGGCATCACCTCTCTCGGCGTCGACGTCCTTCTCATTGGGCCACTTCCCACTCCGGGCGTCGCCTATATCACCCGGTCGTTGCGCGCCGACGCTGGCATCATGCTCTCCGCGTCGCACAATCCGTACGAAGATAATGGCATTAAGTTCTTCCGACACGATGGCTACAAGCTCGACGATCAAATCGAGGAAAAAATCGAGCAGCTCGTGTTTACCGGTGCGATCGATTCAGTTCGGCCGACCGCCGGAAAAATCGGGCGGGCCGCTCGCATCGATGACGCGCTCGGCCGCTACGTCGAATTCGCCAAGGCGAGCTTCCCGCGGCGCATGTCCCTCGAAGAAATGTGTATTGCCGTGGACGTGGCGAACGGCGCCGCCTACAAGTCGACCCCTTGTATTTTGCGAGAGCTCGGCGCCGAAGTGACGGTCGCGCATAACGAGCCTAACGGGACCAACATCAACGCGAACTGTGGCAGCACGCACCCCGCGGAAATTCAGCGCATCGTGCGGGAAACCGGCGCGAACGTCGGCATCACCCACGATGGAGATGCTGATCGCGTTTTGCTCTGTGATGAAAAAGGAGAAATCGTGGACGGCGACGAAATTCTGGCCATCGCCGCAATCGATCTTTTACGTTCCGGCCAACTCCAGCAAAACACGCTCGTCGCCACGGTCATGAGTAATTTCGGTCTCGACGAAACGCTGACCACAGCGGGCGGCAAAGTGACCCGCACAAAAGTGGGAGACCGTTATGTCATCGAAGAAATGTTGCGGGGCAAAATGAATCTGGGCGGAGAACAAAGCGGGCACATCATCTTTCGTGACTTCAGCACGACGGGCGACGGCATTGTCAGCGCCTTGCAGATCCTCAGGATCATGCACGAAACCGGCACACCTTTGAGCGAATTGAAACGGTGTTTAAAAAAATATCCGCAAGCCCAGCGCAACCTGAAGGTAAAAGCCAAGCCTCCCATCGACGAGCTGCGCGAGGTGGTGAAACTACGGGACGAAGCGGAGCGCGAACTGGCCGGGAAAGGGCGCGTTCTCTTGCGCTATTCGGGAACCGAGCCGAAAATCCGGCTCCTCATCGAAGGACGCGAGCTCACCCAGATTGATCGTCAGGCTGATCGCATCGCTGAAGCGATTCAGAAGGCGATCGGAGTCAACTAATGTCAACACCAGCTCAAGTGACACTCGCGCACGTGATTGAAGCCCTCTTGTTCAGTGCGCAAAAGCCGCTGGCCACCCGTGAAATCGTCGCAACGATCAAATCGGCCGGCGGCGAAGACGAGCTTATGCCTAACGATTTCGCGAAAGTCCGCGAAGCGGAGGTCGCGGCCGGCCTCGAACAGCTAAAGATCGAATACATCGAAGAGCAACGCGCCTTTCAACTCGTGGAAAAAGCGGAAGGCTGGCAGCTCGTGACCGACCCGCAGTATGGCACCTGGGTCCGACATCTTTTCCCCGCGCCCAAGCCGGCCCGCTTGAGTTCACCGGCCCTGGAGACTCTTGCCATCATCGCCTATCGACAACCCATCACGCGCGCGGACGTTGAAGTGGTGCGAGGCGTGACGATCGATGGCGTGCTCCAGACTCTGATGGAGCACGGTCTCGTCAAAATCTCAGGGCGCGCCGAGATACCGGGCCGCCCCTTGCTTTACGAAACGACCCGGATGTTCCTTGATCATTTCGGCCTGCGTAGCCTGGACGAGCTGCCTAACGTCGAGGAATTGCGCACGCGCTATTTGCCAGTAGCGCCGCGTCCCCTCTTGGAGCCGCCGGAAGCTTCCGCAGACTCCGCGGCGACTAATCCGGCCGTCCCGGCAGACCAATCGGTGCCAGACGATTCTGCCACGGCCCCCAGCGACTCATAGAAATTGCCGCGGCGTTTTCGTAACGTTGAACGCAAAATATTAAAATGACGCTGGCTGAACTCCGTGCGCAGATCGACCTGCTCGACGATCAGCTGCTCAAACTGATGCACGACCGCGCCGGACTGGTCCATCAAATCGGCGCGTTAAAGAAGGAGTCTGGTCTTGAGATCTACTCTCCGGAGCGCGAAGAACAATTACTGCAAAGCCTTATCTCCCGGAACGAAGGCCGTCTCACCTCGGAATCGGTCCGCGCCATCTATCGCGAAATTATGTCTGCTTCACTGGCCCTGGAAAAACCGATCGCGATTGCCTATCTCGGTCCGGAAGCAACCTGGACGCACCAGGCCGCGCGCGAAAAGTTTGGGGCCAGCGTGCAGTATCTGGCCCAAACCCATATCCGCGATGTCTTCGAGCAGGTGCATCGCCGGCGCGCCGATTACGGCGTTGTCCCAGTGGAGAATTCCACGGAGGGAGCGGTGGATCACACGCTCGACATGTTCATGGACTACGATCTGCGGGTCTGCGCGCAGGTCTTGTTGAAAATCGAGAACCATCTTCTCGGGCGCGGCGAGCGCGAGAAAATGACCAGACTGTATTCGCATCCGCAAGTGTTCGGGCAATGTCGGGATTGGCTCAGCCGGGAGATGCCAGGCGTCGAAAAGATCGAGGTTTCGAGCACGACCCGTGCGGCCGAATTAGCCGCCCATGAACCAAACTCTGGCGCTCTCGCCGGCCGAATGGCGGCGGAGGTTTACGGACTCCCGATCCTCGCTCGCGCGATTCAAGACAAAGCGGACAACACGACTCGGTTTCTCATTATCGGCCAGCAAAGTTGCCCCCGGACGGGATTCGACCGCACGTCGATCATGTTGGGTCTGCGCGACCAGCCCGGCGCGCTGTTCGAGGCGCTCCGGCCTTTCGATCAATTCAAAGTGAGTTTGCGCAAGATCGAGAGCCGTCCCTCCCGGCGGAAGGCCTGGGAATACTACTTCTTTGTCGATATGGAAGGACACCAGGAAGACGAGTTGCTCATGGCCGTCATTCAAGAGCTGAAAAAGAATTGCTCCATCGTGAAAGTACTGGGGAGTTATCCGGATATCGAGCGGACTCGCCCATGAAATTGACAGCGCTTTGCCTCGCGCTGGGAATTTCCGGGGCGGCCCACGCTATTCTTGCCGCGGCTCCGACCTTGCAGCCGTCCCATTGCGCGCGCGCCGCGCAGTATTCCGACGGCAAGAACGGAACATCGCTCCTTATTATGCAGGAGGGACAAACCGTCTTCGAACATTATGCGAACGGCGGAAAGTCCGATGCTGCCTGGCCTGTTTTCAGCGGAACCAAAAGCTTTTGGGGGATCGCTGCTCTGGTGGCCGCAAGCGAAGGCCTGTTCCGGCTGGACGACCGCGTGTCTGACACCATCATCGAATGGCGGAGCGATCCTCGAAAAGCGCAAATCACCATTCGACAGCTTCTGAACTTTACCGATGGAATCGATGGGGCCCCTCATCTGCATCGCGACTCGATCGCGGACCGCAACGCCATGGCCTTGCGCGTGCCCATCGTGGCGGCGCGTGGCTCCGCCTTTATTTATGGCCCAAGTCATCTGCAGATTTTCGGCGAACTACTCCGCCGAAAGTTAAACGGCCGAAGCACGTTCTCTTATTTGCAGGAACATGTTCTCGGTCCGCTCGGAATCGGGAACATTGAATACAAGCAGGACGCGAAGGGTAATCCGTTATTCGCCAGCGGTTTTCATCTATCGGCGCGAAAATGGGCGCGCCTCGGCGAGATGGTATTGGGGCAGGGCACCCTGGGCGGGCGCCAAATCGTTTCTTCCGATCTGCTGCGGCAGGCCTTCACCGGATCGGCCGCCAATCCATCATACGGTCTGACTTTTTGGTTAAACCGTCCCGCCGGTTTTCTCAGCCGCGAAGCGGATATTGAGAAGCTACTCGACCGGCCTTGGCAACGCGCCTCCTGGCAGGGTGTTTGCATTTGCAAAAGCGCTCCGTCCGACATGGTCGTTGGGCTTGGTTCTCACTATCAGCGTCTCTTCATTATTCCGTCGATGAATGCTCTGATCGTGCGCCAATCATCGGCCGATGCTAAATTTTCAGACGCACAGTTTCTGCGCCTGATCTTCGGTCGATAGGAAAGCCCCCGCGCGCCGGTTTGACTTCCCGCCGCCATGCCCGAACGGTTCAGAACCCACTCTTCATCCCTATCCTATGAACAAATTCGCGATCGGTTGCGGCGGTATTGTCGTTATTCTCATCTTCGTCTTGATCGTGGCGGGGCTTGCCATCGGTGGAATCTACAATCGCATGGTCAAGCTCCAGCAAGGCGTCGACCAGAGCTGGGCTCAGGTTCAAAATGTCTATCAACGGCGCGCGGACTTGATTCCTAACCTGGTCAGCACGGTGCAGGGCGCTGCTAATTTTGAGAAGTCCACCCTGGTCGAAGTGACCAACGCACGCGCCAGTGTGGGACGGATGCAGATCGACGCAAGCAAAGCACCGACCGATGCAGCCCAATTGCAGCAGTTTCAGGCGGCCCAGGGGCAGCTGAGCAACGCGCTCTCCCGCCTGCTCGTCGTGAGCGAGCGTTATCCCGACCTGAAGGCAAACCAGAACTTCTTGAGTTTACAGGCTCAGCTTGAAGGCAGCGAAAATCGCATTTCGGTCGAGCGTGGAAACTTCAATACGGCGGTTCAAAATTACAATACGGCGGTTCGCAGCTTCCCGGCCAATCTCGTCGCCGGAATGTTCGGCTTCGCGGTGCGGCCATTCTTCAACGCGCAACCGGGGGCCGAGAAACCGCCAACCGTGAATTTTAATTTCGGCAGTCCCGCACCGGTGCCGGCAGCCAGCGCGACGCCCTAGGGTCATCTTCAAGGTAGGAACGCCTCTCCGAGGCGTTCGCGTAAACTGCATATCGCGATGATTACTAAGTCGGACGCTTCGGAGAAACGTCCTTCCCTGGGTTTGCGCGGACGGCTCGTCGTCGTGGCGATGTTTTTCGCCGCGAATACCACCCTATTCGCCGCCGAAGCCATCCCGCCGAAGCCGGACCGGTACTTCAACGACTATGCCCAGGTCGTTTCAATCGAAGCGGCGCAACGCTTAAACACTCAACTTGCGCAGTTCGAGCGTGAAACCTCGAACCAGATCGTGGTCGCGGTCTTCCCCAAGATGCAAAGCGATTCCTCGATCGAAGATTATGCGCAGCGCATCGCTCAATCCTGGGCCATTGGCCAGAAGGATAAACGGAATGGGGTCGCTCTTCTCGTCTTTCTGGCTGAGCACAAGATTTCCATCCAAGTCGGCTACGGGCTCGAAGGAGCACTCCCGGATGCGACTGCCTTCGACATTCGCGAAAACGAAATTACACCCAGGTTTCGGGACAAGGACTTTGAAGGCGGCCTGGCCATCGGCATCGAATCGATCGAGAAGGCAATCCGCGGTGAATACCAAGGGTCGGGCCGGACCGTGGCAGAACGCAACCAGGGCGGATCTCGAGGGGGCGGGCATCCCGTCATCGTTTTCATCGTTTTCGTCATCATTATGATCATCATGGGGCGGGTCCAGAGACGCCGCGGCTATCGCTACTCCGGTTTCGGCGGTCCGTTTATCGGAGGCTGGTCGGGCGGGTCAGGGGGAGGGTGGTCTTCCGGGGGAGGAGATAGCGGCGGATTTAGTGGAGGCGGTGGAAGTTTTGGTGGTGGCGGATCAAGTGGCAGCTGGTAGCTCCGATGCGTACCAAAGATTTTATCGGCAAGCTCGATCACGCTCGAATTGTGGAAACCATTCGCGCGGCGGAATCAAAGACCTCCGGCCAAATCCGAGTCTACATTCAGCGCGGCGCCCTGAAGGTCGATCCGCTTGCGGCCGCACAGACGAGATTTCACAAGCTCGGCATGCAGAAGACGGATCGGCGCAATGCGGTGCTCATTTTTGTCGCCCCCCGCGCCCATAAATTTGCCGTGATCGGGGATGAGGGGATTCATGAAAAGTGCGGCGACCTACTTTGGCGAACGGTAGTCGAAAAAATGCAGGATCACTTTCGGAGCGAACGCTTTTCCGAGGCCATGATCGGGGCCATCCGCGATGTGGGCGCAGTCCTGGCCGAGCACTTCCCGGCGGACGGCGACGGCTCGAATGAGCTTCCGGATGAAGTATTAGAGGGCTGACCGGGCAGGGGGAGACTCCGGACTTGCCAAGGTGGCAAATTGCGTCTCTATTCCCCGTTCGCAGCGAGTTTTTGAACTTGCGCCGTTGGTCCCTGGGCCTTCCATCGCCTGATGCGAAGCCGCACTCGCCAGGGGTAACCCGGTGCTAAATGACAGATTGTAGATTTCAGATTTTCGAATTTTTCTGCTTCGCGTCTCCTTGTTGGGGCGCATCCCTGAATCAGTCGTAAATCTCCAATCCTAAATCGAAAATTATATATGCCAGTCCGTTACGGTCGTTTTGAAATGCCGAAGACTCTCACTAAAGAAGAGAGCTCATCCACAGAAACCTACGCCAAGTTTGTCGCTGAACCGTTCGAAGCCGGTTACGGACACACGGTTGGCAATTCCCTCCGCCGCGTCCTTCTGTCGTCGCTGGAAGGCGCTGCCATCACCGCGGTCAAGATCACCGGTGCGCAGCACGAATTCGCGACCCTCCCGGGCGTGGTTGAAGACGTCACCGACATCGTTCTGAACCTGAAGAAGGTAAAATTTAAATCCGACGATCACGAAACGCGGAAGCTTGCCCTCAGCGTGAACAAGGAAGGCGAAGTCACTGCGCGCGACATCCAGGTTGTGCAAGGCTACGAAGTGCTTAACCCCAAGCAGATCATCTGCACCATCGATAAGAAGCATAAATTCGACGCCGAACTCGAAGTGCGGGTGGGCCGCGGTTTCGCCACGGGCGAAGAGAATAAGCGAGCCGATCAACCCATCGGACTGATTCCTATCGATTCCATCTTTTCACCGGTCACCCGCGTTAAATACGCCGTGGAAAACACGCGAGTGGGTCAGCGGACCGACTATGACAAGCTCATCCTCGAGGTCTGGACGGACGGACGGTTGACGCCGGATGATGCCTTGCTCCAGGGCTCGGCCATTTTGCGCCATCACCTCGATGTCTTCGTGAATTTCAACGAGGACGTGATCGAATTCGACGAGACGCCTGCCGGTGTCAGCGAAGAGAACATGAAGCTGAAGAAGCTGCTCAACATGAGCGTGAACGAAATCGAGTTGAGCGTGCGCGCAGCCAACTGTCTGAACAATGCAAACATCACCACGGTCGGACAGCTCGCGCAGAAGACCGAAGCGGAGATGCTCAAGTACCGGAACTTCGGCAAGAAATCGCTCAACGAAATCAAGGATAAGCTGCAGCAGCTCAGCCTGGGGCTCGGCATGAAATTCGATGCCGGACTCGTGGATGTGCCGGCCGGTCTCGATGTAGCCGGTGCCAATGGCGCGACGGTTGAACCATAACCGCGGTGGTCCGCTTTAATTAATTCGTCGCCATGAGGCATCAAAAGAAAACAATCAAACTCGGCCGCACGGCCGCGCATCGCAAAGCCATGCTGGCGAACCAGGTCTGTAGCCTGATCGAACACGAGCGCATCAAAACCACCCTGGCCAAGGCCAAGGCGGTGCGCCCGCTCGCCGAAAAGATGGTCACTCTCGGTAAGAACGGTTCGCTTCACGCCCGCCGCACCGCTCTGGCCGTCCTCCGGCAAAAGAACGCGGTAAAGAAATTGTTCGAGAATATCGCGCCCCGATCACCTGATCGGAAGGGTGGATACACCCGGATCATCCGGCTCGGTCAACGCAAGAGCGATTCCGCCTCGATCGCATTCATCGAATGGGTCGACGCCGCGCCCGTCACGGAAGAAAAGCCAGTCGAAGAGAAGGCGGCTAAACCGCAGAAAGAAACGCCTGTAGCGGAAGAGACCAAGCCCGAAGCGGCGACCCCCGCTGAAGAGGCGAAGCCGAAGCGAAGATTGTTCGGTCGAAAATCGGGCGACAAAGCGAAATAGTTTCGCGTTGATTTCGTCAGACTTTCGAGGCGATTAACCTCAATCGTCCGCGCACGTAATTGTCCCAAAAGCGGAACAGTTTGTTCCCAACGGCGGAACATAGCGGGTCCGTCTTTGCGATAGTTCTATGACGCAAGAGGTTGATTGCAAGGAACTTGCATGGCCAGAAAACCGCATGGCACGCTGATTGCATAAGGAGGGTTGTTAACCAAACCCACTTATGAAATTAAACGAATCCACCTACGCTCTTATCATTCGCTCAGAAGATAAAAGCCGCAGCATCCTTGAAGTGGTGCTCTATGCGTTCTTCCTCTTGAGCGCCGTCGTCTCAATCTGGCAGTTTGCGCAACAACCGGTGTCGGTGCCCGCCGCAGGCTTCTCGCCCTCTGCTCACATTGCGTCTGTCGTCAACAACGGCGGGACGTTCCAACATATTTAATTTGATACTCCCGTAACTCGGTACCTCCTACGGTTCATGGCCAATCTGCGCTACGCCATCCGCATGCTCTTCAAGCAGCCGGGATTTACGGCCATCGCCGTGTTAACGCTCGCCCTCGGGATCGGTGCCAACACCGCCATCTTCACGGTCGTGAATGCCGTTCTCTTGCGACCGCTCCCTTTTAAAAATCCCGATCAATTGGTGACGCTTTCGATGATCGATACCCGCGGTGCGTCCGACGCGCTCGATTCGGTGTCGTATCCGAACTTCGTCGATTGGCGCGCGCAAAACCGCGTCCTCTCCCATCTCGCCGTTTTTACTTCGAACGGTCTGACCTTAACCGACGGTAGAGAAGCTGTTCATCTTCAAGCTCTCGCTGTGTCGTCGGACCTGTTTCCGATGCTTGGCGTCCACCCTCAGCTCGGCCGTGCGTTTCTTCCCAAGGAGGATGAGCCGGGAGCGCACGTCGTTCTTCTGAGTCATGCCCTGTGGCAGAGACATTTCGGAAGCGATCCTCGCATCATCGAGAAAAACATCATCCTGGACGGCACTCCTTATCAAGTCGTCGGAGTGATGCCGCCTGATTTCCAGTTTCCAATTGAACGAACGCCGGCCGAGGCGTGGACCAGCATGGCTGGTTTTCGTCAGGCACAAAATGGCGGACCGGCCATGACCGAGCAACGCGGGAATGATTTCCTATTTGCTGTCGGACGAATACGCCCGGGTGTGCGGCTGGAACAGGCGCAGGCCAATCTGGATAGCATTGCCTCTGCTTTATCGAAGCAGTATCCCGACAGCAACACCTACGCCGGCGTAAAGCTGGTTCGGTTTCTAGCGTCCATGGTGGGCCCGGTTCGTCCCGCTCTTCTCATGTTGCTGGGGACGGCAGGATGCGTTCTTCTCGTGGCCTGCGTGAACGTGGCGAATCTCCTGGTGGCACGTTCTGTGGCGCGACAGAAAGAAATCAGCATTCGATCCGCGCTCGGCGCACAACGCGGTGACATCATTCGGCAGTTACTCGTAGAAAGTGCGCTGCTCGGCTCGCTCGGAGGATTGATCGGTCTCCTGATCGCGATCTGGGGAGTGGATTCTCTCGCTTATCTCCTTCCCGCCAATCTTCCGCGCGCCTCCCAGATATCACCTGATGCGCGAGTCCTGTTTGTCACCGCAGTGGTGAGTTTGCTCGTCGGCTGTCTGGCTGGAATCATGCCCGCATGGCGCGCCTCGCACCCTAATCTGGTCACCTCTCTCAACGAAAGTGGGCGCGGCTCCAGCGCGAGCGGGCGCGGCCTCCGCATCCGCGGCTTCCTCGTCATCGTTGAAATTGTGCTCGCCCTCGTGCTTCTTTCCGGCGCGGGACTCCTGACGCAAAGCTTCCTTCGGCTGCGCGAAGTGAAACCGGGATTCGATGCAAGTGGAATCATGACGGTAAGGCTCGCCCTGCCGGACGCTGGCTATGGCAAACCGGAACAGGCGGCCAGCTTCTACAACAAATTAATGACAAGGATCTCGACCCTGCCCGGCGTCGTCTCCGCGGCCGCCGGCTGGTGGCTTCCCCTCAGCGGTAGCGAGATCGCCCTCGACATAGACATTCAGGAGCATCCGCTTCCTGAAGCACAGCGGCCCGTCAGTCAGGTCAACTCGATCACCCCGGATTACTTCAAGACGCTGCGCATTCCATTGCTGAAAGGACGCACCTTCAACGAGCGCGACGATATCAAATCACCGCTCGTCGTCGTCATAAACGAAACTTTCGCGCGGCAGCTTTTTCCAGGACAGGACCCCATCGGCAAACGAATTACGCCATCCGGGACCGTGGAAAATGGAAAACCGCCCGTTCGAGAGATTGTGGGAGTGGTGGGCGACGCCAAAGCGCTGAGCCTGATGGCGAAGGCCAAGCCGCAGCTTTACTTTCCCCATCAGCAGTTCGCCGTGCCCGGCATGTCGCTGCTGGTTCGGACCTCAAATGATCCACATGCCATCGTGACGGGAGTGCGCGAAGCTGTGGCTGAGCTCGACAAAAATGTCCCGATTTATCGACCCCACACGCTGGAGGAATATGTCGGTTTGTCCGTGGCGCAACCGCGACTCAATGCGCTCCTGGTCGGTCTCTTCTCCGCCGTCGCATTGCTCCTCGCCGCGGCCGGGATTTTTGGAGTCATGAGCTATTCCGTCACGCAACGGACTCAGGAAATCGGGATCCGGCTTGCGCTCGGCGCACAACGTGGCGATGTCCTGCGTCTTATCGTTGGCCAGGGAATGCGCCTGGTCGTTTATGGTGTTTGCGCCGGGATCCTTATCACTTTCGGCTTAAACCATCTGCTCAAAGGCTTGCTTTACGGGATAAACGCGGGCGATTTGTCTACTCTGTTTCTCGTCTCGACCCTCCTCGCCTCAGTCGCCTTGCTCGCCTGCTGGTTACCGGCCCGGCGCGCCAGCGGGATCGATCCGATCGTCGCACTGCGGGAAGGATAGAATCGATGCCGAATATTCTGACAGAACTTCGTTACGGCAGCCGCATTCTGGCCAAGCAACCCGGCTTCACCGCCATTGCCGCGATCACACTCGCGCTCGGGATCGGTGCCAATACCGCCATCTTCAGCGTCGTCAACGCGCTCCTTCTGCGGCCCTTGCCCTATCCGCATTCCGAGCAGCTCGTTTTGTTGCGCGAAAAATCCGAGGCTTTTGAATCCGGTGCCGTCAGCTATCCCAACTATCTGGATTGGCGTGGTGGCCAGCGCGGATTTACGGATCTCGCCATGTTCCGGCGCGGCGGGGTCAACTTGTCCGACTTAAACGGTCAAGCCGCTCCGGAGCGGCTCGGTTGCGCGCGCGTCACGGCCAACTTCCTCGCTGTCCTCGGCGTGGGACCGAAACTAGGACGCGATTTTGTCGAGGCCGACGATTTGCCTGGCAGCAGGAAAGTCGCGTTGATCACAGATGCCTTATGGCAACGGCGTTTCGGCGGATCGCGCGCCGCCATTGGCCAGTCGGTTTTGGTTGACGGCGTGTCGCGAGAGGTGATCGGAATTTTGCCCGATACTGTTCGCCTCCCGCGTCTGTCCGAAATTTATCTGCCCCTCGATCAGTTACGGGCGGAAGAGGGTGTGTTGCGCCGCGGGAGTCACCCGGGATTTTCCGTGCTGGGGCGATTGAAGCCCGGCGTCACGCTCGAGCAAGCCTCCTCCGACGTGAACAATATTGCGATGGACCTCGAACGTCGATACCCCGCGGACGACGGCGGTCGACGCGTGACCGCGCGCATTTTGCTCGAAGCGGCCGTGTCGGACTATCGCCAAAGCGTGTGGCTGCTCTTTGCTGCAACAGGATGCGTCCTGCTGATCGCCTGCGCTAATGTGGCAAACTTACAACTCTCGCGGGCGCTTGCGCGTAGTCGTGAACTCGCTGTGCGAGCGGCCTTGGGCGCTGGTCGCTGGCAGTTGGTCCGTCAACTGATGGTCGAAAGCAGCCTCTTAATTTTTCTCGGCGCGGTGGCCGGTGTACTTTTCTCGCTCTGGAGTCTGGATGCAATACTCGCCCTGACGCCCGCTTCCGTCCCGCGATTTCAGGAGACGCGCATCGATCTCGCCGCGCTCGCTTTCACGACCGGCATCGCCGTCGTCGCCGGAATGCTGGTCGGATTGTGGCCGGCCATCCGTATTTCGAGGCAAGCATCGCTCTCCTTCGATCTTCATGAAGGAGGCGGACGCGGCAGCAGTGAAGGCGGACACCGGCAGCGCGTCCGCGCAGTTTTGGTCGTTAGCCAGGTTGCTCTTGCCCTCGTTTTGCTGGCCGCGGCCGGTCTGACCTTGAAAAGCTTCTGGCACGCCCAGCAGGCTCCGCTGGGCTTTAATCCCGAAGGCGTTCTCTCATTGAACATCGCGCTTCCCGCGGCGCGCTACGAGAAGGACGAGAATATTGCCGCCTTCAATGCCCAGCTCCTCGAACGAGTGCGCGCCATTCCCGGCGTCTTCGCCGCTGCGACTGGTTCCAATGTGCCTTTTGATGACAGCGAATGGGACAGCTACTTCCATTTAACCGGAACGCCCGCTGTCACTCCCGGCAAGCAACCGTCCGCGGAAGTGAATATCGTGTCGGCGGATTACTTCCGCGTGATGGGAATGCCGATTATACGGGGTCGCGCCTTCGGTCCACAGGATACAGCGGAACAACCTCGCTCGGTCATCATCGATGAAAGTTTTGCCCGTCGTTATTTTGCCGGAAGAGACCCGATCGGACAGCAGATCGACGACAATCAAACCTTCAAGAAAGATGCGCCACCCCTGACCGTGGTCGGCGTTGTGCCACGAACCCGGAACGAAGCACCGGGGGAGAACAACGTAGAGAAGTTGAACTTCGTGCAGATGTATTTCTACGAGCCGCAGTATCCGCAGAATCAAAACAGTTTGCTCATTCGCGTTTCGTCGGGCGACCCGTTGGCCCTCGTTGCTCCGGTCAAGCGGGAACTCCAGTCCCTCGACGCGGCCCAGCCGGTTGCATTGATTTCGACCATGGAAAAAAGCGTGTCGGCCAGCCTGGCCACACGTCGACTCATCATGACTTTGCTGGCTACATTTGCCGCGCTCGCCTTGCTTCTCGCCAGTGTGGGTCTCTATGGCGTCATGGCTCTCAATGTCACTCAGCGGATGCGGGAACTCGGGATCAGGATGGCCCTGGGGGCGGCACGTCGTGACGTTTTTCGCCTCGTCCTCGGCCAGGGCGTCACCCTCGTTGCGCTGGGTATTTTACTCGGCTTGATCGGGGCTGCCGCCGCCAGTCGCACCCTAACGAGTGTGCTTTACGGAGTCGGCGCCCTTGATCTTTCCGCATTTGCCGTGGCTGTGGCTTCCCTCACGTTGGTCGCACTGCTCGCCTGCGTTTTGCCAGCCCGACGCGCCACGCGGGTGGATCCGATCATCGCTTTGCGAACCGAGTAGCCTAACGCAGAGCGACCGGACGCCAGTTCAGCTTCCCATCATTTAACTCAAGCCAGGCCACGCTGGCTGGCGCACCACGGTTCGGACGAGTCACGCACCCCGGATTCAAAAACAAGACGCCGCCCAGTCGCTCATGGCGCGGCACATGGGTGTGACCGTGCAAAACCACGTTGATGTTTCCGGGCACTCGTTCCGGCGGAATGTGTTGCAGACGAAACTGCAGATCAGCGCGTGCCAAATCCACCACTAGCGGCCATTGGTGATGACTGTCGCAATTTCCACGCACGATCGTGACGGGCGGACCGAGGGCACGCAGTTCGTCCAGAATAATTTCCGCGCAGACATCGCCCAAATGCCAAATCTCGTCCGCCTTCCCTGCGAGAGCCGTCACATTCGCCGGCAGGCGGTTGTGCGTATCGGCCATGACAAAAATACGAAGGGGCGTGTTTTGTTTTCTCTCGGTCATCCCGCTGACAGGCGAAAGCATGGTTCCACAATGATGCGGTCGCCACGATCGTAAATCAAAAATGGCAGAAGCAACGCTGCCAAGGTGACAGAGTGTCTCGACTGCGTAGGTTCTCCCCCGTGTCCTTTAACGATTTTGGCCTGTCTCCCGAAGTGGTACGCGGTACTCAGGCGATGGGATTTACCGAGCCCACGCCTATTCAATTGCGGGCCTTCCCGATTATTTTATCGGGTAAAGACCTGATCGGAACGGCCCAGACGGGCACCGGGAAGACCGCCGCGTTCGCTCTTCCGATTCTGACCCTCTTGGCTGAACACGGCGCGTTTCGCTGCCTGATCCTTGAGCCGACCCGCGAATTGGCGGCGCAGGTTGAGACAGCCTTTCGCGATTACGGTCGCTTCACCGATCAGCGCGTGACGGTGATCCATGGCGGCGTTGGTTATGGAAAACAGCGCGACGATATTAAGAACGGCGTCGACATCGTGGCCGCCACGCCCGGGCGGCTCCTCGACCACCTGGAACAGGGGACGCTAAATTTTAAGGACGTCAGGATTCTCGTTTTGGATGAAGTCGATCGCATGCTCGACATGGGATTTCTGCCCGACGTCCGCCGCATCGTAGAACAAATCTCAACGGATCGTCAGACCCTGCTTTTCTCGGCCACGCTGCCGCCGGAGATCGAGCGTCTCGCCGCCTGGGTTTTGCGCGAACCGGAAATCGTGGAGATCGGCGTGCGCCGTTCCCCCGCCGAAACTGTCACGCATGCGGTCTATCCGGTGGCCGGCGAACAGAAATTCGATCTGCTCATCGCGCTGCTCGAGCGCACAAACTTTGACAGTGCTCTCATCTTCTCGCGCACAAAACACGGAGCCGACCGGATCGCGCACAAATTGAAGGAGGGAAAGCATTCCGTGGCCGTGTTGCATTCGAACCGGACGCAACGTGAGCGCATTGAAGCGCTCGAAGGTTTCAAGAGTGGCAAATACGAGGTCATGGTTGCCACCGATATTGCGGCGCGCGGGCTCGATATCGCGGGAGTCAGTCATGTCATCAACTACGACGTGCCCGAACATCCGGAGGATTACGTCCATCGCATCGGCCGGACGGGCCGGGCTCAGAACGTGGGGGACGCCTTTACCCTGATGAACGGGGAAGAAGTTTCCGCTTTGCAGGCCATCGAGCAATTCATCGGACGGAAGATACCGCGACTGAAGCTGGATAATTTTCCGTACCTCTACACCGTGCTCTTCGAACCGGAGTCGGCCAGCGGCGGCCGACGCGCGATCGGCGGCGGTCGTTCCCACCGGGGTTATTCTTTTGGTCGGCGGAAACGCTGACTACTTCGCGTTTCCGAGAAGCACCTGCCGGGCTGTTTCGAGACGCAGGACCTCCACGCGTTCGAGCTGTTCAATCGCGCGCTCTTCCAGTTTACCCAGATCAGCCCCTCTTAAAAGAGGAGAGCTTCCCAATGCCGCGCTCAACGCGCGCCACAAAAGCTGTTTGCCGGTGATCCCCAGGACGAGCGCTTCCAGCGCCTGAAGCAATCCCAGTTCGCCGGCCTTCTCGCCCGCCGCCTTTAATTTCACGCGGCTGATCTTCTCCGCGATCCAGGCACCGGCCTGTCGAATGGCGCTTTCTTTGGAGAATCTTTGCAGAAGTTTTCGAAGCACTTCCTGGTCTGCCTTCACTTCATCGCGAAGCTCGCGGAAGAATTTCTCCAGCGGCTTACCCTCGTGTGCTTTGATGAGGTGATCGATCAATTCGATCGCAGCTTCCGCCCCCGCCAGGTGGTCATTCAAGTAGGTCGCCAATTCTTTCATGGAAAGCGATTGTCTTATTTTGCCGCCGTCCATCGATCAACCCAATCGTTGACGGTCTTATACCAAAGCCGGCTGTTCTGCGGTTTCAAAACCCAATGCCCTTCGTCCGGGAAGTAAAGCATTTCTGACGGCATCTTAAGACGCTGTAATGTCGTGAAAAGATCGAAACCCTGCGACACATCGAGTCGATAATCGAGCTGGCCATGCACGACCAGGGCCGGGGTCTTGAAACTTTTCGCGTATTCGTGCGGAGACCATTTGCGATACAGTTCGCGGTTGTTCCAGGGCGGACCCTTAAATTCCCAATCATTGAACCAAAGCTCTTCCGTGGTGCCGTAGCCCGTATCGGTGTTGAACAAACCGTCGTGCGAGACCACGCACTTGAACCGGTTGGTGTGGCCCAGAATCCAGTTCACCATATACCCGCCGTAACTTCCCCCCATGGCGGCCTCACGATTCTTGTCAATGAATGGATAGGTCTTCTCGACATAATCTAATCCCTTCATCAAATCGACGTAAGGCTTGCCGCCCCAATCGCCGTTCACTCCATCGGTGAATTTTTGGCCATAACCGGTCGACCCGTGCGGATTGATCATGACCACCACATATTCGTTCGCTGCGAAAAGCTCCGCGTTCCAACGATACGTCCACAAGTTCCCCCACGCACCCTGCGGTCCTCCGTGAATGAGAAACTTCAGAGGATACTTGCGCGCCTTGTCGAAGTTTGGCGGCTTCACCAGAAAACCCTGCACGTCGGCATTCTCCGCTCCTTTAAAGAGAAAGGGCTCGAGCGGCTGCATCGTCATCTGCGAGAGTAGTGCTTCGTTCATGTAGGTCACGGCGACCGGTTCGGTTTGGCTGCCGCTGTTCCGCACTCCGGAAACATCAATGCGCGCGATCTCACTCGGCGCCATGATCGACATGCGGGAGAAGTACAATTGATTCTTCGCGCCAAAGGTAAGGTCGTCCGCATGTCCACGCGTCACTTCGATGGGTTGATTCGCCTCCAGCGACATAAACCAGATCGGTGCCTCTCCGTGATCGCCCGCCGTGAAAAAGATGGCGCTCGAATCCGGTGCCCACGCGAAATTCTCAACCGATCGATCAAATCCCGCGGTTAACTTTCGCAATTGTCCAGTCGCGCGATGATAGATCACCAGCTCCGACCGGTCCGCTTCGTATCCGCCTCGCGCCATGGATCGCCAGGCCAGATTCGTCCCGTCACGCGAATAGAGCGGCGTCGCATCACTTCCCGGGCTGGTCGAGATTTTCTTCGGGGTTCCGCCGCCCATGGGCACAATGAAAATCTCGTTATTCGTGCTGATCGCTTCGACCTCATCGATATTGCTCGTGTAAGCGACTTCCTGGCTGTCCGGCGAAATCGCATACATATCCTGCCCGCCCAGGTTGAAAGGCGGGACGTCGTGATCACCCGGCGTTAAGTCCCGGGCCAGCGTGGCATCCGGTCGTGACGCGTCCGCGTCCGCGCTGATGACGAAAAGATGACTGCGCTTAAATTCGGTGAAGGCGTTCCAATGCCGATAAAACAGGCGGGTGAAGATCTTCGCCTTCACTTTGCTTTTCGCGAGTTCCTCGTCGCGTTGTTTGTTGCACGCGTCGTCTTTGCAGTCGGCGTAAACGGTTGATACAAAAACGATATTCTTGCCATCAGGCGACCAGATCGCGCCTTCCGCCCCGGTCGAGATGTCGCTGATCTGATGCGGCTTCCCACTCAAGGCGCCGTTGATCGAATCGAAATCGCACATCCAAATCTGAGTTGGATCGGTCGCTTTGGAGGTAAAAATGATCCTCTTTCCATCGTTCGAAAACCGGGGGCGCTCTTCCCCGTTGGCCGATTGACTCAACCGCCGCGCCGCGCCACCTTCGGCCGGAACAATCCATAAGCAGGATTTTTTGGTGTTTGCCTCGAGATCAACGTCCTGCGCGGAGAAGAGAACCCATTTCCCATCCGGGGAGGGCACCGGTTCGGCCACCCGCTTCAGGGCCATCATGTCTTCGAAAGTGAAACTCCGCTTCGTGATACTCGCCGAAGCGGATGGGGCCGGGCTCTGCCCCAGAGCTGTCGCGACGCCGAGCATGGTGAGCGCAAAAAAATTTAAAGTCATGTGTGAAATCCCTCGCTGAATGCGAAAGCTCCCGCCGAAGTCCTTCGCGCGCAACCACTCTCACGCCGCGACACCGCTCGGCCGGCCGTGTCCGTCCGTTCCTGTGCGCAAAAGCACCTCGCAATTTAAGCAAACCGCCGGAAACTACGCGCCTTCGTATGGCGCGATTTCGACTTTTTGATCTGAACGAAGCGCAACGCGCCGCCGTCACCGTCACGGAGGGTCCTCTTTTAATTCTGGCCGGCGCCGGGACAGGCAAGACACGAGTCATCACGGCCCGCGTCGCTTATCTGATCGCCCAGGGCGTTGAAGCTTCCGCCATTCTGGCGGTGACTTTCACAAATAAGGCCGCCACTGAAATGCGCGAGCGACTTGCCCGGATGATTTCTCCGGCCGAGGCAAAACAGGTGACCATGTCCACCTTTCACTCTCTTTGCCTGCGCATTCTGCGCACCGGCATCGATCGACTCGGTTACAAAAACAACTTCAGTATTTATGACGAAGGCGATCAGCTTGGGATCATTAAAAAGGTCATCACCCGCACTGCGGCTAAAGATGAAAAACTGGATCCGAATGTGGCGAAAGCCCTGATTAGCCGGGCGAAAAACGCGAGTCTACCGGCGTCGGCCGACGAATCGCTCATGAGCGAAGTCTTTCTTCGCTACGACGCAGAGCTCAAGCGGGTCAACGCCGTCGATTTCGATGATCTCCTTCTTTTAGCCGTCCGCCTGTTGCGTGAGCACCCGGATGTCCGGAAGCGTTGGCGCGAACGGTTCCGCTATCTCATGGTCGACGAATTTCAGGACACCAATCTCCTGCAAATGGAGTTGGTCACTCTTCTAACCGACGAGCGCCGCAATGTAGCCGTCGTGGGAGACGATGATCAATCGATCTACGGATGGCGCGGAGCGGAAGTGTCGAACATCCTCCAATTCGAGCGGCACTTTGCCAATCCGCATGTGGTCACGCTGGAACAGAACTATCGCAGCACGAGCGCCATTCTTCACACGGCTAACTCGCTCATCAAAAATAATCCACGGCGCCGCCCCAAGAAACTGTGGAGCGCGCAGGAAGGCGGCGAACCCATCCGGCTGATCGCCTGTCCGACGGACCGGGACGAGGCGCGCTTCATCGCCGAGGAAATTCAGAAGCGCAATTTCCGCGAAGGCGACGCTTGGGAAAGCTTCGCCGTCCTCTTTCGCATGAACGCACAATCGCGCCTGCTCGAGGAGAATCTGCGCCGGCTGCAAATTCCCTATCGCATCGTCGGCGGAAAAAGTTTCTTTGATCGCCGCGAGGTCAAGGACCTCCTCGCTTACATGATCGCGCTGGTGAATCCGAGGGACGACGCGAGCATCTTGCGCATCATCAACACGCCAGCGCGGGGAATTAGCGCCGCCACCGTTGAATCAGCTCTTGGTTGGAGTGTGAAGCATCGCTCAACCCTGTGGGAGTCCCTCCGATCAAGCGAGGTATTGCAGGAATTCAGCTCGCGCACCGCCGCCAGTGTTGGTGCCTTCGTTGATTTAATTACAAGTTATCAAAACAAACTGACGCCACCGGCGGCTGATCCCGCGCGGTTGATGGCGGAACTCTTGGACGAAATCGGCTATGCCCCTGACCTGCGTCGCCATTGTAAATCAGCCGACGAGGCGATGGCGCGCGAAGGGAATGTGCAGGATGTCCTGCATGATCTCACTCAGTTCAATCTTCGTTCGACCAAGGGACTCCGCGGATTTCTCGATGAAGTGGTCTTGGACCAGGAGCGCGAGGAAGACAAAGAGGACGACATCGAGAAGAAGCGCGGCGTCATCTTGATCACGATGCACGCGGCGAAGGGCCTCGAGTTTCGATCCGTTTACGTGGCTGGTCTTGAAGAGGGGATTTTGCCGCACGATCGATCGAAAACCGAAGGCAATTTGGACGAAGAACGCCGGCTTCTCTACGTGGCCATCACCCGGGCCATGCGATCACTCACTCTGACCCATTGCCGCAACCGCATGAAATTCGGAAGCGCCGTCTCCTGCCAGCCCAGCTCCTTCATTAAAGAGCTCGCCCCGGAGCACGTCGAACGAATGGATCTGGAAAAAATCCTGGCTGCTCCAGTGACCGAGGCGAACGCCAGGAGCGGTTTCGCTAAAATGCGCGCAGCCATCACCGCGACCTAGAAATGTAAGCGGAGTGGAGGGGACGCGAGGTGGATCGGCCTCTCCGAGGGCGATGTTAAAATCACAACGGCGCAGCCGTTCATTTTAAGTCCCCACGGCGCTATCTTTTTGACAACGCGCGCGGAGATCGCGTTCCATCTCCACCCGCAATGTCCTTCTTGTCATTCCGGGCGAACTGCAAGAATCTCTCCTCATGAGACTAACGACGCTCGCGGCGGCCGCACTCCTCGCCTCTGCCCTGTCTATTCACGCTGAAATCACCGCCCTGGTCGGCGCAACGATCATTGATCCGGGTAAATCTCAGATTCTCGAAAACGCGACGGTCGTCTTCGAGGGAGATCACATCACCAGCGCCGGAACATCCAAAGCGCCGGATGGCGCGCGCGTGATCGACTGTAAAGACAAATTCATCCTGCCCGGATACATCGATACACACGTCCACTTCTTTCAATCGGGCGATCTCTTCACCCGGCCCGATGTAGTCGATCTGAACAAGGTCCGCCCCTACCGCGACGAAGTGGCCTGGGTCAAGTCCCACGTGAACGATGTGTTCGCCCGTTATCTGCGCTGCGGCATTACCAGTGTCGTCGACGTAGGCGGCCCCCTCTGGAATTTTGAGGTGCGCAAGATGGCAGCGGCGGCGGAGAAGGCGCCGCGTGTCGCCGTGGCCGGTCCCCTCATCTCGAGTGTTTCCCGACCCCAATTGGATTTGGGCGATCCGCCCATTGTGAAGATTGACGGTCCCGAACAGGCCCGGGAATTCGTGCGCAAATTGGCTCCGCAAAATCCCGACTTCATAAAGATCTGGTACATCGTCGACCAGGATCATCCGGTGGACAGCTTTCGCCCCACCGTCCGGGCGACGGTCGAGGAGAGTCATGCTCATAAACTTCGTGTGGCGGTACACGCGACGGAACTCGAAACAGCGCGTGCGGCCGTCGAAGAAGGCGCCGATGTCCTGGTGCACAGCGTCACCGACCGGCCGGTGGACGAGCGCTTCGTCCAACTCCTGAAGGAACACCACACCATCCTCACCCCGACTCTTGTTGTCTTTGAACGCTACGGACGCACCTTTGCGAACAAATTGAATCTGACACCAGAGGAAAAAAAATGGGGCAATCCGGAAGTCATCGCTTCGCTGGACGTCACAAAGTTGAAACCCGAGGAAGTGCCGGATCGGATCAAAGCGGCGCTGGCCGACCCGAACGCCAGCCTTGAGCGGATCAAACACACTTACGATGTCGCGTTGAAGAATCTCAAGACGCTCGAAGACGCCGGCGTCATCATCGCCGCCGGCACGGATGCCGGGAACATCGGCACCATTCACGGCCCGGCTTTGTTCCGGGAATTTCAGTTGATGAAGGAGGCGGGTCTCACGTCCATGCAGATCCTGCAATGCGCCACCGCGAACGCAGCGAAGTTCCTTGGGACGCCCGGCTCGGCCGTCCGCGCCACGTCATCGGATCCCCAAGTCGGCGCCATCGAACCGGGTAAACTCGCCGACCTGGTGGTTTTGAATACGAATCCGGTGGAGGACATCGCTCATGCCTCCGACATTCAGACCGTCGTGAAAAATGGAGTGATCTACCCTGCTGACGGCATCCTAAAGTAAACGCTCGCGTTCAGCTGAAGGTAAGCACGATCTTCCCGACGGTAGCGTAGGATTCCGTGTGCTCGTGCGCGGCGCGAATCTCCTTCATATAAATGGAATCGTAACTCAGATGAACCGAACGTGCCGGCTTCGAGGTCGCATCTTGTCATTCCGAACGCAGTCGGGAAATCTTGTTTTTCACTTTTTAGTTCAACCACCGCCATGAAAAACATCCTGTTCGTAGCCGCTTCGTTCCTTATCCTTCACACAGTTCTGCTCGCCCAAAACGTCTCTTCGCCGACTTCGGGGGAACCACGCCTCCTCAAGCCGGAAGACTATAACAGTTTGCGCGACGTCGATGAGCCGAACATTTCATCCGATGGAAAATTCGTCGTGTACGTTGTGAAGACGGTGGATACGGAAAAGGACAAATTGGCGGGCAACCTGTGGGTCGCGAAGTGGGATGGATCCGAGAATCATGCCCTCACCAATGGCAGCAAAGGTGCATCGCACCCGCGCTGGAGTCCGGACGGCAAATGGATCGCGTTCCTGTCCGGCCGTGAGGACGAGAACGAAATCGATCAACTGTGGGTTCTGCCGGTGAACGGCGGGGAAGCCGAGAAGGTAACCGATTCGAAAGGGACGATCGACGACTTCGCGTGGTCGCCCGACGCCCGGAGGATCGCGCTGGTGATGCACGATCCTGACCCACGGGAGCCGGAAAAGAAGGAGAAGGACAAAAAGACCGTCCCACCCATCGTGATCGATCGGATTCATTTTAAGAAGGACATCGATGGTTACATCACAGATCGCTACTCTCACCTTCAATTGTTCGACCTAACGAGTCGAAAGATGGAACCATTAACGGGCGGGCGGCACGACGACCTCCTCCCGGCCTGGTCGCCCGATGGAAAAGAAATCGCTTTCGTGACCAGGCGTGGAAACGACCCGGATCGGTCGGAGAACTGGGATGTCTATGTGATTGGGGCGCAAATAGGCGCCAAAGAACGGCAGATCACGACCTCGCCAGAAGCAGATCCTCAACCGGATTGGGAAAGCGCACCAGCCTGGAGCCCGGACGGAAAATGGATCGCCTATATCCACGGCGGCGATCCGAAGAAAATTGAGTATGCCGTTCATTCTCTTGCGTTCATTCCGGCCGCCGGCGGTGAAGCAAAGATTCTAACTTCAAATCTCGACCGGAATGTCACGCAGCCGCATTGGTCTCCGGACGGCAAAGCAATCTTCGCCGTGGTTGAGGATGATGGCGCGCAAAACCTGGTGCGTTTTCCCGTGGCGGAAGGCGCCCCTGAACCTGTCACGAGCGGGCGGCGTTCCGTCACGGCCTACGACGTCAGCCCTGGTGGCAACGTCATCGTGCGGGCCAGCACGGTAGATAAACCTTACGAAATCTTCGCGCTCGATCACTCCGATCTGCGCAACGTGACCAAACAAAATGATGCGTTCTTAAAGCAAATCAGGATCGCCCCGGTCGAGGAGACGAAGTTCAAAAGCAAAGATGGAACCGAGGTCCACGGTTTCATCGTGCGCCCGGCCGATTCGCCCGGTTCCAAAAAATACCCAGCTTTGCTTCGTCCGCACGGCGGCCCGCAGTCCCAGTACGCCTCCGCCTTTAACTTCGATGCGCAGATTTTCGCCGCCAACGGTTACGCCGTGATCCAGCCAAACCCGCGCGGTTCGACCGGTCGCGGTGAGAAGTTCGCCATGGGCATCTACGCTGATTGGGGACACGTCGACGTGGAAGATGACCTGGCCGCGGTGGACGACGCGGTCGCGCGCGGTATCGCTGATCCTGACCGTCTCGGCGTGGGCGGCTGGAGTTATGGCGGCATTTCTACCAATTACCTCATCGCCAGCACGACCCGGTTCAAGGCAGCGACGAGCGGCGCCTCTATCTCCAACGTTCTGGCCGGCTACGGAACTGATCAATATATCCTCGATTACGAGAATGAACTCGGCGTGCCATGGAAAAACGCTGATGTTTACACGCGCCTTTCCTATCCGTTCCTGCACGCTGATCGCATCAAGACACCGACTCTGTTTCTTTGCGGGGAACGTGATTTCAATGTCCCGCTCCTCAACTCCGAACAAATGTACCAGGCCCTGCGCAGCGAGGGCGTGCCGACTCAACTCATTATTTATCCCGGTCAATTTCACGGCCTAAAGAAGCCGAGCTACCTGATCGATCGGAACAAGCGCTACCTCGAGTGGTATGCGAAATGGATTCCGCGCGCGGCGTTGTAGTGATCTTGAGCGCTGAGGTTTCTCGAGTCTCGCCTGCGGGCTTCGAGAGACACTGGACAGACTCGCGGGAGGACCGGGTATCACCATCGTCATAGCGTGCTTGCCATCCCGGCCCGCGCAGACGGGGAGGGATCTCTCATTCACGCTGATCATCACAGCTGTGTTCATTGTGTGACGCTCGCGCTGTCGGCGGGATCCTTCGCCGTCTGCGCTGGCTCAGGATGACACGCGGGAGCTTGTCCGCGCTCCAAGAGACATCCTGTTGAGTAAGCGGATCTCCTGAATTAGTTGAATAGGCGCCGTATATCGCCTTCTTTACCAGCGATGAAAATCATCTTTCCTGCGATTGTTCTATTCATACTTCTGACTGGTTTCCTGCACGAAGCGCCCGCGGCGGACGCCGATTTCCAGACGGCCAAGAAGCCCATGACCGATCAATATCAGGGCACACCGGTCGAGGATCCCTATCAATGGCTGGAAAAAGATGACGATCCAGCGGTCAAGGCATGGTCGGACAAACAGAATGAGCGGACCCGGAGCTATCTCGACAAACTTCCAGAGCGAGCCGCGGTCGAGAAACAGCTGGCCGACTGGTACGCGAAGACATCGCCGAGTTACTCCAATCTGACGGCGACCCCGGGAGTCTTGTTCGCCATGAAATTTCAGCCCCCTAAGCAGCAACTCATGCTCGTCACGCTCAAATCGGCTGATGATGTGAAGTCGGAGAAGATGGTGCTCGACCCCAACGCCCTCGACGCGAAAGGCACGACTGCGATCGATTGGTACGTGCCGTCGCGCGATGGCAAATATGTCGCTATCTCTATTTCACAAGGCGGCAGCGAAGATGGAACCCTGCACTTCTACGAGACGGCCACGGGCAAGGCGCTCCCGGACACGATCGCGCATGTGCAATTCCCGACGGCCGGAGGGAGCGCGGCATGGAATGCCGATGGCACGGGCGTTTACTACACGCGCTTTCCGCGCAAAGGCGAGAGGCCAGACGCCGACCTGAATTTCTATCAACAGGTCTATTTCCATAAGCTCGGGACGGCCGATACGGCGGACGTCTATTCGATCGGAAAAGAATTTCCGCGCATCGCCGAGGTGGCGCTGGAGGCTTCACACGACGGCAAATATGTCCTGGCGAAAGTGGCGAATGGCGACGGCGGGGATTTCGCGCATTACCTCCTCGGTCCCGACGGACAGTGGAAGCAGATCACGCAATTCAGCGATCAGGTCAAAGTGGCCCATCTCGGACGAGATGATGCCCTTTATCTCCTCTCCCGTGCCGATGCCCCACGCGGCAAGATTTTGCGGCTGCCTCTTGAGGCACCGGAATTAGCCAAAGCGACGTTGATCGTCCCGACGGGCGAGGCTGTGATTCAGGCAATCGTTCCGACCGCGAACGCCCTTTATATTGGCGACCTGCTCGGCGGCCCCTCACAAATCAGGCGCTTCGGGCTTGATGGGAAAGGCGAGACCATCATTCCCATCCCAAAAATCTCCGCCGTGTCGGAAATGGAACCGCTGGAGGAAAGCTCAGTGCTATTTCGTGACGTCAGCTATACCGAGCCGGCCGCGTGGTTTCGTATCGTTGCCGGAAAGTCCGACGCGGTGAAGACAGCGCTGGTCAGTAACTCGCCAGTGTCATTTGCCGACATCGAGGTGACGCGGGAATTCGCCACTTCCAAGGATGGCACCAGGATTCCGCTCAATATTGTTCGTCGCAAAGGAACGAAACAAGATGGCACTAATCCGACGATCCTTTACGGCTACGGCGGCTACGGCATCAGCATGCAGCCGAATTTCGATTTCACACGCCGACTCTGGTTCGATCGTGGCGGGATTTATGTCGTAGCCAACATTCGCGGAGGCGGCGAATTCGGAGAGGAGTGGCACAAGGCCGGGAACCTCACGAAAAAACAAAACGTGTTCGACGATTTCGCCGCGGCTGGTGAATATCTGGCAAAACAAAACTACACACGTCAGGATAAGCTGGCCGTGCAGGGCGGAAGCAATGGGGGGCTCCTCATGGGCGCGATGATCACGCAACACCCGGACTTGATGCACGCGGTCGTTTCCTCGGTCGGCCTCTACGATATGCTTCGAGTGGAACTCGCCCCGAATGGAGCTTTTAACGTGACCGAGTTCGGCAGCGTCAAAGATCCAGATCAATTCAAGGCCTTATACGCATACTCGCCTTATCATCACGTGGTCGACGGGACGGATTATCCCTCCGTTTTGATGTTGACCGGAGCGAACGACGGCCGCGTCGCGCCATATCACTCGCGCAAGATGGTGGCGCGTCTCGACGAAGCGAATAAATCGGGTAACCCGATCTTGTTGCGCACGAGCACGAGTGCCGGACATGGTCTCGGCACGGCCTTGAGCGAACGAATTAAACAATCGGCCGATATCTACTCATTCCTCTTCGCCCAGTTCTATATGGATGTGGCGGCGAAATCGAAGAAATAAGCGCTGCGCAGAGCGAAGCGGCTCCAGCGTTTTGTTTTCGCCGTGGATTGGGTTGCCTAACCGGTTGTGCTTCCGACCAAAAGGATCGGGCCTTCCGCCTTGGGCACGCCGCCTTCACGTTCAAGGCTGATGGCGAACGCCTTCACGTGACGGGCTTCCGCGATCGGCTTGAACCGCACTTGCGCGACGCCATTGGCATCGATATGGACAAGGCCGGCGCTGACCGGGTCCTTGTGATCCGCGTCGACCGCCCAGAGTTGGTAATCCTTTCCCGTGCCAGCCGCGGGCAGGCCCGTGATCTTGATCACACCCGTTTGACGATCCGCTTCCCACGCCACTGTTGCCTTGGCTGTAGCGGGGGCACCATTGGCCGGCGCCAAAGCGACCAGATTCGCCTGCATGAGAGAGTCCCTGTCTCGAACCTGCGCGATTTCCCGGCGCAATTGCGCGCGGTCATAAAAAAGAAATCCCGAAAATAAGAGGAACATGGCCGCGATCGCCCAGGGCCAGGCCGTGCTCAAACCTCCAGGTCGGTTCCCCACATTCGTTAGGTCGCCAGACTTCTCTTTTGCAATGTCGCGCAGAACCTTTTGCTTTAAGGAAGCGGGCGGCGCGTGGTCAGGGGCCGCCAGGGCGATGGCGCCGGCCGCTTCGCGCAATTCGGCCACGAGAGTGCGCAACTCCGCATTCCCCCGGAGGGATACTTCAAATGCCGCCCTCTCGGTTGCATCTAGCGAACCGAGGACATAAAGAGCCGCGCTGTCCTGTAGCTCCTCGTTGATCATGGCGATCTCCTTAACCCGTCACGCAAGCGCAGCATACCGCGTCGAATGCGCGCCTTGACCGTTCCCAGTGGTTGATTCAACTGCGTCGCAATTTCGTGATGCGTCAGTTCGGAGAAAAAAGCCATTTCTATTGCCTGCCGCTGGTCGGACGGAAGTCCTCCAAGAACGGTTCGAACACGGACGGCTTCTTCATTTCTACTTACGTTATCCGCTGCCGTCTCACTGGTGGATGCGTCGGCCGGGTCAATCAAATTGCCTTCGTCCTCGATCGACCCTGCCACCACGCGCGAACGCCGGCCCCGCGCGCGTAGCCGGTCGATGACTTTTCCGCGGGTCAGGAGCACGGCCCAGCTGAAGACGCTGCTTTGCGCGGAATCATACGTGGGGGCGCGGCGCCATATTTGCAAACAGACCTCCTGCAAGGCGTCTTCGGCTTCCGCCGCATTCCCCAGCATCTTGAACGAAAGCGAATAGAGCGGGCCGCTCAACCGGTCGTAAAGCGCGCTGAACGCCATCTGATCGCCTTGTGCGACTCGAGTCATCAGTTGTGCGTCCGCTTTTTGTTGTGCCGTATGATCCTGCATGCCCTCGTCTGCACCGCCATAAGTCATGCTTGTGACACTGACAAGCCCGAACACATGGGAACGATCGGGACCAAGCCCGTTGTCGCAAAAGTAAATTCCGGGGGGAACGCGGACGGCGACCTCCATCGCCGCCCGCGCCTTGCGAGCGTTGGTGCTACGGCATGACTACCGTATCGATCACATGGATCACACCATTCGATTGCATAACGTCGCCGATCGTCACCTTCGCCATGTTACCCTTGGTGTCGGTCAGCTCGATCGAATCGCCCGACATCTTAGCCGTCAATTTCTCTCCATTGACGGTCGTCAGCGTAGCGGACCCGCCGCCCGCTTTAATTTCCTGGCCCAACTTGGCCGCCGTGTACTTTCCAGCCACCACGTGGTAAGTCAGAACACCCGCCAGCTTGGCTTTATTCTCTGGCTTCAGCAGTGTCTCGACGGTGCCGGCAGGAAGTTTCTCGAACGCTTCATTGGTCGGAGCGAAGACCGTAAACGGTCCTTTGCCTTCCAGCGTCGCGACAAGACCCGCGGCCTTGACCGCGGCGACGAGCGTGGTGTGATCTTTCGATTTCACCGCGTTTTGAATGATGTTCTTGTTCGCAAACATGGGCGCGCCACCGACTTTTGGATTTTGCGCGGAAAAGGCGGTCACCGCGAGAGAAGTGCCGGCCAGCGTCATGAGACTAAGACGTGTTAATTTGTTCATAATATAGTTTGGTTGAAACCGATGCAGCGGAGCGGCCGGTTCTTTGGACCGGATTGTTTGGTTGCCTGCTGCATTGGACTACCAAGCCATCCGCTGGTCGTGCTGGAGCGGATGCAAAATTCTGAGAGCCATGAGGCTTCTCCCTGGGAACGCTGCGGCCGCGCCGCCTGACACGGTTCACTTTCGCGGATGCGCGCCCTGCGAGATTTGCTATGATCGCCAAGTGACTGGCCGGCGCCTTGCCCATTTCCTGTTGATTCTAGCCACTTCCCATCAGCTTCGGGCGACCGAACCGGCGGCCGAAGCTGACAAAACGTGGAACGTGGGGACCAGCGCGAAGGGAGTCACCCTTTACAGTCGCCTCCGCGCGGGCTCGTCCTTGAAAGAGTTCAAAGCGACCGGGGATATCGACGCACCGACCACGACCGTTCACCAGGTTCTCGACGACGTCGACAGTTACCCGGCATTTATGCCGTATATAGCAGAGTGCCGGATCGTAAAGCGGGAAGGTAATTCCACTTTCACTTATCAGCGCGTTTCCCCGAAATTCTGCAGCGACCGTGATTACACTCTGCGGATCGATGCAAAATCCTGGGCCAGTGGGGGCGGGTTGGTTTATCTCAACCGGTGGCAACCGGCTAACGAGTTGAGTCCTGCCCCGAAAAAAGGCGTACTGCGTGTCACATTATGTGAAGGCTCGTGGTTGCTCGAGCCGCAGGGACCTGGAAAAACTCGCGCGACTTATTCTGTTTTCACAGACAGCGGCGGCGCCCTGCCGGCGTTCATCGCGAACGGCGCGAGTGAGATCGCGATCAGGAAGGTGTTTACGGCCGTGCGGAAGCAGGCGCAGGATCCGAAATATAATCGTTAGGCCAAGAGAACTTCAGACGTTATTTCACGAGATAGGCGCGCCCTTTCCAGTGGGGCGCCACGCCCAGGCAGGTCCGGAAAAAGGCCTGCCATTGAATGGCGAGCAAGGCGCAAATTCCGAGGGGATGAACGAGCGCACCAAACAAGCTCTGCCGGAATCGTTTTAAAGCGAACGCTCGAGGCAGGTAAGCGAGTAACACGCCGGCTCCCGCCAGAAGCAGGGCTACCGCGGGCAACGGGTGAAACAGACCCCACGCGAGCAGGACAAATGGCAGCACCTGCCCGCCGAAGAGAAGGATGGTGGCAAATCCGATCAGACGTGGAGTTCCAAGGCCTTCGTGCGCATTTCGGGACAAGCCGCGCCAGACTTCGGTATTACTTCTATACATGCGGCAAACCGCCACGTCGGTTGCGTCGAACACGTCAGTGGCAAATCCCGCTGCCCGGAAAGCGCGCGGCAGATTGACACCATCATGTAGACATGCGCCGATGGCGCGATGGCCGCCGCAGCGCCGATACGCCTCGCGCTCGGCCACGAAGAGTTGCCCACAACCGGCGGCCAGAGCTGGGTCACGGCTTGAACGCATCCGCTCCAGCGGGAGAAATCCAAGCAGGATGAAATGAATTAGAGGAATGAGCAGTCTCTCGAGAAAGCTACCGGTCGTTTGTGCGGGCACGCCACTGACCAGAGCAGCACCGCTCTTTTGCATGAATCCGATGACGCGCGTCAGGGCGTCCTCGCTCAGCCGCACATCCGCGTCCATGAAGAACAACCACCGGTATTGCGCCGCTTCGCTCAGGACGTGACAGGCATATTGCTTGCCGCACCACCCAGCCGGAAGAGGCGAAGACCTAACGAGTTGAATGCGGTCATCGCATCGGGCTATCTGGCCGACGACTTCGGCTGTCGCGTCGGTCGATTCGTCATCGTACACCAGCACCTCAAAGACAGCCCCGCGGCTCTGTAAGACGGACGCTATTGCGTCTCCGATGGTAGACTCTTCATTTCGCGCCGGTATCAGGACGGAGCACTGCGGCAGCAATCCTGGTCCCGGTTCGGCAGGCGTGAGATAAAGCGATCGGTTCCGCAGGAACAAAAATGCAGGAATGCCGGCCAAAACGCAGCTGATTAAGGCAATTGCGGTCGAAGCAATCATCGGGCAGCGGCGTCATCCGGCTGGTGCTCTCGCGTGAAAGACCGGCCTTGCATGCGCGAACGCAGGGATCGCCAGCCGTCGTAAATGGCATTGATCCCGGAAGCTCCTCTTTCCAAAACGACCCAGTCATCCGGATCACGCCGACAGGCGCTCGCCGCCAGTCGGTCCTGCGTTTCTTCCAGCGATGACGAGAAGAAATCAGTCCAATCGCTGACGCTGCTGATAATCATCTCTTCCGCGGCGACGGCTGGGCCAACCGAAATCAAGATTTCCGGCTGGGGCTCGGTCCAAAAGGTATAATCAATCGCGAGGGGAACGAAGAGGGCCCGTTCGCTGCGATGGGCGAGGGCGCCGAGACCGCGACGAAAAGGGATGGGGCGCTCGCGCGCGTCAACGAAGCGTCCTTGCGGCGTCAGCCAGACCATATTCCGATCCGACTTCAGCAGCTGAGCTGTGGTACGGAGAAAATCTCGTGCGCCTCGGGCTGTTCCCGCTTCGACCGGATAGAATCCGAGATGTTTAAAAAATGCATACTGCTTCAGCATTCCCGCATCGATCGGAGCAAGCGAAGTGCGATCGGGAAACCAGCATCGCGCCAAATACAGACAAATGAGCGGATCCCACCATGACGAATGATTTAAATACATGACGATCGGCCTCGCCATGTCGGAGGCTGGAAGAACCGAGTCTTTCGAGACGCGAACGGAATGAAAATGCCGGCCGAGGTAATAGCGGCTGTAGCGGGCGAAAACACGCAAGAGCTGGCGCGACGGCTGAGGCGGGCTGACTTTCTGGGCCTGTTTGGTCGCGATCACAGGCCGACCTCGACTTCCTGCCTAACGAACTTCGATGCATCCGTTGTGGGACCGTTCATTTCGCGGTCAAGCGCGTCGGCCGCGATCCATCCCGACATCAACACCATGGGCATGCCGGGACCGGGATGAGCCGCCCCGCCTGCGAGGTAAAGCCGCTCCACGTCCGGACTGCGATTCCCCGGCTTGAACGCTCCGAGGAAACGGCCGTGGCTGGCCAGACCGTAAATCGCGCCGTTTAAAACATGGTAGCGACGATGAATTCCGGCCGGCGTCAAAGCCTCTTCGAAAACGATACGGGACTCGATGTCCTCCATCCCGCCGGTGCCGCGCAACTTTTCGATGATTGTATTCCGATACGCCGGCAGCATCCGGTTCCAGTCGTGGTGCGGCCGCAAGTACGGTGTATGCACCAAAACATAAAGAGCCTCGCCGCCATCGGGTGCGACGCCGGGCTCAGTCCGGGCCGGCGCGCAAACGTAACAGGTCGGGTCCGCTGCGGGTTCGCCGCGCCCATAGATGGCGCGGAATTCTTCTTTCGGATCGCGCGAGAAGACAAAATTGTGATGAAGAAGATGCTCGTACCGTTCGCGCAAACCCAGATAGAGCACGACTCCTGAGCAGGCAGGCTCGTAGCGTCGACGGCGTTCGAAAGCGAACCGCGCCTCGTTATTCAGCAATTCTCGGTGCGTCCGGACGCTGTCGCAGTTCGATATGATCGCGTCGAAGGGGAGCTCTTCGCCCGAGGCCAGGCGAAGACCCGACACGGCACCCTTATTAGTGAGAATACGCGTGACCTCTTCACCGCACCGTATCTCAACCCCGAGGGACAAGGCCAGTTCCTGCAAGGCGGCCGGGATAGATCGCGTTCCGCCCATGGGATACCAAATTCCTTCCTGCGTCTGCATGTGCGCGATTCCGCAGAGAACAGCCGGCGAAGCGTCCGGCGCCGAACCGACGTACTGCGTGAAGTGATCCACCATTTGCGCGACGCGCGCGTCCGGGATGTGCCCGCGCACAACTCCCGCCACCGTCCGGCCCGGCTGCATGGCCAGAAGGTCGCGTAAGATATTGATCTGAAAGGTCGAGCGCGCCTCGAACATATCGCGGAGCCCGCCGACGGAACGCCAAAAGAAGAACTTATCCGAAATTTGATGCAGCTTTTCGGAGAGGCCGAGAAAGCGTCGGTAGCCATCGCCCGTCCTGTCATCTCCCGTGAAAGCGTGCAGATTCTTCGCCATTTGTCCGGCATCGGCCACGAGATCGAGAGTGGAACCGTCCTGAAAGAATGAGCGCCACTGTGGATCGAGCCGGACGAGATCGAGAGCGTCTGACATATTTCGGCCGGCTTCGCCGAAGATTTTGTCCAGAACCGACGGCAGGGTCAGAATGGTTGGCCCCATGTCGAAACGAAATCCGTCCTTCTCCAGGACGGCGGCCTTGCCGCCTAACCAATCGTTCCGCTCGAAAAGAACCACTTTGTGTCCCCGCGCCGCCAACACGCAGGCTGAAGCCAGGCCTCCTAATCCACCACCAATGATACCTGTGTTGCTCATTTTGTTTCCCTTTTTCGGACGGCCAGGAGCCGAACCATCTGTCGCGCCGCTCGCCATCGTGTGACGAACTTCTGAGAATGCGCGGCCGAGATATAGGTTGAAAAGAGCTCCGCGTCGGAGTCCATGAGCGGCTGCAAATGCGCTTTCGATTTGCCCCGGCGAAGCGCGACGACGTGCGGATGTGTCATCTCCAGTAATCCTTCCGCACCGCGCGTCACGCCAAATCCGCTTGCCCTGAGACCCCCGAAGGGCAGGCGGGGATCCGCCGTCGGAACGATCAAATCATTGATCGTGACGAACCCGGTCCGCATCCGTTCGCCGAGGGCGGCCGCGCGGCGCCGATCGCGCGAGAAGATGGAGACCCCGAGTCCAAACTTTGCCCGAGAGACAGATTCAACAGCGTCGTTTTCTTCGTAAAACTCTTCGACGTTGAAATGATTGAGGGCCGAGTCGGAAAGTCCGGTCTGAAGCCGTTGCGCGATCGCTTCGTGCGCGAGCAAACGCCGCGGTGCGATACAGGTATCTCCATCATTCCACCCTGTGCCGAAACGAAGTGCGTTAAGCACAAGATCGAGGTCGGCATCTTTGAGTACAACCACCGCGTCCGCGCCGGAAAGCTCCATCACCGCCGGGGTGTTAGAGTCGGCCAGTTGTTCCAGAACGTTGCGCCCGTTCTCGGATGAACCGGTGTAGATGACTTTGTCCACGCCCGCCAAAATGCAGGATCGGGCGGCGCTCACATCTTCCGGCAAAACAGAGAGGAGACGCGAATCGAGTCCTGATGATTTTGCCAGGTGGGCGAACAACAATGCGACCTCACGTGTCCCAGGCGCGGGCTTCAGCAGGACGGCGTTTCCGGCGACGAGCGCGTGGAGTGCCTGAACGGCCGGTAAAAACAAAGGGTAATTACAGGGCCCTATAATCAAAATAAGACCTAACGGCTGGCGGTGGACACAAAAGGAGACGCCGCGCAGCCAAAGCGGGCGTCCCTTGCGATTGTGCCGTTGGTCTGCCAGAACGCGGGCCGCGTTTTTCTCCAGCCAGCGGCAGGCGTCGGCCAACGGAAGAACTTCGGAAATCAATTTTTCCGCCACGGGTCGCCCGGCCACGGCGGCAGCCCCCGCAGCCAGATCGTGCGCATGATTTGCGATCTCGTGCCGCAGCTGCCTGACGAACTCCAAACGATGAGTAATCGGTTCCTTCGCCCACGAGGGCTGGACATTGCGCGCCACCGCGCAACTTATGTTGAGAAAGTGGAGATCAACTCCTGGTTCCAAGGGAAGAGCTTTCACGCCGCCTCCAGTTTGGCCAGATCGGGTTCATTGGCTTCCACGTCCGCTAATTTGGGGACAAAGCCACGGTCCTGCAGGAGGAGCCGACTCGTGATTAAGGCAGACTGGAAGATAACGGGTAAGCCGCTCCCAGGATGGGTTCCGCCTCCGACCAAATAGACGTTTTCCAAGTCCTCAAAGCGATTGCGCGGCCGGAGGTGCAACATCTGATCCAGCGTGTGCGACAGATTAAAGGTGGCGCCGTCGTGAATTTCGTAGCGCTCGTCCCAATCGGCCGGCGTTATGATTCGCTCGAAGCGAATGCGCGATTCCACATCGGTGAAGCCGGCCTTGGCGATCTGCCGCAGCATCAGGCTGCGATATCTATCGCGCTCACGTGACCAATCAACATTCGAATGCTGATGCGTGACCGGGGCGAGGACATAGAGTGCACTCATTCCGGCCGGAGCCAGAGTCGGATCAGTCACGCTCGCGTTCTGAACATAAAACGAGGGATCGTCCGACAAGACATGGCGCCGCTCGATTTCATCCAAGTTCGTTTCGTAGTTCGCCGAGATATGAATGTTGTGATGCGGAAGGTCGAACTTTCCCTCGAGTCCGAGGTACATCATGAAGGTGGAGCAGGAAAATTTCTTGCGCGCGATGCGGCGGTTGCTCCAACGGCGTCGGAGTTTATCCGGAACCAGACGGGTCATGGCTCGGGCGAAATCCGCATTGACGACGACAGACTCCGCCTTGTGCTCCCCTTCATTTGTGCGAACGCCGACGACTCGCCGCCCCTCGAAGAGCAACTGCTCGACCGGCTGGCCTAGTTTGATTTCGACTCCCAGTCGCTCGGCCACGCGAGCCAACGCCGCGGTCACCGCATTGCATCCGCCGATCGGATGGTAGACCCCATGTTCGTACTCTAAAAAGGAAAGGATGGAAAAGAGACTCGGGCAGCGAAATGGCGACATGCCCAGATATTTTGACTGAAAGGAAAAGGCCAGGCGCATGCGCGGATCGCGGAAAAAGCGCTTCAGATATCGGTCGACCGATTGATGAGGGCGAAGCATCGGCAACATCTTGAGCAAGCGACGGTTCAGCAGATCCCCCCAGCCCAGGAATGGCTGCTCCAGGCAGGGAAGCATCCGTTCCAACTTCGTCCTGTTCTCTGCCATGAACCGACGGAATCCGGGCACATCGTCAGGAGCCAATGAGGAGATTTCCCTTTCCATCCTCAGGATGTCTCCGGTGGCGTGGAGTTCGCCGCCTTGTCCAAAGATGATCCGATAATTGGGATCCAACCGCACCATTTCGACCTCACGTTCGAGATCAGTCCCGGCGGCCGCAAAAATCTGTTCCAGCACGCGGGGGTAAAGAAAAAAGGTCGGGCCCAGGTCGAACCGGAAACCTTCAGCCTGAATGGCGGAGGTGCGCCCCCCCACCATGGGCAGGCGCTCAAAGATGGTGACCTTCGTACCGGCACTCGCAAGCAGCACGGCCGCAGCCAAGCCGCCGGGTCCGGCTCCGATGATAATAACAGGTCGCTCCATGGTCAGAGGTATGTCCGGACATTGCCACCGTACGGAGGCCTGTCAAATATTTGTCTATGTCTATTTGCAGTATGTCTAATTATTGTCTATGATGCTGTGTGGACGTCCCTATTCAAGTCGCTGCCCGCAGAACCGGCTTGTCGCAGCACGTCCTGCGTGTTTGGGAAAAACGCTATCGCGCTGTGGTTCCTTCCCGCACACCCACAGGTCACCGGCTCTACTCAGATAACAATATTCGCCGGCTCACGCTGTTGCGGGATGCGACGAAGATTGGTCATCCCATCAGCACGATTGCCAACCTGGACGACACTGCCCTGCAACAACTGGCCCATCCTGCACCCGGGCCGACCATTCATAGCGGCGACACCGTTGCGGCGGACGCGATTGCCGCTCTTTTCAGTGAAAACAGGTTTGTCGAAGATTGCGTTGAGGCAATCAGATCGCTCGATGGTGCGGAGCTCAATGCGGTCCTTGATCGCGGCGCGCTCGAGCTCGGGTACAATGGGCTATTGCGGCGGGTCATTGCTCCGCTGGCCCGTCGCCTAGGCGACTTGTGGGGCTTGGGGGCGCTGAAAACCTCGCATGAACATTTCGCCAGTGCGGCGATTAGAGCCTTTGTGCTAAATCCGGCGCGCAACTATGCCGGCGAGCGGGGAGCTCCAGCGATCGTGGTCGCGACGTTGCAGGGTCAGCTGCATGAGCTTGGCGCGGTCTTGGTGGCCGCGCTGGCTGCGGAGCAAGGTTGGTGTCCTATTTACCTTGGTCCAAGTCTACCCGCACTTGAGATTGCCGGCGCCGCTGTCCAGGATCGAGCGCGCGCGATTGGATTGAGTCTCGTCTATCCGGACGACGATCCGAATATCGCACAGGAACTTCGAGATTTGCGACGGCTGGCGGGACCGAACGTCGGCATCCTGGTGGGTGGTCGTGCGGCCGAAAGCTACCGCAAATCAATTGATGAGAATGGCGCGCTTCTCATGGTCGACCTGGCCCAGCTGCAAGTTGAACTGGCCCGTCTACGCGCAGCTCCCGTCTAGTTTCAGGCGCAAGGCGGAACGGGGGTGCCGTGTGGCGCTAATGGCATCCGCGCATCAAAAAAATCAGGATGATCGTCCCCACGATGGAAACGGCAATCGATCCAAGGCACCCCAATCGATTCGAAAAGAAAGCGAACATATAACTCCCATGGATCGCAATTGGCTCATTGGGCGGTTGTGCAAATCGAGTTGCGGCGATCCAGACCGGGATGGATGCTTCCGCATGGACATGAATCCCACCGCTTACGCACACCCGGAGGCATTGGTCGAGACCGAGTGGTTGGAACAACATTTGTCGGACAAGGATCTGCGGATCGTTGAGTCGAACGAAGATGTTTTACTTTATGACACGGGACATATTTCTGGTGCCGTGCATATCGATTGGCGCGCCGATCTGCAGGACGCCGTTGTGCGCGATTACATCACGCCCGATAAATTCGCCGAACTGTGCAGTAGGAACGGCATCACTCCGAACACGACCTGCGTTTTCTACGGCGACAAGGCGAACTGGTGGGCCTGTTACGCACTCTGGGCTTTTCGCCTGTTTGGGCATGACAAAGTCAAAATCCTAAATGGTGGGCGCGATAAATGGAAAGCGGAGGGGCGGCCTCTGACACGCGATGCGACCAAGCCTGCGCAAACGAGTTATCCGGAGCCAAAAAAGCGCTTCGACAAAGAGATCCGCGCCTTTGCCGACGAAGCACTGGCCCAGAGCAAAGCGGGGAAGCCGCTCATCGATGTCCGGTCGCCGGGCGAGTTCAAGGGCGAGGTGACGCACATGGCGGAGTACCCGCAGGAAGGCGTGCTTCGGGGCGGACATATTCCGGGCGCGAAAAGCGTGCCCTGGAAAACCGCCACGAACGACGACTCGACCTTCAAACCGGCAGCTGACCTGGGAAAGATTTATTTCGATCAATGCGGGGTGAAGCCGGACACGGAGACATTGGTGTATTGCCGGATCGGCGAACGTTCCAGTCACACTTGGTTTGTGCTCACCTATTTACTCGGAGTCGACAACGTGCGGAATTACGACGGCTCATGGACGGAGTGGGGCAACAAGGTCGGCGCTCCCATCGAACGAGGCGCTTAGGAATTCCCCACGTGGTTTCATTCATGAATGAAATCGATATGTATCCAGACAAATTGAACAAGATTATCGCTCTGTTCGAATCGCTGCCGGAAGACGAGCGGCGTGAAACGCTTGTGTCTTACGCCGATAACGCCAAAAAGCAGGAGCCGCGCGCCGGGGAAACATTCGATCTGACCGATGTGCGCAAGGACGAGGAATGCGCCGACACGGTGGGTGTTTTCCTGAAGGTCGATGGCGACGGCAAGTCGCATTTGCGCATGACGCTCGGGCCGGAGGTGCAAACGTTGACGCGCGCGATGACGGCCATTTCCTGCAAGGGTCTTGATGGCTGCACGCCCCGGGAGATTCTCGATCTCCCCGGCGATTTCGTGACCCGCATTGTCGGAAGCGAACTTGTTCGTATCCGGAGCCAGACGATTTACTACGTGCTCACGCGGATTAAAGGTATCTGTAAAGTCTACCTTGATCGCCAGCGCATGGCCGAGGTGGCGTAGTCCGGCCGGAAGGGCGGCAAGCTGACGAGTCTGCGCAACCGGGCCGTTCCCGTTGTCATCCCGAGCCTAGCGAGGGATCCCACAAGTGCGCGTGGGTCACACAATTTGCTTTGGGTGGCGCCATCTGAATCGGTGGGATCCTTCGCCGTCTGCGCTGGCTCAGGATGACAACGTTTCTATGAACACCCCACGAGTGAGGAAGGACGCACTTGGGGAAAAACGCCGCTCTGTATCTGGCCTGTGCAGATTCGCACGTGATCTTCGGCTAATTTGATTTATCATCCGGCGCGCAAATGCCGCGGAACGATCAACTCAAGACGATTTTGCTCATCGGTTCCGGTCCCATCGTGATCGGGCAAGGCTGCGAGTTTGATTATTCCGGGGTGCAAGCCTGCAAGGCCTTGCGCGAGGAAGGCTACAAGGTCGTCCTGATCAACTCGAACCCCGCCACCATCATGACCGATCCGGAATTCGCGGATCGTACTTATATAGAGCCCATCACGGCGGAGGTGATCGAGGCCATCATCGAACGGGAGAAGCCGGAGGCGCTTTTGCCGACCATGGGCGGACAGACTGCCCTGAACGCCGCCATGGAACTTTATCGAAACGGCGCCCTCGCCCGACACGGCGTCATACTGATCGGCGCAAACGCCCAGGCCATCGCCAAGGGAGAAGATCGGCAACTGTTCAAGGAGGCGATGTTACGAATCGGTCTGGATGTGCCGCGTTCCGGCATTGCGCATTCTTTCGTCGATGCCAGCCGGGTGGCCGATGAGATTGGGGCATTTCCGCTCATCATCCGGCCCGCCTTCACCCTCGGCGGCAGCGGCGGGGGGATCGCTTATAACCGGGATGAGTTGGAAGAAATCGCGGAACGCGGCCTTGCTCTTTCCCCGGTCGGCGAAGTGTTAATCGAGGAATCACTGGTTGGCTGGAAGGAATTCGAGATCGAGGTCATGCGCGATCGCCTGGATAATTGCGTGGTTGTTTGCTCCATCGAAAACTTCGATCCGATGGGCGTGCACACGGGGGATTCCATCACGGTCGCCCCAGTGCAGACGCTGAGCGACAAGGAATACCAGATGATGCGCGATGCATCGTTCGCGGTGATTCGTGAAATCGGGGTGGAGACAGGCGGTTCGAACATTCAGTTCGCGGTCAACCCGGACAACGGCCGCATGGTGGTCATCGAAATGAATCCACGCGTCTCGCGCTCGAGCGCGCTCGCTTCCAAGGCGACGGGTTTTCCCATCGCCAAGATAGCGGCCAAACTGGCTGTTGGTTATACGCTCGATGAAATCAAAAACGACATCACGCGGGAAACCCCCGCCTCGTTCGAGCCAACGATCGATTACTGCGTGGTGAAGGTTCCCCGCTTCACATTCGAGAAATTCCCACAGGCGGATACGACCCTGACGACGCAGATGAAAAGCGTCGGCGAAGCGATGGCGATCGGTCGAACCTTCAAGGACGCGCTGCAAAAAGCTCTGCGCAGCCTGGAGATCAAGCGCTTCGGCCTATGCGGCGACGGAGCCGATCAACGCCTGGAACCGGAAGCGTTGCGTCTTAAGTTATCGACCCCTAACGCTGAGCGGATCTTCCATTTGGCTCAGGCGTTCAACGATGGGATGTCCATCGATGACGTCTTCGAGGTTACGAAAATCGATCGCTGGTTTCTGCGCAATGTGGAGCAGATCGTGCAGTCGACGCGCAAACTTTCAGGTGACAAAATTTCGCTGCTCCAAGCCAAGAAACTGGGCTTCTCCGATCGACAGGTCGCAATCGCCGTCGGCGTTTCGGAGAAAACCATTCGGGCCCGGCGTAAAGCGGCCGGCATTCTGCCGACCTACCGGCTGGTGGATACCTGCGCGGCCGAGTTCGAGGCGTACACGCCCTACTATTATTCCACCTACGGCGATGAAAATGAGCGACGGGACAGCGGCAAACGCAAGGTCATGATTTTAGGTGGCGGGCCCAACCGCATTGGTCAGGGAATCGAATTCGATTACTGCTGCGTGCATGCCGCCTTCGCCCTGCGCGAGCTCGGATTTGAAACGATCATGGTCAACTCGAACCCGGAAACGGTTTCGACGGACTACGATACGAGCGATAAACTTTATTTCGAACCTCTCACCCTGGAAGACGTGCTCAACATCTACGACCAGGAAAAGCCGGAAGGAGTTTTGGTGCAATTCGGGGGCCAGACGCCGCTCAACCTGGCGGACGGCCTGAAGGCCGCGGGCGTGCCCATTCTCGGGACCCAGCCGGAAAGCATCGAAATGGCGGAAGACCGGAAGTTGTTCGCGGCCATGCTGGATAAACTGGGATTACGCCAGACTCCAAGCGGGTCTGCCGTTACTGCCGAAGAAGCGGTTGCCATCGCCGTTAGGATTGGCTATCCCATTCTCGTTAGGCCGAGCTTCGTTTTAGGCGGGCGCGCCATGGAGCTTGTTTATAACGAAGAGGATCTGCGGCGTTACATGGCGAACGCGATCGAGGTCAGCCCGGACCGGCCCGTTTTGGTCGACCGCTTTCTGGAGGACGCCATTGAAGTGGACGTCGACTGCATCGCTGATGGCGAGACGAGCGTGATTGGCGCGATCATGGAACACATCGAGGAAGCCGGCATTCATAGCGGCGACAGCGCGTGTGTCGTTCCCACCTTTTCATTGTCGGAAAAAGTACTCGCTGAAATTTCCTTAGCGACCAAGGCGATGGCCCGCGAGCTGAATGTGCGTGGTCTCATGAATGTGCAATTCGCGGTCAAAGGCGAAGATGTTTACGTGCTCGAAGTGAATCCGCGCGCCTCACGCACGGTGCCTTTCGTGAGTAAAGCGATCGGAGTTCCGCTGGCCAAACTGGCGGCCAAGGTCATGGTCGGACAAACCTTGCGTGAACTCGGCTTTACCAAGGAGAAGATCCCGAAGCATTATTCGGTAAAGGAGGCTGTCTTCCCATTTCTGCGCTATCAAGGAGTAGATATTTCGTTAGGGCCGGAAATGAAATCGACCGGCGAAGTCATGGGTATCGATGCCGACCTCGGGCTGGCCTACGCCAAGTCGCAAATGGCCGCTCCGCCGCCGCTTCCGAAAAAGGGAAAGGTTTTCATCAGCGTGAAAGACACGGACAAGGACGCAATCATCCTGGTGGCCCGGGAATTCATTCAACTCGGTTTTGAGATCATCGCGACGAGCGGAACAGCCGCGGCTCTGCTCAAGGCCAGGCTCAAGGTGACGAAGGTGTTTAAGCTAAGGGAGGGGCGGCCGAACGTGCTCGACCGCATCAAAAACGGGGACATCAACTTCATTATCAATACGCCGAGCGGCAAGATCCCGCGCGAAGACGAAGTGATGATTCGGAACGCCGCGCTCGCCAAAAAGATCCCGATCATGACGACCGTGCGCGCGGCTCAGGCCAGCGCCAACGGAATTCGTTCCCTGCAAACGAACAAGATCCATGTTCGCAGCTTGCAGGAATACCATTCCTGAAACGAAATTCCTGCAGCCGCCTCACTCTGTTGAGACGGCTTGCTCGGGCGTTCATCATCTTGACGTTGAAGCTTTCGTAGTGAGCGTTACGCTGCACGCATGAAATTGACTTTCCTGTGTTGCATCCTCGGGCTCGCCCTGAGCGCAAACCAAATCCGAAGTGAAGAAAAGAAGGAGAACCCGGCCGTGAACACATCAGACGAAGTAGCAATCATCAAAACCAGTGAGGGCGACATGGTTGTCCAGTTCTGGAAAGACGCCGCGCCCAAGACGATCGAAAACTTCAAAAAGCTCGCGCGCGACGGATTCTACAACGGCACTATTTTTCATCGGATCGTGAGCGGGTTCATGGTGCAGGGCGGTGACCCGCTCTCCAAAGATACTTCCAAGGAGGATCGCTACGGTTCCGGGGGGCCCGGCTACAAGATCAAAGCCGAATTCAACGATCACCGTCACGAACTCGGCGTCCTCTCAATGGCGCGCGAACCCGATCCCGACTCGGCCGGCTCCCAGTTTTTCATCTGCCTGGGGTCGATTACACATCTCGATCACCAATACACAACCTTCGGTAAATTGATCAAAGGCGATGACGTCCTGCAGAAGATCGGGGCGACCCCGGTAGAACGGAACAGCCAAGGCGAGCGCAGCAAGCCGACCAAGCGCGTCGTGATCGAAAGCATCAAGCTCGCTCCGGCCGATTCGGTGAAATAGTTCTCCGAACGCGAACATTCGCATCGCGTTGGGAAAGGAGGTTCGACCATGCCCAAGCTCGAGAAAACGAAGATCGGCCTGGTCCAGATGCAATGCGGCCCGGAGCCGGAGGTGAATTTCAGTCGCGCCGTCGAGTTCATCCGCAGCGCGGCCAAAGAGGCGGCTGAGGTCGTCTGTCTGCCCGAGCTATTTCGTTCCCAATATTTTTGCCAGACGGAGGAACACTCGAATTTCGAATTGGCGGAGGAAATCCCCGGAAACTCAACGATCGCCCTGGGCGAGCTCGCCCGTGAACTGGGCATCGTGATCATCGCATCTCTCTTTGAGAAGCGCAGCGCCGGCCTCTATCATAACACCGCTGCCATTATCGACGCCGACGGAAAATTACTCGGCAAATATCGCAAGATGCACATCCCGGACGACCCGCTTTACCACGAGAAGTTCTATTTCACGCCGGGCGATCTCGGTTTCAGAAGTTGGACGACGGCGCGCGGCAAGATTGGTGTCTGCATCTGTTGGGACCAGTGGTACCCGGAGGCGGCGCGTCTGACGGCATTGCGCGGGGCCGAGATTCTGTTTTATCCGACGGCCATCGGGTGGCATCCCAAAGAGAAAAAGCAATATGGCAAAGCTCAACATTCCTCCTGGGAAACAATCCAGCGCAGCCATGCCATCGCGAACGGCTGCTATGTCGCGGTGCCGAACCGGGTGGGACACGAAACGCCGGCGGGCGGAGACGGAATCGAATTCTGGGGGCAAAGCTTCATTTGCGGACCGGACGGGGAGATTATCGCCAAGGGGTCGGTCGATCATGAAGAAATCATCACGGCCGAGATCGACTGGCAACGTGTCAACGAACACCGCACGCACTGGCCTTTCCTGCGGGATCGCCGAATCGACGCCTACGCTGGCCTGGAGCAGCGGCTCCTCGATTAGTTTCCATTTGGCGGGAGGGGCGTAAGCTTCCACATGAAACATCAATCGCTTCTCCGTTTGATTTGCGCGGGCGCTCTTCTGGCCAGCATTTCCCTGATTAACTCCAACGCCACGGCCGGTGAGCCGACCAAGGCCATCGCCGTGCTGCATCCCACCACCGGCAGCACTGTTGCCGGAACAGTCACTTTCACCGCCGTGGGCGATGGAGTGAAAGTTGTGGCCGACCTGACGGGCCTCACACCGGGCAAACACGGATTCCATATTCACGAGTTCGGTGACTGCTCATCTCCAGATGCGAAGTCGGCCGGCGGCCATTTCAATCCGACCAATCACCAGCACGGCGCACCCGATGCGACCGATCGCCACGCGGGGGATCTGGGAAACATCGAGGCCGACGCTTCGGGCAAGGTCCATGTAGACGTTTCCGACAAAGTCATGAAGTTGAGCGGGAGCGATTCGATCGTGGGACACGCCGTTATCGTCCACGAGAAAGCGGATGACTTGAAGACACAGCCGACGGGTGATGCGGGCGGACGGGTGGCCTGCGGCGTGATCGGCATAGCCAAGCCGTAACGCACTCTTCATTTTTATCGTGGCATCGGCATTGCCGATGATCCCCCGCACATCGGCTGGAAGCCGATGTCACTCGAACACTGATGGATCTTAAAACCTTGAGCGAAGTCCGACGGGCGGCCCAAAGCGGCAAGCCTGTGCCGGCGCGGGTTCATGTGCAGGTGGATGCGGCGACACCAAAATTCACACGTGAGCAGCAGCAGTATTGCGAGCTCACTCTGGCCGACGCCTGCGATCGAATGACCCTGCGAGTGTGGGGCGATCATCCCGCCTACAAAGCATGCAGCGCACTGACCTCGGCCGATTTTATCGAACTGTCGGGCGACTTTTTGCAGCACTCGCAGTTTGGTCTGGAAGCGCGCAAATGGATGGTGCGCCCGCTCACCGAACAGGAAAAGGGCGAACTACTACAGGGACCCACCGATCTGCGCGCGAAGCAGGCGGCCGATTGGGATCTCATCCTGCAAACGATCGAAACCATCGGTGATCCCCGCTTGCGCGCTTTGTGCGAGTCATTGATCACCGAATTCGGTGAACGCTTCCGTCGCACGGCCGCGGCGCGCAACTATCATCATGCGCGACGGGGCGGGCTGGTCGAGCACACCGCTCAGATGATGCGGGTCGGCCGCGCCATCGCTCCGCTCTATCCGGAGTTGAACGCCGATCTCCTCGTCGCAGGGATTCTCTTTCATGATTCCGGCAAGCTCTGGGAGAACCAATTACCGGAGAACGGTTTCACCATGAGTTATGACGAACGCGGCGAACTCATGGGCCACATTACGATCGGACTGGAGCTGGTGAATTCCATCTGGCGCAAGTTGCTCGCCGAGCGTGGCGAAGAGTGGAGAGATCTCTCACCTGCGTCCGAAGATGTTCGTTTGCATTTACTCCATTTGATCGGAGCGCACCATGGGGAACCGGCCTTCGGTTCGCCGGTTAGCCCGAAAACACCGGAAGCCATGGCTTTGCACTACATCGACAACCTGGACGCGCGGCTGGAGATGTTCGCGGCTGGTTACACGACAGCAAAGACGCTGGCTCCCCGTATTTTTGACCGGGTTCGGCCCCTGCCCGGAAATCTTGTGAAACCACTGGATCGATTTCATCAGTGAGGCTCGTACGTCGGGGAACTAATCTAACCTGGTAACGCTTTCTAATATGTCATCCCGAGCGCCAGCGAGGGGCGGGATGACATTGCATTGCTTAGTCTGTCTCGTTTACGCGCCGCCTTGCTTCGGTCAGGTATTTCTCGTCGATTTCAAAGCCTATGAATTTTGGGATCTCGCATTTCCGCGCTGCGACCGCTGAATTTCCGATGCCCAGGAATGGATCGAGCATTGTTCCGACGCGTTCCGCTCCGTGCAGTTTGATGCACCACTCGGCCAACTGAACCGGAAACGTCGCGGGATGAGGGCGCTCTTTGCGGCGGCTCTGAATCGTTTTATACGGAACAAACCAGGTGTTCCCCCGGCAGCGCAGATCGGAACCTTGCGTGTGCGCCCAGCGCGCGATGTTGCTTTTGTCGGCATACGGCACGCCAATGGCCAACCGATCCAGCTCGACCTTCCCCTCAATGCTAAAATGAAAGAGGTACTCGTGACAGTCGTGCAGAAACCGCTTCGAACTGATGGGCTTGAAGTGCCCATGCGAACGAAGCGCACCGGTTTTGTCTTCGATCGAGATCGATTTGATCCAATGGATCGTGTTTTGCAGGACAAAGAATTCGCTTAACTGCAGGACAAGCTGGTGCGGCAGCATCGGATTGGACGGCGCCGCTCCCACGTTCAGGAAGAACGATCCGTCCGGCGTCAGGACGCGACGCACCTGCGCGGCCCATAACTCGCACCAATCAAGATAGGATTTCCGATCTTGCCGATCGGAGTATTTCCCGTATTTGATGTCCAGATTGTAGGGCGGAGAGGTGACGACCAGATCAATCGTCGCAGGAGGTAACTGTGCCATTCCATCGACGCAGTCTTCGAGAAGAAGATCGAATTGAGCCATCGCCTTCGACCATCGTTCAGATGACAGCGCGTACAAGGGAATTCACAGCGATCAGCCAATATTGGTTCCAGCTGGGGACAGCTGCGCTTTTCATCCCGTGAATTTGCCCTAGATTGGCTCATGTCCGATAAGCCATCGCGACTAAAGATTGCCGATCGCGAATTCACTTCGCGGCTGCTTCTGGGCACGGGAAAATTCGCGTCAAACGATCTGATGCGCGATGCCTTGGTGGCGAGCGGAACCGAGATCGTCACCGTCGCATTACGGAGGGTGGACCTGTCCGGGAAAGGCGATCCATTTGCCAACATTCTCGACTTTATCGACGCAAAACGGTATCTCCTTTTGCCCAACACCAGCGGAGCGCGCAACGCGGCCGAGGCCGTGCGTCTGGCGCGTCTCGCGGCCGCCGCCGGATTACCGAAGTGGTTGAAGTTGGAGATTCATCCCGATCCGCGTTACCTGCTGCCCGACGGGGTCGAAACATTGGCCGCCGCGGAAATCCTCGTCAAAGAAGGATTTACCGTTCTGCCATATATCAATGCCGATCCGGTCCTGGCCAAGCGTTTGCAAGATGTCGGGACGGCGACGGTGATGCCGCTCGGTTCACCCATCGGGAGCAACCGGGGAATCGAAACGCGGGCACAAATTGAGATCATTATTGAGCAAGCCACCGTGCCAGTGGTGGTGGATGCCGGATTGGGTGCGCCCAGCCAGGCCGCCGAGGCGATGGAGATGGGCGCTGATGCCGTTCTCGTGAATACTGCGATCGCGGTAGCGTCAGATCCTGTCCGCATGGCTCAAGCTTTCAAGAAGGCAATCGAAGCAGGGCGCGAGGCTCGGGAGATCGGACTGGCGGAGAAGCTTTACGTGGCGTCCGCTACAAGCCCTTTAACTGGTTTTTTTGCGACGGAGCACGAGAAAGCCGGCTCCTAGATGACGATTTTGTCCATGCCTGCCGCCCATTCCATAGCGAATGAACAATTCCTTGCCCGGCACCCGAAATCTGACATATTCGCGCGCTTCAAGACCGGCGGAGCACGGCGCTCTTCTTGCTGCTTTGAAGTTCAATCTGGCGGGTAGACCACCCTCTACATAACCTATGTTCCTCCCCAAAATCAGAGTCTCCCTGCATCTTCTCGTTCCTGCCCTGGTAGCCACTTTTCTCCCGGGAAGTGCCGCTCTTATTGCGCAGGGCACGGACATCAGGACGAACCAAATGGCTGGCCAATCTTCGAGCGGAGCAGCTGGAGTTCACAAAACAACGGCCCAGATCATGGCCGATCCCGCTGCTCACAAACCGCGTGGGGTGATTTACTTGAAGAAGGAATTCGAAATCCCGGGAAGGGAAAATCGCATTCAGGATAGCAAGGCATCGTTAGCGGCGCGGTGGCCCCTTCGCTCCGGACTGCATGCCGCTGGTGCAACGCTCCAGACCGCGACCCCGCTGGCTGCTCAGACTGTGGGTACCACGTTCGATGGCGTGTCCGGTCCCTCGCAAACTGGTTCCTTTCCGCCCGACTCGATGGGGGCCGTAGGACCGAGTCAGTTCGTTATCTTTGTGAATGGGCGGTTGCGCTCATTCAACAAGGTGGCCGGTGCGGCCGATGGTATTCTCGACGCTGATCCCGATACGTTTTTTGACTCGGTCACGACCCCGGTATCAGGAGCCGGCATTAACTTCACGTCCGATCCCCAGATCCGCTACGATCGCCTGTCGGGCCGTTGGATCCTTGTCATCATCGACGTGCCGAGCAGCTCTTCCAGCAGCATCGGTGATTTGCCAAACCGCGTGCTTATCGCTGTCTCCGATGCAGCCAGCAACGGCGTGATCAGTGCCAGCACCGTGTGGACTTACTACTTTATTCAGCAAAACACGGTGGGCGGGGCCAACACCGGCGAGTTTCTCGATTACGAGTCGCTTGGGGTCGATAACAACGCACTCTATATCGGTGGCAATATGTTTGGGGCAGCGAGTGGCGGGTTCATCACCACGTCCGGCTTCGTCGTACGCAAGAGTTCCATTCTGAGTGGCGGACCCATCTTCGTGACGGCATTCCGTGGCCTGATTTCGGGCGGAGATGGACCAGACGGTCCCCGCGGAGTCGATAACTATGATCCGGCCGCGACGGAAGGATATTTTATCGGCGATAGTGACGCGTCTTTCGGCCGCCTCGTCATGCGACGGGTGAGTAATCCCGGTGGAAGTCCTACGATCTCTGCGAATATTCCGATCACAGTCAACGCGACTGCTTCACCCATTAAGGTTGACCATTTGGGCAATGCCAATGGCACGAACGGCCGATTGGACGCCTTGGATACGCGGCTCTTCGCCGCCCATATTCGCAATGGCCGGCTCTGGACCGCACACACCATTGCGGTGACGTCGGCCGGTGTCGCTTCGAGCGTGGATCTGCAGCGCCGCAACGCCGTGCGCTGGTATGAACTGGATGTTCCGGTGGGTGCCACTCCTACCGTTTTCCAATCAGGTACTGTTTTCGACAGCACTTCCACCGTAAGCGCATCCCGCAATTACTGGATGGCTTCCGTGGCCATTTCCGGCCAAGGGCATGCCGCCCTCGGCTTTAGCACGGCCGGCGCCTTGTTTCACGTCGACGCCGCTACCAGTGGCCGTCTCTTGGGAGACACGCTTGGAATTGTAAGCTCTCCCACTCTCTTCACCACCAGTGCCACTTCCTACAATCCTGGGGGCGACAGTGGCTCCAATAATGGTTCCCGCCGGTGGGGAGACTATTCGTTCACCAGCGTCGATCCAACCGACGACATGACCATGTGGACCGTCCAGGAGTTTTGCGACGCTACGAATAGTTATGGCTTGGAAGTCGCCAAACTTGTGGCGCCGGGGCCAGCCACTCCATCCTCGGCAAGCTCCACTGTGTCGAGCGGCCAAACCTCCGCGGATGTGACGATTACCGGAACCACCGTGGCGGGGTCCGGTTTTTTTGATCCCGGCACTGGATTCGTTAGGCGCCTCACGGCCTCTGTCTCTGGAGGCGTCGTCGTGAATACCGTCACCTACACGGACCCAACCCACCTCACGCTCAACCTAAATACGGTTTCGGCTTCAGCCGGCGCGCAAACCGTCACGGTCACCAATCCCGACGGTCAATCACAGAGTGGCGTGGGGATCCTGACCGTGGCCGCAGGGGGTCCGACTCCCACACCTAGTCCGACCGTCACGCCGACTCCGACGGTAACGCCAACGCCAACCGCCACTCCAACTCCGACGCCTACACCGACCGCGACGCCCACCCCTACTCCAATTCCAACCGTGGCGACGCCAGTTATCTCGCCGAACGGCGGAACATTCAGACGCAGAGTCAACATCACGCTGACCTGCGCGACGTCGGGGGCAACGATTCGCTACACCCTCGACGGAACCATTCCGAGCGCAACCTCAACGGTTTACGGAGCAGAATTGAGCATTAGCTCGTCGGCGACGCTAAAGGCCAAAGCGTTCAAGACCGGCTTTAATCCGAGTGCGGCAGCAAGCGCGACTTTCGTCGTCAAAAGGAAATAGGGAAGCCGCGGCGGCTCCCCCAACCGGGCTAGTTGCGCTTGGTCAGATCGGACTGGACGGTTGCGTCGTTGTAGAACTCAATTTGACGCCCGCCCACGCGGCGTACGCTGCGCCATCCGTGCTTCTCGGCGAAGGCCCGGACCTCCGCCGCAGTCATCCCTTGCAGGGCATGCAGTTCCGACGGGTGCGTGATGAAGCATTGCGGCTTCATCGCGAGCACGCCGGCAATCTTGGCCTGCAACGCGGCCATGTTCCTGGGCACTGGCTCAAACATGTAGTAGATCAACTTCCCTCGTCGTTTCCCCGGATGCTTCGGTTTTTGAAGGGGAACGACCTCCTGAAATTCGTTCCGTCCACAGCGGAGCGCAACAAACATCAAAGCGCAGGTGATCTGCCATTTGCTGCGCTGGCGCGGATACCCTCATAAGCTAAGTTGCTGGAATGGCTTCTGAGACAATCGAATTGCGCGGTCACATTATCGATTCCTTGATCCTGCCAAAGGTGCTGGACCAAATCTTGACCCGTGGCGCCACTTTCAAGATCACTGAGATAAAGATCGGACAAAACCGCGTGAACCAGAGCTTTGCCCGAATCGACGTCACCGCTGAGACGAGCGAGGCGCTCGATGAATTGATTCTGCGCCTGCTCCAGCACGGCGCCGAGGTGGCAAAACGCGCCGATGTCGCACTCGCGCCGGCTCCAGCCGATGGCATTTTCCCGCGCGACTTTTACGTGACGACAAATCAACAAACATTCGTGCGGATCAAAGGCAAGGAAATCGAGGTCCGTCCCGCCACCATGGACAGCGCCATTGCTCTCGATGGAAAAGTCGCACGCGCCGTCAAGTTTTTCGACGTGCGTAAAGGCGACAAGATCGTGGTGGGTCACGATGGAGTGCGAGTCGTTCCCGTGCAACGGTCCACTTCCCACACCGATGTTTTTCAGTTTATCAATCGAAGTATCGGGGCCGACGCTCCGAAGTCTGCCATCATCCGCGAACTGGGTGCGGAATTAAAACGAGCCCGCAGCGCGGGCGGCAAGATCGCGGTGGTGGCCGGCCCCGCTTTGGTGCGAACCGGGGCCGGCGAACATCTGCAGCGACTCATCGAAGCGAAATATGTCGACCGCCTTTTTGCCGGCAACGCTTTTGCTGTTTACGATGTCGAACGCGTCCTGTTTGGGACCTCGCTCGGCGTGCACCCGGAGCGCGCGCTGGCCGCCGGGGGCCATGAAAATTATATCCGCGCCACCAACATTATCCGCGAGTGCGGTGGGATCTCCGCCGCGGTCAATCAGAAGCTGTTAACCAGCGGCATCATGCATTCATGCGTAACAAACGGGGTCGACATCGTTTTGACTGGATCCATCCGCGACGAAGGACCCATTCCCGGCGTGACGACCGATGTGGTGGAAGCGCAGAAAATCATGCGCGATAAATTATCGGACGTAACCCACGTTCTGCTCTTGGGAACCGTGCAACATTCCATGGCTATCGCGACCATGCTGGCCCCGACCGTTAAAACCGTGTGCGTTGATATGGATCCATGGGCCGTAGAGAGAGTCATTGAGCATCAGCCATTTCAATCCATCGGACTGGTCACCGACGTCGAGCCTTTCCTGCGGGAGTTGGCTAACGTCATCGCGAACGGAAACGCTCCCGTCGCGAAAAAGAGCAAAGCGTAAACGAACCTCGTCATGCGCGAATTGTTACTATGTCCGCCGGATCATTACGGCATCGAGTATGAGATCAATCCCTGGATGAGTCGGGCGCGCGGGGCCGAAATCGCCGTGGCTCAGCAGCAATGGAAGGGTTTGGAAACCGCGCTAGCCGGGCTCGGTTGCAAGATTTTTCTGGTCGAGCCGCAACCGAAGTTGCCGGACATGGTCTTCACGGCGAACGCGGGGCTGGCCATTGGGAAGAAATTTGTACCGAGCAATTTTCGGCACGAAGAGCGCGCCGGGGAGGCGCCGCATTTTGCGCGATGGATGGAGGAGCATGGCTACGAAGTGATCTGGCTGCCCGGCGATTTATATTTCGAAGGCGAAGGCGATGCCCTTTTCGGGGGCGATACGCTTTTTTGCGGATACAAATTTCGTTCCGATATCAAGTCTCACCACGCCGTGGCCGAGATGTTTAACTGTCTCTCCATTTCAGTCGAGTTGGTCAACTCGCGTTTCTATCATATCGACACTTGCTTCTGCCCGCTGCCGGATGGAGGCGCGTTCTGGTTCCCGGCGGCCTTCGATGAGTATGGGCAGCGCGCAATCCGTGACCATCTCACTGACCTGATCGACGTGTCGGAGGAAGAAGCTGCGCATTTTTCGTGCAACGCCGTCGTGCTCGATCGCCAGATCGTGCTGCCGGAGGGGGCGCCCAAGCTCGTCCAGGCGCTGCAAGAGCGCGGATACCATTGCCACGCATTGCCCATGACGGAATTCCTCAAGGCGGGTGGCGCGTGCAAATGTCTGACGATGTTTTTGCCGCAAAGAGAGAGCGTTTAGGTAGCAATATATTGGCCCGCGCCCTTCCCTGCTGTCATCCCGAAGCAGCGGAGACGCTGAGGGATTTTACATTCCCGCAGTGGATCACGCTGTTGCTAATCGCGTAACGTTCGCGCTGTTGTTGAGATCCCTCGCCGTCTTCGCTGGCTCGGGATGACAGTCTTGGGTCGATAAGGTGGGCCCTAACGCTCGCGCTTTTTGGCCAATTCCTTTTCCATTTTACCGAGCGACAGGCAATTCACCACGTCGTCCTTCGTGAGCCAGCCTTTGCGTGCAATGCCCACACCAAACCATAGATCCTGGAGACGCTCGATGCGATGCGCGTCCGGATTGATCACGCATTGGACGCCCTTCTTTTTGGCGAGCGGCCACCAGCGCCAATCAAGATCGAGCCGCTTCGGTGCGGCATTAATCTCTATCCACGTTCCAGTGGCGGCAGCCGCATCCAGAATAGCCGGGATATCGACCGCGTACGGTTCGCGTTTGAGAAGCAGGCGTCCGGTCGGATGACCCAGCATTGTGATGAAGGGATTCTCCATGGCGCGGATAATCCGCTTCGTCATTTCCGCCTCCGCCAGATTGAAAACGGAATGGACCGACGCCACTGCATAATCGAGATCTGCCAATACGTCGTCGCTGAAATCAAGCGCGCCATCCCGCATAATGTCGCACTCGACCCCGGCAAAGAGACGAAAGCCGTCGAATTTCTTATTCAGTTTGCGGATGGCCGCGTTTTGGGCGCGCAACTTCGCCTCGTCCAGCCCATGCGCCTGGATGGAGCTGCGACTGTGATCGGCGATCCCCAGATATTGCAGACCCAACTCCTGCGCGGCCTCCGCCATTTCCTCAAGCGTGTTGTGCCCATCACTCGCGGTCGTGTGGCAATGAAAGGTGCCGCGCAGGTTTTCCTTTTCCAGTAAACGCGGAATGGCGTGATTTTCGGCCGCGGCAAATTCACCGCAGTTCTCCCGTAGTTCCGCCGGAATGAAATCGAGTTCCACGGCCTCATAAAGTTCCGCTTCGTCGCGAACGCCAGGTATTTTATCCGACGCCTTCGTTTTCAATTTGACCGGCTCTACCGGCAGGGGCGCCAAACGGTACTCGTTCAAGGTCCATCCGCGTTTCAGCGCGCGGTTGCGCATCTCAATATTGTGTTCCTTGCTGCCCGTGAAGTAATTCAGCGCGAATGGATATTCCGCCGGCTTCACCACGCGGAGGTCGCATTGAATCCCGGATCGAAGTCGCACACTGGTCTTGGTCGGGCCTTGCGCAATAATTGACTCAACCAGCGGGTGCTCGGCGAAAAACGCAGTGATCGCTTCCGCCTTGTTCGTGGCCACAATGAAATCGAGGTCGCGCACGATCTCGCGCCGGCGCCGGTAGCTCCCCGCCAGGGCCACCTGCAAAGCATCGGGATGGCTGGCCAGTTCGCTGCGCAGTGATTCGGCGTGGTGCGCAACTTGTCCGAGTTGAAATAAGCCGGAGTGTTTAGCCCGTTCTGCAATCGCCTTGGCCAGCTTGTCCTGCGTCGTCTCGCCGAACCCGGGCAACGCAGCCACCCGGCCGGACTGACAGGCTTGTTGCAACTGCTCGATCGAGCTGACATCCAGCCGTTCATAGAGGGCTTTGATTTTCTTCGCGCCGAGCCCCGGAATGTTAAACAACTCGAGCAGCGTCGCCGGAAACTCCCCGCGCAACTCATCCAGATACTTGAGCGACCCAGTGGTCGCCAGCTCCTTGACCTTGCCCGCGATGGCCTTGCCGATTCCGGGCATTTTTTTGAGAGCTTCTTCGTCCTGCAGATCGGAAAGATTGCCGCCCCACGCGTCGATCGCGCGCGCCGCATTGGCGTAAGCCCTTATCTTAAATGGATTTTCATCCTTCAGCTCGAGCAGCGTCGCTATCTGTTCGAGCACCTCCGCGATTTGCGCTTTTGTCATTCTTTAAAGGTTCCAAGTGCGGATCGCGCATCGATCGATCTCTCGCCGGAGACTGTGGCCAAACGAGACGTTCTATCGTATCATTCCAACTCGCCAGCGCGAATGAATGTGAATCTGCCTACGATGCTCAAAAGAGGATGCGGAATTACGGCAGCCGCCATTTGGTTGCTCGTTTCGAGCCCCTCTCGCGCCGTCATTTTGTTAGACACGGGTGTTCCGGGTGTGAATACGGCGGCACCCGTTGGCAGTCTGGCCGGGAGCGGATGGCAATATGAGGGCCTCTGGGGTGGGTTGCTTGGAACTCCCATTGCTCCGCATTTCTTCGTCAGCGCGGCGCACATTGGCCAGGCCGGAACGAATTTTAGATTTCAGGGATCGACCTACACAATCGTACGTTCCTTTTCTCTCGCGGGCAGCGATTTGCTGATCTGGCAGGTAAACGAAGCGTTTGCCTCCTTTGCCCCACTTTATTCCAGGCGCGATGAACTCTCCCAACATATGGTCGTGATCGGGCGCGGTACCCAGCGCGGTGATGTGGTGGTGCTGGAGGGCAGCCCGCGGGGCTGGAAATGGGGAGCCGAGGATGGCGCCCAGCGCTGGGGAGAAAATGACGTGACCGACATCGTGCCCTACAACGGGCACGATTTGCTCAACGCCACATTCGATCAACACGTTCTGCCGGGCGATCATCCGAACGAGTCCCACCTGTCCTCCGGCGATTCGGGCGGATCGATGTTCGTGAAGGACAATAGTGATGGCGCCTGGAAACTCGCGGCCATCAATTACGCGGTTGATGATCTTTACACTGCGCCAGATCCACTGACGCAATTCACCGCAGCCATTTTTGATGCGCGCGGCTTCTACACATTCGATGGCGTCAACTTCACTCAGATCGGAGGAAACGCACCCGTTCCTACTGGATTTTACGGCAGCCGAATCTCTTCCGAACTCGCCTGGATTTGCAGCGTGATTGCTGATCCGCAGGTTGGTCGCGAAGGAAATTTTCTGACACTCACCTACGAAAAGCTTCTCGTGCCACCGAGCGAGTTGACCTACACGGTCGAGCAATCGAACGACCTCATCGCCTGGTCCACCGCTATGACGCAGGACGAGCCCGGGCCGACGACGGGCGATGTCCAGACGATCAAGGCGAAGATTGATGTCGGGGCTTCATCTGCCCTCTTCGCCCGACTCCGCGTGACGCGGCCCTGAGGCGTCCGCTACATCCGGCCGCGGCGTTTGTAGAAATGATAACGATCGATGATCGAGTCGACGTATTTTCGCGTGCCTGGGAAATCGATATTGTGCAGGAAATCGTCTCCTTGCATGCCAGAGGCACCGCCCGACCACCGCTGCGCACGACTGGCGCCGGCATTGTATTCGGCCAGGGCAAACGGAATCGGGTCGGGCTGCTGTTCCCAATGCTTCAAGGCTCGTTGCAAATACCACGTACCTGCTTCCAGATTTGTCTTCGGGTCGAACAATTCTTCCACGCGAAAATCCTCCACTTTGTTTTCGTGCGCCCACTCGTTGGCCGCTTTCTCGCTCACCTGCATGAGACCGCGCTCACCGGCCGTGCCAAATTTCTCCGGATCAAATCGGCTCTCCCGCCAAACGATCGCCTTGACCAGCATGGGATCGACGTCGTGTTCCATGGCCACCGCGCGAATGAGGCGATCCTGTTGCTTGAATCGGGCCGGGCTCATCCACTCATAAATCGTGTAAGTCGGATCGCCCGATCGAATCGCGAGGTAGACAAACCCGGTAGCGAGCGCGAGCAGCAGGCAAAGCGTGAACTTAAAAGCGAATCGGATCATGCTCGAGCAAGGGGGATAACCCGACAGACATCCCACAACGAACCGCTCACGGCCAGCATCAATCCATGCATCGTCCTCCCGATCAATTAAATTCCGGAATGCCACAGGCCCCCGCTGCCCGCTTCGTCCGGGTCGTGATTGATCGAGCCATTCACCGCGAACTGGATTACGCCGTCCCGGAAACACTGGCTGATCGTGTCGCCATCGGCTCGCGCTTGCGTGTGCCTTTTCGGGACAAATCGGCCCTGGCTACGGTGGTTGGCATACTCGACCAGAGTGATGCCAAAGGGCTGCGCGAGATCGAAGCACTCGTGGGCGAAACTCCGTCCTTGAGCAGTGAACTGCTCGAGTTGGGCAAGTGGATGAGTTCCTATTATTGCTGCCCCATTGAGACGGTTATTCGCAGCCTCTTGCCCCAGGTCGTCCGGAAAGCGGAGATGGGATGGAAGAAGCAGATGTTCGTCCATGCGACATCCGACATCGCCCCCGCCGAGATCGAGAAACTGCGCCGGCGCGCTCCCCGGCAGGCCGAGCTTCTGGAGGCGATCGCACAATTGAAAGCTCCCATTCTGGCCTCCGCACTTCTGCGCCAGACGTCCCTCGATAATCAAACGTTGCGCGCGCTGGTAAAGCGCGGCTTCGCTAAGTTGAAAGAGGCGGCCGTCGTGCGCGACCCGCACGGCGACGAAAAATTTATCACCACGACTAATCTGGTGATCAATCCGGAACAGGTCGTGGCCCTGGCGGCCGTTACGAAAGCGCTCGATGCTCCGGCCGAGGCGCGACCCATTCTGCTGCACGGTGTGACCGGCAGTGGCAAGACTGAGATCTATTTGCAGGCCATCCGCATCGCACTCAATCAGGGAAAAAGCGCCATCGTGCTCGTTCCGGAGATTTCCTTAACGCCCCAGACAGTCGAACGATTCAAGGGCCGATTTGCCGAAGGGCCGGATCTTGTCGCTGTATTGCACAGTCATTTGTCGCAAGGCGAGCGCCACGATGAATGGCACAAGATCAATTCGGGCCGGGCCCGCATCGTGATTGGTGCGCGCAGCGCTATTTTCGCGCCTCTGAAAAACCTTGGTCTGATCGTGGTGGATGAAGAGCACGAGACGACCTATAAGCAGGAGGAAGCGCCGCGTTATCACGCACGCGATGTCGCGGTCGTGCGTGGCAAGATTGAAAAGTGTGTGGTTCTCTTGGGAACCGCGACGCCTTCGTTGGAAAGTTATCATAACGCCGTCACTGGCAAATACGTCCTGAGCACGCTGACCCAGCGCGTGGACGACTGTCAGATGCCGCTGATGCGAATCGTCGATTTGCGACAGGAACAACGCAAAGCCAAGTCCATGACAATTCTTTCGGAAAAACTTCGTGCCGCCATGGAGGACCGTCTGGCCAAAAAGGAACAAACGATCCTGTTCCTGAATCGGCGTGGTTTCTCCACGTCACTTCTTTGTAGTGACTGTGGCGAGGCGTGCACTTGTCCGAATTGCAGCGTGGCGCTCACGTTCCATCGGCAGATTGCGCGATTAAGCTGCCATCTGTGTGGGCATACCGCGGCCGTCCCGAAAAAGTGTCCAGCCTGCGGCAAGGATGGGCTCATTTATGCCGGGTTCGGAACGGAGAAAGTGGAATCGACCGTCGCCCAGGTCTTTCCGCAGGCGGTGGTGCGGCGCATGGACGCGGATTCCATGACAAGAAAGGAAGCCTACCGCGAAACACTTCTGAGTTTTCGCGCTGGCAAGATCGATATTCTAGTGGGCACGCAGATGATCGCCAAAGGTCTGCATTTTCCGAATGTCACTCTGGTTGGAATTATCAATGCTGATCTTGCCCTGCATCTCCCGGATTTCCGCGCGGGCGAACGGACTTTCCAATTGCTGACTCAAGTGGCGGGGCGGGCCGGGCGCGGAGAGACCCCGGGAGAAGTCTTTGTCCAGACGTTCACGCCTTTCAGTCCGTCCATCCAATTTGCCCGGCACCACGACTTCGCGGGTTATTTCGAGCAGGAAATCGAGTTCCGCGACCGGTGCGATTTCCCGCCCTTCAAACATGCCGTTCTCATGTCCGTCCGTTCGGCACACGAAGAGCGTGCCCAGTTTTCGGCCCAGACCCTGCAGCGGCGGCTCAAAGAAAAACTGGGATCGGAATTCATGATCGGCGAAGCCACTCCGGCACCTCTGCAAAAGCTCCAGGGTCAATATCGCTTTCACATATTGCTGCGCGGCCAGGCCATCGTGCGACTTAGTCGGCGCGTTCGCGAAACCCTGGATAAACTTCCGTTCCCCGAGGACGTCTCGGTTACGGTAGACGTCGATCCGTATCAACTTCTTTAATGTGAGCGGCGACGGTGCGATAAGACAAACGGCAGCCGAGCAGTGCCGCCCGCAAAAACGAATCAGCTTTGTCGAAGCATGACTAAGAAACGCCAGCGCTCTTCCCATTGGTTGAACAACCAGATGTGGGTGTTGCCCGTGGGCGAATGGATCGCGCTCACTCTGTTCTTCCTCGTCCTGGTTCTGCTTTTCTGCCTCTTTTTTATCCGACGCCACACGATCGATTATCGTTTCGAGCACACTTTCAGTGTGCGCAGTCCTGAATTCATCGGCTCGGCTCTGGCGCTGAGTAATCCGGTGCTGGTGCCAGGCAACAAGATCGAGTTGTTGCAGAACGGCGACGAATATTTCAGCGCCATGCTGCAGGCCATTCGCGAAGCGCGCAAGACCATCAATTTCGAAGCTTTCATTTTCTACTCCGATCCGGTGGGTCACCAGTTTCGCGATGCCTTGTGCGAACGCGCCCGGGCCGGTCTTCAGGTTCGAATTCTGTTCGATGGCATCGGTTCTGGATGGCGGCTGAATAATTCCGACGTGCGCCAGATGAAGGAGGCCGGGTGCAAATTTTCTTACTACCACCCCACGCACTCCTTGCGGGTCGACCGGACCAACCGGCGAACACACCGGCGTGTTCTGGTGATAGATGGGAAGCTCGGATTCACCGGCGCTGTTGGCTTCGCCGAGAAATGGTCAGGTCACGCCCAGGATAAGGAGCATTGGCGCGACACGCAGATGCGCATTGCCGGACCGCTCGTCGCAGAGTTGCAGGCCGCCTTCCAGGAACACTGGGTCAAGACCTACGGGGAGGCGCTGGGCGGCGCTGATCAATTCCCAGCCTTGGAAAACGCGGGCAATCTCAAGGCTCAGGTGGTCACTTCCCGTTCCTTTTCGATGGCGCCAATTCCGCTGGTCGAAGCGGTTGGATTCACGGCGGCGGAAAAACGTATTTGGATTACCAATGCCTATTGCACTCCTACGCCCGACCAGGTGCAGCAGTTAGTGAAAGCGGTGCAGCGCGGAGTCGATGTCAAAGTGCTCCTACCAGGACCAAATAACGATCAGCCCATGACCAAGTCGGCCGGACGCGCGGCCTACGGCCGGATGCTGGAGGGTGGCGTAAAAATCTTCGAATTTCAGCCCACCATGATTCACGAAAAATGCGTCGTGATCGATGGAACTTTTTCAATGTTTGGTTCATCCAACCTCGATGCACGATCGTCCGAAATTAACGAGGAACTGGATGTTGTTGTGTATGATCAAGGATTTGGGCGCCAGATGGAAACGATGTTCGAAAAAGATGTGGCGCAAGCCCGCGAATACACACTCGATCAGTTCAAAAATCGATCTCTCTGGGAACGGACGACCGAGTGGCTGATGCTCCCGTTCCGTTCGCAACTGTAAGCCCGCGCCCCAGTTTACGTCGGGGGACGGAATCCGTACTCGGCTTGCAATTTGCCCCACATCCAGTCGGTCAGTCGATCCGTCCGGTCATGACCGAGGGTAGTCGCAATGGCTTCGGCCTTGTCGATGTGTCCGCTCAGGCAATAAGCGTAGACCAATAACAGAACGTCGGCCCGGGTCGACACTCCCTGCGTTCGCTTCGCTTCCAGAAACAGGGCGGCGCTTTCGAAATCGCGCCGGGCCAGCGCGTCCGCGGCCAGGTCAGGCAACGCTTCGAGCGGCATCGGTTCGGACGCTCGGGCGGCTTCTTTTGCAATAGCGACACGCGACGGATCACTGCCCAGCACTTCCAGGACGGGACTTCGCACCGCAAATTTGCGAAGATATAAATCCAGCTCCTCCATTTTATTGGTGTCACGAGTTTCCGACAAATATCGCGTGGCTCGGACAACGAAGTAAGGATCAATTGAATCCCCCGTGTCTGGCCACAGACGCGCCATCAAATCAGAAGAATGGAAGCGGCGTTCGGCCAATGCTGCCTGCACGTAATCCATGGCGAGACGATCCGTCTCGGCCAGATCTGCCGGAGAATCGCTCAGCCGCTTGGGAAAGAGATCAGTCAGCGCCAGCGTAGCGCTGGTCAACCGTTCAACCTCGGGCGCATCCATGAGGAACAAGGCCGGCAATTGTTCCGGAACTTCCATACCAACGCGCTCCAAATCCAGGCGTGCCGCCGGATCATTCCAAAAACGGCGGGCTTCCTCCCGTTCCAGTCGCCGCCCCGGACCTTTGATTCCCATCATGATCCATTCGTAGTCCGAGCTGGCCCAGACCGACGTGTTCGGGAAGGCATTATGAAAGCCGCGCAGGATGGCCTTGGCCTCCCCGACTTTCAATTGGTTGATTGGTAGCCAAAACGTCGCGATGCCCCCCTCTTTTAAACGCGAGTTCATCAGGCGAAAGAATTCCTCAGTGTAAAGATTGACCGTGCCCGCGATCTTCGGTGGCGGCGGTTCACCGGTGATGACGTCGTATTGTCGTGCGCTGGCTTGCAGGAAGAATCGTCCGTCCTGCACAAAGGTCGTCACCCTCGGATCGCGCAACGGGTTGGAATAATTCGGGACGACGTATTCACTCGCCAGATCGAGCACCTCTTTCGAGATATCCACAATGTCGAGATGTTGGAGATGCGAATCGTGGAGCAGGGCGCTGGCCGTCACGCCACAACCGAAACAGACAAGGAGCGCATTTTCCGATTCGGGCCGCAAGGTTAATGGTAAATAGGCGAACAGCCGCATGTAGCGCTGATTCTGGTAACGCGTATCCGACATGGTGAACGCGTTTGTTAAGAGACGGTAATAGTAGGGCTGGCCTAACAAGTCGCGGCGCAGAAGCTGCAGGGTATCGGAATTTCCCTCTATCTTTCGAATCAAGTGCGAACCGTCCGCCTCAAAAGGCTGACGAGCATGGGCGAAATGCGTTTCGGCGCGGCCGTGCCGGAACGCAAAAATGAAGACAACGGAAACAAGGCCGAGCGCGCATGTCGTTAGCCCCGACAAGCGTGAGGGCGACCAGGAAACGCGATGACTTGCCAGAATGGCGAGCAACACGTAAGCGACCGCGTTCAAAATCAGGGTTCGTTCGAAACCGAGAGACGGCAGAAGCATGAAGGTTGTGAGAACCGGGCCCAAGGCTGCCCCGGTCGTGTTACATAAAATCGCCAGACCCGCGCTACTCCTTCGATCGCCTGCTCCCGCGTGAAGGGCTGCCATGACGGAAGGAAATAGAATCCCGGATAGAAACGCGGCCGGGAAAATCAGCCAAAACGAGAGGAGACCTATTTCGCTCCAGGCATCGAGATAGAAATCAGGGCGCGATAGGAACGAAATTCGGAATGAGACATAACACAAAAGGGTAACAATCGAGGAGAGTAGGAGCAGAATCGGAAGCGACTCGCCCGGTCGCGTGGCTCGACGGTAAATCACACCGGCTGCGACTCCGCCCACCCCGATTCCAGCCAATACGACCGCGAGCATCACGGCGAAAGCAGTCGACGACGATGCGACGTAGAGGCGGAGGAAGCGGAACCACACGAGTTCGAGACTGAGCAGGACAAACCCCGAGCCGAAACTAACTAGAAGCACGCGCCAGCGAGCGAGCGCAGAAGGATTTTTAATGGGTTCCGCTCTTGTCTCGTTAAGATCTTCCTTTTGCGTTGCAGCGCTCGATCGGGCTAAAAACCAGGCCAAACTCGCCGCCACAAGGCTTAGCGCCGCCGCCACAAAGGCGGTGCCGCGCAAGCCGGCGGCTTCGATTATATAACCCTCCCCTATGAGCGCGCCGGCCACCGCGCCCAGAGTGTTACATCCATAAAGAATGCCGACGGCGCGCGCAAAAGTGCTGCGGCGCAAAATGGGATCAGCCAGCAACACTGGCAAGGTGAGACCCATCGCCGTGGTCGGGAGAACAAGAATCAGGAACGAAAGGAACAGGCGCAAGGCATTCAACGCGGAATCGTGATGCCAGAGCGCTTGAAAAATCGGACGCAGCCACTGACCGAGTACCGGAATGGCAAACACGATCGTGCAACCGAGCAGTCCTATGACGAGCTCGAGCAGTGCGTAGAAGCGAAGCGGGCGCAAACGGGGGAAGCTCTTGCTCGCGGCCATCGCGCCGCCCAAGGCAAGGCCCGCCATGAAACTGGAAAGAATCAGAGCCGCCGCCCAAACTGAATTTCCGAAAGCGAGGCCGCTCAGCCGCAGCCACAGAGTTTCGAAAATCAATGCGCTGACACCGGACAAAAAAAGAATTCCCGAAACAATCGCGATTCGCACAGATTCGAGCGTTTAGGGAGAGCCAGGCATTTCAAATGAGATGAGCGATGAAATCATGGTCCTCGCTGGCAAACATGACACGAAGATATTTTCACAGAAGGCGACGCTGACCCGGCTTCGATCAACCGCTGATCGCGGTGCCTCCGGAGGTGCCGCCAGGACCTGTTGTGTGGCGACGCTCTCTCTCTATCGCTACAACGTCTCAGTCTCATCGCTGAGGACCTTCAAGTTACTCGCGGTAAGCCTCGCCCCTCCAAAGGCGAGAAAAGTGTCCAAGAGTTTCCAAAGCGCTACACAGAAACCTCAAAATAAGCGATTTAAGGGAGAGCCGGCAGACGGATTCGAACCGACGACCTGCTGATTACAAATCAGCTGCTCTACCAACTGAGCTAT
>JBBRNL010000006.1:0-252872 GCA_038230335.1 Chthoniobacterales bacterium | reverse complement strand
TTACGAGGAGCTACGCCGGCTGGCCCGCAGTTATCTGGCCCGCGAACGCGGCGATCATACCCTGCAGGCCACGGCCCTGGTGCACGAAGCCTATTTGCGCATGGCTGACGAGACACAGCTTACCTGGAAAGATCGCGCCCACTTTTACGGAATCGCGGCGCATTTAATGCGTCGCATTTTGGTCGACCACGCTCGCGCCCATAATGCGGCCAAACGCGGCGGCCTCGAGCAAAAGCTGACCCTCGATGAAGCACGCGAACTTCCGACGGACAGCGCTATCGAGCTGGTCGCGCTGGATGGCGCTCTCCAAAGTTTTGCGCAAGATTATCCGCGCAAAAGTGAAGTGGTAGAACTCAAGTTCTTCGGCGGTCTCGATGCCAGGGAGATTTCCGAGGTGCTGCAGATTTCCGAGAAAACGGTTTTGCGCGATTGGAACTTTGCCAAACTTTGGCTCTGTCGCGCCCTGACTGAAGATGCAGCCTGACCGGGCGGAGCGCATCGCGGAACTGGTCGAGCAGGCGCTCGAAGTTCCAGCCGATCAACGCGTGAAGTTGATGACCGATCTTTGCGGCCATGACGTCGATCTTCGCCGCGAAGTGGAGTCGCTTCTGGCCTTTCACGACAAAGCCCCTGACTTCATCGAGAAACCGGCCTACGAACTGGCCGCCGCAACTCTCATCTCGGCTGACGGAGAGTTGAAAACCGGGGAGATGCTGGGCGATTACAAGATTATCTCGCTGATTGGAGAAGGGGGGATGGGCGAAGTTTATCTCGCAGAAGACACTTCGTTAGGCCGAAAGGTCGCGATCAAACTACTCAAATTCGGCCTGGGCACGGCCAACCTCATAGGTCATTTTCATCAAGAACAACGCATTCTGGCCGGCCTGACTCATCCTAATATCGCGCATCTTTATGGTGGCGACGTCACGGTGAATGGTCTGCCTTACTTTGTCATGGAGTACGTCGATGGAACGCGACTCGACGATTACTGCCGCGAACACAAGATATCTATCGAGGAACGTCTCAACCTGTTTGGAAAGATCTGCGCCGCCGTCTCCTACGCCCACCAGCATCTGGTCATCCATCGCGATATCAAGCCGGCCAACATTCGCGTTACTTCCGAGGGTGAACCGAAGCTGCTCGATTTCGGAATCGCCCGGCTGCTTGATCCGGACACCTCCGCCATCGAGCAAACCATGACGCTCGGCTCGGTGATGACCCCTGGTTACGCTAGTCCCGAACAGGTGCGCGGCGAAAGCATCACGACCGCCAGCGATGTTTACAGTCTAGGGGTGATTCTCTACGAACTGCTGACCGAACTGAAACCTTACAAGATCGATAGTCGCGTCCCTGCTCAGATGGCACGCGCCATTACTGAGCAGGAGCCGACGCGCCCGAGCACAGCGGTGGCGGCACAAAGCGCTGGAAATTCGAAATCCGAAGTCCGAAGTCCGAAACTTCTGCGGGGCGACCTGGATAACATCGTGATGAGAGCCCTGCGGAAAGAGCCCGAGCGTCGCTACTCATCGGTCGGTCAATTTTCTGAGGATATTCGTCGCCACCTGGAGGGTCGGCCCGTCCTGGCGCGCAAAGACACCGTCGGCTATCGCGCTTCCAAGTTCGTTGCCCGCAACAAAATTGCCGTCGCGGCGGCGGCCCTGATTCTTCTGGCCGTCGTCGGTGGTTTGATTGCGTCGCTGTGGGAGGCACAAAAGGCGCGGCGTGAGCGCGACGTCGCTCAACTGGAAAGATTAAAGGCGCAGCAGATCAGCCGATTTCTGCAGGACATGCTCGGCGCCGCGGCGCCCCATAAACAAGGAGTGGATGCCAAAGTGGCCGATGTTTTAAGTGAAGCATCCCGTCGCGCGAAAATCGAAGCGGCCACACAGCCGGAGGTGATGGCTGATGTGCTGCTGACGCTCGGTGGGACTTATATCGCGATCGGGTTGTACGACGACGCCGTGGCGGATTTGCAGGCGGCTCGTTTGGCCAGCCTCAAAGCCAACGGAGAACTTCATCCTACGACTGCGACGAGCATGGCCTGGCTCGGGCTGGCCCTCGACTTCCAAAACAAGCGGGAGGAGGCCGAGACCGTGTCGCGGAAGGCGGTCGAACTCGAGCGAAAGCTGCATCCCGAAGGAAGCGAGGACCTCGGCGTCGCCCTTTACAGTCTCGGGTTGGCTCTGGTCGGCAAGAATGACGCGAAGGCAGGCGAGCCATTCCTTCAGGAAGCGAGCGCACAGATCAAAGAATTTCTCGGAGAAAAGCACGGTTATTATCTGGCCACGCTCACTTCGCTCGGCTTCGCGCGTCAAACGCTGGGCGACCGGGACGGAGCGGAAGTGTTGTACCGGCGCAGCATCGAAATCGGACGGACGACCGAATCGCGTTACCGGATCTACCTGGCCCAGGCGGCGGGTTATTTGGGCGATCTTCTTACAACCAAAGGTCTCTATGCAGAAGCGGAACGCTCTTTGCGAGAAAGCGAAGCGGTCTATCGCGAGGTCCTCGGCGATAATAATTCGAGCGTTCCGACTGTCCAATCGAGTCTCGGAAGACTCTACTGCGCGGAAGGTGATTATGCGCGCTCCGAAATTGAATTTCGCAAGGCGCTGGAGACTCTGCCCAAATATTTTTCACGGGAGCATCCCGTGACGCTAGGGGCGACCGGTGGTCTGGGCCTGACGTTAACACGGGAGGGCAAGGCGGCTGAAGGAGAGAAGTATTTGCGGGAAGCGCTCACGATCCGAAAGAAGAATCTGCCGGCGGACGACTTCATGATCCCGTATACGGCGAGCGCGCTCGGTGAATGTTTGGCGGCGCAAAAGCGTTTCGCGGAGGCGGAACCTCTGTTGACCAGCGGCTACAGCGCAATGAAATCGGCCTGGGGCGAAAATGATCACCGCGTCGTTGAAGGGCGCGAGCGTATCGTGAAACTATACGAAGCCTGGGGAAAGCCGGAACAAGCTGTCCCTTACCACCCATGAAAGACCAACCAATGCGGGCTGAAAAGATTGTGCGCAGCGAAGATCCGCCGAATCTCGAAATGCCGTTCTCGACTCTGGACGGTTTTATTACGCCAACCGAATCGTTTTACGTCCGAACCCATTTCCCGGTCCCAAACATCGATCGGTCAAAATGGCGCCTGCGTCTGGAAGGCGAAGTGGAAAACGCATTTGAGATCACCTACGAGGAGTTGATCGCGCTGGAGTCGCGCACGATTCCGGTCACGCTGGAGTGCGCCGGGAACAATCGCATTTTTCTCGAGCCGAAAGTCAAAGGAGTTCAATGGGAACTGGGCGCAGTGGGCAATGCCGAGTGGACAGGCGTTCCGTTGTCGCTGCTGCTCGAGCGCGCTGGAGTAAAGGCGAACGCGCTTGAAGTGATTTTGGAGGGAGCGGACGCGGGTCCTCTCGCGGAATCGAAAGGCCCGCAGGGCGATGTCCGCTTTGCGCGCAGCATTCCGCTTTCGAAAGCATGCAGCGACGTGTTGCTTGTGCACCGGATGAATGGCGAAGAGCTGCATCCGGAGCACGGCTTTCCGCTGCGCGCCATCGTGCCGGGATGGTATGCGATGGCGTCGGTCAAATGGTTACAGCGGATCGTTGTGACGGATACGCCTTACAACGGTTATTACCAAACACTGGACTATGCCTATTGGGCGGAGACCGACGGGTTGGCCAAACTGACATCGCTTTCAAGCATGCAGGTGAAAGCGGAGATCGCTTATCCGCCGACGGGTGCGGTCCTGAAGACCGCGACGAGGATTCGCATCTTTGGCGCGGCCTGGGGTGCAGATGTGGCGAAGGTGGAAGTGAACGTTGATGGCGCGGAATGGAAACTGGCCAGGCTGATTGACGAGGCCAAACCGAATGCGTGGCGCAGATGGGAGTTGGACTGGACGACGCCAGCGCAGCCGGGCCGGCACGTTTTAACGGCCCGGGCCACGGACAAGGACGGCCGAGGTCAACCGACCGAGCACGATCCGAATCGCGGCACGTATATGATCAGTCGTATTCTGCCGATTGAGGTGGAAGTGGCCTAAGACAAATTTAAGCCACAGATGAACACCGATTAAACACAGATAAGAGGTCCGTTTTTAATCCGGGAGAATCCGTGTCAATCTGTGGCCTCCTCTTTAGATAATGTAGCTCAACGAGGTTGAACTTCAGGATACGTTCGCGTTAACTCTCCTGCATGTCGCTCGTTTTCAAAACGATTCAGACCGCGGGCATCGCGGAACTTTCTTATCTGATCGGCGATGATGACGAAGGCGTGGCGGCAGTTTTCGATCCGCGGCCCGATGTGGAAGTGTACGTCGAGATGGCGCGTGAAGAGAAGGTTTCGATCACGCACATTTTCGAAACACACATTCACGCCGACCTGGTCAGCGGTTCGCGCGAGCTCTGTGCGCGAGTCGATTCGGCCAAAATTTATGTAAGTCATGAAGGCGGCGCATCGTATGAGTTCGCCCACGAGAAAGTCGAAGAGGGGGACCATTTTACTTTCGGCGATCTCGTAATTACGGCGAAACACACGCCCGGGCACACGCCCGAACATTTGTCGTATCTGATGGCCGAGAGCGATCATCCGGAGATGCCTTGGGGCGTGCTCACGGGAGATTCATTATTCGTCTCCTCGGCAGGCCGGCCGGATTTGCTCGGGGCCGAGCACACGCAGGATTTGGCCGAGCAGCAATTTCACACCCTGCGCGATTTCTATCTCAAATTGCCGGATCACGTCATGATTTATCCTAACCACGGGGCTGGTTCGCCGTGCGGAGCGGACATCGGTGATCGGCTGAGCAGTACGATCGGTTACGAGAGGAAGTTTAATCAGTTCCTTCAATTCACGGATGTAAAAAGCTTCACCGATCATGCGATGGCCACGGCGCCACCGATGCCCACGTATTATCCGTTGATGAAGAAGATCAACGCGAAAGGCCCCGAGATTCTGGGCAACCTGCCGCGCGTTCCGGGTTTACCACCCAACGCGTTTGCAGAGGCGATCGAGAAGAAGGCGGGAGCGCTGGTCGACACGCGAACGATGCTGGCCTTCGGCGGCGGTCACATCGCTGGTGCCCTCAACCTTGGCGGCTCGCCCATACTCTCTATTTGGGCGGGCTGGATGCTCGATCCGGCGCAACCGATCCTGCTCGTTTTGGAAAGCGAAGAGCACCTGGAGGAGATGCTTCGCTTTTTTATCCGGACTGGTTACACCCAGTTTGCCGGCTATTTAGTGGGGGGCATGAGAGCGTGGGACGCTGCCGGATTTTCGAATGAGGAGATCGGGCAGATGACGGTGCATGAACTCAATGAGAAAGCATCGACCCTGCAGATCGTGGATGTGCGTTCGCCGCGAGAGTGGAAGAAGGGGCATGTGCCGGGCGCGCATCACGTTTTCCTGCCGGAGTTACGTCATGGGGCGGATCACGGGTTGGATCCGAAAATGCCGACGGCAGTTTATTGCGCGAGTGGTTACCGCGCCAGCATTGCGTCCAGCATTTTGAAGCGGAGCGGATTCGAGAACCTGTGGAACGTCCCGGGAAGCTGGGAGGCGTGGACGAGGTGTGGGTTTCCCGTGCAGAAAGAGGACGGGAAATGAACGCCACAAGTGCGGAGGCCCTGCCGCGACGTTCTTTTGGGGAAACGGCGCGACCCGATGCCTGGTGGGCTCAGTCCCTCGTGGTGTTTCTGGGCTTTTCCATCTTCATTGTTTACTCGACCTGGGCCGCCTTCCAGGGAGCGCATTATTACTTTGGTAATTACGTGTCGCCGTTCTATTCGCCCGAACTATTTGGTCCCTCGCCCCACGCGTGGTTCGGGCCCAAGCCGGGGTGGTGGCCGGCTTGGCTGTTCTTTTCCCCGGCACTTCTCATTCTATGGGCGCCCGGCGGGTTTCGGCTGACCTGTTACTATTATAGAGGCGCTTATTACAAGGCCTTCTGGGCGGACCCGCCGGGCTGCACCGTGGGTGAGCCGCGCCAGACCTATCTGGGCGAACGATCCTTCCCGCTCATCATGCAGAACGTGCACCGTTACTTTCTCTATGTGGCACTGGGTTTCATTCTCATTCTCGCCTACGACGTTTGGAAGGCCCTGTGGTTTTACAACCCAGCCGACGGCGCGAGCTCGTTAGGCGTGGGCGTGGGAACGCTTGTTCTGGCCATGAACGTCGTGCTGCTCGGCGGCTACACTTTCGGCTGCCATTCCCTTCGGCATTTGGTCGGCGGGTTTCTCGATCAATTTTCAAAATCACCCGCCTGCTACCAAAGTTACGCCTGTGTCAGCTGCCTGAATCGCCGCCACATGTTGTGGGCGTGGATGAGTCTTTTCTGGGTCGGATTCTCCGATGTTTATGTGCGCCTTTGTGCCACGGGGGTTTGGCATGACTGGAGAATCGTATAGCCGTTGAACCGATGAAGCGTTACAGCGTTCGAGACTGCAGCTGCTTTACCCCTTCAACTCTTTAACGGTTAAACGATTTCATGCCCGATTACCAAACACAAGATTACGATGTCCTGGTCATCGGCGCGGGGGGTGCAGGTTTGCGCGCGGCCATTGAAGCGTCCACCGCCGGTGTTTCAGTTGGCCTGATCTGCAAATCTCTCCTCGGCAAGGCGCATACCGTCATGGCGGAAGGCGGCATCGCCGCGGCCCTCGGCAATGTGGACGATCGCGACAACTGGCGCGTCCATTTCGCCGACACCATGCGCGGCGGCCAATATGTAAATCAATGGCGCATGGCCGAGTTGCACGCCAAAGAGGCGCCCGACCGCGTGCGGGAACTGGAAGCCTGGGGCGCGGTGTTTGATCGGACGAAAGACGGGCGCATTCTGCAAAGAAATTTCGGAGGCCACCGATATCCGCGGCTGGCGCACGTGGGCGATCGCACCGGTCTGGAGATGATCCGAACGCTGCAGGATCACGGTATTCATCAGGGCATCGACGTGCATATGGAGCATACCATCCTGGCAATCCTGAAGGATGGTGAGCAGGTCGTCGGAGCGTTTGGCTATGAACGCGAGCGCGGCCGCTTCAAGATTTTTCGCGCCAAAGCGATCGTCCTCGCGACCGGGGGGATCGGGCGCGCGTACAAGATTACGAGCAACAGCTGGGAATCGACCGGCGACGGTCTGGCCTTGGCCTACGAAGCGGGTGCGGAATTGATCGACATGGAGTTTGTGCAATTTCATCCCACCGGCATGGTTTGGCCTCCCAGCGTTTGCGGCATTCTCGTGACCGAAGGCGTGCGCGGTGAAGGGGGCATTCTGACAAACAAGGAGGGGCGTCGTTTCATGTTTGATGAAATTCCGGACAACTACAAAACGCAAACTGCCGACAACGAAGAAGAAGGCTGGCGGTATTGCCAGGGTGATAAAAATGCACGGCGCCCGCCGGAACTCCTGACCCGCGATCACGTGGCTCGTTGCATCGTGCGCGAGATCAAAGAGGGCAGGGGATCACCGCACGGCGGGGTCTATCTCGACATTGCGTGGATCAAGCAAAAACTCCCCAACGCGGCCGAACACATCAAAAGGAAATTGCCGAGCATGTACCACCAGTTCAAGCAGCTGGCCGACATCGATATCACGGAGCAACCGATGGAAGTGGGACCAACCACGCATTATGCGATGGGCGGAATCCATGTAGACCCGGATACGCAGATGTCACGCGTGCCTGGATTATTTGCCGCGGGGGAATGTGCCGCCGGAATTAACGGGGCCAATCGGCTGGGGGGCAATTCCCTCTCGGACATCGTCGTCTTCGGGAAACGCGCCGGCGAACACGCGGCAAAGTTCGCCAAAGATAACTCGTTAGGGAGATTGGACCAGACAAGGGTGGATGACGCGGCGCGGGAGGCCGTGGCGCCCTTCGAGCGCAATGCGGGCGAGAATCCGTATCAAGTTCAGAAGGATCTACAGGAAATGATGCAGCACAATGTCGGCATTGTGCGAACTGAATCCGAGATGAAGTCGGCGCTCGAACAGCTAAAGAAATTGGAAGAGCGGGCGCAGCGAGCCGGTGTCATCGGGCATCGCGAATTTAATCCAGGTTGGCACACCGCGATTGATCTGAAGCATTTGCTCATCGTTTCGGAAGCGATCACACACGCCGCGCTGGAGCGGAAGGAGAGCCGGGGGGCGCAGTTCCGCGACGACTATCCGGACAAAGACGAGAAGTTTTCCAAGGTCAACACGATGATCTCGCGAGGGCCTGACGGCTCCATGCAGATCCGGCTGGAGCCGCTCCCCGAGATGCCGGGGTATTTGAAGGAAGTGATCGAGGAGATGAAATGAGGGTGAACCACCGAGGGTTTGTCACCTTGAGCTGCGAAGACAGTGAAGGATCTCGCCCATTTAGATGGCGTACTCGAATGATGGTTTGTGTGCTCCGTCGGCACTTGGGAGGTCCCTCGCATTCGCTCGGGATGACAATTGTGGCACGTGGCAGCTGAACACGCTTATGGCGAGGGCGACCTTTAAAATCTGGCGCGGCGATGCGAGCGGGGGTGAGTTTCGCAGCTACTCGACCGAATGTTCCGAAGGCATGGTGGTGCTTGATGCTGTGCATGACATTCAAGCCACGCAAGCCGGCGATCTGGCGTGCCGCTGGAACTGCAAGGCGGGGAAGTGTGGGTCGTGTTCAGCCGAAATCAACGGGATGCCGAAGCTGATGTGCATGACCCGGATGAGCGATCTGCCGTTGGACAAACCGGTGACGGTGGAACCAATGAAGGCATTCCCGCTTCTGAAGGATCTGATCACCGACGTTTCCTGGAATTTTGAGGTGAAGAAAAGGATCAAGAGATTCAAGCCAAGACCACCGGACGCGCCGGACGGAACCTGGCGCATGCAGCAGCAGGATATTGATCGGGTGCAGGAGTTTCGAAAGTGTATCGAGTGTTTTCTCTGCCAGGATGTTTGTCACGTCTTGCGAGATCATCATATGCACGATCGGTTTATCGGACCGCGTTTTCTCATCTACACGGCAGCCCTGGAGATGCATCCGCTGGACACGGAAGACCGCATCGCGGAGCTGCGCAATGCGCACGGCATTGGCTATTGTAACATCACGAAGTGTTGCACAAAGGTTTGTCCCGAGAACATCGAGATCACGGATAACGCAATCATTCCGCTGAAAGAGAGAGTGGTGGACGAGTTTTATGATCCGCTCGGCTGGATTTGGAAGGCTCTGAGGAGGATCGTAAACCGTTAAGGGGTTAAGGCGATGAAGCGTTACGGCAAAAGCGCGCAGCCATGCGTGTTGCTTCTGGCCGCTGCAACGGTTTAACTCTTCAACACTGGAACGAACGCGACATGTCTGAACTAAAGCCACTTTCCCGTGAAGCGATTCCCGCGGCGCTGGAAAAAGCCATGCGCTACCGGCTGTTGAATGAGCCGGCCGAGGCGGAAAGCATCTGCCTCGACATCTTGAAAACGGACCCGGAAAATCAGGAAGCGATCATTACACTTCTCCTGGCCGTAACCGACCGTTTCACCAAGGGCTACGGAGTCAGCGATACACAGGCTAAGGAACTGCTCGGGCGGATCAAAGGCGAATACGATCGAATCTACTACGGTGGAATTTTCGCCGAGCGTCGGGCCAAGACCAAGCTCACCCAGAACACGCCCGACTGCCGATTCCAAGCCTACGATCTGTTACAGGAGGCCATGAACTGCTTCGAAAAGGCGGAGAAGATGCGCCCGCCCGGCAACGACGACGCCCTGCTGCGATGGAACACATGCACCCGAATCATTGAGCGAAACAAACTCGTCGCGCGCGATGAAGAAGAGCGCGTCGAGTTCTCGATCGAGTGATTCGGGAGTCAGGGAAGCGGTTCACTGGCATTCGGCCTTGCTCTGTGCGGCGCTCTGGCTCCTATTGACGCGGACATGAGCGACCTGCGTTTAGGCGTAAACATTGATCACGTCGCCACGCTCCGGCAGGCGCGTTACGCGACCATGCCGGACTCGAAAAATGCCGAGCCGGACATCATTGCGGCCGCTTCGATTTGCGAACGGGCGGGCGCTCTCGGAATTGTGGCCCATCTGCGGAGCGACCGCCGCCACATGCAGGATCGGGATATCGCGCGGTTGCGTGAGAATGTAATCACGAAGTTAAATTTGGAAATGGGGAACACCCCCGAGATCGTGGACGTCGCGCTGCAAATTCTACCGGACGAAGTCTGCCTCGTCCCGGAGAAACGTGAAGAGATCACGACGGAAGGCGGGCTCGATGTGGTGGCGAAGCGTAAGGAGTTGGAGCCTACAATGGACCGGCTGCACTCGGCCGGGATTCGCATCAGTCTCTTCGTTGACCCGAAACTGGAGCAAATCGACGCGGCCGGTGAACTCGGCGCCGACATGGTGGAACTTCACACGGGAAGGCTGGCCAATTCGTTCGCGGAAAAGATTGAGAAACAGGAATTGAGTAACCTGCAGCAGGCCGCGCGCTGCGCGTCCGAATTGAAGATGCAGGTCAATGCGGGCCACGGGATCAATTACGCAAACATCGCGCTGGTTCAGCAAATTCCGCATCTGACGGAACTCAACATCGGCCACGCCATCATGGCGCGCGCGGTTTTCATAGGATTGCAGTCGGCCGTGCACCAGATGCTGGCCGCGATGAAAGGCTACAAGGGATGAGTGTGCTTGGCATTGGAGTGGATCTGGTGGAGTGCGCGCGCATCCAGCATTCGCTCGATCGGTTCGGCGATCGCTTCCTCCATCGTGTTTTTACGCAAGGAGAAATCGAATACTCCACTTCCATGAAATTTCCGGCGCGCCATTTAGCGGCACGGTTCGCCGCCAAGGAAGCCGTGTCGAAAGCATTTGGGACCGGGATCGGCAAAGCCATGGGCTGGCGCGATATCGATGTGCGCAAAAAGCCGAGCGCCGAACCGTATCTGCTCCTGTCCGGACAGGCGGAAGCGCTCGCGCAAAGCCGTGGCGTTAAATCCGCGCTGATTACATTGAGCCACACGGAGAACCATGCTGTGGCCTGCGTCGTCCTCGAAGGATGAACGAAGGGAAACTGCGGGCGGATCGCGATCTCCGAGCGCGATGTTAAAATTCAAGCGCCATCCGGCGCTCATACATGGCTTCACCGTGTGAGTCTTAGCAACACACTCGGAGAGGTCGCTTCACCTTGGGCGTTGACGGGCGCGGAGCGCTTCGGCAAAGTCCGTCGCGTGCTCACCCGAAAACCTCGTTGCGCAGTGTACATCTGCTGTCTCCTCATTCATGACGCGTGCGCTCTGGCGGAGGATGAATCGAGGGAAAGAGACGTTGTGGTAAACGCGGAATCGGACGAATCGGAGCACGATCAATTTACCGAGATGGGCGAATACGGGCAGCCCGCCTGGGCCGAGCGCGCCCGTGCATCCTCCACCACGAGCGTTTATGTTCTTTCACCGTACGAAGCGTTTGTTGGGTTGAATTGGGAAGGCGATTTTCGTCGGCATGGCAAATCGCTGCACGATTTGACCCAGGAGATCGACGTCGGGCTGCTGCACCGTTTCGAGTTGGGTTTTGCAAATGAGCTCGGCTTCGTGGGAAGCGATGCCAACGAAACCAGCGCGACCGTAGAAGCTCGGTATGCGATCGCGAACTGGAATAGAATCCCTCTGAACCCTGCCATCTCGGTGGAGTATCTCTTCGGCCTGGGTAGGTCCGCGCGGTCGGCACGACCTCAGTCGGGCCGGCGCCAGGCGAAACTGCGGGAACAGCCCGATGCCGTTGCTCTGCGACTTCTCTGTGGACAGGCCTTTGCCGATAATCGCGTCGGATACGGCCTGAATGTCTCAATGCAACAGGACGTGACCCACGACTCGGGTCGTGTTTTTGAAATCAGCCAGTCCGCCAGCTACGGGTTGATGAAGGGCGAATTCGAACTTGGGGCAGAGATGAGATACACCCACAGCACTGGCCAGTCACCGGCTGGACGTGCCAATGAACTCATTATTGGTCCGACGTTTGGATGGAAGCCGACCCGCCAGACCCGAGTGAGTTTCGCTCCTTTGTTTGGTTGCACCAACGATTCTCCGACGGTGGCGACTTTCGTTCTTTTCTCGTACGAGTTCGGCGGCGCCGAGGCGATTGTTCCGCCGGTCGCGCAGCGGGATCGGTGAGAGGATCGCCAGGCGATTGGGGTCAGTCGCCCCTACCTGTTGTAACGGACGGTTGCTAACTTCCCTGGTGTCCGGCAGTTTGTTCGCTCAATGGCGCGCACGTTTTCCATCACCACTGCGATCGACTACACAAACTCGGCGCCGCATATCGGTCACGCCTACGAGAAAGTCTTGGCGGACGTGCTGGCGCGTTATCACCGCTTGAGAGGGGACAAGGTCTCCTTTCTTACGGGAGTCGATCAGCACGGGCAGAAAGTCCAGCAGTCGGCCGCGCGCGAGGGCGTGGCGCCAGCTGAGTTTGTTCGAGGCGTGACGCAGAAGTTCATCGACCTTTGGAAAAAACTCGATGTGCAGTACGACGAATGGGCGGAGACCGTCGATGAACGTCACAAGCGAGTCGTGCGCGGAATGTTGCAGCGTCTTTTTGATGAGGGCCAGATCTACAAAGACAAACAGGCTGGATTTTACTCCATTCGGCAGGAGCAGTTCCTGACCGATAAAGAGCGCGGCGCCGACGGCGAGTTCGGGTCGGAATGGGGCCAGGTAGAGTTTCGCGAGGAAGAGAACTATTACTTCAAACTAAACCAGCACAAAGAGTGGCTGCTGGCCTACCTAACGAAGCGTGCGGATGCAGTCATTCCCGATTATCGGCAAACAGAGTTACGCAACGCGGTGGAGAAGCTGAGCGGTGATCTTTGCATCTCTCGCCCCAAAGCCCGGCTCGACTGGGGGATCGAGTTGCCCTTCGACCCGCAATTCGTGACCTATGTCTGGTTCGATGCGTTGACCAATTACATCAGCTTTGCCGGGTACGATCCGGCGGGTAAAACGTTCGAGAGTCAGTCGCCCGAGTTTCGCGATCGCTGGCCTGCGCTCCAGGTGATCGGCAAGGATATCCTAATCCCGGCGCATGGCATTTACTGGCTGATCATGCTGCACGCCATCGGTTTTAGCGACGCCGAGATGCCTCAGTTGCTCGTGCATGGATGGTGGAACATTTCGGGAGCGAAGATCAGCAAGAGTGAAGGCAACGTGATCGATCCAAATGCGCTGGCCGACAAGTATGGAGCGGAAGCGGTGCGCTATTATTTGATGACCGATATCGCGACCGGAAAGGACGCAGATTTTTCAGAGGAGCGATTGATCGGCCGTTATAACAGCGATCTCGCGAACAGCCTTGGCAATCTGCTCAACCGGACGCTGAGCATGGCCTGGAAGTATCGCGATGGCATTCTGAAAGATTCTGCACCGCAGTTCCGAGACACCGAGGCCCTGCGCGTTCGCGCGGGTGAGGTCGTCGCCCGCTATTCCGAGCAGATGGCGACTTCGCAAATTCAGGCGGCTATCGAATCGATCGTCGGCTTCGCCATCGCCTATAACAAGGCGGTAGAGGACTATGCTCCGTGGAAACTGGCGAAGGATGAAGCAAAGCGCGATGACTTGGATGCAGTTCTTTATCACCTGGCCGAGGCGGTGCGCATCATCGCTATTCTCCTGGCGCCGGTCGTGCCGAGAGCGGCGCATGGAATCTTGGATCAGTTGCAATGGAAAATGGAGTTGGATGGAAGAGACGAGCGCTTCCAACTCGAGGATGCGAAGTGGGGTGGTTTGCCGGACGGACACGTAGTTGGCAAGCCAGTGCCATTGTTTCCGCGGATCGAAAAATAGGTGGAACGCTCTCTCCGAGCGTGTTGCCAAATAGGGGCGGCGGAGCCGCCCTGTTTAACATCGCGCCGGGAGGTTGCGATCCACCGGGCGGTTCGGTGAACCGCCCCTACCTATTGCGCGCACTCTTCGAAGGAGGCGGGCTCGCCGCGCAGGCAGGCGAGCGCTTCGCCCGCGAAGTGGAGGGAGCCGGTGATAAGAATAGGGGCTGAACCTGCACGCGCTTTTTCCAAGGCTTCTGCAACTGATGGAGTGATGGAGTAATGGAGTGGTGGAGTCATGTGGGAGAGCGTTTGCGCGAGATCATCCGGTGGAAGGGCGCGTTCGCTGCGGATTTTCGGGAGGAAGACAAACTCGCTGATTGGAGCGAGCGCATGGCAAATGGCGCGTGCATCTTTGTCCGAAAGAATGGCCAGGATGAGGGTGGCCCGCTGATCGGCAAACATCTCGCGCCACGTTTGCGCGAGAACGCTGGCCGCGGCCGGGTTGTGCGCGCCATCGATGATGGTTCGCTCATCCCAGCGCTGAAACCGCGCCGGCCATTCCGCCGAAGATAGTCCGCGACTGATATCCAATTCAGTCACCGCGATTCCCGCTGCGCGGACGGCCGCGATGGCCGCCGCCGCATTCTCTTTCTGATGTTCGCCCCGCAGCGCGATCGGTGAGGCTGTGTACGGTTCGCTGACGAAAGAGAGAGGGGCATTGCACTCGGCGGCGCGAGTGCGGATCACATCCTCCACCTCCGGCACCTGCCGCGAGGAAACGACCGGCATATTCGGTTTGATAATTCCGGCTTTTTCCGCCGCGATTTCGCGCACGGTCTGGCCTAACCAACTTTGATGATCCAAACCGATGGGAGTAATGATCGATACGTTCGACGGCACAGCGTTCGTTGCGTCGAGTCGCCCGCCCATTCCGGTTTCGAGAATGATCACCGCGCAGTGCGCTTCCGCGAAGTGTTGCAAGGCCAGCGCGGTGGCGAGTTCAAAGAAAGTGGGATGCGGCTCCCAATCCGCCACCATCGTGCGCAACCGGGCCAGTCCGTCCACGACTCCGTGTTGCGAAATCATTTCGCCGTTCACGCGGATCCGCTCACGAAAGCTGACAAGGTGCGGGGACGTAAACAGGCCGGTCCTGTGCCCCGCCGCGCGACAGATCGAATCGATCATGGCGCAGACTGAGCCTTTGCCATTCGTTCCAGCCACGTGCACAACCCGGATCCCGCGCAGGTCGACGTCCAGTTCTATCAGCAGACGCTGCGCATTCTCGAGACCGAGTTTAATTCCGAAACGTTGAAGGCTGTAAAGCCAGGAGATAGCCTGGTCGTAGGCGGGGAAGGGTGACGGCGCAGCGGCCCCTCCGACGCTCACGGCGCGACCGAAAGATAGCCGAGTAACTGGCTGAGCTGCTCACGCATCTTCTTGCGATGCACGATCATATCGACCAGGCCGTGTTCCTCGAGAAATTCGGCCGTCTGGAAGCCTTCCGGCAAATCCTGATGCGTCGTCTCCTTGATCACGCGCGGTCCGGCAAAACCAATCATGCTCTTCGGTTCGGCGATGATGACGTCGCCAAGCGACGCAAAGCTGGCCATGACTCCCGCGGTGGTAGGATTCGTTAGGACGGAAAGAAAAGGAAGCCGTTCGGCCGCGTGACGGGCGAGCGCACCGCTCGTCTTGGCCATCTGCATGAGGCTGAGCATGCCCTCGTACATTCTGGCACCACCGGAAGCGGCGATAATGATGACGGCCGAGCGCTCGGCCGTGCCATATTCGATCGCGCGCGTGATTCGTTCGCCCACCACGGATCCCATGGTCGCCGCGAGAAAACTGAAATCCATCACGGCCAGGGCCACCTTGTATCCGTTGATCATGGCGTAGCCGGTCAGCACGGCGTCGATCAGACCGGTGCTTTCCTGATATTTCTTGAGCCGATCCTTGTAGGTGGCCATGCCTTGAAAGCGCAAGGTATCGATCGATCTTAAATCAGCGTCCATCTCGACGAACGAGTCTGGGTCGACCAGCATTTCGATGCGCTCCTTAGCCGTTTGCTGGAAATGATGATCGCATCGCGGACAGACGCGCTGGTTCTGTACGAGCTCGAGTTCATGCACAACTTCCCCGCAGCCATCGCATTTCTGAAAGAGGCCCTGCGGGATATCGCGCTTCTTGCGATCCTGAGTCTTGAGAATCGGTTTTTTGAAAATCGCCATAGAAAATCAGGCCCGCGCCGCCGTGGCGGCATAGACGGTGGACGCCCCCTCATTTTTTAACACGCGCGCACATTCACTCAAGGTGGCGCCGGTGGTTAAGACATCATCAATCAACAACACGCTTAACTCTCGCACGTTCATCTTTTTTCGTAAACGAAAGGCATCATGTAAATTTTCCATACGCTCAGCCCGGTCAAAGGCCGTTTGTGTGGTGGTATAGCGGACGCGCTCGAGGAGCGTTTTACAAGGGATGCCACGCTTCGCACTGACCAGTTCGGCCAGAGCTATTGCCTGATTGAAGCCCCGTTCGCGTTGCCGGGCCGGATGAAGCGGGACCGGCACAAGCACGTCAAAGGACCGTCCGCGCAGCCGGTCGTCATCGAAGGCGACATCGAGCCAGCGCCCAACGAGGTGTCGCAGATAACCCTGATGCCCGTATTTGAAATCGTGCACCACGCGGCGCACGATCCCGCGGCTGCGATAGGCGGCCACGGCCGCTTCGAAATGGAGCGTGCGATGAGCGCAGTTCGCGCAGGCAAATGGGCCTGTGATGGCACCGGAAAATGGTTCCGAGCACGTCTGGCAGAAGGGTGCGACGATCCGCGCAGCTTTGGCGTCGCAACTTTCGCAGAGATATTCATTCGAGCCCACGCTGACCGAGCAAATCGTGCAGAAAGGCGGATAAAAGAGCGAGGCGAGCGCGCGCAACATGAATCAACTCCTGCGGTTTTGGCGGCACCTGAGCCACAGCACAACCAGGAACCATGTGATGAAACAAACTCCCAATGGGACGAGGCCGACGAGCAAGTTTTTTCCAACCCACGGGAGGGCCAGAACCTGGCGATGAGCCACACGATTGAAAATACCGTTGCCAAAAATCCAGCCGGCATGAAGGCCAATGGGTAACCAAAGCGCCTGGGTGCGCATTCTCGTGTCAGCCAAGACCCATCCAATCAGGAACAAAGTGGTAAAGGCCGCCGCGACCAGAAGGAGATCGGAGAATTGAGCGAACGAATGTGCGATGGAATTAAAACCGGATGTCCAAGTCACCACGGTCGAAGTTCGTTCGGGCGCCTTCAGGAAATGGAGGATGGAAAAGAAAGCCGACGTCACGAACAGGGCCAGATAGGTGCGCCCGCTGCGGAGCAGGATTCCGAGAATCAGCCCGCGGAATAGAGCCTCTTCGATGAGTGGGACAATGACGCTGGCTCCCAGGAGAGCGAAGATCGCTTTGGGGTTGATCGTGAACCGGATGGAATAAACGTGAAACGCGATCAAGGCGGCCCCGCAGCAGAGCAGAGGAACCGCCGCCAGAAGAAAGCCGCCGATCAGGTGCGACCCCCAGCTCTCATCCGGTGCGAGGTGCAGGTCCTTGAGGCTGCGAACGCGGATGGAGCGCAGAAGCGGCCAAAGCAATATCACCCCGGCGAGCATCAGCGCTCGATGAAAGAATGTTTCAAAATCGAAGCCGGCCAGGAAAGGAAGAACGTGATGAGCGGCGAGCGTTTGGCCGGTCCAGAACAGGATGGGCGCGAGAAGCGCGCCCAGAAAAAGGGTGAGGACGAAGTAAGCGAGGAGTCTGGCGGCGTCTTTCAAGCCTGTTAATGTAAGATTTTTAACCGATGCGGAGTCAACACATATGGACAGAGAAAGATGCGAAAGGCCGTAAGCGCGAGGTCCGGGCGATCAAGTTTGGCGGTCAATGGCGTTTGCAGGCCCAACTGGCAGGCGAGGAGACTTGGACCTATTACGACGAGCCGCCCATGGAGGATTTGTTGACCTTGAGGGACATTGTCGACCGCAAGTATCGTCGCCGGCGCGCCTCATTCGAAGACGTCGCGGCCATCGAAGAGATCATCCGCAGGCGCAATGCCGATGAGTGAATGGAACACGAGAGAGCTGGTCGAGGCGGATAAGAGATTTCTCTGGCACCCGTTTACGAACAATCGCGAGTGGTGCAGCCCGGAGCACGAGCCACTCATCCTCGTGGGAGGCCGCGGCGTCATCCTGCGTGACAGTGCTGGGCGGGAATATATTGATGGCAATTCTTCCATCTGGACCAACGTCCACGGACATAATCATCCCCATATCAACGCGGCGATTCGCCGGCAGCTGGAGGACGTCGCGCATACATCCTTCCTAGGGTTCACGCATCCGGCCGCCATCGAACTGGCCCGCGCGGTCGTCGGCCTTTTCCCTTCGAATACCCTGACGCGGGTTTTCTATTCGGACGACGGATCTACCGGGATAGAGGCGGCCCTCCGCTTGGCCGACCAGTACTGGCGGCTGCGTGACACGCGACGCGTCCAGTTCATCGCCTTTCAGAATGGATATCACGGCGACACAGCAGGGGCGGCCAGCCTCGGGGCGGCTACGATGTTCCAGGTTGGGCCGAGTCGCTGGAACTTTCCGTCGGTTCTGGTGCCGACCCTGGCGGCACTGGAGCGTTTGTCAGCAACAGAGGTGGCGAAAACGGCAGCGGTCGTCATTGAGCCGATGGTCCAGGGGGCGGCTGGGATAAAACTGTGGCCGCCCGGGACGTTAAAGGCGGTGCGCGACTGGTGTGACCGCACTGGGACGCTGCTGATCGTGGACGAGGTGATGACGGGGTTTGGCCGGACCGGCCGGATGTTTGGAATGGAACATGAAGCAGTCACTCCAGACATATGCGTGTTAGGTAAAGGGTTGACGGGTGGGTATCTTCCACTAGCTATAACGCTTACAACAGAAGAAATATTTTGCCGTTTTGACGGTTCCGTCAGCGAGGGACGGGCGCTTGCCTACGGTCATAGCTATACGGGCAATGCACTCGGCTGTGCCGCGGCCAAAGCAAGCCTCGAGGTTTTCGACCAAGAGCATGTTTTGGAACATCTGGGCCCTAAAATCCAGCAGATGCGGTCCGAACTGGCGCCACTCGCCCAGAACCCGAACGTCACCGGCGTCAGGCAATGTGGCTTTATCGCGGGCATCGAGCTCAGGGAGGGCGATTCGGCGGCCTCGACTTCAGATCTGGCGGTCAAGGTCTGTATGGTGGCTCGTCGGCACGCACTTCTCACGCGTCCTATTCGGAACGTGATCGTCCTAATGCCTCCATTTTGCATCGAGCGCGAACAGCTCGCGGCCGCCGTAAGAGCCATCGACCTTTCCATCCAGGAAGTTTTCGAGACCGGGACGGGCTGAAACTGATGGCGCGAAAATCTCGACTCGACACCCATCTTGTCTCACGCGGACTCTTTCCCAGTCGCGAGCAAGCGCAACGCGCGATCATGGCGGGAGAGATCAAAGTGGGCACACGCGTAGCGGCCAAGCCCTCCGAGCTGGTCGGACCCGACGAGGAGATCGGCGTGCGGGCCAGGCCGAAGTATGTCGGACGTGGAGGGTTAAAGTTGGAAGGCGCGCTCGACTGGTTTAAGATCGAAGTCGAGGGAAAGGTCGCCTTGGATATCGGAGCTTCCACCGGCGGTTTTACCGACTGCCTCCTGCAGCGGGGCGTCAAACAGGTTTATGCGGTCGATGTTGGTCACGATCAGTTGGCCTGGACAATCCGAATGGATCCGCGCGTCACCGTTTTCGAAAAACTAAATGCGCGCACGCTGTCGCGAGAGCATATTACTCAATCGATCGATGTGTGTGTGATCGACGTTTCATTCATCTCCCTGACTTTGATCTTGCCCAATGCCTTCGACTTGATAACTCCAGACGGTGTGATTCTGGCACTGATCAAGCCGCAGTTTGAGCTCGAACGCGCGGACGTCGGCCGCGGCGGTCTGGTGCGCGACTCGGCCTTGCACGAAAAAGCGAAGGCGAAGATATCCGACTTCGTGAAACGACTCGGGCACGTGGTGGAAGACATCACGCCATCCGCCATTCAGGGCACCGAAGGCAACCAGGAATTTTTTGCATGTCTCCGAAAACAGTCGGCCTGATCGCTCATACGGGTAAGCCCGGAGCAGCCAAGTTAATCGAGGCGGTGGCGCAGGAATTCGCCCGCTGTTCGATCGCGACCGTCGTCGAAAAAGAATCGGCCGCGTTGGCCGGGCTAAAGTCGGATCTCAGCATCAAGGACGTGGCGAGCCAGGCCGACCTCCTCGTCGTGCTCGGGGGAGACGGAACCATTCTTAGTGTGGCGGGCCAACTCGGCGATGCGATTAAACCGATCTTTGGAATCAACATTGGCTCGCTCGGTTTTTTAACCTGCTCCAGTTCCAATGCGTACCGCGACGCGGTCGAAGCGATCGCCAAAGGACGCATCACCTTCAGCGAAAGAACGCTGCTCGACGTTCGAATAAATATATCCGGTCGCGAAGTGAAGAGGCTCATTGGATTGAACGACGCGGTTTTTAGTCGCGGCGAGTTATCGCGCCTGATCCGTTTGCGGACACGGGTCAACGGGGAAGTTCTGACTGAATTCAACGCCGACGGTTTAATTGTCGCGACCGCGACCGGTTCGACTGCCTATTCATTGTCGGCCGGTGGACCTATTCTCGCGCCCGAATCCGGGGTGCTCGTAATCACACCGATTTGTCCTCATGTGCTCACCAATCGCTCGCTCATTGTGGCCGATAACGCGGTGATCGAGGTCGAGGCGATGGAGCACGATTACCCCGTATTTCTCACAGTGGACGGACGCGATCCGATTCGTCTCGAAGCGAACGCGGTCGTCTCGACAAGGAAAGCGGAGAAGACTTTACCCCTGGCCGTGATGCCGGGTGTTTCCTTCTTCAGCGTGGTGCGCCAGAAGTTGAAGTGGAGCGGCAGCAACGTCTAAGGGCTGGCCGAATTAAATCTCCAGTCTGAGCAATCCCAACCGAGCAAGGCTTCGAGCCGTCCGATGTCCTCCTCGAAGATAGCGGAGACATGTTCCCGCTCTTCCGCTGTGATCTTTCGTTGATACGGGCCGGCATTCTGTTCCTTGTTCTTCAGGCCGGGCAGCCGATGAACGCCCAGAAAATCGAAAATGCCGTCGAGTGTCCTGGCGTGATTTGCGCGGAAATCTTCGTACTTAATAATGAGAACCTGTGGGCGCGGGAAAAGGTCGAAGACCCGTTCGATTTGGCCGGCATAGAACCCACGCTCCAAGTGCGCATTCCCGCGGAGTTTCTCTGAACCGATCTGTTCCTGGTCGCGCTGAATCGCTTCCAGAAACTCAAGTGGCTCGCGGCCTTTAGCCCGCCTCATATTCCAATGGGAAAACGCGCGGCTGGTCGGATTTCGCAGCGAAATAATCAGTTTCATGGCCGGATTGTACCGCGCCATGCGCTCCAGCGCCGGCCGGTAATAAACGTAGTCGGCTGTCACTTCTCCAGCGATCCGCCAGCGCCAGCCGGGGTCGAAATTACGGTGCAGAATTTCGTAGTCCGGCTCCTCCTCGAAATATTCTTCCTTGTCGAAAAAATGAAGGGCCTGGTCGCGGGGCAGGGCAATATGCGGATGCCTGGCGAGAAAGTAATGCAATGCGGTCGTGCCTGCTTTTTGAACACCGGCCACGGTGAAGTCGACTCGCCCCACTTTGCGCCGAGCCAGCGGGAACGAGGGCGGCGCGCCGACGCCTCGCGCGGGGGTAGGCCATGAAGCAGCCTGTTTGCGAGACTGGAGCCCGACCGCGTTGCTCGACTGAAGCCCGTTCGCCATGAGAGGGGGAATACTACATCGCCAAATTCTCGAAGGCGATAAAGAATTGCCCCAAATATTATTCGCCCAGCCTTGTTCTTGGCGCTTTCGCTTGAAATGCTCGTCAGGCAGAAGAAAGGTGTCGGGTAGCACTTTCACGCCGCCATGATTTTCAACGAATGGTTTTCCCTTTCCGACGCTGAGCGCGAGTTAGAAAAACGCAATTGGCATGTCTTTGAGCCCGGCTACTGGCACGCCCTCGCGACCGAATCGGCGGCGCGGTTCGCCGCTGAGTTTGGGTCAACGCCGCGGGTTCAGCGTATTTGCAAAAGCCTCTTCCAATCGGACGAGTTAATCGTGGCGGTGCAGACCGATGCGCCGCCGCCGGAATCACTTCCGCTACCCGCGTCATATCTCGGCTTCAGGGTCGTTCAGTTCGCCGGCAAGAAGCCGGACGGCGTGCTCGTTGATGTGGTACCGTCGAGCGGAACGACGGCTTGAGAGGATTAGAAAGCGACGATTCAATGGCCACCAGCACATCTCATAAAATTCTGTCCTTCGAAGGGGAGATCGATTTGCATCTCTCGCCCGGTGTTGCGCTCGAACTGCAAGCGGCCGTCAAAGAGCGGCCGGCCAAGCTCTTGATCGACCTGTCAAAGGTCACTTATATCGACAGTTCCGGATTGGCCGTGCTGCTGGAAGGGATGCAAACTGTGGAGCACTACGGCGGCAAACTTTATCTGGTCGGGATGCAGGACATTTTACGACCCATCTTCGAGAGCTCGCGACTCGATCAGGTCTTTCGGATCGTTCCCAACGTCGACGCCGCGCTGAAGACCTAGAAAGCGGATTCCGGGCGCGGGAACGTCTGGTCCGATTCGCGGCAGAAATTGTCCGGAAGATCGCCAATTGGACTTGTGCAGACGTCTTTCAGGCATTGTAGTCCAAGGATGAAGAAAACAGCATTCGTTCTTACCTTAATAGCGAGCCTTGCCCTGGGCGGTGCGGCTTCCGCGGCCGATGCCAAAACTTATCTCGCCACGGGCAAAGTCATCTCGTCAAGTGCCGCGCTGATCAGAGTCTATACGGCCGTGCAGAACATCGATATCGTGCGGGACGCAAGCACCAAGGTGAATGGTGACGTCAAAAAAGGTGCATTGGTGAAGATCACCTACACTAAAGTGAACGGCATGGCGCACGCCACCCAGGTAGACGTGACCACCAAATAATCGGCATTTCGTGAGAGGTGGATTCCCACCCGTCAGCGTCGCCAGATGAGCACGCACTCGTTCATCGAGTGAATCCCGGTTCCACTGAGGCGGTGGAGGGCAGGGACTTGGCGGGGTTGCCGGCGTGTAGCCATTCATTGTCAACGCAACGACGTTCCATTACATCTTCTCGCGGCCCTCATTGCTATCCAAACCGCGGCAATCACCAAAATTGATAGGATAAGATTATTATGTTCAACAAAATTGATTACCCGTTTCTCACGGCCACAGTTGCCAGCTTCGTCGCCAGCGTGGCTCTCTGGTTTCTCGTCAATCGCGATTACGGATTGTACGTCGGAATTTGGGTGCCGAGCATTCTGTCCCTTTGGGTTGGAGTGCGCGTTGTCATTTTAACGACGGTTCTTTCAGGTAAGCAGAAAGACTGATGGACTACGTCATCGCAATCTTCGGGCTCGGTTTGATTGTTACCTTCATCGTCTCCGTGGGCCTTCTGCGGGCCGCGGAATTCGCACGATCCGAGGCAACCAATCTTAGCCGTGAGGGCGGAACGACCGGTAGTGATCCGCGCGAACGGCTAGTCTAACGGAAGCCTTTCTCCGAGAGAGTACTCGGATGATTCAGGGGCGATAGTTTGCCCGGTTGTGGCATCGGGGGTGCTCCATAATAGGGCCATGAAGCACGCCCACCGGTCTCATGGCGCTTTCACTCTGGTCGAGATTATGATCGTGGTGGCCATCATTGCTCTCTTGGCGGCCATCGCCGTCCCCGGTTTTCTGCGCGCACGCAAACGGTCACAGGCCGCCAAGATTCTCAATGACCTTCGATTTATCGACTCCGCCGTGGATCAATACGCGCTCGAGACAAGCAAGACGGGCGGCGCTCCTGTGGCCATTACCGATTGGACCAATTACCTGAAGAGAAATACAAGTCTTTACCTGACGGCCGCGGATCTCTTCGGTAACGGATACGGCGCGCAAACAGTGGACAGCCTGCCTTCGGTTCCGGCCAATGCGAAAGCCGCGCTTTCCGACGTGGCGGACACGGCCTTCTGGTCCCCTTACCAGTAGGCCTTTCGTTAGGGCAGACGCCCCGTCCCAAGCCTCGGAGTTTAAGTTCGGGCAGGATGGCCGTCGACGCGGCCGCCCGGGAACTCCTGCAATATGCTGGATGAGCGGAGAATTATCGGCATAAAAATCTGTTGGAAGAGGCAGGGGAGTCGCAGGATGTGCAAGAGATCGCCTCGTCCATCAACCGAAGCGCCGGCGAAATGCTTCGGCTCATTCAGGATTTGTTAGACCTCGAAAGAATCGCGGTCGGCAAATTAACCCTCCACTACGAAGAGCATGACCTCGGCGAAATTATCAGGGATTCAGCGAAGGACTTCAAAGGGGACGCTGCGGCCAAAGGAATACAGTTAAGCGCGAAGACGGAAGACATCTGCGGTTATGTCATGTGCGACCGGAGCCGCGTCATGCAGGTGTTGTCCAATCTGATCGGAAACGCCCTTAAATTTACACCGACCAAAGGTCATATTTGCGTAATGCGGCCCGGAGGGCAAAGAGGTGCAGGTGTCAGTGAGCGACACGGGTGAGGGGATCGCTCCGGAGAAGATCAAGACCATCTTCGAGCGCTTCTCACAGATCAACAGCCAGGATCGTCGAGGCATACGGCTTGGACTCTATATCGCAAAAATGATGGTGGAAGAACATCCGGGCCGGATCTGGGCCGAATCGAAATCTGGAGAAGGCAGCACGTTTCATTTTACTCTGCCGCTCGGCTCGAGTGGCCGCTGAGGCAAAGGCAGCTCATGTGCCTAAAAACAAAACTGCGGCAGCGAAGCGATCGCTTCGACTGCCGCAGCAGCAGTTCGTGAGGTGCCGAAAAAAAACCTCGTTTCGTGCGCGCCGGGAAAGAGCCTTGCCCTAGAACAAGTGCAGCACCTTGAGCACGACGATGATAACGACAATGACGCCGATGATGTAGAAGATATTTCTGTTCATGAACCGTGGATAGCAGGACGCCATCCTGCTGGCGAGCAATATGGTGAACGCGCATCTCGGGCAAACTGCGCGGCAGCTGCCGCGAGAAAATATTGAACTTCGCGCGGCCTTAGACAGCGGTCAGTGTCGCCCGCCGTCGGCAGCGGTGGTGTGCTCGTAGCAAAGCACATGCGGCCGCGCTGTAACACACGAGCGAAATGAGGCTCACCCACTTCCCAATCTGGAATGCCCGCGGCGCGTATTCGACTCGGAAACGGTGGTGTCCGGCCGCGAGGGGCACGGCCCGCAAAATATAGTTAGCCGGCTGCAAATCGTACGCGGTTTGGGCGCTCCCGGAAGCGGCGACGGCACGCCATGCGGGGGTCCACGGATCCGTCATGGTCAGAATCATGGGCTGCGGCAAATTCGCTTCGATCAGGAAATCATCCGTTGTGGAACGCACGATTTGGATCATTTTATCGATTTCGTTAGGCAGAAGGCTTCCAGATGGCCGGGGAAACGGCTCGCGCTCGAGGATGACCTCGCGGCGCGGGTCGAAATTCTGGTTGTGCATGGCGGCGAAAATGGCGTCACGGCTTCGCAGGACCCTGTAATTGCGCACGAGCTGGAAGTGGGGCAGGGGTGGCGTTTCCATTTCGGCGACCTGCAGGCCGGTCGGCCCGGTCGCGAAGGCGTAGCGCAGGCGCAACATGGCGTAGAGCGGATCAATCCCGGCAAAGTTCACGTATTGGGTGGCCTGATCGGGATTCCCACCTTGAGTCCACGTCATGAACTCTGCGTACCGTCGCACCACGCCCTGATCATAGCCCCACAAATCCAGCGCTCCGATCGAGATGGCTCCGTTGGGATTCATCGGATTCAGGATGCGGTAGTCCCCCGGGTCGGCCGCGAGGAACTTGCGTATCTCCGAATTCGCGACCGCGCTGCTGTCGAACGTTTCGCGGGTCTGCCAGGCGAATATTGAGACTTCCAACAGGGTCGCCAGGAAAAGCAAACCTTGCGCGGGTCGCCAGCGTGAAACCAAAAACAACAACGCCGTGACAGCGAGCGCAATCAAACCCGAGACAAGGAGAGCCTGGGCGGCAAATAGCCGGGCATTATCGGCGAACTGCGGATGATTGACCGTCTCCGACAGGAGATAAAACTCATGCGACGACTGCATCCGGTTGATCCAGTTCTGCCACAGGCTGTTTGGTGTGCGGCAAAAAGTCGCGGCGCTCAAAAGAAGCGCGCCGCCGGCCAGCCCACCGATCAGGAACCGGCCTTCCACTCGACGCGTGGTGGCAATCCTGTGGAAGCCGATCGCGGCGAGCATGACGAAAAATAATGCCGAGTGGAACGTGAATTTCGAAATGCTGCGGAATCTGTCAAATCCAGGGGCCCAGTCATAAAGCACGCGGAACAGTGGCGTGTGCGCACCGAGCGCGAGAAGAAATGTCAGCGCGACCAGAGTGATGCAAAATCTGCGTTCCTTTTTGCCGGCATAGATAGCTCCGTAAAGTGCGAGGACCAATCCGGCGAGCCCGATGAACAGCGACATCTCCCACAAATAACATCGGCCCCAGTAAGGTTGGTGGATCATGTCGCCGAAAAAATATGGATTGATCAAAGTGATAAGATTCTCCGGCGGAAAGCCGAACATGGCGGCAAAGTGGAAGGGAGTCGGCAAACTGCGAACCGTTTCGTGCGACGCCTGCACGGCTGTCAGGAATTGGACCGCCGCAAGCAACACGCCTCCCGCGTAGATGCCGAGCAAGGCCAAGGCGGCCGTGGCCAGACGGCGTATGCGTGGTTCCGGTGGGGAAAAGAAAGCGCGTGCGAAATGCAGCGCCGAATATATCAGAGCGATGACGCCGGTGTAGAAAAGATACTGCGGATGCCCCGCAAAAATCTGCATGGCCACGGCAAACATTCCTGTAAGCGACCATCCCCCCAGAGCGATCGATTGGCCTTGCTTGACCGATGCGGAATCGATCGGCGACAGATCAAAGATCCGGTCGATCGCGAGAAAGATCAGGGGCGTCCAGGTCATGGATGCCATGTGAACGATGTGTCCCGCGAAGACATGAGTAAAATGCGGGCCACAGAACATGATCAATCCTCCCGCCAAAAAACAAGCGCTCGGTCGAAGTCCGCGATAGGCCGCCCAGAGATACATGAAGACACCAAGCAACCAGACGTTGAGGGCGATGCTCCAATTGATCGCCATGGGCAAAGGCAAAACGAGCAAGAGCAGGTTGGTGGGATAAAGCAGAGCGCCCTGCAAGCCCCCGAAATACGGCGCACCGCTGAAGGTGTGCGGATTCCAGAGCGCGAGGTGACCGTGTTTAAGCTCGTTGAAACCGAACTCGCGCCACGAAAAAAACTGAAAAAACATGTCCGAATGTTGACTGCCCAAAACTCGCGTCCCCGGTGCGATCAGCACGTCAGCGAACATGGCAAATACGAACAATCCCAGCAGTCCGGCTGACACCCAAAGTGTCTTTCCCCGGAGAGCCGGAAAATCCGAGGATGAGTCGATGGGTGGCGGTGATTCGGCTGTCATGAGCGAGCTGCCTGATCGGGAAATTTGGCCATGGGCGGCGTTGAAGTCAGACGGCATTCGGGGTAGAATCTCACGAAGATGCTAAGGGCGATTGTATTTGCGGCGCTAACCATTGCGAGCCTCGCTCTGGCGGCTGATCCGAAGGACACCATGTGCGTAAAACTGAAGAACGGGTTGTACCGATGCAAGGCGAGCGGTAAAATCGAGAAGGAACCGTGTTGCTACATAGGCAACGATCCGACGCCTGCCCCGAAGACGAAGAAGTAGAGCACGACGCCTCTTTCTTCTGGTCTGATCAGCGGACTCATCTTCGGCGCGGTCGCAGTCGGATGATGTTGCCCATGTAGAAGGCAACACCATTAGATTGTTATTGGTCGGCCTTGAGTATGGTGATTAGAGTCCCGCAAGGCCAGTTCCCTCTAGGCTTGACTTTCGCCTTTGTAAGGAGCAACAACTCGGATCGAATGAAAACTACCAAAAAGGCTACTAAATCACCATCGGTTAGGATGAAAGACCTAAGCTCTCGTAAGGATGTGAAAGGTGGCGACGCCACGCCCAAACCAAACACCAACGTCAACGCACACGTTAGCCAAGTTACTGGCAACGTATTTGTCAGCTAGTGCGAATATAAAATTCTCTGATCTCAATGGCGCATTGCGCGCCTTCCATACACGTCGCATCTTGAGGCAAGTCCGAGCGCGATGACAACCAGGAAGCCCTCCGTAACGTGGAGAAGGTCACTGAGAGCAAGCCCGTAGATGGCGCCGATCTGCTAAAGTCGGAAAGCTAAAGCGCGCGTTCCATTCCGCGGGAAACGAGCGGAACCGGCGCATACGCGATTGGTCGCCGGAGAAATTGCACGCGCGCGGAATGTCCCGTTCGAAGAAATCGCTCGCGCCACCACCGAAACTGCGGAGGCGTGTTTTAAATTTGAGCGGCGGTCAGCCTAACCAGTCGGGCTCACCAAATGATGGCCGCGGCGAACTGCGAGTCGATTAGAACGTCTTCTTTAGGGCGACGTACCAGAACCTTCCTTTGGCGTTCATACTGATCGCGTCGAAGCCGCCTAGTGTCGGACCGGCCAGGCCGTTTGTCGGCGCGGCTGCAACAAAAGGCGGCGGGGAGTCGAAAACGTTGTTCATACCTAAAGTGATGGTTGTATTGGTCAACCAAGCTCTCCAGCCGCAGGGACTGTATTCCGCTGTCGTAAGCGGCATTACCTTTTTGTCGCTCTCACCATTCATCTTCACAGTTTTCGCGCCATCCTTGGCATAGCCGGGGACCGCGGTCTGGGCCGTGGGTGACGCCAGATTGAACGTGTAGTTAAAAATCACGTCAGCCGTCGTCCATTCCCTGACTTTGCGGTCTGAGGTTCCGATTGGAATTTGATCCGCCGGTGCAGCGGACGGATTGCGCGGCTTATTGTTGAAGAATGTGAAATCCTTATTGTCCCAAAACTGACCAATATAATGGAGGGTGACGCCGGCATCGATGCCCTGAAGCCATGATCCGGCTGCACCGGCGTAGAACAGGCTCGCGTAGCAGCGGTTGTGCGTAAAGTTGCCGCCACCGTCCGCGCCCATAAAACCGCCACCGTATTTGCCGACAGCATTTAATAATTGGGTGCCGGGGGCCAGTTGCACCTGCACATCCGCCAGATAGGTGCCGTTAAATGTCGCGGTAAATCTCCCCCAGTCGCCGTGACCAAGACGCGCTGTTTCAAACGTCTCGACCGCTTCATAATCGATGTACGATTCGATGAATCGGCCCACGTTTTGCTCGGGACTCCGAACGAGAGTAATCACATTGCCCTGGCTTGGATCCCGTGTAACAAGCCCAGGGAAGGCTGACTCGTTAGCCACGATGAAGTGCGGGTCCAATATGGTTTGGAAGCCGCGGATATCCAATCTTCCATAGTCCACTGAAATGGTTAGGCCTTGGAATCCATTCCACCACGAAGCCGGCGTCAGGACACCACCAAAGGTATGCTCATAGGCGAATTCCGGCTGGAGCTTAGGATTGCCGGAAAGTTCGAACTGAGTTGCATAGGGTGGCCCTTTCACCACCGGATCTAAGACGGGCGCAAAAAACTGAAAAGGGCTGCTGTAGAGATCGCTCAGGGTTGGAGCATGAAAGGCTTCAATGTAAGAAGCCCGCAGAGTTAGCGGCGCAGGCGAACCCCCTAACGGTTGCCACCGAACCGAAAACTTTGGCCGCTCAGTCGTACCGACATCGCTGTAATCTTCAAATCGCTCCGCATAATCAAACTCCAGGCTGTGAACCCCGGGAACGTTCCAGGTAGGTCCAGTAATCGGCACGCGTAATTCCCAATAGACGGACCAGGAGTCCCGGTTGCCTTGAATCGGGCCGAAGGCTGACGCGCCCGTGACCTGTCCCGAGGCGCTCAACCCGTCCGGGTTCCCGGACGTCGTGTTGGTTAGGTGAACAGTGCCGGCAGCAAACGAGAGCGGGCCGGCGGGCAGGTTAAACAGATCGCCATTCAGCGTCAGGTCTTCGGTCAATAACGTGACCGAGCCCACCTGGCTAATGGTCGTGTAAACGCGATCCTTCACGACCTTGTTGTTCTGGTTCAGACCGAACGGGTTAAAGGCTGTGGCCGGATTGGTATCCAGCAACGCGGTGCGTAAAGCGTTGCTATTGACGACGCCGCCAATTTGCTCAACCCGGTCATCCGCGTTATAGCGAATTCCCGTCTCCCATTGCCAGGTCTTGAATATGTCCCACGCGTTAGCGAATTCCCCCAGGTTCCCTCGTAATCCCCCAGTGAACAGGTAGTTGCCCGTCGTGATTTTGTCTGTTTGCGGACCTGCTTCCAGCGCGCTGTAGAAGACGCCCGTGGTAAACCCGGTCCCGGGAGGTGCAGCGCTCGCCTTCGTATTCGGGAACGCAGGGTTGGAACCGCCGGGCGAAGTGTAATCCGCTACGGTGAAAGGATTAAACGCATTCTGGATTGGAACACTGATACTGAAGCGGCTAATTCCGCCAGGATGCGTCGCATCCGTCCAGACATCCGGCACAAACGGGGAAGGCGGCCGTACCCCACCCCAAAATTGCCGGAAATATTTGAAGTCAGCAAAAACCGTTAAGTACTTCCCGCAAACATCGCGATCGAAAGATCCGTAAAAAAATTCCCGGTCAGCAGGTGCGATGGCTGCCGTATTACTGGCAAAGTTAAACAGGCTCTTTTCCGAGGTCGCGAATCCTCCCGAGAACGCCGTCGCGTATTCGGTGCTGGTGAACTGGTTTGCGCTTGAATGTGGAGTTGGCGTTCGCGCGCCACCCGCCAGCTGCGGAAAAAAAATCCTGTTGGTGACGCGCCCGGGAAAAAAGGGGGTGCGAAGATCCTGGCCGCCCCACTGCCTGTAGTCGGCATCGTGCGTAATGGCGACATCCTGTCCAAAGATTCCGGCCTGGTTGAACGCACTGGCGTAGACCACGATATTTGTTTTCTCGTCGCCGGTTCCAGCGAGCAGATATTCGCTTTCCTGCCCCATGTCATTGGCAAACCCGAGGTTGGTGTTGCCGTAGCTGGCGTAAACCTCCACGCCTCGAAATCGATGAATCAGGAAAACGTTCACCACCCCTGTGACTGCATCGGTTCCGTACACAGGCGAAGCGCCGTCTTTCAGGATGTCGATGTGGTCGACCAAACCCAAAGGGAACTGGTTAAAGTCTACCGAGAAACCGTCGAGACCGTTATTCGCGACTCGACGGCCCTCTTGTAAAATGAGCGTATCTTTCGGAGCGATTCCGCGAAGATCAACCCGCGTGGTGGTGTCGTTGTTTTCGTTGGGACCAAAGCCGGTCGCCGCAGGAATTCTCTGGATCAAGTCGCTTGGGGTACGTGCGCCCAGTCGGTTGATATCCTCCCGACGGTAGGTGTCGACCGGGTTCGGCCCGACTTCTTCCGCGGTCGGAATGTTAGAGCCGGTCACGATGACGCGGTCGGCCAGCGCGGTGCCATTCGCTGTCATACCCGCATCCTGCGCGACCGCGGCCACACAAGAAGCAAGCGCAGACGCGACCACGCAACTGCGGATGAACAACACGCCACTGTTTAACAAGCGGCCAAAGCCAGCACAAGCGCGCTCTTACTGATGCTTGAGTTCGACGCGGGCGAGAATGGAGATAAAACGGGGATCGGACCGAAGCGCATCCCACTTCCCATCGCTCGGAAGAAACGTCATGTGCGGATCACGTTCCTCAATGCCCTTTTCCAGCCAGGCGAACGCTTCATCAGTGTGCCCGAGCGCCTGATGGACAAGTGCAATATTGCACGGCGGCACATAACGTTCCGTCGCTTGCTGAGTTAACTCATCGAGTGTGGCTTGCGCCTTCGCTTTGTCACCGGTCATCGCCCACACATATGCGCGCGTGCTGACCGCTTCGGAGTTTCCGTGACTGCCGGTGACCGCGGCGTCGAGCTCCGCCAGTGCCTCTGCGTACTTCTCTTGCCGCAGGTAGAAGTTACCAAGGAACAGATGCGCGAGAAAGAAGTCCGGATTTAGCTCGAGCGCGTGCTGCAGGTATTCCAGCGCCTCAGCTTGGCGCCCCACGCCTAGGAGGAGGGTGCCGCCAATGGCACTAATCGGCGGCGACACTGGATCGATTTGCCGCGCGCGCTTGACCGCGGCAATCGCTTCATCCACCCGACCGGCTTCGGCCAACGAACCCGCGAGCACGAGATAACCGAATGCCAGATTCGGATTCAGTTCGAGCGCGCGCCTCGCCTCGCTTTCGGCGCCGGCCTCGTCCCAATCGAACCAGCTCTTGACGAAGGAGAGTGTGATGTGCGGCTCGGCCAGTGCGGGATCGAGCTCGATTGCCTTCCGCGCGGCGGCACTGGCTTGCGGGAAATTGTCTTTCGGCCGCAGATCACCGGTCATGGCAAGGGTGCGGTAGGCGTCGCCGAGGCCGAAGTAGGCGAGAGCGTAGTTTGGATCCAAAGCGATCGCCTGCTCGAAGTAGCCGATGCTCTTTATGATCTCGGGCGGGGCGAGCTTGCTCCAATGGAATCTTCCCGTCAGATAAAGCTGATAGGCATCGAGATTCTCCGTGTAACGTTTCGTCAGGCGCTTTTGTTCTTCGGGATTGAGCCGCAAGGCGAGCGCCTCAGCGACTTTCTGCGAGATGGTGTCCTGCACGGTGAAGACATCGGTGAACTTCTCATCGTAGGTCCCGCTCCAAGGCGAAGAACCGTCCGCCACGTTAATCAGCCGCACCGTCACACGCAGGCGGTCGGCGGCTCGCTGGAGGGTGCCTTCCAACACGGAGCTCACTCCAAGCTTGCGTCCCGCTGCAACTGGATCACTGCCGGCGAATGCTTGCACCGACATCAGCGACGGAACGATGATGCCGCTGCTGCCGCTAAGCTTCGTGATCAGCGTATCGGCCATTCCCATTTCCAACACTGGGTCGCTGGCCGCGGCCACGAGCGGTTTGAACGGAAGGATGGCGATGCTCTTGGCGAACGCGAGCGGTTTGCCGCGCCAAAGTGTCGCCAGGCCGGCGATCATGAGCGCAAGCGCAAGCACGCCTAACGAGCCAAACACAAACCGACGCCGCCGCCGCAAGGCCGCCCGACTCTCCAGCGCCGCATGCGCCTCGTGTTTGCGCTTGAACTTCTCCGGCGGCTCCGGATTTCCCGCCTGCCCGTCGAAGAGACTAACGACCTCCAGCCGCACGCCGTGCTTCACCTCGACCGCGCCGAGATCGTAAAGATGCGGCTGCCAGCGCTCGTATTGGCCGAGGTCATCGGCCACCCGTTTCGAGAGCAGAATGTGTCCCGCGTCACCGCAATCCATCACGCGCTGCGCCGTGTTGATGCCGGCCCCGGTTACGTTTGTTCGATCGTTTACATCATGCACCACGTCGACCGGGCCGCTGTGCACACCCATCCGGATACTAAGCTGTGGGAATTCTTTTAACCGGCGCGCGATATCCATGGCGCATTTCACCGGCCCATCGGGGCTGGTGAAAAATGCCAGCGCCATCCCATCACCCGTGGGCAGACGCACCAGCTTGTCGGCCGCTTCCGCCGCGCGAAATTCCTGGGACGCGCGAACGATCTCATTGAGCAATCGCAGCGACTCGGTTTGACGATTCAACGGCAGCTTCGTGTAGCCGACGGTGTCGATGAACAGAACGTGCGCGATCTCGAGCGTTGAATCATGTAAGGTTGCTTCCGGCATAGCGCGCTCGAGAGCATGATGGTGAATCGAACCAATCGGAGTCAAGCAACCTCCCCGACTTTAGCTTTAGCGCGGCCAAAACTCGACCCGAAGAAATCGCTCGCGCCAGCACCGCAACTGCGCGGTATCAGCGCAAGGGGCCTGGGATATTGCAAAGACCTAGAGACACACAAGGCAGCGGTGGCGCTGTTCCTTGGCGTTTACAACTTTGTTCGTAAACACGCGACACTCCAGACAACGCCAGCGGTTGCGGCAGGAGTTGAATGGGTAGCGTGGGATTTAGAACGCGTTGTCGAAATGACAGAGGCGTTTATGCGCCGCAAAGAGGACGCCAAGTTTGATGAGGCGTTCGCGGAGGCTCTGGGGGAATGACGTTGCTCGCGATCCTGATGATTTGGCGGGGAGAAGCTTGGAAAACGGTATTTCTGCAATCAGAGCAGCAACTATCGGAATTGCGCCAACAGCTACGGCCCAACGCGCCCAAAATACCGCCCGTTTCCCAACGCCGAGCGTCTCCTGCGCTACGTCCATTGCCGCAGCGTGTTGCTTCTCTTGGCGCTTCGCTCCGATCTCCTTGCGAAGCTCTGTCAGCCGAAGTTCGCATTGACCAGTTCTTGCATGTTATTCAGCGCCATTCGCTCCTGAGTCAGATACAGGTTATGCGTTTCTGGAGATCAAGGGGGATCTCCTTTAGCTTATCCGGCCCCGTGTCCTGCATCGTCTGATTGTATCGCTTTGGGTCGGCAGCCATTTGCCGTCACAGTTCGTTAGGCATGTAACGCACCACGCGGACAGCTCCCAAGGTTGAGAGAAAGTCGGATTTACTGGCTAACCGTCGAAACTGTCGGCATATTTACATGCCAGATGTACGCGCGATGAAGCTGCTAATGTTCCTTATCGATTTGCCCATCAGATTCATTTTCGCACTAGCTAGGTTCACGCTTCGCGGATGGATTGGTTGGCTTGGAATAATGTTAGTCTTATTAAGATTCCTCGGGGTTATACATTGGCCGTGGTGGGTAGCATCGCTGCCACTCGAATACGGCGCCACCTATTGTCTCTATATGACCATCGACGGAGCCCTTTATCGGGCAGGGTTAAAAAAGATCGGTGGCTATGCGCGTTCCACGTCATTCGAGAGTAGGGAAGCCGAGGAGGCTTTCAAGCTTTCGCAGATGGGGATGGACGCATATAGGGCCGAGAAGGAAGGTGAAATCGCTCCCAAAATCGACGCATTCGTTGCTGAAGCAAGAGCACGAGAGAAACGCCAACGGGGTGACCACTAACGCTCAGGGATGACTACGGAGAATTGGTCCAACTGCTTGGCACACTGGTCACCGCTCTCGTCGCCTGGTCGACTCTAAGCCGCACGCTAAAGAACGACCGAAGCAAACGTGATGAAGAAGACGCCCAAAAGATCAATTCTTTCCTCGGCGCCCTCAAGACGGAAATCACCACGCTCTGGCCTATATACATGGAGAAATACGGGAAAGATCTCGAGAAGCTGCAGCAGGGTCAAGCGCCAGGCCAATTTCCCGTCGGAGACCACTACTTCACCGTTTACAAATCGAATGCACACCTGATCGGACACATACCGAAGGTAGCTCTACGCGACCAGATTGTCCGCACATACATTGTTGCAAACGGCATGATCGACACAATACGTCTCTACAACACGCTGCTCGTTTCGGCAGAGCAAGACAACAGGTCGCCGGCACTCATCCAGCAACGATGGAACGAGGTAACGGCCTACGCGTTTGAAATGAAAGCCCAGCACCTCACGCTCAAAGACGAAGTTACCAAACTTCAGGTGTCCCTTGAAGCGTTTGAGCAGGAAACGGCCGATAACAAATATATTAAGGCGCAAGAAACACAGTGGTAACGATTCCTGATTTCGAACAAAAGAGCCTAACAAACCGAAAGTAGAGTAGATCGCCTAATGAAGTCTTCTGGGCCTCTGCGGCGAGCAGGGACGGAGCGAAGCATATCTGGTCACGCTCACAGAGAAGAACGTGACGAAGGCTAAAAGGCGCGAGAAGAACTTCTCCCGGCTGCTAGATGGCCTACTTGCCCGATGGCTCGGCTGAACGCTTGGCCTCGCGTTCCTTAGCCTCGCGTAACTGGCGCTTGAGGTCGTTAGAGCCAAGCAAGTCGTCACAGTTGACCGGATCGGACTCGGTAATCTTTTCGACTTGCTCCAGAGCTTCTTGGCTGGCGTCTTTGTCTGCCATAGCAAGTAAGAAAGCTTCAATGTTCCCTCCTTGCAAATGTAATGATGTTGTATCCGCCCCCCTCGTGGGAAAACTTCTCGTGAATGTCATCGGCGGCCTTCGTCCTGACGAAAAGTGCATTAAAGAAATCATTGCAGTTTTTTCTACCTTCGATTGCGTACCGAATCATTAATGCGCACGCATCAGCTATTTGGAGGAGGAATGCGTCGTCCTTCCCATGGAAGCTAACTTCATCAATGATTTTCGTGATCGGCAGATATTTTTGAGCATCTGACGAGAACATCTTTGCAATATTGAGGCGCATCTTGCCGCCAAGAGACTTCCTAGCAAGCCGTATCATCCTTTGCGTATCGGCATTCTGCTCAACGTGCATGGTCGCAAGCTCACCGACCGTGTGCTGCTTCATGAATCTCTCGGCAGCTACGGCGCACATCGAGAAAGCCATTGCCGTACTCGTGGCAATTTTGTCACGCGGTTTACTCGCTTTGAATTTTTCCGAGGCGTCCTGTTTGTGCTTGTTTACGAAGCCGAAAACAATTGGGAGGCAAAATTCTCCTGGTATCTTCAGTAATTCCTTAAGGGCCTCGTGCGATCTCTCAGGGGGATAGGTTCTTCGGTCAAAGAGCGTTCTCCCAGTTCCGTGGAACATGTCTTTCGCGTGAAACGTAAAGTTCTGACGATACTGTTCGGGCACGTACTTTGCGATTAGGACGTCAATGCGTTCAGCGACATCTAGCCACTGTTTGTCTGCATCAATGACAACGCCGGCAACGACAGTGAATTGTTCGTTGGTGGATATTCCGCTTTCATCGACATAAATCAGGCGCACGAGGGGATTTTCCCTCCAGTGGAACTCCTGACAAGCTCAGAGGGCGGCTCATGGCCGCGTCTACCGAACCGGAGGCAACAACACTACATTGGTGTTGGGCCTCCCAGAGGGAGATCACGGCACACCTCCGGCCCCTCCGGGCTTATAGCCAGTAGAACCAAGCTGGCCCAACACCACTACATTTTATATGACATATATTGTCTGATGTTATTGAGGGATGTAGAGCGTGGTTGAATTTGTCCCCTGCATGGCTCTCGGCTCATTGGTATGATCTCCGTGTGGACGAGCTGTCATTAGATCGTTTTGAGCTGACGGAACCGTCTACCAAAGCTGAATGGGCCTCTTACTTCGACCTTCGTTGGCGCGTTTTGCGCGAGCCATGGCATCAGCCGCGGGGTTCGGAGCGCGATCCATCGGATTCTTCCAGCTATCACCTGATGCTCAGAGATCCGGGCGGCTCTGTTTTCGCCGTGGGCCGACTGCACCTGAATTCAGCTAAAGAAGCCCAGGTTCGCTACATGGCGGTCGACCACGGCTATCGCGGGAAAGGCCTTGGCAGCCGGATTCTGAAGGGACTTGAGGCTCATTCCCGAGCAATGTCCGCCGGAGAGATCGTTCTAAACGCTCGAGAAGACTCTGTGGCGTTTTATATCAGGCATGGATATAGCGCCGAAGGACTGGCCGAGACGCTCTTTGGCGAGGTTCGGCACATACGTATGCGAAAGATATTATTGCGAACATGGGCGATCACTTAGAACTTTGACAGTCAGACTCTTGCGATACTTATTATGTCATTGACGGTCAACAACCGGGAGCGTTTCCACGCCATCAATCGACGGCTGCATAGGTAAAGAAGTGGCTCGACGTCTCCTGCCGGCCGATTTTTGCGCGCTCGCGCATGAAGGGCCACCGCCAATCTAACCTTATCGGGGTGCCAACTTAGCGGGCGATCTCTCCCGATCATGGTTCCCTGGCTCCTTAATAGATTCTGATCGCCCTCCGTCCCTTGACCCATGCGCGGGTGCTGCTAGCGTCGGTCCACTTCCCATCGGACCGCACTTGCCTATGAATCTTCGCAGAATCCTCGCTCCCCTGGTTCCCCTGTTCATCATCGGCATCAGCAGCGGATTCGCCCAGGAAGCGCTGCAACCGACCCGGACGGAGGAATCTTCCGTCGAGACCACTCCCGCAGCGACCCCTGACGAGACCAGTCGTTCGGCCGAGACCACCACAACAGAAACGAAGGCGGAACCGAAGCGAGCCAAGCGTTCGAGGGAGAGATCATCCGAGGAACGGGCGCCCCGTGGTGATGTGCAGGACTCGATGACGGCACAGGAGTTCAAGGGCGCTGGCCTCGACAAGCTGAGCGAAACCGAGCTGAAGAATCTCAATGCGTGGTTGCAAGGTTATCGCCAGAAAGCGGAGACCAAGGCGGCTGAGGTGGCAGTGACTCAGGCAAAAAAGACGTCAAAATCCATGTTTAGTGGCGAGGCGATTCTTAGCCGCGTGGACGATGGCAATTTTTCGGGAGTGAACGGTCACAGCGTGATCAAGCTGGAAGACGGAACGGTGTGGAAACAGGCCAGCCCGGAGGACCGCTTCCGCGCGCAGGTCTCGAATCATCCGCCGGCCCGCGTTTCTCACAACACGTTTGGGTACAAGATGCACATCGTGGGCGTACCCGAGTTTTACGTCGACCCCGTCCGCTAAGGGCCGGCCGTCTCAGCCTAACGGGCGCGCCGCGTCGAGCGGAAGCAAACGGGCGAGACCGAATTCCTTGTGCGTGAGCTGAGCGGCCCGCTCCACGTCTTTCGAATCGATGACCACGGCGATTTTGATCTCGGACGTTGAGATCAACTGAATGTTGATCCCGCCTTGACCGAGGCATTCGAACAACCGCGCCGCCACGCCGGAATGCGATCTCATCCCGATGCCGACGACGCTCAGCTTAGCCACGCCACTCTTGGAGATGAGCTGCGCTGCCTTCAGCTCCTTGACGAGCGGCTCAAGTAATTCCCGTGCCGCATTCAAATCGTTCTCGTGAATGGTAAACGAGATATCGGTCGTCCCGTGTTCCGAAACGCTTTGCACAATCATGTCGACAACAATTTGGCTGTCCGCGATCGCGGAAAAAATCCGGCCAGCCACACCTGGAACGTCCTTCACATCGTCTATGGTTAGCTTGGCCTGATTGCGCTCCACGCTGATCCCACGGATAACGACGTCCTCCATATTGGCCGTCTCTTCTTTGGCCGTCGTCCCGGAATCGCGCTTGAAGCTGGAACGAACTTCAAATTCCACGCCGAATTTCTTGGCGAACTCGACGGCGCGCGACTGCATGACCTTCGAACCGGCGCCGGCCATTTCGAGGAGCTCATCGTAGGCAATTTCATCGAGTTTTTGCGCCTCGCCCACGACCCGCGGGTCGCAGGTGAAGACACCGTCGACATCGGTAAAGATCTGGCAGGCATCGGCGTTCAAGGCGCCGGCCAGAGCGATCGCCGTCAAATCGGAACCACCGCGCCCAAGCGTAGTCGTCTCGCCGTCTGGCGTCTGTCCCTGGAAGCCGGCCACGAGCACGATGTAATCGTCGGCCAGGAGTTCGTGGATCTGCCGGGGGCTGATATTCGCGATGCGCGCTTTCGTGTGCATCCGGTCGGTTAAGATGCCCGCTTCCGCGCCAGTAATTGATATGGCCTTTCCGCCAAGCGCGTTGACGGCCATGGCGGTCAAGGCGGTAGCGGCGCGTTCGCCTGTGGCGAGCAGAACGTCCAGTTCACGGGTGGTCGGCTGGTTCGACGTATCGTTGGCCAGTCTGATTAAATTGTCTGTCACGCCGGCCATGGCGGAAATCACGGCGACGACCCGCGCCCCTTCCTTTTGCGTTTCGATCAGACGTTGCGCAACGTTCCGGATGCGTTCGGCATTCCCGACGGAGGTGCCTCCATATTTTTGGACGATCAGGCGCATGGCGGCAAAGCGCGGGGTCGGAACGCGAATAAATTAGACACAAAAACCGAATCGTTTTCGCTCAACTGGCGCTGGTGTCAACTCCACGTTGCAGATCACAAGGATACGGCCGCCAGGACATCGGCCACCGTGGGTCGCACCGGTTTCATGTCCGCAATGCGCTCGGCGAACACATCCGGATCCTTCAGACCATGGCCGGTGACGGTGCAAACGATGCGGCTCCCCTCTGGAATTGTGGTCACGGGATACCGTGCATCAGAAGCCGCGCAACACTTAAACAATCCCGCGATGGACGCCGCGCTCGCTGGTTCAACGAAGATGCCTTCGTTGCGCGCCAGCCAAACCTGGGCCTCAAGAATTTGATCGTCCGTCACGATATCGATCGCGCCGGCAGACTCTTCGACCGCGGCGCGCGCTGACTTCCAGCTGGCCGGATTTCCGATGCGAATGGCGGACGCGATCGTCTCCGGTTGCTCGACCACCTTGTCGTAAAAAATCGGGGCCGCGCCGGCCGCCTGAAAACCGATCATGACCGGCACTCGCTCTGCTTTGCCCGCCGCCTGGTATTGCCGATAACCTTCCCAATACGCCGTGATGTTTCCGGCATTGCCCACCGGCAGAATATGAACATCGGGTGCGTCGCCGAGAATATCCACGATTTCAAATGCGGCCGTCTTTTGTCCGGCGATGCGAAAGGGATTAATCGAATTGACGATGGCAAAGCCGTCGCGCTCGCCCAGTTCACGCACGATGCGAAGGGCGTCGTCAAAGTTTCCGTCGACCGCCACAATGCGAGCGCCGTAGACGAAGGCCTGGACCAGCTTCCCCGAGGCGATCTTGCCAGCCGGCAAAATAACCACCGCGGACAGGCCGGCACGCGCGGCGTAGGCGGCGGCCGAGGCCGATGTATTCCCGGTGGAGGCACAAATCAACGCGCGCGCTTTGCTCTCCAGGGCTTTGGAGACCGCCACCGTCATGCCGCGGTCCTTGAACGAGCCGGTCGGATTGAGTCCCTCGTACTTAATATAAACTTCACAGCGGCGGCCTACCCGCTCGCTCAGTCGTGCCGAATAAATCAGGGGAGTGTTCCCCTCGCCCAGAGACACGACCGGCGTCGAGTCGGAGACGGGCAGAAAGGCGCGGTAGCGCGCGACGACTCCCCTCGCCTGCTTGGCGTTCGCTCGGACGTGTTGGCTTGGCACAAGATTTCTGTAGCGGGACTCACGGCCTGTCGCACTTCTTATTTTGCGACGGCCTTTCTTCAGGGGGGATGTCTCTTTGAAACGTCGGCTGCGTCCACGCGCAAAGAACGGCCGCCCCAGGGGTGCGTCCCTACCCAATCTCCCGCCGGCTGAAAAAGCATTGCAAAGGGGGCGCGCCTGTCTTCTTTTAACAGGGGCGTGTCGCGCGCTCGTTTCATTGGAAATATTCTATGCCGAGTCTGACTAAGAAAGATAAGCTGCGTCTCCTCACCATCATGCTGGAAAGCCGGCATGCGGATCTGCGCGAGCAAAATCTCAATCGACAGGGCAAAGGACACTTCCACGTCTCCGGCATGGGGCATGAGGGGCTCGCCGCCATCTCCGTCCTGATGGAACCGGACGATTACATTGTTCCGTACTATCGCGACCGTGGTCTCGTGCTGGGCCGCGGCATGACTACGCGGGAGCTGGCCATGGAATATTTCGCCAAGCGCGATACGGGCAGCGGCGGCCGGCAGATGCCCTCGCATTACAGTGACTCCAAGCTTCATATCTGGAGTGTTCCAACCCCGACCGGTTCGCAATTACTGCCCGCGTGCGGCATGGCGTGGGGATTACAATTGGACGGGAAAAAGAATGTCGTGGTGACGACCATCGGCGATGCCGCTACGCGCCAGGGCGATTTCTATGAAGCGGTCTGTTTCGCCAAGGAACGCAAGCTTCCCGTTTTGTTCGTGGTGGAAGACAACGCCTACGGCATCAGCAGCCCGACGCGCAAAATCAACCCGCTGGCTCTCGATGTTCTGCAACCGAGCGACTGGCAGCACATCGAAGGAAATGATGTGCAAGCGCTGCACGACGCTGCGGCCAAGGCGATGGAGGGCATCCGCGCCGGGCAGGGTCCATCCTTTTTCTGGGTCAGGATGGAGCGACTTTCCAGTCACACCAGCTCAGACGATCACAAACTCTATCGCAGCGCGGAAGAACTCGAGGCCTTGGATTTATGCGATCCGTTAAAATGCTGGAAAGAGAGCCTGATCAAAGAGGGAGTGCTTAGCGCCGAGCAGTTCGAGAAAATCGATAACGAAATAAAGGAACGCATCCGCGGCGAGTATAGCGCGGCGGAAAAATCGGAGGACCCTTCGCCTAACGACGTTCAAGCCAACGTCGTGCAGGAATCGGCCGAGCGGAACGACGAAGTTCTGCCACCGGGCAAGTACCGGATTGGCGATACCGTGAACAAGACACTGCGGGCCGGACTAAAGGAAGACCCGCACCGCATTATCTTCGGGGAGGACATTGAAGATCCAAAAGGCGGTGTGTTTCGACTCACCCAGAAACTTTCCACGGAATTTCCGAAGCAGGTTTACAACTCGCCCCTGGCCGAATCGACCATTCTGGGCGTGGCCTGCGGTCTGGCCGCTTACGGGAAACGACCGGTTTTTGAGATGCAGTTCATCGACTTCATCTATCCCGGCTTCAATCAGCTGGTGACGAACATTTCGACCTTGCGTTGGCGCACGTTTGGAAATTGGAAATGCCCGGCCGTAATTTATGCGCCCTACGGAGCCTACCTGCCGGGCGGCAGTCTGTGGCACAGCCAGGCAAACGAAGCGGCCTTCGCGCATTATCCCGGACTAGGCGTCGTGATCCCGAGCACGCCCGAAGATGCCGCCGGCCTGCTCTGGAGCGCCATGCACGGCGAAGATCCTATTTTATTTTTGATTCCGAAACATCTGCTCTGGGCCGAACACGAATCGACCGAACCAATTCGCGCCATCCCGTTGGGAATCGCGCGCAAACGTCATAGCGGATCGGACGTTACGGTCGTGGCCTGGGGCAACACGATGGAGAAATCACTCGAGGCCATTGCCCTGATCGACGGCGAGGTGAGCGTCGAGCTGATTGATCTGCGCTCCATCTCGCCCTGGGACAAGGCAGCGATTGAAGAATCAGTGCGCAAGACCGGGCGCCTTGTCGTTGTTCAGGAAGACACGGAAAACTGCAGCGTCGGGCAGATGATTATCTCGCACGTGGCGGGCCAGCAGGATTTGTGGGATCAGCTGTTGAGTCCACCGACTCTCATTAGCAAGGGCAACGTCATGATTGGTTACAATCCGATCTACGAATACGCGGCCCTGCCCGACGTAGAACGGATCGTCGCCGCGATCAAACGATCAGCCTCTGCAAGTTCCGCGCGCCGAGCCACGCCCGGGCCAGAGCAAGCCGAAAAAACTCCGTCCGCGCAGGCAGAGCATCGGCCAGTCAGTTCTGACAGCAAAGGCCCGGCGACCAGGACTCATAGCCAGCTCATCACGGTCCCAATCATGGGCGAAGGCATCCGCACGGCTAAGGTTGTGACATTGCTGAAGAATCAGGGCGATCACATCGAGCTCGACGATCCCCTTTGTGAAGTGGAAACGGACAAGGCCGTTTACCCCATTGAATCATCCTTCGCCGGAACGATGGGTGAATGGAAAACGAAGGTCGGCGATACTGTCGAGATTGGGCAGGAACTCGGCACCATCCTCACAGGCGAAGTGTCCGGGGCGGATCAGCCGCAAGCGCCCTCGCCCGAACCGAAAAGCAACGGGTCGGTTAAGGCCGATCATGCGCCGCATCGTGTCAACGCAGCGACGGACAATTCGCGTCAGCAACTTCGTGAACCGGCGCTGTCCGCGACGATTACGCGAAAATTGAGCCGAGTCGTGCCGGCAAATTTGCAAATCGATGCGCGGTGGGATGCGATCCGGGACGCGCGGGAAGCGGCCAAGAAGAAGGAAGGTAGAAAAGCCGCCTCGCCAAGTGTGATGATCGCCTGGGCGGTGGTGCGCGCGATGGAAAAACACGCGAGCTTTCGGCGGCTGGTCCTCGAGGACGATCGAATCGTCGAAGACAACGACTTCGATCTCGGCATCGCGGTTGCCTTGGAAGGCGATCGTCTTGCCACCGCAGTCATTAAGGAGGCGAATAAGAAATCGTGGGCGGAATTCGCGAAAGCCTACGCAGAAACTATCGACCAGACGCGAACGGGGCGAGTCGATGCCATGAACGCACCTGTCGTCATCAGCAGTCTGGGCGCGTTCGGGGTCCGCGCCGCAGCACCCATCGTGGTACCGCCGTCGGTGGCGACACTCTTTGTGGGTGCGGCGCATAGCGAAGTTATTTCCAACGGCAAAAAAAGCGACACCGCCGAAGTGATTACCCTGTCGCTGACTTTCGATCACAGAGTCGTGAACGGGGCGGGCGCGGCGAATTTCGTACACGAGATCAAAGGACAGATCGAAACATTTAAGATTCAATCGACCACTGCCGCAGCTGGCTGAGTGTCATAGCGGCTTGGCCGCTCTTCAATTAGCAACGTCCTCGGAGAGGCGTTCCACCTTCGATCGAAACCACCCTGCGCGGGTGGATCGCGATCTCCGAGCGCGATGTTCAAGATCAGCGCGCCGCGCGCTCCAAACGGTGCGTTGGTACGGCTACGGGCGATGATTTGCGCCTTTGTCCATTGCCGTCGGCACAATTCAAACAGAATTAAGGCGGCCACGCGGCTTACGAGTGGTGATCCGTGCTCTGACCGGACGATTGTTCTTGCCGGACCTTCCGCGCTTCGCTAACCCTGCCCTTTCAAATACTTACTTCTTATGACCTCCATCTTCTCCTCTCATTTTGTCGCGGCTTTTTTAACTCTGCGTCCCTTGTTCGCGCAGGAAGAAACAGACTCTAATGCGACATCTGCATTAGGGGCTGCGGTCGGCGGAGTGGGCGGACTGCTCGGGCTCCTCGTCGGGATCATTATGATCGTCGCGATGTGGAAGGTGTTCAGCAAAGCCCGCCAGCCTGGCTGGGCGGCGATCATCCCGATTTATAACTGGATTGTCTGGTGCAAAATCGTGGGTCGCCCGCTTTGGTGGGTTGTTCTGGCGTTCATTTGCTTTCCGATTGTTGTTATTATTCTCTCGATCGATCTGGCCAAAAGTTTCGGCAAGGGCACGGGGTTCGCGATCGGAATGGTCTTTCTACCATTCATCTTCTGGCCCGCGCTCGCGTTTGGCAGCGCGACCTATCAGGGACCTTCCGTCGCGCCAGCGGTACCGGCGACAGTCTGACCTGATTACGCGAGCGCTAGACGGCCCATTTGGGCGGGCGTTTCTCGTTGAAGGCGGCGATACCCTCGCGTGCTTCAGTCGATTCACGTGCCTCCATGTGGTATTTCAAGGCCAGGTCCACATCGTCTTTGACGGGAGTCGACCACAACTCTTCGATGAGTCGTTTGGTTTGGACGAGCGCATGGGGCGCTCCGAGCAGGACTGACTCGGCGAACTTTTGTGCTTCGCTCATAACCTCGGCGGCGGGCACTACCCGATTGACCAAGCCGATTTCCCGGGCGCGTTGCGCATCGATAATTTCACCGCTGAAAAGGAGCTCACGGATATCGCGCTCGCGCACCTGGCGGCGGAGAAATGTCATGACGAGCCCGGCGACCAGGCCACGTCGCACTTCGGGGTAACCGATTTTCGTTCGTTCGGCGGCGACGACATAATCGCAGGCCGACATGAGCCCGGCCCCACCGGCGACGGCCGCGCCATGCACGGCGGCGATCGTGATCAAGCGCGTCTGACTCAGCGCCACCATCGTCTTAGCGACCATCTCGGCTGTGGCATGTGAATTCTGTGCGGTCGCCGCCTTGAGATCGAGACCGGCGCAAAAAGCGGCGCCGGCTCCGCGCAGGATGAGCACTCTCTCGGACGCTTCATCGGACGCCACCTTCAGGGCCGCGATGAATTCGTTCATCATCTCGAGCGTGAGCGCGTTGCGCCGTTCCGGACGATTCAGCGTAACGATAGTTAGTTTCGGACTCGGTTTTTCGATTAAGATGACAGGCATAAACGATGGGCTACGCTGGTGACGGCAAAAAATATCCGCGCGCCCCAGCCCTCCTGTCAGTAGCTGTCCATGATCGAATCTGTCAAGCTCATCGAGTGCCCACGCGACGCGTGGCAGGGATTACAGGGTCAGATCCCGACGAACCGGAAGGTGGACTATTTCCGCGCCCTGATTACGGCAGGCTTTCGCCATATCGACGCGGTAAGTTTCGTGTCGCCGAGGGCGGTTCCACAGATGGCCGACAGCGAACAGGTGCTCGAGCAGCTGGGACCGGTCGACGGGGTTGAGATCATCGGGATTGTGGTTAACGAAAAAGGTGCGGAGCGCGCCGTGGCCAGCGGCCGTGTGACAACGCTCGGCTATCCCTGTTCCATCTCGGAAACGTTCCTGCGCAGGAATCAGAATCAATCTTTGGAGGAGAACAGAGCAGTTCTGCAAGGGATTAAGAAACGCGCGGACGAGGCAGACCTGAAAGTCGTCGCTTATCTTTCGATGGCCTTCGGCAACCCTTACGGAGATCCGTGGAGTGAAGAGAGGGTGGCCGCGGCGGCGCGGGAGATTGCCGCGACCGGAATCGGCGCGCTTTCAGTCGCGGATACCGTGGGAACAGCCACTCCCGAGATGGTCGGGCGCGTGCTCACGGCTGTTTTACGGGAGCGCGCAGAATGCGAAGTTGGCGTGCACATGCACACCACCCGTGCAATGGCAGCGGCCAAGATCCTCGCTGCCTACGATGCGGGATGCCGCCGGTTTGATTCGGCCATGGGCGGTTTGGGCGGGTGCCCTTTTGCGCAGGACGAGATGGTCGGGAACATTCCGACTGAGGAAGTCTTGCGAGCTCTGGAGCATCGGGGGCTCAAGCTGCCGCTCGCGGATCAGTTGGCAAGAGTTGCTGCCTTAAATGCTCAGATCAGCAGCGAATTTTCCCACGACAAGACTCAACCCGAATAAGACGCGCGCGAAAAGTTTGTGTTCAGTTTAAACCTGGATGACGCCGGTGTGGAACCGCGCTTTGGGCATGGGACGCGCCACATATTGCAGCAGTTGAGCAAGGACTTCGCGGGTATCGTGCGGCTGGATGATGGCGTCGACCCATCCGCGGGCCGCGCCGTAGCGCATGTCAGTTTGTTCGACATACGTCTGCTTCACTTTTTCGCGCAGGGCCTCCAGTTCTTCTTGGCTCGCTTTCCCGTCGCGTTCCCGCGCTCGCGCCAGCACCGAGAAAACAGTGTCCGATGCCTGAGCTGCTCCCATGACCGCGTAACGCGCGTTCGGCCAGGCCAGAATAAATCGGGGATCGTAGGCCTTGCCGCACAAAGCGTAGTTACCGGCTCCGAAGGAACCCCCGACAACTACGGTAATCTTGGGCACCACGGAATTGCTCATGGCGTTTACCAGTTTGGCTCCACTCCGAATAATTCCGCTTTGCTCAGCGTCGCGCCCGACCATGAAACCGGTGACGTCTTGAAAGAAGATTAGCGGCAGTCCGGTCTGGTTACAGTCCATGACAAATCGTGCTGCCTTGTCGGCGCTATCGGAATAAATAACGCCGCCCATCTGGATGCCTTCCTTTTTGGTGCGGACCTGCAAACGCTGACTAGCCACGATTCCGACGGCACGCCCGGCGATGCGCGCGTAGGCGGTCACGAGCGTCTTGCCATAATCGGCTTTGTACTCATCGATCGAATTCGCATCGACGATGGAGGCGAGTAAATCGCGCACATCGTACGGTTTGTGACCGTCCAGACTGATCAGGTCGTAGACTGCGTCCGGATCTTTGGCCGCTTTCGGAAGTTTCTCGTCTCTCCGTTTGGGCGGCCCGGCTTCGGGGAGATGGGAGACTAACGAGCGCAAACGCTTCAAGCACGATTCATCATCCTTTTCAAAAAAATCGACCGTCCCACTGACCTCAGCGTGCATCCTGGCTCCGCCCAGTTCTTCCGCCTCGATGATCTGGCCGATGGCCGCCTTGACCAGAGAAGGGCCGGCCAGATACAGGCCGCTGCCTTCGGTCATCAAAACCTTGTCGCACAAGACCGGCAGGTAAGCCCCACCAGCCACGCAGTTACCCATGATCGCGGCAAACTGCGGGATGCCCGCGGCCGAGATGACTGAGTTGTTTCGGAAAATCCGGCCGAAATCGTCTTCGTCCGGAAAAATCTCGTCCTGCATGGGCAGGAAAACGCCGGCCGAATCGACCAGATAAATGAGCGGCAGGTTGCATTCGAAGGCGACGCGTTGCGCGCGGATGACTTTCTTGGCGGTTTGGGGAAAGAAAGCGCCCGCTTTCACACTGGCGTCGTTCGCCACGATCATGCAGGGGATACCCGCGACATTGCCGATACCGGCCACGGCTCCGGCGGCCGCGATGTTGCCCCATTCCTCATACATCTTGTAAGCGGCCCAGAGCCCAAGCTCAAAGAACGAGGCATTTTGATCGAGCAGAAGAGCGATGCGCTCACGGGCCGGAAGGCGGCCGAGCTTGCGCTGTCGCGCCACACCTGCTTTGCCCCCGCCTTCACGCAGGACCGCTTCCTGTTCCAGGATTTCAGTGCAGCGCGCGCGCAGAGGTTCGGAAGAGTTGCTGGATGAGCGAGCCATGACGCTCCACCGTTATCCGCGAGGCGAATCTAAGCAAGCGCCGTGGCGGACAGTCTGGCGCTTTCCGCCCGCGAGAAGCCTGACGGCGAGTTCTAGAATGCGTCCGAATCCGACTGGTAGCCGGAGGCGTCCCGGATCGAGCGGAGCCGCGCCCGACTGCCCCGCTCGGAGCGGTCGATCTGTTCGGTAGCCAGTTTCCAAAGAAAAGGAACGGCCGCGAGAGCGCCGACCGATAGAAGGGCAAGGGCGGCCGTTTGACGAACCGGGCCGCGCTTAATCTTGTCGGCCATCAACATGCCAACTCCCACGCCAATGGCCGTGCGCGTCAAAACCAACAAGGTATCGAACTGAAACGGCTCAGGTGTTTTTGGCATGGCTATCGAAAAGGACATCGCCTACCCTATACTTCTCGTTCTGGAAAAATAAACGGGAATCTTCTCCAAGAAATTCTGCGCTTTTCCATTGTTCATGGGCAATCAGATTTATGCGCTAATTCTCGCGGGCGGCAGTGGCGAACGTTTTTGGCCGCTCAGCCGACGGGCTCTTCCGAAGCAACTGCTGCGCCTCGTTTCCAAGAACGCCCTACTCGAAGAGACGGTCGCACGCATCGCCGACTGGATCCCGCGGGAGCGAATTCTGGTCCTGACAAACATCGATCAGGAAAAAGGCGTGCGCGCTTTATTGAAAGAACTTCCGACGGAAAATATCGTGGCCGAGCCGGTCAAGCGCGACACGGCGGCAGCCATGGCTCTGGGCACCGGCTGGGTGGCGGTGCGCGATCACGCAGCCACCATGATCGTGCTTCCAGCGGATCACGTGATTACCGACGACAAGGCATTCAAAGAAACAATGATGCTGGCGGCGGCCGCGGCCGAGGAGACCGGCAGCCTCGTCACCGTCGGGGTCAAACCGACCTGGGCGTGTCCCGGCTTCGGTTACATTGAACTGGGAGAATCAGTGCCGCTCAAGGATCGAACCGATAAGGATGCGGTCCATCGGGTCGTTCGTTTCCGGGAAAAGCCCAATGTCGATTTGGCTGAATCCTTTTTGCGGAAAGGGCACTTCCGCTGGAATGCGGGCATGTTCGTCTGGTCCGTTCCGACTGTCCTGAGTGAGTTCAATCGACATACCCCAGAGCTCGCCAATTTTATCTCCCAACTCCGCGCGCCCGGAAAATTCGAAAAAGTTTTGCGGGAACGATTCAGCAAATTACCGCGCGTCTCCTTTGACTACGCCATCATGGAAAAGGCTGATCGCGTTCTGATGGTGGAGGCGCAGTTTGATTGGGACGATGTGGGCAGCTGGACGGCAGTGGCCAAGTACCTCGAAAAAGACGAACAGGGCAACGCTTCGCGCGGATCGGTCACGGCGGTCGACTCGACGAACAACATTGTGTTCGATCAAACAGGAACGACCATCGCGTTGCTCGGCGTCCACAATCTGGTGGTGGTTCGAACCAACGACGCCGTGCTTGTTTGTCATCGCCATCAAGTGGAGAAGATCAAAGATTTAATCAGCAAGCTGCCGTCGGCGCTGCAATAGGTTCGTGGCGGTATGAATCGAGTAATCGGGATCGACTTTGGCCGCGCCCGCATCGGTCTGGCCATATCGGACGAACTCGGAATGCTGGCGCATCCCCTCGAGACGGTGCGCATGGGCCGCGAGGCGGTGACGCGAATAGCCACTCTGGTGCGCGAAAAAAATGTGGACTGTGTGGTGGTGGGTGTGCCCAAGACAATGAGCGGCCAACTGGGACCCGCGGCCGAGCAGGCGAACGCATTCATCGAAAAATTGCGTGCGGCCATCCCGTGCAAGATTATCCCCTGGGATGAACGCCTGACGACGGTCGCCGCCAATCGCGCGCTGCAGGATGCGGGGAAGAAAACGAGGGAGACGCGTGAGTACGTCGATCAGGTCGCCGCGCAGATGATCCTGCAGGGATACCTGGATCAGCAGGCGATGTTAGGGAGTTCCGACGATCTTCCGGAGTAGGAGCGGGATGGCGCGCCGGATCAAGCTGGTGGTCGCGTATGATGGTGGACCCTTCGCCGGCTGGCAGAGTCAACTTCATGGAAACACCGTTCAGGATCACCTGGAAGATGCGGTGAAGCGGATCACGGGAGAACAGGTGCGCGTGCATGGAGCCGGCCGGACCGATACGGGCGTTCACGCCATCGGGCAGTGTGCGCACCTTGATCTGGAGACACACAAATTCGAGCCGGCCCGACTTCTCGTGGCCCTGAATGCGGTCCTTCCCCCAACGATTCGTATCCTGCGCTGCCAGCGGGGGGCATCGACCTTCCACGCCAGGTTCTCCGCCAGGGGCAAGGTATATCGATACCGGATTTGGAATGCGCCCGTCCTGCCTCCCTTGGAACACGGACGCGCCTGGCACGTGGCCAACCCATTGGATATCGAAACGTTGCGGGCGGCGTTGGGGAAATTCAAGGGACGTCACGATTTCTCCCCCTTTGCCGCCAATCGCGTAAAACAGAGCGAAGACACCATCCGAACCATCCATGCGATCGGTTTAACCCGGCGCGGCCCCTGCCTAACGATGCAGTTTGAGGGCGACGGTTTTCTTTACAAGATGGTGCGCATGATGGCTGGAGCGATTGTGCTCTGCGGCCAGGAAAAGCTCGCCGTGTCGGATATCGTTGACCGGTTTGACCAACGGTCGCGAAGCGGTCCTCGACTGGTTGCACCGGCGGCCGGATTATTTCTTGTCCGCGTCCGGTACTAAGTTTGCTTTTACCTCGGCGGCAGTGCGAGTCGGCCCGAGGGAAATTCGATTGGCAGAGGACCTGCTTTCTAGTATTTATAATGCGTCATTCTGAAGAGCCCGCCGCCGATCTCCCGCTCGAGCAAGCCGCGCCCGGGGTGGTCCGTAGGGCGCTGGCCTGGCTTTTTAGCCAGCGTCACTTCCACTTTAAACTCCTCTCCGGAACAGCCGCGGGTGTGCTCGTCATTATCCTGCTGGCTGGTATCTTCCTTTATGTCACCGTGCGCAATCATCAGCAGGAAGGCCTGCGCGCACACACGATTGACGTCATCCGTCTAAGCAGCGTCATCGAAAACGATATCGCTTCGCTCGAGACAGGGCACCGCGGGTTTTTGCTCACCGGCGATCAAACCTACGTTTTGCCTCTCGACCGCCGGCGTGACCTTATCCGCCGCCGGCTCGATAGCCTGGCCAGTTTGATTCTCGATCGCCCGGCCCAACGGAAGCGTGTCATGAAGGTTCAGGAAGTCGTCCAAAAGTGGCTCGATACGGTGGCCACACCTCAGATCAAAGCCCGTGCGGCCGCTAAGACTTCGGATGCTCCAGCGGTCGCGTCCGATGAACGTATCGTTCTGGGAAACGCGTTGCTTGATCAAGCGCGCGACATTCTTCAGTCGCTTCAGGACGAGGAGCAAATCACGCTGAATCACCGCATGGTAGAGCAGGAATGGGCCAGTCAATCGACGCAAATTCTGGATTTCCTGCCCAAGCTCGAACGGTCCGTGCTCGAGATGGAGAAGGAAAAACGCGGCTATCTTTTGACTAACGAGACAAGTTTCGCCGAAGCCTATAAGCGCGCCATTACAGATTTCTACACCTACAATGGATATCTTTCGATTCTGGTGGCGAATACGCCCAGTCAGGCGCAGTTGCTGGCCGAGATCCGGTCGAATGTAGAGAGGTGGATCAACAACTCAGCGGTCGCCGGGATCGAGGCCCGGCGCGGTAGCCGAGACATCGCAAAGACCCCGCCGGCCGACACGAGCGACGAGTTAATGGCAAGCATTCGACAGATGCTCGGCACCTTCGAAAAGAACGAGCTCGGGGTCTACGAACTGCGCACGGCCGCGGCCACGCGCGAGCGGATCATCAAGACTTCTGCTCTGGCAACTCTCGCCGTTTTAGCGGTCGCACTCCTGGTGGTATCGAACAGCTACAGTTTTGTCCTGGTCCGCCGGCAATTGAACAAGCTCGAGGGTGTGGAAACCCGCATTCGCTCCATTATCGAGAATATTCTGGACGGCATGATCACGATTGACGAGACCGGCGTCATTCGTTCGGTCAACTCGGCTGCGGAAAAGATGTTTGGTTACCAGGATAACGAGCTGGTCGGACACCGCTTTACCAAGCTCGCCCCGAAATCCTATCCCAACGAGCCAGATGCCCAGCCCATCGCGTGGGCGTGGGAACAAATGGCGAAACGCACCGGATCGACCACCCTTGCTCTGGGCCGCACGCGCAAGCTGGTCAGTTTCCCGATTGAAATCTCCCTCAGCCAGATGGAGGTCGATCAAAAGAAACTCTACGTGGCGATGGTGCGCGACGTGACCGAGCGCAAGCGCTTTGAGAAAGAAATCGCGGCCGAGAAGGAAAGCCTGGCCGTCACTCTGCGTTCCATCGGCGACGGCGTCATCACGACGGACGTGGAGGGCAAAATCATCATGCTCAACAACGAAGCCGAGCGCCTGACTGGGTGGACATCGAAAGACGCGATCGGCCGTTCCTTAAAATCCGTGTTCAATGTCGCGATCGATCTGGCGGCCCAGGCGCGCGCGCAACGCAGTGGTTATCGAAACGAAGCTCATTCGATCCTGCTGAGCTTGCCGGAGAACGCGACTTTAACCTCACGTGACAAAAGCGAATACATCATCGAGCAAGTCGCCTCTCCGATCCGCGATAATAAGAATGAAGTTGCGGGCGTCGTGCTGGTCTTCCGCGACATCACAGAACGACAGCGCAACGAAGCGGAGCGGCGCAAGGCCGAAACGCTGGAGCAACTCGGCCTGCTCGCCGGAGGAATCGCGCACGACTTCAACAACCTGCTCACCGCCATCATCGGAAACATCTCGCTCGCCTCCCTGCTCCTTCCGCCCGGCGACGAACTGACCACGCGCCTGGTTGATGCCAAAAACGCATCCATGCGGGCACGCGATCTGGCCCAGCAACTTCTGACCTTCGCCCGCGGGGGCGCCCCCATTAAGAAAACCGCCTCGATCGGCAAGCTCATTCAGGACACCGTCAGTTTCTCCCTGCGCGGCAGCCACAGCCGAAGCGAATTCACTTTCGGAGCAGACCTCTGGCCGGCCGAGATCGATCCGGGGCAAATCAGTCAGGTCATCGGCAATTTGGTAGTGAACGCAGACCAAGCCATGCCTAACGGCGGAACTTTGCGCGTGACGTGCGACAACTTTAGCTACACCCCGGCTGATGGTGTTGCCATCACCGACCTGACACCTGGCGAATATATTCGCATCGGCATCCGCGATGAAGGAGTCGGTATTCCGGAGGATTACCTAAAGCGCATTTTCGACCCCTACTTTACGACCAAGGCGAAAGGCACAGGGCTTGGATTAGCCACTACTTATTCGATCGTAAAGAATCACAACGGATTGATCACGGTCGACTCCGCCTTGCATCAAGGATCCACGTTCACGGTTTATCTGCCCGCGGCACTGCATCAGGATATGCCGGTGGAACAGCCCGGACCGGTCACGCAAGCGATCCACGGAACTGGTCGTGTGCTCGTGGTCGATGACGAAGAAGCGATTCGCGCCCTGGTCGACTTTACACTGGCCCATCTGGGTTACGAAGTGACCCAGGCCGAGTGTGCCTTGGAAGGTGTGAATCTTTATCGTGAGAAACTCGAAGCGGGGCAACGCTTCGACCTGGTCATCCTGGATCTGACACTGCCCGGAGGAATGGGCGGCAAGGAAGCACTCAAGAAGCTGATCGAAATTGATCCGACGGTTAACGCGATCGTTTCCAGCGGCTACGCCACCGATGCCACGATGAGCCGCTATCAGGATTTCGGTTTTCGCGGCGTCATTGCCAAGCCGTACGAGGCGGCCGAGCTCGGAAAAATCGTGCACGACACGATCAGCTCGAGTCACGTCAATTTTTCCACGGAACAATTCGACGGTGGCCGGCTGGCCACACGCGTGGCCTGATTTCGCCTCACCCAGCCGGAGGGGCGAGGGTCTTGACGTAGCGGAATCCGTTTTTCTCATAACGGAGCTGCTCATAAAACAGATGAGCCTCGTGGCGTGTGAGCCGCGTGTTGACGGACACTCGCGCAATGTTGCTCGCGGCCAGTTCAGTTTCGGTCGCCTGGACAAGGGCGCGGCCGACGCCGCGGCTTCGCATTTGCGCGTCCACCACTAAAGCGAGTATTCGGGCCGACAGGTCGTTATGCTCGTAGCTGAGGTGACAGAAAGTGCCAACCATTCCGCAGATCTTATCGTCAACCAGCGCGACCAAGGTTCGGTAGCGAGAGTCCGGGAGGATGGAGTTCAAGCGCATCTTCATCTCGGCCGCCGTTGTTGCATAGCCCAACTGAACCATGAGTGACGCGAGATCCGCCGCATCGGTTAATTTGGCGGACCGAATCACCACATGATCCCCCGCGGGATCACTCATGGACTTGCTCGCTTTTCAGGCGCGGAAGTAATTGCTCCAGGATCGTGCCGATCGATTCTTCGACGGTTTGCCGATCCGTGTGCACCACGATCTCGGGAGCTTCCGGAGGCTCGTAGGGAGCGTCGATGCCGGTGAACTGGCGGATCTGCCCGGCTCGCGCCTTTTTGTAGAGTTGTTTCGGATCGCGCGCTTCGCAGACCTCGAGCGGCGCATCGACAAAGACCTCGATGAACTCAGCGTTCCCTTCCAGAGCAATCTCGCGGGCGCGGCGGCGATCCATTCGGTAGGGGGAAATAAATGCTGTTACGACCACCACACCGGAATCAGCCATCAACTTTGCCATCTCGCTGACGCGCCGAATATTTTCCACCCGATCCTCCGGCGAGAAACCCAGATTCGAGTTCAGTCCATGGCGAACATTATCACCATCGAGCACATAGGTGTGAATGCCACGCCGGAAAAGATCCCGCTCGAGGGCCTGCGCAATGGTCGACTTGCCCGCTCCGGACAAACCGGTGAACCAGATGACAGCGCCGCGGTGTCCCATTTGCGCGGCGCGAGCGCGGCGCGTGATTTTGCCCTCTGTCCAAAAAATGTTTTTGCTCTTCGCGACTGTGCGATCGGTGTAGACGCCGCCAAAGACAATCCCACCACCACAAATCTTGCCGTCATCCGCGATAATGAAACGACCAAGACTCGGTATACGATCGTGATTGTCGAGCACGAGCGGGGCGCGCGTTTGCACGGTCAGTTTGCCGACTTCGTTTCGATCCAATTGCTCCCGCTTTTCGGTGTTGCGACTGAGCGTCGATGAATCCATCACTTCCTCGATGGAGACTATCTGGCATTTCATGTCCTGGGTGGCCAGGCGCAGGTCGTAGAACCGGCCGACTCGCATCGGCTCTTTGGCGATCCAAAAAAGATCCGCGTGGAAACGATTCGATTCGATCGGCGTGTCCGATTGGTGTGAGGCGACGTACCCTCGCTCCACGAAAATCTGTTCCGCCAACGTAATCCCGATGGAATCGCCACTGACCGCCGCGTCTTCGCTCGCGACGTTCCATCGTTCGATGGATTGAACCGTTGACGCTTTGTTGGCGGGCGAAAAAACCAGGGCATCCCCCACCCTCAAGGTTCCGGCCTCCACCCGCCCGGCCACGATGCGACGCTCATCGAATCGATAAACATCCTGCACGCAAAATCGCAGCGGCAGATCGGCGTCCGATGGACTCGGTTCCGTCTGGTCGAGGGCTTCGAGCACGGTTGGTCCGTCATACCAGCTCATTTTTTCGCCTTTGCTCGCGATGTTTTCGCCCGCCTTAGCCGATGCCGGAATGACGAACTGCGGCTTCAGATCGAGGTCGACCAGGAATTTCCGATACTCCGCTTCAATCGCGCGGAAACGGTCCTGCGAGTAATCGGCCAGGTCCATCTTGTTCACCACGACGATGAGTTGCTTGATTCCGAGCAGGCCAAGCAGGTAGGCGTGACGACGGCTTTGCTCCCGCACCCCTTCGTTCGCCGCGATCACGAGGATGGCCGCATCTGCATTGGACGCACCCGTGATCATGTTCTTGAGAAACTCTTTGTGGCCGGGCGCATCGATAATCACGTACTGCCGCCGCTTCGTCCGGAAAGGAATCTGAGTCGTATCGATCGTGACGTTCTGCTCCTGTTCCTCGAGCAAAGCATCGAGCAGAAAAGCGAACTCGAACTCCATGCCTTCGGCTGCGCAGGCTTTCTCGATTTGCTCGATCTTTCCTTCCGCGAGAGATCCGGTGTCGTGCAGAATCCGTCCAATCAATGTCGATTTTCCGTGGTCGACATGACCGACAAACACGACCTTGAGGCGTTCCGTATCCGCGTTCACATGAACCCCCGCGCTCTCAGTTTCTGCATGGCGTTGCGTTCGTGGTGATCCTGGGCGCGGCCGGCGCGCTCACTCGTGCGAGTCGTTTCAAGCTCGGCGATAATCTCGTCGATATTGGAGGCATTGCTCACAATGGGATGCGTGATCGCGCTGCAACCGAGCGATCGGAAACGCTTTCCATTCCGGGCGAAATACATTTGCGGGATGGGAATCTTCTCCTTCTGGATGTAGCGCCAGATGTCGACCTCCGTCCAATCGAGGAGCGGTTGCACGCGAACGTGCTCGCCCGGCGCCGGACTCGTGGCGAACTGACCCCAGAACTCGGGCGGTTGATCTTTGTAATCCCATTCGAACTGCGCGTTGCGCGGCGAAAAGTAACGTTCCTTGGCCCGGGTCGGATCCTCATCGCGCCGGATCCCGGTGATGAGTGCGTCCCACTTGTGCTCGGCCAAGGCCTGCTGCAACGCCACCGTTTTCAGTTCGTGCGTCACCGTCACCGGATCGTGTGTCTCGTAGCCAACGCCGCGCCCACGCGCTTCGAGATTGGTTTTGGCAATGAGAGTGAGCTTGTAGTGTTTCGTGGCCCAATCGCGAAACTCCATCATCTCCGGAAATTCGTAGGTCGTATCGATGTGCAGAACCGGAAATGGCACCTTCCCAAAGAAGGATTTCAGAGCCAGCCAGATGAGGACGTTGGAATCCTTTCCCATCGACCAGGGCATGGCGATATTCTTGAAGGAATGATAAGCCTCCCGAAAAATGAAGACGCTCTGGTTCTCCAGCTCATCGAGGTGATTGCGGTGATTCGTCATCAAATGTGTGGGTATCTTCTACTTGCGGTGGGTTGGTGCAACCTTAGTGTTGCGCCATGCGCGAGACCCGGCCCGCGGCCTACGACTCCAAGATCGAGGGGAACATCATATTTACCCGTTTGGACGCCGCGCTCAATTGGGTTCGTAAAAATTCTCTCTGGCCCATGCCCATGGGTCTGGCCTGCTGTGCCATCGAGCTCATGGCGACAGCCGCTTCCCGCTTCGATATTTCACGTTTCGGCGCCGAAGTCATGCGTTTCTCGCCGCGCCAATGCGACGTCATGATCGTGGCCGGCACGGTCACTTACAAAATGGCCCTGGCGGTGAAGCGTATCTACGAGCAGATGCCCGAGCCGAAATGGGTGATTGCCATGGGCGCCTGCGCTTCGACCGGCGGGATGTATCGTTCCTACGCCGTTCTGCAAGGGATTGATCAGCTTATTCCGGTCGACGTTTACGTTTCAGGTTGCCCTCCCCGCCCCGAAGCCCTGCTCGAAGGCTTGATGAAGTTGCAGGAGAAGATCTCAGGGGAACACTCGCTCACCGGGCAAAAGCCGGATCTCGTCAGGAAGCTGGACGAAGCGCTGGTATGACCGGCCCGGAGTTGCTCAATTCTCTGAGCCAGCTGTTTGGGCCGAAGCTTCTCCAGAAAGCGGAGTTTCGCGGCGAGACGACCTACACGATCGTTCCGTCCGATCTTCGCGAAGTAGCGCGGTTTTGCCGCGACGAGATTTCTTTCGATTATCTCATCGACATTACGAGCATCGACAATTTCGGGGAAGAGCCTCGTTTCGAAGTGGTCTACGAACTGTATTCGATGACCCTATCGATCCATCTGCGTCTGAAGCTACGCATCTCGGAAGATCCCGGCACGGTCGACTCGGTCTCGGATATCTGGCCGACCGCGAACTGGCACGAGAGAGAGATTTTCGACATGATGGGGATCAAGTTTAACGGCCATCCTGATTTGCGCCGGATTTTGATGTGGGATGGGTACCCGTACTTTCCGTTGCGCAAGGAGTTCCCACTCGAAGGTTTGCCGAGTGACATGCCGGACGTTGCCTTTAGCGAAGCTGCTCCCATGGAAGGCGGACCTTTTGTCACGCTGCCATCGACGGCCACGACGAAGGATCGGGAACCACGCGCGCGACGCCCCGAGCTCTAGGGAACAGAGCGCGCCACATCCTTCGCGTGTCATCCTGAGCCAGCGAAGACGGTGAAGGGATCTCACCGATTCAGACGGCGGCATCTATGTTCAGATGCGTGGTCGACGACCGCTTGTGGGATCCCTCCTCGTCTTTGCGAGTCGGGATAACAGGCGGAGAGTGGCGCGTCTCGTTTTAGTAGAGGCGGCCTGCGTCTAAAGCTCCGGCAACGCCGCTTCGAGCAATCGTCCGAACTGCGCGGCGGCGGCTTTGCCGGTTTCCAGAACTTCCGCGTGACTCAAATCTGTCGGCGAGATGCCGGCGGCAAAATTTGTGAGACAGGAAAAGCCTGCCACGTCCAATCCGAGCGCCCTTGCCTGAATTGTCTCCAGCACAGTGGACATTCCAACGGCCTGTGCGCCGAGAGTCTGGACCATTCGAACCTCGGCCGGCGTCTCATACTGCGGCCCGAGCAATCCCGCATAAACGCCCTGGTGCAACACCAAACCCAGGTCGTTGGCTGCAGCGGCGAAGAGATCGCGCAGTCGCTCCGAGTAGGCCGTTGTCATGTCGATGAACTGCGGCGCTCCCATCAACGGAGTCGTGCCCGTAAGATTGAGATGGTCGCTGATCATCATCCAGGTGCCGGGCGCAAACTGCGGGTTGGCCGAGCCGGCGGCATTCGTTAGAACAAGATGTCGAACCCCTGCCGCGGCTAGGATGCGCACACTCGCCGTCACTTCCCTGGCCGAAAGGCCTTCATACAAGTGGACACGACCCTGCGCGAAAATGAGTTTAACACCACTGATCTGTGCGAGAACAAAGCGTCCGATGTGGCCAGGCACGGAGGGCTGCGGAATCTCCGGGAATTCGGTATAGGGGATGGCATCCGTGCCGGAGCCATCTGGTACAATCGAGCTCAAGCCCGACCCAAGAATGATGGCCGTCTGCGCATTCCAGTCGCGCAAACGCTGAGGTGCGCTGCTCACGCGGCAGAGACGGGAGGCGCCGACGAAGGTTTTTTTGTTGCGGCCATGACGTCGGGGCGGAAGCCTTCATCCCGCGGGTGTTGAAATTTCGATTCCTGCTTTGGGTAAGCGATGCGGCTGTGCAACATCGTCATGAGCGTGAAGCGAAAGCGCTCGGCGATGACCCGCAGGTCGCCCAGGGTGAGGTCGCATTCATCGAGCTGCCCGTCGGCGATTCGCTCTTCGATGAGTTCGTTGACCAGTTGTTCCACTTTTTGCGGGGTCGGTTTGGAGAGACTGCGTGAGGCACTCTCCACAATGTCAGCCAGACTAACGATTGCACTTTCCTTGCTTTGCGGTTTGGGACCGGGATAACGAAAGCTCTCTTCGCGCACCTCGGGAATGTCCTCTTCGCGCATGTTCATGATCTTGCCGCCGGCCCGGGCGTCCTCCTGCTGTTGCAAGGCGCGCTGATAGAAATAATAGACCAGCGAGGAGCCGTGATGCTCCTGGATAATGTCGATGATGCGGTGATTGAGTTTGTGCTTGAGCGACAGATCCACGCCTTCTTTCACGTGCGCAATGATGATCAATGCACTCATGGTGGGGGCCAGATCGTCGTGCGGGTTTCGTTCGAAATTCATGTTCTCGGTGAAATACTCCGGCTTCACCAGTTTTCCGACGTCATGAAAATAGGAGCAGACGCGGCAAGCCGTGGCATTGGCGCCGATCGATTCGGCGGCCGCTTCTGCCAGGTTGGCCACGACCAGGCTGTGATGATATGTGCCGGGCGCCTCGATCGTCATGCGACGGAGCAGCGGATGGTTCAGGTCGGAGGCTTCCAGCCAGGAAATATCGGTCGTGACCTGGAAAAGTTGCTCAAGAATGGGAAGCGCTCCGCCCACGACCATGGCGGTCAGAATACCGTTCCCGATGGCGTAGGCGCTTTGCAGGCCAATCATTCGCCAATCGTTGGCCCCGAATGAGAATAGGTTGATTGGCCCAATCAAACCGAAGGCCAGGGATAAGAGCAAGATGGCGAGACCGACTCCGAAGCCAGCCCGCACCAATTTACTGCGGCGGCGCACTTGCAGAGTCAGAGAAACCGCGGTGAATCCGCTGATCAGACTCGTGACGAGAAGCGGAGCATCAATGGCACCGAAAAGAACGCTGCTGAAAAGGCTGACAAAGACGGCTGCATATAAGCCGTGATTACGACCGAGCAGGACGCTCAGGACGAGAGGCGCAAAAGCATAAGGGGTGATGAGTCCGCCTGTCTCGGGACGGAATATGCGGTAATGACCGCCGTTGCAGAGAACAAGGACCAGCTTAGTAACCGCAAGTTGCACAAGAATTGTCCCGAAAACGAGCAGGATGCGCGATGTCTTCGAAAAGGTTTGCGGCTGATTTATCCAGAGCTGAATGAGCGCGGTGGCGAGGAAGAGGAGCGCGATGACGAAGTTCTTGGTCGGCTCGGGTTGCTGTCCGCTGAAAACGAGGAAGGCCAGGCCCGCGATGAAGCCTCCCAGAATCAACACCTTCATGACGGGCGCGTCCTCGAGCGTGCTGAGTAGCTCGTTGCGGGTGCGACGGCGTCGGGTTTTTTTTGAGGCCAATCCTCGCCGCACCAGCTGGCCGCGCTTGAAGAAGTCGAGCAGGGCCATGTTATTTGCGCGCGCCCGGGGCGGGCGACCGATGCTGTTGATAGGCATTAATAATGGCGCGGACAAGTTCGTGCCGAACGACGTCGCGCTCATTGAAGTAAATCATCGCGATGCCCGGGATATTCTTTAACGCCTGCAGGGCCTCGACCAGGCCGGAGCGTTTATTGGGCGGCAGATCCACCTGGGTCACGTCTCCTGTCACCACGCATTTCGAATTGAAACCGATCCGGGTTAGCAGCATGAACATCTGCTCCGTCGTTGTGTTCTGCGCTTCGTCCAAGATAACAAAGGCGTCACCCAAGGTGCGTCCACGCATGTAAGCGAGGGGTGCGATTTCGATCGTTTGGCGCGCGACCAGCCGCTCGATCTCTTCCGGCTCCAACATATCGTGGAGCGCGTCGTAGAGGGGCCGCAGGTAAGGCGTAATTTTCTCCTGTAAGTCGCCCGGCAAAAATCCAAGCGCTTCACCCGCTTCCACGGCCGGGCGCGTCAAGATGATGCGGCTGACCTGCTCTTTTTTCAAAGCTGCCACGGCCATGGCGACGGCCAGATAAGTCTTCCCGGTTCCGGCCGGCCCGATGCCGAACACGACATCATGCTTCTGGATGGCTTCGATGTAATCGCGCTGCCCACTCGACCGGGCGACGATCGGCGGCTTGCGCGCGGACGTGCTGATCTTCGTCGTCACGACGTCGCCCAGATTTTCGTTGCGCGATTCAGTCACTAAATTCAAGGCATAGTTAAACTCGTGCTTATGAATCTCGACTCCCTTTTGCCGCGCTTCCTCCAATTGATCGAAGACACGCTGCGCCTTGTCGATGCGAGCGGGCTCGCCTTCCAATTTTACCCAGCCTTCCCGCGTCGTGACCTTCACGCCGAGTGAATCCTCCAGCGTTTTTAACAATTTCAGATCGTTGGCGTAGAGTGATTGCAGAGCGCGAGCGCTCTCGAACTGCAAGGTGCGCGTCTCGGTCATCGGCTAATGGCGGACCGGCCTCCGGCGGATGAACGCGGACTGGAAGACCGTGCCACGCCCTAGCGGAAACCGTAAACGAGCGCCCAATGGGTCCGTTCCTCCGAGGATTCCTCGATCGCAACGATAATGAAATAACTGCCGGTGGCTTTCGGGATGACGTGAGCCGCGGCGAAATGTCCTTTTTCCCAGGCATCCGGTTGCTCGACCAGCTTCCCTTCGGAATCGTAAACGTGGACCGAAACCTTGGCCCGCTCGACCTCGGTCCCCATCCAGAACCAATACTCGTTTCCTTTAAAGAGCTGCTGTCGGACGGCCTTTTTCTCGCCCACGCCCAAATCTCCGCCCCAATAGTCCTCCCGCACCTGAAAGCCTTCCTTAACATAAGGCACGGCCGCCTCCAGCGACAACGATTGCGCGTCGTCGACTGAGGCGCGCACTCCGAAAAACGCGCCGAAAAAGAGACCGAAGAACAAACTTCGTGCGACGAACGACGTTAAAAATCGCTTCATGCGGTTCCCTTATTCCTTCGTCACGATGGCCGAATCCAGCCGGGTCGTGATCTCATTTATTTTCTTCACTGATTCGGCAGAAATATGCTGGGGGTCGATGAGAGGCTTTACCTCCACGAGGGCGCCATGGATTTGCTTTAGAAGCTGCATGTTGAACTCCGGCATTGCTTGCAGCTTATCCTGAAAATAAACAAGCAAATCCGGTTGATGCAGCAGTTCTGCCCCGTTGGCCGAGAAGTTTTTGTTCACGACCGAGGTTAAGACCTCTGTGCCGCGCAACCAGCCCCCCAGACTCACCAGTTGGGATAGCTGCTGGTCATGCACCTCGTTCATGGCCTGCTGGACGCTGTTCTGCGTGCGATCCAACTCGGAGCGCACACTGTCCCATTTGTTCTTGTCGGCCGACTCGATGATCGCTTTGGCATGCGGCGTAATGGAGTTCCCGACGCCGATGGCCTTGGACAACGCCAGGACGCGTTGCCCGATGTCCTTGACGGCCGGCGCATCCTTGGCTTGCACAGCGATGAAACCGTCGGCGATGACCGACCCGAGCATGAGCGCGATGCGCGGGCGCTCCGTAAAATTGCTGCCGCGGTTGCTGCGCACATAATCTTTCCAATTGACCGACCCCAGCTTGTTTAAAGCGCCAAAGACCTCGCCGGGAAGCGGCACGACAACATCCTCGATCTTTCGCGAGTATTGTTTGACGTCAATGTGCTGCGGAGCCGGGGCCGCCTGCGCGCCCAAAGTCAGCCCCGTCAGGGCAATAGTAGTGATGTTTAGATATCTAACGAATGGAGTCATCGGGAGCTTCGACTGTTGATTTCGTGTCCGTATTCAGGATTAATGAAGGACTCTAGGCAGAACTGGCCGCTGCACAAACCGGCGAGCCTAACATTTTGACGTTTTTTATCGCTCGCACCTCCTATTTTCGCTGCTCGACCACTTTATGACACCGAGTCGCCTGGACGCAATTCTGAAGGAAGCCGCCGGCAAGCGCCTGCTCGTCATCGGGGATCTGATGCTGGACGAGTTTGTCTGGGGGAAAGTCGGTCGAATCTCGCCGGAAGCGCCCGTGCCGGTGGTAGAGGTCACACGCGAATCTTCTTACCCCGGCGGCGCGGCCAATGTCGCTCGTAACTTGCGCGAATTTGTCGCGCGCGTCTCGGTCATAGGACTGCTTGGTCAGGACTCGAGCGGCCAGCAACTGCGCGACCTCCTGGCCGCTCAACAGATCGACACTTCCAATTCCGTGGTGGACGCCTCCGTCCGCACGATCGTTAAAACGCGCATCATCGCCCGCCAGCAGCAGGTCGTGCGCGTCGACCGGGAATTGATCGCGCCCCTTTCGTCTAAGCATGGGGCGACCGTCAGCGCGAACGTGCGCAAGGTTTTGCCGGAGATCGATGCCATCATCTTCGAGGATTACGGCAAAGGATTTCTCGGATCGGAGCTGGTTACGCAGATCGTGAAGGACGCGCAAAAGGCCGGCAAAATCGTGGCGGCGGATCCTAACCCGCAACACGCCATCGATTGGACCGGCACGACCGTTGTGAAACCCAACCGGGCCGAGGCATTCCTGGCCGCCGGGATGGCGTCGCGCGATTTAGACAAGGCGCCTGCGGACGACGAGGATTTGCGTCGGGTCGGCGAGATCTTGCTCGAGAAATGGAAAACGAAGCTCGTCTTGGTTACGCTCGGCGAGCATGGGATGATGCTTTTCCAGCACGACCAAACCCCGCATCACATCCCGACGAAAGCGCGCCAGGTCTTTGACGTCTCCGGCGCGGGCGATACCGCCATCGCCTTGTTTACCCTCGCGCTATGTAGCGGCGCCACGCCCATCGAAGCCGCCGACATCGCTAACCACGCCAGCGCCGTCGTCGTGGGCAAACTCGGGACGGCCACGGTCACGCGCGACGAGCTTGTCGCCAGTTTTCGCGAGGATTCCGCGCGTGGCTGAAGGTTTGGACCCCGCCATTTTTCTCGATCGCGACGGAACGCTCATGCGCGACGTCGATTACTGCGCGGATCCCAAGGATGTCGAGGTATTCGCGGATGCGGCTCCCTCCCTGAGCCAGCTAAGAGCGAAAGGCTACAAGATCATCATAATAACCAACCAGAGCGGCATCGGCCGCGGTCTATTTAGTGAGGGCGCCTATCGCGAAGTCGAAAGAGAGGTGACGCGACAAACTGGAGGCGGTTCGATCGATGCGACTTATTTCTGTCCTCACTCACCCGACCAGGCGTGTAGCTGCCGCAAGCCGGAGACCGGGATGGTTGACCAGGCCGCGTGCGAGCATGCCATTGATCTGACGCGATCCTATTTCATCGGCGACAAGGATTCTGACATGCAATGCGGTCGGCGTGCCGGAACAAAAACGATTTTGGTCCAGACCGGTTACGGGAAGTCGGCCAATGCGCAGGCGGCCGACGCAGTTGTCCCGGATCTTCCGGCCGCCGTTCGTTTCATCCTCGAATCCGAGAACGAAGAAGAGACTGCTTATTAGACACCGCTATTCTGAATTGAGCGTTGGACGTTGAGCGCTGAGCGTTGAACGTTTGCTGCCAACTCCTCACCGTTGCTCCATGCCTCCAAAAGCCCTCGGCATCATCCCGGCCCGTTACGCTTCAACTCGCTTCCCGGGCAAGCCTCTCTTCCCAATCGCGGGAAAGCCTTTGCTGCAACACGTCTGGGAACGCTGCCGTCGCGCCCGCAGGCTCGATGCGGTCATCATCGCCACGGACGACATGCGGATTGCCAGTGCCGCGTTCAACTGGGGCGCCGAAGTCGCGCTGACCTCGGCCGATCACGCCAGCGGCACCGATCGTATCGCTGAGGTGGCGAAGACGGCTGCGAAGTTTGGCTACATCGTTAATATCCAGGGGGACGAACCACTCATCGAACCACGTTTAATCGATCGCATGGTCGCCCGACTGGTCGCAGACAAGCGCATCGCTGTTGTGACTGCGGCGCATCCGTTCGATAACGCAGCCGAGATGTCCTCCCCCGATCAGGTCAAAGTGGTGATCGATCGGACGGGCCGGGCCCTCTACTTCTCGCGCTCGCCTATTCCCTATCTGCGCAACCCAGGCACCGGTTACAAGACTTTGCGGCACCAGGGCATTTACGGATTCCGCCGCGAATCGCTCCTTCAGTTTGTGCAATGGAAACCGAGCCCGCTCGAGCGCGCCGAAGCCCTCGAACAATTGCGCGCCCTTGAAAATGGTGTAACGGTTCATGTGCTCGTCACAAAACAGGGTTCACCGGGCGTAGACACCCCGAAAGACGCAGCCGCGCTGGAGCGAAAACTCGTTCGCGCGAAGCGCAGGAGTGCCTCCAAATGAAATACATTTTTTTCACTGGAGGAGTCGTGAGTTCTCTCGGGAAAGGCCTGGCCGCCGCGTCGCTCGGAACACTTTTGGAACTGCGCGGGCTGCGCGTCGTGTTTCAGAAATTCGACCCCTACCTGAATGTAGATCCCGGCACGATGAACCCTTTCCAGCACGGTGAAGTTTATGTCCTGAACGACGGGGCCGAGACCGATCTCGATCTCGGACACTACGAACGTTTCACGAATTGCGTTCTATCGCGTCACAACAACCTGACGAGCGGCCAGGTTTACGAGACCGTCATCCTAAAAGAGCGACGGGGCGATTATCTGGGCAAAACGGTGCAGGTCATCCCGCATGTCACGGACGTGATCAAGGCGCGCATTCGCGAGATTTCGGACGAAAGTACATACGACGTTGTCATCACCGAAATTGGCGGGACGACGGGCGACATCGAAGGCCTGCCGTTTCTCGAAGCGATCCGTCAATTCGTTTTGGAAATGGGCCCGCAGAACGTGATTAACATCCATGTGACGCTGGTGCCTTTCATCAAGGCGGCTGGTGAGCTGAAGACCAAGCCGACCCAGCAAAGCGTGGCCAAGCTGCGCGAGATCGGTCTGCAGCCGCAAGTCCTGATGTGTCGCACGGAGAATCCGCTCGATGCCGAGGTGCGCCAGAAGCTCTCCATGTTCTGTAACGTTTCGGAAAAAGCCGTGATCGAGGCGGCCGATGTCGAGCACACCATTTATGAAGTGCCGCTTCTGCTGCACAACGAAGGACTGGACAAACTGGTGTGCGATCTTCTCCAACTGAAAACACCGGAGCCTGACCTAACGAGTTGGCGCCGTTTTGTTCAGCGCATCATTAGTCCGGCTCAGCACGTCACCATCGCGGTGGTGGGTAAGTATATTGAGCTGCAGGATGCCTATAAATCCATCTACGAATCGCTCACCCATGCCGCAGCCAGCCACGATTGCGGCATCGAGTTGAAATTGATCGACGCGGAAACTTTGCAGAATGGGGTGGACGGCGAGTTGCAAAATGTGACCGGCGTCCTGATTCCGGGCGGATTCGGCGAGCGCGGCGTGGAAGGCAAAATCAAAGCCGCCAAATTCGCGCGCGAACACAAAGTGCCCTTCCTCGGTCTTTGTCTGGGCATGCAGGTCGCCACTATTGAATTCGCGCGCGATGTGTGCGGATTGGAAGGCGCGAACAGCACGGAGTTCGACAAGAACACGAAGGAACCTGTCATTTCGCTGCTGGAAGAACAACGGGGAGTGCGGAACAAGGGCGCGAGCATGCGGCTGGGAACGTGGCCGACGAAAATCTCTCCCGGTACGCTGGCCGAAAAAATTTACGGCGCCAGCGATGTGCTGGAGCGACATCGGCACCGCTACGAGTTCAATATGAAATACCGCGACCAGATGGGTGAGAAAGGCTTCATCATCTCAGGAACGTCACCGGACGGGGCCCTCGCCGAACTCGTCGAGTTGCGCGACCATCCTTATTTCCTCGCCTGCCAGTACCATCCCGAGTTCCAAAGCAAACCGAACAATCCCCACCCTCTCTTTCAGGGATTCGTGGAAGCGTGCCTGGCCCGGCAACAGCAATCCAGCGCGTCGCGCCGCGCGGCCTAGATGGGCTTCGCAGCGCCTCTTTGGAGCATCGCTTTATTAGCGACCGTGTTCGCCTTCGACAGCTTGTCATCCTGAGCAAGCACAGACGGCGAAGGATCTCGCCTACTCAGACGGCGGCACGCCCTTTATCTAGTGTGACCCACAAAGCGTGAGAGATCCGTCGCTCTTGCTCGGGATAACAGATTGATCTCCCTAAAGAAGTCGTCGCTGCTGCTGCGACGCCAGTAACGGAGGCAACTCGGCGAGAGCAGGCGAAGTGGTCCGGTCGGCAAATCCGGCCGCCGCCGCTTTCAACTGGCGCCAGCGCGGTGAGTTATGATCGGGCGCCGCCACGATGTGGCGCAAGAGACTGCGCCATTCAATCAGGGCCCGCTCAATATCCCCATGTCGCAGCGTTTCGCTCGTCAACTTGTAACGCGAGCCGGGATTGGCCGCCAGTTCGCGCATCACTTCAGCCGCGCCGGCGCCGTATTGCGTTAGGACACCCATGGCAAGGTAACCTGGACAATCCAGCCGATGGTAGACGCGCTGGCACAGCGTGCCGAGCCGTCCGCCTAACGGGGCATCTTCTCCGGCGAAGCGCGGGCCCGCGCGAATGTTCGCCAGATCGAACACGATATCTTCGATGGCGTAAGATTCGTCTTCCAAGGCAGCCGCGATGGCCAGCCCTTCTCCGGCCTGGAAAAATGAAAAAATAATTCCTCGCGATGTAGGCGAACCGTCGGGTTCAACCAATCCCAGTTGGCGCCAGGCAAAGGCCGGTGAATTCGTGATCGCGACCGCCTGATCGAAATCAAGTTGATCGCAGGTGCGGCAAACGGCCGGGAGATTTTGACGCTCGGGCGGCGCGACCAGGGCGTGCCCGAATGAATCGATATGTGCTTCCGTGGCGATGTCGGAGTAGTCGAGACGAAGAGAAATAGTCATCCCGCGCGTGACCTGTTCCAGAATAACTGCCGGCCTAACGAGTTCCACAAGTCTTGCCATGATTGCCTGATCGAAATGGCTCCGCTCGACCACGCGCTCGCCGGTCGCTTTCCTCAGCCATTTGCCCAGGGCCACTTCAGTGGAAACAAGACTGTTAGCAACCGCCAGTTCGCGGCCGTAGATGCCTTTGTCGCGCAACCGGCAGAGGTTCCCTGTACCCAGATTATCGAGGGTTCGCGGGAGGATGAGCGCGCGACGCCATTGCTCTTGTTCGCGCACGAACACGTCACCAAGCCGGGCCGTGGTGGCGGGAGTCTTTATTTCCCATTGGCCGCTTGAGTTGAGCATTTCGACCACGCCACGCCGGGCGAAACGCGCGCGTTCATCCGTCACCCAAAGGCCACAGGGTCTTGGCCCGGTTTGCAAGGGATGCTCCACGCCCAGTGGGACTCGTTGCACACTGAACAAGGAGCGCGTCAGCTCGACCGCCGCGTCAAATGGTTGTTCGCCTCGCGTAGCCGCCACATGCATTACGCCAACCAAGCTGGGCCAATCCACCTGCGTGGCACGTTTCAACTGGCGCGGGCGCGCGTCGCCTAGACGCGGAAAATCGGCGGAATAGAGCACGTATCCAATTTCATCGAGTCCACGCCTTCCGGCCCGGCCGAACATCTGCAAAAGTTCATCAGCTTCGATCTGGCGCTCGAAGTTACCCGCAAAATAACGTCGATCGGTCACCAGAACCGAACGCATGGAGAAGTTGATCCCGGCGGCCAGGCCCATGGTCGCGACAACAACGTTGAGTTGACCACACTTGGCCAGAGCTTCCACCAGGCCCGCGCGGGCAGCATAGCTCAACCCGCTATGATGGTAGGCCACACGACTGCGCAGGAGCTTGGACAATTGCTTGCCGGCGATCGCTTCCTGCGCCGGCGTCAGCGGAAGTGGATCGCGCACCGGCACAGCCGACGCGATCGATTGAGCGATTTGTTCAGCCGCCGCCCGGCGCGGCGCAAACAGCAATACAGGGGCAAGTTCGGCGCGGATGGCGCGACCGATAATGCGCGGCCACAGATTCCGCGTCTGGACGAACTGCGAATCAGGCAAAATATTCAGATCCCGTTCTTCGAGGGGAACCGGCCGTTCCTGATGTTCGATCAGGACCGCGTCGCGTCCGATGCGTTGCAGCCAGGCTACGACATCCTGGCCGTTCGCAACGCTTCCGCTCAGGAGCAGCAACTGCGTGTGGCGCGGCGCGAGCGCGATGGCGAGTTCATAATGCACTCCCCGCATGGAGTCGCCCAGCATCTGGAATTCGTCGATGACGAGGAGTCGCGGGCCTTCGCCGCGCAGAAACCGGCTGCGCTGGGTTTCAAGGGTGGCCACGATAACGCGTGCATCCAGATTAACGGCTAGGTCCCCGGTGGCGATGCCTACGTCCCAGCCGCGCGCGCGCCACTCCGTCAGTTTGTCATTGGCCAGAGCCCGCGTGGGGACGGTGAAGACGGCCTGCTCTTTGAGACTCGGGTAGAACAATTCGAATATATACGTCTTACCGGCTCCCGTAGGCGCCTGCACGACAACATCCTTCCCCTGCTGCAAGGCGCGGACGGCTTCCTGCTGCCAAAGATCGGGAATGACGAGATTGACCCTGAGACCCTCCAACACAGACAGAAGATCGAACGTGCCGGCGTTGCTTCAAGCGGAAGCCCGGCGTAGACGAGAGGCAGCCGGGGTGGATCGAGCTATTCGAGCACGATGCTAATATAAAGCGGGAGCGAGCCGGTTGTTTGAGCGACCAAGGCGCTTGTGGCTACCATCGCGCCCGGAGATCGCGATCCACCTACCGGGATTCGGCCCGGCGGAGACGATCCATGATCGCGGCGCCCAGACCTCCCTCGGGCATTTCCTCGGCCAGAATCATGTCGAGATTCAAGGCGTCGAGTTCGCGGAGGAGACGGAAAAGGCTGGCCGCCGCCTCGATCGGATCTTTTTTTGCGCTAAGGATCCGAAATCCCGCAAAGCGATCGGTCCCCTCCACGCTGTTCCAGGCCAACAGGCCGACGCGCTGGCCCGGTGGAATCGAAAACGAACGGGAATCGGTCACCACTCGGAGCGGAGTGTGCGGGGCATAGTGGACTGGCAGTTGTCCTGGAGAGATGATCCTCGTATTTGTTTCAACATGCTCATCGCATGGATATTCCGATAGTTCTTCCGCTGTAACGGGACCTTTTCGGAGCACGCGGATCTTTCCCTTATTGATGGAAACAACAGTCGATTCCACCCCAATTCGAGTCGGTCCACCGTCCACGATAAAAGGGATCCGACCGTGCAGTTCCTCGATGACATGTTGGGCCGTGGTCGGGCTGATCCGGCCGAATCGATTGGCGCTGGGCGCCGCCACCGGACCATTAAAAGCTCGAACGATCAGCGCAAAAACCGGGTGCGAACTCATTCGTATGGCAACCGTATCGAGACCCGCCGTAACAACATCCGGCACGATCGACTGGCGCGGAAGCACAAGGGTCAATGGGCCAGGCCAGAAGCGTTTCGTGAGTTGATCGACCAGTGCGCGATCTCCCTCGGGGATGCGAGCGATGCGATCCATCCAATCGCGCGACGGTAAGTGAACGATCAGCGGATCGAAGCGGGGTCGTTCTTTTACCGCGAAAACCTGAGCGGCTGCTTCCGGCTTCAGTGCATCTGCGGCCAAGCCGTAAACAGTTTCAGTCGGCAACGCCACCATTTTACCGGCGCGGAGGAGTTCGACCGCGCGCGGGATGGCCGAGTCGTGCTCGGCGTCTAGGATTTCGGTGTGCACAGGCTTTGCCGGGCTCGGCGCACAAGGTCTCCGGCCTCGGTCGTGGAAGCCGCGAGCGCCGTCAGATGTCCCATTTTCCGGCGCGGGCGCGGCTCGCGTTTCCCGTAGAGATGAAGATGAACGTTGGGAACAGCCAGCGCGGCCGCCCAGTCAGGTTCGCCGCTCGACCAAACCTGCCCGAGCAAATTAGCCATGGCGGCCGGGCGCAGAATTTCGGTCGGACCCAAAGCAAGCCCACAGACCGCGCGTACGTGTTGCTCGAACTGGCTCGTTAGGCACCCTTCGATCGACCAGTGACCTGAATTATGCGGACGCGGGGCCAGCTCGTTCACGAGGACCTGACCGCCTTGATCCACGAACATTTCGACGGCAAGCAATCCGATCACCTCGAGCTTTTCCGCGATGGCGCAGGCCAGATCGACCGCGTCCTTCGCCACGGCTGCTGAAAGACTGGCGGGTACGGACGTAATATCGAGGATGTGCTCACGATGGATATTTTCGGCAATCGGGAAGGCCTTCATTTCCGCCTGCGGATCGCGCGCGACGATTACCGAGATCTCCTTCGCGAAATCGATCGCCTGCTCGAGGACCAAATCGTCACCGGCGCGCGTTTGCCAAACATCGTCGAGATCGCGTGACGCGATCGACTGCTGGCCTTTGCCGTCGTAGCCAAAGGCCGCCGTTTTCAGAATGGCCGCGCGCCCGATCAACTCCAGGGCCGACTCCAACTCGGAGCGATCGCGGACGGCGCGAAATTGCGGGAGTGGGAAATGATGCTCGGCGAGAAAGGTTTTTTCGCGCAGACGATGCTGGGCGATTTCCAGGACCCGGCCATCGGGCCGCACTTCTGTGTGATGCGCACACCACGCGATCGTTTCGGCCGGGATGTTTTCGAACTCGAAGGTAATCAGATCGACGGCTCGCGCGAAACCGCGGACCGCATTTTCATCGCCATAATCCGCCTCGGTCGCGAGATCGGCGAATTGCGCGGCCGGACTCGCCTGCTCGGGCGTGAAGATGTGGACCCGATAGCCCATGCGGCGGGCCGCTCCGGCAAACATGCGGCCGAGTTGTCCGCCGCCCATCACGCCGATGGTCGAGCCGGGCGGGTAAACGCGCGTCATGGCAACCGCTGGCTCAGGACAGTCTTGGTCTGTTTGTTGCGAAATGATTCAACGCGGCGCCGCACTTTCGGATCGTTCAGGCCAATAATACTGGCGGCCAGCAGTCCCGCGTTCTTGGCCCCGGCTTCGCCGATGGCGAGGGTGCCGACCGCTACTCCGGCTGGCATTTGTGCAATCGAAAGGAGCGAGTCGATCCCTTTCAGCGCTTTCGTCATGATGGGAATACCCAGAACGGGAAGCCAGGTGTGGGCCGCGATCATCCCCGGTAAATGGGCAGCCCCTCCCGCCGCTGCGATAATGACGCGGATGCCCCGGTCAGCCGCGCTTCGCCCGAAATCGGCGAGAAGCTTTGGAGTGCGGTGGGCCGAGACAATGCGGTGCTCGCAGGGCACTCCTAAATCTTTCAGCATCCGCACGGTGTGCCGCACGGTTTTCCAATCGGATGAACTTCCCATGATGACGGCGACTAATGGAGAAGGCTTTAAGCGCGCCATAAGGTTGCGGTAACGCGACTCACTTCCTCGCAACTGCCGCGTGTGTAAAGTGGTTTTTGGGAGCGGTTCACCGAACCGCCTAAGGTGATTGGGTCAATCGCCCCTACTAATGCATCCACCCCTTGTGCAGCGCCCGCTGTAATCGAGATTGGGCGATGGCCTCCGACGCGCGATCCATTGTGCTCATCGGAATGATGGGCGCCGGCAAATCTTCGGTGGGCCGCTGCCTGCAAACGCGCACCGGTTTGCCGCGCTTTGATATGGATGAAATGATCGTCGCACAAGCCGGCCTATCCATTCCGGAGATGTTCGCGCAGAACGGCGAAGAATGGTTCCGCGATCTGGAGAGTACGGTGCTGAGTGAGCTGCGCCTGAGCGAACCCGCAATTATTGTAACAGGTGGAGGCGTGATTCTGCGGCCGGGCAACGTCGATACACTGAAACGGCTCGGCCGGGTGATCTGGCTCGAGGCAGACACGGACGTACTTTTGGAACGCGCGTCGCGGCGTGGAAATCGACCGCTCCTGCAAACGGTGAACCCGGCCATCACCATTTCGCAAATGCTGGAGGCACGTGGTCCGCTCTACGCCGCTGCCGCCGACATGCGCGTTGATACGACACGTCGGAGTCACGATGACGTGACCGATGTCATTCTGAGTGAACTCGAAAAGCGACAAGAAGGTGGCGCGTCATGAAGACGAGCGATATGCCTTTTCGCGAAACCGCATCTGCCGGGCAGGACGATATAAAGAAACAACTCGTCCGATTCGCCAGGGAGATCGGTTTTGACGAGTGCCGTGTGGCGATTTGCGGTACCCCACCCCATGCGAATGAATTTCGGGAATGGCTCCGCCTTGGCGCGGCCGGTGAGATGAATTACATGACGCGCGGCGAAGAGAAGCGTTGCGATCCCCAGCAGGTTCTGGTGGGAGCGCGCTCGGTCATTGCTTTGGCTCTGAATTACTGGCAGGGGTCCGCGGCTACGAAAGAACGGGAGACTGGCTCCGTCCCTTCCAAGGCGACGGGCCGGATCGCGCGTTATGCGTGGGGCGAAGATTACCACGACGTGATTACGCCCAAGTTGTCGAAGATCGACGGATTTCTTCAGCAGTTTGGCGGAGTGCAAAAAAGCTACGTGGATACCGGCCCGGTTTTGGAGCGTGATTACGCGGCCCAAGCGGGATTGGGCTGGCACGGGAAGAGCACGATGTTGCTGGATAGCCGTTTGGGCACCTGGTTTTTCCTGGCTGAACTTTTGACTACGCTCGACTTGGCTCCCGATACGCCGCAAAAAGATCGCTGCGGAACGTGCGAGCGCTGCATCAAGGCGTGTCCGACGGGCGCCATTACCTCGCCGCATCGGCTCGATGCCCGTCGTTGCATCTCGTATCTGACCATCGAACTGAAGACGGCCATTCCGATGGAGTTCAGAACCTTGATCGGGGATCGGATCTTCGGCTGTGACGCCTGTCTCGATGCATGTCCGTGGAATCGCTTCGCCGAAGCCTCGCGCGAAGCCGCCTTTGCGGCTCGTCCTGCGACCGTGGGCATGGCGCTGCGCGATTATCTCAGCCTGACTGACGAGCAATTTCGCGCTCTCTTCCGGAAATCGCCGATCCGACGCATTAAGCGAAGGGGCTTCTTGCGCAACGTCTGCGTCGCGTTAGGAAACGTGGGTAATGCGATGGACCTGCCTGCGCTCGAACGAGCCGCGGCCGACCCGGAACCATTGATCGCGGAGCACGCTGCCTGGGCGATTAGCCGAATCCGCGAACGCCACGCCGGCGGAATCGCTGCGAATACTTGAATCCAAAGACTTTTGCGTTGCATCTAATCAGTGTTCGATTGAACAGGATTTGCTTTGCAAAGGTCTAAACTGCCCTTATTTCTGACGCCCCTCCCGACTTGAACCAGCCTCCCATGCATCAAGCGCTAGCCACTCCCTCTATCGTGCCGGTCACGAGCAAGAAACGCTGGTCGCGGCGCAAGCGCTACATCGTCGGTGCCATTGTCGTCGTTCTGCTTTGGATCATTGTTTCGATCATTCTAAGCAAGCGGGAGAAGCCGATCCCTGTGACGACGGAGAAGGCGGTTCGCAAAACAATTCTCCAGACGGTGTCCGCCACCGGCAAAGTGCAACCCGAAACGGAGGTCAAGATTTCTCCGGAAGTGGCCGGCGAGATCATTGCCCTGCCCGTGAAGGATGGAATGCCGGTCAAGAAGGAAGATCTACTAATCAAGATAAAGCCGGATTCCTACAAGGCGTCCTTGGAACGCGAGGAAGCGGCCATTAGCTCGGCCAAGGCGACGAACCTTCAGCAGAAGGCCACCATGGTGAAGGCGGAACAGGATCTGAAGCGCAGCGAAGATCTTTTCAAAAAGAAAATGATTTCAGAATCCGAATTCACCGCCGCGCAGGCGGCCAACGAAGTGGCCAAAAATACGTACGAGAGTTCCGTGCACGAGATCGAACGCGCCCAGGCAGGCTCGAGCCAGGCTCGCGATCAACTTTCCAAAACAACGATTTTTTCTCCGATTGACGGCACGATCACGCTTTTGAACAGCAAATTAGGCGAACGGGTCGTGGCCACGAATCAATTCGCCGGCACGGAAGTCATGCGCGTAGCGGATCTCACGCACATGCAGGCGGTGGTCGATGTAAACGAGAACGACGTGGTGAATGTAAAGGTGGGTGACAAGACCAGCGTCAAGGTGGACGCCTACGGGGACCGCCGTTTCCGCGGCACCGTTCAGCAAATCGCCAATACCGGAAAAACAACGGGCGCCGGGACGCAGGAGGAAGTGACAAACTTTGAAGTCAAAATCAACGTGGAAACGGAGCAGGTCGTCTTGCGTCCGGGCTTGAGTTGCACGGCCGATATCGAAACCAACATGGTTAAAGATGCGGTGGCCGTGCCAATGCAAAGCGTGACCATTCGGACGGGCGACAGCAATTTGAGCCCGGAGGAGATCGAGAAGCGCAAGCAAAAGCTGACCCAGCGCGACAAGGCCGAGAGCGACACTGAGGTGACCAACGAACGCCAGGAAAAGCAGGCTCAGAAAGACGAGCGTGAGAAGCTGCAAAAGGGCGTCTTCATCAAGGTCGGCGGCAAGAGTGTCTGGACCAAGGTGACGACGGGCATCGCCGATGACACATCGATGGAGATTAAGAGCGGCGTCAAGGCGGGCGATGAAGTTATTTCCGGGAGTTACAGCGCCATTAGCCGAAAGTTGAAGGACGGCGCCAAGGTCGTGATCGACAAGGAAGCGATCAAGTAAAACGAATCGAAATGAGATTCGGCATCCGTGATCGATCTCTCTTCGGTCCCAGCCGCCTCCTGACGAATCGCCCCGAACATGACTCAGTCTGATCTTCGCCCTCCCGGACCGATCGTGATCGATATTGACAATATCACGAAGAATTACGTGATGGGTGAAGAGACCGTTCATGCTCTGCGCGGCGTCTCCCTGCAAATCCGGCGGAACGAGTATCTCGCCATCATGGGGCCGAGCGGCAGCGGCAAATCAACGCTCATGAACATGCTCGGGTGTCTGGATACTCCCTCTTCCGGCCATTATGAATTCAATGGCAAGAATGTGGCCGAGATGAATGACGACGAACTGGCCGCCATTCGGAATCGCGAGATCGGCTTCGTTTTTCAAACATTCAATCTGTTGCCGCGTTCTGATAGCCTGCGCAACGTGGAGCTACCCTTGATCTATGCTGGAATCGATCCGGCCACCCGGACGAAACAGGCAGCCCAGGCTTTGACCGATGTCGGACTGGGGGACCGTATCCACCACAAGCCTAACGAACTTTCGGGCGGCCAGCGTCAACGGGTCGCGATCGCCCGCGCCCTCGTCAATAATCCATCGATTATCCTGGCGGACGAGCCGACCGGGAATCTGGATTCAAAAACAGGTGAAGAGATCATGGCCCTGTTCGAAAGCCTTTATCAACAGGGGCACACCATCATCCTGGTAACGCATGAAAAGGACATTGCGGAGCACGCTCGCCGTACGGTCAAGCTGCGGGACGGACTGATTGAGAGCGATCAGGTAGGCGTTGGCTCCGAAGCAAGAACCATGGCTCTCTCGTAACGGAAAGATCGACGGTGAAACGTTTTCTCTACGAACTGACCGAGAGCTGGAAGATCGCGGCCGCGCAAATGCGGGCCAATAAAACGCGCTCCATGCTAACCGCTCTCGGCGTGATTATCGGAATCGTGGCCGTAACTCTGATGGGAACCGCGATCGGCGGCATTCAAACAGGATTCGATAAAAGCATGGCCGTCTTCGGCGATGATGTTCTTTACGTGGAGCAATGGCCCTGGCGGCAGGTGGACGACTGGTGGAATTACCGCGACCGCAAAAAGATCAAGACCGATTACGCAGAACCGATTAACCGAATGATCGCGGCGACTCCGAATACGAACCTGGTCGTAGCGGTGCCGAGCTCGGCTTTTTTCCGAAGCGTCAAGTATGCCGACAACGAAGTGAGTAACATACTCGTGCGGGGCACGGTAGCCGATTACATCATCACCTCGACATTCGATTTTAAAGAGGGCCGCTTTTTCAACGAGGCCGAATCCCGCGACGGCGCGAGCGTGTGCGTGGTCGGCTACGATGTGGCGGACGCACTCTTCGCCTCGCAGAGTCCGCTCGATAAGTCGGTCCTGATCAATGGACATTCCTTCAAGGTGATCGGCGTCATGTCGCGCCAGGGCACGTTTCTTGGACTCTTCAGTCTGGACGCGATCGTCGTCATGCCGCTGCCCGCTTTCCAAAAATATTTCAGCGCCAAGAGCGACTCCGACATTCTCGTGAAAGTGAAGGACAAGACCAAACTGGCGGAAGCGACGGACGAGCTAACGGGACTGATGCGCCGGGTGCGCGCCTTGCCTCCGGAAAAGAAAGACGACTTCAGCATCAACGAGCAGCAGGCTCTCAAAAGCACGCTCGATCCGATTAAGAACTCGATCGCCATCGCCGGGCTTTTTATCACCGGACTCTCTCTTTTCGTGGGAGCCATCGGCATTATGAATATTACTTTCGTCAGCGTGAAGGAGCGGACCAAGGAAATTGGAACGCGCAAAGCGCTGGGCGCGCGGCGTCGCACCATTCTTCTCCAGTTTTTGATCGAATCGACCGCACTCTGTCTCCTCGGCGGCGTGATTGGACTGAGCTTCGCCTACGTGATGTGTTTCGGCATTGGCGCAGCCTTTCCTTCGTTCCCGATCAAGTTCTCCATCGGGCTGGTCCTGGTCAGTATGCTCGTGTCCGTCCTGACGGGATTGGTTTCGGGGTTTGCGCCGGCCTGGTCGGCCTCGCGCCTGGATCCGGTGACTGCACTTCGGTATGAATGACAGAGTGATTACCGCGGAGGGCGCAGAGCTCCCCGAGAAAGAAGAGCTGAGTCGGCTAACCGAATTAATTATCGGCGCGGCTATCATGATCTCCGCGGCCTCTGCGCTCTCCGCGGTTCAACAATTCTAAAATGCGCTTCCGCGAAACCATGGCCATGGCCTTAGCCTCGCTCGGAGCGAACAAACTTCGCTCCGCCCTCACCATGGTCGGCATCACGATCGGCGTTTTCTCGGTCATTTCGGTGATGACGGCGATCGGGGCGCTGCAAACCTCGATCGAGAGCGGCATCAGTTTTCTCGGTTCAAATATTTTTCAGTTCGCAAAATATCCGCCAAATGGCAACGCCAGCGGCAACGTGGCCAAGAAATATGAGAATCGGCGTAACGTGACCTATCGGCAGGGTCTCAAGTTTTACGAGTTAATGGAGGGCACGGCGCGGGAGATTTGCCTCAAGACTTTCGACTTTAATGGACAGGCCGTTTACAACGGTATCAAGACCCCTCCCAGTCTTACCGTCGTCGGAAGCAACCGCAGTTTTCTTACGGCCAACGCTTATAACCTGGCTTATGGCCGGAACATCACTGACGAGGATGTCGAATTATCACGACGAGTTCTGGTCATCGGGAAGTCGGTCGAGAAACGACTCTTCCCGCATGAATCGCCCATCGGAAAGGAACTCCGATTGAGCGGTCACAGTTTTATCGTGATTGGCGTGCTCGTTGAAAAGGGAACGTCTTTTGGACAAAATCAGGACGGCATCTGCGTGTTACCCATCACGCGGTTCTTCGAGGATTACGGAGAAGCGAAACGAACGGTCAACATCGCCACCCAATCGTTCACCCAGGAGAATTACAACCGAACGCTGGACCGGGCGGTGGGCGCCATGCGAATCGTGCGCGGGCTGCGCGCGAATCAGCCGAATGACTTCGAGATTTACTCAAACGATTCGCTCAAAAGCGCCTTTGCATCCGTCGCGGGAGTTGTGCGAATCGGTGCTTTCGTCATAAGCTTCATTGCGCTGGTGGCGGCCGGTATTGGTATTATGAATATTATGCTCGTCAGTGTGACGGAACGGACCAAGGAAATCGGCGTTCGGAAATCGATCGGCGCACGCAGCCGCGACATCTTGCGTCAGTTTTTAACGGAGGCCGTCTTCATTTCGGAAGCAGGCGGTATTCTGGGGATTATCCTCGGCGTGATTGGGGGCGATCTCCTGGCGGTCTGGCTGAAAGTGGATCTGATCTTCCCCTATGGATGGGCCATCGCCGGCCTGGTCGTGTGCTCGGCGATCGGCATCGGTTTCGGGCTTTATCCTGCCTACCGGGCAGCGTCGCTCGACCCGATCGAAGCCCTTCGTTTCGAATAGGATATTTTGCCGGGGGCACGAGGGTTGAGCCAGGGACGGGCACGCAACTTGCGCCTCCTCATTTTTGACATGCTGTTCCCCGCTTCCAGCCCCGCCTTCCACAGCCGTTGCCATTGTGCCTGATGCTCACACTTTGCCCGGAACAACGGCCAAGCCTGGCATTCTTCTTCTCGAAGAATACGGAGCGCTAGCCGCCGCGATCGGCTCTGCCCTAAAGAAGTTCGCCCCCCATCACTCAACCCACGTCGCCCGTTCCTTAAAAGAAGCGGAGGCGCTGGCCGCCGACGTTCAGCCGGAACTGTTCGTCATCGATGTGGATCCGCCGTGGCCCAAGCTGACGCAATTGTTAGGCAGTCTCCGCTCCGAACACGCGGATGCGCGCGTCCTGATTATCGGCGCAACTATTCCGAAAGAGTTGATTGAGAATCGCGGATCGCACCGCGCCCTGCAGTTTTTGGAGAAGCCATTCGACGTGCCGGAGTTGGGCGCCGCCGTGCAGGCGCTGCTCGGACCGTGGAAAGAATCGGAAAGCGAAAGTCTGCGTGGAACCCTGCGTTCGTTTAGCGCGGTCGACGCCGCGCTCCTGCAGTGCGCGAGCGGCCGCACCGTCGTGGTGGAGGTGAAAAAGAACGGCGGAAAATCGGGCGAGTTGCATTTCGTCGATGGACAACTATTCCACGTCGAAAACGGCAAGCGCGCCGGCGTGGAAGCGCTGGAAGAACTGTTCAGCTGGCCGGAACCCGAGATGCGAGAGAAGGAAAATCGGGCGCGGCCGGTGGCTAGACGCACGATTCCCGCTCCGTGGACAGACGCGTTTTTACAGGCTTTACAGAAAGCGCGGACGCACCGACCGGCGGTGTCGGCACCAGTTCCCAAGCCCGCTCTAGCCAGGGCGAAGCCCAAAACCGGGAAGAAAATCGTGGTGGTGGACGACACCGAGATGCTGCTCATTTTCGTCGAAGACGTGCTGGCCACGGCCGATACCGGATTGCAAATCACGACGGCGGCTAACGGATTGTCCGGTGTGAAAGAAATCGAGCGAGTTCTTCCGGATCTTGTCCTGCTCGATTACAGCCTTCCTGACTTTAATGGCGATGAGGTCGCGCGGCGCCTGCTCGAAAACGACCGGACGGCCCACATTCCCATCCTGATGATGTCTGGCCATGTCCCGGAAATGTCCCGAACGGCCGCCGTACTGGAAAACATTGTCGCCACAATCGAAAAGCCATTTTTGTCGGACGCGCTCGTTGCAGTAGTGCAGCAAACGTTAGACGCGGGCCCGAACTTGCGGCTTGTAAAATCACCGGCAACTAAAAAAGCAAAGACCGCAGCGCCCGCATCTGCGCCTGTTTCAGTCGAAGCTCGTCCACTCGAAAAGCCTGCCGATCCGGTATCCGCACTTCGGACAGCACAGCCGCGATCACAGCGGACGACGCGGCCACCTTTGCCTCCGCCACAGTCGGTGCCCGAAGAAACTCAGAAGGCGAAACTGGAAGTTCGCCCGGAAGCGATGAACGCGCCCGAGACTCCGACGGTTCCGTCGGTCCCTCCTCCTGCGCCTGCGCCAACTCCACCGAAGCGTCCGCCTCCGGCACCGGTAGCCCCGGCTCACCCGGCGGCACCGGCAGTCCCTAAACCTCCCGTTGTCCGCGTGCCACCGCCAGTTCAACAGATTCCCCGGCCTGGCATCGCCGTGAGTATGCCGGTCTCTTTCGAACGGCCGATCCAGGTGAAACCGCCGACGATCGCAGCGCCGGTTCTTACCGCAGGGATGAATGACGTGGTGCTGGGCCTCTTTCTCGAAGTGGTGTCGATGCAGCTGACCGCGGCCCTCCGCATGGGAACGATCCGGGCCCGGCCATCTTCAATGACGGCGTCGCTGCATGTAGCGTCGCCCGCCTTGCGCGCAGCGCTGCCCGCCAACGGATTTCAGCTGGGCGCGGTCGATCTCGACCGTTCTGGCCGGATTGCCGTGATTCGTGTGATTCCAACCGTGCAACCGTTCGCCCGGCTTGCCACCCAGAACGCGCTGCAAATTGCAAGCGTGGACGTGATGCCGGCTAACTCACATGAGCGGTTGCAGCTCACGCCAATGGCCAACGCGCCCATGCGGATGCATCTGCTCGCGCAGCTGGAAGTCGCAGGCGTGGAGCTTTCCAGTACCTTCCAAATCTCGCAACTGGTCCTGAAGGTTCGGAACGGCCATGTGCGGGTGACGCTAAACGAGCAGGCGGTCGGGCAGGAACTGACCGGCACCGCCTGCCAGATCGGGGAGGTGCAAATGGACGCTGAGGCCCGCCTGTCCGAATTAACCCTGAGTCCGATTCCCTGACGCGGTCAGGACTGGCCGGCGCCCTGCTCAGCCAGAAACTTCTTCAGCTCGTCGACTCCGAAGTTGGCCAGGACCTTGCCCTCCCAGACCATGGTTGGAGTTCTCGTCTGTCCGGAAATCTCCTCAAGTTTCTTCATGAGCGCTTCCATCACCTCGCACATCGACTTCCTCAAAAGCGATACTGTGCTCGTCGAGATAATCGGCGGCCGCCGCACAGTACGGGCAGCCTCGCTTCACGTATAGCGTCGGTGTGCTCACATCTTGCAATCGCATGCAGCTGCCGTCGCGGCGGTGTTTGCCTGGAATTTGCTGCCGTTAAAGGCCGAGCGCCTTGAACGTGGCGTCGACGTTTTTAAAATGGACATCAAGCGAGCAGAGACGATCGATTTCCGCCGCGGAAAGACGCTCGCTGATCTGCGGCTCCTTCTTGGCGTTTTCGGCGAAGTGCCCCTCCCCTTGCCAGGTCTTCATGGCCGCTCGTTGCACGGCTTCATAAGCTGACTTGCGCTCCGCTCCGGCCCGCGTCAGTGCCAGCAGGATGGACTGGCTGAAGTAGAGGCCCTTCGTCCGCTCCAGGTTTTGCAGCATGCTCTCCGGATATACCTGCAACTTGGCGACCAGCTCCCTCAGCTTCACCAGCATGTAGTCAAGAAGCGTGCAGGAATCCGGCAGGATGATCCTTTCCACACTCGAGTGGCTGATATCGCGCTCGTGCCAGAGCGCTACGTTTTCCAGGGCCGCGATCGAGTTCCCGCGGATAACACGGGCTAGTCCGCTCAACCGTTCACCCGTGATCGGGTTGCGCTTATGCGGCATCGCCGAACTTCCTTTTTGGCCTTCGGCAAAAAATTCTTCGACCTCCAATACTTCCGTCCGCTGAAGATGCCGGAATTCCGTGGCCCACCGATCAATGCTCGTCGCGAGCAAGGCCAGCGTGGCGAGGAACTCGGCGTGGCGGTCGCGCTGCACGATTTGGGTCGAAATGAGGTCCGGCTTGAGGCCCAGTCTTTCGCAGACCCTCCTTTCGACCTCGGGATCGAGATGCGCATGAGTGCCCACAGCGCCGCTGAGCATTCCCACCCGAATCCTCTCCGACATTTGGGTCATCCGTTCTTCGGCGCGACCAAATTCATCAAACATCAACGCCAGTTTTAGTCCGAAAGTGATCGGTTCGGCGTGAATGCCATGGCTACGCCCGATCATGGGAGTCATCTTGTAGCGACGCGCCTGATCGGCCACGGCAGCGCGCAGCTCGGCCAGGTCGCGTAATAGCATCCTGGCAGACTCCGTCATCTGTACGGCCAGCGTGGTATCCAGAATATCCGATGAGGTCAGTCCCTGATGCATCCAGCGAGCAGCCGGGCCCACCGACGTGGCGACGTTTTCGAGAAATGCGATGACGTCGTGATTGTTGCGTTTCTCGATCTCTTGGATCTCAGCCACGGAAAACCGCGCTCGTTTTCGGATTTCAGCGGCATCCTCCTTGGGAATCTGGCCAAGGTCGGCCATCGCTTCGCAAGCAAGCGTCTCAATCTCGAGCCAGATCTGGAACTTGCGCTCTTCCGACCAAATGGCGCGCATCTCCGGTCGGGAATAGCGGTCGATCACCTCAGAACAAGATACGAGCCCCTGCCAAATGCAAAGAGCCTTTTGGGCAAAAAAAATCGCTCCGGGGGACAAACCACCCGGAGCGACTTCAAAGTCGGTTTTGAACTACCTTCGCTTAGCAAACCTTGGCGCGCAGGAACCGGCCGTTGTTTTCAACGCGGACCTGACCGCTGCCGAGGAGATCGGCCACCGTGGCGACAGTCTCCCTGGTATTCTTCGTGCAGGAGCTGACCGCGAGGATCAGGTCACCGAGCGAGAGTTTCGTGCGTGGCTTGAGGATCTGGGTGTTCTTTTTCATAAGTTACCTGCCCTCTTTGACAGCAACTCTGGTGCCATTGTTCAATACTAGGTCTCTCTGCTGGGTGGAGCCTATGTTTCTGGCTGGTTCGTGGGCGGCGAAATGCCCAGAAAGTGACAATTGTGTCCAATTACTGAACATTCCCTAGCCCACAGGCTTGGGTTTCATCAGATACATAGTCACTGCGTAGAGAACCGCGAACCCGACGATAACCAGAACAATCCAAGTGGATTGCGCCTTGATGAAATGAACCATGGCCTCGGGATTGGAAAGGAGATCAGGCTGCGCCCGGTAAGCGCGTGCTCCCAGAAAAGCCAAAATCCAGCACCAAAGACCTGAGCCGACGATTGTCACAGCACTGAACACCGTGAAATTCATCCGGATAATGCCGGCCGGGATCGAGATCAAATGGCGCACGACCGGGAGGAGCCGGGCAAAAAACACGCCACCCGTCTCATACCGGACGAGCCAGTTCTCGGCTTGTTCCAGCTTGGCCGGAGTTAGCATCACAAAGCGGCCAAATTTAAGAATTAACAGGCGACCGACGATGCGGGAAATCCAATAGGTGATCGCCGCTCCGAGATACGACCCGAGCGTGCCGGCCAGAACCACGCCGGTGAGACTGAGCTTTCCCTGAGCGGCTAGGAACGCGGCAGGAGGAATGACAATCTCACTCGGCACTGGAAAGACGGAGCTTTCCATCGCCATCAGGACAATGATCCCGGTGTAGCCACCGTGAAGGACCCAACCTATCCAGATTTGAAGAAGATGATGCACAAGAGAGAATTTCGGATTTCGGTTTTTGGAATTCGGTTTAGCCTGAGCAACTGACGGCTGTCGCGGCTTAGTTCAGTCTGAAATCGGCAATCTGCAATCGTAAAATTCCATGTCGATCTACCGTCGGGTCCTGCGCTACTATCGACCGTTCCTTCCCCAGACGCTGGTCGGGCTGATTTTGTCGCTCTGTGGAATTGGGCTGAATCTGCTCAAGCCCTGGCCGTTTAAATTCATCGTGGATGAGTTCATCCCAACCCTATCCCAGGGCAGCGCCCGGGGCGGATCTTGGACAGCCGAAATTATGCAGAATCCGCGAAGGACTCTGTTGGTTCTATGTCTCGCCCTGGTCGTCATTCAGTTGCTTTGGGGAGTGATCAACTGGTTCACGAATTATATTTTTGTGAAAATCGGACTGGAAGCGCTTCTGAAACTGCGCACCGATCTCTATTCCTACCTGCAATCGCTCTCGCTTAAGTATCACGATGCCCGCCGATCGAGCGATTCGAGTTTTCGCGTGGCTTACGATTCGCAAGCGATCCAGACGATCTACAACAAGGGCTTCACCAATATCTTCGGATCCGGCATCACGCTGATCAGCACTTTTGTCATCATGCTGCGCATCGATTGGCAATTGGCGTTGCTCTCTCTTTCAGTGGTTCCTCTCCTCCTCGGCGCGATTTATTTTTTCGCACACCGGATTCGCCGGGATTCGACCTTCATCCAGGAACAGGAAAGCGCCGTGCTGGCGCAGGCGCAAGAGGGACTCAGTGCCATCCGGATGGTGCACGCGTTTGGGCGGGAGGATTGGGAAGTTCGTCAGTTCCACATGCAAGCGACGCAAAGTTTGCAGGCTAATTTGCGCCTGACCCTGACCAACGTGAACAGCGCGCTTGTGATCAGCACGCTCATGGTTCTCGGCACGGCCGCCATGTATTACCTGGGAACCATGCATGTGCTGGCCGGGACTCTGACTCTCGGTTCCCTTTTGGTTTTCAGTGCTTATCTCCTGATGCTTTATCAACCGCTCGAATCCCTCACCTACACGGCTTGGGCCATGGAAGGGGCAACGGCCGGCGCGCGACGCTGCTTTGAAATTCTCGACCGGGAGGATGACGTGGTCGACGCCCCGAACGCCGTGGCCATTTCGGAAACGGGCGGCGCCCTCCACTTTCAAGGGGTCTCTTTTGGCTACCAGACCGGTCGCGAGGTCCTGCATGAAGTCGATCTCCAGATATCGCCTAACCAAATCGTGGCTCTGGTCGGAGGGACAGGTGCAGGAAAGAGTACGCTGCTCAGTCTGGTTCCGCGCTTCTACGATCCGAGCGCGGGCGCCGTCTCACTGGACGGGCGCAATGTGCGTGACATCACGAAGAAATCGCTGCGCGCACAGATAGGCATCGTTCTGCAAGACACGCTTCTCTTCTCCACGACCATTCGCGAAAACATTGCCTACGGACGTCCCGACGCGACGGAGGAGGAAATTAAAGCGGCGGCGCGGCGCGCCCAGGCCGACGAATTCATTGAGCAGTTGCCGAATGGCTACGCCAATTTGGTGGGCGAGCGCGGCGGTCATCTCAGCGTGGGACAGCGGCAGCGCATTGGAATTGCCCGCGCCTTTCTGAAAAACGCGCCTATTCTTCTTCTCGATGAGCCGACTTCAGCGCTCGATCCGACAACCGAGTCCGCTATCATGGGCACGATCAAGGAGCTGATGCAGGGACGGACCACACTGATTGTGACGCATCGACTCGGCACCATTCATCAGGTCGACCAGATTATTGTGATGGAACATGGGCGGATCGTTGAACAAGGCACGGGCCCCGCATTGGTGAGCCGCGCCGGGGTTTATGCACGCCTCTACAACTCGGGGAATTACCCACAATGAGCAACGTGAACGCCGACCGGCGCGTGCAAGACGACTGGTGGACGCATCCGATTCCGCCGAATGTCGAATTTGGAGAAGGCTTTTATTGCGAAAGCGCGCAGGTCTTTCGACATTTGCGCAGCAAAAATCCTGGGGCCGTCGTCTTGGGAAAACACGTTTCGATTTACGCCGGTTGCTCATTCTCGGTCGGTCCGAACGGACACTGCTCGGTGGGCGATTTTACCCTGCTCAATGGCGCCTTGATCATGACGGAGGAAAGGATTGAGATCGGATCGCACTGCCTCATCTCCTGGAATGTCGGGATTGCCGATTCAGATTTCCATCCTCTCGCGCCGGCTCAGCGCTTGATCGACGCACACGCGCTCGCACCGTTCCTGAAGGATCGCCCGCCCCGGCCGAAACTAAAGACGGCGCCCGTCGTGATCGGCCACAATGTCTGGATCGGAATGAACGCCACCATTCTGAAAGGCGTGACCATCGGGGAGAACTCTGTGGTGGCGGCGGGATCCGTTGTGACGAAAAGCGTGCCGCCCAACACGGTCGTGGCGGGGAACCCGGCGGTGGCGATCAAGACGCTGGCCCCATGAAGCCTTTCAATGTGGAATGCTCAGTTCAGAAACTTCGGCGTTGGGCGTTCGGCGTTGGGCGTTCGGCGTTTTCTTCCTGCGTCCAGCGTGAGTCATGAAAAAGAAGAAGCTCGTCGTGATGGGCTTCATGGGCTCGTGCCCCATCGCCGGTGTGATCTGGCAGCACGTCCATTACATCGTGGGCCTGCAACGCCTCGGTCATGATGTCTTCTACGTCGAAGACTCAGCGCGGTTGCCCTACAATCCGGAGACGTTCGAAGTAAACGATGAGTTCGATTACGCCGCGCAGGTGCTTAAGCGACTCGCGGGCGAGTTCGATTTCCGGAACCGATGGGCATTTTGCGCGCGTTACCTGCCGGGCAACCCGACCGCCGGCCTCCCCCTCAAGAAAATTCGGCAGCTTTACGCCGAGGCCGACGCGATCCTCAACATTTGTGGCACGCAGGAATTCAATGAAGACCTTCTCGAAAGCGATCGCATCCTTTATGTGGAAAGCGATCCCGGCGTCGAACAGATCAAAATCGACAAGGCCGTGCAGTCGACATGCCAATACCTGCGCCGTCATCACGCCCTTTTCACCTTCGGCGAAAATGTCGGCACGAAGGTCTTTCCTGTTCCAACTCGCGGCTTCAAATGGTTGCCCACGCGGCAACCGGTCGTGACCGATTTGTGGCGCAGCCCCCGCTCCCCTGCTCCGGAAGCGGTTTTCACATCCATCGCAAACTGGTCGACCAGTGGTCTGAAAGACATCTCCTGGCGCGGAAAAAAATATCTCTGGAGCAAGTCGCTCGAATTCCTGCGCTTTATCGGTGCGCCAAAAAAATCCGGCGAAACCTTTGAACTCGCCACAGACATCAAGGATGCGAAGGTGCGCGCTCGTTTTCAGCGCAACGGTTGGCGGTTGACTTCGCCGTTGCAATTGAGTGTCGATTATTGGCTCTACCGCGATTACGTCCGCCGGTCGAAAGGCGAATTTACGGTGGCGAAGGACCAGTATGTCCGGCTCCGCACGGGCTGGTTCAGCGACCGGAGCGCATGTTACCTGGCCGCCGGACGCCCTGTCATCACGCAGGAAACCGGTTTCACCAGTCACTACGGCGGCCAAGCCGGATTGTTCGGCTTTAATTCGTTAGGGGAAATTGTGGAAGCGGTGCAGATGATCAATGCCGACTACAAGAAGCACAGCCGGGCCGCGCGTGAGATCGCGAGGGAAGTATTCGAAGCCGAGAAGGTGCTCGCCTCGTTGCTGGAGCGCGCCGGGTTGTAGCCGCGTGAAAGCACCGGAGACACGGCCACAGAGTGCCGTGGCTACAGACAAAAGCGCTGTAGCCGCCTCACTCCGTTGAGGCGTGTCTTTCGGTTTGATTCGTCTTCGGAGCACGGCGATAGAGTGCGTTGCCTCCCCGTTGAATCACTTTCGATGTGACCGCAGCGTAAACTGAACTTTCTGGCCCCACGGTTGTCTGTAACGCAATGCGCGCGCCTCTTAACTCAATCTGGGGAATGTGATTTGCTTTTCGAACACATCGTTTCATCTTCTCGGACTTCATGAGGCGCGGTCGATTTTTGTTTTGTATTTTGTTGTTAGCGGCCGCGCCCTTGCGAGGTCAGCAACAGCAACCTCCGCCGCCTTCGAACGGAGAGGCGCCTTCAGACTCCCCCAGCCAGGCCAAGCAGCCTCATCGCACACCCCTGTCGGCACCTCCTGCACCGGCGGTCGTCACTGTTCCGGTTGGTCCGCAACGGCCTAACGGGCCCGTCCAGAAAAGTCTTGTCCGAATCACGGCCACCGCGGTCGAGCCGGATTACAAGGCGCCTTGGAACGCCGGAGTGATTGCGCGCGGCATCGGGGCCGGCTTTGTCATCGATGGCAATCGCATCATGACCAATGCGCACGTCGTCAGCAATAGTCGTTACCTCACAGTCGAGCGCGACGGCGATCCCAATAAATATCCCGCCACCGTCCAGTTCGTGGCGCACGACTGCGATCTCGCGCTCGTGACCGTATCGGCTCCTAATTTCTTCAAGAACATGACTCCGCTGAAGTTTGGCGGTATTCCCGAGCTCGAGTCCGTCGTGTCGGCTTACGGTTTCCCACTGGGCGGCGAACGGATGTCGGTTACGACCGGTATCGTTTCGCGCATCGATTTCCAGCTTTACACGCATTCCTCCATCGATCAGCACCTCGCCATTCAGATCAGCGCGCAGATCAATCCGGGCAACAGCGGTGGACCTGTCATGCAAAACGCCAAGGTCGCGGGGGTTGCTTTCCAAGGTTACAGCGGGGACGTCGCACAAGGCGTCGCCTACATGATTCCGACTCCGGTGATTCAGCGCTTTCTCAAAGACCTTTCCGACGGGCATTACGATAAATACGTCGACCTCGGCCTGACCTACTCGAAGCTACAAAATCCGGCCCAACGCCATTTCCTGGGTCTCAAAGACGATGACCGCGGCGTCCTCATCAATACGGTGGTGGTGGCTGGGCCGTGCGGTAAAGCGATCCGATCCGGCGACGTTCTTATGGCCATCGATGATCACCCAATAGCCAGCGATGCGAACGTCGAACTCGAAGGCGAGCGCGTCGAGATGCCCGAGGTGGTGGAACGTAAGTTCAAGGGTGACAAGGTGAAACTCGACCTCATTCGCGAGAAATCGCCTGTCACCGCGACGGTCGACCTCGACACGGTCAAACCTTATCTGATTCAAGGTCACAGTTATGATCTGCGCCCGCGCTACGTCGTCTACGGCGGCTTGCTCTTTCAACCTTTGAACCTGGAATTGGTTGAGGCTTATCAATTCGCCGATTTGCGGCTGCGTCATTTCTTCGACTTTTTTGTGCTCGAACAAATTTATCTCGAACATCCCGAGGTGATCGTGTTGACCAATATTTTGCCGGATCCAATCAACACCTACCTGGGGCCTTATCGCGGAAGTATCGTGGATGATATAAATGGCAAAAAAATCCGGACCCTGGCCGACTTGGCCAAGGCTTTTGCCGAACCGACTGACCGCTTCGTCATCAATTTATTCGGCGACGGACCACCGCTGGTGCTCGATCCAAAGCAGGTCGACGCCGCGCGGGAGCGCATCAAGACGCGCTACAACGTGATCAAGGAAGACAATCTGGACGAACAACCGCTCGCCCTCCCAGTCCCGCCGGAGGAACAGAAGAAAAGTTAATATGCGCAGAATCCTCGCGCTTTTTGCATTCGTGGCTCTGGTTGTCCCGTGTTTCGCGGCGCCGAAAAAAGAACCCGCGCTTCCGGGGGGAGCTGGGGCCCTCGGGAAATCGAAAGAGCTTTCCCTGGTTCGCGTCAATGTAACCGGACAGCCCTACGATTATTCGCGGCCGTGGCAAAAGAAGGCGTCCTTCTCAAAGCGCGGTCTGGGTGCGGTGCTGTCGCACGGGCGGGTTTTGGTGACGGCGGACCTGGTGACCAACCAAAATTTCGTTGAGATGGAGCGGGCGGAGTCCGGGGAAAAGACCGCGGCTAACGTCCAGGTGATCGATTACGAAGCGAATCTGGCGCTGCTCGAGCCGACGGAGAAGAAATTCCTAGATGGCCTCGCGCCGTTGGAGCTGGGAGGAGACACCGCAGTGGGCGATCGCCTGGCCGCATGGCAGTTGGAGCCGACGGGTGCTCTAGCCGTCACGGAAGGCCTCGTCACCACTGTGCAAATGATGCATTATCCGATCGATGTCGGGCAGTTTCTCGCGTATCGCGTCAGTATCGCGATGCAATATCGTGAAAACAGTTACACGGTTCCGTTGGTCAAGAACAACAAACTGGCGGGCCTGCTTCTGCGTTACGATCCACGGTCACAAGTGCTCGATGCTATTCCCGCCCCGATCATCGCTCATTTTTTGAAGGACGCGGAGAGCCAGCATTATCGTGGGTTTCCCACCGCCGGTTTCTCTTTCTTTCCCATGCGCGATCCGCAGCTGCGCACTTTCGCGGGTCAGACGGGCAAACCGGGAGGCGTTTACATCACCAGCGTCGAGCCGAACTCTCCGGCCATGAAAGGCGGGCTACAGACCGGCGATATTGTCACCTCGATCGCCAACAACGAAATCGATCAGAATGGAAACTACGTCGATCCGCTTTACGGGAAGATTGAGTTTACCAATCTCCTGACGGCGCACACCTTCGCCGGTGATACGGTGCCCTTCCGGGTGGAGCGAGCCGGCAAGCCCATGCAGTTGAACGTCACCCTCGAGCATCGATCGCCCACCGACTACGTCATTCCACCGTACAGTCTGGGGCAACCTCCTCTTTATTATGTTTTTGGAGGTCTCATCTTCCAGGAATTATCCCGCCAATATTTGAAAGAGTGGGGCGCGAACTGGCAGAAAGACGCACCTCCCCGCTTTGTTTACATGGACCGTTTTCAAACCGAGCTATTTCCGGATGAACACCGGCGGGTCGTGATCCTGAGCCAGGTGCTTCCGGCTACGAGCACGATCGGTTATGACGATCTCTCATACCTCACGGTCACGAAGGTGAACGGGAAGGAGATCAAGTCTCTGGCCGATTTAGCGGCCGCCGTGAAAGAACCCATCGAGGGATTCATCAAAGTGGAGACCGAAGAAGACCCCAAGCAGTTGGAGCTTGAGGCATCGCAGGTGGAACAGGAAGCCCCCCGGCTGCAGCAGAACTACGGGATCACGTCGTTGCAGCGCCTGGAGTAGGCCTCGGGCGCGAATTCGTTTATTTCCGGACGGGTGGCGCAGCCGCCGGCTCATCCGGATCTGTCGGTGGCGGCCGATCCAGAGAGAGAAACCGGCTCACCTCTTCCGTGTAGGTTTCGAAGGGATCCCCCATCACCAAAAAGTCACGACTGTCGTAGGCTATTGAATCCCAGTTGATCACGTAGGGCCGATCGTTTTTCTGAAACTGAGCGACGGCCAGCGCTCGACCAGACGCGCGCGTGTTGACGGGCGGCTCGCGCATGGCCTCGGTGCGTCGCACGCCATTGTTCCATTCGCCGATGCGCTTGCCTGGCGTCACGCCAAAGAACAGTCCGCGAGTTGGATCGATATTATGATATTCAAGATCAATACTCTGTAGCCATGGATCGTCCCAACCCAGATTCTCCGATTCCATAAAGGTCTGGAGCAGCCACTTCTTCGTGATCCAGTCGACCCCGCCGATGAGCGCCTCATGATTCTGTTCAAGCGCTTCCAGGGTGAAGCTCCAGCTTTCCAGCAGCCAATCCGTTTCGGCGCTCCGGTTGCGCAGATGCTTTTGCGCGAGATCGTGGAACTGCCACTGCACATCCATGGCGCCTATCGTCTTCCCATTCTCGAGGTCGACGATCCATTGGCCGGTTGAATCGCGCGAAATATCGCGCGTGCTTTGCACGGCGTCGTGCAAGATCAGATTGCGCGGCAAGCGTCCATCTTCGAGAAGAGAGAGAACGCACGCGGTCGTCCCCACCTTCAAAGCGGTGGCGAACGGACTCATGTTCGAATCTCCAATCAAAAGATGGAGCCGCCGATATTTGCGGTAGTCCGCCAGTGGTTCGTCGCGCGCGTTGATGATGGCGCGATTAAATTGCACCCACTGATAAATATCGTTCACGATATGATCGGCCCGCTGGCTGAGCTGAAAGTCGACCCGGGTTTCGGCCCGCGGCGGCTCGAAGTCGAAGGCCAGCGGATTGGCCTGCCCGACCCGGCCCGCGCCCGTAAAGATTTGGCGGGTCGCCAGAAAGCTAAGCAGTGTACCGAGAATGGGCGGCGTAAATTGCGCCTCCCGTTTCATCAGGTAGTTCTCATGGCAGCCAAACGTCGCGCCCGTGTGGTGATCCACATTGTTCTTGATGAATGAGACGTGACCATCCGCGCCTAGGGCCGCGAGCGACGTCTGCAACAGTTCGTCACCGGCCAGGTCATACGTCACCAGGTCGCGTAGATGCAGACATTCCGGCGATGCGTACTCGATATGACCCATGTCCAAATAAAGGCGACCTCCGTTGAGCAAAAATCCGCCATTTCCCGGCGGTTCCTCATAATCGCGGTAGTGCAGGTCGATCGTACCGGCGGACGCCTTGCGAAACAGGTAGTTCTTCACCTTCGCTGGCCAGACATCGGAACTGAAACGCGGCGCGTCGTCGCTGATCAGACATCCATATTCGGTTTCCGTTCCGACGATTCGATCCATCCCTGCGACAATCTGCCAGCGCCGCCCGTCGAACAAGGGTCAATCGAGAGATGGAGGGATAGAACGAAGCCAGCCCCGCATCGCTCTTGTAAGAACACCGGAAAAAGTAGAAACTACCCTCGGCATGAGCAACTTAGGCCTGCGCAGTCCTTTTATTAAAGTCGGAGGGTTTGTTTATTTCGCGCGGCTGCTGGACAAGATCCGCGCCGAGGCAAAAGGCGAATTACCTGAGGATTATCAGGCAAACCTGGGCAAAGGTTTCGACGGCAGCTGTGTTCAGTTCCTGCGGGTCGACTACAACGATCTCGTCGATCGAGCGAAACAGGGCGGGACCGACGACGAAGTTTTGCAGTGGTGTTTTGGAGCGGGACGCCGGCCTTCCGACGATGAAATTTACGTCTGGAACGAGTTCATGAGGAAACGTGGTTGGAATGACGAAGTTTCCGAAACGCTAAAACGGCGTAAGAAAGAAGCGGGCATGGCCGGTCGATCAGAGATCGAAACCATGTTCGGATTCATCGACGCCGACGAGGGTCGATCGCCCATCGGAAATCACCTTTAGGCCGCAATCGCGCATTACCGGCAAAGACTTTCACCGTGGCGCGAGGTGTTTCGCGGCCGGCGGTGGCGGCTGCATCCGGACGTCGATGAATTTCCACACCGCCAGCACGAGCAGCAATACCGCGACCGCCGCGATCCAGTGCCGGCGGTTCGACGGGGCTTCCACGAAATCTACTCGGCCATCGTATCGATTCGTTCAGCCAAAGCGAAGTCGAGTTCCGTCAGCCCGCCCTTGCTGTGCGTGGATAGAAGGAGGCGGACTTTGTTATACCGAATGTCGATGTCCGGATGATGCTCCTCCTCTTCCGCCACCTCGGAGACGGCGTTTACAAAATCAATGGAATCGGAAAAGTCGTCGAACTCAAAGGTCCGCTCGATGTGTTTCTTCTCCAGTTCCCATTCAGGAATTTTTTTTAGCCTCGCTTTGAGCTCGTCCGTTTTCATCAGGTCCGCCATAACGGGGGAACGATTAACACCCCAAAACAGTTTTGCAATGGCGAATCGCCCGACTTTTTCGGACATCCTTGGGCGAGACTAAAGATTCAGTATCCGGCGCAAATTGCTGGCTGAATCAAACAGCTCCACCGCACAGGCCCGGGCGCTTCGTGAATATCGCTCCCAATCCCGCAGTATTTCCCGCACCGCGGCTGCGGCTGTCGCCGTGTTTTCCACGAAAAACATTCCGCTTTCGCGTGGAAGATAGCGTCCCGCGCCGGTGTCTTCCGTAATGACGGGCCGGCCCAAGGCGAGGAACGCAGCGGCTCGATCGCTCATCCAGCCAGTCTTCCACCGCACATCCACCCCTTTAACCGCCGTAAACTCACCGAGCGCCTGCGCCAGGTAATGGCGATACGCTTTCGGCGTCCGAGCCACACGATGAGGCTCAGCCACGCTCCACCCGCGTCGCCGCAGACGTTCCATCTCGGGATCGTCCGGGTTGATATTCATGGCCAACTCAAAGCGCGCTTCCGGCGCCCGGGCCGGCAGGTCGAGGTATTGTTCGAAGGCAAACTTTTTTGAGAGATCGGGATACTCCCCTTCCACTTCCACCGCTCCGCCCCAGTACCATTGTCCGATGGTCGTAAAGCGGTTGGAACGCGGCCGCGGTTGCGCACGAAGCAGTCGCGTGTCGGCCAGGGGGAAGAAGGTGTTCCACTTCAAAGGCGATTTGGGCAGGCGGCAGTTTCGCCCATGGACGTTCAAGCCGATCGTCCAGAATTCGTGGTGAAACGATTGGCCCATCTCCAGTTTCGTCATCCAATAGAACACTTCACTTGGATCAAGGTCACAAAAGAGGCGGCGTTCGAACTCGAGCAGAAAGGGCGGATGAATCGAGAAGCTGAGGTTGAGCAGGATGTTTGGCCCGCCCAGACGTTCCATGAGCGCGCGGCGCGACATCCCGAAACAGTTCATTCCCTTGATGTCATGAGCATCACCGGCCTCCTTTTGCAAAAGCAGACAGTAACGCCCGGCCAGGCCGTGCTCGCGCAGGCGGCGCTGGAAGTTTTCGACATTGGCGCGGTCCACCCTTGTATCACCAGTCGAGGGCAGGATTTCCAACCAGATGGTGTCGAGCTTCAATCTTCGCAGCCCGAGCATCCATTGCAGCGGCACGGAAAAGTTCCCGCCCCCTTCGCGATACTTCGCCGCAAAACCGCAGCCCAGAAAGATCGTCACACTATTCGGCCTTGGGAACAAACCGCGCCACGACCAGGAGTAATCCCACCACGACTAATGCGAGCACTCCCCAGAAGATGTAACGGCTCGGACCGGTTAGCGTATCCCCGTTGACGGTGGCCCTCGCTTTGAGATTCTCCTCTGGACCGGTCGAGGCGGCTGATCGTTCCGAGCGTAACAGCTCCCGGGCGACCAGGGTCATATCATAATGAGGAGCTGAGACGTCGGGATTGCCGTAATACAACCAGGTCGGGGCACCCGTCCCAACGGAAGATTTGAAAACCACTCGACTCACCGGGTAATAGGCACGGAAGTTACTCAACTGAATCGGTGGATTATCTCCGTTGTCCGTCTCCACCATCAATGTGTCGGTCACGGGGGCTGGATTGAGTTCGAAGACGACATCGCGCACTTTCTGGTTGGGAGTCTGCGTCCAGGTTACCGCCGAAAGAATCCTGCGCTCATCTTCCCCCGGCCCATCGCTGACTGTTTCAGAGAGCCGGAAATCACGCTGAAAAACGCCCGGATTCGCTGAGCAAATAATCCTGGCGATCGGCCATCCTGCCTTAGCCAGCTTGACAGACCAGCGCGAGACATTTGGTTTTTTGGGGTCGTCGGCCGGAGTGAAGCCTAACGGAATGGCCCGTGAGATGGATGTTTTTTCGACAAGGAATGGAATCTGCCGATCGTCGCAGACCAATCTCAGGTCGCGTAAATCATGCGCCGCCCGCGCGAGAATATCGAGGTCCACGTCGATCTGCTGTGTGTCGGGAGGACCGACCTTGACGCTCTTTCGGAACGCCCACGGGCGCACATCGATCTTTGCCCCCGTGAATGACACGGCCGCCAGCGAATCGGCGGCTTTGTATTCGGGATTGTCCGTCATCGCCGAGGGGACGACCGCGACGCTCTTCAACGCTTTTAAATCCTGGGCCAAAGTGGTCAGATCATAATTCGGGACAGGGCACTGACTGTTGCCCGCGAGCAATAAGTAGCGCCCGGGCCGCGGCACGGAAAACACAAGATTGACCGTGCGCCGCTCGGCACGGATACCGGTGATGGCCAGTGGTGGACTGTCTCCGTTCGCGATGAGCAACAGCAACTCGCGCGCGTTCACCTGCTGGTCGATGACGACGTCAGTCCGCGATTCTGTTTTCCCTCCTCCCGTATCCATCCTGTAAATGATCGCGCTAGCCAGCGTTTGCTCGGCCAGATCGTCGCCGTTCATCTGTGGAACCGCCACCGCGACGGTTCGGGCGAACAACGGATCCGTTGTTTCGATGTGAATGATCGCCGGCGTCAGATTCATGGCTCCGAGATTCAGGGCCAGTCGGGTGACTCCCGGATTCTCATCGCGGCTCTTGATTGCTACGGTCATCGGCTCCGACGGCGCGGCTAGGGCGCCGTTGTGAAGCTCGGCACCTGTGAACGGGATGGGCGGCGAGCGGGTATCACCGATGGTTAACCGCAGGAACTCCCAGGCGCCGTCCGGGAGCGAAACTCGTAGCTTGGTCGCTCCGCCTGCCATTCGAAAAATGGGTTCGTGGTCGGCCAGTAGTTGCCAGTTCCGCCCGTCGTGCGAACCCTCCACGCGGGCGGGCTTGATGAACTCGGTTTGGCCCGCGATCTCCAGCGAAACGGCGCGCAGCGTGGAATGGGTCCCGGTGACGATGTTGAGTCGCGTGTTGGGACCTTCGATCGAGGCACGAAAATCTTTCGGGCGCAGGGCGGACTCGGGCTGCGGGAGCGGACGGTCTATTATATATGGCACCTCCCGCCCGTCCGGATCGATCATGCGCAGGTCCTCCAGGCTTGGGCGCGCCGCGTCCAATGTTCCGGCCGGGAGGCTGACGCGCGTCAGCCCGCTCTGTGACACCTCCAGGACCTGACGAAATCGCCATTCGTTAGGGGTGATGGCGGCCGCCATCACGGGATAACACAAAAGCAGAGAGGCGATGACACGCCGCCTGCCATATCGGCTTCGTTCTTTCAGGGAGCCTCCTTCGCCGGCACATTAAGAAACCGCTGATAAAGAAACGAGGCGAGCATCGCGATGATCGCAACAATGATGAACGCGGCGATGCGGTATAACTGCTCGAGCTGCGATAAGTCGTGCAGAAAAAGCTTTAGGATAGTGACACCGAGTAAAGCCATGCTCGCGTAGCGAACCGCCTTGGCGCGGTTACGGATCCCAATGATTAAAAGCAACAGGGCGAAGATCGCCCAGGCAATGCTGTAGCTCATATCGCGCGCGAAGTTACCCGTGAACTGGAAGGTAAGTGAAGCTGCGTCCGGCCTGCTGAAGTAATCGGCTATCTCGATGTTCAACAACAGAAAGGCGAGAATTGTGGCGAGCGCGTATAACAGCGGGAGAACATTGCGACCGAGGACGAGGTGACGCGGTGGCGCGAGCAGACGAGTCGCCGCGAATAGACTGAGGATCGTGACGCCATAGGCGTACAGGTACCAGTTGAAAATCGGGGTCGCCGAGCGCGCATGGTATTCGAGCACCGCGGGATTCAAGGCCAGTCGCACGAAAGCGACCGCGAGCAAACCAACGCCTGTCAACCGCAGGCCCGCGTGAGGCACACGTCGAAATAGCCAGCACAGAGCGGCGCCTTCGAGGGCCCAGCCGATGGTGATCCATTGACGATCAAACTGAATCGGGAAAATCAGCGTGATAAAAAAGAGAGCGGCCCCGCCGAACAAGGCGATGTGCGACAGGCGCGCCGGATTTGCCGGGCCGCTCCTTTTGCTCACGACAAATAGTTCAAGGAGCGACGGCAGAGCCAGAACGGCCGGTAACAGTCCAAGCATCCCATTGGGATGACTGCGGCGCACGGCGTCATAGATCAGGAAGAAATGCAAAGGCGCGGCGAGCGCGGAAACCGCCCAAACGACCGTCCGGTCGGCGAATTGCCGCGAGAAAAGAAATGGGAAAATCGTGAACACCATGGCGAAAGCGAGATACCAGAGCAGCGGCCCCGCCGCACTTTCGGGGTTGAAATGCTGGCCATGCCAGGCGTGTTCCAAAGCCAGGACGGACCCGAGGCCCACGGCAGCAAGCGCATCGAGTGAAAGTAACTTTGTCATGCCCAGAAGCAGGATCACCAGGAGCAATCCCAGTCCGAAGACCGATGACGGATTCGTCACGGGTAGACGAAAGGTCACCATGATCAGCAGAAGAAATGGGAGCGTGGCGGAGAGCGCGGGAATCTGCACCGCCGAATTGATCGGAGCGCCGATGTCACCAAACAGACTCCCCTGCCCGCCGGGCTTCTGATCCCGGCCCAGAAGTTTGCGAGATGCCCAGACTGACGCCGCGAGGAAGAAAACCGCAAGTCCTCCAAGCAACGACAAGGACGAAGGCAAGCCGGTCAGCGTGATCGGGATGCGTAACATCCAGGCGCCCACGACTACGAACGTGAGGAGCAGAACGACGAGCACGGGCAGCAGCAGGCCAGTTGTCACTGCGAGCAGAATGGCAAGGACATCGACGCATAGAATCATCGGCCAAACCAGAACCGATACTTCAGACAAGTTGAAGATGGGCATCAACACGAGGAGCAAGGTCAAAGCCGGGAAGATGTGACTCCACCACGGGAGCAAAGTTTGACGGACCCGTTGCAGAACAAGCGGTAGTGCCGTGTGCAAAACCGCAAAGAGCAGATAGGCCGCGAGCGCGATGTTGAGCGTGCCAGTCGTCAGGTAGTTCCCCGTCCACAAGGCAAGGAACGTAAAGGCCGCCACGCCCGCCGCGCCGCACAGTGCGATCAGTTTCCGGTCTTTCAAAAAGACAAGAGAGAGCAGCCCCACGTCCGCGAGAAACAGATAACCAAACAGAACGGCTGGCCGATGCGCGACCGCTGGAGACGCGAGAAAAAAGAAAGACCACACCACGGCAATGGCGCCCATCGCGATGCTCGATCCCAATAAAGAGCGCGCGGTCTTGCCGGTCCGGCCAGACAGGAACAGCGCTCCCGCGAACAGAACTTCGAACCCGAGGAGAATTCCCATCGGAATAAATGTCTTCGTCCCGGCAAAGTAGTGTTCGCGGACGAAGAAAGTCGCAATCCAACCCACCTGCATCACGACCGTGCCAAGGGCGCCAAGAACAGGCAGGGCCGGCCAGTCTTTGCGCCGCGCCACCGTGAGCAGTCCGACATCGAGCAACGCGATGTAACCAAAGAGACCGAAAGGATTGTCCTGCCCAGTGGATAAAAGGAGCGGTGTCAAAAAGCCGCCCGCCATTCCGAGAATCGCCACAAGCATGGCGTCAAGGCGGACGGCGATCACGAATGCCGTCGCCGTAATCAGCGTCATCAGCAGGAATGTCGGGATCAGGCCGAAGAAGGAAAAATGGTAATAGGAACGACAGGCAAAAGTGACAGCGTAGAGAATTAATATTCCCGTCGCACAGAGGGTTTGCGATGTGACGACGTTTTCCTTTCGCTTGAGCGCGATCCCACCGATGAGCACGGTTAGACCGACGACGAACCCGATGGCTACACGCACTTCGGGCGGAATGAGGTTGTGCTCGAACGAATACTTGACGAAAAACGCGACCCCCAGGAACAAGGCGAGCCCGCCGATCCAGGCGAAGAGTTTCGCACCCATAAACTGCTCCCAATTGATGGCAGGCGTCGTTCGAACCGGGCCAGGTGGTCTCGCTGCCGGAACGGCTGCAGACAGGGCTGCTTTTGATGCCGCTGGAGCTGCGACGGTCTGCGCGGGTAGTGGCGGCGGAACCGACGCCGCGCGCGGCACCTCTTTTGTAGGGGAAACTGTCAGCTTTCCTGGGAAGACAACCTCTTCTCCCGCATGTGCCCGTCGCGTTCCTCGATCCATTTCGCGTTCATCCGCCGGTGCGACTCCCTGCTTTTCCAATCGCCCAACCCTCGCCGTCAGCTCTTTCACCGAGCGCTGCGCCCCCGTCGCTTTGGCCATGGCCAGGACCGGCAAGACGAGGCACGCCAGGATGATGATCAACCCGAATATTACGAGCACTTCCATATTGTAAAAAACGCCTGCGACCGAAAGCTGGCAGCTATAATGCACAGGCTGCTGGCCTTGCGGGAAACGAAATGTGCCATTGCGCCAGAATCATCGGCCCCCCTTCTCACCCGGACTGACTCGCGTTAAGAGACGGAGAGTGCGGAAAGAATCCTCAAACGGGTAAGCGCTTGCGAAACAGCAAGATCTTCAGGATAGAAATAAGGACGTGGGAATTGGCATCGACGTTGCCCCCCATCGTGGGAAGGCGTTTTCCGCTCCGACTCGAGGATATCAATTTGACGCCTGGACGTTACTCCGCAAATTAGGCTGCTTTCAGCGCCCGTAGCTCAACTGGATAGAGCATCTGACTACGGATCAGAAGGTTTGAAGTTCGAATCTTCACGGGCGCACATTTCCCGTCGGTTTTGCCTGTTTTCGCTAAATCCTTGGAAAATAGCTGTTTGCGCCGCGACCAGAATGTTTTTTCCATAAATATCCGATATTACCTGAATTTGTGATTGACTCGGGCAGCCCAGACGGCGAAAACAACGGGATGCGGTTACTTCTTTCTTCAAGGGGCGCAGCTTTGGCCTTGGCCACCGCGGCGCTATTAGGGTGGGCAAGTCAGGCTCAGGCCGTCACGGCTTATGGCCTAACCAACACAAACGGGCTGGTCACGTTCGATACGGCGACCCCTCAAAATATCAATTTCGCGATCAATCAGATCTCGGGTCTATCTGCTAATGATGACCTTATTGGCATCGACTTCCGCCCGGCCGATGGATTGCTCTATGGCGTAGCGACCGGCTCCGGCCCGGGTAACTCAGCGCGCGTTTACACCATTGATCCCGTCTCAGGCGTGGCCACGCTTCGCTCGACCCTTTCCGCCAGCTTGAACGGCAGCCGATTCGGCTTCGACTTCAATCCGGTGGCCGATCGCCTCCGTATCGTGAGCAATGCCGACCAGAACCTTCGGGTCGACGTCACGACCGGCGTCGCCACCACTGACACCCCTTTGAGCTACCAGGCGGGTGATTTGTTCTTTGGCCAAAACCCGAACGTTATCTCTTCGGGCTACACCAACAGCTTCGTCGGCGCATCCACCACCCAGCTTTACGGAATTGATTCGGTGCGTAACACCCTCGTCCTCCAAGTCAGTCCAAATGGCGGCACTCTTCAGACGATTGGACTACTCGGCATTGACGTGTCGCAGTTGTCCGGGTTCGACATTTACTTTGATCAGGCCACCCAGAAAAACATCGGCTTCGCCACGCTCCAGAATATCGCGGAGGGCGTTTCTCGCTTCTACACGATCGATCTCACCACGGGTCAGGCTACCGCCGTTGGCTTGGAGATGGGCGACCTGATCGATGGTCTGGCCATTGCGCCAGCCGCCATTCCCGAGCCTGCCACGGTAGGCTTGATCGGCTTAGGCGTTGCCTTGGGCGGCGTGACGCTGCTGCGCCGACGCAGGTCCGCGTAGTCCTCCGCCAAAGCGACCGCAATCTTCGAGTGCCTCCTCTTTGCCTGCCGCCCTGTATGGGGGGGTTGCGTGACGACCGCACGACGCGGTCGGGTCGCGCGAACGATTCTTACCGGACTCGTCTTAGTTCCACTTTAGTCATCCTAAGCCAGCGCGACGCAGAGGAACTCGCCCAAGCAGGCGCAAGCAGAATGATGCACGGAGCGACGCCTGCCAGAGAGACGCACAATGATGTCAGGCGACCCCGTTTATCACTCAGCGAAAATCATTCTTCACTGAACTCGAACTGGCTCATCGATTTGAAGACCTCGTAACGCGCCGTGACATCTTGCATGGAGAGACCGCGCAGCCGCTCCAGGCTGAAGGCTTCCACCGTGAAGCTGGCCAGGACGCTGCCGTAAATCATGGCCTTACGCAGATCGGTGAAACTTACCGTTTTCACCGCCCCCGCCAAATAACCTGCAATTCCGCCCGCGAACGTGTCCCCCGCCCCGGTTGGATCGTGGATGTCCTCGAGCGGATAGGCACCACAGCTAAAGAATTCGTTTTCCCCAAACAGAAGAGCGCCATGCTCACCCTTCTTGATGGCGACATAGCGGGCGCCCATAGCCCGGATAGCCCGGCCGGCTTTGATCAAGCTCGTCTCCTTCGTCATCTGCCGCGCTTCGCCATCATTCAAAATGAGAAGATCAACGCGTGGGATGAGCGCATCCAGATCGGGCCGCGCCGTTTCAATCCAAAGGTCCATCGTGTCGGCCACGACAAAGAGAGGGCGTTCCACCTGATCGAGGACATGGCTTTGCAAGGCCGGCGCGATGTTCGCGAGCAAAACGAAGTCGCTCCGCCGGTACGCCGCCGGCAGCGTCGGCTTGAAATGCTCGAATACGTTTAACGCGACGGACCTCGTCTCGCGCGTGTTCAGGTCCCATGCGTACTCGCCCGACCACCGGAAAGTTTTACCGTCGGCGCGCTGCACTCCTTCCGTGTCGATGTGCCTCCCCTTCCAGAAATCGAACTCCGCAGCAGGAAAATCCGAACCGACCACACCGACCAGTCGGACCGGGGAGAAAAAACTCGCGCTCAGAGCGGCGTAGGAAGCAGAACCGCCCAGGACGTCGGCATGTTCTTCCACCGGAGTTTTTACCGTATCAAGCGCAATGGAACCGACGACAAGAACAGACATATTTAGATTGCAGATTTTCGATCTTCGATTTTCGATTGTGTCACAAAAAGGCTCCGCGCTTCCCGTGCGTATTCGGCGATATCAGGCGCCTGGAGCAAGCCCGAGACAATAACGACGCGCTGTGCTCCGGCAGCAATGACTCGCTCCAGGTTTTCTAATTTTATTCCTCCGATGCAAAAGATGGGTGCGTGAACTTCACGATGAACCTGCCCTATATCTTGCAATCCGATCGGCCGGTAATCCGGTTTTGTCGGCGTCGCGAAGAGCGGGCCGAAGCCGATATAATCGGCTCCCTCCGCCTCGGCGGCTGAGGCCTGGGCCAGGCTGTGCGTCGACTTCCCAACCAGAATCTTGCGCCCGGCCCCGGCCCGCACCATTTCGACGGATGCGTCAGTCTGTCCGACATGGATGCCTTCAAGGGCGACCCGTCGGGCCATCTCGGGATGGTCATTGCCAATCAAAGGGATTGAATATTGCGATACCAGATCGTGCAACGCGGTCGCGATGACGGTGAGTTCATCGATGGATTGCTGCTTGCCGCGCAGTTGAATGACATCGACGCCACCTTCAATCATGGCACTCGCCACGCGCAGCGCGTCCGACGCCTCAACGTAACCAAGATCGAGGATTCCGTAGAGCCGGCATTCAGTCAGACTTCGCAACTTTATTCGTGCAATCGCGTAGGCGGCGAGGTCAGTTCGAATTTTCCGGAGCTCATCACGCGTTCGACGAATCCCGTGTCGTAATTGCCGGCTCGGAATTCCGCGTTGCGCATCATGGCGGCGTGGAAAGGGACGGTCGTCTTAATTCCCGTTATATAATACTCGTCCAAAGCCCGCCGCATTCGATCGATCGCGGAAATTCGGGTGGCTCCGATCGTGATAATCTTGCCAATCATCGAATCATAGTAGGGCGGGACGCTGTAGCCTGTGTAGACATGCGAATCGATCCGAACACCGCGTCCGCCCGGTGCGTAGTAAAACTTAATTCGACCCGGAGAAGGCTGGAAGTCTTTGGCCGGATCCTCCGCATTGATACGGCATTGGATAGCGTGCAGGCGGGGTTGCGCATGCGCCACATGCGGGGATAAAGGTTGACCGGCCGCGATCCGGATCTGCTCTTTCACCAGGTCGCAGCCGTAGACCTCTTCTGTGACCGTGTGTTCCACCTGGATGCGCGTATTCATTTCGATGAAATAAAAGCGGCGGTCCGTGTCGACCAGAAACTCCATCGTTCCGGCATTCTCGTATCCGACCGATTTGGCCAGCTTGACCGCAGCGTTCCCCATCTTCTTGCGCAGGGCTGGGGTGAGGATGGGGGAAGGACATTCTTCGATGACCTTCTGGTTACGCCGCTGAATTGAGCAATCGCGTTCGCCCAGGTGGATGGTATGGCCATGCTGATCCGCCATGATCTGGAATTCGACGTGGTGCGGATTGACAATCAGTTTCTCGATGTAAACCTCGGCATTCCCAAAAGCCTTTTCCGCTTCCATGCGCGCGCTGTGGAAACCGGTCAGCAGACTCGGCTCGTTATGCGCCATGCGCATGCCGCGGCCGCCTCCTCCGGATACGGCTTTGATCATCAGCGGATAGCCGATTTTCTTCGCTACCTTAATCGCATCCTTCTCCGTCTCGACAATTCCATCGCTCCCCGGTATGACCGGCACCCCGGCGCGGCGCGCATAAGCGCGAGCAGAGTTCTTGTCCCCCATGGCATGCATCGCACTGACGGGCGGACCGATGAATTTAATTTTGCAGCTCTCGCAAACCTCGGCGAAGTGCGCGTTCTCCGAGAGAAATCCATATCCCGGATGAATCGCGTCCACGTCGCCCACTTCAGCGGCGCTCAGGATTCGATCGATCTTAAGATAACTTTCCGAACTCTGGGCCGATCCGATACAAATGGATTCATCGGCCAGCTGCACATGGAGCGAGTCGACGTCGGCTTCGGAATAAACAGCGAGCGTGCGAATGCCGAGTTCCTTGCACGCGCGGATAACACGCAGCGCAATTTCGCCGCGGTTGGCAATCAGAACTTTTTCGAACACGCCTGGAGAGTCTTTCGTCGGCTTAGGAGACGAACACGAATTCGCTAAGAGCTGCCCACGCCTGCCTCGATTCCCAAAACCTGGCTCTCAACTTAACGAACCCGGAAGAGGACCTGGCCAAATTGCACCGGCTTCGCGTTTTCCGCCACGACTTCAGCAATCACCCCGCTGATCTCCGCTTTGATCTCGTTCATCACCTTCATCGCTTCGATAATGCAGACCACGCTGTCTTCCGTAACCGATTTCCCGACTTCGACGAAAGACGACGACTCGGGCGAGGCGGCGCGATAAAATGTTCCGACCATGGGCGAAACAACATCCTTTAAGGCTGGCCCTTCGGGCTTTTCCGGAACGGCGGTCGGAGCCGGCGCCGCGGCCGGACCAGGGGCTGGAGCGGCCACCATAACCGGCCTTGTGCCTTCCTTTTCCAGCTTCAGTTTGAAGCCGTCTTTCTCCATCTCGAAGACCGACAGATCGTTCTCCTTCATCAAATCAATGATGGCCTTTATGTCTTTCAGTTCCACGGTTTGGTCTCGGAGCTTGAGGCGCTAGGTAAGGTGGTTTTGCCGGTCAGGTCAAGCAAACGAATCTACCGCCCCCGCCCGGGATATTCTCTCCAATACTTCCGCCCTAAAGTCAAAGATACGCATCAACTGCGGCCGGATGGCCAGAGTGTTCACAATCGAGCCAAGGAGCCCAAGCGGCGGCATATAGTGGATGAGATCGCGCAGCTCCACTTCGCCTCCCGGTAATTCCCGAAAAAAGTGCTCGTGATGCCAAAGTCGGTACGGCCCAACCCTTTGCTCGTCGACGAAATGATGAGGTTCGTCTACCTGAACAATCTCGGTCAGCCAGGACAGGGGCAATCCCAGCAGCGGCGAAACCTTGTACTCAATCATCAGCCCGGGATAGATCTTGGCGGGAAGATCGCTCTTAACGCGGAAACCGAGCGACGCCGGCGTGATCTTTTCGAGATTGCGCGGATCGGAAAAGAAATCCCAACACTCCTGCAGGGATATTCTGACAATCTGCTTTCGCTTGAACGTATAAATCGGCACAAGGTTTTTCTGAGAGACTTCAACTGCCTATTCGCCTGAACGGGTCCGGCGCATTAAGGTGAATCGCCGACATGGACGACGTTGCTCTATCGCCCAGCCGGCCAAGACCCGCAACGCCCGTTCCGGATTTTCGAATCATCGTCGAAACCGACGACTATGTGGTCGTCGATAAGCCGCCTTTGCTGTTGACCCATCCCACCAAGCCCAATGGACCGCCTACCTTATGGAAGGCGTTGCGCGACCTACTCGCCTTCGAGATTGCCAATGGCGGCCAGGTCTCGATCGTTAACCGGCTCGATCGCGAGACGAGTGGGCTGGTCCTCGTCGCCAAAACAGCCGCGTCCGCGCGCAGATTTGGCTTTCTCATGATGAAGCAGGCTTTCGCCAAGGAATATCTGGCCATTGTCTCGGGTTGGCCGGAATGGGACAACCGGATAGTGCAGGCACCTCTGGATCGACAGAGTAAACATGAGGCATCGGCCATCTGGTTGAAGCAGGCCATCAATCAGGCCGGAGCGCCTGCTCAAACCAGTCTTCACGTCGTCTGCCGCTTTTCCAAAAAGACAACGGCCGGCGAACGGTTCGCTTTAGTTCGGGCTCGGCCCACCACCGGGCGCACGCACCAGATCAGGGTCCATCTCGCGTCGGTCGGCCATCCGCTTGTCGGCGACAAGATTTACGGCCCCGATGAGCAGCTCTATCTGAAATTCATCCGCACTGGGTGGACTCTCGAGCTCGAACGCCAGCTGCTTCTACCGCGTCACGCGCTCCACGCCTCTAGGCTCGCCCTCGAGCATGAGCGGCCATGGGAAAGCCCATTGCCCTCGGACCTGGCCGCTTTTATGAGCGACGCCGGCGCCCCAGTTTTTGGAGGGTCATCCGGGATCACCGGCTCATGCTGACCTGAACATTCGTTAGGAGAATTCTTTTGGCGCCAACCTTGTGTTCAGTCGACAGGGTGATGCCGCTAAACGGCAGATATTTTTCCCATGTGCTCAGCGTGGATGATGTTCCGTCCTTCGACGGATACTCCCAGTAGCGCACCAGTCCGACGCGCTGGTCGATATACAAAACATATTCGCGACGCCTCTGGCCCGCGTCTTTGCAGTGCATTCTCAGCCTGCGGAACTTGTGCCCGTCTATCTCCTTCACGCCTTCCTGGTGCAGGTCAGCTCCGGGATCACACAATTTAAGCGGCGCCACCAGCCAATTGGAATCGTTGGCCCAGCGGTTGTAAGCCGCCTTGGCATCGGCACCGCCGCCGGGGTCGGCCAGGTTTACTTTGACGTGCCTGCCTTCCCATTTCACGTCGTCCGTGGCGCCCGCTACATTCCAGATGTGCTCGGCCGTGAATAGTTTTTTTCCACGTTGCTCTTCGACAAAGGTGAAACGCACTTCCTGCACATCAATCCATTCCTCGCCGCCACACTTCTTCCAAACTTCCCGCGCCAGTTTTCCCGCCTCGCTCTTGTCGTCGGCCACGGCCATGTTGGCGGCCAGGCCAAGGGCGAGCAGAAATGCTCCCGATCTTTTCATGGCAAGGACGCTGCGGGCGTTTTGGGCGCATTGCAATTCAATCGGCCCATCATATGGTAGCGCGCTCGTGCGATACCGCTTCATTACTCTTCTGGCCGCCATTTGTCTCCCAGTCGCGGACCCAGCTTTTGCATCGTCGTCCCCCGCGAGCGATCAACTCGATCCGCCTCGCTTCGAGTTCGCCGCAGAGTCGGCCTACCTGATGTGTGTCTTTAACAATCCCCACGGCTACGAAGTCGCCGCCGAATTTCTGACCGGCCGAATCCGATGGGGGGTCGTGCAAAGCGATGGGTGGCTTCGGGGATATCAGCAGTTTTATCTCACAGCTGAAGCGCAACCGTTCGTGCGCGGCGTGGAGAATCACTACTTCGGAATGAACTTCGGCTTGCGCTACAATTTTGTGCAGCCGCACAGTCACTGGATGCCCTACGTGTCCGGAGGCGTGGGCTTGGGCTGGATTGACAGCAACGCGGCCGTGGGCGGTTCGCAGGGCCAGGACTTCACTTTCAACATCCTGAGTGCGGCCGGCATCTCTTACCGGGTGAACGATCGATGGAAGGTGGACGGGGGAATTCTTTACGAACACTTTTCCAATGCCGGACAAACCAGCCCGAACCCGAGCTTAAACCTGCTCGGGCCGCAGCTGGCCGTGAGTTATTCGTTCTAATCAGCGCGCATCGATGGGCATACCGGAAGAGAATATTCTTGTCGTTAAGCGCAGCTTGTTCGACGAATTGGGCAGCTTCGAAGGACTGAATTTCGAGCCGCAGAAATACCTCACCGCCCTGTTGTCGCGCGGGAATAACTTTTTTATGCCGCGGAGCCAAGCGGAAACGGATCCCAGTCATAAGCAGATTATTCCGTATGTGCTGATTGTCTGCGGCAACATGGTTTTACATTACATCCGCGGTAAGAAAGCGGGCGAACAGCGTTTGGTCGCGAAAGGCTCGATTGGAATTGGCGGGCACATGAATGACACCGACGAATCGCTCTTTGCCTGGGACGAGGCGGCTTACCGGGCCGGCGTCGAGCGCGAAGTGAACGAAGAGCTTCGGATCGAATCGCCTTTCCAGGATCGTATCGTCGCCTTGTTAAATGATGACGCCACCGAAGTCGGCCGCGTTCATCTCGGGATTGTGCACGTCTTTAAACTGGCCGAACCAAAAGTGGAGAAACGGGAAGCCATGATCACGAACCTGTCGTTTCTCAGGCCGGAAGAATTGCGTGAGCGAAGGGATGCGCTGGAGGGCTGGTCGCAATACTGCGTCGACGGGCTCGACAGACTGTTGGCCTGAGCTCGCGCTGGACTTCAGCGGGTCTTACTCCATGTGACCGTCAAGTTATCGACCTGCCATTTGCCGACCGGGTGTGAGATGGCGAGTTCCATCGTGGCCGGCTGACTGGGATAGTTCAGGTGGGCCGTGAAATATCCCTTCGGCGCGAAAAACTGCGATTCAAACGTCACATTCTCATCGATTTTTATCGGTTGAGTGGGCACACCAAGTTCCGTCAGTTTTGCGATCAGGTATTGCTGCTGTGGAACTGGGTAATCTGTTTTCGCGAGGGGCCCGAGATTTGCCGCAAAAAAGTCTCTGTTATGCTTCACCGTCAGATTTTCGACCATCTCCCGGCCGAAAGCGCGCGCCTCTTTTTCGCTCTGCTTCTTGGTCGAGAACAGCCACCACGCACCCGCCCCGAGGATGGCCACGAGCACAATGATGACGACTAGCCCTTCGCCCCGTTTTCCACTCCGATAGTTATTGTTTGGTTGTTTCATATTAATATCCGAATCCGAACGTTTTTGTAACCCGGCCATCGTGGATGAATGCGCCATGCGCCTGTTTGCCCGTATACGAGCCGAATTGGTTTCGCGCATTGACCTTAAAGTTCACGAGCCAGCCGTAGACGTGCTCGCCATCTTTTCCCAGATCGGCAGGCTTCGGCTCCTCCGCCCATTCAATTTTCGCGCTGCTCGCGTCAACCAGAGCGCCCTGCATCCAATTCCAAATGATCTCTTTGTAAAGTTTCGGGAACGGACCGCACAGGGCCGGATCCGGCGCCGGATTATCCGAGGCCGGCGGCCCGGCCAGAGCCGTGCCAAGCAGGCAGAGGGAAACAAGCAACGCGGAACGAATCATACAACGCCCTTGTGCTTAGCGAAGTCGATCATTTCTGTCAATAAATCGGAATGCTGGCGTCGGCCGACCGTCTCGGGAGCAAATCGGGTCCAGGCTGGTCAGGCACGCTGCGCTTTTCTTTTCCACGGCGCCTCTTTACATAAGACGTATGAATTGCCGAATCTTTTTCCCGGGCTTAATTTTTTGCCTTTTCGGGACCTCGCCCTGGACCTCCCTGGCCCAGGTTAGCCCATCCCCCGCTCCGCCGCGGGCCACGATCATCTCACCTGAAAATCCGAAGTCTTTCGATCCAGCGACGGCTACTCAGGCTTGGCTCGATACCGTTCCAGCAGATAAACGGGCCAGTTCCGATGCTTACTTTGCGGTTATTGGCTGATTCTTTGGGATTTTCTGCTGGGCGCGGCGATCGCCCTCTTGCTTCTGCACTCGCGCGCTTCTGCGCGATTGCGTGATTGGGTGGAAAGCGTCACACGTTTCAAGGCGCTGCAAGCGGCGCTGTTCGCGGCCGCCTTTGTCGTGAGCACGTATGTCCTCTCCTTCCCCTTAACGATTTATGAGCAATTCTTCCGCGAACACAAATACGGGCTGTCCACGCAGAGCTTCGGCCCGTGGTTCAAAGAGCAAATCATCATGCTCGGAGTCAACGCCATCGCCATGGCTATTGTCCTCATCGTCCTCTATGCCGTTTTTCGACGCGCGCCTCGCACGTGGTGGATGTGGGGCACGGGAGTCGCGATCTTCTTCCTCATCATGGCAGCTGTGGTCGCGCCGGTTTTCATTTCCCCTCTGTTGAACACCTACACGCCGGTGAGTGACCCTGCGATTCGCGACCCCATCCTAGCCTTGGCCAAAGCCAACGATATTCCCGTCGATCAAGTCTATCAATTCGATGCCTCCCGCCAGACCACCAGAGTGAGCGCGAACGTTTCTGGATTTCTCGGCACCACGCGCATTTCGTTGAACGACAATCTCCTTAAGCAGTGTTCACTGCCTGAGATTCGCCACGTCATGGGACACGAAATGGGCCATTACGTTTTGAATCACACCATGAAGATGGTCAGCCAATTCGCCATCTCCACCTTCATCGCATTCCTCCTGGCGCGGTTCCTCTTTGACTGGGCTGTTCGAAACTGGGGTGACCGGTGGGAGGTGCGCGGTATTTCTGATCTGGCGGGGTTTCCTTTGTTGGTGCTTATCCTGACAACGTTCGGATTCCTGTTAACTCCGATCGGTAACAGCGCGTCGCGAATCACGGAGCGCGAAGCCGACGCCTTAGGGCTCAACACCGCGCGCGAGGCGGATGGTTTTGCCCGATCTGCTTTAAAACTCGGTTCCTATCGAAAGCTTAATCCCGGACCTATCGAGGAAGTGATTTTCTATGACCATCCTAGCGGCCGCGCCCGCATCAGAATGGCGATGGACTGGAAAGCCGCACAACTCCCGTCCGGAGACGCACCGGCGAAATGATGTCCCTTGTAGTACGTGCCGGCCGCTGAGTCATAGACTGCCGCTGCAGAAGACACGTTGTCGATTGCTCAATTCGCCTCGCTCGGTCGAGGCGCCCTAAAGCTCGTCACGGCGCAGGCGTTGCACGCAGACGCCAAAACATTGGCGCTGGACTCAAGAGGACGCTCTCATTCAGCGCCCGGTTGGCCCAGGGGAATGATTCCGGTGCAGTCGTACTCTCCACCGACCAACTACTCAGATTAGCCGACCGTTCCAGAACGTAGTTAAAACCAAACAGACCCGAATAACTGAAGGTCGCGCTGCCGCCCGGGACATCCACGGTCGTGATGGCAAATCTGGGCGGATAATCGCGCTGCGCCAATTCCGGCGGATCTTCCGGGGCCGGCAGCAGATAGTCGAACACCTGCGGTAATCGCGCGGACCAGGCCGCTTCGTTGTGCTGCTGGCCGCAACCGGCGACGAACTCGAGGTCGTCGTTCGCGACATAGCTTTGCGTCAGATGAGTGTCATACATGGCCAGGCAATCATCGAAAAAAGATTGCCCCTCACTGGTCCCCATATCGAGATGCACACGCAAAGGTCTCTTTGGCGTGTTTTTCACCTGCGCCACGTAATTCGATGAAATCCAAAGGGCCGGCGACATCACAGCAATTTTCCCAAAGACGGAAAATTCACGTCCCAGGTAGAGTGCCACTAAACCGCCCAGGGACGATCCGATCGTCGCGGTGTTCCGCGGATCGCTCAGGGTGCGGAAGTTCGCATCGATGTAGGGCCGCACGTTGTTAATGACAAAACTGGCGTAGGCATCGGCCCGGCCTGGCGTCCCCTGGTAGCTGTCGTTAGGCGGTTGATACTCCGGAATCCGCGCACTGTCGTTATCGATTCCAACCAGGACTGCCTCACGCATGCGGCCCTGCCCGATTTCACGGGTGGCGGTGGCGTCGGCACTCCACGAACCGAACGGCCCGCCCGGATCGAACACGTTCTGTCCATCATGGAAATAAACGACCGGATAACGGCGCGTCAGATTCTGATCGTAACCGCGCGGCAGATAAATCCGCACAGTCCGGCCTGGAATATTGGGAGCGGTGGAGTCGACGAAATGAGTCAGGATACGAGGCGCGGAAAACGTCGCCGGAGGTTGATAGGAAAATACATTTCCATCCTCCAGCTCGAAGACGTCGAGACGGGTCAGGTAATTGCCGCCGCCCGGGGGATTATCCCAATGATTATTTCCATCATTGCAGACGAACTCGATCAACTCGCCGGCTGCGCCTATGCCGCTGATCTTAAAGAGAGATTCGCCCGTCGTCCGACCGGCTCCGACGCGAGTCATCGGCGCGGTCACAAAGTTTGCGCCATTCCGGTAAAAGAGGTTTGTCGCGTTCCAACCACTCAAATAATAAATCGTTTTCCCTGGATAAGGCGCAGCCGGCTGTGACGCCACGGTTTGAGTAAGAACACCGGTCAGATAAACCACGTTGGCCAAATCACACCAACTGCCCTGCACGGTCGATCGTTTGAGGTAACGGTACTGCAATTGGCTGCCAGCCTGAATAGCGATCTGGCCCAGCCAAACGTTGCCCGCGGTAAACCGCAGCTTGATCGCGCGGGTGACGTCCCCGGCGCCCAGGTCCGGATGATTCCCGACCACGAACACGCTATTTCCGGTGCCGGCATCCGCCGTAATCGAGAAATTGACGACCTCCTTGTGCGGACTCGATGCCTCACTGCACGAGACAAAAAGAGCGAGAAGACCAAAGAACCGCAAGCGCATGGGGGAACGATCCTAGCCTTTTTACGGGCGCTGATCGACAGGAATCACTTTCTTTCCCACCGGTTCGCCTACGTACTCGCTGAGTGGGCGGAAAAGGCGGTTATCTTCGAGTTGCTCGAGGATATGGGCACACCAGCCGGATGTACGCGCGATGGCAAAGACCGGCGTGAACAAATCGGTCGGAATGCCGAGCGAATGATAAACGGTGGCCGAGTAGAAATCGACGTTGGCGTTGAGATCCTTTTTCTCTTTCATCAGCTCGGCGATGCGCTCGCTCATCTTGATCCACTTCGGTTCGCCTACCTTTTCGCTCAGCTTCACGGCCATGCGGCGCAAGTGCGGCGCCCTCGGGTCGAGCGTCTTGTAAACGCGATGGCCGATTCCCATGATCTTCTTTTTCTGCGCGAGTTGCTCATCGATATAGGCGTCGACCTTGTCGATACTGCCAATCTTTTGCAGCATGTGGATGACGCCCTCGTTGGCCCCGCCGTGCAGCGGCCCTTTCAGCGTGCCGATGGCAGAGGTGACGGCGGAATACATGTCGCTCAGGGTGGAAATGGTGACGCGCGCGCTGAAAGTGGAGGCATTCGTTCCGTGATCGGCATGCAGCACAAAAGCGAGATCGAGTGTGTCAGCCGCTTCCTGGGTCGGCTGTTCCCCGCTCATCAGATAAAGAAAGTGCGCTGCTTCACCCAAATCCTCGCGCACAGGCGGAAGCGATTGATTCCGGCGGGCGCGATGAAAATACGCCGCGATCACCCCAATCTTCGCCGTGATGCTGCGCGCGCGCTGACGATTGATTTCGAGGGTGGCCTCGCGGTGAATGTCCGGGTCATAAAGCCCGAGCATCGAGACGGCCGTGCGAATCACATCCATGGGAGCGGCGTTTTTCGGCGCACTCTTGATGAATTCGATGACCCCGTTAGGCAAAGTTCGCAAAGACCGCAGAGTGTTCGAGCATTGATTGAGCTCCTCGCGGTTCGGTAACTTGTTGTTCCACAGGAGAAAAACGACCTCCTCGTAGGTCACCCGGCCGGCCAGTTCGTCGATGTCGTATCCGGCATAAATCAACTGTCCCTTATCGCCGATGACGTCGCTTAGCCGCGTCGTGTTGGCCACAATGCCTTCGAGTCCTCTGGATGTCATCATGTGCCGGAGTCTTTCATTCTTCTGATCAAAGTATCCGCCATGGTCGCAGGTGTCTCGGCCACGGCAATCCCGGCTGCCTGCAATGCCTCGATTTTTCCTTCGGCCGTCCCTTTGCCACCGGAGACGATGGCCCCGGCGTGGCCCATTCTGCGGCCCGGTGGCGCGGTCACGCCAGCAATGAATGCGGCGACCGGCTTTCTACAATGGTCCTTAATCCAGGCGGCGGCCTCTTCTTCGGCCGATCCGCCGATCTCGCCGATCATGATCATGGCGGTCGTAGCGGGGTCGTCATTGAACAACTTCACCGCGTCGAGGTGCGACATTCCATTGATGGGGTCGCCGCCGATCCCAATGCAGGTGGATTGGCCATGGCCGCGGGAGGTCAGTTGCCAGACGGCTTCATAGGTCAGCGTGCCAGAACGCGAGATGACGCCGACGCTGCCCGTTTTGTGGATGTAGCCCGGCATGATCCCAATCTTGCAGGCGCCCGGCGTGATGATGCCGGGGCAATTCGGTCCGATGAGGCGCGAATCCTTCCCCGCCATTTGTGCCTTCACCCGCATCATGTCCATCACCGGAATTCCTTCCGTGATACAAATGACCAGTTCCACGCCAGCCCCGACGGCCTCCAAAATGGAATCGGCCGCTCCCGCCGCCGGAACGAAGATTACCGACACGTTGCAACCGGTCTCCTCGCGGGCCTCCCAAACCGTATCGAAGACCGGGACTTTCCCATCGAACATCTGTCCGCCTTTCCCCGGAGTGACACCGGCCACCACGTTCGTGCCGTATTCCATGCATTGCCGGGCATGAAATCCACCGGCACTGCCGGTAATCCCCTGCACGACCAGGCGGGTGTTCTTATCGACGAGGACTGACATTAGTTAGGCTACTTTGCGTTTATGCACCAACAGCTTGTTTCCCGAAGGATCGCGAAACTGCGCCATCCAGCAAACCGGCGTTTCCGTTTTCTCCATGTCAAAAGCCACGCCCCTCTCTTTCAACCGGGCGATCGTGGCATCCATGTCGTCCACTTCGAACGCGACCGACGTGCCGTCGCGCGATGGCTGCCAATTGGGGTGACAGCCCACGCCAATGGTTGTGCCGCCCAGTTCGTATTCCACCCACGCCCCTCCCATGGCGGTCATTCCAGGTGTCAGACCCAGTGTCTCTTGATAGAACTTCCGGGCTTCTTCCGGGTCGGAAACAGCGATGGCAATAAAGGCAACTTCTTTGATCATAAATGTTAAACCCGATTTCAGTTTTATATCACAGCCGCCGGAATAGCGACGAATCCAAATTCTTTCACTTTCAGTTCTCCCCGTGCCCGCCGGTGCTGCCGGGCCGGACCTGTTTGAACCAATCAATTAGAATACGCGCAACAGCCGGATCGAACGGCGCTTCCTTGCCCTGAAAAGCGTCCCCCATACTAAGATAATGTTGAAACGTGTGACCCGTCGCGGGTAACTCCATAAACCGGGCTGCCCCAGGCTTATTCGCGTTCACAAAAGCGGCTATCATCTCGGGATCTTCCCGGCTCATGATCCAATCGTATTGACCATGCAGGAGCAAGGTGGGCACTTTCACGCGCGACCAGGCCGCCGCCAGGTTCAGCTTTTGTAGCTGCTGATAAAAGGCGAGCGGTCGGCCGTAAAGATGAGTCCGGTCGGTCCCTTCCGGCCAGATGTCAGCCAGGGCCGCTCGATCGCGCACGATTTCTTCCACCGCGCGTCCCTTGATCAGCCATTCCGGGTAAAGGGCCTCGGCACTCTTCATCCGGTCATTGACGTCCGCCGGAGATTTTCCGGAAAGGGTAAAACGTCGGCGCTCAATCTCGGACATATGCTCCATCCACGTCTTTACCCAACCTCCCACCGAGACGTATCCGCGAATTCTCGCTTGTTCCGCATCGGTCTCCGGGACGAGGGGGGAAAATCCGCCGCCGTTGCTGATTCCCAGCAAATAGACCTGATCGGCATCCACGAAATCATGCTGCGCCAAATTCCGGAAAGCCGCGCGATATCCGGCTAACTCCGCTTCAAAGTCATTCTCCGCACAAACCCCATCACTATCCCCTACTCCCTGCTTGTCGACCCGGACGGTGCAAAATCCCGGCATCTCCGCGAGCGACCGAAAAACCGAAGACGTTGCATCCGGCGTGTCATTCGGGGCCTCCACCGAGTCACAACTCAGCCATCCCACCACGAAAATCACCGGTAACTTTCCCGTCGCGTTTTTCGGCTTCGTCACGATGGCGCGAAGCTTTTCTCCTTTGGGGGTCGTGACACTCTCATAAAGCACGTCGACATTCGGGTATGTCTCGCGCGGCATTTCGGGAAGAACACCGGTGAGCAATCGGGATTGGCCAGACCGGGAAATATCGATGGTCACGCGCTGCCCGGCTCGCAAGCCTTTAGCAATATCCGCCAGGTCAGAGCGGCTCGCCGGCAAACGCTTCTCTATATAGACAAGGTCGTCACCCACGTGGATATCCAGCGCGGCCGCCAATCCATCGGACGCGACACTTGAAATCAGGTAAGTCTTGGGAACCGGGCCCGGCTTGCTTGGATCAATGTTAAGACCCAAAAAACCACGGCGCATCAACTCGTCGCCGCTGGCGGAACTTCCTTCGAGAGCGGCCCATGACAAAGCGGCGAGGACCCAACAGATCCAGCGTCCGACGATCCTTGATCCCATTTGGTGGATGTCGGGTCGGTCCACTATTTTTGACGGGATGCTTGCGATTTTCCGCCTGCGGCTTTGACCACTTTCTGCGCCGCGTCGCCCAAGTCATCGGCAGTGATAACGCTCAGGCCTGACTCGGCAATCATCTTCTTGCCGGCGTCAACGTTTGTTCCTTCAAGGCGCACGACCAGAGGCACGGTTAACTTCACTGTCTTGGCGGCATTGATGATGCCTTGCGCGATGATGTCGCACTTCATGATCCCGCCGAAAATGTTGACCAGGATCGCCTGCACCTTTTTGTCCGAGACGAGGAGCTTGAAAGCTTCCGTCACCTGCTCTTCCGTGGCGCCTCCACCGACGTCGAGAAAATTTGCCGGACTTCCGCCATAGAATTTGATGATGTCCATCGTGGCCATGGCGAGACCGGCGCCATTGACGAGGCAGGCGATGTTGCCATCAAGCCCGATGTAGTTCAGTCCATGCTTGGAGGCTTCCACTTCGCGCGGATCTTCTTCCGCCGTATCGCGCATGGCCGCGACTTCCGGGTGGCGATACAAAGCGTTGTCGTCAAAAGTGAATTTCGCATCCAGGGCGAGAACCTCACCCGTTTTTGTCACGACGAGAGGATTGACTTCAACCATCGAGCAATCGAGGCCGATGAAGGTCCGATAGAGCCCATCGAACAGCTTCGACGCCGCCTTGATTTGGCTAGACTGGAACTGAAGTTGTTTAGCCAGCTTCCGCGTCTGAAACGGCTGCAACCCGGCCAACGGATCGACCGTTTCGCGCATGATTTTCTCAGGTGATTTTTCCGCGACCGTTTCGATTTCCACGCCACCCTCGGTGCTGGCTACGATGACTGGTCCCGCCGTGGCGCGGTCGAGCAGGATGGCGAAATAAATCTCCCGCGCGATATCGGCGGATTCGGCCACGAGCACTTGGTTGACAACCCGGCCCGCCGGTCCGGTCTGATGCGTGACCAGAGTTTGCCCAAGCATTTGGCCGGCGACCTCCCGCGCTTCCTCCGGCGTCTTCACTACATGCACGCCGCCCTTGAAGCCGTTGGCGAAAGTTCCTTTACCGCGACCGCCGGCATGGACCTGGGCTTTGACAACAATTTCGGCCGGCGCAATTTCCCGGGCAATTTTCTCAGCCTCGTCGGCTGTAGTCGCTACCTTTCCGCGCGTCGTCGCGACGCCGAATTTCTGTAGAAGTTCTTTGGCCTGATATTCGTGGATATTCATCCTGTTGTGCCGAGGCCAAGTGCATTAGCTCGCGAAGCCCGCATCAGCAACGAATTTTCGCGAATGATAATCGAATGGGCTTGCCCTTTGCAAAAAGACTCCCTTACCTCTTCGCTAAGGCCGTTCCACAGAGCAAGCGGCGACGCAGCAACAACTTATAAGAAATCCAATCTATGAAAATCGTTTCGTTCACATCCGTTCTTCTTTTCGCGACCTGCCTCTCTCTTTATGCCGGCGCGGCCGAAGAGAAAGCATTCACCGAAAAGTATAAAAAAGCGTTCGAAGCCAAGGATACCGCGACGCTCGAATCCTTCCTTTATAAGGAGGGCTCCGACCCGACTATCGTTGGTTTTTATCAAATGATGTTGACGAGCGAGGCGGGCGGCAAAATTTCGAAAATCGAGCTGCTCGCGCTGACTCCCGAGGAAACGACAAAGGCGGCCGGCTCTCAGGATTCTCCCGACGGCAAGAAGGTTTGCCTGCCTCTGAAGCCGACGAAAAAACTAGTGATCGAAGTGACGACCAAGGATGGCGACAGTTCGTCGAGCAGCTCGAGCACGAGTTTTATTGCGGAAAAGGATGGCAAATTCGTCATCCCTGTGCCGGGTCCTTGTAAATAAGACACCGCGAGGGGCCAATCCCTTTTAACGAAAAGCGTCCAGGGAGGCTGGTCTAAAAAGCCAGCCCTCTCCTCACATTAATTTCATGTGAGACAGAGACCACAGGACCAGTCCGAGAATGGTGAGCGCGATCACGTTCAACAGAAGGGCAATCGCGTTCAGTACGATCGCGCCCTTGCGCAGACCCAGTGCAAGCGAGCTGAGCAACGCTCCCAGACCAAGAGCCCAAAGAACGATTGGTTTATCGATGTTGCTGTCATGAAAAGGTCGCAGGAATTCAAAGAAGATTAGCGCAGCCAGGCCGAGAAAAAGGAGCGATGAAAGCCCCAGCGTGATTCCGGTCTTCGTCTGCGTGCTCTTCACTGGACCACCATAGGACAGCACTTGTGCCAATCAAACGGCACGTAGAAATCGCTTCACCCGCGCCGTTTCAAAGCGCAAAGTCGCCCCATGCAGGATCAAACCGCAGATAAATTCATGCGGGAGGCCATTGCCCAGGCGCACAAGAGCCGAAGCGAAGGCGGCATTCCGATCGGCTCCGCCCTGATGCGCAACGGCCAATTACTTGCGGCCGGACACAACAAGCGGGTCCAGGAAAGCGACCCGATCACGCACGCCGAGATCGACTGCCTCCGTCACGCCGGGCGCATCGGAAATTTCAGGGACACCGTCCTCTACTCGACCCTCATGCCTTGCTATCTGTGCGCCGGCGCGGTCGTGCAGTTCGGGATAAAAAAAGTGATCGTGGGTGAGAACCAAACCTTCGCCGGCGCGCTCGCCTTCATGCAGAGCCACGGAGTCGAAGTGATAAATCTCGATCTACCCGAATGCGTTGAGATGATGACAAGCTTCATTGCCGAGCATCCTGAACTCTGGAACGAAGACATCGGCCGCTGAACAAACTCTCAGCCTAACCAATTGGGCGGCAAGCCAGCGAAAGGCGTCTCCTACTTGGGATCATCCGACACCTTCAGCACGACCTTCCCGCGCGTGTGATGCGTCTCGACTTGCGCCTGCGCCTTCGCGGCGTCAGCCAGCGGCAGTACTTGCGCGATGATCACCTTGATCTTTTTGGCATCGATCAACTTCGTGATCTCGGCCAGATCATCCGCTCGCGGCTCTACGTTTAACGGTCCGCCGCGGATCCCGTGCTGTTCTAACTCTATGGGAGTCGGCTTCGCCACTAACGAGACAATGTAACCCCCTTTTTTTACCACCCCATAGGAGCGTGCCAGCGTGTCTTTGCCCACTGAATCGAGCACCACGTCGACATCTCTGGCCACATCTTCGAACTTCGTCGTCGTGTAATCGATGGCCACATCAGCGCCAAGTTCCTTGAGTAAGTCCTGGTTGGCCGTCGATGCCGTGGCCAGCACTTTGGCGCCGCGCGCTTTGGCAATCTGAATCGCAAAGCAACCGACACCGCCCGATCCCCCATGAATGAGAACTGTCTGCCCCGGCTTTAGCTCAGCCGCTCGCACTAAGGCCTGCCATGCCGTGGTGGCCGCGGTCGGGACTGCGCCCGCTTCAATAAAGTTCAAAGACTTGGGCTTGGCCGACGCCTCCTTTTCCGAGGCCAGCGCATATTCCGCGTAGGCTCCTCCGCCGCGGGATCCGATATCTGCGTAAACGGCATCGCCCGGCTTGAACTTCGTCACTTTGGAGCCCGCCTTTACGACCGTGCCAGCGATGTCAAAACCTGAAGTCAACGGCAGCCTGGTCCTAAAGAATTTGGCAAAACTGCCAGAGCGAATCAGCCCATCGACCGGGTTGACCCCCGCGACCACGACGCGCACAAGCATTTCATCATCTTTCGGCTCCGGAACTGGGATTTTCTCCAGCTTCAAAACTTCCGGACCACCGTATTCATGCACCACCATCGCCTTCATGGTGGCGGGATGTGATTGCGCCGCCACCGTTAGAGGCAAAGCGACACAGACGGCACCAACAAGAGGCAGATATCTTAAGATTCGCATGACGTTTTAGCCTGCCGCGGATCGCAGAGCTAAGCAAATTTCGTAACGCAAAAAGGCCGGTCGCGTCGCACCACTCATTGTCATCCTGAGCCGAAGTTAGCGGCCCTCGTTTTTGGCGGCCGACCACGATCGCTTCCCCACCCGGCCTTCCTGAATTCTTGCGATCACTTCCGAGTAAAATGCATAACAATCCTGCGCAATCGACGAGTAAAGCTTCTCGAGCTGGACCGGATCGGGCGGTGTCTTGCCTTCGCCTTGCTTGTGAAATTCGGAGAGCTGCTGATGAAAGATGATCAACTTGCCCGTGATGGAACATTTTTCCCAGACACCCTGTTCATCGGATTTCTCATCATAAAAACGCCTCTGCATTTCGGGTCCAAATTGTTCCAGCACGAGCGCCCGGTACAAATTCCATTTGGTATTCCAGGCGTCGACCGCGTTCAGGTAGTCCTTCCACAACCGTTCCGTTTCTTCCGGGGGCGACTTGTCGCGGATGGCGTAAAGGCATCGAAAGGCTGACTGCCGTCTCTGTTCGAGGATGTCGCCAATTTCGCGCAGAAAAACGATAGCCGATTGCCGGGAGGTTTCGACTTCCTGAAGTTCCTGCTGATCCCGGTGCGAGCGATCCTGGTAATAATAAGTGATTCCGCCGCCGATCAGCCCGGTCAGCAACAGGGTGAAGACGACTTTGAGCAGCTCGAAGAGCTGAGCGCTGATGACAGAGCGTTTAGGTGTCTCGTCGGGAGAGAGCATGGAGCGGCAAAGTGTACCGCGATGCCAGATGGAGCGAGCGAAAAGCGAGAGCTGTTGCCCGCGCCTTCTCAAAAAAGAAGCGCAAGGACAAGAAGAACGAGGGCAATCGTGAAAATGTCCTCCAGCACAGCGATGATCCAGTCGGTGATGCGCAGGCGGGTCACGATGTTCCGGCGAAGATGGAAACCGGCAAAAGCCCCGCCCACGCTGCCGATGGCGCCACAAAGGACGCCCAGAATCCACGATTGCCCCGTTGCGATGGCCATCGCGGCCGCCGCCAGGGAGGCTGTAAGGAGGCGGCCTCCGAGCGGGCCGGGACTGAGGCGGCTTGGTGCGAATGGAAGTTTGTCGCCGATCAATTCGGCCAACGCGAGAAACGAAACGACCAGCGCACCTGCCGTGGTCCCGAGGAAGGCCAGGCGTGAGCCACCCAGCGGAACCCAACCCCAGACGGCCACCCACGTGACAAGAGCAATCGGCGTGAAAGCGCGCAGCCCGGAAGCGAACCCGATGGCCACAGCGCCGAAAACAAAAAGTGCCGGATTCATGTCGCGACTTTGTAGGGGATCTGATATCGAAGTTCCATCATCAAACTCGCCGATCAAGGCATCTCTGGCTCCGTCATGCTTAATTTCGACCGTGGATCCATACGCGCGGCCTAACGAAAACAAAATCGGCGCGGAGCGACCCAGGATCATTCACCTGCCCGCCGCGCTCGAGACAAGGACTCGGCCGGAACGCCAGAATGAGAAGCAGGGCGTGGCGGCGGAACGGCGCCGTATCAAAAAAGCCGCGCGCCGGCATTTGAAAAAGGAACTCGAGGACGAAGTGGACAAGGCTCGTTCTTAACTCGATTTCTTTGGAGCGATCGAAGCAAGCAGGTCGTTAAAACGTGGATCCGCCCGAAGAGGCTCCCAAGATGGATCCGCTTTCAGATATCCGTAGGAAATGTAGCCGGGCATGCTCAACAACCGCTGGAGCAGATCAAGCGCGCGCTTCCGTTCGCCCGACCAAGCACACACCTGAGCCAAACCTTGCAGGACGAGCGGCCCATCATACGCATCGCGCGACACCGGCATTAGCTCGACCGCGCGTTCTGCTTCGTGCAAAGCCTGTTCCTTCTTCCCGAGATTCGCGTCGACTTGGGCCACGACCGCAAGCGTTCGGGGATCTTCGGGTTTTGTTTGTAAGCGGGCCTCGAGGAGGACGCGTGCCGCCAGAAATGACGCCTCCGCCTTCTTCTCGTTGCCCTGCGCGCGCGCGATGAGACCCTCATACCACGCCTTGGGAAAGTAGAAGGAGAAATCCGCGTCCTGAAAGTCGCTTCGCGGGGAGTCTGCCAGCACCCGGTAAGCCTCATCGTAATGATGGTCGATCATCGCGATCAGAATCCTCCACGGCGTCTCACCTCCCCCGATGTCAACGTGGGGCGAAGCGGCCAGCGCCTGACGCAGCGACGTTGGATCTCCCGTCGCAGCGAAATCAAGCGAGGCGCGACGAATCAAGGCGATGGGCGCGCGCAGACCGGCTTGGATGGCCTGATCGAATTCATGCATGGCTTCGGGAAATTCCCGTTTCAGAACAAAAGTGTCGACCAGCAGGTTCACCGCGTTCGGATTCTGCGGATCGAGTTTGACGGCCGTGGCAAAATCCCGCTTCGCGTCGTCCCAATGTCCCTGCCGGCGGTTGATGTAACCGGCGAGATTGAAGAACGGCTGGCTATTCGGCAGATGGGGCCGCGCCATCGCCAACTCCTCCTGGGCACGCTCGTAATCGCGATGAATCCGGAAATAGTGATCGGCCACAGCGAGATGCGCTTCCGCCGAATTGGGCCGGAGATGAAGAGCCTTTTCCAAGGCGGCCTCCGCAAGTAGATTTCGCGTCGGCGTCGGATCCAGGTCCAGGAAATAAAGCAGGTCGTGCGCACGCGCCGTGTAGCAGTAGGCCAGGACGAAATTAGGGTCGCGCGCTGTCGCTTCGTCCAAGAAACGCAAGGCCATGCGCAAAGATTCGCCGGGATCGGCCGCATCGAGATAACTCTCCACGATTTGTTTGGCCTTCAGGTACAGGTCAAAGGCATACAAGTCCCTCGTCGGTGTTTGCTCTATCTCCGCTTTCTGATCGGGTGAGAGCTTGGCCTGCAACTGCGCCACAATCTTTTGCGCGATCTCGCTTTGGATACCGAATAGGTCGGCGATATCTCCGTCGTAGTTTTCTGCCCAGATTTGCGAGTCCACGCGTGCGTCAATGAGTTGGGCACTGACGCGGACACGCTTGCCCGCCCGACGGACAGAGCCTTCCAGGATGTAAGCCACGCCGAGCTGCTGGCCGACTTCGCGCACGTTACGCGCCGCGTCGCTCCGGTATTGCCGCACACTCGTGTGGCTGATGACCCTGAGATCAGACACGGTCGCCAGGTTCGTCAGGATCTGATCCTGCACGCCGTCAGCAAAGAACGCGTTTTCTGCGTCGGTGCTCAGATTTTGAAACGGCAGCACGGCGATGCTTTTGGCAATGATCCCTCCAGAGGCGGGCTGAAAATTCCCGGCCGCGGGATTGTTGCGCCACGGATGCCACGCCCAATAACCAGCCAGCGTCAGAGCGGCAATCAGTGTGCTGAGGAAAACCACCAGACGGAGTTGGCGTTTGCTGTAAACACGCAATCCGCTGGCGTTGGGAGTACGCCGGATCCCCTCGCTCGTAATGTCAAAAATCCAGGCTAGAACAAGCGCAAACGGAAAGCCGGTCACGATGAGGACAACGAAGACCTGCTGCGTCCACTCCGGCGCGTGGAAGATCGGCAAGATGGTTCCGCCAACCTGAATCATGGCGGAAGCAAAGACTCCATACGCGAGCGCGACGCGATACACCCGGCGGCGCTTCAGCTCAGTGAAGATGGAGTTCATTCCGGCACTACCTTAGCAAGTCCTGGCATGTCGCGCGAAATTGTCGCGCTGTACCTCGGGCGCCCTCCGGGACACCTGCCGCATTTTGACCGCCTCGGCGGTCACTTTCGACCTCCATTGCCCGCGCACCGCATAAAACCTGCTTTCTAACGGGAAACTTCCCGCCCATGAGCTCAGACCTGATCAAGACCGCTAGAATATTGGTGGTCGACGACGAACCGATGAACGTCGACCTGTTCGACCACATCCTGCGGGACGCTGGTTATACCAATTTGTCGATGATCACCGATTCCCGTCAGACGGTGTCAATGTTTTCGAATGACGATCCCGACCTGGTCCTGCTGGATCTGCACATGCCGCACCAGGATGGTTACGAGGTTCTAAAGGCCTTGCGCTACCTGGTTCCGGCCGAAGCATTCCTGCCCATTATCGTCCTGACCGCGGACGTCACGATGGAGTCACGGCGGCGCGCCCTTACGGCGGGTGCGACCGATTTTCTCTCCAAGCCTTTCGATACGGTGGAGATGGGACTGCGCATCGAAACGATGTTGCGCCTTCGTTTTCTTTACCGCGAGCTTCGCAAAGAGAAGGCCCTGCTCGAGCAGCGCGTGCGCGACCGTACACGCTCACTGCAACGCGTCATCGCGGAGTTGCGTTGCACGTCGATGCCGCTTTTCAGCGTCAATTTCTAGCGGCACTGAACCGCTCCGGCGCGACCTCAGTCGAACTGAGAGCTTGCAAAGATCATGCGCGGCGGAAGGTTTGGCAGGATGCCGGAACCGGACGAATCGCTGAACTCGAAGCTGGCAGCGGCCGTCGCGGACGGACGGTTGCTCGAGACGGCCGTGCAAAACATTGCAACACTTCTTCGCGCTGCTCCATCCGACCTTTACGCGCGCGTTGTCGCCGAGCTGGCCGACACAACCGAGTGGTCCGAATTAAACGACCGCTTTTATAAAACGCTCGCCTTTGGGACGGGCGGACTGCGCGGACGAACGATCGGGAAAATCGTGACCGCGAGCGAGCTCGGAAATATCGGACAGGCAAACGCAGGGACGATGCCGCCCGAGACTCCCTGCGTCGGCACCAATGCGATGAATTTTTTCAATATCAGCCGTGCCACGCAGGGTCTGGTTGCGTACCTGCATGACTGGAATACCGCCCAGGGAAATACAGAACGCCCTAAATTGGTCGTGGCTCATGACACCCGTTTCTTTTCCCGAAGCTTCGCCGCTCTCACTGCAAAAATCGCGGTCGACAACGGGTGCGATGCGTTCGTCTTCGACGGTCCTCGATCGACTCCGGAACTGTCGTTCGCCGTGCGTTACCTCGGAGCCAATGCGGGCATTGTCATCACGGCCAGCCATAACCCGCCCCATGACAATGGGTACAAGGTTTACTTCGGGGACGGCGCACAAGTCATCGAGCCGCAGGCCAGCGGTATCATCGCGAAGGTCAATGCGATCAAGAGCGAAAACTACGCGCCCGTCGCGAAGAATCAGGCCGGCCAGGTTACTGTTCTCGGTCGAGAGATCGATGAAGCCTACATGGAGCGACTTCAGACTTTAGTCATCGATCCCACTCTCATTCGCGAAGCAAAATCTTTGCACATCGTATTCACCCCGATCCACGGGACCGGTGGAGTCATTATCAAGCCAATGCTGCAACGGCTGGGCTTTCATTTCGAAGTCGTGCCGGAGCAGGATCGTTTCGACGGTGCATTCCCCACCGTCGCATCGCCCAATCCCGAAAACGCCGACGCCCTGCGCATGGCGATCGAACTGGCCAACGAAAATGGCGGAGATCTCGTCATCGCGACCGACCCGGATTGCGATCGGATGGGCGTGGCCGTGCGCAGCGTCGACGGGGGAATGAAATTACTGACCGGCAACCAGATTGGTTCCCTCCTCGCCTACTACCGTACGAAAGCTCTCTTCGACAGTGGAATTCTAACGAAAGAAAATGCGTCACGCGCCGTCCTGATAAAAACATTTGTCACGACCGACCTGCAAAAGGCGATCGCCGAGCATTTTGGAGTGCGCTGTGTGGAGACCCTTACCGGCTTCAAATACATCGGCGCAAAACTGGGCAAGTATGAGAGAGCATTGCCGCCTAAAGCGCGCAATGGCTACGTCACTCGCAGCGAAGAAGAGACACGCCAGCTTCGCCTGATGCACTCCGCCTTCTACATTTTCGGAGGCGAAGAAAGCTATGGATATAGCGGAGCGGATTTTGTCCGGGACAAGGATGGAAATGGATCGGCCATCATGTTCTGCGAAGTCGCGGCCTACGCAAAATCACGCGGCCAAACGGTTGATCAAATGCTCGACGAAATTTATTCCCGGTTCGGCTACTTTGCCGAGACGAATGGATCGATGGTTTTCGAGGGCGCGGAAGGCGCAAACAAAATCGAGCGTCTGGTCGAGTCGTACGCGGAGGCACCACCGGTCGAAATGCTGGAGACAAAGGTCATCTGCATTAAAAATTTCGAAAAGGAAGCGATCAGCGACGAAGAAGGAGACGAGATTCCAAAGGAAAAAATGTCCATCTTCGAGCTGGCCGATCGGACCCGAATCGCGGTGCGCGCTTCCGGAACCGAGCCCAAGATCAAGTATTACCTGTTCGCACAACGGCGCCCCAGGGCCGCTCCGTTCGAACCGGGCGAATTGGAGCAAATCAAAATCGAGGTGAACGATCGGCTCGCAAAGCTTTGGGCGTGGATTCAAAAAGACGCGCGCCGACGGCTTGAAATGTCGCGCGCGAACGCATAACACCTGCTGTGAAGAAAACGTGGTGAAGAAGGAAATCAAGCTAAGCGGCGGCGAAATTACGATGCTAAAAGCCCTGGGCCTGAGCGGCACGGCCGTTTACGGCAAGCTCTTCATGGAGCGGATGAAGGAGATGGAGCCCGCTGAATTTCTCGACACTCTGAGTGGCCTCGTCATGATGGGCTACGTGCTGTCGAGCAAGGTGAATGTCGTGAAGATCGAAGAGGCCGAACGGTCATCGTTCCGGGTTAATCCCTCCTACTCACGGGATCTGCGCGACGCCATGAGGCCGAGCGGACGCCGGGAAGAAGAACGTGGACGGCGGCGCCGGCGCGGCTGAGCGGGTGAACAGTTTACGCAAAGCGGCAGGGCTCTGGCCCTGGCTCGCCGCCCTGAGCAGCGGGCTGCTCAACGCGGCTTGCTTCGCGCCCTTCAACCAGTCGTGGCTGTGCTGGATCTGCCTGACTCCTCTCCTCGCCGCAACATGGTTTTCCGGCGCTAATTCAAAGCGCCGCTGGCTTCGCAATGTCGCTCTGGGTTACGTGAGCGGGCTCGTTTTCTTCTGGACCGCTTTTTCCTGGGTCACAACGGTCACGGTTCCAGGATGGATCCTCCTTGCGTTTTACATGGCTCTGTATTTCGCCTTCTGGGCCTGGTTCTGCGGAGTGGTCAGACCACGGGAGCGGCCCATGCTGTCCGGCACGGAGCCACCGCATGGTTCCACTGATAAATGGAACAAGATGTTGAGCTCGGCGGGGCGCAACGCGCCGGCATCACCCGTTTCTCCATGGTTGAAATCGACGAATAATCTCGGTCTGGCCCTGCTTCTGGCTGCCGCCTGGACGACGATGGAATGGATTCGCGGCTGGCTCTTCTCGGGCTGGGGCTGGAACAGTCTTGGGATCGCCCTGCACGACAACTGGATCATCATCCAGATAGCCGAGTTTAGCGGCATGCTTGGTCTTTCCTTTGTCGTCGCATTCACCAATGTGATCGCGCTTACCACGGTGCGTCGATTAATCCTCGAGGCACGCCTTCGCGCGATGCGGCCGCATTGGGATATTAACTTCACCATGCTTGGGGTGGTCGCACTCATCGCATTTGGCTGGCACGTCGCCCGAATCCACCGGCCCTCCCAACCCATTCGTGTGGCCGCGGTCCAGGCCAATATTCCGCGAGCCGAGAAGTTCGACCGCCAGTTCACCCAAAAAATCTTCGAACAATTCACGCGTTTGAGCGCGATGCCTTTGCGATCGCAGCCGCCGCCGGATTTGCTCATCTGGCCGGAGAGCTCCATGCCCGGGCCCGTGCTCCAAGACGAGGAAAGCTACCAATTCGTCATGAACTTTTCCGTCTCCAGTCAAACCGATCTCTTGCTCGGGACAATCGATCAGGACGAGGGCCGCGACTACAACGCGGCCCTCCTCGTTTCCGAGGCGGGTCATAGTGTTCAAGTTTACCGGAAGCTTCACCTCGTCCCGTTCGGCGAATATGTTCCGGGCCGCCACACCGTTCCTCTCATCGCCCGGATCGTCGGGGATCAGGTCCCTGGAGATTTTGCCGCCGGCCAGGACTACACCGTTTTTCGCCTAACTAATCGGGACGTGCAGGTCGCTCCCCTCATCTGCTTTGAGGATACGGTAGGCGAGTTAGTCCGACGCTTTGTGCTTCCGGAAAATGGGCAACCCGGAGCCAATCTCCTCGCCAACGTGACGAATGATGGCTGGTTTCAGCATTCCGCCGGATCCCATCAGCATGTCGCCAGCGCCATCTTCCGCTGCGTGGAAACGCGGCGCCCGATGGTGCGTGCTGCCAATACCGGCGTGACCTGTTTTATCAGTGAGTTGGGACGCATCACGCAAATCCTACAGGACGATACCGGCAATACCTTCGCCGAAGGAGTGCTGACGGGAGAAATTAATGTGCCCACCGATGGAACGCTTACTTTTTATGTTCGCCACGGCGAGCTTTTCGCAAAATCCTGCGCTGTCTTGACGATCCTGGCGGTGGTGTTTCTTCTCGCGAGGTCTGTGGTTCAGCACCAATCTCGCAGGAAAAACAGCCCGTCCCAGTAAAAGAGCCGGTCAGCGCAGGTGTCTCGCGTGAGGGCGATGCGTCTCGCGATCGCAGAACTCTGCCCGAAAGATTGTTTCGGCGGGACGCCGAAACCACCACGCGAGACGCATGCGCTGCCCTGAACCGACCGAGCGGCAAATAGCGAGGCGTTAATCCGTTGTGAATTAGTATTGAGTCCTTCCGCGATTTACCGAATCCTGTCACGCATCATGGCTGACCTATTAGTGAAACTGTACGATTTAGCGCCGGCCCCGGGATCCATGCCCGACGGCCTCAGCGTCCGTCGCGCCTTTGCTGCGGAGAAGCGCCTGGTCGCACAATGGGTGGCGAAGCATTTCGGGGAGCGTTGGGCGAGCGAATGCGAGATCTCCTTTGCGCGCTCCCCGGTGGCTTGTTTCATCGCTACAAACGGCCTCGATGTCTGTGGATTCGCTACGTATGACGCTACCGCGCGCGGTTTTTTCGGACCCACCGGCGTGGCCGAGGGAGCCCGACACAAGGGGATCGGGCGAGCCCTCCTCACTGCCACCCTGCAGGATATGGCCGGCCAAGGGTATGCCTATTGCATTATCGGCGCGACGACTTCGGTCGAATTTTACCGCCACGAGGTGAACGCCATCGAGATCCCGGACTCAAGCCCGGGGTTTTACCGCGGTATGCTGAAACCGACGCGCGCCTAACGTCGCAAGGTTTCGCGCCCCGGAACCGATCGGTCATCCGGCCCAGACTTCCAAAATGCATAAATTAGCTCCCCTTCTCTGCGCCTCGTCCCTCTTGCTTGCCCGGCTCTCGTTTGCCTACGGACCCACGGGTCATCAAATCGTTGGCGCAATTGCCGATGAAAAACTCGTGGGCACGCCCGCCGGCGAGCAGATCAAATCCCTTCTCGACGGCATTAGCCTGGAAAAAGCAGCGGTCATTCCCGATGAAATCAAGGGATGGGACAAGAAGGGCGCAGACGATCCCGGGATCTTCCATTACTCATCGCATCCGAAGATCGACGCTCAACTGCGGGATTTCTGGCGGGCTAATCAGCCGACCCACGATGTCAATTCAGCCGCTCCTTCGCACCACTGGTTTCATTACACGGATGTGCCGGTCGATCACGTGGAGAAATATGCCGACGGCGAGGCCGGTCGCGGTAAATGGGATATCGTGCACATGATCGAATATTGCGTCGACGTTCTGCAGGGGCGCGTTCCGGAGGAGAACGACCGCAAGATCACGAAAGCCATCGCCATCATTCTTCTGGCCCACTACGTGGGTGATATTCACCAGCCGCTTCATGTGGGAGCGGAATACTTCGATCCCGCAGGTCACGTCTGTGATCCAGGGCACGATAAAGCCGCGCTCGGCGACGAAGGAGGCAACACGGTTGAGTTGCGCCTCGCCAACGATCCGCCTTCCGGCCACTTGCCTCACACGAAGAAGTTGCACGGTTACTGGGATCTCGACACGGTCAATGCGCTGTTGCCGGACGTGCCTGAAACGGCGCGCAAGGAAGAGCGTTACGCCATCATTGACCCGGCGAAAAAAACGCTCGCTCATGAAATGGCCACCGCGGAGCCGAAAGATTGGCGCCTCCCGAAGGGCGTGGAAGTGCGGCGCTCGGGCGAAGCGTGGGCCGACGAAATCCTACCCCTCGCGCGCGAAGCTCACGACCGTCTCGCTTTCAAGAATATGCGGCCGCTGAAGCAGGAAGACCGGGTCGTAGCACTCGGTGACGCGGAAGAGAAACCGGTAAAAGATGCGCCCGGCTACAGGGACTGGGCCGCCAAAGTCGTTCGCGCAGAATTACACAAAGCGGGATGGCGCCTGGCCGATCTTTTGACCCAATCTCTCACGCAAGGCTCTGCCCCAGCCGCTTCGTCGAAGCCCACCGAATCAAAGTAGGGCGGCTTTAGCGGCCGTCTATGACCGCCGTTGATGACGTCACCCTTCCCAGTGGCGGCAAAGCGAGTGCCTTTCGTGTGACGTCCTGTTGTACGCGAGATCCTTCGCCGTGTTAACCGACTCAGGATTACGACGCTGCGTTCTTACCACTGTGCCAACCCCGAAGGCTGACGATTTCGGCAAAGGCGGAGGCGCCAGAGCGACCGGCGAACCTTTTAGGTCTCGGTCTTGGCTTCTTTACCGCCTTGGCGTTTGCACTGCGCCTTCAGCTTGGCGAATTGCTCTGCGGAAAGAATGGCTTTGGATTGTTGCATGAATTTATGCCGGCCTTCCTTGGTGCAGCCGTCTTTCATGCATTCCGTCTGCCACGCTTCGATCTTGGTTTTTTGATCGTCATTCAGGCTCAACGAAGCCAGATCGGCACACATTTTCCCGTCTTTGTTCGCGACGCCCTGCGCACAACACGATTTGTCGCCCGCTTTTTCCCCAACCTTGTCCCCGGCGAAAGCGCCAAGGCTTGTCAGCAGCGCAGCCGCTAATGCAAATCCAGTAATTTTAATCATGGTCAAGGCTGAGACACGGGCGGGGCCTCGGGCGTTCAATCCTTTGTAGGACGCGGTCGCACCCTCACGACGTCTTGAACTGGAGCGAGCCGCCTTTCTCGTCGACCTGGACGGTTTGCCCCTCGCGAATCTTTCCCTCCAGGATCTCCATGCTGAGCGGGTCGAGGATCTCCTTTTGGATCGCGCGCTTGAGCGGCCGGGCTCCGTAAACCGGGTCAAAGCCCTGACTGGCGATGAAAGCCTTGGCCCGGTCGGAGAGGTTGAGCGCAATCTTTTGCTCCTCCAGCCGTTTCGTCAGACGCCCCAGTTGGATTTCGACAATCTTTTTCAACTCTGCCTCGCCGAGGCGGTCGAACATGATCACTTCGTCCACCCGGTTCAGGAATTCCGGCCGGAAATGCTGACGTAGCGCATCCAGGACAAGGCGCGTCCGCGCTGCACCCGATTCTTCCTCAATAATGAACTGCGAACCAATGTTCGACGTCATGATGATGACGGTGTTCTTGAAGTCGACCGTCCTCCCCTGTCCGTCGGTGATCCGGCCATCGTCGAGCACTTGCAAAAGAACATTAAAAACATCGTGGTGCGCTTTTTCGATTTCATCGAAAAGCACGACCGCGTACGGCTTGCGTCGAATCGCTTCGGTGAGTTGGCCGCCTTCCTCGTAACCAACGTATCCGGGCGGCGCCCCAATCAATCGCGCTACCGTGTGTTTCTCCATGTATTCGCTCATGTCGATGCGGATCATCGCGCGTTCATCGTCGAAGAGAAATTCGGCCAGGGCGCGGGACAACTCCGTTTTGCCCACGCCGGTTGGGCCAAGAAAAATAAATGAACCGATGGGGCGATTCGGATCCTGTAAACCGGCCTTGGCCCGGCGCACAGCGTTGGACACAGCTTTGATGGCGGCATCCTGCGCAACCACGCGTTGATGCAGGTGCTCCTCCAGCTTGACCAGTTTTTGCCTTTCACCTTCCTGCAAACGCGACACCGGAATGCCGGTCCAGCTGGACACCACTTGCGCGATATCTTCCTCCGTCACTTCGTTGCGCAGCAGCCGTGGCTTTTTGTCGGCTTCCGATTTTGCGACGAAATCGGCCAGCTGTCGTTCGACTTGGGGGATCCGGCCATACTGCATTTCGCTCGCCTTCGCGAGCTCGCCGCGTCGCTGCGCCTGCTCGAGTTCGATGCGCAAATTCTCCAGCTCTTCTTTCAGTTTGCGTTGCTCTTCAAAGACAGCCTTCTCCTTCTGCCACTCGGCTTTCAAAGCGGACGATCGCTCTTTTAGCGTGGCCAGTTCTTTCTCAAGTTTTTTGAACCGCTCTTTGCTGGCTAAATCCTTTTCCTTTTTCAGGGCCTGCCGCTCCATTTCGTGCTGCATGATCTCGCGCTCGATGACGTCGACATCCGTGGGCATCGATTCGAGTTCAATTTTTAAACGTGCGCCAGATTCATCGATCAAATCGACCGCCTTATCCGGAAGAAAGCGGTCGCTAATATAGCGATGCGACAAAACGGCCGCCGCGACGATGGCGGCGTCCGTGATCCTGACGCCATGATGCGCTTCATAGCGTTCCTTTAGGCCACGCAGAATCGCGATCGTGTCCTCCACGCTCGGCTCATCCACCATGACGGGCTGGAAGCGGCGTTCGAGCGCCGCGTCCTTCTCGATGTACTTTCGATATTCATCGAGAGTAGTCGCACCAATCGTACGCAGTTCGCCCCGCGCCAGCTGGGGCTTCAACAGATTGGAAGCGTCGACCGATCCTTCCGCCGCGCCTGCCCCGACAATCGTGTGCAACTCGTCGATGAATAGAATGACTTCGCCTTGTGAGTCGGTCACCTCCTTCAGGAAGGCCTTGAGCCGATCCTCAAATTCGCCCCGGAACTTTGCTCCTGCCACCATGGCTCCAATATCCATGGCGATGATGCGCTTCTGTTTGAGTGATTCGGGCACGTCACCGCTCACGATGCGACGCGCCAATCCTTCCACGATCGCTGTCTTGCCTACGCCCGGATCGCCAATCAACACCGGATTGTTTTTCGTCCGGCGCGACAAGACTTGCATGACGCGCCGAATTTCGTTGTCGCGTCCAATCACCGGATCGATTTTCCCGCGGCGTGCCTGCTGTGTGAGGTCGCGCCCATACTTTTCCAGCGTCTGGTATTTACCCTCCGGGTTTTGATCGGTCACCCGTTGCGACCCGCGCACTTGCTGTAACGCTTGCATCAACTTGTCGCGAGTGATGCCCGAATTTTTGAGTAATCTGGCCGTCGCGACATTGGACGAGACGAGGGCCAGCAGGTAGTGCTCCGCACTGGTGAACTGGTCCTTGAGCCCGGCCATCTCCTTTTCGGCGGCATCCAGCGTAGTCCGCAGTTCGTTACCCACGCGCAAATCAAGGCCGACCCCTTTGACTTTCGGCCGCCCTTCCAATTCGGTGCGAAGATTTCCGCGCACTTCATCCACCGCCAGTCCGACTTTCTCGAGGAGCGGGCGGGTCACTCCCTCCCTCTGGTCGATCAGAGCGGAAAGGAGGTGCTCGTTCGTGACTTCCTGCTGGCTTAATTCCGACGCCATGTCCTGCGCCGCTTGCAAACCCTCCTGCATCTTCTGTGTGAACTTCTCTATCCGCATGGCTCAAGATAAAGGAACGGTATAAATGGAGCAATCGGTCGTTAACAGCCGACCTTCCCACAGCTTCTAGAGTGACGCAGCGTGATCGATGGATTTTTGCAACTACAAGCCGCGCCTTCAGAAGTGAGCCCGTTCGCGAAAAGGTTGTCGACGAATCCCCGGTTCCACTTCAGATTGCTCCCATGCCGGCATCGAAGGACAACATCAAGGCTTTCTTCATCATCGCGTTCTACCTTGCTCTGCTCGTCGGTCTGCTCGCCGTCGCGAATCACGTTCGGCCCCATCCTTAGGCCCGGGGATGCAGTTGATTGCGGGAACGCGGGTTCCCGCGTATGAATTTGGGCGATGAGCGCAGAAAACAGACCTTTCGGAAAGTATGCGCTCGACCTGTTGCGGGCGGGCCCGTTCCGGCGCTACATCATTGGCGCGGCGATCTCCGATACCGGCACATGGATGCAAGTCATGGCTCAAGGCTACGTGGTCAGCACTCTCACGGACAAAGCCATTATCCTCGGGCTGATTAATCTTTTCGCAGGTCTTCCCGCTCTGGCCCTGACCATGTACGGCGGCTCCCTCGCCGACCGCCATGACAAGCGCAAGATCCTGATCGTGACACAGGTGGTCCAGATCGGTTCAGCCCTCACGCTCGGATGGCTCGTCATGACGCATGTCCTTCAGATTTGGCACGTCTTCATTCTGGCGACAGTGCTTGGATCTTGCATCGCCTTCGAGATGCCTGCGATCTCGGCTCTCGTGCCTGAATTGGTCGAGCACATTCAAATCGGAGCCGCCGTGAACATGGACCGCGCCGTGTTCCATGGATCGCGGTTTGTCGGCTCATCCGTAGCCGGGCTGCTCGTAGCCGCGTATGGAGCAGCCTCTGCCTTCTTCGCCAATGCATTTTCGTTTATTGCATTGATCATCGCGGTGGGAAGTCTCCCGGCGCGAAAGCAGGGAACCGTAGAAGAAGAAGAACAGCGCCGAAGCTCGATGATGGATGGACTGCGCTACGTCAAATCCGATCATGTGATGGTCGCAATGATGGCGCTAATCGCCTTGACCACGATCTTTGTATTCCCCGTCGTTTCACCCGTCATGCTTCCGCTTTACGTCCGTAATATCCTGCACCTCGGGCCTCGCGAGTTGGGCTGGTTGATGGCCATGTCCGCGACGGGCGCATTTTCCGGCGCTCTCGGCCTGCTCACGGTGGCGCCGGAAAAGCGATTCAAATTGATGATGGCGAACGCCATCGGAGTGGCCAGCGGATTGTTGTGCATGTCCATCTCGACCAGTTTTTGGGTAACGGCACCGGCCATGACCATGCTCGCTGTGGGTCTCTCGATGAACTTCGGACTGGCCAACACCGTCGTGCAGGAACGCGCGCCTTCGGCTTTGCGCGGCCGCATTTCGGCTGTTTTCGGAATGAGCTTTTTTGGACTCATGCCAATTGCTGGCCTGCTCGTTCCCGGAGTGTCCGACCTCATCGGAATGCGACCCGCGTTGGGTGTCGCCGCCGTTCTTTTTGCAATCGGGGCATTCATCATATTGGGCGCAGCTGGACGCAAAGCTTGCGAAATGTCGGCCGCCGCCGCGTCCGAATTGAAGGTCGAACCGACGGCGGTTGCTGCCACGTCCGAAGCCGGATGATTTCCTTCTCCACCTGCTGGAACTCCGGACGGCATACGGCCGGGGATGAGATGCTGCGCGAGATCAAAGAGCTCGGCTTCGATCAGGTCGAACTCGGCCACGGTATCAGGATATCGCTCATGCCGGGTATCCAGGAACTGTACGACGCCGGTGAGGTGCGCTTCAGCAGCCTGCATAATTTCTGTCCGCTCCCCGTCGAAGTGATGCACGCTTCTCCCGACTGTTATCGTTTGTCCTCGGCGTACTCAAAGGAGCGTGATCGGGCCATCAAACAGACCCTGCAAACAATCGACTTCGCTCAGCGCCTCGGCGCTCCTTTCGTCGTCATGCATCTGGGCGAGGTTCCCGTCGGCCCGGTCACGGATTCGCTCATCAAGCTCGTTAAGCAAGGCAAACTGCTGTCGCGTGAGTTCGTTCGGCAGAAGCTCGACGCCGTCAAAAAACGCGACGCCACCGCTCCACCTTACCTGGAGCGAGCGAAAGATGCGCTCCGCCGGATTTCTGATTATGCCGGCGAGCGCAATGTTCGTCTTGGAATCGAGGGCCGGCGCGGCTACGAGGAAATTCCGAGCGAAAGCGAGCTGCCCACGCTCCTCGCAGAACTCAATTCACCGGTCTTCGGCTATTGGCATGATCTCGGCCACATTCAGATTAAAGAGAATCTCTGTTTTTTGAATCACGCAGAATGGCTACAGAAGATGGCTCCGCAAACTTTCGGCTGTCATGTGCAGGATTGCATCTGGCCGGCTCAGGATCATCAAGTGCCGTTTGCCGGGGATGTCGATCTGAAGAATCTTGTGCCACTTCTTCCGCCGGACTGCTTGATGGTCTGGGAATTAAGTCCGCGCAAAACAGCGATTGAAATCCGACGCTCCCTCGCGCAGTGGAAGGAGCAATTCGGCGAATGAAAAAGATCCTTCTCACCCTTCTTCAAATATCGGTGACCCTGGCCATGCTCTGGTGGGTCTTTCACGACCACGATCAGCGCGCCAAAATGTTGGCGGCCTTGCGCACCGCCGATTACCGTTGGGTCGGGGCCGGTGTCCTGGCCTATCTCCTGGTGGAATTTTCCGCGGCGGTGCGTTGGCAAATTCTACTTCGCGTCCAAAAAATCCACCTCAGTTTCAACCGCGTAGCCGGATTATTTTTGATCGGGATGTTTTACAACCAATTTTTGCCGGGCGGCACGGGAGGTGACATCGTAAAGAGTTATCTGCTTCTCAAAGAGACCGAGAAGAAGGCGGGCGCACTCCTTGCCGTGGTCTTTGACAGGTTAATAGGATTGGTCGCACTCGTTATTATCACAGTCGCGTTAGTGAGTCTTCGTTTCGATATGTTGTGGCGAACTCCGGTGAACATTGAATCCGGCATCACGCCGCGGCAATTGCTCGTGCTCTTGCTCGTTCTCCTGAGCACCTCCGTCGCCGGCCTGCTCGCCAGTTTCATCATCAGCGGATTCAATCTTTTTCACTCGTTGCCACACAAATTTCCGGGTCGCGAGAAAATGATCGAGATCTCCGCGGCTTATCATCTCTACGCGCGGCATTGGTTTGCGACGCTCGCGGCGTTTGCCGCGTCGCTCGTCGCCCACCTTGCCACCTTTACCACCTTTCTCTGCGTCGCTTACGGCTTTCGTGCCCAGGTTGGTTTGATTGACTTCTTTGCCGTGTTGCCGATTGAACGCACCATTACGGCATTGCCCATCAGTCTGGCCGGCGTCGGGCTGCGAGAAAAAATTCTTCAGGTATTGCTCAACAACCTTTGTCATGTTGAGATTCCCGTGGCCAAACTTATTGGGACGATGAGTTTTCTCATCATTCTCTTCTGTAGCGCTCCGGGTGGCCTCGTCTATTTCTTTTACCGGCCCAGCGGGCAGACTGGTCATGTTCGTCTGCGCGAGATGCAGCGTGAGGTGGCAACGCTGGAGCACGAAATCACCGAGTCGGAATAGTGTGGCGCCCACGCCTTCTTCTGTAGGGGAAGCTGTTAGCTTCCCGGATTCGAGGATGGAAACCTGGCAGCTTGCCCTACAGATTTCAGCAGCTTCGCGTTAGAATACTTTCCGTGACAAGGCCCCTGAAGAAACCTGCTTCCTCGCAGAAATCAGAAAAGACACCGAAAGGTCTTCTGCAACGGCCCTTTGTCATGGCCACGTTCGCCATGACGGTAGATGGAAAGATTACGTCGCGAACATTCTCTCCGGTCGATTTCACCTCGCGCGAGGACAAGCGGCACCTTATCCGGCAGCGGTCGCTGGGCGACGCCGTCCTGATCGGGCATAGCACTTTAAAAAATGACAATGTGCGACTCGGCCTGCCTCAGGCGGAGTTGCGCGAAGCGCGGGTCAGGCGCGGGCAGAGCCCGTACCCGCTTCGTGTTATCGTCACGAATGAAGGGAAGATTGACCATCGTCTTAACCTTTTTCAGACCGATATCTCGCCCATTCTCATTTTTTCTACGAGTCGGATGCCGCGCCCTCAACGCGTGGCCTTGCGGGAAAAAGCCACTCTGCATCTAAGCGCATCCCGCCGGGTCGATCTTGCCGAAATGCTCCACCAGTTGCGGAAAGACTACAAGGTTCGCACGGTGGCGTGCGAAGGCGGCGCGACTCTGTTTCGCGCGCTGCTCGAACGAAATTTGGTCGATCAATTGAATTTGACCATCGCCCCTTACCTCTTCGGCGGCGCGAATGCTCCCACCCTGACCGGTTTGAGCAAAGATTTTCTACCGGCGACGGTGCGGTGCGCGCTCACCGACATGCGAGTCGTGGGCGACGAATGCTTTCTGACGTATAGAATCAAGCGACGCCGGCAATCTTAAAGCCAGGAGTGAATCCGTTTACCGCGGCTTCTGCTCCCGGCGCGGCCGTCTGGCCAACTCGCCCCCACAATTCGGGCAGACGCTCGCCATCTGTTCGGCGCAATGGTCGCAAAAGGTGCATTCAAAACTGCAGATAAAGGCGGCGCCGTCGCCCGTGAGTTGGGTACCGCATTTTTCACACTCCGCTTTCATGGCCAGGGACACACAAAGAGATTAGCGCACTCGAGCGTGATGCGCGACCATCCGGAGGATGCGCAAAACTAATTCCATCATTATGCACGCGCCGAAGGAGCTCATTTTCGAGACGGCTGCGAATCTCGAGCTTTGGCCAAAGATCCTGCCCCACTATCGTTACATTCGTTATCTCGAACGGAGCCCCGAACGCAACGTCGTCGTGATGGCGGCCACGCGGTCCGGCCTCCCCGTTACCTGGACCTCCGAGCAAATCATCGATCGGCCATCTATGGAGGTTCGTTTTCACCATCTCAAAGCCTTCACCAAAGGAATGGACGTTGTCTGGACATTTCGCGAAACGCCCGGCGGTGTGGTCGTTGAGATCACGCACGACATGGCGTTCCGCATTCCCGCCCTCGCCCCGGTGGCCGATTGGCTGATCGGTGATTTTTTCATTCACCACGTTGCCAGCAAGACATTGCTTTGTATGAAGGCTTACGTGGAAGCGAGGGCCAACCCGGGGATTGCATGAAACGCCGTCGCGCTGTCATTACTGGAATCGGGCCGATCACTTGTATCGGCACAGGCCGGGAAAACTTCTGGGATGGAATCAGGTCTGAAAAGAGCGGCGTGACGCGCATCACCAGCTTCGACACAAGCAGCCTCAATGCTCACTGCGGTGGCGAAATTCCGAAGTGGAATCCTGAAGCGTTCTTTCCGCCCCATCGCTTAAAACGCCTCGATCGCTACGCGCAGTTCGCAGTCGCATCGGCCAGGCTCGCCCTCGACGACGCTCGCATCGAGCACTCGCGCGAACAGCCGCAGGATCGCGTGGGCGTGAGCTTTGGCACCGCCCTCGGCGGCGTCTGTCAGGCGGAGGATCAACACATCCGCTTCCTCAAGAAAGGCACGCGCGGAGTAAACCCAACGCTCGCCCTGCAGGTTTTCGGCGGCTCGGCTCACTCCAACATCGCGATTGAGTTTGGATTTCGCGGCGTCGGCACGACAAACTCCAACAGCTGCGCCAGCGGCACCGTTTCAGTGGGTGAAGCGATGCGTTACATCCGGGATGATTTTGCCGACGTCGTCGTGGCGGGCGGAGCGGAAGCCCCTCTCAGTCCTCTCACCTATGGCGCGTTCGCCATTATTAAGACGATGAGCCAATGGACCGGCGACGCGGCTCTTTCTTCCCGCCCTTTTGATCGATTGAGAGATGGCTTTGTCATGGGCGAAGGCGCTGCTTCTCTGATCGTCGAAGAACTTGAGCACGCCCGCGCGCGTGGCGCGCACATTTACGCCGAAGTTCTTGGATACAGTCTGAACAATGACGCTTTCCATATGACTTCACCGTTGCCGTCGGGTGACTCATGTATCCGAGCGATGCGCAGTGCCTTATCCGATGCGCAACTCGTTACCGGCCAGATTAACTACATCAACGCACATGCCAGCTCGACTCAGCTGAATGACAGCACCGAGACGGCCTCCATCGAGACCGTTTTTGGCAAACGCGCGGGAGGGATTCCGGTGAGCGGGACCAAGGGCTATTACGCGCATCCGCTGGGGGCAACCGGTGCGATCGAAGCTTCGCTGTGCGCGCTAGCCCTCGACCAGCAATGGATTCCGCCGACCATAAATTACACGGATCCCGATCCTGCCTGTGATTTAGACGTGGTTCCAAACCATGGCCGTGCAGCCGAGCTGAATTACGTGATGAGCAATTCCTTTGGCTTCGGTGGAATCAACGCCTGCGTAATTTTGGGACGCGTGCGTGACTGATCATTCGGTTGGTCTCAGCACCCAACGTTCATTGCGCACGGGTGGCACAAATTGAATCGTTTGTGTATCAGCATTCAGCCTAACAAGTCCGGCCGATTCTCTTTGGTCCGCTTCAGCCCCTGCTCTTTGCGCCAGGCCGCAATCTCGGCGTGATTTCCGGACAACAGGACCTCCGGAATTTTCCAGCCACGGAACTCGGCTGGTCGCGTGTACTGGGGCGCCTCCAGTAGTCCGTTGCTAAAACTGTCGTCCGCCGCCGAGTGTTCGTGCCCCAGAACACCCGTTAGCAATCGAACCGTCGCGTCCACCACGACGACCGCGGCGATCGCCCCATTGGTCAGAACATAATCACCAATGGAAATCTCGAGGCCGACAAGATGCTCTATCACCCGGTGATCAACGCCCTCATAGTGTCCACAAATGATGATGAGATGCGATTCATGTGACAGTTCGGCCGCCAACTGCTGATCAAAACGACGTCCCGCCGGAGACATCAGAATGACTTTCGGCTTCTGTAGTTGGGCGTTGAGCGTTGGACGTTCAGCGTTCGGCGTTTTCTGAATTACGCCGCATAGTTGCTCCACCGCCGCAAAGATCGGCTCCGGCTTCATCACCATCCCGGGTCCGCCGCCAAACGGTGCGTCGTCCACCACATGGTGTTTGTCCGTGGTCCAGTCGCGCAGATTATGCACGGTAATGTCGGCGATCCCATTTTCCTGCGCCCGCTTCATCATGCTCTCTCCCAGCGGAACCCGGCAGATCTCGGGGAAAAGGGTGAGGATGTCGATTTTCATCAGACCCGCGGCGAAGATCGCCGGTGCATCACAGGGGTTACACTTACTCGATAATCTCGAGCGTAGCCCGTTGATCGTGGCGCGCGGCCGAGCTCGCCAGTAAGGCACGGATGGCCTGGATCGTCTGTCCATTGCGGCCAATGACGCGGCCGACGTCAGTCTGGCGAAGCTGCACCCGGAAAACAGTCGTCTTCCCACTGGGCATTTCCGACAGCATCATCTCATCGGGAAATTCGATGAGTTGGCGAATCACGAACTCAAGAAACTCTTTCACGGAGAAAGGGTAAGCAGTCCTGCACAGTTGTCGATGGAAGTTCTTGGCCGTTCCACGGTCATGCGAGAGAACACGCGAATCCGACGGCGCAGCCCTTCACCGCTGCGACGATTGCCAAAAACCGAGCAGGAAGTCTAGACCGCGCTCGCGACCTGCGTCGCAGCGACCTTCTTGTTCTTCTTGAGCAAGCTGCGAACCGTGTCGGACGGTTGCGCCCCGCGCGCGATCCAATACTCGGCGCGCTCCACTTTCAGCGTGCTGTTATGATCGGGCTTCTTCGGATCGTATGTTCCGATGATCTCGATGAACTTGCCATCGCGCGGGCTGCGGCTGTCCGCCACCACCACTTTATAATAGGGACGATTCTTCGCCCCTTCTCTGCGTAGTCTTATTGAAACTGCCATATCAATTTTTCATTCGCGCCATTTGCGCCATCATTCTTTTCATTTTGCCCGTGCTCTTCATCATTTTCCGCATTTGATCAAAGCGGCGAAGCAAGTCATTCACCTCCGTGACGGTACTGCCGCTCCCGCGGGCGATGCGCTGACGCCGCCGCGCATTTAGAATGTCGGGCTTCGTTCGCTCCTCGTTCGTCATCGAAAGCACAATTGCTTCCGTCCGCTTGAGCTGCTTCTCGTCAATGGAGAGGCCCTGCAAGTTACTCATACCGGGCAGCATGCCAAGGATATTCTCGAGGGGGCCCATTTTTCGCATCATTTTGAACTGGGCTAGGAAATCGTTAAAATCGAACGACGAAGTGCGGAGCTTCTTTTCCAGCCGCGCCGCTTCCTCCATGTCAACGGCCTCGGCCGCCTTCTCGACGAGCCCAATCACGTCGCCCATTCCGAGAATCCGACCGGCCAGACGATCCGGGACAAAAAGCTCAAACTGATCCAGCTTCTCGCCTACCCCGGCGAACTTGATTGGGCGGTTCGTCACTTCCCGCATGGAGAGGGCGGCCCCGCCGCGGGCATCCCCGTCCAGTTTTGTCAGAATGATCCCGGTAATCTGCAAAGCTTCGTTGAACCGCGTCGCCACATTAACGGCCTGCTGCCCCGTGGCCGCGTCAACCACCAGGAGGACCTCCTGTGGTTTCAGGAAATCGCGCAGGGCCTTCACCTCCGCGATGAGAGGCTCATCAATTTCCTGCCGGCCGGCCGTGTCGAAGATTTCGACATCGGCCGATTGCTCTTCTGCCCACGCAATTCCGGCGGCGGCCACGCGATTCACATTTTTTTCCGCTGCCTCGGGCGCATAGACCGGCACCTCGACCTGCCTGCCCAGGGTCACGAGCTGCTCGACCGCGGCGGGCCGATATAAATCGCAGGCCACAAGCACAGGCTTACGTCCCTGTTTTTTTAGGAAGCGGGCGAGCTTGGCCGACGATGTTGTTTTGCCCGATCCGTTTAGACCGACGATCAGGATCCGGGCCGGCTTGTCCAAATTGAGAGGTGCCGAATCACCGCCCAGAAGACCAGTCAGTTCGTCATGGAAAATCTTTACGATCTGCTGACCGGGCGTGACGCTGCGCAGAACCGATTCACCGAGGGCTTTTTCTTTGACCCGCCCGATGAATCGTTTCGCTACCTGAAAATCGACGTCGGCCTCGAGCAGCGCCAATCGAACCTGGCGCAATGCCTCGTCAATATTGGCTTCACTGATCGTGCCATGACCGCGCAGGTCCTTGAAAATATCCTGCAGCTTGTCGCCGAGTTGCGAAAACATGAATCAAACTTTCCTGATCGCGCTCCTGCCCGTCAAACCGAGTGCGCTCTTACTTCTTGGGTGGGGCTGATGCCGCCGGGGCAGCGCCTCCGTCTTCGATTCCGAAGGTCCAGTGCGACTCGACTTTTTTGCCCTCCGATTTGGCGCTCAAAATCACGGTGCATGACTTGTCCCGCAATTTTTGTGTCACCTGGTAGGAGATCGTGCCGGTCTTCGGATCGTATGTGGCCGGGACGATGCCCAGGCCACTGACGCGCATCTGGATGCTGGCCGGATCAATCTGGCCGAGCCCGCTCACATTCGCCTTGATCAGGGGCAATGCACTCCGCACGGTCTCGCCGTTGGCTGGCTGGGTCGACAATTCCGTCGCGCCCACCTCGGCCACCGCCGCTGCGCCGCCACTGGAGCCCGCAATCATCTTAATGGCATCTTCAAACACCTTCGGCTTGTTCCCTTCAATCAAATATCGTCCGAGCGAATCTGACGGAGAATTATATGTGAGAGGCTGGCCGTAGACGGTAAAGACAGCCTCGTAGCCAGCCGCTTTACAGGCTTGTTTGATGTGTTCGTTGTAAAATCCGTACGGAACGGCAAAGCAATTCACCTTAATTCCGAGTCTCTGCTCGAGAAGGTTTTTCGAACCGACGATCTCATTTTGCAGCCATTGCTCGTACTCCGGAGGACTCAACCGTTTCTTCGCCACCTTGTCATACGGTTTGCGGAGATCCTGGTGGGTCGCTGAATGCGCTTCGATATCCGCGCCGGCGTCCCGCATCTCGGCCAGCTGCTCCCACGTGAGCGCTTCCCCCCCGCCGAAGTGTCCGCCGCGAACCCCTTCCGTATAGATGAACAAGGTTACGGGATAATTGTATTTTTTCAGAATGGGCCAGGCCGCTTCGTACTGAGATTTCCATCCGTCATCGAAAGTGAGGACGGCGCAGCGAGGCGGGATGCTTTTTTCACTCCGCTTCCAGGCAAGAAAATCCTGCATTGGGATCACTGTAATTCCACGGTCCTTCAGCCCCTTCATCTGAGCCTCGAAAGCGGCCGGCGTAATTTCGGTGTCGGGTCGCCGCACTTTTTCGACGAACCGATGATAGCCATAAACGATGACTTGCGCGGTCTGGTCGACCACAGACTTGCCCGACTTCGTCACTGCGCTGTTCGTATGACTGACGGTGGCCGCCGCCGTCGGACTGGTTGCGGCAGGCGTACCGCTAATCTTATTCGGTGCAGGGGCCGCCGCTATCTCCGCAGGAGATGGAGAAGACGCAGGCTGACTAACTACGGCCGCTTGCTTCTTACAGGTAGAAAGTCCGAGGACAAAAACGACAGGGAAAATCGCAAATCGAATGAGCATAAAGTAAGGTAAACGCCTTTAAGTGCGTCGTGGCAAAACACAAGCGTTTTTTCTCCCGGACCTTGCGGGAGGAGACGCTTCGGCCGCAAAATTACTTTGGCGCTCAAGCCAGTTTCGGTTACTTAATTAGATGACGACGCGGTGGTTCTGTAATGTCCTCATTGTCACCCTGCTAGCCTCCCTCACTTCCTGTAGTACGACTTCTACTCGCACTACCTCAGTCAAGGACACGACCAAAAGCTTTACCACTGTGGTGGTCGACGCCGGTCACGGAGGAAAAGATAACGGCGCCTTTCGGCGCTACGGCGGTGCGGAAAAAATTGCGACGCTCGACGTGGCCAAACGTCTCGATCGCAAACTGCGGGAATCGCAGATGAAAACGGTCATGACTCGCTCGAACGACCAGTTTATCTCCCTGGATGAGCGAGTGCGAATCGAGAACGAGCAAAAGAGTTCCATTTTCGTCAGCATCCATTTCAATGACTCCCGCCGGCGCGGCATTCATGGATTCGACACCTATTATCACTCAGCCAATTCACGTGAACTGGCCACCCGCATTCAGGCCAAGCTGACGACCATCCCGCACTCCGCGAATCGTGGCGTCCATACTGCGAATTTCCGCGTGTTGCGCCTGGCCCGTTATCCCTCGGTCCTGGTGGAGTGCGGCTTTCTCAGCAATCGCGCCGAGGGAGACAACGCGCGCGACTCCGAATATCGCGAGCTACTGGCCGACCGTATTGCCGAAGCCATCGTTGAATTACGTTACGGCAGCGGCGTCTACCATGCGGCCGCCGTGGCCAAGCCGAGCCCGGAAGCTGAATCGTCCGGTGCCGGACTCGCTCCATCGAGCCTGCGCCATAACTAAAATTCCTTGCCGCGCTCTTCCCGCCCAATCGCGGCCAGGAAAATGATTGTCAGAAACACCGCCAGCTCAACCAAGGCCATGGTCCTGGCGTAGTTAGGCTGATTGTCCGCCGTGCGGAAAACATGTTCCGAAAGCCAGGCCTGCTGCTGGAGCGCGAAGGCCGCGGCACAGTTCCCAAACTGATAGGCCAGACCCGGAAAAGTTCCCCGCAGGAGGGCCGGAGAAAGCTCGTTCAGATGCACCGGTACCACGCCCCACGCGCCTTGCACCATGAACTGCATGAGAAATCCGCCCCCCACCAGGATGGCCGTGCCGGGAGCAAAAACCCACGCTGGGATCAAAAGAATCCCACCAATCGCGCACCAAATAATGCAACGCCTGCGTCCCCAACGCTGCGAAAGGAAGCCAACGATGGTGCCGCCGCAAATGGCGCCCACCGCGTAGATCATTGTCATAAACGATTTCTGACCGACTCCAAAACCGCGCTGCTTCTCCAGAAACGTCGGATAAAGATCCTGCGTGCCGTGCGACATGTAATTGAATGCGGTCATGAGCATGACCGCATATAAAAAGAGCATGCCGTGCTGCCTGATGAACGCGACCGGGCGGAAGGCGTCCGTCCTGGTCCGATCGCGATTTCGTTTCCACACCGGAGACTCCGGAACGTGCGCGCGAATATAGATCACGAGAAGGGCCGGGCACGCGCCCGCCACGAAAAGGCCGCGCCAGCCAAACCATGGAAAGACAATCCAGTAGACAGCGGCGGCCAACAAATAACCAAACGCGTAGCCCTGTTGCAAAATACCCGAGAATAAGCCTCGTGCCTTCACCGGTAAGGATTCCATGGTAAGCGACGCGCCGAGGCCCCACTCCCCGCCCATGCCGATTCCGAAAAGCGCCCGTAGAATAATGAACACCGTGAAATTGGGCGCCCAAGCCGTCAGCAACTCCATCACGGAAAAGAAGATAATGTCCGCCATGAGCGGAATGCGCCGTCCGAATTTGTCCCCGAGCAAACCGAAGATGAAGGCGCCCAGCGGGCGCATCAGCAGCGTGATGGTGACGGCGAAAGCGACCTGCGGAATGGTCCGGCCGAACTCATGCGCCACGGGTATCAGAACGAAAGTGAGAAGGAAGAAATCGAGCGCGTCCAGGGTCCACCCAAGAAAGCAGGCGACGAAAGTATTGCGCTGCTCACGCGTGAGCGCTTTGAAGAGACGGATCGCTTCCACGAGTCTGTTTTAGTGGCGCCCCCCGCTCGCGGCAAACGGTTAGATAAGGAACGCGAGAATACGGGAGGTCCCAATTTCCCGGTCGCTCATTGGCCATGCAGTACGAGCGCCTCACAGAGTGAAGCGGCTACAGCGCTCTCTTCCTGTAGCCACGGCACTCTGTTGCCGTGTCCGCGCGCGGCCAGTCCGCCCAAGCAACGCATCGACGTATCATGATGCGTCAATTTGTTCCTTGATAGTGGCACGAAACCCTCTTTAGTTTCCGGTTAGCATGCCGCTGCACCCTCTCGAAGCTCTCTTGCAGGAGCGCATTGTCATCCTCGACGGTGCCATGGGCACCATGATCCAGCGCTACAAGCTGTCCGAACACGATTATCGCGGCGCCCGTTTCCGTGATTGGAAGGGCAAAGATCTCAAAGGCAGCCTCGAACTGCTGCAACTAACCAAACCTGAAGTCATCGAGGAGATCCACGGCCAATACCTCAATGCCGGCGCTGATATCATCGAGACAAACACTTTCAGCGCCACCACCGTCGGGTTGAACGATTTTCTCTTCCCGCGCGAACCGCCCAATGGCCGAAAGGATCAGGAATTCTTTCAAGACGTGGTCGACGACGTCGATTTCCGCGCGCTCGTTCGTCAAATAAACCTGACCGCCGCTCAAATTGCGCGCCGCGCGGCCGACCGCAAAAGCGAACAGGACCGAACACTTCGTTTCGTGGCCGGTTCGATGGGCCCCCTTCCCGTGACCGCGTCACTCTCGCCCGATGTGGACGATCCCGGATTTCGCGCCGTGAATTTCGATCAACTGCGCCAGTCTTATGCCGATCAAGCCGAAGCCTTGCTCGAGGGCGGCGTCGATCTCCTGGCCGTGGAAACCATTTTCGATACGCTTAATGCGAAGGCTGCACTCTTTGCCATCGCGGAAGTGTTTGAACGCAGAGGTTCAAAGGTGCCGCTTTTAATTTCGGGCACCGTGACCGATCTCTCCGGCCGGACTCTCAGCGGGCAGACGGTCGAGGCATTTTTGACCTCGATCGGACATGCTCAACCCCTCGTGGTCGGTTTGAATTGCGCGCTCGGACCGGACGAGATGGAAGCTTATATCGAAGAGCTCGCCCGCATCGCTCCGACTTACCTGAGCGCATATCCAAACGCAGGATTGCCCGATCCGCTCTCGGAAACGGGCTTTCCGGAAACACCACAAAGCCTCGCTCCTAAATTGGGCCAGTGGGCCAGGAACGGCTGGCTCAACCTGGTCGGCGGGTGTTGCGGCACCACTCCCGATCACATTCGCGCGATTGCCAGGGCCGTCCACGGACAGAAGACACGCGCCCTTGCAGGTAGGGGCGGTTCACTTGAACCGCCTGTTGACGACGCTTCCCCCGGTTCAACTGCCCCTGTAACTCTCCAACTCTCCGGGCTGGAGCCGCTCAATATCACGCCGGAAATGGGATTCGTTATCGTGGGCGAGCGGACCAACATCACCGGCTCTCCCAAATTCTCCAAGTTGATCCTGGGCGAGGATTTCGACGGGGCTCTGGCCGTCGCCCGGCAACAGGTCAGCGGAGGAGCCAACATTCTCGACGTCAATATGGACGAGGGGATGATCGATTCAGAAGCCGCCATGAGCCGGTTCCTGCACCTCATCGGGAGCGAACCGGAAATCTGTCGCATCCCGATCATGATCGACAGCTCGAAATGGAGCGTGATCGAAGCGGGATTGAAATGCGTGCAAGGCAAGGCGGTCGTCAACTCGATCAGTCTGAAGAACGGCGAGGAAGAATTCCTCAAACATGCGCGGATTATCCGACGCTACGGTGCGGCCGTCATCGTGATGGCATTCGACGAGAGCGGTCAGGCCGATACTTTGGCGCGGCGAATTGAGATCTGCCAGCGCGCTTACGATCTGCTCACGACGCAGGCAGACTTTCCGCCGTCGGACATTATCTTCGACCCGAACATTCTGACCGTCGCCACCGGGCTGGAAGAGCATCGCAATTACGCTTTGGATTTCATCGAAGCCACACGCTGGATCAAGAGTCATCTGCCCTCCGCGCGCGTGAGCGGTGGCGTCAGCAACATCTCTTTCTCCTTCCGCGGAAACAACACCGTCCGTGAAGCGATGCATTCCGCTTTTCTCTTTCACGCGATCGCTGCCGGATTAGACATGGGCATCGTCAACGCCGGTCAACTGGCCGTTTACGAAGAAATCGAGCCGGACTTGCGCGAACGGGTGGAAGACGTGCTTTTCAATCGGCGCGATGACGCGACGGAGCGGTTAGTGCAGCTCGCCGAAAAGGTCGGCGCCAAAGGCAAAACGCCGATCAAAGACGAAGCGTGGCGCAATGAGCCGGTCGAGGAGCGTCTGAAACACGCGTTGGTGAAGGGAATTGTCGATTACATCGATGCCGACACGGAGGAAGCCAGACAGAATTGCAGCCGCCCGCTCGACGTGATCGAAGGCCCTTTGATGGCCGGGATGAGTGTGGTGGGCGACCTTTTCGGAGCCGGGAAAATGTTTTTACCCCAAGTGGTAAAGAGCGCACGTGTCATGAAAAAGGCGGTCGCCTATCTGATGCCTTTCATGGAAGCGGAAAAAAGCGAAGGGGCCAAGCCGCAGGGCCGCATCGTCATGGCGACGGTCAAAGGCGATGTACACGATATCGGCAAGAATATCGTGGGCGTCGTCTTGCAATGTAACAATTACCACGTGGTGGACCTGGGCGTGATGGTGCCCGCGGCCAAGATCCTGGAAGCGGCCCGGGCGCAAAAAGCCGACGCCATCGGTCTGAGTGGACTGATTACACCTTCCCTCGACGAAATGATCCATGTGGCCGAAGAGATGGAGCGCGAGGGTTTCAAGCTGCCGCTTTTAATCGGTGGCGCCACGACGAGCCCGGCGCACACGGCGGTGAAGATCGCACCGCATTATCAATCCAGCACGGTGCACGTACTCGACGCTTCACGTGCGGTCGGGGTCGTGAACTCATTGCTGAATGAGCGATCGAAGGTCGATTTTGAATCGAAAACTCGCGCTCACTACCAGCGCCTGCGTGAGGATCACTCCGCCCGAAAGCGCGAGAAAAAATTGCTCACACTTGCGCAATCCCGCGCCAATCGCACTCCGATCAATTGGAGTTCTTATGCACCGCCAGCGCCGGATTTTCTGGGAACTCGCGTGGTCACGAGCGATGTCGGTCATGCCGCATCGGACACTCCCGTCACTCTGCAAGCTCTGAGCGAATACATCGACTGGTCGCCCTTCTTTCACACTTGGGAATTAAGAGGACGTTATCCCGCCATCTTCGATGACCCGGTGGTTGGCGCACAGGCCCGCGAACTTTTCAACGACGCTCAGGAATTGCTGAACCGGATCATCAAGGACAATTCGTTTACAGCGCGCGGGGTTTTCGCCTTTTGGCCGGCGCATTCGACCGGAGACGATATCGAACTCTTTAGCAACGAAGAGCGCGCCGAGAAACTCGCCACCTTCTACTTTCTGCGCCAGCAAATGCCAAAACCGTCCGGTCAGGCAAACCATTGCCTGGCCGACTTCATCGCTCCATCGCAGGGCTCCCATGATTTCCTCGGCGGCTTCGCCGTTTCCATTCACGGAGCGGATGAATTAGCTCAGACATTTACGGCTGGGCATGACGATTATAACGCCATCCTGGCGAAGGCTCTGGCCGATCGACTGGCCGAAGCGTTCGCCGAATACCTGCATGAGCAGGCTCGCGTGGCGTGGGGATTCGGCTCGACCGAAGGCTTGTCGCGCGAAGAGCTTCTCCGAGAAAAATATCAGGGCATTCGTCCGGCGGCGGGTTATCCCGCGTGCCCTGACCACGCTGAAAAACAAACTCTGTTCAAGCTCCTCGAAGCGGAAAAAAAAACCGGGACCAGACTAACCGAATCGTTTGCCATGCATCCCGGCGCAAGTGTGAGCGGCCTTTATTTCTCCCATCCTGAAGCAAAATATTTCGGCGTAGGACAGATCGGCCGCGACCAAGTGGTCGATTACGCCTCTCGACTAATTGAAACGATCTCGGCCGTTGAAAAACGGCTGGCCGCTAATCTGGCTTACGAAGCCTAGGCGGGTTCGCCTGTCTGGCTTGCCACGCCCGCGACGGTGGCCATGGAAGGAAGTTGGTCTGCCTCTTCCACCGCGACTGCCTCGGGTTTAGGCCAGACAACGTCCCAGGCCAGGCCACATTTTTCGAGCAACCAGATGAGATACCGGGTGCCGTCGAACTCCCACCAGCGTAAACCATGGGCCGCGCACCGCGGCTGGGCATGGTGATTATTATGGAAGCCTTCTCCCATCCCGATAAGGCCAATCCAAAAATTATTGCGGCTCCGATCCGAGGTTTCAAAGCTCCGATAGCCGAGCTTCGGCATGTGACAGATTGAATTCACCGCCCAGGTCACATTGTAGACGAAAAGCATTGGTACGTAGAGGCACCAGAGCATTCCGGAAAACCCGAAACTGAAAAAGAGGATGAGCGCGACCGTCAGGTGCGGCAGCACGTAAAGCGCTGAGTTTTCCCACAAACGGCAGTACCAGATCTTGCGCACGTCCGCCGCGTAACGAGCCGAGCGTTCGCGAAAACCTTGCGGCTTGCGCACGAGCCACATCATGTGCGCGTAGGGAAAACCATGAATGGGACTGTGAATGTCTTCGTCCGTATCCGATTTTAAATGGTGATAGCGATGGTCCCCCACCCACATGACGGGATCGCCCGCCAGGGTCACGGCCGAGCCGGTCGCGAACAAGAACTTGAGCCATTCCGGCATTTCGAATCCGCGGTGGGTCAGGTAGCGATGGAGATAAAGAGTCGTGCAGAGCCCGCCCAAAAAGAAAATCGTGAGCATGATCGGCAGATAGATCAGCCGAAAATGCGTAATGAGTCCAATCAGGCCCATCAGTTGAAGGCCGATCAGTACAAGAAAGAGAAAGAGTTGAAGCTTTTCGCGTTTGAACATGCGGCAAGTTCGGAAGCGCGGCCCGGCGGCTTGGCGAGATTGGAAATATGTCCGACTCGGCCCGACAGGGCAACCCGTTTTTCGAAATCCGCCACCGCGTCTGCGCAAAATGCCCAAAACTTTCAGGTGCGGCAATCGCCCGCACGTGATACTCATCAGCGCATTCCGGGGTGTAGCTTAGCTTGGTAGAGCGCGTGGTTTGGGACCACGAGGTCGCAGGTTCGAATCCTGTCACCCCGACCATCTTTTTCCGGCGTTGAAATTCTTGAGCGACAGACTGACCTGGATGGAACACAGGTCAAAAAAACTACGCTGCCTGGGCGGGACGCTGCTGTTGGTTGCTCTGTGCGGCCCACTGTCCGCGCAAGATGCCGCGCAACCCAGCGTGGATCTACCGGCCCTTCCGGCAACGCCGTCGGTCGAGCCAGCTATGCCCGCGCCTTTACCGTCGCGGCCTCCCGATGTACCTGAATTGTCACGCCTCGACGAGGCGTTTAAACGCACTTCGATCGGCAAGGCAGCCGATGAATCACGGCGACGCGTCGAAATTCGAAAACTACAGAATCGTGTGAGCAACGACGAAGAAATCGGGACGGCCCGGCGCTCGGCCGAGGCGGCCCGCACCGATCTGGAAAAGCGCGAACGGTTGCGCGAATACTACGATCTATACTATGGCAAGATGCGCAGGCTTGCTTCGGACGATGACACGAGGAAAGCGCTGGATGATGTGAAGGCCGCTCACGTAAAACTACTGGAACAGCCACGCGTTCGGCCTGTGCCGGGTGAGCCGCTCCCGCCGGTACCGAAGAAGGACAAAACGGCCAAACCGAAAAAGTCGCGCTTCGGAAGCACGAAGCGGTAACGGCCGGGGACGGACGGGCGGATCGCCTTACGGGCTGATCACGGGCGGATGAATCACCTGGCTGGTGCCTTGAAAGACGAGCCGCGCTCCGAGGACTTCGCCACGCACGATGGCCTGGTCGCGCAGACGCACCGTTCGTCTGTTCGCCATCAGGATTCCCTCGAACCGCGAGGCGCCGCTCAGGCGAACTTCGGGACCCTTACCGCGCACATTGAAAAGCACGTCGTTCCAATCCAGCCCGCCGGCCAGAACGATCCGGGCGTTGCCGCCTAACGAGAATTGGTTTTTCACGTTGATGATATAAGTCGTATTGGCCGAGCCTTGCAGGGTCAGCGTGGAATCGCCGTTCAGCTGAAATTTCCGTAGGTTCAGGACGACCGTCTCGCCCGGCGCACCGCTGAGAACAATATTCTGCGTTCCTTCTCCATTTATTTCCGTGAACGGGCGGGTGGATTGAAATGCGGCTGCTGCGTCCGAGGCCGCCATGGCTTCACTCACACCGTTATCGAGGAGCGAATTTTGATTGCTAAAACGTGAACCACTAATGGTTGCAGTTGGCGCAACCGCCAGCGTTCCATTGCTTCGGTAATAGACATCCCCGTTGATCGTCGAATCATCGGTCATGGTGATGTTGCCGTTCCCGGCCGCGCCGAAGTCGCCCTGCACAAATGTATTATCGGATAATCGGTTGCCCGATCCTTCGCTACCTAGCGAAAAGGCGGCCCATCTTTCCAGGTCTCCCATTGGGATGACCTGACCAATCTCCGCCGAGGCGTGAAAGCGGCCGAGGAGAGATATCGCGGCGAAGCAGAGCGTAAGACGCCAGGTAGTGAGTGAGGTCATCATCGAAGGCAGCAAGATCTGGAGCAGGCTGTGTGCCGCCTGCCCGAATCCACGGAAGCCCCCGATCGTCCTTCACTCGGGCGGCCATGATGAAGCCGGCCCTTGCCGGTGCGCCGAGTGCAGCTATTCTACACGCGCTCGAAACTGCGGCGCGTTCGTCTAGTGGTTAGGACACAGCCCTCTCAAGGCTGGTGCACGGGTTCGACTCCCGTACGCGCTACGGAGCAAAACGAAAATGTCAGATTTTCATGACACTCTCCTGCCGCCTCATGCGATGGTTAAACTTTTCCGCCCGGGGTGCTCGGGGTCGAATCCAAAACATCAGCCGCGCAGTCCCGGATCGCGACCCACAAATCAATAGCGGCTGGGGTTACCGCCAGGAATAACATTCAAACTTCAACGACGGCGCTCGTTCCGATGAGCGCCGTTTCTCTTTTCCGCGAAAAACGAGACACACCCCTGCCATCTTCGCCGGAAGCGGATGCTCCAACTGCGACGCTGACTTGCGTTAGCCCAGTTTCCCCGATAATCCCTCCGGACGAGTGTCTGGTTCCATGAAAAGCTCAGATCGACGACCACAGCCATGGACCGCCTACTGCATCCTTGCCCTCACTCTGGCAACGCCTGCCCTCGGTGGTACGACCACCTTCTGGGCTCAGGCTTCTCTGCTCATTGCCACAGCGCTTCTCTTCATTTTCAGCCCGCCAAAAACATCGCTCGGTTTAGTCTACAACTCCTTGTTCGTCGGGATTGGAGCGATTGCGCTCGCTGCTTTTTTGCCTGCCCACTGGTTCGCCTCTCCCGAATGGAGAACAGGTTTGCTCCAGGCGGGTGTGCCATTACCATCCACCTACTCACCTCAACCCTGGTCCACCTTTGAAGCCACTTGCCTCCTCTGGCTCGGGCTCGCCTGGACCTACTATCTCTTTAGTCACACGTGGACTAACCGCGTCCGGCAAAGGCTTTCGAATGGTTTTTGTCTGGGGATGCTTACCCTGGCCGGAACGCTGATCATCGCCTACACCTTTAAGGCGCGCGTCCCCTTCTGGCCTAACGTACCTGAGTTCGGCTTTTTTCCGAATCGCAACCAGACGAGCAACGTGCTGGCGCTGGCTGGAATCCTGATTTACGCCAACGCCTTCCAAAATCTGCAGAGCAAGCGGAAGCAGGGTTGGATTTGGCTGACGGGTCTGGGATTAATCGGTTGGGCCCTGATTCTCAATTATTCGCGCGCTGGCCTGATCCTATTTTTTGCTGGGATTCTCGCTTGGCACGCCTGGTGGCTCTTTAGCACCGAGGAACGCATCCGTACAAAGAGCTTCGCGTGGCTTCCCATTGCCATCCTTTTAGCCATGCTGCTCCTCGCCGGTGGCGATACGCTTCTGCGCTTTACCCGTGGCTCGGCCGGCCTGTTATCGGCCGATCAGAATGGACGTATTCCCATTCAACACGACGCGCTCCAACTGTGGCTGAAATCGCCTTTTGTGGGCATCGGCTTGGGTAATTTTCGCGGAATTTTTACGTCGGCCCGCCAGTATTTCATTTCTCCCAGCGAAGCAATCCATCCGGAAAGTGACTGGCTCTGGTGCGCGGTCGAGATGGGTGCGGCCTCAATAATATTGCTCATCACGGCCATGGGAATTGGGGTGCGTCGCTGTTTTCCATTTTCGCCCGGGACATGGCGACGCATGCGTTTCGCTGCCCTGATCTGCGGAATCGCTTTTGCCTGCCACGGGTTTGTTGATGTGCCCGGACATCGCATCGGATCTCTTTGGCCAGCGCTCTTCTTGATGAGCACCGCTCTGTATCCCGCGACCATTCATCGACCTTCGAAATCAGTGTCACCAATTTTCCGGCTCCTTGCATTGGGCTTTCTTGCGCTCGGTGTCAGTTGGTTCGCCGCCATGGCGGGCCGGAATATTTTGCCGACCACAGCGCAGATTGAACCAGTAAAGCGTCAGATTGGACTGGCTACAGAAGCGCAGAATTATGAACGCGTGATAGCGCTCGCGTCGGAGGGCCTTAAAATCGCTCCGCTCGACTGGGAATTATATCACCTGCGTGGCGTCGCCGAGGCCACGGCCTACCGGCCTCGTGCTGAAACCAATCGCGACTTTGCGGCGGCCCGTTATCTCCTTCCCAACTGGCCCGATCTTTGGAGCAAAGAGGGGCAAGTGTGGCTCGCCCTGGATGAACCGGATCAGGCCTTTTCGACTTGGGAGGAGGGAATGAAGCGTTGGCCCGATAATGCGCCCGAACTTTATCGCCAGCTTTTTTCACTCGTGCAAAGCGACGCGGACCTGCGCGATCGCTGGCGAAAACTTGGCGAATCGGATGCAAAACTTCTGCCTATTCTTTTCCTGGCGGCCAACGGCGCCGAATTCCGCGTCGAGCTCGATCGCATTTTTTCGATGGATCCCGAGTTGCGCACGCTCACCCGACCGGAGCAGCGCGCCCTTTTCTCCGCGTGGTATCGCGTGGGCGATCGACTCGCCTTGGCCGAAGTGCTGCGGGAACATCCCGCCTGGGAAGACATCGCCTGGCCGGAGCTGGCCCGAGCCTACGCCGATTTGGCCGATTACCATCAAGCCTACGACCTGGCTCTCCACCACTGTCCGCCCATTTCTCTTCCGGCCGCTCTTTCGCCGTCGTCCATCAATTCTTTGGCCGCACGTTTTCGATTGGGGAAAACGACCGAGCACGAAGGCTTGGTGCTGGCGATTAGTCAAAATGCCGACGGCCGCTCAGCGGATGCGTTGGAGACCGCGAAAGTCTTATCGACCCAGCCTAAGGCCTCCCGCCTTGTCCATTTCGTCGAGAGTCAGATGTGGGCGAACCAGCAGACATGGCAGAAGGCCTGGGACGCACTCTCGAAATGCATCCCTGACGATTAGTACGCAGCGGAATTTCGCCGCGCGTCAGGGAAGAGCGAGACGATAAAAGCGCCTGGTTCCGGGGCTCATATCCTCATAAGGAAATTTTCCTAACGAATCCGCCACCACCGATGCGATGGACAGGAACCCGGTCAGACTGGTGGACGCCTGCACTGTGTTTGCCACATTGGGTTCCCCCACGCATTGCAAAAGGATATGTCCGTTTCCCAAGCGCTGAATGGAAGATATTTTGAACACCGGCGCCACGAATTGAATCGCCGCACCATCCGCGATGACGGACTGGTTGAACGACCATTGCAAATTGCGCTTCCCTACCTGCCCTGACGTATCGCGGATTCCGACGGTCGCATTTTTGCCGTTACTGACGTTGGCATCGTCGTCGATCGTGGCGTCGTCGTAGTGGAACTCGATGTTGTTACTGCCTTCGAAAAGCTTTGCCTCGAATGTGACGGTGTCCAAGCCAGGGCCGGTATTCGATAGGGCGAAGTTCCATTGCACGATGAGCCGACGACTCCCGGGCGTACCCAACGTTTGATAATACGCTTCGTCTGAGCCGAAATATTGAAACGTCCAATCGTGCCAGAATACCGCAATGCTCGGAAGATTACTGGTCGGCGCCGTCGTGGTTAAGTTCACGGGCACAGCACTGACATCACTGTTCCCGAATGTAATCAATCCGTTCGTGCTGACGGACAACGACGTGTAGGTCGTCCCATAAAAGGTGAAAGGGAATCCGATGGGGATGGTGACGGCACCATCATTGGTCGTGTCCAATATTGCGGTGGGATTGAAGCCCACCGACGTAATGTCTTCGAATTTGAAAGGAATCGTTGTCGCGGAATAGCCATAATTATCTGGACCAATGGCAAGCCCAACCTCACAAAAAATGCCCACGACGCCGAACACGAGGGCGCTTCCAAGCAACCGAAAAACCGTAGACTTGGGCCCTCTCACCCTTTTTAGGTGCATGATCGGCGATAAAGAGCTGAACGAACGCATCACGCCAAGTATTTAAACACCGTTGCTTCGGGTTCACCACAGATTTACCACAAAACGGGTGAAAAATCCTATGCACGGTCCTTCAAGATCCGCAGTCCCAGTGAAAAGGACCGCTCGGGCGCGGCATGGGGATTTGGCTTGCCTCACCGGGCGAAACTAATACACTGCCCCGGTCGACCTACCCCTATTCTATCTAACTCTGTGAAAACCCTCCTTTCCCATCAACGAAAACTCGCCGGCGTCGCTTTCCTGGCTTCAGCCGCGATCTTGATCGCTACCTCTTTTGCGGCGGAAGACGACCCGCTCCCAGCAAAGAAAGACAAGTGCCCGGTGTGTCATAACACCCATAATCCTCACACTATCAATATCCCGTGTAACCAGGTGGACAAGTATCTGCAAAACCACCCGGGCGATTACGCCGGCCCCTGTCAGAATGTCTCCGGCGAGAAGCCGCCCAAACCTTAGCACCCTCCGCTCTCTTTGGACGAAGGCCGTAACAGCCGGTCCGGGGATGCTTCGTTAGGCTGACTTAACTTCCCGGACTTGATTGCGGATGAGGCGAGCCGCTTTTCTATCGCTCGCCGCCCTTTGCTCGGCGATTTTTCTCTTTGGCTGCTCAGAGGGAAGAAGTCATCAGGTTTTGGCCATTGTCCTCGCGCTCCGCGGCGAAGTGTTTCATGCGTCTCGAGGAACAGACGCGCTCCGGACCATCAGTCCTGGCGCCCTCCTTGGCGCCGGCGAATCCATCCGCCTTTCCCACGCCGCAGGACTGGATATCGCCCTCCTGCCCGGAGTTCTGTTGCGCGTTTCCGGTGATTCCACTTTGATGATCGACCAGTTGACCCTGGTAAAAGACGGGAATGAAACTGTCGGAGGCATGCGCCAGCGCACCGCCCATATCCGTTTGACCCAAGGGCAGGCCACGCTTTCGCTGGGCCTGCCAGACGACGCAACCGGCGAAGTCACCGTCGAAACGAATCGCGTCACCCTGAAATCTGATTCGGATAGTTTGGTTTATATCGAAGCGGACAATGTCCGGTCCCGCGTCCTCTGCGTCCGTGGGAAGATTCAGGCGCGCGATGCGAATGGTCGTTCATCGTTTTTGGAGCAAGGTTCATTTCAAGACTGGACGGCCCAGCCAACGAAATCCGGGATCATGCAGGCTGACGCTCGTCTTCAAGCGAAGTCCGAGGATGTGATCAAAACTGAACGAGAGCTTAAGGAGATTGATCCTCCGGAAGCCTTTCACGTGCGGTGATCGTTTTCTCGAGCGGTCGATCAACGACTGCTTGTTCCGTGCTCCACCCGATACTCCCCCAGCAAATGCCCAGGAATGTCGCCGCATATAATTGGATCGAAGCGATTTGAAGAGGGAAATCTACGGCTGCATGAACCGCCACACCGCAAAGTGCAATGACAGCCAGTGGCAATATTAAGCGCTGCCGGGGACTCCATCTGCGCGCCGGCGGTTTTCTCAAATTGTGGATCGCGACTGCGACGCCTCCGAAAAACAGGACGGCCCACAGAAGCGCGCCTAACCAACCCCACTCCAGCACAGTTTGAAGATAATCATCGTGCAAAAATCGCCAGCCCCCAGAAACGCGATTGGCCGGCAGATTGTTGTAAATCGGAAAGAAAACCTGGAACGTGCCGGGACCGAAACCGAGAGCCCCCGCGTCGGGCAGGATGCCGATGGCAACGCGCGCGACAAGCCATCGGCCGTCGTTAGAGAGTGTGTCCGAGAGTTTATGCCACCGCGCGAGAGGCTCATCCAAACGGCTCGCCGCGGCTAAGGCGTACATGATAAAGAGCACCGCCGCCGCTCCGCTAAGCGCCCGCCGCCGCTCGGTCGCGGATAATCGGCGCAGTAGAGGCGGTCCCAGCCGCCAGGAAAGCGCTATCAGAATCAGCACGCCGGTCAATTGCGCCATGCGCGATGTGTTTGCCGCCACCGCCGCCATCGTCAGGATGAAAACGGCCATCCACATCGCGCGGACGTTAGGCCGGGAGGGCGCCGTGAAAGCACGCAGAGCCAGACCAGCCGTAAAGGGCAACACCAGATTCAAAAAAGCTCCGGCATTCGCGTGATAGTAAAAAGTCGCGAAGAAAGTTTTCACCGGCCCTTCGGAGGAGGCTTGCCAGAAAATCATCGGCGCGCCAGTCGCTTTCTGGAGTAAACCCAGCAGGGCGATGGAACCCGCGACAAAACCGATCGCGTAGCAGAGATGCAGAAACGCGGTGTTATCCTGCGAGAGATCAAAAACGAAGAGAACGATCCCGAGCAACAGCCCGGCCCGGATCATCCAGTCGGCGCTGACCGCGTAGTCCAACGTGCCGGGCGCGGCCGGCACGAGCTTCGGCAGGGCCACGAAAACACTGAAATCAGAATCGAGTATGGCGCCGGCGTTCAGCACCATCCAGCCGCCCAGAGCGAGCAAAGCCAGCACTAGGATAACGAGCGTGTGCGAAAATCTCGGCCTTCGCCGCTCCCACAGAAGCCCAATGACCCACAGCGCCAGTGTTCCTTCCAACAACCAGTCAAGAACGGTCACCGCCCATGCCGTCACCCCGCCATACGCCCAAGGAGCGAAGAACAAGGCGGCGAACAAAACCCACAAAGCTGCGCGTCGAATCAAAGTCATCAGTATTGGGAGCAACTCATCCACGCCACTCGCACAGTATCCAAAGATCAAACAATAAAGCTCGCGCAATCCTGTTCCTGCTCCTGCTCGTAATCGTAAGGCCCGCAGTTTGGAGCCCACTCACAAACCGATCATGATCGTGGCAGGAGCATGAGCCCCATCTGTTATCTGCCCGCGCCGCAACGCGGCGCGGTACGCCTTTCGCTTAGAATTCCTTCGCTTGTGCTCAATCAATATAATTTCCAGACAGTTTTCCGTAGACCGCGGGTTTACTTATCGTCCGGACTAGGTTAATGCGGACCTGCTCCGCCCCACCCTCCGCCCCTTGAATTCGCCCTACCGAACTCGATTTGTTTCTATGCCTCATGCCATCGCCCTGGCCGTGGTCGGCACGCTTTTCACTTGCTCTTCCCTTTTTGCCCAGGTGGCAGTCGAGCCGCCGCCCTTTTCCGAGCCGCCTTTGCCGGTCATCACCGCGGATCAAGCGGAAGCGTTGCGCTCGGAACCGGCCCCCTCCTCCGCAGTCGACTTCCATTCTTCCGAGACTCCCACCGACCCTCATGTCGAACTGAACGGCCACGCCGTCGCCGATACGCCACGCCGATTCCAATACAATCTCTCGGCCACGGTGCGCGGCGTATACGACGACAACATTTACAACAGCTCCCTCAACCACGTCTCCGACTATTACGTCACCATCGAGCCGGCCATCTTTCTCAGCCTCGGCGGCGCCGATGCGGAGGGCGTGAATAGCCTCAGCCTCGTCTATCGCCCCAGTCTTTTTCTTTTCCTGGATAACTCGCAGAACGACGCTGTGCAGCAGCTCATCCGTCTGCAAGCCGGGCATCGCTTTGGCCACCTCTCTCTTTCCCTCTCGCAGGACGTCCAGTTGCTCGACGGAACCGATTTAAACAGTCTCAACGATCCCACCGGTCATCAGGCCAACACTGACGTCAGTGGCCGCACCCGCCATCAGATCTATAACACTGACCTTTCCGGCTCCTACGACCTGACCGGGAAACTTTTCCTCAGCGGTGGAGCCGGATTTGCCGCCGATCAGTATCATTCCCTCATCAGTTCCCAGAATTACACCGGGAACCTTTACGTTAACTACAATTACAGCGAGAAACTCGTCCTCGGCATCGGCAGCACCGGCGGTTACAACACGACCGATAATCCCGGACAGGTGAGTAACAACCAGACGTTCGAACAGGGCAACGTTCGCTTGAGTTATCGCGCCACCGCCAAGATTAATGTGAGTGCTTCCGGCGGCGTTGAGGTCCGCCAGTTCGACAGTGGTTCCGGCAACAATGTGACGCCGGTCTACGAGCTCAGCGCGAGCTATCAGCCATTCGATGGCACCTCCCTGAGCCTGACCGGTAGCCGCCGCACCATGAATTCGGCCAGCCTATCCGGACAGGACTTCTCCGAAAGCACGATCAATCTCGCGCTCACCCAGCGCTTTTTGCAGCGCTTTTTCTTTGGTGTCGCCGCTGGCTACACCAATTCCAGTTACTTCAGCACCGTCAGCGGAGTCAGCGCCACTCGAAACGACGATTTCTTCTACGTGGATCCCAGCGTTGACTTCAATATCACCCGCTACTGGAGCTTCGGCGTTTACAATGTTCACCGCCAGGACTCGAGTTCTTTGCCCTTCTTCAGTTTCAAGGATAACCAGGTCGGTATTCGCACCAAACTCACTTTCTAGCGGGCAGACCGTTTGTCGTGTATTTTGATCTTATGATCGCGAGAGCATTCCTGATCGCCATAGCGTTGGTTCCGTGCGTGCTGGCCGCCCAGTCCCCCGCTCCTGCCCCGGAAGCGCCCTCGTCGCGCGTGGCCGTCTCGTCTTCCAGCTCTTCGTCCAACCCTGCGCCTGCCGTCGCTACCCTCAGCGCTCCTACAGGCTACGTCCTCAGCGCCAACGACCAGGTCGCCGTCGAGGTCTTCGGCGAAGACGATCTCCGCACCAGTGGCCGCCTCAATGGCGAAGGCAATCTCAGCGTCCCTCTCCTCGGCTCCATCCGTCTCGCCGGCCTCACCCTCAGCCAGGCTGCCTCCCGCTTGACCGAGCTTTACGGCCGCGATTACCTCGTTAACCCAAAGGTCAACGTCATGCTCGTCGGATACGCCAAACGCCGTTTCACCATGCTCGGCCAAATCAATCGGCCGGGCAGTTACGAAATGCCCGATGGCAGTCCTGAAGGAATCGACCTGCTCGAAGCGATCGCCATGGCCGGCGGTTACACTCGCATCGCCGCGCCCGAAAAAGTGAGCGTCCGCCGGGCCAATCAGGTCGTGCGCGTCGACGCCAAACGCCAGGCCCGCGGCGGTCACGCCAACTTCAACGTCCAGCCCGGTGACACCGTCACCGTCGGCGAAAGTATCTTTTAATTGATTTCTGATTGTAGATTTCAAATTGCAGATTCCCTTTTGACCTGATGCGTTCCGCCCCGCAAGCTCAGCCCTCCGCGAATCCCGCAATCGACGTCATGCTCGAATCGCAGCGTGGGTTCAATCTGCGCCAGTTCTGGCACAGCTTCGTCGAGCGCATCTGGATCGTCGCCCTCTGCGTCCTCGCCGGTCTTTTCATCGCCCTGGGTTATCTCAGTCGCACCCCCAAAACTTTCCAATCCCACGCCGTCCTCGAAGTCGATTTCGCCGAGCCCACTTTTGCCGCGGCCGAGGATAATCCCACGCGCATGCGCTCCATGTTCCTCGCCAGCCAGGAAGCCTTGCGCACCATCGAGCAGAACCTAACCAATCGGCAGATGCTCGCCCGGGTCATTCGAGCCGAAGGTTTGGCCGACGACGGCGGCTCCGCTCTTCTTGGATCGTCCATTAACTCCGAAGCCACGAAAAACGGCACGCCCGCGCCAAAAACCGCCGCCGTGCGCACTCAGCCCGACGCCGTCCAGGGCATGACTTTCACGCCCATGGAAGAGGCATTGGCCGGCGCTCTCTCCGGGATGGTCAAGGCCAACATCCGGCGAGGCACCCGTCTGATCGATCTTTTTGTGACCAATAAAGATCCGGTCATGGCTCAACGACTGGCCGAAGCGGTGGGACGTGAGTACATCCGCAACTCCATCGAACGCCGCTCGAACTTCAGTCAGGATAGTCTGCGCTATCTGATCGAAGAAGAAGAGCGGCTCAAAGTCAATCTGCAGAAGAGCGAATCCGCCGTGGCTGAATACAAGGCCAGGACGCCCGACGCCCTCCAGCTCGGCGGCGGGACCGTCTCCACTGGGTCGCAAACCGGCTCAGGCGCCGGCGCCGGTGGCACCCGCGGCGGCATCGTCGAAGACAAATTGCAGGATTTAAACAGCAAACTGACCGTCGCCAAGTCCGAGCGTATGCGGCTCGAAGGGGAAATGAAGCAGATCGAGGAAGCGGGCAACAAGGTGGAAATACTCCTCGCCGTCCCCAGTATTTCCGTGTCGCCTTTGGTTAACGAGCGGCGCCGCACCGTCACCGACCTCGAGGCGAACCTGGCCACGCTCGCGCTGCGCTACAAGGGCAAGCATCCGAAAATGATGGCCACCCGCGCCGCCTTGAAAGAGGCCAAAGACTCTTTGGAACGAGCCGTCGTCTCTCAGCCGGAAATTCTGAAGAATGCCATCGAGCAGGCCAAAGCCACCGAAGCAAATCTGGCCACAGCCATCCAGGAACAGCAGGGCACCGTGGTCGCGCTTAACCGCGCCGCCATCGGCTACCAGGAACTGGCTCGCCAGGCCGAAACCGATCGCGCGCTGTACGAAAGCGTCCTCCGCCAGATCAAAGCCATCGACCTGACCAAGGACGTCAAGGCCAACGCCGTTAGCGTGGCCGAACAGGCTGTCCTCCCGCGCCAGCCCATTTCGCCCATCCCGTCCAAAGCCATTACCTTTGGATTGTTAGGCGGCCTGGCCGCCGGGCTCGCCTTCGTCTTTGGCTCCGACGCGCTCGATCGCTCGGTCAAGACGGTCGACCAGGCGGAAGCCACTCTCGGATTGCCCGTGCTCGCGGCCATACCGGAAACGAAAGGCACGGAAACGCGCGCCGAGAAAAAGAAGGGCAAGGGAGATGCCGCTAAATACCGGCTGGTCGACGAGGCCCCCGCCGGTCCCATCGCCGAGAGTTTTCGCAATCTGCGCGCCGCCCTCTCCTTGCTCGGCCCGGAAGCGGATCGCAAAGTCTTTCTCTTCACCAGCGCTCTGCCTAACGAAGGGAAAAGTTTCACCAGCGTGAATTATGCCCTCGCCCTCGCTCAACAGGGGCACCGCGTCCTTCTCGTCGACGGCGACCTCCGCCGCCCGAGCATTCACAAGGTTTTTAAGGACATTCTCGACGATAAACATACGGCTGCGCCGGGCTTGGTCGATTATCTGGTCGGCGCGGTCGAACTGAAAAGCGCCGTGCGCCTTGTCGCCACGGTCGAAGCCGAAACCGTCGGGGCCGCCCGGTTCCGCGAAGGCAAACCGCTGCGTCCCGGACAGCTCTACATTCTTGCCGGCGGCCAGCGCGCGCCCAACCCGGCGGAGCTTTTGAGCGACAATTGCTTCCGCGGCCTGACTACGGAGGCTCGCTCCATGTTTGATCGCGTCGTCATCGACAGCGCTCCCATCCTGGCCGTGAGCGATACTCTTCTCATGGTCCCGCACGTGCAGACCACCTGCATCGTGGTCCGCGCGGCCAAAACGCCGCGCAACGCCATCAATCGCGCCCTCACTCTCCTGTCGGCCACCAATGTGCGCCCCGCCGGCCTGGTGCTTAATCGATTGCCTCGCCGCCGCGGAGCCGGTTACTATTACTATTATGCTTCGCACGGCTACGGCGACGGCGAAGTCTACGGCGACCGTGCCGGCCGCAAGAGCAAATCCGAGATAGCCGAAGCCGCCGCGCACGCCAACGGTGCGGACGAAGCGTAGGGCGCCTCTGGCGTCCAGCAGGTCAGACGGCAGATGTCAGACGTCCAATTTCAGATCTCCGCTTTTCCGTTTCAGAGGTAGGGGCTATTGACCCAATCGCCTGGGACCAAAAGGACCCCAATGCCAGCCGTGCCTATCGGCCTTTGCCGAACAACATCGTGTGCACGGTTTTGAGTACAATCATCGCATCCAGCATGAGCGAGTAATGCCGGATGTAATAAAGATCGTACTTCAACTTCTCCACCGCATCCTCATCGCTCTCCCCGTAGGGATAATTCACCTGAGCCCAGCCGGTGATTCCCGGTTTGACCAGGTGTCGGAAATGATAAAATGGAATTTTTTTGTTATATCGATCGGCACATTCCACCCATTCCGCACGCGGTCCGATCAAGCTGATCTCTCCCCTTAAGACGTTCCAAAGCTGCGGTAACTCATCGAGCCGAAATTTGCGCAACCAACGACCGAGCCCGGAGATGCGCGGATCATTTTCGCGCGTATAAATGTCGACCTCTTCATCAGCATTGCCGCTGTTCATAGTGCGAAATTTATAAAGTGTGAACACCGCAGCATCGCGACCAACCCGCGGCTGCTTGAAAATAACCGGCCGCCCGTTCGTTAGCCAGATGAGTGCGGCGATGATCAACAAAAACGGCCAGAGCACAGCGAGGCCCATGATCGACGCGATGACGTCAAATAACCGCTTTAGATAGTGATATGGCGACGTGCGCGACAGTTGAAACCCCGACTGCAAGGGCCAGAAAGGATCGATCGAATCCATCGGCACGTGGCGCCAGTGCGCCTCGTAGAACGACTCCAGCGTGTAAACCCGCGTCCTTTGAAACTGCGCGCGCACAAGGCAATCGATCAGCTCCGGGCTAATCTGATCCATGCTTTCTGCCAAGATGATTCCGCTGTAACGCTTGGCCGCCTCGCCCAGCTTGGAGGCCAGGTCTCCCCCTACCAGCGGAGTGCCCGGCCCCGAGATTCCTTGTCCTACTCGTGTCTGATTGAGATCGACAAACTCCAGTCTCTGATTGTTGGGCGACAGCCGATACTCACGAAAGAATTTCGCCGCGATCTCACCGGCGCCGATCACGAGGAAGGCGCGATTGGCCGAGAGCTTGGCCACTTTCCAACCCATGGCGCGCCGGTAAAGCATGGAGATGGGCGTAAACAACACAAAACTGGCGAGGACCGCGCTGCGGCTTGGCTTCATCGCGTGGTCGAACGTCGCCGCCGCGTACAAGATCAAGGCGCTGATCGCCAAGGCCGTGAGCATGGCAATAATATGTTCGGCCGTGTAGGTCAGTCCTCTCATCTCCACCCGCGAGCTATAACCGCCGATGATGAACAAGGCCTGCACAATGACGGCCAGCTGAATGAGGTCGATGACCGCGAATTCAAACCCGCTCGAGAAAAGGGCGTCGTGCCGGAGATAACTGAGCACGCCATAGATCGTGACCCAGCAGATGACATCGCAAATGAAGAACAAGAGGGCGGGTGCCCACTCTTGCTCAGCGAACCCCTTAAACGCGCCAACGCGCCGCGGCGTTTCCCCGGCGGTCTGCACCGGTTCCAACCCCGGCTCCTCGGATAGCGCAGACGTTTGCATCAGACAGACTTCTAGGATAACGCAAGCAGTGGGCCAGCGTAACTGAATTCTTAATTCAGTTACGGGGAATGGGCCGGATGGTAGGGGCTATTGACCCAATCGCCTGGGACCAAGGGAACAGATGTGAGATGCAAGACGTCAGATGTCACTTCTCCGCTTTCCGTTTTCAGCTTTTCAGCTTTTCCAAAATCCCCCCCAGCCGTAGCCGAAATCGGTCAAACCCATACGCCCCGATCACTTCGTGACGCAAGGTTGCAAAATCGATGACTCCCTTTCCTTGCTCCTGCTCTTCGTTGAGCGTTGAGCGTTTGCTTTCAAAGGCAACTTCAGCACCTCCTGTTTCCTCTTCATTCGGCGTCGGGCGTTTCCCCTCCGCCCGCTGTCCCCTGATCTCTGACTGCTGGCTGCTGCCCTCCCCTCCTTCCCCTCGAATTTCAGCTTTTAGCTTCTCCGTTTTCAGTTTTCCGATGATCGCATCCGCGATCTGCCCAACATCATCCGGATCCACCAGCACTCCGAGCCTCCCGTTTAGAACCGCTTCAGCCGAACCATCCTTGTTCCCCGCAATCACCGCCTTGCCGCAGCTCAAAGCTTCCAGAAATACAATCCCGAACCCTTCGCCCTTGCTCGGCATGGCAAACACATCACAAAGATTGTAGTGATCAGCCAGTTCTTCGTTAGGCACGTAGCCCGCGAAAATGACTTTATCCGCAACTCTAAGGTGCCGGCTCAGCGCTTCCACCCTTGGTCGGTCGGGTCCCTCCCCGACAATCACATAGCGCACATCCGGAAACTGTTGGAGCACGGCGGGCAAAGCCAGAAGCACATTGTCGTATCCTTTGTACTGCTCCGTTTCGGCCAGCCGCGCCACCGTAAGAATGATCGGTTGCTCTGCGCTCAATCCATATCGCTGTAACAATGCCGGCGGTTTCGGCCCCGGTTGAAACCTCTCCGAATCAAAAGTGTTCGGCAGCACTTCGATCCTGCTCGGCTCAACCCCGATGGCTTGCGCCATTCGTTCCCGCGTAAACTCGCTGACCGCGACCAACCGATCGGCCGCCCGCAAAGCCTTACGCAAACTCGTCTTCGGTAGGTCCCAAACTTCAATCCCATGACCGATCGCGCAAAACGGTATGGGACCGGCGCATCGCTTCAACAGCGCCGCGACCGGCGCAAAATTCACATGCGTCGAAATGATAACGGTTGGGACGTCGCGCACGCCCTGCCGAATCACACCGAGACCGAAGGCCAGCGCGCGCAAGGGCCTGGGCCACCCGCCGAAGCCCTCTAATTTCAGCTTTCCGCGTGTCAGCTTTTCCGCTGTCGATGGCTGGTCGTTCTTGGCAAAGGCGACAATCTCCGCCTCCGGATACAGATCTCCTAACGCGCGCACAACAAACCGTGTAAAGGTTTGAATCCCGCCTGGATTGGCAGCGTAGCTTTGACACCAGATGTGAATTTTCATCGGAAGATGAAAATGGTTATCGGTGATTTGTAATCGGTTGTCAGTCGTCGAACCGTGGCATTCACGAGTTAGTTGCTATTTCCAAACAGTTACCGGTCTGGCGGCTCCCTGCTTCCAAACCATAACCGATAACAATTAACCCGCACCGGCGCCTTTTAACCAATAACTGATAACTGCATCCGCGATGCGTGATTTCAGCTTTCCGTTTTCAGCTCTTGGGTTGATCCCGCCGGGACTTGCAGCATAGCTTATATCGATTCGGGAGTGTGGCTTGAATCCTGATCGCGTATCATCCGTGGACTTGAATGCAAGGTTGCTAGTGTTCGTCGGCATTGTGATCCTCGCTCCCCTTGCCCTGCAAGGTTGCGATCAAGTGTCGGCACTCAAGCGCTTGTTTCATTCCGGCAGCATGATACCCAGAAAAGAAACGGACGCAGTTAGTCCGGCCGTAAAGGATCCGGATCAACATCTCCGCCTGTTGCAGGTTATCAAGAAGCACGACCTTGACGTATTATTTCTCGGCGATTCATTAGTGAGCTTTTGGCAGACACAAGGGCCAGTAAGCTGGGAGAAGCTAGCCCCCTACAAGCCGGCCAACCTAGGTGTGGCAGGCGACCGCACCGAGCATTTGCTTTGGCGGATTACGAACGGTGAACTCAGTAATATCGAGCCCAAGTTGGTTGTGATTCTCATCGGCACGAACAATATCGGACAGTGTGGGGATGAACGACCGGAGTGGGTGGCAAAGGGAATTGAAAAGATTGTTGCGACGGTTCATGCGTACTTGCCGTCGTCGCGAGTTCTCTTATTGGCTATTTTCCCGCGTAATGGCCGGGGGAGCCGCGAACGCAAAATCGTAAGTCTAGTCAATGCTCAGATCCAAACCCTGGGCAATGGCAACGACACTCTGTTCCTGGACATCGGTCCACATTTTCTTAATTCCGATGGGAACATACCGCCCGATGTCATGGCCGATCAGCTTCATCTGACCGCCAAGGGCTACGAGATTTGGCTCCAAAATATGAAACCATTGCTGGACACGATACTGCCCTAGCATGGGCCCGTCGTTTTCAGTTCTCCGCTGTCGAAGCCTTCTCATTTTTGACCTTTAGATTCGTCTGCTTGCCCAACAGGCGCATTGAGAGAAGCAGTTCAGCGATAGTACGCTGCGCCACATAGAACCACCCTGCCCAGCCGTCGAGAATGAGACCGCGACCAAAAAAAAGATAAAGAAACATGGCGGGTGCAGCGAAAAAGATCTTGCGACGCAATCGATCTTGAAAGCTCAGCTCGCTCAGCGGCCTTGATAACAAATGCCGTGCTTCCAACATGGCGTACCGATCCTGCGCCTGGATCCAGTGCGACAGCGGTTTTCGATCATCGTGGTAAATCCTGCCAGCGAGCTTCTCGATCCGGCCATTCTCTTCTGTAGGGTAAGCCGCTGGCTTCCCGGGGTAGGAGGGAGGCCGTAGCCCGTTCGACGCGGATTTAATCCACAAAGTCTGTGTATGCCCGTCATCGACGTAGCGCGCCTGCCTCACTCTAAACAGGACCACGCGCGCCGGATAACTGGAAGCGCGGAGCGGATGGCCAAAAATCCGATACTCGAATTCGACCGAGTACCCAACGACATCCGGAGGCGGCTCAAGCCTTGCAATCTCCGTCTGTAACGCTGGCGAAAGCTGGTAATCCGCATCGAGTGTGAGCGCCCATTCTGTCGCGACCTGATCCAGACCGAAATTCCATTGGTGTGTATGGGTGTCGAACTCCCGCCGCACTACGCGCACATTCGGGTGGGCCACTTTTGCGATGGCCACCGTTGCATCGGTGCTGGCGCTATCGACCAGCACGACTTCCGACGCCCAGCGGAGAGCATCTAATGTCCGCTGAATGTTAGCCTCCTCGTTACACACGAGGATCACCGGCGTGACGTCATTCATAGCGAAAAGGATATCACCCTAAAGGCGCGATAATTTGCTCTTTCGCGGGCTTTCCGGTTGCAAGGAGTTCACGATATTTCGCCATTAGAGCAGACCCAATCGCATTCGGCGAAAATTGTTGCTCCGCGAATCGCCGTGCATTCCGCGCCAGTCGACCTCGTTCTGCCGGGTCTCGCAACAGTTTGTTTAAACTGGCAAACAGTTCATTCACCTCGCAACGCGTGACCACCGCGCCGCCCGCTCGAGCCGCGTCTTCGGCAAACGGTATTCCGTCGCTCAAAACGCAGGCACATCCGCTCGCCAAAGCCTCAGCCGCGGCGATGCCAAAACTCTCGGAATAAGAAGGCAGAACGAATATCGTAGCCATCGCCAGTGCATCTGCCTTTTCCACGCCACTAAGGTAACCCGTCCAAAGAACTCTCTTCTCAATCCGGCGTTCTACAATCCGACGCTCCAGAGTTTGCACATAAAAAGAATCCCCCCCGCCGGCCAGCACGAGCATGCAGTCCGGGTGTTCCGCCGCGATCTTGGTGAAGGCATCGAGCAGTAAGTCGAGGCCCTTCTGATGCGCAAATCGCGACAGAAAAAGTATCCACCGTTTGCCGAGCAGTTCCGGAAACCGGTCCAGGAAAGGATGGCCTTCCTCAAGCTCGGGCGGACTTGCAATCGGAAGCGGCAGGGTGATAGCGGGAACCTCTCGCAGGCATGGATCGAGTTCGTAAGCCTGTTCCGCTTCCCGCCCACTCGTGAAATGAAGCGCCGAAGCATTCCTTAATATCTTCGACTCGAGCAGTCCATAGGAGAGGCGCTTCGCAAATGGTCGGCGATTCTTCATCCCCCAGCGATTCAAAACCCCAAGCGGTCGCACCAGATACGGCACTTGATGCCTGCGGGCCATCCGTGCCGCGGCCACACTAACAAACGAGAACACCGCATGGACGTGAACGATGTCAAAGCTTCGGAGATTTGCTCGCAACCATGGCACGACTCGCCAGGCGATTTTGTAGGGGCCGATGTTTCGCCGGAATTCGACGACCGCAGCCTTGCGAGCGAACTGATGCTTTTGCGCGGTCTGATCGCGTGGACCGAGCGTAGTCAGGATGGTGATGCTCACGTTAAACTCGTTCAATGCATCCACCAGAGCGAGCAACGCCACGGTCGGACCACCGTCCTCGATGGAGAGAGACGGGATGACGTGTAGCACCCTCAGATTCGCGTCCCCTGTTCGACTCATCTTTGAAAGAAGGGACTAAGCCCGGTTCTGTTTAACGTTCAGACGAGGATCCACCATTCGCGCGAGACGCCGCGCCAGCAGATGACCCGGCTTCTCGAACGCGAGATAAAAAAGGTAAGCTCCCAGGAGCATGCAAAGCGTGGCCAAACACCAGTTCAAACGTGCGTTGCTGTGTGATATGGGAAGCAGGAGATAAGCGGCAAAAGTGACCTCGTGAGTCAAATACAATGAGTAGGTCCACAATCCCGCCCAGGCAAAAATTTGCGATGTCGGCCGGTCTCGGTGGAAAACGATTTCCTTGTAGAGCCAGAAATACACGGGAATGGCAAAAATATTCAAGGTCCACGGATACCGGATCGGAGAGTGAAACTGCAACACGCTGCACAGTGCAGCGAGCGCCCAGATTCCCAATCTCCATAACCAAATCTCGGCGACGGCGATTTCTTCGGTGCGATCTGGCTGGTCGCGTTCCGCCAGGAGGCATCCGAGCAACCAGCACGGCAGTCCCATTACCCAATTGAAATAAGTCCCGTACGCGGCATAACTCGGAGCTCCCGGCTTCGACAAAATAAGAGCAAGCCACGCAGCGTACCCAAAAAGAATGAGAGGCATCCAGCCCACCTTGCGGGCGGCGATCCGCAGAGTCGGATAGATGGAATAATAGACTAACTCAGCCAGCAGACTCCAAAGGATAGTGTCCCGAAACAATCGCAGCGGAACGCCTACAGGTCCGGCCAGAAGAATCGCGAAGGCCATCGGAAAGAGGATCCGGACAAAGCGACGCGTAAAATAATGGGCCAGCGGAAGCTTGGGCAGATCCCGGTAGGGTCGATGAATGCAATACCCGGAGATGACAAAGAAAACGATGACCGCCGCCGGACCGCAAAAAAGGTTATTGTAAATTCCACGGACGACGAGACCGACTGGGTCGCTTTTGCTAAAACCTTGAACGAGCGGGAAGTAACCCGCATGTCCGAGCATCACCCACAAGGCGGCGAAAAATCGAAACACATCGATAATTTCGACGCGCGGGTTCTTAATAACCCGCACTGGGGATACCTCCTCTTTGCGAGCCTCAATCGTCTCTGTCGAATTAGCCAAAGTTGGGCAGAAGTTTTTTAAACAACTTGAACGCGATCACAATAACAATGAACGCCATGACCACACCGCCCAGAATTTTTACGTTGGACGCCGCGAAATCCTGCGCCGCCGGAAGGAGGAGGGCCACCGCTGCTGCAAATCCGAGCACCCTCGAATCACTTCGAACGACAAAATAACGATAGATCAGTCCGTAAAATAATCCGAGTCCAAAAATAGGGAGACACATCCAGAATGGCCCGTAGTCAATATAGCTTTCCGCCATATAGCCAATGCCGATGGAGGTTCCCTGCTCCGCTCCGGCCACCGCAATGCCAAGATATTTTTGTGTAATTTCCGAATCATTCAAGGGAGCCTTATCCGGGAAGAGGATTCGGGGCGTAGCAATGTGCTTGAGCGCTCCTAACCAAAGATCTCCATTCTCATAAGGCATGTCGTTAGGAACGGACTCCAGCGTCATGGCGAAGAACTTGACGTAGCTAATTCGAAGGACCATGGCGTCAATCCCTTCCGAGAACTGCTCTTCGGAGAAGTCCCCCGCCTCCGCCAATAGCTTATCGGCTCTCTCACTTAACGGGACCAGCACTTGTTGAGTGTTGGTACCCTGGTTTAAAAAATCGCGGTACTCTCCTTTGATCACAGCCCACACGATTCCCATGAGCAAGAGGACCGCGGAGATCGCTAAGGCAAGGACGATCCGTTTTCGCCAGGAACGAGTCGACGAAGTGAAGAGAGCAATACTGAGCAGGAAAAAAACAGTCTTAAAGTTCGCAAAAAATCCTACGACTCCTGCCGCTACTTCAATGAGGAAGGCGATCCCCATGAACCAGTATCCCTGCCTCCTCTCCAAGACAGAATAAAAGAGCAAAAACAGGATTGCCCATTTTATTGCAATGAAGGCCAGGATGAATTGAGCCAAACCGGGAATGATCCAGGCGACGCGATCAAGCACGGCAGCGCCGGCGAAGCTGACCAGATAGAAAATGAAGACCGACCCAGATTTAATATTTGTCATCTTCGGAGGATCCGCCCTGACTGGGTGTAGCAGCGCGACGCGCATTCCCAAGCCCAGAGCAAGGACGCCGACCAAACACAGCCAGGTCGCTGATTCTGCCCATAACCCTCCGAAGCAGAGGTCCAGTGGCATTGCATAATAGTTAGCGTAAAAGACTGCGGTTGATGCCTGCACCCATTGAATTGCGCATACAAACAACAGGACCGGCGGCTCTCCTGGCCGCCAAAGAAGTTGCGCGCACACCAACAGAACGACGATGGCACCAGCCGTCAGAAGGGGATTCATCGTCGAAAGTCCCCAGGCAATTAAAACAGCAGAGACCATCCAGATCGACCGGGGCAAGAGAGCGAGCTCCTTGTGCGGTCGAACACCGGGCCGGTTCCCGAATGGCACAGCGCTCCCGTTGGCCCCAACTCCAGCCCCGGGACGAATAGCCTCCATCGGAGGCGCTAGTTCAGACGATAAAGCCATGTCTGCCATTAATTTAACACTTTCGAGAAATTCGTAATGAATTCTCGACGGCAAAATTTCTCGATCGCTCTTGTTCTTGCTTGTTCGCCCATTTGCCTTCGCAGCCCTGCATCAGCCAGAACCATGCTTATCCGGGCGGCAAGTTCCAGTGGTTTCCCGGATTCCACCAGGAAGCCTGTTCCTCCATCTTCGACGATTTCAGCGAGCCCCCCCCGTCTCGTCGCAACTACCGGAATTCCAAAGAAAGCTGCTTCGATTGCTGTCGTCGGCAGCGGATCTTCCGATCGGCTTGGAACTACCAAAATGGTTAGGCCAGAAAAAATTTGCGACCGATCACCGACAAAACCGTGCCAGACCACGCTCCCCGTCGCATCCATTTCGCTGATACGGTGATGTAGAAACATTTCATAATCCGGTGATCCCTTTCCAAAAATGTGTAACTGCGCCGCAGCAAAGTCTCGGAGGATGACGTGAAACGCCTCCAGCAAGTCTTCGTGTCCCTTCCACGCACCGATTTGTCCTACGATCCCAATGATTAGTTTTCCATCGCCTGACGGAGGTCGAACGTCCGAAGCAGGATCAGCAATCCCGTTATGAATGACGCGAATTTTGTCCGCGGGAATCCCGATGTCGGCGAGAGACTGACCGGCAGCCTGAGAAACGGGTACGAATAAACTAACGCGACGATTCAAGAGGCGGAAGAGCGTTCGATAGCGCGACGTGTTTGGCATCAATTCATGAACCCAGTAAAGGTCACGCCGCGGGTGCAACAGCGGCCACAATAGTAAAAGGTGATGCCAGTTCGTGTGGACAACCTTGTCAGGGCCGAATTCTTTCAGGAAGCGGCGGTACGCGATGAACAAGGACGGCCAGTGCCAAAGCTGATGCAATGTCATCCACGCGGTGTCCAAACGAAGAGTCGCGGAAATGAAACCGAGCCACAAACGCAAGGTTTCAAATCCCGCGTCTTCTGCCCGCCTCGCAAACTCGCCGCTGCCCCATTTGCTTGTCAAAAAGCAGACTTCTGTGCCGAGTTCGCGTAATCCCTGGCCAAGCTCCAAGGCCATGACTTCCTTTCCGGAAACGATGCCGGCAGCGCAGACGATAGTCACTTTCATCTTCCGCTATAAAGATCATGAACCACCTCCACCGTCTGGCGAAGAGAAGGAGGCGGCGACGGCTGCCCTCCAGGGTGAGCGCGGTCAACGATTTGGCGTGCAAGCTGGTTAATTTTCCCGAACTCAAACACCGAGTTCCCGGCGCACGCACCAAGATCGGGTCCGCATCCACATCGGTCGCTTATATTACAGGGCAGTCCGCTCGCCATCGCTTCATTGACCACCAGGCCCCACGTCTCGGCGTAATCACTGGGCAACACGAGCACGTCGGCGGCTACGTAGGCACGGGAGATTTCGGTCTGATTCAGGAAACCGGCGAACGAAGCGGCTGGCTTCCGGTTATCAGTTATCAGCTCCTGGTTATTTGGAGAGCGCTCTGCGTCGAAGACGACGTTGCAGTTGGCTCGCATTTCGTCGCCAAGCTCGCCGGAGCCGACGAAGAGAAGGTGGACGTCCCGTCCACCGTTATTGGTTATTGAGTTATTTGTTAATAGTAATTGGGTAGCCTTAATCAAATCGAGAGGCCGCTTTTTGAGAATAAATTTCCCGCAAAATAGGGCGACGAAGGCGTCTTTTGGGATTCCCCACTGACGTCTGATATCTGACCTCTGACCTCTGATCGCTTCGGCCTGTTGGGCGAAGCGAGTGTTGTCTACCGCGTAGGGCGTCATATGCAGCTTTGACTCAGGCACGCCGTAGCTGCGATACAGGTCGCGGTTTGCCGTACCGATGCAAAGGAAGTGATCGACCCGACGAAAGAGTTGCCCGAGAAGCGGACGTTTGATCGCGTTCTTCCAAGCTGGAGTGGGCGCCATCGCGTTGCTCTCACCGCGCAACCAAACTTGCAGCCCGGTTTTCTTCGCGGCCCAGACCGCCTGCCAATACGCCGCAACTTGCCAACCCTGCACCCATACAGCGCTCACTTTATTCTCCGCGAAAAGTCCCGGCAAAGATTGCGCGATGCGCGAACGGAATGGAGTCGCGGGCGTGGCCCCACGGGGTGTTTGTAGGAAGCGGTGCGGATAGCCCTCCAGCATGTCCAGATCCCATGCGAAATTTCGCCCGAATTCCCGATCCCGGCTCGCCCGTGTAGCGTGCTCACTTAAATACCAGACCTCGAAAGGAACACGTCCATCCCGCGCCAGCATCTGCCAAAGCGGCACTTGATATTGAATGGGGTGAGTTGCGAGAATGGCGAGCATTACTTAATCCCCGCGACGTTTCGCAGAGTTTCGACCCACCGATCTCCGTATGCTCCCCAGGTGAATCGCTCCGCTGTTTTACGCGCGCTCAAACCCATCTTCGATACGCGGTCACGATGATCCAGACATCGCTGCATCGCGTTCACGAGTCCATCCAAATCACCGGGATGAATCACCCACCCGTCTTCACCTTCCTTAACAATATCAGGGCCAGCCGTGGCCGTTGTCGTAATGACTGGCAAACCACAGGCCATGGCCTCGAGCAGCACAAGACCGAATCCTTCGAAGAAACTCGGGAAGACAAAAATGTCACACTCGGATAGCAGTCGGGAAACCTCTGGTTGAGAAACAGACCCGAATTGCCGTAATCCGTTGAGCCGAGGAATCAGGGTGCGAGCGGTGTCCGAGGCCGGGCCGATCAGCCACAGTTCCGCGCCTGACGCAGCCAGGCGACTCCACGTCTGCAGGAGCAACGGGATTCCTTTCCGCGCGGTCAGCAGTCCCACAAAAACAAAACGAAAGGGTCGCGGCACCGTGCTCCGGTTCAAAGAAAACCGCGCAGTGTCAACTCCATACGGGATAACATGGATTTTCTCCGCCGGCACGCCGTTTTCAACGAGCGTCTGCTTGGCGAATGAAGAAGCCGTCACAATGGCCGTCGCATCGGTTTGCTCCTTTATCTCAGCATCGCGGACCTCCAGTCGCCGCTGCTCGGAATCTTCCGTCCATTCTGGAAACGCCGAACGCATCTCGTTGTGCATCGCCTGCTTTGCATCGGGATGCCCGATGCTTTGATCCAAAAGGAACGGTCGTCCAAGATTTCGGCATCGGTCTGCCAGAATCCAACCGGCTGTATCAACTCCGATTACGGCATTCGTTTCCGCGATGGCCTCGTCTGAAATCGACCTTTGAAAAGATTCGTTGCGGCGGTGTAAAACCGTCTGCTCGTCCATTCCGCGACGCAATTGCCACAGAGCTCGCAATTCTCCGATGGGGCGACGCTGGATCGCGGCGGAAAAACCATCAGGCAAAATTCGGTTGCCGATACCCTTTCGATGCGGAGTCGAAAGAGCGCGGCCCAGTCGGGCAATAACGCCATCAGGCCGAAAAGCTATCCCGGTGTAGAACGCAGCCAGACTGCCCTGTCGATCCAACTCGCGCGCCAAATGAAAGGAATGCTGTGTGCCCGGATGAGCGAGCAAGACTTTCACGCCCGATCAGATTCCTTTTGCGGCAGTGGTCTGGCCGGGATTCCAGCAATTATGGAGCCACTCGGGAAACTTTTGGTTACCACCGCGCCTGCGCCCACAACGCAACCATCGCCAAGCTCCACGTCTTTCAAAATGATCGCCTTCGCTCCGATCCAGCAGTTGTTTCCAATCTTGATCCGACCTCTGATCATGGGGAGAGTCTTTGGCGAAACACCGCCGCCGGAGGTGTGATTGCTATCCGTCATGTAAACATCGGGACCGAACATGTTCTCGCTCCCGATCTCGACATAACCGCAGGCGTCGATCATGAGATTACGATTGAAGTAATTGCCGTTTCCGATGCGGATTCGAACGCCATCGAAATCTTCCTCGACCGGCCAAAGCCAGCAGCCCTGGGTAAAAGCATTATGGTTTCCGATCTCAATCTGCTTTAGCCGCCGGCATCGTCCGCCGCCTTCCATCCGATTGTGGCAGCCTTGTTTCATCCCAAGCAACCGATAGGCCGCCACCCGAATGCGGCTCATTAATCCCCGGGGAATGCGAAGCAGTAGGGCTTCCATTATTGGGGACGCAAGCGCATGAAGGTTCTCAAGCTCGAAGCCCGCACGGGTCGGCGCGACCGCCAGATCGATGGAAGCTTTTTGAAAAACAAGGCGATGCCTGCAGTAACCGGCCCTAGGGATTGTTTCCTCACGCCGAATAGCAGATGGCGATAGACCTTCATCACAAGCGCCGCCGGCAGGAGCATGGTGGGCGTTCGTCGGAACGCCATGACAAGGTCATTACATACACCTGATTCAAGTTGCGCGGACATTTGACGCGCCACCGGCGTTTTGTCATGCCAGACGTGAACCCCGTTGAGGCGAACGACTTCGTACGACGCATCAATCAATCGCAGACATAAATCCTTTTCTTCCACTCCGTAGCTTCCGGGAACCTCTTCGTAACCGCCCACCTCTCTGACCGCGGATAATCGTAGCATATGGCCGCAGCCAATGAAGGATGAAACCCGTTCGATTCCGGAGCGCGGCTTCGTTTCCGGCTTGTCTGGGGACAAGATGTCGAAGGCGATTGCGGCGACACGAGGCTCTTCATCCATGACCGCACGAGCGACGGAGACCTCGTCGCCCGCAAGGAACCAGGCATCGTCGTCCAGACTCACAAAATAATCTTTGGCCGAGTTCATCATCCAATGATTCCGGGCGGCCATATATCCAAGCGGTTCCGGCCGCGTGATCCATTCAACGGCGGGAAAGCGCTTAGCCAGATCCGGAGTCGCATCCTGCGAACCATCGTCAATCACCGACACCCGGATTGCGCCGCCTTCCTGCGCCAGAGCCGACACAATTGCCTTTGGCAAAACGTTCGATCGATCACGAGTCACTATCCCGACGACTGCGGCATTGCTGTTTCCAGTTTTGTCAGTCATGAGCAGTCGATGATTGACCTTCGTTGGGCCGAACCAGGCGAGCCAAGGCCCTCCCCTTTCCCCGAAGCAGCTGGACAAGATTCTTGCGCCCGGATGGCGAAGTGCTTGCCGATACGACAGAAAACAGTTCCCAAATCGCGAGTCTTCCGTAATCCGACCACCTTCTTTTTTTCAGCAGATCAGTCATTACGTAGTGACGGTTAATCAACTCCATCTCCGACCTGGCTGCGACATCCGATTTATGGTCGCCCGGCTGGCTGTCGTGAAAAATCCGGGCCGTGCGCACGTTGGCGAGTTTCCAGCCCGCTGCCGCTACTCTCAAGGATAACGTCACGTCCTCCATCACGGAATAGCCAACATAGAACGAATCGAATGGCGGAGAGGGCAATGCCTCACGGCGATACATCGTGCAGGTCGTATTCAGCCATTCCACCGGCACGACGTCAGGGAGATCGTCACGATCTTCCGGCAACAAGTTAATGGCCGGGCCGATCACTTTCCCCGCGAAACTCTTTTCGGTGCGCCCATTCATCAGGGTAAACATGAAACGACTCATCCCTCCGGGCGACTGATACCTTTGATTCGTAATCATCGCGTTGACACCGCCCAGTTGAGGCTCGCCCTGGAGGGCGTGGCACAACCGAGAAACACAATTGTCCTCAAATCGAATGTCATCGTCGAAAAACCAAATGACCGACTGGGTAGCGAGTGCGACACCCTCGTTGCGCTGCGCGGCTGCGCCCAGCGTGGCCGCTCTGACCCAATGGAACGCGCACGCGGAACTCTGCTTTGCCGCTAAGCCTTCGACCAGGGTTTTCGTTCGCTCATCGTCCGACGCATCAACGACGATGACTTCCGAAGGAATGATTTCCTGCAGGAACATCGAATCAAAAGTCCTCCCCAAGCTCGCAGTTCGATTGCGCGTGGCGATGACCGCCGAAACCGGCGCGACCGTTTTCATTGCTAAAGCCACGCTACGCTGCGCTCATCTCCCGGCTCACTGCCACATAATTCGTCGTCGTAAATTTTTCCAACTGCTCGTGATAACGAGGCAATTCAATCATTGTCCCCGTGGGTGTGATCCGAAAAATGTGCATTCCGTAGGGCGTGAAAAACTCAAAAAAATCCCGGAGAAACGTCCGTGAATCCAGATTGCATCCGCCGAACTCAAAGGAGCAGACGTCAATCCCCCCGTTGTCGAACAAATTCTTCGCGCCAAGCAGCACCTCCAGTTCGAAACCTTCGACGTCCATTTTCAAAAGGTTGATTCGATCGATGCCGACATCGACGCAGTAATCACTCAACGGCATCACCTTAACAGTTTCCTGAAACTGAGATGTCTTGCCATCACCGAGCCGGCGCTGCACCAGCGAAGCCATTCCAATGTCATGACCTCCGCCAAAAAGAGGACGCTCGCCCGGGGCCGGGCCGAGCGCGAAATTATTCGGCACGACTCGGTCGTTTCCCACAAAACGTTGGAGAAACCTATCGAAGACTTCACGAGCTGGCTCAAAAGCGTGAATTCGGGCTGAAGGGCCAAGGGCACCGAGAGCCGCCGCCGTGAATTCGCCCAGGTTTGCACCCACGTCGAAGATAACGACTGGCTCACTCGGAGGATGATGGCCCAATAACAAATCGAAAACAGCGGTCTCACCGCTATCTTGCACAAAAGCTCCGGCGCCATAACCGCGCCAGAGATCCAAGTGTGAACCGACCCGTTCCAAGAGTTTTTGGCCACGTCCGGAACGAAACCGACGCATCAAAGCTTGGTTAGCGCGTTTACGAAAGGTCATCTGGACGGCAACAAACAAGATCGGATTATCAGAGTCGAGTCACACCAGATAGATGGGTTCACAGTGTCTCCCAACTCGCCGGGATCAGATCGTCTGTCACAACGTCCGGTCGGGAAGCAGACTGGAAGAACCAGTCTTTTGGCGCAACGATTCGCTTGTTCGGCTTCTCATTCAACCATGCAGCCCACCAGCTGAAAGCACTGTTTGCAATGATGTGATGGTCGCAGGACCTCATTATCGCAAAATCTAAAATATCAGTGTGTCCCTCTGAAAAACAGACATTGTTCTCTGTGATTTGCTCACGACACCAGGCAATATCCCTTGACGAGTCCGAGAAAACCAAAAACCGGCGGCGACCGCTAAAGGTTGCCATCGCTTTGCGCACATATTCCAAAGTGATTGGGGGACCATGTACGATTGCGCGATTACCCAGTTTTTCGGCCGCATATGCAAGATCTCCACGACGAATGTGCACGGAAACAATCTGGGTGTCTTCCGCCCCTTTGAGTTCGGCGATAAAAGCCCGCGCAATTCGCGGAATTTCCGGATCGCAAAACGTAAATTCCTGGCGAATCAATTGCGCGGCGTCCACAAAATATTTCTCGCTTTGCCGAAACCCGGTCAAATAACAATCGTCGGGTAATTTCAGCACCTTCTCATCAAACCGAAAGGATTTTTCGCGAACGTGCGAGGCCGGCCAGAGGAAGTCAGCGTAGCGGCGACGGATCAGCCGCACAGAGCGATCGCGCAGGGAGCGCCTCATGAATCTATCACGCAGCGCAGCCACTTCGTCATCGGTAGCTTCGCTCGCGGAAATGTTAAAATTACGGATCCCAAGGTCACGCTCAAAAGCTTGCAACGCATGACGTGGCGGGTTGAAACCCCGCCTGTAATCCTGCAGGTCGAGCTTCATTATCGCCCCGAGCCGATGGGCCAGGCGCCGCGCCGCGGCATAACAAAACATTTGGTTGCCAAGCCCGCCGACGATCTTCGAGATAATCATTCCGTCACCCTGCCTTGGTTTGCTCGTAAACGGCGGACCGAAGCTCCCGAAAGTGTGCCAAATGTGACCACCGTTTCGTTCCCGGCTCGCTATGATCTCACCGACTCCATTGGGCGCGCGTCAGCATTCTCAAACAGTATATCTGTCTGCAACAAACGATCCCCAAGTTTGGTTTTTGCACCGAACGCGCGAGTTCGAAATCCGCAAGACGCTAAAAAGCCGACGAGCTCCTCGAACAAACATTGACCTTTGTAGAATTCCGCGAAGCTGACCTCCGATATCACCGCTTGAGCGCTGGAAAGACACTTCATAGCTCCACGCAGGGCCTCAACCTCATATCCCTGGAGATCAAGTTTGATCAAGTCCGGCATGGGCAGCGAGTGCTTAAGAGCATAGTCGTCCAGGCGCTCCATCCGAACAGACGCGCTGCCGGTGGGCCGGGTCTTGAACTCGCTCATTTGCTTTTCGGTCATTGGCAGGAGGCTGGAAGAATCCAGGAAGTTGGCTAGCTCCATTCGCTTGTCGCCCGAGGTCGCGCCCGCCGCAATTTGATGGTACGTGACGTTGTTCAAGCAAGCCGTCCTGTCCAAAAATTGGCCGCGCAACTGCTCGAGCGGTTCAAAGGCGTGCACTTCTGCTTTCGGGAAGATCGATTTAGCAAGCACGGTCCACGTCCCATAAAACGCCCCAACGTCGAAGATCACCCGCGGCGGGCGCCCTTTTAGCAACTGCAAAAGCTCAAGCGAATCAGTATGGCCGGCTTCAAGTTTCTCCGCGGGAGTCCCTCGCAAGATTCGACGGCGCCTTTTCGCCTGAGAGATCTCAGCCAGACGTTCACAGAGCAACCGCGGATTATAAAGTAACTCTTTACGCATGGAATGTTGGGAGTTCGGGTATTTTCACAGTGAATGGGGCGGATTCTTTCCAACTTCAACCGCAAGTTCCTTGCGAGCGAGGTACGGAAAGTACCATGCACTAGTTAGGGAGAATGCGAGCAGACCCCCGACCGCGAGGCCGAGCGGACCGAGCCGCCGGATCAGGACCAGATCGAATCCAAGAGTGAGAACGGCGGTTAGTACTACGTTCCATACTTGCGGACGCACCACGTTTAAACCGTTTAGCAGTGTGGCGTGAACGCCGGTCCAATCGCGCACACAAAAATAAAGGCCAACCGCGGCCAAGAGCAGCGTCGTCGGAGCGGCGCCTCTTCCCACCCACAGGGTCAGTGCAATATGTCCGAACATAATCATTCCCGCAGTCAACAATCCGAAAAAAAGCAAAAAAGCACGTAGAATTCGGCGATGCACTTGCCTAATCCACGCAAAATCAGACTGGGCCTTGGCATTGCCGTAAGCAGCCCATAACGAGCCAGTCACGATCGCAAACAGACCAGAAGCTTGAATAAATACCTTCTGCGCGACCGAATAAGGCGTGACTTGGTCGATCGTCAAAAAGCGCGCAATCAAAAAAGCGTCGATCTGAAAAAAGGCGATATTGCATATCTGCAGGATGAAAAAACTGATCCCGGTCCGGTAAATTTGCGCGGCGGCGGCCGACGTGACCTGACTTGCACTTGGTTTCAGCGACGCGACACCGCGAAAATACAAGGTCCAGATGGCAAATGACCACTGGATGACGGTCGTTATCCCAATTGTGCAAACCGTCAACCCGAGCAGACCCAAGCGCAAACTGACCGCGACAAGAGTTCCTGCTAGGCTCAGAACACTCGCCAGTATCACCTGGATTGTGAAGACGTGGAGTTCCTGGCGAGCTGCGTACATTGGATTTACAAATCCGAGGACGATGTTGCTCACGAAACCAATAAAAACTACCAGAACCGTCCATCCGATTTCGCTCGTGAATCGTTGCGTAGTCGGTGGGAACACCGCCGTCCAATTCACGTGAGGGAAGACGATCAGCCCCGCAACCAGGATGAACCCGCCCACGGCAGCTAGGGAAAAAACGGCCGTGCTGATGAGCTCCCGCTGAGCGCGCACATTTCCGCCAGCCGTTTCGTAGGTGAGCGCGTTCTGTAAACCTAATCCGATTCCCAGATTCGTAAACTGCAGCCACCCAACAACACTGGTGATGGTGACCATCAAGCCGTAACCTTCGTTGCCCAAATAGCGAACGGTGATTGGGAGGATAACGAAACTGACGACGGTGGTGATAATCCGCGAGATCAAGCTTGCGGAAATGGCCAGTTTGGCCCGCCCACCGCGCCCTTGATGGAAGTGCCGGCGGGCAAAGGCGGACAACGCCTGAAACCTCGAAAAGTAATCGAGTTGCGGTTTCGGCTCTGGCGAACTTTCACCGCTCATTTGCGGTTCACAAATCGGGCGGGGGCGTGGTGCGAGGCTGCGCCAAGGAACTGACGTCTATCAGCCACGTCCGGACCAATCCAAAAAAAAGTATCAGCGTAAACACGAATAGCAGCCATGAAGAAGACCAGGCTTCTAAGGTATAAGACCAATTCACCACCCGCGACCTTCTCAGGCCGTCTGAAAGAATGCCATAGGCGAGACTGTCGTAGAAAAGAAGCCCTAATAATATAAGCATCATCCGCGAGATGATTGCAGATTTTCTCCCGCGTCGCAGCATCGAGAACAGGAGGGGCAGACACAGCAGTAAAAACGAGTATCGGTATTCGAACGACTTCAAGGCGGCAAAGCTCAACAAAAAAATCCCGGCACCGGCCAGAAATAGGTGCTGCTCAGTCCCTCCGAATTTGGGCCACCGGACGGCTGGGCTCTTCGACCAGAGGCACCACGCCGCTGCCATGAGACCACCCAACAAAACCAAATATCCGGCAGCGGGAAGCCATTCAGGCAGGTGACGGCCGAGCGCTCCTTCGACGGCACGGACCAGATATTCGTAAGCGATCCGTCCCCCATAGGAAAACCAGGAAACCTGCGGAAGGATTCGGCTGATCCGCAAGATATCTGTGAGAGTAAAAAGAAAAAATGCCCCGATCAGGCCAAAAAAACTGACCACCGCCATTACGCTGCCTTTTAGATTGGACCGTAAAAGGCAGGCTGCACATCCAACCGGATGAAGCTTGGCTATGGATGCGGTGAAAAGGAGCAAAACCGCTGAGATTCTCTCTCCTCGTCCAGCCCGCGCGGCCAGAAGACCTGCCAAAGCGACCAACATAAAGACTAACAAGTCGACATTGCATCGCTCCAGCGCCAACACCACGGGCGGGCCGATAAATAACAGACCGAATATCACACCTTCGCGCCAGGTTAACCGGCCGACCGAGTAAAAGGCTGTTGCAATAAAGCCGATGATCATAGCGAGCGCGACCGTCGTCGTTATCCGCGACGTCGCTCCAACGAGCGCGGGCCACAGCCATATTCGCGGATAAGTGAACGCTCGGTTGAATTGGTCATATGGATTGGCTTCTTCCGGCTTCAACCCGGCGCGGGCAGCGTCCCATCCGGAAGTGATATGCCACAAGTCCGCGAAAACAGGCTCCATCGCAGGGACGCCAAACCACCTCTGCATGACATGGATACGGTCTCCGCCTGCTCGCTGCACGCTCAACACAACTAACACGAAGTATCCAAACACAATGAGGAGAGCCATAAGCCGACCGTCCTTAAATGCAGATTTCATTCACGAATATGAATCGTCACGGATTCACCAAAGGTATCTTGGAGCTAGGGCCGTTGCCGTATCTAAATGTCGCGGGAGGAAGCGGCAGAATTTGCAGTCGACTTCAAATACACGCTGTCCGCCGCATAGATGATGAAAGGAAATCGTTTACTCCAATGACGCAAGAAGTCAGAAATTCTGACAATTAGGCGGTAGCTCCAAGGCAGTAAGTGAACGTCCGATCGCTGAATTCCCAATCCGAAATATCCATCCACGAAAGCAACCGTTGGTCCTATGGCTTCGGAAAACGCTCGCTTCAATTCTCCTACCGACCAGTACCTGACTTGAAAGTTTATACCTTCGGTAAAGCCACGTCTCAAAAGGTGATAAAAACATCTTATCCCAAATTTGTTAGGCATTTGGACTAATGATATCCCGGTGGGTTTTAACACCGACCCAATTGACGAAAGCGCCATCTTCGCGTCGGTCTTACTGAAGTGTTGTATAACGCTATACGAAAACACGACATCGAAGCATTTTTGTCGAAAAGGCAAATACCTCGCGTCTGCCACCACAAAAATGCACTGCAAGCCTAACTGGCAGCACACACGGTTCGCAGCAAGCACCGAATCCAGCGCCGAATCGATCCCGATCACACGATAACCCTTACGAGCTGCGGCGACACACCATCGTCCCCAGTTGCACCCAACATCAAGCAGCAGACCCCCGTTTCCAAGCGAGAGCGGGAGATCCGGGATGGGATAATCAGTGAGCTTGTTCAAAATTGGGAGGTAAAGGTTGCCACAGGTGCCTGCGACCATTGCCTGCACGTAATCATCCACTCCGTGAAACTTGATCGGGGGAATCTCCTCGCTGACGGCGCTCGCCTTTGCCCTGCTGATTGATTCGGACGCCCAGGTGGCGGTCTGGTGAACATCTTCCAAGAGCATCACTGGAACCCCGTTGAATATTGGATACTGGTGCTCGCATTCACAGACCAGAGCGTCTGCAACCACAGTAAGAGCAGACCCATCCCTCGGACAAACCAAGATTTGTTGAAGTAAATCGTCCATCGTTAAAGTTATCCCTATCTTAGATAGGGTTCTTGACGCTTTGAGAAGACGCCAATTTCAACACTAACTTCATACTATCGGTACGATTTTTGCGAGGGATGTCGAAGGTCGACGAGTCGCTGGAGAGGAACATCACGGCCGACAAAGCGTAGTTACAGCGAGAAGCTGTCACTTGCAGGCTGCTTCCGCCACAATCATCGATCCGAACTTGCCCAGCACTCCGTTGGCCAGCCAATTGGGCGTGGCATGCTCGAGCTTTTCTTTGAAGCCCGTTCTTGGGATCGGAAACAACTCTGCTTTCAGACCGATCACGCTGAACCGGATGTCGGAGAAGGCGGGTGAAAGCACTTCTCTTAACTCGGATCGGTTGAAAACCCGGGCGTAAAAACCGTCTGATGAATCTTCGTAAATTTTTTGCAGTGATTTCCGCGCCAGCTGCCCTAACAAGATTCCTCTGATTAAGGCGCAGTTCACGTAGTAAACAATACTGGGTCGATAGTAAACCATCAGAAAGAGCCGCCCGCCCGGCCGCAAGACCCGCGCAATCTGGCCGAGACAACTTTCAAAACGGCTGCTGTGATGGATCACGCCCCAGCTCCAGACCACATCGAAACTGTTATCTGGAAAAGGAAGCTGTTCGGCATCCGCGCGTTCGATTTTTCCTTCCAACCCAAAGAGCGCGAATCGATGCCGGGTGACATCCACCGCGCGCTCCGTCAAATCGACCGCGGTAAGGCGGGCGCCGTGCCGCGCCAGAAGAGCGGCATGCGATCCCATTCCACAGCCAACTTCAAGCACTTCCTTGCCCTCCACGAGATCGCGATCCAGAAACCGGCCAAACGGCTCACCGTTCGAACCTTCCGCGAAGTAGGCGGAGCCGAAGAAACGCCGATCGATCTCTTCGAACCATTCCCGCGTCCCGGCCTTGATGCGAAGCGTATTCTCCCAGTCATAGGTCATGGGATTTTGTTCCCACCACTCCCAGTTTTTAGATTGCGCCGCGGAAAGCTCCATTTTAGGGACTAGAACGACCTCGCAAGAAGGGTATTCAGGTTGCGACTGGCGAAGTTATAGCCCTTGGCGGGATTTTCGATAGTGCTGATGGAGTTGGACATGTAACCTATTTAGTTGGATCGCTGCACCGCTACGCCGGCCATACGCGATTCGACTGATCGTGAGGTAAAACATTCCTTGTGTCGACGATGCATCGGCACCAGTCGCGCAGCTGATCATAATTGGCGGACCTGTGAGCGGTCACCACCACGGCGGCGTCAAAACTTGCGATGGTTTCTTTATTCCATTGCACCGAACGCATGCCTTCCCAATCGCCGTGTTCCCGGGTATGACCGACCATGGGAATGTGCGGATCGTAATACGCGACCTCCGCGCCGCGGGCCTTCAACAGGTCGAACAAAACAAAAGTCGGTGACTCGCGCATGTCATCGACGTCCGCTTTGTAGGCCAGACCCACGAGCAAGACCTTGGATCCGTTAACCGATTTCCGCTTCGAGTTGAGCGCTTCCGTCAACCGCTTGACCACGTATTCGGGCATAGCGGTGTTGATCTCGCCGGCCAATTCGATGAAGCGCGTGTGCATGCCGAACTCACGCGCTTTCCACGCGAGATAGAACGGATCGATTGGTATGCAGTGACCGCCTAAGCCCGGTCCGGGGTAGAAAGGCATAAACCCGAACGGCTTAGTCTTCGCGGCCTCGATCACTTCCCAAATATCGATGCCCATGGCCGCGTAGATGACCTTCAACTCGTTGACGAGCGCGATGTTTACACTTCGGAAAATGTTTTCCAGGAGCTTGGTCGCCTCGGCCGCTTTGCAGGAAGAAACCGGGACAATTTTTGCGATTGCTTTTGAATACAAAGTGACCGCTTTCTCACAGCATTCTCTGGTGTAACCACCCACAATCTTCGGAATATTTCCGACTTTGCTCTCAGCATTGCCCGGATCTTCGCGCTCCGGTGAAAACGCCAGATGGAAGTCTTTCCCGGCCTTCTTGCCAGACCCGGCCTCCAACACTTCACGCAAGTCTTCGTCCGTTGTTCCGGGATAGGAGGTCGATTCGAGCACCACCAGCACTCCCGGTTGCAGGTGCGACGCAATCGAGCGACCGGTATTCAATACATACGAAAGATCGGGCTCGCGCGTTTTAGTCAGCGGAGTCGGAACACAAATGATGATGGCTTCTGCTTCTCGCACACGCGCGAAGTCCGTCGTGGGCTGTAAGGTTTTCGCCCGATTGGCCTCGCTGATCGCTTCATTGGAAATGTGTTTGATGTATGAACGGTTGGCGCTCAGCGCCTCGATCTTCGTTGGATCGACGTCCACCGCAATTACGCGCACACCGCTGCGAGCAAACTGGAGAGACAAAGGCAACCCCACGTAGCCCAAGCCAATTACCGCGATCGTTCGGAATGCCTCGGACATGGATTACATTGCTAAAAGATCACTTTGACGACAGACCATTTGAACACGTGGCGGCGTATTTCAGTTTTCGTCGCGCATGGCTTCAGCAACCAGCATTGACCCAAAGCGGCTCAGGACAAAAGCGGCAGCGGAGTCGGGCGTGGTGCGTTCCAGAGCTTCCTTGAAGCGTGTCCGCGGAATTGGGAAGAGTTCGCCCTTTAGGATCTCTTCAAACCGCTCCCGCGTTCCGGAGTTGATACGAAGCGTCCTTTCCCAATCATACGTCATGGGATTCTGTTCCCACCATTCCCAATTCTTTAACTGTGCCGGGGCGAGTTCCATTTGGATTAGACAGAAGCGGCCAATTCCCGACTCGCCAATCGAGACGCTAGTTTTGAGACGCAGGCCCTAAGAACCTCTTCCACTGATATTCGTTTAAGGCACTCGTTACCGCGCTCCACACATTCTACCAGCCCGCATCCTTGGCAGTCAATCTCCGCTTGGAATACGTGATGGTGGTCGCCGTTAGGGTACCACATGCCACGGGGAACACGCGCGGAAAACACTGCAATGCATGGAACACCGACCGTCGCCGCCATGTGCATTGTGCCAGTGTCATTGCCAAGGAAGAGTGCGGCCCGCTTCATAGCCGCAAGCGAAGAGCGAAGTCCGAGTATGCCAGCCACGTTATACCCGCGCTTCCATTTTGTTAACAGCCATTCTCCGATCGCGCGGTCCTCCTCGGCACCAAAGACTACCGGCCACACGTCACAATCCTCGATTAGCCCCCTAACTACTTCCTCAAATCTGTCCAGGGGCCAGCGTTTTGCCGGCATCTTTGAGCCTGGGCCGACTGCAATCCACACGCGACCTCCGTCCGATGGTGAGTTACGTATCCACTCTAATAGTGGCGCTTCGTCAGCAGGGCTTAGCCCGAGATCCATTCGCAACGCGTCTTCGGGGCAAACGGTTAGGCCAGAGGCAGAGAGGCGCCGTAGCAAAAACTCAGACTCACGCGGCATCGTCGCGCCGCGGTTCTCCAAGCCCGTTGCTTCTGACTCGCCAAATCCGGTCATTCCGACAAATGTCTTTATCCCTGCCATGGAAAAGAAACGGCGATCACGTGCGATCTGATCGGGATTACGGTTAGTCGGAGCCAGGTAAATCAGTGTATCGAAGCGTTTCGCTCGAATCACGGCAAGCAGCGCCGCCATCCGGCCGCTCTTCATTAGATCCCCGGACTCGGAGACCGGATAAGACAGAAAATCATCGAAAATGCCGGCGCCCCGTAACAAATCCGAGGCGACCACGTAAGACTTGCCCGGATGGCGGTCGCACAGCAGCGCGAGATGCGCAGTGGGAAAAGATTTCCGCACAACCCACATGGCAGGCAACGCCACGATCGTGTCTCCAAGTTGCCCAATGCGAAAGACGAGAATCCGTTTGGCAGCTCGGAGCTGGGAGATGGGAACTGGAAGCTCCGAACTGACTTCTGGCTTCTGACTTCTGATTTCTGATTTCTGACTTCTGGCTACGAGCTGCGTTCCGCCAAAACGACGATAGACGTGCTTGGCCCATCCTCGTAAACCGCGGTCGCGCTCGTGCCGGTTGTCTTCCATCATCCATTGCCGGACTGGAATTTGAAATCCCGTTTTAGGGCGATCAAGGATCTCGGGCGTCATTAGCTTGGACGCGGCCGCAGCCATGTCGCGTTTTGACGGCGCGTTCGGACGGGAGAACATGGGTGCGACTTGACGCAGGAAATCTACGTCGACGAGCGGGACGCGAATCTCGACCGAGTGGCCCATGCCGGCCCAGTCGGAATCGCGCAAAAGTTGATGGCGCATGTACCAACTGAGCTCCAAGGCGGAAACTTTTAGCCGTGAGTTACGGATGCCGTCGATCGTTTCGTCCAGACGCACCAAAGTTTGCAGCTCGGCCCAGCCTTCGCGCACGATTTCGGGATCGAGCAGATCCGGCAATTCCCACGGCATGAACATCCCACGTCGCAACATGTAGGCACCGCCATAGGTGCCGCCGTACTCGAACATCCCGGCGTATTTGGGTGACGTGAACTGTTTCAGAACCGGAGCGGTAACGATCCTCAAGTCGCGACCGAAATTGCGCAAGATTCCGCTGAAAGGCTTGAGCACGTTCACCGTGCGCGGGATATCGCGGAAACTCGGATAAGTGGCGAACAGTTCGTCGCCCCCCACCCCGGACAAGGCTACTTTTAATCCAGCTTGTTTGGCAGCCAGACTCACGAAGAAGGTGTTGACGCCGTCGGTGGATGGACGGTCCATCGATTCGAAAAGATGATCGCGTTCCGCTTCGAAATCGGCGCGCGAAACCCAGATGGTCTGATGGGTGGCGCCGCAGCGTTTGGCGAACTCTTCCGCCAAAGGCGTCTCGTCTGCCTCGGTGCCTTTGTATTCCTCGAACCCCAGTGTCACTGTGCGCAGGTTTCCGCCCTGCTCGGCCGCCAGTGCGGCGATCGTAGTGGAGTCGAGCCCGGCGGACAGGAACACGCCCACCGGCACATCCGCCACCATGTGATAACGGATCGTCTCGGCGAGTGCGCCGTGGAGTATCTCCGCGTTTGCACGGTTATCGGTTATTTGTTCCTGGTTATTATGGAGGGAAGATTTTACACCGGATTCCGCGTTCCCTCTTCCAGATAACTGATAACGGCTAACTGATAACTGATCCTCGCGTTCGGACTGGGCGAGGATCTCCGAGATGTTGCAGAAAGCGCGTGGCGATTTGGCGCCACTGCGATCGACCCACATGGTGCTGCCGGCGGGCAGGCTCCGGATGTTCTTGTACAGAGTGTATGGATCGGGCACGTGACCCCACAGGAAGAATCCGACGTGACCGGCCGGCTCGGGCGCGAGATCAATCTTCCCACCCGCGCGCAAGGCTTTCACCTGTGAAGCAACGCGAAAGGTGTTGCCGTTGTCGGAATAGTAAAGCGGTTTGATGCCGAATGCGTCGCGGGCCAGCAACATGCCTTGCTTCTTCCGATCCCAGATGGCGAAGGCGTACATGCCACGTAGCTCGTTCATCATGGCGTCGACGCCGCGCGTTTCATACAAGGCGAGAACGACTTCCGTGTCGCAGTGCGACATGAACGGATAACCTTTTTCGGCTAGCTGCGCGCGCAGCTCCTTATAATTATAAATCTCGCCGTTGAAGATGAGGGCAAGAGAGCGATCGGCGTTGAACATGGGGTTCGCTCCAGCCGGAGAGAGATCGATGATGGAGAGACGGCGGTGACCGAGGCCGACGCGGCGATCGTCGGAAAACCATTCGCCCGATCCATCCGGCCCGCGCGAGGCCATCTGCTCGCGCATGCGCAAAACTTCATCGCGCTCGACCGGCGGAGCCGATTCGCCGTAGGCAAAGATTGCCGCTATGCCGCACATGGCTTGGGAAAGCTGAAAGCGGAAAAGCGGAAAAGCGGAAATGAAAACAAGGCGAAAGACACTTTGCGAAAGATGACCGCGGAAAACGCGCCCGCCCTACCTCGCCGGGAAGGATGCGTCGGAATCAAAACTGAAACGCCAATACGGAAGCCGGACATTTGGAACAGATCAATCTTCTTTGCTATGCCGCGCCATCGTTACAAATATAGAGATTAACTCGTTTGTCTCAATGAGCAGCTTATCCAGATTCTCCGATTTTATATCGCAGTCGTCACGCAGCAGTTGCAGCCATAAGTCGCTCTCGTCCGCTTCCTGGGTGCAAACTTCGAGCTTGGAAACAAATTCAGGCCTGGTTCGGGCGCGCGACGCCTCCCGAAGGTTCGCTGCAACTGATGTGCCAGACCGGAGAAGTTGTTTTCCGAGAATCTGCGCTTCTGGCCGCTGCTTCGGCAGCTCAACGTAAAGTCGCACCACAGAGGAGGCGTATCTCTTCGTCCTGTCGCGCCACTCTTCCGAGATCCGGCTCATCAGGTAGCAGACTAACCATGCCACCCTCGCTTGTCAGCTTCCCCCTCTTTTCCTGTTCAGCTCCCATTTCACTTTCAGCTTTCCGCTTTCAGCTCTCCGTTTCCCGCTTTCTCCGCTTCTCCCATTTCAGTTTTCAGCTTTCCGTTCTGCGTTCCACGCAAAAGTTGCCCAGGACGAGCAAATCCATTTTCGTCCTCAAAAAACAGTCGAGCGCTTCTTCGGGATAACAGACGACCGGTTCGTTTTCGTTGAACGATGTGTTCAGCATCATGGGGATGCCGGTGAGTTCGCGGAACTGTTCGATGAGGCGGTGGTAGCGCGGATTTGTTTCCTTGTGCACAGTTTGCAAACGGCCGGAGCCGTCGACATGAGTGACCGCCGGAATGAAAGAGCGCTTCTGCGCCCGGATCTGGAACACTTCCATCATGAACGGAACGTCGTCGTCCTGCTCGAACCATTCCGAGACGGCTTCGCGCAAAATGGAGGGAGCAAACGGACGGAAAGATTCGCGACGCTTAATCTTGGCGTTGAGGATCTCTTTCATGTCGGCGCGTCGCGGATCGGCCAGGATGGAGCGATTGCCCAAGGCGCGCGGTCCCCATTCCATGCGACCCTGGAACCAGCCCACCACTTTTCCGTCGGCCACGGCTTGAGCCGTGCGCGCGGTCAGATCCTCTTCGGACGAAAGGTAAGTCGTAACGCATTCCGCGAACTCGATCTCCTGCTTTTTCCAATCGAGCAGGGCGTGAATTTCCTGTTCGGTCGATTCCGGCCCGAGATAGGCCGATACCAGGGGTCGCAACGCGACCCCTGGTATCGGCGGGAGCTGGGAGCTGGGAGCTGGAAGACCGGTGGCCGGAGATGGAACACCCGGGTCTTGCGCGGGAGGTGCCTGATTGCTGTCGTCCGCTGTCTGCTCTTCTACTTTCTCCTTTTCACTTTCTACTTCCTCCTTCTCCGCCATCTCCCCTCTGCCATCTGACGTCTGATCTTCTACTTCCTCATTGCCACTTTCTACTTTCCTAGCCGCCTCTTTCTCCACTTCCGCCAGCGTCGCCCCAATCGCCAGATTCGGATCCGGCCGGAAAGGCCCTCTCCTTTGCTCCTCCTCAATCGGACGATCTCTGCCATCTTCTGCGGCCTGACGTCTCTCATCTTCCGACGTTCCCACCGCCGCAACCGCAGCCCCCGCCACGACACTCCGACTTAGACGTTCAACGTTGAGCGTTGAACGTTGAGCGTTTCCCCCCTCCGGAAGGCCATTGAGGTCAATCGCCCCTACCTTCTCCCCTCTTCCATCTTCCATCTGCCGTCTGTCATCTGACATCTGATTGCCGCCCTCCGCCCTCTGCCTTTCTACTTTGGCCTTTCTACTTTCTACGTTAGGCGCAGCCTTCAGCTGCGCCTGCACAATGGCCGCTGCACCGATGGCTCCGCCGGCATCGCCGGCCGCAGCGGGCAGATACATCTGAGTGAACGGTGTCCGCCGATAAATCTTTCCGTTGGCCACGGAGTTCATGGCGCAACCGCCGGCCAGGGCCAGGTTACTGGACGGATGCTGCTTATGCAGCGCATGCAACAAGGCGAAGAGTGCCTTCTCGTAGGTCACCTGGATCGATCGCGCCAGATCCTTGTGCTTCTGTTCCAGCGGGTCGTTAGGGTTACGAGCCGGGCCGAGCAAATCGATCAAGGTCGATTTATAAAGGAGCCCGACCGATGGCGTGCAATCGTTCCACGTGTAGGAAACGTTGTCGGAATGGTGCCGGAAATAATCAAGATTCAGCCGGAACGTTCCGTCCGTTTGAATCTTCACCACTTCGCGCAGGGGCTCGATCAGGTTCGGCTCGCCGTAGGGGGCGAGGCCCATCACCTTGTATTCATCGCCGTAGTGCGGAAACCCGAGATATTGGGTCAGGGCCGAGTAGAAGATACCTAACGAATGCGGGAAATAGATGCGCTTGCTAATGGTCAACTCCTGGCCCGACCCGAATCCGAAGGCAGTGCTGGCAAAGTCGCCAAACCCGTCGACGGAGATACAGGCGGCTTCTTGAAAGTCGGAGACGAGAAAAGCAGAGGCGAGATGGGCCAGGTGATGTTCGACGTGATGGATCTCCGCCTTCAATTCCATCTTGTAAGTCTGCTCGAGAGTTTCTTTGGTCGAAACCGCGCTGCGGATATTCTTAATCTTCTGCATCATCAGCTGGGGTGAAGGCCAGCGTGTGATGACGAATCCGAGACGGCGCAAATTGTTGATACCCGGCTTGCGATTGATGGCTATATGCTCGACCTCGCTCAGGTTCATGCGCGCCTCGCTCAGGCAGTAATCGATCGCCTTGGTCGGCAACCCGGCCCAATGCTTGATCCGGCGAAACCGTTCCTCTTCCGCGGCCGCGACCAGTTTGCCGTCGACAATGAGGCAAGCGGCGGAGTCACCGTGGTAAGCGTTTAGGCCGAGGATGATCATTTCAGACGTCAGATGTCAGATGTCAGACGACAGATGCCAGAGACAGAAAAACCCACCAGCGGCAATCTGGAATACTTACTCTCATTTGAGGAACGACTCGCATTTTTTCATCATGCCTCCCAGCATCTTGCCCACTTCGGCACATCTCCTGGATAAATCCTCATGCTGCTCTGCCGGGATGTAGTGGCAGTCTTTGGCAAAATCGAGCGACGAATCCGTTTCATTATTCTCCCCATCACAGTCACTTAGTTTACTGAGAAAGTGGGCTTCGTAGTGCCCTTTCGCCCAGGCTTCACGCAGGTTCAAACAGACTGATCGCGAGGACCGCCGAATCTGACTCGTCAGGGCGAACTTCTCTTCGGCTGGGAAATTCTGCGTGCAATCGAAGATGTCCATCGAGAGAGCGTAGGCCGCTTGGTAAACCTTGAGGTCTTTGGCCGATTCGATTCGTTCTGCCATGGTCGCTCCATTTCTCACCTGCACGCTATCATTCGTCCTTTGCCTCCTTCCTCTGCCCTCTGCCCTCTGCCCTCTGTCCTCTGCCCTCTGATATCTGGCCTCTGCCATCTGCCATCTGGCCTCTGCCATCTGCCATCTGGCGTCTGACATTTGGCCTCGCGCGCAGCGGCGGCATCTCCCTTCCATACTTCGTGATTAACCACGGCAAAGCGGCCGCTCGCGCCAGCCGCGGAATAAAGATGCGCGGCTGCGCGAAGAGACGCAGGAGCCAGCCAAGGTAAAAGCGGTCGGCCCAATCCGGGATCGCTACCTGATCGCCCGTCAAAAAACCGAGCGCCGCGCCGATGCAATGAATGGCAGGCCGATACGACAAGTGATCGCGCAGATACGGTCCGAGTTTCTCCTGAGGTCCGCTGCCGATTCCAATCACCACGTGCGCGGGCCTGCGCCGTTCCAAAAGGCTGAGCAAAGATGGATCTTCAACGAGGCTCCCGTATCGCGGGGCGACGTACAAATCGTCAGTAGCGAACGTTATCAGCGTCTGTGTAAGCCAACGTTCTGTCTTTGTCCGCGACGCATCCGTGGGCAAGACCCAGAGCACTGAAGTCTTGTCTTGCACGAAGATTCTCGCGCTCAGTTGCCGAATATAACTCAAACCCGAGATGCGCTTCATTTTCTGACGTTTAAAAAGCGCCCAGAGCAGCACCATGGCCCCGCTGTCAGGAATCGCTAGGTCAGCTCGCGTCACCGCTTGGCGATACGCTGAATCGTGGCGCAGTCGCGCAAAGCACGTCCCTGAGGGCGCGATGAGCACTCCTCCGTCCGCGATCATCCGCTCGACTGCTCCTTCGACGTCACCGTCGAAAAACTGAATCCCGAGAATCTGAGTAGTGCCAGCCATGGAAAGCCAAAGTAGAAGGTAGAAATTGGAATTTAGAAAGGAGCGAAAAGAGCGGCGTTAGCCACAGATGAACACGGATTTACACAGATTTTGTAAGGAGCCGGGGCCGTCTCCCGCTCAGGCGATTGGGTAAATCGCCCCTACCTGGGAGGAAATTGCCGATCGCGGATTTCGAGTTTCCGAGTGAGCCATATCCGTCCTCTCTCCGGTCACTCATCGGATCTTCTACTCTATTCTTTCTACTTTCGGCTCCTCCGTGCCTCCGGTCACTTTCTAATTTCACCTTTCTACTTTAGACTTTTAACCGTGTCGTCTTCCGCGGTCGCCTCCCCTTCCCTCCAATCGGCTGTATCCGAGCGCCGCTCCTTCACGCCGCTGATTCTGTTCACCCTCGCGCTCGCGGGACTCTGGTTCGCTTGCTGCCGGCATCTCAGCGCGGAGTGGAGTTACAACGAGCAATACAACTACGGATGGTTCGTTCCCTTCTTCGCCTTGTACCTTTTCTGGCTGCGCTGGGAAGATCGGCCCGAGGCCGCAATCCGCAATTCTCCACGCGGACGCAAAGCCGCGCTGATCAGCATTCCCCTTCTGCTGATTCTCTTTCCGCTCCGGCTGGTTGAAGTCGCAAACCCGGACTGGCGACTTCTCAGCTGGGTGCATGCGTTAACCGCGGTCGCTCTGACTCTTTTGCTCATCTGGTGGATGGGCGGCGCACCGTGGCTGCAGCATTTCGCCTTTCCCGTGCTGTTCTTTCTCGTGGCGGTGCCGTGGCTGACGGCGATTGAGCAGCCCATCATCCAGGGGCTCATGCCAACCGTGGCAAACATCGCCACCGAAACTCTCTCCCTCTTTGGCATTCCGGCCGATGTGCAGGGTAATCTCATCCATATCAACGGCGGAGTCGTCGGGGTGAGCGAAGCATGCAGCGGGGTCCGATCACTTCAGACCTCACTCATGATTGGTCTGCTCTTCGGTGAACTCAAGCGCCTTCGTCTCATGCAGCGCATCGTGCTGGTCGTGGCCGCCATTGGCATTGCCTTTATCGCGAATTGCGGACGCGCCTTCTTTCTCGTCTGGATCGCCGCGACCCGGGGCGTTCCGCAGGTTGAGCACTGGCACGACACCGCTGGTTACGCCATCGTCGGCCTTGTCTTCTTCGGTTGTCTCGGCCTAACGGCCCTTTTGGCCAGAGGCAAAAGCGAATTAGAAAGTAGAAAGGTCGAAGTAGAAAACGCAGAGCAAGAGACCGGGTCGGGCCATCCGCCATTCAATTTCTACTTTCCAAATTCTACTTTCTACTTTGGCTCTGCTTTAGCCTTTCTCCTTCTCACCGAACTCGGTGTCGAATCCTGGTACCGGGCGCACGAGCGCAATCTGCAACCCAGCGCGCAGTGGAATGTACACTGGCCCGAGTCGGCTCCGCAGTTCCGCGAGGCGCATATCGATGACCGGACCAGGAGTATCCTGCACCACGACGAGGGTCGCGGCGCCATGTGGGTCGTGCCCGAGTCGGGCGCTGGCCTAACGAACGCGACGATCGCCAGTCCGACTTGCCTGCTCTATTTCTTTCGCTGGTATGCCGGCCATAACAGCGCGCTCCTGGCCAACGCGCACCGGCCCGATGTCTGTCTGCCCGCGAGCGGCTGGCATCAGGCGGGTGATTTCGGGGTGCGCAACTATCAGGTCGCTCCCGGCCTGACTATCCCGTTCCGGCATTTTAAGTTTAGCAACGATGCCTCCGGCCGGACGAGATTCGCACACGCCTTCTATTGCGTCTGGGAGGATCGCGTGCCGAAAGGCGATAGCGAAGCCCAGGGGAATGGCATGTCGGCTGCGCCATCGGCCTGGAGCCGAAGCGAGCGCATGCAAGCGGTGGTGGACGGGCGCCGTCATCTCGGCCAGCAGGTCATGGAATATTTACTTATTCAACCGCGCGAAGTCACGGCGGCAGAAGCGGAGGAAGCGTTCGCCGCGAAGGTTCCGGAACTCATCGCGCCCGTCGGTAAAGCACTCTGAGATAATTGCCAAGAATGATTCTTTCCGGCGCATATATTACTTAGAACAATCCGTGTTCATCCGAGTAATCCGCAGTCAAATCCTTGGCACCCCTTAGGCTTTCGCAAAACTCGTTCGACTTAAAACTTAGTAATTAAGTCTTAAAACGCTTTATCCCATGTTCCGAAAAGCCTTCGGTCAATCCGATCTGCCCCTCAGTGAATTTGAGCTGGAGCGGCGACGCGAGAAGCAGAAGAAACTCATCCTGATCGGTGTCGGTATTCTTGTTCTGCTCGGCATCGGGTATCTGGCGGCGAGGCCCACGCTCAACGCCATCCGCGGCTGGCAGGCTCGGCGACACGCGCAGAAAGCCTTTGCCTTGATCGACAAGGAACAATGGGGCGGCGCCCGCGACGAAGCTATTGCCGGCTATCAGTTGCGTCCGAGCGAACCGCAGGCGATCCGCGCCGTGGCTCGTTTATTTTCGCGTGCCGGTCAGCCGGACGGTCTGAAATTTTGGAAAGAACTGCGGACGAATTCGAAACTGACCCGGGCCGATTTACGTGATGAAGCCAATCTGGCCCTCCGCGCGCGCGAGCTCGACGTGGCGGAGCAGACCGTCACAGAGTTGCTGGCCAACAAGGAGGGCGGACCGACTCCCAGCGACTGGCTTCTGGCCGCGCAGCTCGCCATTCAGCAGCAGGATCTTGATCGCGCCGGCATGCGTGTGCGCCAGGTCTTTGCCAGCACCACGGCTTCCGAGCGCGATCAGTTTCAGGCAACGCTCACGCTGGACGCAGTCCTGCGAGGCAAAGAAGCGAAGGATCAAACCGAAGTGTTTAGCCGGCTCGACGGCCTCGCGCGCGGCACGAGCAACATCGCGCTCGACGCCTTGGTCGCCCTCGCCCAACGCATCCAGAATGCAGTGCCCGGTGCTCATAGCAAGGACGCGATGACCACGGACGAGATCATCCGCGCGCTCGAAACTCACCCGCTCGCCGCCACGCAACACAAGCTTCTCGCGGTTGACTTAAAGATTCACGAGCATCCGGACGACAAGCAGAACCTTGTGCAAGCCGCGGTCGACAAATACAAGACGGCCGACAACGCCGCCCTCATCGCGCTGGCCGCCTGGCTCAACTCGCACGGCGAATATCAACGCGAACTGGACGCCATTCCCAGACAGCGCGCCATGCAAACGCGCGAGCTTTTCTTTCAACATGTGGATGCCTTAGGCGCGCTCGGCCAATGGGATGAGATCCGGCGTTTGATTGAGAGCGAGCAATTCCCGCTCGATCCGGTAGTCGAACACATGTATCTGGCGCGCTGTTTTGCCCAGCAGGGACAGACGAGCGGCGCGGAAAATAATTGGGGACGCGCTTTACAGGCGGCGGCGGGCGACGCAACCAAGCTCATGACCCTGGCTGAATACGCCGAGAAGAACAGCGCGCTGGACGTGGCGGCGGCGGCCTACGATGCGGCCGTGGCCGTGTCGCCAAAATCGCGTCCCGCCCAGCAGGGCCGCCTCCGGGTGGCGTACGCCACGCGCGACACGAAAAAGATTCACGAGATTTTGATGGAGCTACTGAAGGTCTGGCCTAACGATACCGCAGTCCAGAATGACGAAGCCTACGCGCGACTCCTTTTGCTTCCGGCGAATACTGGTCCGGCCGAGTTGAACCCGATCGAAGCGCTCGCCGCCAAACTGGTTGAGCGTGAGCCCACCAGTTTGCCACATCGCACCCTGCTGGCCCTGGCCCGGCTTAAACTGAATCGACCGGCCGAAGCCATGACTGTTTACAACGGGATTAATGTGCCCAAGACGTCACTCACCACTTCTTCCGTGGCCGTGCACGCCGCCGTCCTGGCCGCGAACGGGCACAAAGACGACGCCATCGCCGAGTTTTCGCTCGTCCCGATGGATAAGATCCTCCCCGAAGAGCAGGCGCTGGTGCCGAAATAGCTTCGGCCTCTTCCGTAGCCGCCTCACTCTGTTGAGGCGCAGGGTCCGCAGGTAGGGTCGATTGACCCCAATCGCCTTCCGCGATGCAATTTCCTGATGTCCAACGGCTTCCAGAATTCGCTCTCCCATAACCAATGAACTGATTACGTGATTAGAGCAACCAGTTATTTAAAGCGTTTATTCAATGGCTTTTACAAACTACTGCGTAAAGCCGCTTCTCTCAAGGCGAGTGAGGTTAATCCAATTGCCTTAAAAGCAGTTCGCGTTGAGGCAAAGCTTTAGATTAACGGCAACACTTTCGCATGCACTAGCGGGAGCGTAATCGCCCCTACCTCTAGCTTCTATCTCTCTATTTTTTACACCGCCCCCCGCTCCCCGGCCTCCCACTAGTTGTATTTGATCGCTTCCCGCTCCTGTATTCCTTTTTCCGCAAGTACAGGAACTGCTTCGTCTGGAACGCCATGCTTGTGCCAGGGATCATAAGGCGGAAAATTTCCCGGTCTGTTTCACCTTTGCGACGGGCATGGCTGCTCGTCGCAGCCGCTGCCCTCCTGCTCTGCGCTTCCGGTTTCGCCGGCACCACCACGAATGCCGTTTGGACCGGTGGTAGCGGCATCACCGACAACTGGAATGACACAGCGAACTGGTCCGGCGGCAATCAGCCGTTGGGTGGCAACGGCAGCACGGTGATCCACTTTGCCGGGTCGAGTCGCACCACACCGAATAACGATTACGGCGCTTTCACCCTCGAAAGTCAGATCGTATTCGACAGTGGGGCCAGCTCCTTCACCCTCAACGGCAACGCGATCAAACTGAATTTCAAGATCGAGAACAACAGCTCCAATCTGCAAACCTACAACATGTCCGGACTCTCTTTCGCCCCCGGCGCGAGCGGCGGCACGGTCGAGTTGGATCCAACTGCTGGCGACCTCACGATCAATACTCCCGGCAGCGCCGTTTTCCTCGATAACAATGCCGAGCTCGATGTTTTTGGCAGCCACACCCTGACGCTGAACGCGTCGGTCCAGGATGGCGGGGGCTCAAGTGGCAAATTCGTGATGAAGGGTCCGGCCACGGTGATCTTCAACGCCGGCAACACGTACAGCGGCGGCACATTCGTGAACAGTGGCTCGCTCCAGTTCGACAACAGCGGCAGCGCCAGCGGCACCCTGAATTTGGGGGATGCCAGCGGTAGCAACGATGCCTCCATCTATATAAGAACGGCCGCAGGCGGAAAGACGGTCGGCAATAATATCACGGTCGCCTCAGGCAGCACTGGCACATTGACCATTGGCGGTCTCAATACCAGCGGCACGAACACTTACAACGGCACGATCACCTTGAATCACGCGGTGAATCTGGAAGCAGCCACCGGCGGAACCGTAAACTTCAACACCATCACAGCCAGCGCGACAAAGACCGCTACCATCAATGGCGGCGGCACCGTTCAGTTGTCCGGCTCGAGCGATAACCTGAATCTCGCCGCCACCGTGAACAACGGCACGCTCATCCTGAACAAGACGAGCAGCAGTTCGGTGCATGCCCTCGGAGCGGGGCTGATCGTGAACAGCGGCGGCACCGTTTCGTTAGGCGGCAGCGGCGGAGATCAGATCTTCAATTCGATGGCCGTCACCTTGAACGGCGGAACATTCAAACCCAATGCCCACTCCGAAGGCACCGGTTCCACGAGCTTAAATGGACTCGTGCTTAGCGGAAGCAGCAGCAATGGAATCGGCGCCCTGACGCTGCAAATCAATTCGACCCTGGATTTCGGCGCATCCGGTGTGGCGACGTTGACCTTCGCAAGTTTCTCCCGAACTGCCGGCACGCTGAACATCCTGAATTACGCCAACACCACGGAGAATATCGCCTTGCAGAAGTCAGGAATCGACGGCACCGACGATCGTTTAATCTTCAACCAGGATCAGACGTCGAACCTCGCCTTCATCAGCTTCAACGGCATTTCAGCGACCGAGATCGCGTTGGGTGGAGGCTTTTTCGAAATCGTCCCTATCCCCGAGGCCTCCACCTGGGTTAGCGCGACGTTGTCGTTAGTCGGTTTAATAGCCTTCTCGCAACGCCGCCTCTTCCGCCGCTAAATGTGGCATCGCCTCCGCCTGTAGCAGCGTCCCTCTGAGACGCTCAGGACGATTGCCCAACCGCCTATCCCCCCCTTCTTGTCCGCAATTCTGAAGGTTGAGATCTTAATCTTACAGGATTAACAAACTTACGGATTCTACGGCAGTCGAGCACACCGTAGGTAGGGGCGATTACGCTCCCGCTAGTGCATCCGAAAGTGTTGCCCTTAATCTAAAGCTTTGCCTCAACGCGGACTGCTTTTAAGGCAATTGGATTGACCCCAATCGCCTTCCGGATTTTCCTGCTCCCCACTCAATTTCAGCTTTCAGATTTCCGGTGTCAGCTTCCTCCCCTCTCCACCCCCTGAGCCCGGTCGGCACCACCTCTGTTTTCCGACTTTTGTTAGCTCAAAAGCTTGCAATTAGATACGAACCCGCTGGAATGGGCCGGCCCTGTAGGGTTTCGCCTCTATGTTGCGTAGGATATCGCTCCCCATCTTGTTCGCGGCGCTGCTCGCGACGGCTGGGAATTCCGATACCTACCCCGAATGGAAAGCGCGTGTGTTTTCCGCCGCGGAACAGAACGAGGCCACCGTTTCGGGAGAGACTGCAAATCCCGCCGGCGACGGAATCCCAAACCTCCTTAAATACGCCTTGGGATTGGATCCTCACCAATCCAGTTCGGCCGGTTTGCCCACCACCAGCATTCAACCCGGACTTTACGGGGGCGCGCAGGGCGACGCGTTCTTCACTCTCACTTGGAGCATATCGAGCACAAATCCGCCTTCTGATCTCTACTTTGTTCCCGAGGTAACCCACGATTTACCGAGCGGCGTGTGGGTCCGAGGCGGCAGCTTTATCGTCGGCCCCACCTTGAATTACCCCGACGTTATCGGGGCTCCCCTTACGTACGCCGCGCAATCTGCCACTCCCGTCGGATCCAACGCCGGCACATTCATGAGATTACGGATACTCGAGGGACAGACATTGCCGGACGATTGGCAGACGGCAAATTTCGGGCGCACCGGAATCGACCCGGCAGTCGATGGTGACGGAGATGGCGCCACTAACTTCGAGGAATTCCTGAGCGGCAGCGACCCTAACGATTACTACAACGGCATCGCGCCGCAGATCGCCGTCGTGGCCGGGAACAACCAGGTGGGCGATCCCCTCTCATTCCTGCCTTTGCCGCTGGTTGTTCGCCTAACAAGTGGAGGCATCCCGCTCGCCAACGCACCCGTGCAATTCGTCGTCGAGCCAGAGCACGGCGTGTTCGGAATTTCACAGATACCCACCGAGGCAAGCGCGTCGTTGATCGTGCGGACCGGTCCGGACGGATTGGCGTCGGCCTTTTTTAGGCTGCCCTCTGGCTTTTGGACGACAACTCCAATCAGGGTGGATGCCCACGGCACCGTGAGCTCCCTGTCGGCCCGCAGCAACGGCGGTCACGCCATCTTAAGCCCCGTGATAGCGATCGTGAGCGGCAACAATCAGAGCGGCCTGCCTGATCAATACCTGAATGAACCGTTCCTTGTTCGATTGCTGAATGCGGAGGGCCAACCCGTCGCCGGTGCGACCATCAATTTCTCGACGAGCAATGGTGATGCGGCTTTGACGGTGGATCGATTTTCCACCGCTCCCACTTCGACGGTCGACCGCATCAGCGACGCCGACGGCTTGGCCTGGATATCCTGCCAGGCCAACAGAGTGGCCGGGGCGGTCCGAGAAGTGATAGTGACTTCGCTTCAACCCACGGCGCAGTCGACCATCTTCGCTACCACCGTCTCGGTAGCGCCGACGATGTCGCCTAAGATCGCGGCAGGAGGAAGCTACACCCTGGCACTCTACTCCGATGGGACCGTTTGGGGCTGGGGTGCCAACCGCGATGGCCAGCTCGGTGACGGCACCAGGATCAGTCGATGGCATCGGGCTCCGGTCATGAATCTCGACAACGTCGTCGCCATCTCGTCACACGGTTACACGTCAGTCGCGCTAAAATCGGACGGCACAGTCTGGACCTGGGGTGCCAACGACGGCGGCGCCCTCGGCCATGGCAGCAATGTGGCGAACAGCTCGGTCCCGGTTCAAGTTCTCCAGGATGCGACCACTCCCCTAACGAACGCAGTCGCCATCGCATCTGGCTTCGCCCACAATCTTGCACTCAAGTCTGATGGGACAGTATGGGCTTGGGGAAATGATTGGGCCTTCCAACTTGGAAATGATTCGGAAGAAGACAGCGCGTTCGCTTTGCCCGTCTTGCTCGAAGACGGAACTCCCTTACTCGACGTTGCCGCGATCGCTTGTGGAGAGGACCACAATCTCGTCATCAAAGCCGACGGCTCCGTTTGGACGTGGGGATACAACGGAGAGGACGAACTCGGCACCGGCGAGTCCGACTGGCGCAGCGCCGTGCCGCGGGAGGTTCTCGAGCTGGCCAATGTGGTCGGCATTTCCGGAGGCGGAACACACAGCTTGATTGTAAAGGGCGATGGAACGGTGTGGAGCTGGGGCGAAAACATCGACGGATGCCTTGGAAATGGCAGGTCCGGTGGCACCGAACCCCGCCCCGTTCAAGTTGTCGGACTGGATCGGGTCACGGAAGTTGCGGCCGGACGAGGGTATAGCCTCGCTCTGAGATCGAACAGGACGGTGTGGGCGTGGGGATCCAACTCTGACGGGCAACTCGGAATCTCGACTCTGCCACGAAACGTTCCGACCCGTGCGACCAACTCGGTGGAAAGAAGCCTGCAGCCAGCGCAAACGACCGGCATCACGCGGGCCGTTTCGATTGAGGCGGGCGCTTCACAAAGTTTTGCGGCCACGATTGGAGGCGAACTCGATGGCTGGGGATCGAATGACTCCGGCCAGCTCGGCAATCCATCTTGGGACAAGGGAGTCACGCCACTTCCGGTAGCTGACTTTCTCTTCGGAGAGGATCCGGATCACGACGGTCTGGCCACTCCGATCGAGCTCAGGCTCGGCGGCAATCCGAACGCATACTCCACCGCGGTCGACACGATCTCGGACGGCTGGAAGGCTCGTTATCATCTGAGCTTGAACGATCAAGCGCTTGCGACGAGCGACCCGACTGGCAAAGGCCTCACCGTCATGCAGGACTATTTGCTCGGCACCGATCCATCGAAATTGTCGACTGTAGACGACGGCATCGCAGATGGATGGAAAGTGAACCATGGTTTCGATCCGCTCAACCTGGAGTTGGCCAACCTCACGCTGAACGGTCAGGGCCTGACCATCGCCGCCTATTTCCAGGCTCAATCAGCACAGACCAATATATCCACTGTCCATGACGGAATACCCGACTGGTGGAAAATACAGCAGGGTCTTGACCCTAACGACGTCACCGTCGCCGAGCGCGACGACGATGCGGATGGCCTAACGAATTATGAAGAGTATCTCGCCGGCACTTACCCTTTCAATCCCTACTCCGACGCGGATCCCGTCAAAGATGGAGAAGACGGTTGGCCACTGGAAGACAGCCTCTCGCCGCCCAAGCTCTCCGCCCTTCGTTATGCCGTGATAGACCTGGGCGAACGCCGTTCGGCGGAGGACATCAACGATGCTGGGAAAATCATCGGGGACGAGCAACTTCTTCCGCCTCTCGCAGGCAGTGCGGGATTTCTCTGGGAAAACGGCCAGGCCAGTTCTCCCGGATCGTTTGCTTACACACGCATCGACAATTCGGGAGAAGCCATTGCCCGGGAAGGAATCATCGACCCGGCCGGTCATTTCGTGCCCTATGGCTTTAACTTGCCCATTCGCAGCGGGCCCAACGGCGTTTTTCGTCCGACCGATCTGAACGACTCTGGGATTATTGTTGGAAAAGCAGATGGCTACTACTATCGAGGATACAATCCGTTCTTAGGGACGGCCGCACATTTAAAAGAAACCGCCACCGGGGGCTTTAATTTTGCCGCTCCCTATCTCGCGGCCGCGATCGCCAATGATGGCACACTCGCTGGCATCACCCAGACCGTCGACCCGACGTCGACGCAGTTCACGTTGCTGGCTCCGAACGCGTTTGTTTCTCGTAACGGCCAGACCACGCTGATCACAAACTACCCCGGAACATTCGATGATTGGAGTTACAGCCATGCCGTGATTGACCGAGACGGAGCCGCCTTCGTCTTGGGCGAATGGTGGCGCACCAGCGTGGCCAGTTTCCATGCCTTTTTGTGGCATGACCAAGCGACCGGCGCTTCACCCGACTCTTACGGAACAAAACTGATCGATCTCCCTGTGCTCTTTGGCGCGCGCACCAGCTATGCCTGGCGCATGAATAACAAGCTCGAAATAGTCGGCTGGAGCGAAGTTTCTCCCACCTACGAAAACACGACGTATAACGCGACTCTTTGGCGCAACGGCCAACCGATTGACCTGAATACGCTGATCAGCGACTCCCGCTGGCACTTGGACGTAGCCTCCAGCATCAACAACAACGGCCTCATAGTAGGCCGCGGCACCCTCTCCGGCACAAAACATGCCTTCTTATTAGTGCCAGTGGAACTGATGGTCGATGGCAACCGTGATGGCAATATGTCCTTCGACGATGCGGCTATGCGTGAATCTGACCGAACAACATCAGCCAAACCTTACCGATTTTGGTTGAACAACGATCACGACGAATTCCATCGCATCGATGGCGAGGACGAAGAGTGGGATGATGCCAGCGACGGACTTAAGGACTGTAACTACACTTCGATTTCCACACAACGCGATCTCGAAGACTTTAGCAGATTGCGTATCTCGTTTGCCGGCATCACGGCGCTACTCGCGGATCCTCAGTTGAGTTTTTATCTCGAGTGGCGCAGCGCGGACGGAACTGAGAATTTTCCATTCGCGGAGGGCGCACCTGACATCAACGTGTACGAGGAACGCTCTCCCGACATTCGTCCCGCTTACTTGGAGAGCGAGCTCACAGCCTCGCGCCAGCGCGATACGCCTTTCGACACTTGGATTGGTGGGGTCAAACCCGGGCAGCCGATGGATCTGTTTTACCTTCGGCCATCTCTGAAGTCCCGAATTTCCGCGGATTCTCCCACGCTCAATCTATTGTTCTGCGGGAAATCGCCCGGACGGGGACAGCTCATCGTCACGATCAAACGAGGCAGCGTCGAGGTAGGCCGGTTTCCTCCGGTCTACCTCGAACTCTTGGACATCAAGGATATGTATGAGCGCTGGACAGTGGGTGAAGGGGACGGCGGAAACCCGGAAGTTTTGCCCCTACCCAGTGTCCGTGCCCTGGGCGCAGGCTATATGAGTGCAGGCCATTCCCGACCGTTTAGCTATAGCAGTAGCGATCCGGAAGATCGAAAATATATCCTTTACGTACACGGTTGGAATCTCACGCCCGAACAAAAGGACCAATTTGCTGAAACTGCTTTTAAAAGACTTTTCTGGCAGGGATACAAGGGGCGGTTTGGAGCGTTCCAGTGGCCCACCACGTTCGGCTTTGGCGCATATATAAAAGACAGCACCGTCTTTAAGACCTATCTAAACGGCGCGCTCGCTCTCATTACAGACCCTACCAACTATGACCGCGGCGAGTGGAGTGCTTGGCGCTCGGGTTTGGGTCTCGAACGGCTTTTGCTCCGCTTGCACGTCGACTACGATGCCAATGTTTACATGTTCGCTCACAGCATGGGGAATGTCGTAGCGGGCGAAGCTTTGCGGCTAGCTACCGAAGAGAATAGAGGCCTCCTGGTCAGCACCTACGTCGCGTCGCAAGCGGCAGTGCCGGCTCACTGTTACGACGGCACGCGCGCAGAGGATCTTGCGGCTATCTCGCCGATCCCGGGAATTCCGCTGCCTCCGGGCGGATCGTTATATCCCGAGACGCCGAATGTGTACAAAAACTGGTTCGCGAGCAATGCCGCCGCCGTTAACCAGACAGTGAACTTCTACAACGAAAACGATTATGCCCTATGGAATGATTGCTGGCAGCTGAACCAGTATTTAAAGCCTGATCAAACGGATGTGCCCGACCAGCCATACACTTATCTCTACGACGATTCTGATTATGACGTGATCCAAGACAAGTTTAAAAAACGCGCTGACGTCACACTGGCTCCGACGCAGTTGCGCTTTGGAACTCGGGCAGATTTACAGGACCGCTACGAAATCATGGCTTTCGCCGCGGAAGCGCGATCAAAGGCATTAGGCGCGGTTATCGTAGGCAATGAGGTCTTTCAAGCGAACGTCAATTTAGGCGGTCTGGGGGCCGCTGGGGAACCGATCTGGCCCGCCGATCTCACTGCGCGACCGTATTCGACGCACAAATGGCACAGTGCGCAATTCCGTTCGACCAACATGCGCCAAAAGGGGTACTGGAAAGAACTTCTGGGACCCCGCGGGTTCGTCATCTCACAATAGTCGTGAGGGCTCGAGGCTATTTTTATGTTCTGGGGATCGCTGCTGCGATCTCGATCGTTGCAGCGATCTTTTGGTGGCACCCTTTCAAAGGCGGGCCCCGATTAAAACAGACGATCTCGCCTACGTCCGACACGAGAAGTTCCGCTCCGTCTCCTGCGTACAACCTTAAAGTTCCCGCATCTTCCTCCAAGGGTCACGCGATGAGGGAAATCCTCAGCACTCTAAACGAACAGCCGATCGAGTTTTATGGTAAGGTCGTGGATCAGTTCGGACAACCAGTATCGAACGCGGAAGTGTTAGGCCGAATAGTTTATAACAATGGGGGCGCAGCCGGAGTCCGAAACGCCTCCGTCTTCACAGATGTGAATGGCCGCTTTGAATTTCACGGCGCGATGGGTCGCACCCTTGATTTCAGTATTACGAAAGCCGGCTATAAATTTACACCGGAGGGCGATGCTTACGATTTTACCAGTCTTGTGCCGGAGAACAAACGCCACCATCCGAATCCGAACGAACCTGTCATCGTAAAAATGTGGAAACTTCAGGGCGCCGAGCCCCTCCTACACGGAGGCAAACTTGTGCGTGCCGCTCCCGATGGAACACCGGTCAAAATCAACCTGACAACCCGGAGCGTTATCGGCGAAGGCGGCGACATTCTTCTTAGTCTGCACCATCCGCACTATCCCCATGGAACCCCGAATGTTCCGCATTACAACTGGTGGGTCGAAGTGGTGCCGGCTGAAGGTGGAATTTTGGAAGCGACGGATCGACCTGAAAACATGTTAATGGCACCCGCAGACGGTTACTCTCCAAGTTGGAGATTCGACCAAGCGGCGGACCACGCCAATTGGACACGAACATTTACAAAAAGTTTCTACGTGAAGATGCCTGGAGAACGATACGGCCGACTTGTCCTAAACGTGGAATGCAATTCGACCGAGGTTTCTAGCCCTGTGCAGTTAAGCTGGTGGATTAATCTAAAGCCCGGATCGCGCATCCTCGAGCCGCCCGAAGTGGAACAGCCGTTGAATCACTAAGTGATGGCCTTTAACCAATCAGAGAAAGCCGCCGAACCAATTCACTCATCGTGACAATAAGTTTCAGCGACTGATCTTGATCCCCGAGACCTCCGTGTCCGTTGCGCCCGTTGTGCGAGCAGCCCTGATTCCGCAATTCGAAATCGGCAATTCCTTCGCGGGCTTCTAGTCCGCCAGTAGGACGGACTCGCCGCGGCGAGCGGAACAAGCTTCGCAGGTTACGCGCTCTTGAATTTATGAAAATTCGGAACTTTCTTGACCCTCCAGCCCGGTTCGCATATCACTAGTAGGGTACGTAGATGTAGATCCCACCGCCTCTCGCCCCACCGTGAAACAATGCTTCTGCCTCACTCTATATATATTCTGTCTCGCCGGAATGGAATGCCGGCGGACCGGTCACGTCGTAACGTAATGAAGGCGGACGCCCGCCAATAAAGCGCGTGTCTCAATCATCTCTTCTTCGCAAGCTAAACCGGAAAATGCGGCGTGTGTGGAACGCGTTGCCGCCAATTCCGAGATTACCGCCACCGCGACGAATTGCCAGTTGGTGGCGGCACAACGCACGTCATAGTCTTCCGCCCCTCCCCTCGCTTTCGGGAACTACAGCGTGGTGGCGGAGGCATAAGCGTATTCTGCCACCGCTCCCGCACGTCCCCACCCCGGCCGACATCATCGAAAGCTATCGTCACCGTCCGCCTGCGGAGTGGCGTAACCAATCGGCGCTGCCCTCCCTGCCATCGCGGCGGAGGATTTCTGCCTGGTTCCGCGCCCGACCGCGCCGCCGCAAGATCGCTCTCCGCTCGGGCGTTGCCGCCGCCGTTGTGATCGCTGCCGCATTCGCCGCGCTGCCTCTCGCTCGCGCCGTCCAGGCCTGGCAAGCCAGGCGCCTAACGAGTCAGGCGCTCGCCCTGATCGAGGAGCAACGCTGGGGCGAGGCCACCACTAAACTGGAAGGCGCGTTCCGGATTCGAAATACCGAGACCGAGGTTTGGAGGGCCTATGCGCGCCTTCTCTCGCGCGCCGGTTGGGGCGAGTCTGCCCTCGAGTGGTGGCGCAAAATCGCGCAGCAACGGGATCTTTCCCTTGAAGACCATCGCGACTTTGCCACCGCGGCGATTTCGGCGAAGGAGTTGCCTCTCGCCGCGGAGCAGATCGATCTTCTCTTCGCACAGAAAGAGGGGCCCAATACCCGTGACCTGGCGCTGGCCGGGCAGCTGGCGACCCTGCGCGGCTATAACGAGGTCGCTCTCTCTTACGCGGAAAAAATCCTGGGCGATCCACGCGCCAATTACCGCGCCCTCCTGAGCGGAGCCGCCCTCGTCTTCCTCAACAGCACTCCTCCATCACCCTCCTATTCCCACGCCACGGAACGACTGCTGAAAATCGCACGCGACAAAGCCGATCCGGCTTCGGTCGACGCGCTCACAGTTTTGGCCGGCCGCCCCGTGTCTGTCCGCCCGTCGGATATCCCGGAGTCGGAGTCTCCTTCTCCCGAAGTTTCCGCGGCTGCAATCTCCCCCACGGAAATCGCCGGCCTTCTCGAGGGTAATCCGAACAGCCGCCCCTATCATAAAATGATCGCCTTGGAACTGCGCACCCGGGCCGAACCCGATCGCGAAGACGAATTGGTCGGGCGCGCCATCCAGATTTTCGGTCATGGCTCCGATGAAACTCTGATCGCGTTAAGCGCCTGGCTCTCCTCCCGGAACCGGTTCGAGTCCATCCTTGCCATCCTGCCGCCGGAGCGCGCGGGGCTGCGGCGAGAGCTTTTCATTCAGCGCGTCAAAGCCCTCGCCGCGCTCACCCGCTTTGCCGAATTGAAAGAGACGCTCCTGAGCGAGCAACCGATCATCGGGGAGACATTCCAGCACATGTATCTCGCCGTGGTAGAGGCGAAACTGGGAGAAAGTAGCGCCGCCGCTAACGAGTGGTTGCGCGCCCTTGGGAGCGCCGACGCGCCCCAGGAATTGGTTAGCCTGGCCGACTACGCGGAAAAAAATGGCGCGCTCGACATCGCCGAAGGGGCCTATGCGCGATTGATCGCAAAACAACCTGGCCTGCGTTCGGCTTATGCTTCGCGCCTGCGTTTGACCGAAGTCAGGGGCGACACCGCGCAAGCGCAGAACCTCGCCGCCGAGATCGTCCAGCTCTGGCCGGACGATTCCGCGGCCCGGCTGCACGAAGCTTACTTGCGGCTCCTCCGCGGTGCGCCCCCCGCCGAAGTGAAGGAAGTCGAGCGGGAATCAGAGAGCTTCTCGGATCACAATCCACGGAGTTTGGGCGCCTCCATGACTCTCGCCCTCGCCCGCCTCAAACAGGATAAACCCGCGGCTGCCCTCGCTGCCGTTGCCAATTCCGACTCCGCCAAAAATGCCGAGACGCCTTTGGTCGTGCGCGCCGCCGCGCTGGCGGCGAATGGCTGGAAAGACCAGGCCCGCGCTGAAGCGAAAAAGCTGACCGCCGTAAGCCTGCTCCCCGAAGAACGCGCCCTCATCGCCCCGTTGCTAACGGGCGATTAAGCTCCGCGGTCCACCAGCGGTGTCCCTGCTTCTCGTTTACTCGCAGATTGGTTGGCGTCTAACCTATTCACTCGCCACCGGCCCTAACGAATACTAGTTTCGCTTTCTTAATTACTCCCGCTGCGGCCTACACCATCACCGTAATTCCGGAACCGTCGACCTGGTCCCTGATCGTTCTGGGTGGACTGGGAGCGATCGGTTTCACCCTTCTACGCCGCCGTCAGCAGCGCGCTTAAGGACCTGCTCATTTACGCGGCAGCGATGCGGCGTCACGAAACGCGTAGCGCACTCGAGTACTGGTGAAAGGGTTTCGCTTTCACGAACTTTTGGGAAGAAAAACTCAGGAGCAGGGAAAACGGTCCGCCCGGGTCCAACTCACTCTCTCTACCATCCAGGCTCCGTACGACGCGTGAGATTTGATGGAGTTCGTGGCTACAGCAGCCCACAACTACCCTCATTGCATGCCTGTGTCGCAGTTCCACTGAACCTTCTTCATCTGACCCGCGGACACATCCACCTCAAAAGGGCCGTAGTATCCAACTCTACTCTTCCAGTCTTTCTTCGAAATGCTGTAACGCCCCGGCGGCAAAGAAATCCGAAACCGGCCCTGGTCGTCCGTCGTGAAAGATGCAACCCCTTGATCTCCCTGCTTTGCGACGAAGGTAGTATTCGCGAGCGGTCTTGAATCGGGAACGCCGCGCCTCAATGGCCCACCCGAAATGCCGCTCAGAGAAATCACCCCTTCGATTCCTGTTCCCGGCTCGGGCGGAGGCGTGAGCTCTGTCTCGGCCCGGGCGACGCAACAAAATAGAGCGAGCAGCATCAGAAATAGTTCGAGCGGTTGTAGTTTATTCAAAGATGGTTTGCGAGGCGCAGTCAATTCGTTAGGGCAACATAACACATAAATGGAAGGCACAATCGCGAGTGGCCTGATGCTTCTCGGAACAGCCCCACAACATTACGTAAATGTAATGCATTCTTCTTACAGATTTTATTGACTTATTTTCAATGGAAAACAATGATCGGCCGATTCCGATTAAAAAGGCGACGGAGAATAGAATAACAACACCCCCGGCCGCTAATCGAAGAACCAAGGAGATCTAAAATGTTTGGTCATAAAAAAGGATTGTTCATCATCGTCACCGTCGCGGTGCTCGGATTCGTATTTGCCGTAGGAACTGGCCAGGCGAAAAAGCCGAAAGCGGACGCTTCCGCTGCGCCGGCCAAGTCTCCTAAGGTCGCCCTCAGGACTCCGGTCATCAGACATGCGGTTGCCTTCGCCGAAACGCGCCCCGTGCGCGAGCTCATGGCCGTGGCCACCCAGTTCGATCTCGAACTCGCGGGGAAAGCCGAAGAAATTAACGAGCTGAACACGGTGTTCGACCGCAAGGCGGACCTAAACGCGCCTGCTCAGAAGGATGGCGCTCTGCAATCCTCTTTTGTTAAACTCGCACGGTCCCAGCTCAATATTCCGACCCCCTCCCTTACCTTCGAAGGCATGGGTGTGGTTAATTCCGCGCCGCCCGATACGACGGGCGCGGTCGGCCCTAACGACTACGTGGAAGCGGTCAACGGCGGCGGCATCCGGATCTGGGACAAAAACGGCGTGCCCCGCGGTCCGCAATTTAAGCTGAGTTCGCTCTTCGCCCCGCTCGGCGGAGTGGCCGCTGGCACCGACAATGGCGATGCCCTCGTCCTTTATGACCGAATGGCCAACCGCTGGGTCATTACGCAGTTTGCTTTTACCAGCAGCAGCACCCCGCCGTTCCACCAACCGATAGCCGTTTCCAAGACAGGCGACCCAACCGGTGCCTATTGGGCCTACGATTTCATCACGCCGGGAAATGAATTTCCCGATTACGGCAAGATCGGCGCCTGGCCGGACGGTTACTATTTTACCGATCGTCAGTTTACCGCCCCTGCCGGAAGCTATAACGGCTTCGGCGTCTTCGCTTTCGACAAGGCCAAAATGTTGGTCGGCGATTCCTCGGCCACCTTTATCTACTTCAACGCCGGTCCGAACCTGAGCCAATCCTCCTCGGGCATGATCCCGTCGGATTATAACGGCCTAACGCCACCTCCTCCCGGCGCTCCCAACCTTTTCTCCGTTTTTACCGACGACGCTTTCGGCGACCCCAGTGACGCCCTGCGTTTGTTTGACTTCCATGCGGACTTCGCCGTTCCGGCGAACTCTACGTTTCTCGAGCGGCCCGAAAGTCCCCTCGCGGTGGCCGCGTTCGATTCGCGTACTCCTGACACATCATCCGGCGCTGCCACCAACCGTGCCCAAGTCGAGCAACCATCCCCCGCGGTGGCGGCTGATTATCTCGACACCATCGGCGACCGCTTGATGCTCCGCCTCCAATACCTTAATAGAGCCAGCACGGAACTGCTTACGACCTGCCACACCGTCAATGGCGGCACCATCCCGGCGCCAGGTTTATCTCCCACGGTCGCGCAATATCGCGCGGCGACGCGTTACTATGTTCTGCAAAAGACCAGCCCGGGCGGGGCTTGGTCGGTCCAGGACCAGGCAACGTTTTCGCCCGACACGACGGAACGCTGGATGGGTAGCACTGCGCTAGATAACGCCGGGAATCTCGCGGTAGGCTACACTACCTCCAGCACCTCGGTTTTCCCCTCTCTCGCTTACGCGGGCCGCCTCGCCTCCGATCCGCCCGGGACGCTGGCGCAAGGCGAAGCCAACATGTTCTCCGGCACCGGTGTCCAGCAGATAACGGGCAATCGTTGGGGCGATTACAGCGCCATGTGCCTGGATCCGAGCGACGATTCCACTTTCTGGTTTTGCAGCGAATACTACACCGCGAGTGGTCAATTCCTCTGGCATACTCGCATCGGTCGATTCAAGTTCGCCGGCACGACTGCTCCCGCCCAGGGAACACTCAGTGGAACAATCACTGCCTGTGATACTGGGTTGCCGATTAAGGACGCGCTCGTCCAGGTATCTGGCGGTCCTTCCACTGGCTTTTCCGCCGCGAGCAAACCGGACGGCACTTACTCGATGAACCTGTCGCCCGGGTCTTACTCGGCCACGATCATCGATCCAGCGCACAACTGTAGTGGGATTGGACCGTTTCCCGTCTCGATCAGCGACGGGGTTACCACGACCCTCAGTCAGTGTCTGAGCGGCGTGGCCCGGTTCGCCTTTGTCTCCAGTGCAGTCTCCCTCAGTGGCGGTAACGGCAATGGGATTATCGAACCTAACGAGTGCAACAACCTTAACGTGAGCATTCTGAACGATGGCTGCTTGGTTGGCACCGGTGTCTCGGCGGTACTTTCTACTTCCACCGCCAACGTGACTATCACCCAGCCGAATTCACCCTACCCGGACACGAACGAAAACGCCACGTCGACGAACACGCTCCCCTTCCAGGTCAATACCTCGCCCGCGTTCAGTTGCGGCACGCCGATCAACTTCACTCTCACCGTTTCATTCGCGGGAGGAGGATCTTCGACGATGAACTTCTCCATCGGGACGTGCGCGGCGCCGCCCACAACGGTGAGCGGCAGTTTGGCCGGCGGTGATCTCGTCCAGGTGGGTCGCATGGGCCGCAATGGCGCCGTGAGCATTTGCGGAACGGCCAAAGCTTGTCCGGGCATCTTAGGAACCGTAAATCGGCGCTACGATGTCCTAACCTTCGCCAATGGACCTGCCGCGGCTTGTGCCACCGTCACGACCACGGCGACCAACGCCAACGCCGTCACCTTTGGCATCATTCCGGTGGCTTATCTGAATTCCTATACGCCTCCGGGTGCGGGAACAGGAACTAATGTCTGCATTAATTACCTCGGTGATCCCGGCGGCAGCCCTGCCATCCTCAATACTCCCATTAGCTTCGCGGTGAATGTGCCGGCCAGCTCGACCCTGGTGGTCGTGGTGCAAGACGCTAACACCACCGCGAATGCTTTGACCTACACCGTTCAGGTCTCAGGCTTGGTCGGGAATGGCACCGGCCCCGGCCCATGCCCCCCGGCGCCAACCGTTGTCTCCCGTAAAGTCCATGGCGGGGGAGCGGGAACCTTCGACATTCCGATGCCGCTCACCGGCGCTTCCGGAGTGGAAGACCGTACCGGCGATCTCGGCGTCGCCGGCGATCACACGATCGTGCTCAGTTACTCGAGCGACCCGACCGGAGCGACCGCCACCGCGGCGGCCCATAACCCCTCGTCGGCGGCCGGTAGTGTGAGCGGCGTTTCCTATAGCGGGAACGATATGATCGTTACCCTGACGGGCGTGACCGATCAACAAGTGCTCACGCTCTCCACCACTGGAGGCAGCGTCAGCCCAACCGTGGTGCCGCTCGGATTCCTCGCCGGAGATACGACGGGGGATCGTGGGGTCAACTCTGCCGATATCGGGCAGACAAAGTCAAAATCCGGCCAAACGCTCGATTTGACTAACTTCCGCACGGATATCAACGTCGACGGCGCCGTGAACTCAGGCGATATCGGGTTGGTAAAAGCCCTATCAGGAGATGCATTGCCCTAGGCCGATGCGGCTTTGTGAGTTTAAGCTCGCGCGGCCCTTCCGTAATATGCAATGATCAAACACAACGCAATAAGAGTAGGAATCCAAATGAATAAGAAACACCTCGTCCTAACCATCAGCTGCTTTCTTCTGACGGCAGGTCTAACCTTCGGTCAAACCGCGGTGTTTTCGTTCAACGATAACGTCGGGACACCGAACGCCGGTACCTACAATCCGAACGACACAATTACGTTGGATCTTTCCGGCACGGCCACCGGTTTCACCGCCGCCGGTTACTCGCTCTGGCTGGAAGTTCCCACCACCAATGGATTCAACGCCATGATCAACATCACGTCTTCGACTGTTTTCCAATTCACGGATCAGACACAACCTGTCTATCCGAAGAGTTTCACCGATACAGCCGGACGACGAAACGCCGGCTATCTGACCGATAAACAAGGTGCATTGAGCGGTGATATGGGAGCCACCGCCAATGCTCCAGCTGAGAATTTCACCGGCACTGCACTTCTGGCCAGGTACACCCTCGCCCTCTCCAACGCCACGCCTGGCACCTACGTATTGTTCACAACGGCGCTCAACCCGAAGAGATCGGGAATGAGCGATTCTTCTTTCAATTTCTTCGGCGCTGCCGCTGCCTCCTACACGATCACCGTTGTGCCGGAACCGGCCACTTGGTTCGCGGGCGCCCTGATTGGACTGGGACTAGTCGGTTTCACCCTGCTGCGCCGCCGTCGCCCGCAGAGCGCTTAAGTCACCTTTCATTTCAGTTGCTGCTTCGCGGCGCTGGCGGCTGGTTTGCTTGGCGGCAAATCAGCCGCCATTCGCCAAAGCTAAAGTTTCTTGGGAGAGACGACCTCAGTGTCGTCCCATTCTGATTCCGGCGTCTGTCTTTTGTGCTTGCGCGCCGCCCGCTCGCGAACGCTTTCGGAGTAGCCTTGGCTAAGGCGGGTCCTCCCGGAGGGCCTGAGCCAGGTCGAAGGCTGACGCCTTCACCGCCGGTTACCTCGCGCCGTTCCAATTTTACGACGACAGAGGGCAACGCGCTCGGCGCGGGCGCGATGGCCAACTCTCGGTCGAGCAACGCTTTTTCTTCTTGTCTCGGTTTGGCACGGCCGCTCGACAACAGCTCCCCCGCCCCAAATAACCAATAACTGATAACCAATAACTCGGCGCCTGGGCGCCGTCCCAATAACGTTGAACAGATAACTGCGAACCCGGCGGCTACGCCGCAGCCCACACAAACCGCGCATCCACCGGCCGCCGCCCCACATCGGCCTGGAGCTTTGCCAAAAGACCTTCGTGAATCAGCCGCGCTCGCTCTTCGCCTAACCAACGCAGATAAACTTCCTCGGAGATCCTCTGCTCCGGGGCAGAAGGCGGCACCTTCCACGTCGGCAATGAAAATTCCATTTTCATCTCAATCCTTGAACCTTATCGCGGATTCCGGCCGGCCCAAACTTTTCGCAAAGGTCGCGCCATTCCACCGCGCTGATCTTACCCGGGTTCAGACGGAGCAATTCAGAAATATCCGCCAGATCCCGCGCTTCACGCCGTGGCTCATTGCGAATGGCGTGCAATTTCAGAGCGATCAACTGAGCCAGCCCAGGGACGCGAAACTCATGCGCGCCGCGACGCAAAACCACCGAGCCCTGCCCAAGTTTTTCAAAGGTGGCGGCATCCACCAGAAGAATATCGATCTCAGGCAGATCCTCGCGCTCCGCCGCATAGCGCATAAAGTTTTCAGATTGCCCGCTCAAAGAATATCCGGCTTGCGCCACGACATTCCCGAGTACCTCCCGATCCTCGACCGTGACCAGGCAGTCCACGTCAATTGTTTGGCGAACCACCCCGTGAGCGGTCAGGGCATGCCCCCCGACAATCAGAATCGGCCGCGCACAACCCGCCAGGATATCGAAAGCCGCTTGCACAATTTCCAGTGTAACGTAACTCAACCCGCGCTCCAGCTCCCTCCGTTTGAGGCTAGATCGCTCTCCCGGCCGGTCCCAACAAAATCGACCAATCCTCGTCTAATCTTTTTCCGCTTTCAGCTGTCGGCATTTCCGCTTTTTCCGAGTGCCCCCCTTTCTACTTCTTAATTTCTACTTTCTACTTTAAAGACGCCCCTCCGCCTCCCATAGCAGATAACCGATAACAAATAACTCGGCGCCTGGGCGCCGTCCCAATAACCATTAACCATTAACGGATAACGGATAACGGATAACGGATAACCGAAGCCCCCTGGGCTTCTCCCCCAATAACCGAGTAACAGATAACTGATAACCGCTGAGCGACGCTCAGCGCCCCGATAACCGAAGCCCCCTCAGCTTCGCCGATAACCCGCGCGACGCGCGCGCGGCGGCGCTGCGGTTGACTCACATGCGCTCGCATGACAACCTCTTTGGTATGAGCAAGACCGAGCTCACTAACGCCATCGCGAAATTAGAGCATCTTTCAGGCGCGCGCGCTCAGCGCGTTGTCTCACTCATTGAGGATTTGGCTGAGCAGGAAACGTTGGAAAACGCCGCCGATCTGACAGCCGCTCGCGATGCACTGGGCGAATCAGAGGAACCGCTTCCGTGGGAACAAGTGAAGGCCAAACTCGATGCCCAATTCGGTTTTTCTCAGCCGACGAGTTGAGAAGTCCTTGGCGGGTTGCGTGACGAAGCGCTCTACCGGCGGTTGCGCACCGCGATTGACGAGCTAGCGCAAAATGCTCGCCCCGCAGGCTGCGTCAAGCTAGCTAACACCCCTGATCTCTATCGAGTCCGAGTGGGAGACTACCGTATCGGCTACCAGGTTAAGGATGCTTCGCTCATCGTGCTCGTTCTCTCCATTGGCGGACGCCCCCGAATGGAGCGAGCGGGGACGCCGCGACATAGATTGCACAACCTGAGGGGCGAAGGGGAGAGAGCGGGAAGCGAACGAATCAACACTTTCGGGGCTGCCGTCTGACCGCTGATGTCTGGCGTTCTGGTTTTTTCTAAATTCTACTTTCTGCTTAAGCCCCGCTTCCCGTTCCCCTCCCATCCGCTGCCATCTTCAATTTCAGCTTTCAGTTGTCAGCTTTTCCGCTTTCCAACCCTCTCCTCAATAACCATTAACCGATAACGGATAACCGAAGCCCCCTGGGCTTCTCCCCCAATAACTGATCACTAATAACCCGGGCGGCGTCATCGCCGCCGTCGCCCCCCTCCAAAATTTCAGCTTTTCAGCTTTCAGCTCTCAGCTTTCCGCCGGCCCCCCCACGCCTTGCGTCCCGGGCGGCCCAAGACTTATTCACAACCCCCACCCCTTGCCCCTTTTCTCTTTTTACTCATCCCTCATTTTTATGAAGATTTTGCATTGACTCTGCCCCGGAAAATTGGTGATATCAGGCCCGTCACTAATAGTGCCCCTGCATTGCCTTGCCTTTGAATTCGATCCTTCTCCCCATTTCTACTTTTCCGCTTTCCTAATTTCAGCTTTTCCCCCACCCCAAACCCTCTTCCCCTCGATTTGAAAACCTCGCTGCGTACATCACCCATTGTTTCTACGCTCTGCGTTTTGCTATTCGCCTGTCTGCTTTGCCAGCCCGCACAGGCGGCACCTAAGACGTGGAATTTTTACACGGGGACGGATTTCAATACGGCCACGAACTGGACGCCGAATGGCGTTCCGGGCTCTGCCGACACCGCTACATTTACCGGCCTAATGGCGGCTCAACCAAATCTCAGTGCGAACGCTAGCATCAATAATCTGCTCTTCTCAACGGCAGGTAGTAATGGATACGACATCACCAGCTCTAGCTCCTTGATTAAGCTTACGCTCCTGTCGATTACCGCAACCGGGGGATCCTCTGGAACTGCCGCGATCACTGGAGTCGCTACAGGCACTAACACGATCGACGCGCCCATCGTACTTGGCGCTGCCGCCGCGGCGACTCAGACTTTTTTCAACGCGGGCACGCTTGTCTTTAACGGCGTGATCTCAAGCACGAACAGCATTACCTTGTCCTTGGGAACATCCGCGGGCACATACGTGTTTAATGGAGCGAATACGCTGACGGGGACGGTTAAGCAAAATGCCGGCAACACGATCATCGTCGGCAACAAGGCCGCGTTTGGTACGGCCACCGTTCAGCTTAACGGCTCTGGCGGACAGATCCAAGCCGGCACGGACCTAACGGGCGCCAACAAAATTGCCAATAACCTTTTATTCTCAACTCCAGCCGAGACAATCAGCAATAGCGGCTCGAACGGAATAGAGTTCGGCGGAACAGTTGACCTTGGCGGAGGCGCATTAACGCTGACCAGTGCGATCAGCGGAGGAGCAACTTTTGACGGGGTTATGAGCAATGATCTCGGCGGGGGCTTATCAATCGTCACTACCAATAGCAGCTTGGTTACTCTTAAGGGGACCAGTATCTATACAGGCGCGACAACGATTAGCGGCACCGGGAAGGTGAGTGTTTCAAGCATCGGAAATTCCGGAGTTTCTGGAAATCTGGGGCAAGGAACAACGATTAAATTGGGGAGCGTTGCTAGCGCTGGCACGCTCGTTTACACGGGCACCGGAGAGACTTCGACGAAGATTATCGATCTGAGTGGCACGACCGGAGGTGCAACCATTGACCAATCGGGTACCGGTCTTTTGAAGTTCAGCGGCACCAACACTTCTACGGGAGCAGGTGCGCATACCCTCACGTTGCAAGGTTCCACTGCCGGCAATGGCGAAATCAGCGGCGCGATTGTTAATGGCGCTGGAACTACCAGCCTTCTCAAAGCAGGTACGAACACTTGGACGCTTTCCGGCACCAATACGTACACTGGGTCCACGACCGTAAATCAGGGGACGCTAGCTCTGAACTTTGATACCGCGACGGCACCTGCAACCAACATCATCAGCAGCAGTTCGGCTTTGGTCATGGGTGGCGGAACGTTCAACGTCACGGGCAAATCCGCCACCGCCACGAGCCAAACGATGAACGGGCTCACCTTGAATTCTGGAGGATCCACCATTGCCGTCTTTCAGGCGGCGACGCCGAACGCGGTGGTCCTCAATCTTGGCAGCATCACCCACAGCGCTGCGGGCACGGTGAATTTTAATCTCCCTCCGGGCGGTCAGAACAGCGGTTACGGCATCACAACCACCACCGCAAATACCAATGGCATCCTGGGAGGCTGGGCGACAGCCAATACGAACGATTGGGCCGCTAACAGCGGCAATAATATTGTCACTCTTCCGAGCTACTTTGTGTTCGATAACGTCAGTGGGTGGTCCGGTGCGGGCGCCGGATCGGGCAGCAACATGACCGATAACAACGGCTACGACGCAACGTTCACCAACAGCATTACGTTGAATTCGCTACGGTTTAACGCCAGCGGCAGTGACAGTAACGTCGGCGTGGTCAACACCCAGAACCTGACGCTCAATTCCGGCGGCATTCTCGTCACCAATAACGTGGGAGCCAAATTTCAGCGCATTGGCTTCCTGAACACCTCTTTTACCCTAGGCCAGGGTCAAGGCGGATTGACCGCCAGCGGCAACAGCAGCGAGTTGTTCATTAATCAAAACAATAGCGGCACAGGTCATCTGGAGATTTACGCCAACATCTTCGGCACCGGCGTCAGCCTCGTAAAAAGCGGCCCTGGGTTTTTGGACCTGAGAGGGCTCGCCGCCACTTATACCGGTGCCACAACTATAAATGGCGGAACGTTGCAACTGTCTGGCGGCAATGACCGATTACCTACCGGAACATCGGTTACGATGAACGCTGGGACATTGACCCTTAGCGGCGTAGATCAGACCATCGCCGGACTAAGCGGCAGCTCACTTGCGACAGTCGATCACGCGGGAGCGGGCACCAATATTCTCACTGTTAATCTTCCCACGGCGAATAGTACAAACACGTATTCCGGGGTGATCAAAAACAGCGCCGGTACGTTAAATCTCGTGAAAGGCGGCCTCGCTACGACTACGTTGGTCCTCGCTGGAGCGAATACTTACAGTGGAGAGACCGACATCAATGCTGGCACGCTCCAAATCAATGTTAGCCCGGGAACCACCACATCCACGTTCTTCGTTGGCAATGGCGGCACCACTACTACGGCAGCCTCATTGATATTGGGCGGGACCGGGGGCGTGACTTTCGGCAATACTGTGAATGTCAATGCCGGCGACGTTGTGACCAATCGCACGATCGGAGGAACGAACTCCGGTACGAACAGTTTCACAGGACCCATCATTTTGAGCGGGCCGGTCAATCTCACAGAGACCACCACGGCTGGGACGGTCAACTTTTCCGGGGTAATCTCGGGGGTGGGTCAAGGCATCACGAAACTGGGAGCTGGTACGGTGACGCTGAACGGGGCTTCCGCGAATACGTTTTCCGGCGCCACGGTCGTTAGCGCAGGAACGCTAAACCCCGCCACGGCGGGTGCACTGGGAAGCACGAGTTCAGTGACGGTGAATACTGGTGGAACACTGCTTTTAACTGGATCCGGGAATCTCGATCGCATCAATAACGCAGCCGGCATCACGCTCTCCGGCGGAACGTTCGGCCGCTCCGGCACCGGTACCGTGAGTGAAGGAGTAGGATCTACCCGCAATGGCGCTGTCTTCACTGGAACGAGCGTGGTTGGCCTCGGGGCGCTGACCTTGACCGCGAATTCTACCTTTAACTTCGACGCTCTCTCTACCGGGGGCCGAGGGACGTTCGTGTTTTCCAGTTTGATCCCGACCGCGGGCGTTCTGACCATTCTCAATTGGGGAAGCAACGCTTTCGCTCCCACCAATGTCTCTGGCACGGATGGGATAGACGATCGTCTAATCTTCAATCAGGATCAGGCAACCAATCTGGCATCCTTCAGTTTCAATGGAGTTTCCGCTACGGAAATTGCATTGGGTGGCGGCTTCTTTGAAATCGTCCCGCTTCCTGAGCCCAGTACCTGGGTCGCCGGCGGATTGGTCCTGGCCTCGCTCCTCGTTAGCCAGCGCCGTCGCCTATCGCGGCTGGTCGGCGCCCGAAAACTTTAGAAAACATTTACCAACCCACCCGGCGCCCCTTGAAAACAAAACTCGCAGTTTTAGTCACCCTGCTGCTAAGCCTAGGCTTTGCGCTGTTCGCGCAGACGAGCACTGCGCAGACTTTCATTCCAACTGCGGGCGCACAGTCTTGGAACGTCAACCTGAACTGGACCGGGGGCGTTTTTCCGAACGCTATCGGCGCAAGTGCGGCTTTTCCTACGCCTACTGCGGCGGAAACTGTCAGCCTTCTTCAAGCGATTACGGTTGGCTCGATAACCCTTACGAATAACACCGCTTTTGTTTTTACTTTGACGAATGGGGCCGGCGGCTCGCTGATTTTGGATCAAACGGGTGTCGCCAATGCGCTCATCACAATAAACGGAACCGGCACTGCCGTTAATGTTCTGAGTACCAGCAACACGCTGACCGACACGTTGGACCTCATAATAAACAATACAGCGGTTACCAGCGTGACAGGAGCGCTGCAGGTAACCGGGAGCATGGGTGGAGCTGGTGGGTTTATAAAGGATGGTGCCGGAACTGTATCTTTCGCGACCGCTGCCAAGGCTTACACCGGCTCGACCACCATCAATACAGGTGTATTACGAACGTCAGTTGTAGGCGAGATGACCGGTACTTCGGGTGTAGCCGTCAGTTCGGGTGGCACGCTGCTGCTTGGAACCACGGCTAGCGGTGCCTTTCAATTTGGGACAAGCGGCGCAACTGTCATTACCCTGAACGGCAACGGCGCTACGACATTACAAGGTGTTGCCGTCCCGGGCGGAGCGGGCGCTCTTCGTAATGATAGTTCTGGAACTAACACCTTGGCCAACAATATCAGCCTCGCCACCGACTCGACAATTAACACTGTCACCGCGCTCACCCTTAACGGTGTGGTGTCTGGCGCAGGTGCTCTGACGAAGGCTGGAAGCAGCACTCTCACGCTTAGCAACAGTAATAATTACTCCGGTGGCACGAACGTGAACGCCGGAACACTGGCTCTCGGAAACGCAACGAACACGCTGGCTGATGCTGGCGCCGTCACTGTTGGTGGAGGCACGCTCAGCATCGGCGCCAACAGCGACACGGTCGGTGCTGTATCGCTGACTAGCGGCAATATTAACGGAACGACCGGCACGCTGACCGGGACGTCCTATGACGTCCAGCTCGGCGCTATCAGTGCAAAATTGGGAGGCTCTGGCGCCTTGACCAAAACCACCATCGGACAAGTCATCCTCACCGGCGTGAATAGTTATACCGGTGGAACTAACGTCAATAACGGTACTTTAGCGCTCAACGCCAGCAACATTGTCCCCCTCACCGGCACGGTTTCGCTCGGCGGCGGTACCCTGCAATTGAATAGCACACAGCAAGGCACAACCGCGACAGCCGGCGCTGGCGCTCTTGCCCTTGCATCCAGCTCGATCATTGATCTCGCGAGCACCGATCTGATTCATTTCCTCGCGAGCAATGGCCAGACCTGGACCGGCACACTTTCCATCTACAATTGGAGCGGAACGCCTGTGACCGGTGGTGGCGCAGAGCAAATTCTCTTCGGCACGGACGCAACTGCGCTAACTGCTGCGCAACTGAACCAGATTACCTTTTATAGCGATGGTGGTGTGACTTCACTCGGCACAGCCGCCTTCGCTACTGCGAATAACGGCGAGATTGTTCCGACCTTCGCGCCGGTTCCGGAACCTGGCACCTGGCTGGCCGGCGCTCTCGTATTCGGCACACTGTTGGTTTCCCAGCGTAGGCGCCTGCTGCGAAAAGCAACCGCTTAATCTAATCTTCATTCTGATCACGAAGGGCGGCCTTAACAGCCGCCCTTTTCTTTTTGCGAAGGTTCCCCTAACTACAGACCGCCAGACCACCGACTACAGGCTGTGCCGAACGGGAGCACGCTGGGAGCGAATGGTCCTCCGATAGCTAATAGCGGGCATACGCCGCCCACTTCAGCTTTCCGCTTTCGAAAGTCTTCCCCTTTTCGCCGGGCCGCTCTTGTTGCATAATCGTTACCATGCCCCCGCCCCGAGCTCGTCGTCTGACTAGGCCGCTGCGCAAGATGTGGGAGGCGCTTCCTCCGTTCCCGCGATTGCCAGGCCCGCGCCGTATCGCTGCCTGGTGGCGCAATGACCGGCATGATTTCCTGCCTGCGCAAAGGCTGCCTTCCGCCGCCGAAATCGCTGCGTCATGGCGCCAGCGCAAGCACCAGACCATTCTCCCACCTCCGCCGCGTGTGTTGTCTCCTCGAGCGATCGCCTCGCAACTGCGTCAGCGAAAAGCAGCGGCCCTGGAACCTCCCTTACCGCCGGTTCCGACCCCCGGGAGTATTTTATCGTCGTTCCAGGACCAATCACCGCGACGAAGACGAAGAATCAAATTTCTCGCCGCGACCATCGCCGTTGTTTTACCGTTGGTTTTTTTCGGCGGACCACCGGCCAGCCGAACGATAAAGGCCTGGCAAGCCAGACGCCAGGCGCACGAGGCGACGACCCTGATCGCGCGGCAGAACTGGATCGAAGCGAGCCGAAAGATTCAGAGCGCCTATCAATTATCCCAGACTGAGCCCGCCGTATCCCAGGCTTATGCGCGCCTGCTCTCCCGCACGGGCCAGGCAGATCTCGCCGTGGAATGGTGGCAGAAAATCGGCCAGGGTCAGGCGCTCTCGCCGGAAGATCGCCGCGATTACGCCGGGGCAGCGCTTTCGGCCAGCGAGTTGACCATTGCGTCCGAGCAGGTCGCTTCGCTTCTGGCGCAACCGGCGCCCACCCCACAAGATTTTTTGCTGGCCGGTCAATTATCGACCTTGCGCGGCTACAAAGGAACTGCCGGTAAATACGCGGAGCGGGTTCTGAACGATCGTCGCTCGACATCGCGCGAACAGCTTGGGGCAAACCTCATCATTCTCTCAATTGATGATCCCGAGTCGGCTAGCTGCAAAGAGGCCTCGCAGCGGCTGCTCGAAATCGCGCGATTCGAGAGCGATCCCGCTGCTCCACAAGCCCTCGCGGTGCTCGCGCAGCAACGTTCCCCGACCCGATTGACCCAAACGACCAATAACTCGCCCAATGTGCAATTGCCCGCCATAACCATCAACGCCCTGTCGTTAGAGGAGATCGCAGATCGGTTGGATCGTAATCCTAATTCCCGCCCATTTCATCGTACCCTTGCCTTGGAATTGCGCGCCCGAGCGCAGCCCACGCGAGAGGAGCACTTCGTACGAGTCGGCATCCAATCATATGGAGACGGTGATGACGAAACACTCATCGCACTAGCCTCCTGGCTTTATTCTCGTCGCCGCTTCGAAGCCATGCTGGAAATTCTTCCGTTGGAACGCTCTCTTCGGCGGCGCGAGTTACTCATGGAAAGAATCGACGCGTTAGCCGCGCTTAATCAGCTCCCTGAGGTCAAAGAACTCCTGCTGGGCGAGCATCCCGTCTTAGAGCCAGCATTTGCCCACATGTATCTGGCAATTGTTCGATCGAAACTTGGAGAAGTTACCGCTGGATCGAATGAATGGTATCGAGCCTTGGAACTCGCGCATTCGCCTCGCGCCCTTATCGGGCTTGCCGACTATGCGGAAAAAATGGGGGCACTGGAAATCGCTGACGCGGCCTATTCTCGCCTGATTCAAAAGCAACCCGGATTAAAATTTGCATATCTCTCACGATTTCAGCTGGCCCAGGTTAGGGGACGGACCGCCGAGGCTCGTGACTTTGCCACCCAAATTGTGCGCCGATGGCCGGAGGATGATCCCACTCGGGTGCGCGAGATCTATTTACGGCTTTTGCTCACTCTGGATGAACAGGAGGCAAAAAGGGCCGAAGAAGAGACGGTTCCTCTTCTGCTTAGGAACCCTTGGGATGGCGGCGCACGCAGCGCACTTGCCCTGGCTCGGCTGAAACAGGGCAAGAACGAAGCCGCCCTCACCACTCTTACTGAGTTCATGCCCGGTGTTCCCTCCTCGGCCGTCTCGGCGTCTGTTTACGCGGCCGCATTGAAGGCCAACGGCTGGAGCGACCAGGCACTGGAGCAGGCGCAGAAACTAGCGACCCAAAAGATTCTCCCCGAAGAACGCGCTCTCATCGCGTCCATCTTGAATTCCCAAAATCCAAGTCCCTGATTACAAGCACGGCAACCCGACGAATTAAATCTACAGAAGCGTCGCGCATTTCGAAAACACCAACGCGCCCCCACTCGGCTCCGCCCCCACTCCGCTCGCCGGAATTCTCCATAAACCCCATCCGCGCCTTCCTTCAAGCCTCTCCGACCTTTGTCGCATATGCGACAAAGATCAGCATTGAAAAGGAAACGGTGACGCGTCAGACTCCTGGTATTGTTCTTAGGCTGTGAAGGCGAAGACTGAAAAGTTCCTATATCTCCTTCTCTGGTCAGCGGAACAGCTGACCCGCCCCAACTTTCGTAATTTGAACGAGTCCTTCGAGGGATGGGCTTACCGGAGAGGTTTTCTGCGGCAACTGGCGATTCTTGAACGCAAGGGATGGATTGAAGAGAAGCGTCATTCAAATGATGACCGCGTCTATCGTCTTACCGAGGCAGGCCGCTGCCGTGCCTTGGGTGGGCGCGATCCGGAGGCCGGCTGGACTCGCCGGTGGGATGGGCTCTGGCGTTTGGTCGCGTTCGATCTGCCGAAGCGAGAGCAGGCCCAGCGAGCAGCCCTCAGGCGTTATCTGCGTCGAAACGGATTTGGCTACCTGCAGAAAAGCCTCTGGATTACACCGGAACCACTCGCCCGGCAGGTCGAGCTGTTACGCTCTGGAAAAATTGACGTCAATTGTCTCATCCTTCTGGAAGCACGGCCCTGCGCGGGAGAGTCCGACAACGATATCGTCGCCGGAGCCTGGGATTTTGAAAAAATTGACGGTCTTTACCGTAAACACCTTGCGATTTTGAAAGAAAAACCGACTGGCACACCTAGAGATTCGAAAGCGTGGCGAGCCTTAGATCGCTGGGCGGAGCGGGAGCATCAGGCGTGGGCGATGGCGGCCAGTGCGGATCCCTTCCTGCCTGAAGCCATTCTGCCCAAGCGCTACCTTGGCAAAAAAGCCTGGGCCAAGCGGCAACGAGTTCTCGGCCAGGCTGCCCGCCAGCTCCACTCCTTCAAAGTTGACGCCCAAGGTTGAATCCGTTTTTTTGTCTAACTAAACTTTGTCGCATATGCGACATTTATTCGACGTGGCTCGGACGCTGTAATAGCTACCCAAAGGCGTCTCGGAACCAGCTTGGACTGGTTGCCGCTCGACCGGGCGATCGTTCCCTACCGTCTGGATTCGACGTTGAGCTCTTGACCTCTCAGCCTTTCAGCTTAGAAGCGTAAATGTTTGACGGTGTGGCCTTGGTTGATCAGTTCGCGCAGGGAATCGATGCCGATGCGCAGGTGGAGATCGAGGAAGCGGGCCGTGACCGCTTCGTCGGTCGCGGCGGTCTTGACGCCTTCCGGAACCATCGGTTGATCGGAGACTAAGAGAAGCGAACCGGTTGGGATTTCGTTGTTGAAACCGGTAATGAAAAGCGTGGCCGTTTCCATGTCGATCCCCATGCACCGGATCCGGGCCAGATATTTCTTGAAGGCCTCGTCGTGTTCCCACACGCGCCGGTTGGTCGTGTAAACGGTGCCGGTCCAGTAATCCTTGTCGTGATTCCGAATGGTAGTGGAGATGGCTTTTTGCAAAGAGAAGGCTGGGAGAGCCGGGACTTCGGGCGGGAAATAATCGTTGGAGGTACCGTCGCCGCGGATGGCCGCGATGGGAAGAATCAGGTCGCCCAGTTTGTTTTTCTTTTTTAATCCGCCGCACTTGCCGAGGAGGAGCACGGCCTTGGGTTTGATCGCGGTCAACAGATCCATGACCGTGGCCGCGCCCGCGCTGCCCATTCCAAAGTTAAGAATGCTGATCCCATCGGCGGTGGCGTTAGGCATGGGGCGGTCGAGACCGCGCACTTCGACGCCGTGCCACTCGGCGAACCGGCTGACGTAATTGGAGAAATTGACCAGCAAGACGTACTTGCCGAAATCTTTAGCGGGCGTGCCGGTGTAACGCGGAAACCAGTTGGCCACGATCTCGGCCTTGGTTTTCAGGGCGGCAGATTGCGGCTTGGCCGGTTTCTCTCGTCTTGTCCGGACGCGTGGACGCTGGGGCATGACCATTTGATGACCGATACGAAGCCACTAACGCAAGCCAAATGACCCGGGTTTCGCTAATCCGTGGCATCCGCGTATCTGTGGTTCACTTTTCGCATCTGGCCTCGCGTCGCGTCGCTCTTGCAGTCAAAGACTTTCTAACTACGGATTACATGGATATCGCGGATGGGATCATTCGCGGATAGAGCTGATCGGACAATTCACAGCCAGCGTTTCCGTTGGGGCTTTTCGACCTTCTCTTTCCGGAATCCAGCAAGGCCTGTTAATCCTGTCTGATCCTCTTTCTTTTAGCCACAGATTCAAGAGCCCTAAATCCCCACAGAATTAATAGGGATCAAGAATTCTTCCCGCGGATAACCCTGGCAGGTGCCAGTTGCCTTCCGACCTCTGACTGCTGACGCCGACCCTCGATCCATGCGCCTCAACAGAGTGAGGCGGCGACAGGGAGCAGACGGGAAGGTCCGCCTTTTGTGTCGTTGTGCGAGCATCCATCAAGACCTGACCGGCGTTAAACGTCGGATGATTGATCTCGGACGGCAGACTTGCGGGCCCGCTTGCGCCAACGCCGGACCTGGTGGCAGGCGAGAGTGGTGAGAGCGGCCAAACCTATGCCGTAGGTTTTCGCTTCGGGAATAGGAGTGACTTCGAAGAAGCCACCGCCCAGCGCGATTTCGAAGGCTCCGGTGCCGTAGCCGGTGAAACTGAAGGCGCTGAGGTTCGACGATTGATCGGAGTCGAAGATCAAGCGGTCGGTGCTGGCTGTTCCGACAACCCGTGGAGTGCCGGTCCAGTTATCGACATTCAGAGTGAAGGTAGATGGATTGAGACTGGCGAATGTCAGGATTCCAACGGTGCCGCTGCCGAAATCAATGTGGGAACTGGCACTGAGAGTGAGCGCTCCGATGCCAATGGCGCTGGCGGTGCCTTCGGTAAAGTTTCCCTTGGCGAAAATGCCGCCATTCAAAATCATGGTGGCGCTGTTGTTGATTTGATTGCTCGCACCCAATTGGACGGTGCCGCCGCTGTTCACGGTGATGCCGCTGGTGGATCCAGCCGCGCTCCCGGAGCTGCCGGCCAGAAGAAGGGTGCCGCCGCTGATCGTGGTCGTCCCCGAGTAGGTGTTACTGCCGGTGAGGGTAAAGATGCCGGTGCCGCTCTTGGTTAGGGAGCCGGCGCCGCTCATGATGCCGGAATAAGTGGTACTGGCATTGTTGCCCCCGGCCTAGAGGTTCAACCCGGAAGTCAGGGTGATATTGCCCGAGCCGGCTAACGAACCGAAGACGGGCGCGGTCGTGGCGAAATTGATATCGCGACCGCTGTTCATGACAATCGAGGCGTTGGACAGAGCGTTATTGCTATCGACCGAAATACGGCCGCCGTGGAACCCGGTGGAGGCGCCGTTCACCGTGAGCGTTCCGGAGTAGCTGTTCGTGCCGCTGAAATGGACCTGTCCATCACCGAAACTGGCCGGAGCCAGGTTGTCGATCGTAAGCGCGCCCGAACCGGTCACACCGCCATCGAGATACAGATCCTTCACATTGAATTGCGTGGTCAGGGTGCCGCCGCCGCTGCCAATGGCGACCGCGCCTTGCAAATGCTGCTCGCCATCGACGACGACGATGGATCCGTTATTCAGGGTGATGCCGTTGGCAATATTGTAAACCACGACGGCTCCGCCGGAGCCGCCCAGCCGAAGCTGGCCGCCGGTATCGACGGTGACCGCACCGGAGCCGAGGGAACCGGCATTTTCGTTACCCGCGCTGTCGCCGCCCAGTTCTAGAATGCCCGCGGCGATATCGGTGCCGCCGGAGTAGGTGTCGCTGACGGTGAGCAGAAGCGTGCCCGCGCCGGTCTTGTTGAGCTTGCCGGTGCCGCCGATGGCCGAGGTCATGGTCAGGGTCTGGGAGGAATCGACCTGGATGGTGCTGGCGGCGTTGCCTAACGTGTAGGTGCGCCCGGTGCTGTATCCGGTGGCGATTTCGAGGGTGCCGGCATTCAGGGTAAGGGCCCCGGAGGTAGCCCCGAGACTGGCCGCGCTGTTGGCAATAACGCTGCCGCTGTTGATGATGGAGCCGCCGCTGTAGGTGTTGGTTCCGCTAAGAGTGAGCGTGCCCGTGCCGGTCTTGTTGAGCGCGCCCGTGCCGCCGATGGCGGAGGTGATGGTCAAGGTTTGGGAGGGATCGACCTGAATCGTGCTGGCGGAGTTGCCTAACGTGTAGACGCGCGAAGTGGAAAACCCGGTGGCCACTTCCACGGTGCCGGCGTTCAGGGCAAGGCCGCCGCTGGTCGCACCCAGACTGGCGGCGCTGTTTACGATCACGGTGCCGGCGTTGATGGTCGAACCTCCGCTGTAGGTGTTCGCGCCAGTGAGGGTCACCGTGCCGGAAGTGCTTTTGGTCAACGCTCCTGTGCCAGCGAGAATGGCGCTGACCGTTCCGCTTTGCACATCGTAAGAGGAACCGGTCAAAGCGCCCGTACCGGTGCCGATGATCGAGCCGCTCGTCAGACTGACGGCGCCGACCGTGTCGGTGAAGGTCTGCAGATCGAAAGTGCCGCCGGAAACCGTGACATTGCCGGCATTGGCCAGTCGATCGTTCGCGCTGATTTGCAAGGTTCCCGCGGTCACCACCGCGCCACCGCTGAAGGTATTACTGCCGCTCAACACCATCGTGCCCGTGCCGGTCTTGTTCAGGGCGCCGGTGCCGCCGATGGCGCTGGTCACGGTGTAGGTCTGCGATGGATCAATCTGGAAAGTGCTGGCCACGTCTCCCAGGGTGATCGTACGCGAGGTGCTGAATCCGGTGGAAATTTCCAGGGTGCCCGCGTTCAAGCTCAGCGCGCCGGTGCCAAGACTCGAAGCGCTGTTGACGCTAATAGTGCCGCCATTGATGGTCGTCCCGCCCGCATAGGTATTCGCGCCGGTTAGGGCGAAGGTGCCGGTACCGCTTTTGACGAGAGCGTAGTCGCGCTGGCCGTTCCCGGTCGCGATGATGCCGGACAAAGTAACTAACCCCGTGCCGTTGCCGGCCAGAGTAATCGTGGTCGTCGAGTTGCTGCTCGGGGCGGAAAAGTTATTGGCAATACTTTGCGCGCTGGATGAGCTCTGGGTAATGGTGCTGCTGGCACCTCCATCAAAGCGAAGGGCTCCGCCACCGAGAAAGAAAGCGCCCGCGCCGCTTGCGAATGTGAGACTGTTCAGAGTCATCGGGGTGCCAATGTCTTGATTGAGCGGTGTTCCCGCCGTGCCGAGTCGAGTCGTTCCGGCAAAGATGAGGTCGGTCGTGTTGGCACTGGTCGGCGTTCCCCCGGTCCAGTTGCCACCGGTGCTCCAATTGCCGTCGGCACCGCCGCCGTTCCACGTAGACGCGGCTTGGGCGGAAGAAAGGGAAAGAAGCGAGAAAGCGAGGAGCAGCCTTAAAACCGCGCCCGTTCGCCCTTGACTCCCGTTTCGCCCTAAATCTTCAAGGCGAGGAGCAGACATCGCTTGTAACCGACCCCGTTCCAGTGGGCGGAAGGGCATCCCTGCGATGAAAACCATCGCGACGCTTTTTAGGCGTGAAAGGGCGGAAAAGGCCTGAACTACTGAGTAATCCAGGGTGAAAATACATAGCCACCGCCTCTGTCTAAGCCGTTGCTGTGCCAGACACGGCTAAGCCGCTGCAAATCGGTGATCTACGTAAGAGTGCCTCCCCGTGCTCCTTAGGTTCCTTTGACCGAGAAGAAAGTGTTGATTAACTTTCCCAGCTTCTGCTGGGACGGAGCGAGCCGGCTCAAGCGCGCTTCCGGGTCAGAACCGCCCGCGTTCGTCCTCCCACTTCTACTTTCTACTTTCTACTTTCTACTTACAGTCTAGCCCCTATGCCGTACCAAGACATCACTGCGCCCGCGGGCGACAAGATTTCGATCGCCGCAGGGAAACTTACCGTGCCGGATCGGCCCGTCATTCCGTTCATCCGTGGTGATGGCACTGGAGTGGATATTTGGGCGGCGAGCGAGCGGGTTTTTGATGCTGCGGTGGAGAAGGCTTATGCCGGCCAGAAAAAGGTTTCGTGGTTCGAAGTCTTTGCTGGCCAGTCGGCCAAGGACAAATTCGATAACTGGCTGCCAGATGACACAGTCGAAGCCTTTCGTGATTATCTAATCGGGATCAAGGGCCCCTTAACGACTCCCGTGGGCGGTGGGATTAGTTCGCTGAACGTCGCGCTGCGGCAAATGCTCGATCTCTTTGTCTGCTTGCGGCCTGTCCAATATTTCAAAGGTGTCCCCTCACCCGTTAAACATCCGGAGAAGGTGAACATGGTGATCTTCCGCGAGAACACGGAAGATATCTACGCCGGCATCGAATACGCCGCGGGCACGAAAGAAGCGGCCAAGATTCTCGATTTCATTGAGAAAGAATTTCCCAAGGCCTTCGCAAAAATCCGTTTCGGAACGAAAGAAAAGGCCGCGGAATTCTGGAAATCAGTGGGCGCTCCGGAGAAAGACGACGTGATGGTCGGGGTTGGCATTAAACCGGTCAGCCGATCGGGTAGCGTTCGTCTGATTCACAGCGCGATCGCCTACGCCATCAAGAACAACCGCAAATCGGTGACGATTGTGCACAAGGGCAACATCATGAAGTTCACGGAAGGCGCGTTCCGTGACTGGGGATATGAGGTGGCCAAAACCTATTTCGGCGCGGAAGAGATCGACGGCGGACCGTGGTGCAAAATTCCGATGGGCAAACCTGGCGGGGGCATCGTGATCAAGGACGCGATTGCGGATATCACGTTGCAACAGGTGCTGACCCGACCGGAGGATTTCGACGTGATTGCGACACTAAATCTCAATGGCGATTATCTGAGCGATGCGTTAGCCGCACAGGTCGGCGGAATCGGGATCGCGCCCGGAGGAAACATTAATTACATCACGGGTCATGCTGTCTTCGAAGCAACTCACGGCACTGCGCCCAAGTATGCGAATCAGGACAAAGTAAATCCGGGCTCAGTAATTTTGTCCGGTGAAATGATGTTCCGCTACATGGGCTGGACGGAAGTCGCCGACATGATTCTGAAAGGCCTGAATGGAGCGATCGCGAGCAAGCGCGTGACCTACGACTTCGCGCGCCTGATGGATGGCGCGACCGAGATTAAATGCTCGGAGTTCGGCGATAACGTCATCGAACACATGTAGCGCTTGGCGTCTAACGGCACTCACAAGGGAAATAATCACGTTTATCTCAAACTTTTCCCTTTGAGATCAGGAAAACTTCAAGGACAATAGGAGGTCGTGCCCGCCCCCCGTCGCCGACTCCTCGGAGCGGTCCTTTTTGTTGCTGTCGTTATGATAGCATCGCCCTGCCGCGCACAGTCTACGCTGATTCCGGTGACCGCGCGGACAGGCATGGTTTTCAATCACGCGGGAACGCGCCTTTATATTGCTACGTCGGATGGGTTCGTTCGCCCGTATAACCTATCGACCGGTCAATTGGAGAGTCCCTATAACATCGGAGGTTCGCTCGCCGGACTAGACATCGCCACGGATGATTCCTTCCTGTTGATCGCTCAGGGCAACACGACCAGTTCAGCAGGGTCTTTCATCAGGCTGGATCTGGGGAGCGGCGGTGTCACCAACATCAATTATGATTTCGCCAATCCGAGTGAGGGCGGAGGATCCGAGGTTGCCATTACATCTCGGGGCTTCGCCCTCGTGACGACGCAAACAACGTTGCGGCAGATCGATCTTGCCACCAATTCCATTGCGATTCGAACGGATGCGCCGGCAGGCAACGGTAACATTGGTGGCGTAGGAGCTCATTGCGCGATTCCGCGCAGCGCCGATCGCGAAGTCATCTATTTCGTGCAACGGGAAGCCCCCAGTGCTCCGATCTTTACCTACCGCGCTTCCACTGACACTTTCGGGCCAGTCTTTTACACTAATAGGTACTATTTGACCGGTGCGCACGCGGCCGTAAACCGCAATGGCACGCTTCTGAGCACGAGGATTGAGGCTGCGGCGTCGATCGATTCTTCGTCGGGCTACCAATTCCTTGCTGGATTTAACGCGTTAGATGGTCCCGTCGCGTTCGATGCGACGAAAGACGTCTTCTACGGTACGATCAGTTCGACGGACCAACTGATTGCCTACGACACGAACACTCATGCCGAGTTGTTCCGCTTCGATATTGGCGAGCACCAGAATGCCGGGACGGGAAGTCTGGCCGCCAGCCAAGACGGGCGCTACCTCGCCCTAACTACACCTTCGGGAGTTCGACTGTTTGCAATGCCTTCGCCTATCCCCTCCCCAACTCTACCAACGCCAACGTTAGCAACACGACGGGACATGGTTTTTGATCATTCGGGCCAATTTCTTTACCTCAGCACTTTAACAGGATTGATCGAAAGGTACAATCTGGCGACTCATCAAATCGATGAGGTCTTTAATATCGGAGGTCTTCTCAACGGACTGGATATTGCGTCGGACGATTCATTCCTGCTCGTCGCCCAAGGCATTCCAGGGGTCGCACAAGGTGCGGTTCACCGCCTCGATTTGAGTGACGGCTCGCTGAAGAATATCAACTATCCTCTGAAGACAGGGCCGGAGAGTTCGGATGGGGCATGGGATGTGGCCATTTGCTCGAACGGTCTGGCATTGTTCACGACGGGACAAAATACATTCATTCGACAGATTGATTTGGCCTCCGATGCGGTTTCGCCCCGCAATGACGGGAGAACGATCGTTGGCAACACACAGGTGGCTCGCAGCGCTGATGGGAAGCGCCTTTATTTTTTGCAAACCACTACAATGTCTGGACCCGCTTTCACCTACGACTCGGAAACTAACGCATTCGGACCTGCGACGACCACAGAATACACGTTTTTTTCCGGAGCTAGCCACGCCGTCAATCGTGACGGCTCACTCTTGGCCACGCGCGTCAACGCGGTGGCCTCGCTGGATACGGCGCCCGAATTTACTTACGTCCGCGGTTTTTCCAGACTTGATGGTGGCGTCGCCTTCGATGCTATGTCCGATACATTTTACGCGGTCAGCACTTCCGCCGACGCAATTATCGCCTACCGAACGGAGAATTTCGATGAACTGTTTCGCATCGACCTCGCCCAACCCATCGCGGCTGGGGTCGTCCCTTTTGGTCTTGGCACTTTGGTCGCCAGCGCCGACGGCCATTTCCTTGCCTTGGAGACAGCGACCGGGATTCAAGTGGTATCGATCCCGTCGCCGATCCCCGCTCCCACGCCCTCACCCTCGCCGAGTTTTGGGACGGCACGCGATCTGGTTTTCGATCACTCGGGTAGATACCTCTACGTCAGCAATTGGGAAGGTTTCATTCAGCGCTACAATCTAGCCTCGGGAGTTCTGGATCGAAGCTACAACTTGGGCGGAAGTCTCAACGGCATCGACATCTCCTTGGACGATTCTTTTCTGCTGGTCGCGCAACACGTTAAAGGAGTCGCGCAGGGCATGTTCCAGAAAATCGACCTTAATTCCGGCAACGTGGCGGCAATCCCCTACCCCCTCGCCTTCGCCGAAAGCGGTGGCCGAGATGTCGCGATGGCGGCGAACGGCAAGGCCATTGTCACGACTGAGCTGGAGGGCTTTGGATGGGTGCCCTTGCGAGAGATTTACGGAAACCAGATCAGAATCCGGCAGGACGCCCCGGGGGTTGCTCGACCTGGTTACGTGGATTCGGACACATCGAGTGCCCGATCGGCCGACGGGTCAGTTCTCTTCTTGAGGTCGGCGGTGCAAGCCGATGCTTTTACTTACAACGCTTCGACCGACACGTTCGGACCTTTCGCTCAATTATTCGGATCAATTGCTGCGGTCAATCGAAACGGAACCATGGTCGCGACCGAAGCGTTTTTCATGACCCAGCTCAAAACGCTGCCGGATTTTGCAGCCCTGCACACTTTCAACTTTCTACAGGGAGGCGTTGCCTTCGATCTGCTCCACGACACCCTTTACGGACTTAACGGCAACGATCAGATCATTGCCTACGAAACCGCGGCTTTCGCCGAGAAATTCAGAATCAGCATTGGAGAACACATAAATCCCAATCCGTCTCGGCTGGGACCGGGAAGATTAGTGGCCAACCAGAACACCTTGGCAGTGATAACGCCTTCTACGGTTCGCATTTTCCCAATCCCAACTCCGGCGCCGATACCGTCAGCGACCCCGGTCATTTCTGTTTCGGTGTCGACCGGCTCAGTGACCGAGGGTGGCACGGCTATATTTACGATTTCTGCTTCAGCTCAAACCCAGCGGCCGATTTCGGTTGGTTTTTCGATGAGCGGCAAAGCAACCATTGGAACAGATTTCACTTTGAGTTCGCCGGGGCCGGTGACCATTCCGAACGGGCAGAACTCCGTTGCCGTGACGCTCAGTGCCACGGGCGATCACGTGAAGGAAAGGAACGAGAGCGCAACCATGACGCTCAATCCGGGCGCGGGCTACAGTTTCGGTGGCACCCCGGGAAAGAAAAAGAAGGTAAAACCGCCTGCAGCGACCGTGTCGTTCATCGACGCTCCTTAGTCGGTGGGACCCAATCTCCTGCCGGGCCTGTTTCGACTGTTGATCTCGCAGTGTTTCGGCTTAACTGAGCGCATGCGTAAGATTTTAGTTTTCATCGCGCTGATCTCGTGCCTGCCGAGCTGGACCACTCATGCGGCGGACAAGCGTCCTATCACGGAAAAAGATCTCTTTGATTTTGTTTGGATCGGGGATGTGCAGGTTTCGCCGGATGGATCACGCGTCGCTCTCGTGCGCGTGACGGTGAATGAGAAGAAGGAAGGGTATGACACTTCGCTTTGGATGGTGGCGACGGCGGGAGGAGAAGTACCGCACCAACTGACCAGCGGAAAGCACGACGGGAGTCCGCGCTGGTCGCCGGATGGGAAATATCTTCTCTTTGTTCGTGCAAACGAAAAGGACGGCAAGACGGAGCCGCCGCAACTCTCCATCCTGCCGATGACCGGGGGCGATTCTTTCACCTTTACGGATTTGCCGAAAGGCGCGGGCGACCCGACGTGGTCGCCTGATGGGAAGAGCATTGCTTTTACCAGCTCGAGCAACGCGGAGGATCTCGCGAAGCAGGCGAAGAAAAAAGAGAAAGAAAACGAACTGAAAGCAGCGGTGCAGGCGCAGGGATCCCCCACCCCAAGCGACACGAAGAACCAGAAGAAATCCGGAAGCGCCTCAGATTCGGGCAAGGGCGAAGGTGAATCAGCGGTGAAGAAGGCCGAGAATGAGGCCGAACACGAAAGCGATGTGCGCGTGATCACACATGCCATTTATCGCCAGGACAACGAGGGCTACGTCGATCCCAAGCGTCCGCAACACATCTGGATGGTCGCGGCGCCGCGCAACGCGGATGACAAGGTTCAATCGAAGCAACTGACCTTCGGACACTTCGATGAAGGAACGATCGTCTGGGCTGCGGATGGCAGCCGGATTTATTTCACGTCCCTGCACGTGGACGAGCCTTATTACGATCAACCAAAGACCGAACTTTACTCGATCAGCACAAACGGTGGCGAACCATCCAAGCTCAACACTTTTGAGATGGATGCAAACGATCTGTCGTTGAGTCCTGACGGCAAACAGATCGCCTTCGTCGGGTCGGCTACGCAACCGGTGAACTCTTACACCCAGACTGATCTGTGGGTGGCCGATCTGACGCCGAACGCGAAACCGCGCAATCTGACGGCTAAATTTGATTACGATCTTGGAGCCGGCGTCTTCGGGGACAACGGAGCGCCGCGTGGTGGGGGGGGAAACGTTCCCCTTTGGACATCGGACGGCCGGAGCTTGATCGAGATCTACGGGAAAGAAGGAAAGACCGTGCTGGCCTCCTTCGATGCAAACGATGGCGCGGCCACGGACCTGACCTCGGGCAATCAAGCGGTCGGCCGCTTTCGTGCTGCGTCGGACCGCTCCACGTTCGTTTACACTGTTTCCACTACGACGCGGATCAACGACCTCTTTGCACTTGATCGGACAAAGGCAGCGACGGCACCAGTTCAGTTAACGAACGTAAATGAAGCGCTATTTTCCAAACTGAACCTGACCGAGCCGGAAGAGATCTCCTATCAAAGCTTCGATGGCAAACGCATCCAAGCCTGGGTGCAGAAGCCCCCTGGATTCGATCCGACAAAGAAATATCCGCTCATCCTGAACATCCATGGCGGTCCACACGCGGCATACGGAAACATTTTCGAGCACGAGTTCCAGTGGATGGCGGCGAAGGGGTATGTCGTCCTCTATCCGAATCCCAGAGGCAGCACCACGTACGGCCAGGAGTTTGGAAACATCATCCAGTATCATTACCCGGGGGATGATTTCAAAGATTTGATGACCGGGGTCGATGAAGTGATCAAACGCGGTTACGTGGATGATAAGAAACTTGGAGTGACCGGCGGCAGTGGAGGAGGTCTCCTAACGAACTGGGTAGTCGGCCAAACGAACCGCTTCGCCGCGGCCGTAGCGCAACGCGATATCGCGAGTTGGACCGACTGGTGGTACACGGCCGACTTCACACTTTTCCAGCCGTCATGGTTCAAGGGTCCGCCTTTCGACCAGGAAGAAGATTTCAAGGCTCGTTCGCCCATTTCGTATATCAAAAATATAAAGACACCGATGATGTTTATTCTGGGAGAGGCTGATTATCGGACCCCGCCCGGGGCGGGTGGAGAGCAGATGTTCCGTGCCTTGAAGTTTCGCAAGATTCCCACGGTGATGATTCGGTTCCCGGATGAATCACACGAGCTTTCCCGCTCGGGCCAGCCGTGGCATCGGGTGGAGCGGCTCCAGCACATTGTGGGTTGGTTCGATCACTGGTTGATGGGCATGGCCAAGCCGGAATACGAACCTGCGCCGAAACAGTAGTCGGTTTGCTCCGCCTCTAACCTGCGACGAAGACGCCTCAACCGAGTGAGGCGGCTACAGCACTCTCGTCCTGTAGCCACGGCACTCTGTTGCCGTGCCTCGAAGGCTGACAAACCCGGGATATGCCTGACAGATTGAGGTGGCTACAGAAGAGTAAGCCCCCCACAATTGTCCTTCTTCCGACAGCGGTCCGCGCTTAAGCTGGCAGCTATGGCGTCCTCCTCGCTTTGGCAGCGTTTTCAGCAGTATCTTCTTCGTTACGAGGATCTCGGGTTTTGCCTCGATATCAGCCGGATGACGTTCCCGGATGATTTCTTTTCCAAGATGCGCCCGCTGGTTGAGAAAGCATTCTCGGCCATGCAAGAACTGGAGGCCGGCGCGATAGCCAACCCGGACGAGCAGCGCATGGTTGGGCACTATTGGCTGCGTAAATCCTCGCTCGCGCCGAACGCGGAGTTGCGCACCGATATCGATGACACAAACAAGCGGATCAAGGAATTTGCCGCCGCGGTGCACAGCGGAAAGACAAAGGCCGGCAACGGTTCGAAGTTTAAGCATCTCCTCCTGGTTGGGATCGGAGGGTCGGCGCTGGGGCCACAGTTCATCGCCGATGCGCTCGGCCAGGCGAGCGATCCCACTGACATTCAGTTCTTCGACAACACAGATCCCGACGGCTTCAGCCGCGTACTCGATCGAATGGGCGACAAGCTCGCCCAGACATTGGTCATCGTGATCTCGAAGTCGGGCGGCACCAAAGAAACCCGTAATGGGATGCTCGAAGCGGAAGCAAAATTCAAAGAGCTTTCAATCCCGTTCGGAAAACAGGCCATCGCGGTTACCGGTGTTGGAAGTCAGCTTGATCGATACGCCGAAACAAATGCCTGGCTCGCGCGGTTCCCGATGTACGACTGGATTGGCGGGCGCACCTCGATCATGAGCGCGGTCGGACTGGTCCCAATGGCGCTGCAAGGATTCGACATCGACCAATTCCTCGCTGGGGCCGCGGCCATGGACGAACGGACGCGGTCGAGCGACACGGCCACGAACGCGGCCATGCTTTTGGCATTGATGTGGCATTACGCAGGGAACGGCCGCGGCGAGAAGGACATGGTCATTCTTCCCTACAAGGATCGCCTTACTCTGTTCAGCAAATATCTGCAACAGCTGGTCATGGAATCGCTCGGAAAAGCGCAGGATCTGGACGGCAACGTCGTGCATCAAGGCATTGCTGTGTACGGCAACAAGGGTTCGACCGATCAGCACGCCTATGTGCAGCAGTTACGCGATGGCGTTCTTAACTTCTTTGTCACGTTCATCGAAGTTCGAACGGATCGCCATGGCCCTCGCTTCGAAGTAGAACCCGGCGTGACGAGCGGAGATTATTTACAAGGTTTCCTGCGCGGCACGCGCAGCGCCCTTTATGAGAGCGGCCGCGAATCCATCACCATGACCATCCCCGATGTGAACGCCTTCACGGTGGGCGCTCTCATCGCCTTGTATGAACGCGCGGTCGGCTTCTACGGTTCGCTTGTCCGGATTAACGCCTATCATCAGCCCGGCGTGGAAGCGGGCAAGAAGGCAGCGACCAAACTGCTCGAACTGCAGACGCAGGTCCGCACACAGTTGTCAGCGTCGGGCAAGACGTCCGAGGAGATTGCTCGCGCCGTAGACGGTGATCCGGAAGATGTATTCCACGCCTTGCAGCATCTTGCGGCTAACGATCCGGCAATCAGGGAGAAAACCGGGGAACACGCCGGAGATGACGAATTTTCACTCGATCAGACGCGATCCTGATCAACCTGACTACGTATGGCAAGGACGGTTTTAGAAGCAGCTTCGTCCAACCAGATGCGAGATGTTCCATGGGACGAGATTGTAAAGTTCGTCCGCCAACTCAGCCACGATCTGCGTAACCACTTGAACGCTGTGGAACTCCAGTCCGCTTACGTCGGAGAGATTGCGACAGATCCGGAATTGAAGGATGAGATCAAGAGACTCCGCGGAATGCTTTCCGGGCTGGGCGCTGTGTTACAAAAACTATCCGCCGATATGGCCAATGTACGTCCAACTCTGATGTCGTACAAGGCGGCCGATTTTCTGGAAGACCTCCGCCAGAAAATCGAATCGACCGTGCCCAAGCCGACCATCGCCTGGGACGTTCAAGTCGGGGATGCGGCGGTCGAGCTGGATCCTCAACTGTTGCCTTTGGCTGTGCAGGAACTTCTGGCCAACGCGGCCCGCCATGGAGAGGGCCGGCTGCTCAATGTCAGCGCCACAATCAACGGCGCGAACAGTTTTGTGCTCACAGTGACCGAGCCAAAGGAGCACTTCGAGGCGGCGACCGACAATTGGGGACGCGAGCCGCTGCGGAACATCACCCAAGGGCATTATGGCCTTGGCCTGAATCGCGCGCGTATTATCGTAGAGTCCCACCATGGCCAGCTCGCAGCCCACCATGATCCGGCCTCAAAAAATCTGGTCACAACGATCACGATACCGGTGTTGCCGGGGAAGAATTAATTGGGGGACGGGCACAACGCAGGGATTCAATGGGATCAGAGCGGAATCACAAAGTTAACGATCCAAACGCTGCGGGCATGACGGAGAACCATCGCATCCTCATCGTCGATGACGAGCGACCCATTCTGCTGACGTTGGAGGCCCTTCTGGGGCGGCGCGGTTATCAGGTGGAGACGGCCGCGACGGCCAGTCTGGGTCTGAAGCTGCTCAGAACGAAATCCCCGGCCCTCGTTTTATTAGATTTGCAATTGCCCGATGCGGAAGGCCTGCAAACCCTGGACCAGATCAAAACCGACTTCCCCAACATCCAAGTCATCATTTTGACGGCCCACGATTCGCTGAATAACGCGATCGAATCGATTAAGCGCGGAGCCTTTCACTTCATTAGCAAACCATACGCACCAGAAGAACTTTTGAGCCTGGTCGACAAGGCGCTGGAAAAACAATCACTGTTGCGCGAGACCGCCGAATTGCGCGAGAAGACTCATCAACTGGAAAAACGTCTCGAGATTGCCGAGACGCGATCGGGGCCGATTTTCACGAGCAAAGTCATGCAGCAGATTCAGGAGCTGATCGCGGCGATGGCTCCCTCCGATGCAAATGTGCTGATTACCGGCGAAAGCGGTGTCGGCAAGGAAGTGATTGCCAATACCATTCATCAACGGAGTCGCCGCGCCGAGAAGATCATGGTGAAATTGAACTGCGCAGCCTTCCCGCAAGCGATGATCGAGGGCGAACTTTTCGGTTATGTGAAAGGCGCTTTTACCGGGGCGATGAATGACTTCCCCGGTATGATCGCGGAGGCGGACGGGAGCACCCTGTTCCTGGACGAAATTTCAGACATGCCCCCGGACTTGCAGACGCGTTTCCTGCGAGTTTTGCAGGAGCGCGAATACCGGCCATTGGGAAGCACAAAAGTGTTGAAGGCCGATTTTCGCGTCATCGCCGCCACGAATCGCCCGATCCCGCAGGCTTTATCCGAAAACAGATTACGTTCGGACCTTTACTATCGGCTCAACACGTTTCAGATCGAAGTACCCCCGTTGCGCGAGCGCAAGCAGGATATTCCACCGCTCGTGGCAGCGTTCGTTAAACAGTTCTCCCAACAGCTCGGCAAAGAAGAGCCCGCCATCGCGCCGGATGCCTTCCAAAAACTCCTCGATTACTCCTGGCCCGGAAATGTGCGGGAACTGCAAAACGCGGTCGAATATGCGGTCGTGCTTTCAAGGCAAAACATGATTGAGATCAAGGAACTACCCGCCGAAGTGCGACTGCCAACGGCGTTACAGCAAACGGAACGGAAGGGCTCCGCGCGACAGGGAGTGCAGAGTCTGGACGACGTGGAGCGAAGCACCATTCTGGAAGCTCTGGCGCAGTGCCACGGCAATAAGAAAAAAGCGGCGGAGCTTCTCGGGATTCAGCGCCCCACGCTTTACAACAAGCTGAAGCGCTACGCCATCGAGCTTTAACGAGCCCGGGCGGGGGCGATTGACCCAACCGCCTTTCTCCAAACTGACGCTCGGCTGAATCGCCCCTACCTGCCTGCGGCCACGCCCCGTTTGCAATTCGCGGGCGGAAATCGAGAATAGAGAATCGAATGTCTCGCCACCTGGAACAGGTTCTAGCCCATGCCGAAAACCAGTTGGCTGCCGCTGGCGTAAAACGTCCGACGGAAGTTCTTCCTCTCTACAAAAAATTTCTCAAGATCGAGGAGCACCGGCTTCGTTTAAAACACCAGGCGGGCGGCGGCGGGCGGGAGATTTGCACGCTTCGAGTGGAACTCGTCGACGTCCTGTTGCGACACGTCTTTGCCGCGGCCGTGGCGGCGGCCGGGAGTCATGCCGGTGCGGCCGGCCAGCCACTGGCCCTCATCGCTCTCGGCGGCTATGGCCGCGGCGAACTGAATCCATCAAGCGACGTTGATGTCATGCTTCTGCACGGTCCCAGCCGGGGAAAGATTTCGCCTTATCTGGAACAGATCGTGGAGCAGATCCTCTATTCGCTTTGGGATGTGGGCTTCAAGGTGGGCCATTCCACGCGCTCGATCAAAGATGCAATCGCGCAGGCCAACCGCGACATGTTGACGAAGACGGCCATGCTCGAGTCTCGCTACCTGGCCGGTGATGAGAAACTCGCTGGCCTATTCCGCGCACAATTTCTGGCCAAATGCGTCGTTGGATACGAACGCGAGTATTTCGAGATGCGCATGCAGGATCAGGAGACGCGACACAACAAATTTGGCGACAGCGTCTACATGCAGGAACCCAACTTGAAGAACGGATGCGGTGGACTGCGCGATTACCAGAACCTTCTCTGGATGACTCATTTCAAGGAGGGCGCCCTGACTACGACGCATTTAGTTGGCAAAAACTGGCTCAGTGAAACCGATCGCAGAAGGATTGAAACAGCCTACGATTTCCTCCTTCGACTGCGAACCGATTTACACTACGCGACAGGTCGAGCTAACGACATCTTGCATTTGAACATGCAGGAGCAGATTGCCAAACGACTCCGCTACTCTGCGCCAGACGGACAGTTGAGTAGCGAGACTCTCATGCGCGAATATTACGGGCATGCGCGCAATATTTTCCGAGTCACCGAGCGCATTACCGAGCAGTTCGTGGCCGGATATGCGACCAGCCGCACCCGGTCGCTCTTCAGCTTTCTGCCTCTGCGGCGTGTCGCCGAGACGCCCCTCGAGGCGTTCTTGGTCCGAAACGGCCGACTGCACACGAACCGGCGTGATTTGTTCCAGCAGGATCCCACTCAAATGATGCGGTTGTTCCAGCTGGCTCAGGAGAAACAGCTCGATTTCAGTCCTGAACTTGAGGATCTCCTGCAGCGCCGGCTTGGTCAGGTTACCCGCACCTATCAGTACGCGAAGGTTCCACGGGAGATGTTTATCGCAATGCTCTCGAGAAAAGGAGAAGTCGGACGGGTCTTGCGCATGATGCATCGGGCGGATTTTTTGGGCCGCTACATTCCGGAGTTCGGCCAACTCACCTGCCTGGTCCAGCACGAGTTTTTCCATCGTTACACCGCGGACGAGCACACGCTCCTCTGTATTGACAAACTGGACGCTGTCTTTCGCACGACGGATCCGAAGTTCGCCGCCTATCGCCGGTTATTCGAAGAGCTGGAGGATCCATTTGTTCTCTACCTCGCACTGCTTCTGCACGACACGGGCAAAGCGGTCCGCGCGCGCCCCCACTCCGAAGCGAGTGCCGTGTTCGCCCAGCGCATCGCGTCGCGCCTGCAGTTGTCATCCGAGCAACGGAAAGCGCTCATCCTTTTGGTCGATCACCACGTCACTCTGTCAAACATTGCGCAACAACGAAATCTGGACGATCCCGCCACCATCGTGGAGTTGGCTAACTTCGTGAAACATCAGCGCAACTTAAACGCCCTTATGCTTCTGACCCTGGCCGACGGGCAAGGGACGGGGGCCAGTGCGTGGTCGGATTGGAAGGAATTACTCGTCTGGCAGCTGTATCATGCCACGACAAAGTATCTGGCCGATCAACAATCGTACTACAACCAGGTCACGATCGAACGCGCCACCCTGCAGGCGACGATTACGGAGGCACTGCCGGCCGACTTTGGTGATGAAATTGAAACCCACTTCGATTTTATGCCGGACACTTACTTTCGCGGGAACGAAGCCCCGGAAATAGTCCGGCACATTAAACTGTTCCGGACCTTTCTGGAAATGACGGAAGGCGACGAGACGCTGACGCCGGCGGTCAGTTGGGATCCTTTTCCGGAACAGGGTCACACGATTGTTGCCTTCCACACCTGGGACCGGGAGCAGCTTCTGGCCAAGATCGCAGGATCGTTTTCCGTGGTCCCGATCAACATCCTGAGCGTCGACACGTTCGCGCGCGGCGATCACACCGTCCTCAATGTTTTCCATGTATGCGACACGAAAGGGCGCGCGGTGACAGATCAGCGCGATTTCAAGCTGGTCGAAGAAACCCTGAAGCACGCCCTGCACAAGCAAACTTTCGATTTTTCTCCTCTGATCGATAAAGCACGGCGGCAAATGCGATTGCAGCCGTCGCCCGAGATGACTTTCCCGACTCGCATATCGATCGAGAACAAGGCGCATCCGGCCTACACGTTGATCCAAGTACAAACGGCCGATCGCGTTAGCTTACTCTACGATCTGCTCGAGTGCTTCGGCCGCAGCGGGGTGGCCATGATTCTTTCGCGCATCAGCACACAAAATGGCGCGGCCATGGACACGTTCTACGTGACCGACAGCGCAAGCCATGGCAAGATCATGGACGCCAGCCGAATCGCTGCGCTGCAGAAAGATTTGCAGAGCGCTACGTTGTCGGACGAAAAGAACGATTAAAATCCAACCGGCAACGCTCGGCGCGCAGCCGCCGGCAGCGCGCATCAATCTCCCAGAATCATCAGATCCAGACCCATGAATGTTCTCGTTCTCGCGGCGGGGTATGCGACCCGCCTCTATCCGCTGACCTTAACCAAAGCCAAGCCGCTCCTCGACATTGCGGGAAAGCCAATGATCGAATGGATCGTTGATCATCTTAAATCGGTGCCAGACTTGAAAACGATTTACATCGTCACAAACGTCAAGTTTGCTTCGGACTTTCAAGCGTGGGCCAACGGCTACGCGCAGCGGCAGCCCGGGTTCACGTTCAAAGTGGTTAATGACGGATCGACCAGCGACAGCGACAAGCTGGGCGCGATCGGAGACATCAATCTGGTTCTGACCCGGGAAAATGTCGCGACGGAAGATTTGCTGGTCGTGGCCGGGGACAATCTTTTCAGCGAACCTCTGGATGACTTCGTGGCATTTGCCAGGGATAAGCAGGCTACCGTTGCCGTGTATGACGTCGGCAGTCTGGAGGCGATCAAGAAATACGGCAACGTCACAATCGATGAGAATGGACTGATTACCCATTTTGAGGAGAAGCCGCCCAAGCCAACGAACACGCTGGCGGCAATTGCCCTTTACTATTACTCGCGCGAAGTGCTTTCGTTGCTCACGACTTATCTGGCCGCCGGTAATAATCCCGATCAACCCGGACGTTTCCTGCAATGGCTCCACACGCGGAAGCCAGTCAATACCTTCCAGGTCAAGGGCCTGTGGCTGGACATCGGAAGCAAAGAGACACTGGAGGAGGCGAACGCTCTCTTTCAACAGTTCGTCTAGGAACGGCGGCGACGGTATCGCCGCACGATGACCCGGCCGGTTATTTCACCCGGCCTTCGTCGAACTCGATCAGATCAAAGTAGGTGCGGATATCTTTCCGGTCTTCCCCACCTGCTTCCTTCAAAAAGTGGAGGAAGCGCGCCTTTTTTGCGGCCGTGTCAGGGTGCCGGGAAATCATGGCCTGATTCCACTCCTCGATTGCTTCGTCCGGATGCGGCACGGCATGTTCCGTCACCCAATGCAGGATGTTGGAATCGGTCTCGAGCCGATGAGATGCTTCTTCGAACGCATCGGGATCGAGCTTAAGGAAAGCGAGCAGATGTTTATCGAAGCCCACCGTCTTGTAGTTATAACCGTTGAGCAAACCTTCGCGGTGCAGTTTGGCCTTGTCTATAAGGCGCGGCAGATGAACATAGCCGCCCAGCTTGTCGTACGGGCTCCGCAGATGCAGCTTGCGCTTCAACGCCGCAACTAAGTTGCCGGGAGCGGCTGCGGGGTGGCCGGCGCGATGGCTGTCGCCGCGGCGTCTTCCACAACCGGTTTCGATTCGGGGAGTAATTCGGCCTGCTTCAAATCGCCCTGGCCAATGACTAGACCACCCGAAAAGATTCCGCCCTGGTCGATCGTCAACGACTTGGCTGTGACATTTCCGTCGAGCACGCCTGTCTTATGAATATTGACCGCACCGGTAGCGATGATTTCGCCCGACATGCGACCCTTAATATCGATACTGCCAACCGTAACACGCCGGTAACATTGCACGTCGGCCTTGCGTTCGACGCAGACATAATTTGCGGTCAGTCGGCCGGGGATTTTACCGATGAAATTTATGGTGGCCGATTCCTCGCACTGCAAGTTGCCCCGAAGTTTTCCTTCGATGATGGCCGAGTGGCAAATGACGCTGGTGCTGCTCACATCTCCTTTCGCGGTCAGGTGAATCTCACCGCGGGTTCGAATGGACCGACTGAACGGGGTCGCTATCTTATAATCGCGCAGATCAATGTGAGCGCTGCAACCTGGGCAATTCGTCGACGTAGCGGCATCACTGACCTCATGTTTCCGCTTGCACTCGAAGCAGGCTACGAGGCGACTGCGTTGGCGTCCCCAAAGGCTTTCGATCTTACGGAATCCGGTCGGTTCCGCGGCCGGAGCCGTCGGCTCCTTGGTCCGAAGATGCAGTCCGGGTTTCGGATCAGTGGGCGAAAAATGCCGTCCACATTGACGGCACATAGTGCTTTTCGCCGCCGCATAATCCATCTGCTTAAAGCCGCAGTGTGGACATTCCACACTAACTTTAGCAGGCGACGGTTTTCCCACTGTAACAGCCGGCTAAAAACCTTCCTCTAGGATCGCGCGGCGAAGGCCGGTTTAGACGGCTCCTCGTTACGCACAATTTCAGGACGGTTGCCCGAAGATTTCGCGGCGGTCACACTCATACCGCTCGTGACTTCTGATTTTCCGATAAAGGTAGCGCCTTCTTCGATGACGAGTCGGGCCGCCTTCAGATCACCCTGCAGGATGCACTTCGATTTGAGCTCGCAGCGTTCCGTGACCGTGATGTTACCCTGAACTTTTCCGAAAACCGTAATCGATTTCGTTTTGACTTCTCCACGAATATCGGCGTTTTCACCAATCGTCAGAACTCCCTCAGAATTGATTTCACCCTCGACTTTACCGTCGATCAGAAGCTCTTTTTGAAATTTAATTGATCCCTTAATTTCCACGTCGCTTGACAGGATGTCTTTGCCGGAATGTTCAGCCATAGTTTTTTGATAGTCAGTTGTTTGTGATGCTCTAGGTTGTTCGCTGTAAGCAGAACGGGTGTTTTCTTCGGTCCCCGAAACCAGCGATCCTTCTCCGATAGATGACATCGGCTTCTGCGGGATGAATTTTTTCAACACGCCGTATTATTGTCACCAGGGTCCGCCATGTCAACGGAATCCCTGAGGATACCCCCAAGTTTTTCACCGGTTATTCCCAACCCGGAAGAGCTTCCCGGTCGGGTTTTGGGCGGCCAAAACCAGAAACCGGGGTGAGTTAGCTGGGGCACGGTCCAGCACGTAGCAAAGGGCGTGCTCGGATACAGATTGGCCCAGAATCTGACTGCAACTTTCCGCGACCCGATCGGCATCATAGCTCAGGACGAAGTCGATCTGCCTGGTCTCCACAATTTCCCGTGCTTTTTGTGGGTCGTCACTTGCGTAAAACGTAGCCGTCGCGACGATTCCGGCCACGCCTTCATGAGAGCTCCCAGCGGCGGCCGGCTGGCCGGACCAGTAGGCGATGGACGGGGCCAGCCACCAGGGCGCCAGAAACGGATGGAGGTCGCTTGATCGCATGACCAGGGCAAGCTCATGCAGATTCACCTGCTCCACTTCTTGGGACGCGCGTTGGCCGAGCTGCACTTCGTTAGGCCATAGTTTCTCATCCCATTCGCGCGCGATCGGCCAGAGTGAAAGAATAAAGATGACCCAGATCACGGAGCGCGACCGCCATGGTTCGAGTAACGCGGGCAGCGTTATCAAAAACACGGACACAAAAAAATAGGCCCAGCGCGCCTGCCACATCGTTAAACAAAAGATTACGCCTAACACACTGAGAAGGAGAACGATTTGGCGGCGGCGCGTCGGCTCGGCCAACAACTCTGTTCGCTGCAGCCAAACGAGCAATGGCGTGACCACCACGAGACATCCGGCCCACCGCAGCCAGACTGCGCTCAGGAAAGGCACCGGGTGGAGTTCACCAATGCTGTGCGTCCAATTCCTAACGAATGTATCTGCGGCAAGACTTACGAAAGACGGAACTCTGCGCTCGATCGCCAGTGCGAGCGCGATCAGGATTAGAAAGCAGATCCAACCGGCGCGGCGGCGTTTGCCCAAAATCCCGGACCCAGCCGTGTCCCGCAGAATCAAAGATACGAGAAGGAAAAAAGCAAGGAGGACGAGCGGCTCGTAAAGGGATACCCACAGAGCAAGGCCCCAGGCGCATCCCGCCGTTATGCTCCAAGCGCGCGACGGCTCGGCCATCAGATATGATTCGGCACAAAAGACGATCGTGAGAAGAACGATCAAGACTGATTGATGGTCGGGGCGTCCCAATTCCGTGCCATGAACGAGAATAGGGCTGATCGCGAAGAGAACGAGCATGGGCCAGCCATAACGGAATTTCATTTGGCGCGCCCATCCCCAGAGAAACCAGCCGCCGGCCAGGGCCAGCAGCGGCGAGATGATCGCGCCGGCCAGGTCGAGCGCATGGGAGGTGAATGGAGCCAGCAAAATAGACAAGGCGAGAATGAGATAATCGAGCGGCGCAGTCGTGTGGGGCGTTACGCCTTGCGGAAAGTTTTCGAAGTCATGATGGCGCACGACCAATCCCGGATGAGCCAGACACATCCGCACCCGCGTCATGCGCGCGTAACAGTCCGCGTCCGTGAAATAGACGTTTCCGCCATGGAAGACCTGCTCATGGTTCGCGCAGCGCGGGATGAGAATGAGCGCGCTGAGCAGCAACAGCTGAAGTGAGGAGGTAAAAGCACGAAGCACTTCAGACATCCCAATTCCGCCGGACGAAATCTGCAATGCGAAATTTCTGGGCCCACCAGGATTCGAACCTGGGACCAAGGGATTATGAGTCCCCTGCTCTAACCGCTGAGCTATAGGCCCGTGATGCGACGTGAATTAAACACGGTGAGCTCCGGATGACCAACCCGGAAAGCTCCCGGGGCTATGGAATGAGCGAAGGTGGATCGCGATCTCCGAGCGCG